>JAFLCU010000034.1 GCA_017303355.1 Caulobacterales bacterium | reverse complement strand
TCGAGTAGCGTGGCAATGCCAGCCACAGTCGCTGAGGTATGCCGCATGCCTCGAAAGTAGAGACAATAGGCCAGCGCCGTCGGCACAGCTCCCAGGTAGAGCAGAAACGTCCAGCCCAGGGCCGAGTAGCTGCTTACCCAGCCCGTAACCAATGTACAGGGCAGCAAAAACAGCGCCCCTGCGATAAAGCTAATCGTCACGGACTGCAAGGGATGATAACGACCGGCTAACCGACGGCTACAAAGTACCATCGCCGCGTAACCCACCGCCGCAAGCAGGGCGAGTAGAACCCCCACCAGAGCATTAGCATGCGGCATCGGGTTAGCCTGGATGCCAATCAGTAAGCCGGTACCCGTCATCGCACAGCCGCCCGACAGCAGCACGCGGCGCGCCAGCGTCTGCATCGCCGGCGATTCATAAACAGCGGGCAGGCGCTCGAACGCCAGCGCCAGGAAGGCGGGATCGGTGCGGCTCCACAGATCTGGCGCCAACGCGCCCTCGGCGCGCGACAGCGCGCTCACGCTCCACGCGTCCAATTCGCGCAGCGTCTGTGTCTCGATCGGCGTCGGCAGCGCTTGCTGCGCGTATGCTGCGAGCGGCGAGAGTGCGCCGAGCGCGGCGGCCATCGCCAGGCTGCGGGTAACCATGAACGCGATCCTTGAGCTTATTGTTTGAAGGCGTCGGGCAGTTCGACCCGCATTTCCTGCGGTTCCGGCGCGAGTGTGTCCGACTGGCCGATGAAATAGACGAACAGCCCCACGAACACGGCCACGCCGACGCCGATCAGCGCCATATGCACCTGCGGCGGCGTGCGCCGAGAGAAGGAAGAGCGCCGTCGTCTGCGTCTAAACATGTCGCCTCGTGAGCCCCTGCCGTTGCGAGCGGGAGAGAATGCCCCCAAAATGTGGCGAGTTTCCATCCCGTCCGGCTCTTAACCGTGTTCGGACCTTTTGAGGTGATTCGTGACCCGCCCCGACAGCAGCGATATCGGCGAGCGCACGGACGCCGCCGCCGAGCTGCGCCGGCTGGCGGAAGGGCTCCACCCCCCGCGCACCGTGGCGCTCGTCGGCCTCATGGGCGCCGGCAAGAGCACGATCGGGCGCCGGCTCGCGGTTGCGCTCAATCTGCCCTTTGTAGATGCCGATACCGAGATCGTCTCGGCGGCGGGGCAGAGCATCGCCGAGATTTTCGCTCAGCACGGCGAATGCGAATTCCGTCGCGGCGAGCGCGCCGTGATCGAGCGCCTGCTGGATCGCCCGCCGCACGTGCTGGCCACCGGCGGCGGCGCCTTCATCGATCCGCGCACGCGCGCGCTGATGAAGGAGCGCGCCATCTCGATTTGGCTGAAGGCGCCGCTCGACGTGCTGATGAAGCGCGTCGCCAAGCGCGACGATCGCCCTTTGCTGAAGGAAGACGATCCGCGCGCGGTGATGCAGCGGCTAATGGATGAACGCTATCCGCTCTACGCCGAAGCCGATTTGACGGTGGAAACCGTCAACAGCCCGCACAACGCCGCCGTCGCCGCCACGCTTGCGGCGCTGCGCGATTATCTGGCCCGCGATACGAAATGACCGACACGATCCACGTCAATCTGGCCGAGCGCTCCTATGATGTGCTCGCAGGGCCCGGCCTGATCGCGCGCGCCGGCGCGCTGATCGCGCCGTTCGCGGCGGCGGGCCGCGTGTTCGTCGTCACCGACGCGAACGTCGCGGCGTTGCATCTCGATGCGTTGACCGCAAGCCTCGCGCAGGCGGGGCTTGCCCAGCACGCCATCGTGCTCGCGCCGGGCGAGGGGACGAAAAGTTTCGCCGGTCTCGAACAGCTCACGCGCGGGCTGCTGCAGCAAGGCGTCAGCCGCAAGGATCTGATCGTCGCCTTCGGCGGCGGCGTGATCGGCGATCTCACGGGGCTTGCCGCGGGCCTTGTCATGCGCGGCATCGATTTCGTGCAGCTGCCGACGACGCTGCTCTCCCAAGTGGATTCCAGCGTCGGCGGCAAGACCGCGATCGATACCGCCGAAGGCAAGAACCTCGTCGGCCTCATCCATCAGCCGCGCCTGGTGCTGGCCGATCAGGACGTGTTGCGCACCTTGCCGGCGCGCGAGCTGCTCTGCGGCTACGCCGAGATCGTCAAGATCGGCCTCATCAGTGATCGGCCCTTCTTCGAATGGTGCGAAGCCAACGCGCAAAAGCTGCTCGCCTGCGAACCGGACGCGCTCGCGTACGCCATCCGCACCGCCATCGCCGCCAAGGCGCGCATCGTCGAGGCCGATGAGCGCGAAGCCGGTCCGCGCGCGTTGCTCAATCTCGGCCACACCTTCGGCCATGCGCTCGAAACCGCCGCCGGCTATGATGGCGCGCTGCTGCACGGCGAAGCCGTCGGCGCCGGCATGGCGCTCGCCTTCGCGCACTCCGCCAGGCTCGGCCTCTGCACCGCGCAGGACGCCACGCGCGTGCGCAATCACCTGGCCGCCGCCGGCTTCAGCACCGATCTTCGCCGCATCCCCGGCGCGCCGCACGATGCGGATCAACTCGTCGCGCTCATGGCCGCCGACAAGAAGGCCGAAGCCGGCAAGCTCACCGTCATCCTCGCGCGCGCCATCGGCGACGCATTCGTCCAGAAGAACGCCGACGCGGAAGCCGTGCGCGCGTTCCTCAAGGAAGAGAGCCAATGACCACCTCGCTCCTGATCGCCGCGTTCGTCATCGTCGGCCTCATCCTGCTCAACGCGTTTTTCTCCGCCGCCGAAACCGCGCTCACCGGCGCCTCGCGCGCGCGCATGGCCACCCTTGAGCGCGAAGGCGACAAGCGCGCGGCCCGCGTCAACAAGCTCAACGAAAACCGCGAGCGCATGATCGGGGCGGTGCTGCTCGGCGCGAACCTGGTGCAGGTCGCGGCCTCGGCCATCAGCTCCAGCATTTTCGGCAGCCTCTATGGCGATCTGGCCCCGCTCGTCACCACCATCGTGCTGACGCCGCTGCTGCTGATCTTTGGCGAGGTCGGCCCGAAAACGCTCGCCATCACCGCCGCCGACAATATCGCGCGCGCCGTGGCGCTGCCGGTGCAATGGATGGTGCGGTTCCTCGCGCCGATCGTCTCCGCCGTGCAATGGATCGTGAATAACGGCCTCAAACTCTTCGGCGTGCGCGTCGACGAGAACGTGGACGTGCTGCGCGCCGCGCGCGCGGAGATCGCCGGCGCGGTGGAGCTGCACGCCGAAGAGGGCGGCGTGGAGGCCGAAACGCGCCATCGCCTGCTCGGCGCGCTCGATCTCTCCGAACTGACCATCGCCGACGTGATGATCCATAGGAAATCGATCAAATCGCTCGATATCGATCTGCCGGCGCGCGAGATCATCGCCCAAGCCATGTCCAGCCCGCACACGCGCATGCCGCTCTGGAAGGACGAGCCCGACAATATCGTGGGCGTGCTGCACGCGCGCGATCTCTTGCGTGCGGTCTCAGAGCATGGCCGCGACGGTTTCGACGTCAATGAAGTGAAGCGCGATCCGTGGTTCACGCCGATGACGACGAGCGCTGAAGATCAGCTCGCCGAATTCCTGCGCCGGCGCGAGCATTTCGCGCTGGTGGTGGATGAATATGGCGCGCTGATGGGCCTCGTTACGCTCGAGGATATTCTCGAAGAGATCGTCGGCGACATTAAGGACGAGCACGATATCGCCGTCGTCGGCGTGCGCCCGCAGCCCGATGGCAGCGTCAATGTCGATGGCACGGTGCCGATCCGCGATCTCAATCGCGCGATGAATTGGGATTTGCCCGACGAAGAAGCCGTCACCATCGCCGGCCTCGTCATTCACGAAGCCCAAGCCATCCCCGAACCCGGCCAACGCTTCGCCTTCCATGGCTATCGGTTTCAGGTTCTACGCCGGCAGCGCAATCAGCTGACGGCGCTGCGCGTCGAGCGCGAGGCGGAGGATGAGGGGATGGAGGGGGGCTGATCAATCTCGATTTGTGCTTAGCGACGGTCGCTGATATTCCAAGCTCAACTGGAGCGTGAAATGAAATCCATCGCCGTGTTTAACAACAAGGGCGGGGTCGGAAAAACGACCTTCCTCTGCAATATTGCCGGCTATCTGGCACTCGAACGCGGAAAGAAAGTTCTCATCATTGATGCGGACCCGCAGTGTAACGCGACTGAAGCGCTATTCTCTGAGGATCGCATTTCTGAAATCTACGACGATAGTAAGTCTTTTACGCTCTACTCGATTGTTCGCCCCCTCTCGATTGGGAAAGGCTATTCCGAAAAAATTGTGCCTCGAAAAAGTGGGAGGTACGGCTTGGATGTGCTCGTCGGCGATCCGAAGCTCGCGCTCGCCGAGGATGTGCTCGCGCGCGATTGGGGGCAGGCCGTTGCGGGAGACACCCGTGGCATGCGTACGTCAATGCTCTTTATCGAACTCGTCCGTCGCTGTGCTGAGTATGACATTGTTTTTTTTGACGTTGGTCCATCGCTTGGCGCACTCAATCGCGCAGTGCTGATTGCGTGCCAGCACTACATCACACCGATGTCGATCGACATCTTTAGCCTAAAAGCACTCGATAACATTGCGTACGCGCTGAACGAGTGGAAGGGAGGGCTTAACGCTGGCTTAGCGGCGTTGAAAGATCCTGATGAGGTGCCTGATCCGCACTACGATTGGAATCTAAAATTCTCGGGATATGTGACACAGCAATACACCGCCAAAAAAGATGCGCAGGGGCAAAGCCGCGCGGTCAGCGCATATGAGAAAATCATGTCGCGCATTCCGGCGGCGATCGGCAAGAATCTCGTTGATCCTCAGATGACCGCTCAAGAAGTCGTTGAACGCTTTAGTTTGGGTAGCATTCCGACGTTGCATAGCCTTGTGCCGATGTCTCAGACAAGTAGAGCGCCGATTTTCGCACTGAAGTCGAGTGACGGCGTGGTCGGCGCGCATTTTCAGAAGGTTCGGGAGGTGAAGGATACATACGAGCAGATCGCTGACAAACTAGTGACGACTTTAGCTTAATGCCAATCGAGCTGCCACAGAAGCTCATTGAGGATGTCGCCAGGCGCCGGTGCGTACTATACGTCGGCGCTGGTGTTTCGCGCTGGGCAAAGACGCAGGCAGGGAAGCGTCCTCCCTTGTGGCCCGAGTTTGTAGATAAGGTCGTTCAGCGATGCCCGGAGTCGGCGCGAGCCGAACTTCGGCGAATCCGAAAGGCGGGGGACCTGCTCACCTGCCTGGATATCGCCAAGGTGCTTTTGAAGGAGGATTGGCATCGGCTACTTGAGGAGGAGTACTCACATCCTCAGTTCCAAATCGGCGAGCTACACGGCGAACTCTTCCGTCTAGACACGCCCATCACCATTACGACGAACGTCGATAAGATATACGAGAAAGCCGCCATCAAGCTTTCAGAGCAAAGTGTAAAGTCCAAAACCTTTTCAGATTCCGATATCTCAACGGTTGCGCGACTAGATCACAAAGCACGCATTATTTTGCGCGCGCACGGTAGCCTCGATAACGCATATTCGATGATCTTCACACGGCAGGATTATGCGACGCTACGGAAAAAGCATGATGACTTTTACAAGCTACTCCAAGCGCTTCTGATGACCCATACGTTCCTGTTCGTGGGTGTTAGTATGACTGATCCAGATTTAGTCTTGATGCTTGAGAATTTGGCTGGAGAGTTTGGTTTCTCAAATCCGCACTACGCTCTCATACCGAGAGACAATTCTCCGGAAACACTCGCTTCTTGGGAGCGGAATTATTCTCTGCGACCCATTCTGTATAATCCGAAGAATGATCATGCTGAATTGCTGGCTGCGGTCAGCCAGCTGGCTGACGCCGTGGCGCCGACGCGCGAAGACATGCAACTGACCGGGCTGTGGTAAAATCTATCCCCCACCCCAACACCCCTCCCGCCCTTATTTTCCAAGCCTCCGCGAAAAACTTATCCCACACCCGCAAACCTCAACGATAATGCGCTCATCACTCCGCATGAGAGCAGTCGTGATGTGACCCCCGCAATTTGGTCCATTTGGAGCTAGAAGCCGGTCCTGTTTGGAGCCGGAAGATGAAGCGGAAGCGGTTCAGCGAAGAGCAGATCATTGCGATCTTGAAGGAACACGAGGCGGGGGTGGCGACGGCCGACCTCTGCCGCAAACACGGCATGTCGAG
>JAFLCU010000033.1 GCA_017303355.1 Caulobacterales bacterium | reverse complement strand
CAACCGCGCCCGGCGCCCGCGCCGCGTCCGACCTCGAGTGCTGCACCTGAGCCGGAGCCGAAAAAGGGCGGCGGCATGGTGATCGCGCTTGTCGCGATCGTCGCGGTCGCCGTGCTTGGCGGCGGCGGTTATTTCTTCTGGAGCCAACAGCAAGGCTCGCAAGCCAGCGCCACGGCTTGGGAAGAGGTCGAGCAGAACGACGCCGCCGCGATCCGCGCCTTCCTGGAAGGCAATCCGGGCGACATGCGTGACGAAGCCGAAGCCGCACTCGCGGCGCTGGACGATCGCACTTATGAGGCCGCCAGCGACGCCGATACGGTCGAAGCGCTGCAGGCCTTCGTCGATGAATTCCCGAACAGCGAACACGCCATCGCCGCGCGCGGCCGCATCGCCGAATTGCAGACGATGCCGCAAACGCCAGTGGAAGGCGAAGTCCCGGTTGAAGACGCGCCAGTCGAAGGCGCGCCCGATCCGGATCTCGTGCCGCCAAACGCCACCGCGCCGGATTCTGGCGCAGGCCCCGCCCCGCTGACGCCGCCGCCGGCGGAAGATCCGGCAGCCCCCGTGGTCGAACCCGGCGCGCCGACGAACTAAGCATCTCCAACTGCTGGAGCATGGGAGCGCGCGGCTCCGCCGCGCATGCGGCGCGGAGCGCCGCGCTCCAACCTGTAAAGCGTCCAGCACGTTTGGCCGCTGCTTGCTGCTGCAAGAGCGGTTCAGGACGTGCGGCGCTGTATTCAGCTCAGCTTGTGTCGGGGAGTTGCGCCAGGGGGTGCAGCATGTTGCGCGCCGCGTTGTAGGAGCCATGCGCGGCTTTGGCGCAGAGTTCCGGTGGGACGTGGGGTGAGTCCCATGGGCGGCCGAGTGCGAGTTTCACCGCAAGGCGCGGAAAGCGCTTGAGTTTGCGCGCTAGGCGTAGAATGGCGCGGCGTGGGCGCTTTAGGAGATGTTGCAGCGCGAGGATTCGGCGCGCGTAGCGTCTATGCGCAGGCGCGCGTTGCTGCGGCGTTTTCAAGCGTGCGAGCAAGACAGAGCGATAGTGTTCGCGGCGGGCTTCGCGTGCGCTGGTGGGTGCGCCGAGTAGCGTGATGCGCGCGGGGTGTTGCTTGGGCTTGGGCCAGAGTTTGAAGGCGTAGCTGGGCTTGCGGTCTTTCTTCTCCGGCGGCGTTGGTTGTTTCTTCTTCGCGTACGCGTCGCGCTTCTTCGGCGGCATCAGCGTCAGGCGATCCACTTCCATCACCAGCACTTTGCGCACGAAGCTTTCGAGTGCGCTGATCCAGTGGTTGAGGCGCGGGATTTGGCTCTTGCACAAGCCCAGCGCCATGATGTCGGCCGCCGTGCCCATGACGAAGCACATGCGCACGAACATGGCGCGGGCTGCGCGCCAAAGTTCGGCGGTGGGATCAGTGCAGGCGGCGGGGGTTACAATCATGCGCGCATTGTATGCGCGTTTTGATGGGGTCGGATTTGAACGCTTCTATGCCCGTATCCCAGTGGCGCTTTGCGTTGTGGCGCTTGGGATTTTGACGCGCATGCGCGCGATCTATCCACGGATAGGCACTTGATGTTTCCGCATCTCGCGCGTCATTCCGGACGCGCGGCTTGCCCGCCATAGCTCGCCGAGCGAAGGCGGGAGCGCGATCCGGAACCCAGGGGCCGCCGGCATGACGTTTGCCCCCTGGGTTCCGGGTTCATCGCTGCGCGATGCCCCGGAATGACGAAGTCCGCTATTCGCGAGGCTGCTCTTCCGCGAAACGACCAGTCCATGCAACATGTGCTTGTGGGGGAAGACAAGATGATTGCGCGCGCGACGCCGGATGGGTCTTGGGTTGAGATCGCCAGCCGCAAAAAACATCGCAGAGAGGAACTAAGGGCGCGCGCGTACCTCTACGAAAAGGTTGGCTTCATCATCTGCACGGTGTCGGGGATCGCCGAAACCGGCGAGCCAACCATTGTCCCTGCGGATGCCGCAAATGCTGAACTCGGACGCACGATCTGCGACCATCTGCTTTGCTTCGATCCCAAGTCCCCGAACAACATGCGAGGCATGAAACTCACTGATTGGCCCGCCTACCAAGCTTCCGGAGCAAAATCTGTGAAAAGCTTCGAGTCTAACAGTTGGATGATTCACGTAGCCACGGTGAACACCGCAATCGACATTGAAGCAGCACCCCGCCTCAGTCTGCATTCAGAAATCCGCGTTCGGGGCGTGACCACGCCGTCGCATGAAGAGATCGGCGCAACGATCCGCAAGACACTCGCTGCCGCGATGATGCTGCGAGACAATGGCGTGATCTAGCTTCCGGCTTCGGGCCAAGAGCGCTTGTTAGAATTGATGCTCCAGCGGCAGATCGCCGGCGGCGAGCGCCCAGGGGTGGCGGCGCTCTTCATAGACGGACACGCGTGGCGGCGGGAAACTCGGGTCAGCGAAGGCGCCGACGGCGACATAGACGAACTCGGGCGCAGCGTCCGGGCTCCAACACACGGTCGAGCTGCAGGTTGGGCAGAACTTGAAGGTGGCCGAAGCGCCGCTATCGCCCGCGCGCGACCATTGCGCGGTGTCGCCCTCGATCATCACTTGTTCGCGCGCGAAGCGCGCTTGCGTCGCGAACACGGAACCCGTGCGCTTCTGGCATTCCAAGCAATGGCAGATAGAGATGCGCGCCGGCTCACCCGCGCACGTCACGCGCAACTGCCCGCAACTGCACGAGGCGATGCGTATCTGTGTCATCAGCTCTTCTCCGCCTAGTGGATCACCGCCGCTGGCTCGTATGGAGCATCCGGACAATCTCGATGTTCGCCCGCGTCAGCCGAAAGATCACGACGTAATTGGTGTGCGGCACGACCAATTCTCGATACCCGCGCCGCCCCTTTCGACCAATGCGCGGCCAAGTTTCTAGGAGTTCGACCGAATGCAGGATTTGGCTTTGAACGCGCGCGGCGCCGGACGGGCTTTCTCGTGCGATATAAGCGGCGATGCTAAGAAGTTCGGCGCGCGCCTGCGGTCGCCAAACAATCTTCATCCTGGAAATTTAGCGCGCATCTCCGCGACGATCTGCGCATGCGGGATGAGTTCACCGCTCTCGTCCATGGACGCTTCGATGGCTGCCCATTCCGCGTCGGTAAACACGCTCTCATGCTCGCCGTCATGATCCAGGCGAAACTCGATCTCTTCGGCGAGCGCGTCTTGCCGCTCACGCGGCAGTTTGCGGATGCGCGCGAGGACGAGATCGAGCTTCGTCACGTCAGTAGAGCCGCCCGCCGGTGAGCGCGGGGCGATCGACGTTCAGGAGCACGACTTCGCCGTTGCGATCGGGGAAGCCCAAGCAGAGCACTTCCGACATGAACTTGCCGATCTGCTTCGGCTCGAAATTCACGACGGCGGCGACGCGGCGGCCGAGCAGTTCTCCCAGATCGTAATTCTGCGTGACCTGCGCGCTCGACTTTTTGACGCCGAGCGGATCGCCGAAATCGATCCACAATTGGTAGGCGGCCTTTTTGGCCTCCTCGAACACTTTCACATCGACGATCGTCCCCAGGCGGATATCCACCTTGAGAAAATCCTCCATCGAAATCAGCGGCAGGCGCGCATTGTTTTGCGGATCGTCGGCCATAGGTGCGTCTCTCTTCCCTCTTGTTTAGCCGAGCTTCGCGGGCTCGGTGCGCGGGCCATCCGGACCCATCACAATTTGATCGACCTCCAGCTGCGCGTCCTTCAGCTGGCTTTCGCAGCGCGCCTTGAGGGCCGCGCCGCGCTTATAGATGCGAATCGAATCCGCCAGCGGAACATCGCCGCGCTCCAGGTGAGCGACGATTTTTTCAAGCTCCGCCAAGGAATCCTCGAAGCTGAGCTGGCTCGTATCGACGGTTTCTTTCGTCATGTCGGGCAAAATATGGTCTCCAGGGCTTCAGCACAACGCAAACTGGCGTTCGCAGGCGCCACAATCACTTCACTTTCTCGTAGCGGCGGTAAGACCAGTAACGGTCGCCGCAATCTTCGACCTCGCGCCAGCCCTGGCGGCGCAGCACCGGGCGCATCATGCGGTTGAACCAGCCATGAGCGCAGAGCAGCACGTTCTGGCCGCGCAGCGCCTGCGCCGTCAGCGTGGCGACGGCGGCCTCGGCGCGCACCTGCGCTTCCTCCTGGCTTTCGCCATCCTCGTGGCGGCCGAGCATCCAGGCCGCGCGCGACCACACGCCCCAGGCGCCTGGGCTGCGAGTTCCCCAGATCGGCGGCGGCGGCAAAGGCGCTTCGATGAACACCGGATCTGTGATGATGTCGCGTC
Organism: Caulobacterales bacterium; assembly: GCA_017303355.1. Classification (GTDB taxonomy): domain Bacteria; phylum Pseudomonadota; class Alphaproteobacteria; order Caulobacterales; family Aquidulcibacteraceae; genus Vitreimonas. Next base: position 3,729 of record JAFLCU010000033.1, on the reverse strand, counting down.
CGCCGGCCACCATTTGCGCGGTGTGGATCGCGCGCTGCAGCGTCGAGGCGTAGATCAAGTCGCTGGCTTCGGCGTGGCGGAGCAATTTTTCTGGTGGACGCTCATCGGGGTGCAAGCCGGCAAGATCGTAGCCGGCCCACCATTCGCGGTAGCCGCGGTGGTCAATGCGCACAGTCCGATCGACGTGCGGCATACCGTGACGTGCAATCACGATGGTGCCGACCCGCGCGCTCGTACGGCGATCTAGCGTCTCGTCGGGCGCCATGGTCGTCGTCATTCTGACCCTTCGCGCGACCGCTCGCCCTCTCCCCGTGAGCGGGATCTAGTCGCGCTGGAGCGCCCCCAGATAAGCCTTGGCCGACCCCGCGAGCGCGGCCAAGTCGTAGCCGCCCTCCAGAGTCGAGACAAGTTTGCCCTGGCAGTGACGCGCCGAAACTTCGCGCAGGCGCTTCGCCGCCCAGGCGAAATCGGCCTCATCGAGCTCCATCTGCGCGAGCGGATCGGCTTTGTGGGCGTCGAAGCCGGCGGAAACCAGGATCAATTCGGGCGCGAAAGCATCGAGCGCGGGCAGCACGCGCGTTTCCATGGCTTGGCGCCACTCGACGCCGCCGGCGCCAGCCGAGAGCGGGGCGTTGACGACATTGCCGGCAATGCCGGTTTCGGCGGCCGCGCCGGTGCCCGGATAAAGCGGCGCCTGGTGCGTCGAGGCGAAGAACAGGCGCGGCTCGGCTTCGGCGATGGTTTGCGTGCCGTTGCCGTGGTGCACGTCGAAATCGATCACGGCGACGCGGGCGAGCCCATGCGCCTCAAGCGCGTGCATCGCGCCGATCGCGACATTGTTGAAAATGCAAAAGCCCATCGGCGACATCGGCTCGGCGTGATGGCCGGGCGGACGCACCGCGCAAAACGCCATGTCGTCCTCGCCGGCCATTACCGCGTCGATTGCGGCCACGAGCGCGCCGGCGGCGCGATAGACGGCTTCGCGAGAGCCGCTGGAAATGTAGGTGTCGGGATCAAGCCGCACGCGCGCGTCCTGGGTTTCGGCGAAGGCGGGTTCGAGCGCCTGCACGTAGCGCGCGGGATGCACGCGGGTGATGGCTTCGAGTGCGGCGCGTGGCGCCTCGCGGCGATCCAGCGCCATGTCCTCCAGCGCATCGAGGACGGCTTGCAGGCGCCCGGGATGCTCGGCGTGGCCGGGCGGCGGTTCGTGGCGCAGCATGGATGGGTGCGTGAAAAGCAGCATGATGCCGATTTAGCGCACCCGCGCGGACTTGCCCATTCAGATCAGAAACGAACGGCCCGTGCAGGAAAACGGCTTCAGCAACCAGGCGAACATCTGTGCGAACATGACATCCCTCCGAAGGAAGGCGGCCATCCTGCACGACATAGGCTGAACGGCATACGAGCGCGGATTCAGAAGCGGTTCAGCTCCGCGCCAAGGCGATGGCGCGGAGCTGACTAGGCGCTTAGCGGCCGCCGCGATTGCGGTGGCTGTCGTCAAAGCCGCAATCGTCGTCGCGGTGGCTATACAGGATTTCACCGCTGCGGCGATCGACATCGAGTTCGACGCAGCGGCCCTGCGAGTCGCGCGCCTTCACCTCGTAGCGGCCGTCATCGCGCTCGATTTCGTAAACGCGGTAGCCTTGGCCTGACAGCCGGCTTTCGATTTGGCTCAGCGTCAGTTCAGGCTGGTTCGGCGATGTTTGCGCATAAGCAGCGGAGGTCGCGAGCAGGCTGGCGGCGGCGACAGCGGCGAAAATGGCGCGGGATTTGGCGATGTTCAACATGGGTGAATTGTCCTCTCGTTTGCACCGGAAGCCCCGGCGTCTGAGCGAAAGTTCGCACACCGCCGCTGACACGCGCCCGGCGGCGCCCGTCAGCCCCATGTCAGCTTCAATGCGGTAATAAAGATCATGCGCAATTTTCCCCTCCGCTCTCTTGTGCTCGCGATGGCCGCCTCGGCGGCGTTTGCCGCGCCCGCGCTGGCGAGCGACCGGCGCGGCGATCATGACGAGGCGCTGACGGCGGTCGAACAGCGCGAAGCGCTTCCCTTGACTCGCATCATGGGCATCGCCCAAGGCGCCGTGCCTGGTGAAATCATCGAAATTGAGCTTGAACGCGACGATGGACGTCTGATCTATGAGGTCCAGATTTTGGCCCGCACGGGCCGCGTCCGCGAAGTCGAGATCGACGCACGTTCGGGCGTGGTGCTGCGCGTTGAAGACGAGGATTGATGCGCGCGCTTCTGGTCGAGGACGACAACGACATCGCCGAGGATGTCGCGCGCGCGCTTACCGGGGCGGGCTATCTTGTTGAGCGCGCCAGCGATGGCGAAAGCGCGTGGTTCATGGGCGACACGGAGGATTTCGCCGTCGTCGTGCTCGATCTGGGTTTGCCCGTGCTTGACGGGCTTTCCGTGTTGAAGCGCTGGCGCGCGGCGGAGCGCACGTTTCCGGTGCTGATCCTTTCGGCGCGCAGCGCATGGACGGAAAAGGTCGACGGCATCGAAGCCGGGGCCGATGATTATCTGGCAAAACCCTTCGAGGTCGGCGAACTTGTGGCGCGTGTGCGGGCGCTGACGCGGCGCGCGGCCGGCCATGCCAGTTCGGTGCTGACGATCGGGCGCATTTCGCTCGATACGCGGCGCATGGCGGTGCTGATCGACGGCGTCGTCGCGAAAATGTCGCCGCTCGAATATCGCTTGATCGATTATCTGGCGCACCAGCAAGGCCGCACGGTTTCGGCCGGCGAATTGGCGGATCATTTGCATGGCGCCGATGGCGCGGTCGATGCGAACGCGATCGAGGCGCTGGTGGCGCGCATCCGCCGCAAGATCGGCCGCGACGCGATCGAGACGCGGCGCGGCTTCGGCTATGTGCTGAGCGGCGCCTGATGCAACGCTCGCTGCGCGTCCGTCTGCTTGTGGGCGCGGCGCTGGCCGTGTTCGCGGCCTTGGCTGTCGCGTGGCTGGCGATGTCGTACCTGTTCGAGCGCCACATCCAGCGCCAGGTGGAAGCCGATTTGCTGTCGCGCGCGCACGAAGTGATCGCAGCCCTTGGGCCGGGCGAAGGTGGCCGCCTGGATGTGCTCGCCCCGCCCAGCGATCCGCGTTTTTCCGCGCCGGCGAGCGGGCTTTATTGGCAAGTCTCTGGCGACGAGGCGCTGCTGCGCTCGCGCTCGCTCTGGGATGCGCGGCTTGAATTGCCGGCGCCCGCGAGCGGCGAGGATTGGGCGCGCGGCGCGATGGACGGGCCGTTTGATCAGCATTTGATCTACGTGGCGCGCGTCATTCAGCTTGATCCACAAAGCGCGCCGCTGACGATCGTGCTGGGCGCCGACAGGCGCGCGGTCGCGGAAGCGCGCGACGCGTTCGGACGCGAATTGGGGTTGTTCCTGCTGTTGCTGTGGGCGGTGCTCGCGGCGGCCGCGTGGGCGCAAGTGGGCCTCGGCCTGCGCCCGCTGGAAGACGTTCGCGCGGCGCTCGCCAATTTGCGCAGCCATGCCTCGGCGCGTTTGTCGGATCGCGATTATCCGACCGAAGCGGCCCCGCTGGCCAACGCCATCAACGAATTGGCCGACGCACGCGAACGCGATCTGGAGCAAGCGCAACGGCGCGCCGCCGATCTGGCGCACTCGCTGAAAACACCGCTCGCGGCGCTCTCTGCGCAAAGCCGGCGTGCGCGTGAGGCGGGCGCCACGGACGCGGCCGACGGGCTCGATTGCGCGATC
>JAFLCU010000032.1 GCA_017303355.1 Caulobacterales bacterium | reverse complement strand
TCGTCAAATGCAGCCGCGTGCGCCTGCGCAATGCCTCGCTGTTCGAGCGCTGCATGCGTTTGATCCACGCGCTTTGCGATCAGCGCCGCTTCCTCGAACGCGCCAAGCGCCGTCTGCGCCACGGCTACGTTGATACGCGCCTCGTCGCGCACGCACCGCCCGCGCGCCGGTTCATCACGCATGCGCTGGCGCCCATGCCCGCGCTCGCGGACTCTTCCTAAAACCCATCAGACAGCCGGCTTGCAGCCGGCTTCTATCACCCCCCCAACCGCGCGGAGCCCAAGCTCCACGCGGCCAAACGTGCTGGGCCTCTTGGACCGCCGGCGCCCTCGCCGGCGTGAGCACAGGCCTTGAAAGAAGGGAGCGCGTCGCTCCGCGACGCATGCGCGGCGGAGCCGCGCGCTCCAACCTACAAACACCGGTGCGCGCTTTTCTTGGACCGTCGGCGTGGTGTTTCGATTATCGAAGATCATGGTGGTTGAAACACCGAATGCGGGCGGGGACGCCGGCGGCCCAAGACGTGTGTCTTAACCAAACGCCGCTCTCTCACGCGCGCGTTAATCTTACTCATTCCCCAAATTGCGCAACTCGGCGCGCGGTTTGCACCAAACTGGCGCACGCGCGGCGGGCGAAGCGCACTCGCCTTTTGGCATAGGCGTTGCAGCCCCACCCGTTAACGCCCGCAAACCGTGGCGTTCGGGAGTTTGCGTTATGTATTACGATCTAGAGGACGAACGCGATCCGTTCGAGGCCTTCGGCGAGCCCGAACCGGCCAACGACATCGCCATCGAAGAAGACACTTTCGAAACCGAAGACGCGCGCGACGCGCATCCGGTGATCGAGCCGCAAGAGCCGGCCAAGGTGAAGACGGGCTTCTCATGGGCCGGCTTCATGGGCGGCTTGGCCGCCTTGGTTTGGATCGGCGGCGCCATTGGCGGGCCGCTTTCCTATTATGGAATCGACGCCGTGATGGCGATGGACCCGGCGATGCAAGCCGGCCTCTTCGCGCTCGCCTTCGGCCCGGCCCTGCTGTTCTGGGTCGCGGCCTCCGCCGCCGGTGAATCGCTGAAGGCGCGCAAGCTCGCCGCCGAGCTGACGCGCCTGGCGCAAAATCCGCGCCTGGCCACCGATGGCGTGGAAAACGACGCGCAGCGCCTCACCAATTCGGTGAAGCACGAAATCGAAAACCTGAACGACGCCGTCGCCACCGCGCTCGATCGCCTGGCTGAACTCGAACGCAGCGCCCAGCGCAACGCCGCTCTGTTCGGTGAAGCGATCGCCGCCTCGCGCGAGAACGTCGACACCATGACCGCCGCCCTCCAACAGGAGCGCGACGCCATCGTCCAGCTCAATGGCGAGCTCGGCGGTCAAACCGAAAACATGGCCCACTCGATCGGCCGTCAAATCCGCTTGATGCGCGAAGCGTCGAAGATGGTGAAGACGGAAATCGTCTCGGCGGAAAACGCGCTGCAATCCTATGTCAGCTCGTTCGACGCCACGGCGACGACGTTGGGCGATCGCACGGCGCAAATCCACGACGCCGCCGATGGCGCGGCTGCGGCGACCGCCTCGCTCAACGGCACGCTGGCGAACATGCTTGAAGGTCTCTCCGAAGCGACGCGCCTCACCGACGCCGCCAAGAAATCGACCGAGCAAGCCGTGATCGCGGCCAACGAAACGGCCAGCGCCGTGCGTGAAACCACGCGCACCGCCGTGTTCGAGGCCAAGCGCGCCGCCCAGCTGATCCGCGCCGAAAACCAGGCGATGCAGGAAGCCGCCGCTGACACGCTGTCCAAGCTGCAGGAAGCCGCCTCGGCCGCCCGCGCCGCCTCTGTCGAAAGCGAAGCCGCCGCCGACCGCTACACCGCCAAGATCGAGCAGCGCCTGAGTGCGCTCGCCGCGACCGCTGGCGCGAAGAAGGCGCCGGCGTCCGTCGCCGAACGCCCCGCGCCGCGCGTTGTCGAACGCACGGTCGAGCGCGCGGTGGAACGCGTCGTCGATCTCGACGCCTCGCCGTTGCAGGCGGCGGCAAGCGCCGCCGTCGCCCGCGGCGGGGTTCGCATGGCGGAAGAAGCGCGCCGCCCGCTCTTCAAGGGCTGGGGCACGTTCACGCCGCTGCGCAACGAACCGCCGAAGGCCGCGAACGAAGAAAGCGATGCGTTCGATCTCGCCGATTTCGGCGCCTCGCCGAACAATCCCGACGCGGCGCTGAAGAATGGCGCGCTTGATCTCGTGGCCGAAGCCGGCGTCGATCTCGACACCGTGCTGCAGCCGGGCGATCTCGACCGCATCGCGCAAAGCTCACGCAATGGCGCATCCGCGCGCCGCCACACCGTCGCCGATCTGGCGCCGACCGCGGTGACGCGGATCGCTCGTCACGTGAAGCGCGATCTCGACGCGAAGGCCCTCGCCGCGGAATTCCGCGCGCGTCCGGACCTCGCCAAAAGCACGCACAAGGGTGAAGGCTCGGACCTCGTCCGCGCCTACCTGCTGATCGACGCGGCCTTGGCCTCGTAATCAGTTCTCTTCGGCGGCGCTCGCCTCGTGTGACGCCGCCGCTTCCGCCGCAAACTCCCCAATGCGCGCGCTGCCTTCCCGGGCGGCGCGCGCAAGTGCTTGAGCGGCGACACTCGCCGATCTATCCGACACCGGCGCTTCCGCGGTTATAACGCGTTGCGCGATGATGCGGCGGCCCGGCGACGCAACGACCCGCACATCCGCCGCGAAGCGCGCCTGCATGCCGTCTTCGCGCACCTCGAAGTCCAGCACGTCCCAGCGCACTTCGTATTCGGCGCGGCTCTCGCCCGCCCGCGTCGCCGCACTGAACGCGCCTTGGCGCGCCAGCGTGTGCAGCAGCATGTTCTGCAGCGCGAACTCCGCACGCGCGGACCATTGCGTCCGCGCCACGTAGGCGAGCTCGTCGCCCGTGCGCCAGATCAGGTCCGTGCCCATGATGGTGCGCTCGCCCGTTGGCAGCGCCACCGCGATCGTGGCGTCGACGCGGCGCGGCAGCGTGGCGACCTCGGCGGATTCGAGCACGAACACGCGCGGCGGCGGCGGCGGCTCCGGCAGCAGTGAAATGCATCCGCCAAGCACAAGCGGCAGCAGAAGGATCGACGCGCGCATCATGGACGCAACTCCACACTCGGCCGCGGCGATTGCGGCGTCAGGACAGACGGGCTCTCTTCGAGATTGTTGGCGACACGGCTGATCGAAGCGGCGGCGCGGCGAATTTCTTCCGCCGCGTTGGTCAATTCCGGCAGCGTCTCGCCGGATGCGGTCTGCGCCGATTCGTTGATCGAGCTGATCACCTGATCAAGCTCAGCCAGATCGCTGCGCACCTGCCGCGAGAGCGCCGCGATCTCGCGCGCGGCTTCGCCCGATTGCGTCACGACCGAATTGCGGTCCGCAAGCTGCGCGGAGACGTTCTCGAGATTCTGGATGATGCGCGAGACGCGCGCGATGTTCTCATCGGTCAGCAGATCACGCACGGCCGCCATCGCCTCGCTTGCCCGCAGCGCGATGTCTTCCGAGCGCTCAACAAGAATATCGATCTGACTGCCGCGACCTTGAATGCGCGGCGGCGGCGCACCAAATGAAGGGCGCAGCAATTGCGCTTCCGCCGATCCCGCCGACAGCTGAATGAGCGTAACGCCGGTGAGGCCAATCGGCTCCAGTTGCGCGGCGCTATCGGTCTTCACCGGCACATCCGTCGAAACGCGTACACGAGCGATGACACGATTGGTGTTGTCGGGATCGATGCGTAGCGAATCCACTTCGCCGACCTTGATGCCATTGAAGCGCACCTCGCCACCCTCGGTGAGGCCGCGCACCGGATCGTCGAACACGATCTCGTATTCGTTGAAGCCGCGCCGGAACTCGCTGGAGGAGATCCACATCGCAAACAACATCACCAGCAAGGCGCCGACAATGGTCGCCGCACCTATGAGGACATAATTGGCTTTCGTTTCCATGCTTCTACCCTCCCGCGCGCGCGCCAGCATGCGCCGCCCGACCACGCGGTCCAGAGAAATATTCCTTCACCCAACCTTCGGCCTTGGCCGTGATTTCCGGGATCGTGCCGATCGCGGCGACCTTGCCCCCATAGAGCACCGCAACGCGATCGCAGATCGCGTAGAGCGTATCGAGATCGTGCGTGACCAGGAACACCGTGAGCCCAAGCGAGCGCGCGAGATCCTGCGTCATGCGATCGAAATTTTCGGCCGAGATCGGATCGAGACCCGCCGTCGGCTCGTCGAGGAACAAGAGTTCCGGATCGAGCGCGAGCGCGCGCGCCACCGCTGCGCGCTTGCGCATGCCGCCGGAAATCTGCGCTGGCTTCTTGTGATGCGCGCTCCCATCGAGCCCAGCCATCGCGAGCTTCAGCGCCGCGATCTCATCGCGCAGCTCACGCGATATGTCGTGCGCGTGCTCACGCAATGGCGCGGCGACGTTCTCAAGCACGGTAAGATTGGAGAACAGCGCGCCGTCCTGAAACATCACGCCAACACGCGGCTCGATGCCGTGCGCCGCATGGTAGGGAAAGCTGATCTCGCCCTCGGTGGGCTGATCCAGCCCCACGATCTCGCGCAACAGCACCGACTTGCCGCACCCCGACGGCCCAACAACGCCCAGGATTTCGCCACGACGCACATCAAGCTCCAGCCCGTCATGCACGGTCTGGCGGCCGAAGCGGGTGACAAGGCCGCGTACGCGAATGGCGATCTCTTCGCTCACCAGTCCATCTCCAGGAACCAGAGCGCAAACAACGCATCGAGCAGGATGATCATGAAGATCGCCTGCACCACCGATGTCGTCACCCGCTTGCCGAGCGAGCCGACATCACCGCCAACCGAGAGCCCCTGCTTGCACGCGATCACGGCGAGCACCAGCGCGAACGCCGGCGCCTTGGACATGCCCACCCAGAAATGCTGCGACGGCACCACTTCGAGAATGCGCGCAAAGAACATCGCCGGGCTCACACCCAGCGCCGACCAGCACACCAGCATGCCGCCGAAGATGCCGGCCATCGTCGCCATGAAGGTGAGGATCGGCGTCATCACCAGCATGGCGATCACGCGTGGCGCGACCAGCGCATCCATCGGATCGATTCGCATCACGCGCATCGCGTCGATCTCTTGGCGCATCTTCATGGCGCCGATCTCGGCCGTGAAGGCGCTATTGGTGCGGCCCGCGAGCAGCACCGCGGTAATGACGACGCCAAATTCGCGCATCATCGAGAACGCGACGAGCTCAACGGTGAATACTGAAGCGCCAAAATCGCCGAGAATGCGCGCGCCGAGATACGCCACCACCAAGCCGATGAAGAATGACAGCAGCATCACGATCGGCAGTGCGTTGAAGCCAGCGCTCTCCATCACGTTGACCAGCGATGTCCAGCGAAGGCGACGCGGCTCAATGATCTGGCGGCCAAGCACGACCAGCGTCTCGCCGAAGAAGCCGACCGTATCGATGATCTCGTCGCCGATCGCGGCCATAACGCGGCCGACTTGCTCCATAAAACCGGTAAAGCCTCTTGGATGGTCCGGCGTGGTCAGCGCGCCGCCATAGGCTTTGCGCGCGGTCTCCAGGAGCTTCATCGCGTTAACATGTTGGCCACGAATGGCGATGCGCGCCGTATCGCCGGCGGGGCTTTCGCGAAAGGTGCGATCGATGAGATAGGCGCCGGCGACGTCGAAGCGGCCAAGCGCGCTGACATCCACCACCGCACCCGGCTTTAACCTTTCGGCAAGCGCGCGCACCTCCGCTTCGCGAACGGCGATCGTGTCGACCGTCCAGTCGCCGCTCAACGCCAGGACTGGCGCGCGGTCATCCTCGCGGAAGTCGAATGCGGCCGCTGCGGCCATGAAAAACGCGTCCTTCGGGCTTTCTGCACCCCAACCGATAACCGGTAACAGAAAACATTAGGCAAAGAAGCCAAAGGCGCTTTCGGGGCGAGAGCTCCCAAATAAGGCGAAAACTTAATGAGGTGTTGCGCTTGGAACGTGCGCGGGCGGTGGATTGAGGAGGCGCAGCGCCAGAGTTCCGCCCGCAAGCGCGATCAAAGCCATGGCCCAATAGCCCTGCGCGCCGACAGCATCATAGAGCACGCCCGAAAGCAGCGTCGACGCGCCAATCAGGATGCCGCCGGAAAGTGTCGAATAAAGCGTCTGCGCCATCGCCGCCTGCGCGTCGGGCGTGTCGCGGTACAAGAGCCGCATCGCGCCCACATGCGCCGCCGCAAAGCTCAGCGCGTGCAGCGCCTGCAACGGCCAGAGCACCCAGCCCGTCGGTGCAAAGCCCATGGCGATCCAGCGCAACACGCCCCCGCCGGCGCCCGCGAGGATCAAGGTCTCGGGCGAGAAGCGCCGTTCGAAGAAACCCAAGCTCCAAAGGAACGCAACCTCAACCGACACGCCGAAAGCCCAGAGCAAGCCCACTGTTTCAGCCGAGAGGCCTTGCCCCCGCCACACCATGACCGAAAAGCCGTAGTAAAAGGCATGCGCACTCTGGATGAGGCCGCACGCGAAGATCAGCACGAGGAAGCGTCGCGACTTGACTAGATCGAACACGGCCTTGAGCCGCGCCGACGATGCAGTGTTCTGGTGCTGCGACGGGTCCGGCAGCAGCGTCAGCCACGACGACGCGATCACCAGCGTGAGCGCGCTCAACACCCAGACGACCACGGCCCCCAGACCGAAGCGCGAGATGAGCACGCCGCCAATCACGTTGGCGAAAATGAAAGCGACCGAACCAATGCCGCGCGCGACGCCGTAATTCATCTTGCCGCTGGCGGTGGCGCGCAAGATCGCCGCCTCGATCAGCGGTACAAGCGCTTGCACCAGCGAGAGCGCCAGGAAGCCAAGCACAAGCAGAGGCCAAAAGCCCTCGGCTAGAAAGAAGAACGCCGCGTAGGCCGCGATCGCGGCGATCGCCATCAGTTGAAATGGCGTCCGTCGATCCTGCGCGCCATCGGCCCAAAACGCGATCGCCGGGCCGGTGAAAATACGCGCGAGCTGCGCCAGCGAAAGCACCGCGCCGATCTCGGCGCCGGAAAGCCCGCGCTCGATCTCGAGCCAGCGCGGCAAGAACACGAGCGTCACGCCCGTCGTCGCGAACAGGCACGACATCACCAAGGTCACGCGCGCGGCGCGGGAGGTGAAAACGGAGGTCGGTTCAGCGCTCACGCGGGCAGCGGACGATTCTTCTGGCGACGGGAGAAAGCGGTTAGCATTGCGCGCGCGCCGCCCCAAGAGCGGAAACTGCCGCGCCGCGTCGTTGGCGCGCTTGCGGGGGCGGCTTTTGGCACGTAACCAAAGGCCATGTACGGCCAAACGCCCCCGCCCCGTCGCGACCTCTACCCGCCGCTCGAAGCCGCCAAGAGCGAGATGCTCAAAGTGTCGGAGATCCACACCATCTATGTGGAAGAGAGCGGCAATCCGGCCGGGCGCCCGGCGGTGGCGCTGCACGGTGGCCCAGGCGGCGGCCTCTCGCCGGAGATGCGCCGCTTCTTCGATCCCAAGCGCTATCGCATCGTCATGATGGATCAGCGCGGCTGCGGGCGCTCCACCCCGCATGCGGAACTGCGCGAGAACACCACCTGGGATTTGGTCGCCGATATCGAGCGCGTACGCGAACGCTGCGGCATCGACAAATGGGTCGTATTCGGCGGCTCGTGGGGCTCGACCTTGGCGCTCGCTTACGCGGCCAAGCATCCAGAGCGCGTCGCCGGCCTCGTGCTGCGCGGCATCTTCATGCTGCGCAAAAGCGAGATCGATTGGTTTTACCAGCAAGGCGCCAGCCACGTTTTTCCTGACGCATTCGATCGCTATGTGAGCGCGATCCCGGAAGAAGAGCGCGGCGACCTGCTGCACGCCTTCCACAAGCGCCTCACCTCCCCCGATTGGGAGACGCGCCTCAAAGCCGCCCGCGCTTGGTCGCGCTGGGAGGGTGAGACGATTTCGTTCGCAGGCCCAAGCGCGCTGCCTTCACGCTTCAATGAGGATCGCTTCGTCGAAGCCTTCGCGCGCATCGAGAACCATTATTTCGTCAATAACGGCTTCTTCGAAACCGATGGCTGGCTGCTGCAGCAAGCCCCGCGCATGCGCCACATCCCGTGCCGCATCACGCATGGCCGCTACGATATGTGCACGCCGTTCTCGAACGCGTGGGATTTGAAGAAAGCGTGGCCTGACGCCGAACTCGAAATCATCGGCGACGCCGGCCATTCCTCGTTGGAGCCCGGCATCGTCGATGCGCTGATCCGCGCTACCGATTGGATGGCCGACAAAGCCGCCTGGTAATTACCAGAGCCAGCCGCGCGCGCCGTGCTGATCGCGGTGCAGATCGATGCTGAGCACGACGGCGAAGCCCGCCATCAGCGTCATCATCGCCGTGCCGCCGAACGACAAGAGCGGCAGCGGAATGCCAACCACCGGCACAAGCCCAATCACCATCGCCGTGTTGATGAACACATAGCACGCCAAGGTCGCGGCCACGCCCGCGGCGGCGAGCTTGCCGAACAGCGACCGCGCCTTCATCGCCACCTGCATGGTGAGCGCCAGAAGCGCGCCGAATAGCCCCAGCACCAGCGCGCCGCCCAGCAGGCCGAATTCCTCCACGATCATCGTGAAGATAAAGTCGGTGTGTTTCTCGGGCAAAAAGTCGAGCTGGCTTTGCGTGCCCTGCAAATAGCCGCGTCCGAACAAGCCGGCCGAGCCAATGGCGATTTTCGATTGCAGCACGTGATAGCCCGCGCCCAGCGGATCGTCGGTGATGCCCAGGAATACGTTCACGCGGTCGCGCTGATAATCATGCAGCACGCTCGTGTAGGCAAAGATCGCCCCGCCAATCGCCACGATCGCGCCCGCGGCGATGATCCGCCAGAGCAGCCCGCCCAGGAACATGATGCACACGCCGGCGAACAAGATCATGAGCGCCGTACCCAAGTCCGGCTGGTGCATGACGAGGCCGACCGGCGCCGCGATCATCAGAAACGGCGGGATCACCCACAGCACAGTGCCGGTGCGCCGCGCATCAAGCTGGTGATAATAGCGCGCCAACGCCAATACGATGCCGACCTTCATCAACTCCGACGGCTGCAACGAAAGCGGCCCGATATCGAGCCAACGTTGCGCCCCCATGCGCGTCGCGCCCACCAACTCGACCGCGACCAGCAGAAGCAAGGCGCCCGCATAAAGCGGATAAGCAATCGCCAGCCAAAACCGCGCATCAAGGACAAGCGCGGCGACGATCACCATCACCATCATCGCCGCGAAGCGCACGCCATGCGTCACCGGCATGTCGAGCCGATCGCCCGACGATACCGAAAAGTGCATCAGCACGCCCACAAACGCGAGCGCGCAGAGGATGGTTATGATGCCCCAGTTCAACTTGGCGAAACGATCGAAGATCGTGTTCGGGCCGCTGGAGGAAAGGACGTTGGCGGTGGTCATGTATTGCTCGCCAGGTTTCGCTCAAGCGACGCGAGCGTCGCGCCCGGACGCCGCGACGGATCGCGCAGCAGCGTCTCCTTCATGATCTCCTTGGCGATCGGGCCGGCGACGGCGGAACCGGCGCCGCCGTGTTCAACGACAACCGCGCACGCGTAGCGCGGCTCGTGCCAAGGGCCAAAACAGCAGAACAGCGCGTTGTCGCGGAAGCGCCACTCGATGGTCGAATAGTGTCGGCCGCGATTGCCGCCGAGCGCGCGCACTTGCGCCGTGCCGGTCTTGCCGGCGATCTGCACGGGCTGCCAGGTGCTGTTCTCCGGCGTCTTGCGCACAGCCGCGCCAGTCTCGGGATTGCGCACGAGTTCGAGGTTGCCGGCGCGCAACGCCGTGCCGCCCGGCTCGTTGCAGACGCCGTACATGCCATCGCGCACGCGCGCCAAATGCTCGGCGGCGATGCCAGTCATTGCTGGCGGCTGACCGGGTTCGGTCACGCCCGGCGCTTCACGCACCAAGCGCGGCGCCACCGCGCGTCCGCCATTGCCCAAGCGCGCGGCCATCACCGCGAGTTGCAGTGGCGTGACCCCCATCGCGCCCTGGCCGATGCCGTAATTCAGCGTGAGGCCGCCCGTCCAACCTTCGTTGCGGTTTTCGCGCCACCAAGTGGGATCCGGGATCAGGCCGTCGCGAATGTTCGGTACGTTCACATCGAAATGGTCGCCCAAGCCAAATTGGCGCGCGACCGCGGCGATACGTTCGGGGCCTGCGCGCAGTGCCGCCTGATAGAAATACACGTCGCACGACCACTTGATGGCGTTGTGCAGATTGACGCGCCCATGGCCGCCGCGCGCCCAGCAATGGAACGTGCGTCCGCCATACGGAAACGCGCCCGAGCAGCTCACGCTCCAGTCGTCTTCGACGCCTGCCTGCTTGGCGGCGATGCCGACCATCATCTTGAAGGTGGAGCCCGGCGCGTACGTGCCGGTGACGACCTTGTCGAACAGCGGCTTCTTTTCGTCGCCATTGTAAAGATCGAAATTGGCTTGGCTGATGCCATTGACGAACAGGTTGGGATCGAAGCCAGGCGCCGACGCCATCACCAGGAGATCGCCGGAAAAAATGTCCATCACGATGGCGGCGCCGGATTGTTCGCCGAAATTCTGCATCGCGGTGCGCTGCAATTCGTGGTCGATAGTCAGCACGACGCCCGAACCGCGCACCGGCTCGCGCCGCTCGCCCTCGTCCTCGCCCATCTCAACGCCGCGCGCGTTGACGATGACTTTGCGCCAGCCCGCTTCACCGTGGAGCGTCTGCTCCATCGACGCTTCAAGGCCCGCCTTGCCGACGCGCACGTGCGGATTGCGCAGATAGGTCGCGCGCCGTTCGCCTTCGGGATTGCCCTCCTCCAGCACGCGGTCGATATCGCGCTGTGTCGGCTTCTGCACGTAGCCGATCGGATGGCCATAGACGATGTCGTACGGATAGGCGCGCACGTCGGCGGAATTGGCGATCACGCCGCGCAATTCCGGCAGCCGCACATTGATCGCGTTGAATTGCTCCCAGGTGAGCCCTTCGATGATCGGCACCGGCTCGTAGCGCTGGCCGCCGCGCACCTTGATCACCGCGCGCCGCGCCCATTCGACGCTCTGGCCAAGAATTTGCGCGACACGGCCGACAACCTCTTCGAGATCATCCACTTCCGAGCGCAACACGGCGACCTGATAATCCTTGCTGGTCTGCGCCAGGATCGTGCCGAAGCGATCATAGATGATGCCGCGCGGCGGCGCGATGATGCGCGTGTCGAAACGGTTTTCGTCAGCGGCCGCTGAATATTCCCGGCTGATCAGGTTGGTCGCCTGCAGCTGCGCCATGCGGAAAAGGATCGTGCCGAGCACGCCCGCGCCCACAAACGACAGCAACGCGGCGCGGCGCGAAAAGATCACGTTCACGTCGCGCTTGGGCAACGTCGAACCGACAGACTTGCCGCGCTTACTCATCGCCGGCCTCCCGGCTGCATGCGTGGCGCGCCCGAGGCGCTCATGTAAAGCGGCCGCACCAACGGAAACAGGATCGCGGTGATGATCGCGGCTTCCGCGTAAAGCGCAACGGAAACGTTCTCGCCCAACGCGATTGGCGCGACAAACGCGGCGATGCCGATCGTCAGCACCGCGGTGACGATAAAGCCGCCCCACAGCGAAACCAAGTTTGGCGCCGACATCGCCACGGCCGCGACGCGCCCAATCAGATAGGCGGAGAGATAAAGCACCACGAACAAGCCATACGGCCCGCCCGCGAGCTGATCGTGCACAAGGCCCAGCACCGCGAGCGTGAGCGGCGCGCGCCAGCCGCTTTCATCCTCCGCCGCCCATCCATAAGCGGCCCACAACACAGCGAGCGGCAATGGCGGTTGCGCGAAGATCGGCCCGAGCGGCAAGGCCGGCAGGATCACGCTGGCGACGGCAAGCGCGAAACCCCAGGCGCGCAAGGCGCCGCGACTGGGCGCGCGAAGCAGCCTCACTCGTTTGGCTCCGCCGGCTGCGGCGCGGGTTGCCCATGTTCTGGAACATCGACTGCAGCTGACCGGACAGTTCCTCCATGCCGGGCGGCGTCAGTATTTCCATCGACTGCGACGACTGCGCGACCTCGATGTCGATCTCCTTGTCGTCCAGTTCGCCCTCGCGCAGCTTCTTGCGGAATTTCTGCCGCGTGCCGGATTCCTCGGCCGGCGGCGCGTCTGTACCGAAACCGGTCGGGCGGGCCGGCGGCAGCAACACGTCGAGAATGCGGTCTTCCGCGGCGTCCTCGGCGCGCGTGCGCGACGCCTTCATCGCGCGCTCGCGCAGGTCCTTGATCGCGATTTCCATCAGGTCGCGGATGATGCTGTCGACATCGCGCCCGACATAGCCCACCTCGGTGAACTTCGTCGCCTCCACCTTGATGAACGGCGCGTTGGCCAGGCGCGCCAGCCGGCGCGCGATCTCGGTCTTGCCGACCCCGGTCGGGCCGATCATCAGGATGTTCTTCGGCGTGATTTCGGTGCG
>JAFLCU010000031.1 GCA_017303355.1 Caulobacterales bacterium | reverse complement strand
GCTCGACCGCTCCGGCCTTTGCCATGGCGCCTTCGGCAACCTGGACCTGCTGCGCTCGATCGCCGTCGCCACCGCCGATGTAGCGCTGCGCCAGCGCTGCGATGAGGCAATGGCAAGCGCCGTCGCCAGCCTGCAGGTCGATGGTTCCTTGCTACCCTGGCTTGCCGAGGACGGCCGGGTTGACCTGATGCGCGGCGCCGCTGGCGTGGCCTACGCGCTGCTGCGGCAAGCCGACGACACGCTGCCGTCGCTGTTGCTGGTCGAATGAGTGGCGAACCCATTGCGCGGTTCAACCGGCGATGCGACGCGCTTCCTGCAGGGCAAACGGATACTCGCGCCAGTCGCGTGACTGCCGCTGCGCGGCCAACTGGGCATCTCGATAGGCAGAGGGGGAGATGCCGAACGCGGCTTTGAAGCAGCTGCTGAAGTAGGCGTGTCCGGCAAAGCCAACCCTCTCCACCACCTGGCTGACCTGCAAGCCGGCGGCCAGCAGTGGCCGCGCGCGATCGAGACGGTAGGACCGCAGGTACTCGGCCGGACGGCAGCCGAACAGCTGGCGTACCTTGCGCTGCAAGGCGCGTTCGCTCAGCGCAAGCCGCATGCACAACTCGGCCAGGCGCAGTTCCGGATCCGCGTGGAGCAACACGATCGCCCGGCAGAATCGCTGGAGAAAGCGGCGGTCGCCGTCGCGCAACCCGTCAGCGTGCGCCTCCGAAGGCTCCAGCGCAGGCGTCGCCGCACCCTGCAGGGTGCCGTCGGTCGACGCGCGGCTGAGCGAAATCAGCGTGGGTGCTGCGGGAAGCAAGGCGCTGCGGGGAGCAGCGGAAGTGGCTGCGACATTGCCGGCACTCGGCACGTTGACGCGGATGGATTCCACGGTGAGACCCTCTTGCGGTGGGAAGACGCTTCCCCTCTACTCGCAGTGGCGCGGCATGATCAGTCACAACTGCTACGCTTTGGATTCCCCTTGTGGCGCGCACGATCTGGCGAACTCGGCAATGGAATCGCGGATGGGCTCCAGGCCCTGCTCCTGACCCAGCGTGAGCAGGACTTCGTCAGATGGCCGAGTGCAGCGGCCTTGTCGATCCGTTGCGGCGCAGTGTTGGTGACTCGGCGGTCGCCATGGACGCCTTGCTCCCAGCACGCACCAGCGATGCCGAGCTTGGCGCCGGCGGCGAGCAAGGTCTGCGCGCGCGCCACTGCTTCAAGCTCCTCGCGCGGGTTCGTCGGCCAGCGCAGTAGCGCCGTGGAGATGGTGAGTTCCGCGCCATCCGACATCGCCGCGCGCAGCAGGGGCGCGTCGAGCATGATCTGGCCGGCGGCGAGCAGGGCGTTCAGCTTATCGGCGAGGGTCGCGTCCTCGGCCCATTGGCCGAGCCGCGCGGTGGCGCGGGCGAGGGCGCGCGTGACGCTAACGCCACCGGTCCCATTGGCGGCGAGTCCGGCTTCGAGCGCGGCCTGAATCATGGTCTCGGACCACGCCGACGGCGCTTGCGCGGTCCGGCTGGTGTCCTGCTCGAAATCCTGGGCCATGCAAAGCTCCCCTTGATCCGGTGGGAAGATAGGCTTGCGTCGCGCGTCGGATCAATATCTAGTATGAAACGACCGTGGATTATCCCAAGATATTGTTTCGCGCCTGCACTGGACGTGGCGCGGGCGTCTCGTCATATTGCGCGCCGCCGCGACCTCAGCCGCAATGCGGGCGCGGAGGAGTCTAAATTCAGCCCATGCTCAAGCGCATTTTCACTTGGTGGAACGGGGCCACCCTTGGCGCCCTGTTCGATATTGGCCGCCGTGGAGTGTTCGTGGGCGAAGACGAGCAAGGCAATCGCTATTACGAGGAGCGCCGGCCGAGCATCGAAGGCCGCAAGCGCCGCTACGTGATTTATAACGGCTTGGCCGAAGCCTCGCGCGTGTCGCCGGATTGGCATGGCTGGATGCATCACACGATCGACGAGCCGCCCACCGTGCGGCCGCTGAAGCGCCAAAGCTGGGAGAAGCCGCACCAGCCGAACCTCACCGGCACCGTGCGCGCCTATCGGCCGAAGGGCTCGCTGGCGCGCGGCGGCGTGAGAGCCGCGTCAAGCGCGGACTACGAAGCCTGGACGCCGAACGATTCCGGGGACCGGACATGAATTTCGAGCGCTGGGGCGAAACCATCGTGGGGGCGGCGGTGGCGTTTGTCGCTGTCGGCTTCTTCGTATTCGCGGCGGCGCAGGCGGGCCAAACCAGCGGCGCGGGCGGCTATGAATTGTTCGCGCGCTTTCAGCGCGTCGATGGCGTAGGCGTCGGCTCCGATGTGCGTGTGTCTGGCGTGAAGGTTGGTGTGGTGCGCGCGGTCGGGCTTGATCCCGACACCTACGATGCGCGCCTCACGCTGGCGCTCGACGGCGATATTCAGGTGCTCGACGAATCTACCGCGCGGATCGCCACAGACGGCTTGCTCGGCGGCGGCTATGTCGCGATTGAGCCGGCTGGCTTCGAAACGTTGCCGCCGGGTGGTGAAATCCCGAACACGCAAGGTTCGGTCGATCTGCTCACGCTGCTTGCGAGTTTCGCGCAGGGACAAGGGCAGGGGCAAACCCAGGAAGAGGCAGAAACGCCATGATCCGTACGCTTGTCGCCGCTTTCGTGCTCTTCGCCGCCGCCGTGGGGCCAGCCCATGCGCAGCGCGCGGTGATCCGCGGTCTCGACAAGGTCACCGGACACGCCTCCGATTACACGCTGACGATCGGGCGCGCCACGCGCGTCGGTTCGCTCGAAGTGATCGCGCGCGCATGCTCGAAGAATGCGCCGGAGGAAACGCCGGAAGTGCGTATTTATGTCGAAGTGTTCGATACGCCGGCCGCGCGTGAAGGCGAGGAAGCGCAACGCCAGGAGATTTTCCATGGCTGGCTGTTCGCCTCGAGCCCCGGCCTCAACGCCGTCGACCATCCCACCTGGGACATCTGGGCGATCGATTGCCGCGCGTAGCGCGGGCTTCATCGTTTCGCTCGCGCCAAACGCTTTACGCTTCGCCAGAGCGGCAATTCACCCCTAAGCTTCCTTCAACCGGCCGATAAGAGGCCGAGCGGGAGGCAATGTATGCGCTATCAGGGGCACAACATACTTGCGATCGTGGCGGCCGCCGTCGTCATCTACCTCATCGAATTCGTGATCTTCGCGGTGCTGATCCCAGGCGATCAGTACATGGCGATGACGGGCATGGTCGAAGGCCAGGGCGACGCCAGCCGCATGCCAGTGGGCGTCGTGATGCCGATCCTGACCGCGATTGGCCTGTCGCTCGTGATCAAGTGGCGCAATGCGCCGGGCGCGATGGCGGGGCTCTCCACGGGCCTGCTCATGGCGGTGCTCTTCGGCTTCTCTACGAGCCTCTATGGTTACGTCTATGGCGCGCATACAGCCGCCTACCTGCCGATCAATCTGGGGCATTTCCTCGTGTGCTGGGGTGTCGCGGGCGCAATCATCGGCGCCTGGAAGTAGTTCCCGTGACACGCGTGGCGGTTTCGCGCTAAGCGAGCGGCCATGCGCATCCTCTGCACCAATGATGACGGCATCCACGCCACGGGCCTTGCCGTGTTGGAGAAGATCGCGCGCCAGTTCAGCGACGATGTTTGGGTGATCGCGCCGGAAAGCGAACAATCGGGCGCGTCGCGCGCGCTGACGCTGACGGCGCCTATTCGCGTTCGGCAGGTCGATGAAAAGCGCTTCGCGATCACCGGTACGCCAACTGATTGCGTGCTGCTGGGCGTCGAGCATCTGATCGAAGGCGCGAAGCCTGATCTGGTTCTCTCCGGCGTCAATCGTGGTCAGAACATCGCCGAGGACGTGACGTTCTCCGGCACGATCGCGGGCGCGATGCAAGGCATGCAACTCGGCATCCCCGCGATCGCACTTAGCCAGGCGCGCGGCTTTCGCGGCGAAGAGGCCGCCATTCCGTGGGACACGGCCGAGACGTTCGGGCCGGGCATTGTCGGCCAATTGCTGAAGCATGGCTGGCCCAAGGACGTGCTGATGAATGTGAACTTTCCCGACGTTCCGCCGGACGAGGTGAAGGAAGTGGAAGTCACATCGCAGGGGCGGCGCGATCAGCACATCATCTACGCCGATAAACGCACTGATCCGCGCGGCGGCTCGTATTTCTGGCTCGGCTTTCGCGGCCAGCTTTCAAACCCGCCGAACGGCACGGATTTGCGCGCGATCTATGAAGGCCGCATCTCGGTGACGCCGCTGCATATCGATTTGACGCACGGCCAAACCATTCATGCGCTGAAGGGCGTGCTGGGCGGCGCGCCGCCGAAGGAAGGCAATAGGCAATAGGCAATGGGCAATAGGATGCGGGCGCGCGTGGTTTTGCGGTGGCTTCAACTACTGCCTACTGCCTATTGCCTATTGCCCCGCGACGGCGAAGCCGCATGACCGATCCCGCCCGCCTCATGCGCTTCGTGTTGGAGATGCGCCAAGCCGGCGTCACGGATGCGCGCGTGTTGTCGGCTTTGGAGCGCACGCCGCGCATGCATTACGCGCCGGCGCATCTTGAAGGCCTGGCGCTCGATGATGTCGGCCTGCCGCTTGGCCACGCGCAGACGATGACGAAGCCTTCGATTGTCGGGCGCGTCATTGCGGCGCTTTCGCCCGAGGCCAACGATGTGGTGCTGGAGATCGGCACTGGGTCGGGCTTTCAGGCGGCGGTGATCTCCGATCTCGCGCATCGCGTCGTTACGCTGGAGCGGTGGCGCGATCTTGCGGCGGACGCGCGCGGTCGTTTTGGCCGCGCGCGCTTGATGCGCACGTTCTGCCATGTGGCCGATGGTTTCGATGGCTGGGACGAGGACGGCCCGTACGATCGTATCGTCATCAACGCAGCGCTGGATGCGCCGCCGCCGCCGCTGCTGGCGCAATTGAAGCCGGGCGGGGCGTTGGTGGCCGCACTTGGCGATGCGCAGACGCAAAGATTGATCCGCATTCGAAACGGATCGCAAGAAGATCTCGGACCCATCAAGCTTCAGCCGCTGGAGCGCGGCGTCGAGGAGGATTCGGCGCCGGCTTAATTTGCCTGCGCGGCCGATTCTGCGCGAAAAGGTCGCGATGACGCGCGCCGCTCTCACGTTTGCGCTTGTGCTTGGCGCCTGCGCCTCGACGCAGCCGGCGCCGATTTCCTATGGCGGCGGCGGCGAATCCGCGCGTGGCGCGGCGTCCATCGAGGATCGGCGGGCGCCGGCGCCAATCGAAACGCGCGCGCCAGCGGTTCAGCCCACGCCGGATTGGGCGGCAGGCGAGGGCACGCCGCTTTCGGCCTATGCGTTGCGGCCGGAGGACGTGCAGCCGTTCGATCCCGCGCACATGCCGCGCACGCATCGCGTGGGCGCCAATGAATCGCTCTACGAAATCGCCACGACCTACCAGGTCCCGCTGCGCGCGCTGATTGATCAAAACGCGCTGGAGCCGCCCTATGCGCTGACCCCGGGGCGCGAACTGCAATTGCCGCCGCCGCGTTTTCATACTGTGGAACGCAACGAACGCTTCGAGGATGTGGCGCGCCGCTACAATGTCGATACGCGCTCGCTGGCGCTGCTCAATCGCTTGCAAGCGCCCTACACTATACGCGCGGGCGAGCGGATTTATCTGCCCGCCGTGGCGCGCGCCGAAGCGCCGCCGCCATCCACGCCATCGCCAGCGGCGCCGATTGTGCGCGACGCGCATGCGCGCTTCGCCATGCCGATGCGGGGGCCTGTCGTGTCGCGCTATGGCGCGCAGCCCAGCGGCGAACGCATCGACGGCATCGAGATCAGCGGCCGCGCCGGTGATCCGGTCAGCGCGGCGGCGGATGGCGATGTCGTCTATGCCGGTTCCGATCTGCCGGCCTATGGCGTGCTGGTGCTGGTGCGTCACGCCAACGATTACGTGACGGCGTACGCCTACACGCGCCGCGCGCTGGTGCGCGAGGGCGAGCGTGTGCGGGCAGGCCAGGCGATCGCCGAATTGGGCTCTCGCGCCGATGGGGAGGCGCGGCTCTTGTTTCAAGTGCGCCAGCGCAGTACGGCGCTCGATCCGGGGCCGCTGCTGGGACTGTCGAATTAGCGCTTAAGTGCGGCGTTACGGCGCGCGGAAGCGGCCGGCGCCGATTGAAAAGGCAGGGGCGGGCGATATAGTCCCGGCCTTCGCGGGGGCCGCCCCCGCACATGAGTCTTAAGGCGGTCGCCGGCGGCTTAGCCGCCGCGCCGCATCTCGCGAGGATCAATGTTCATCTCAGAAGCCTATGCCCAGACCGCCGCTGGCGGCGATCCGGCCAGCGCCGTTTTCATGCAAATGCTGCCGCTGATTTTGATCGTGGTGGTGTTCTATTTCTTTCTGATCCGGCCCCAGCAGCAGGCCCGCAAGCGCCATATGGACATGATCGCCAACCTGAAGCGCGGCGATGTCGTGGTCACCTCGGGCGGTATGATCGGCAAGATCAAGTCGCTGCAGGACGACGAAGTGCGCCTTGAGTTGGCGCCGAACGTCGATGTGCGCGTGATGCGCGGCACCATCGCCGAGCTGCGTTCGAAGACCGACCCAGCGCCCGCGAACGACTCCAAGCCGGAATAAGCCTCATGCTCAACGTTGCGCGCTGGCGCGTCATCTTGGTCATCGTGGTGACCTTGCTCGGCATCGTGTTTGCGTTGCCGAATGTGCTGTCGGAGCGCGTGCGTGAGAGCCTGCCGGGCTTCCTGCCGCACGGCGTGGTCAATCTCGGCCTCGATTTGCGCGGCGGTTCGCAATTGCTGCTCGAAGTCGATGTCGCGACCTTGCGCCGCCAGCAGCTCGACAATTACGCCGACCAGATGGCCACCGCGCTACGCGATGCGGAGCCGGCCATTCGCTATACGGGCCGCGGCGTCGTCGATGACGCCGCGCGTATCCGTTTGGTGGATGTCGCTGATCTCGAGCGCGCGCGCCAAGTGCTGCGTCCGGTGGCGCAATCGACGACGGCGCAAGGCGGCGCCGACGTGCTGACCTTCACCGAAGGCGCCGACGGCCTTATCGAAGCGCGTATGACGCCGGCGCATTTGCGCGAGTTGAGCCGCCAGGCCGCGCAGCAATCGATCGAAGTCATTCGCCGGCGTATCGACCCTGACGGCACCGCCGAAGTGGCGATCGCGCGCCAGGGCGATGATCGCATCGCGGTGCAAGCGCCGGGCGTGACCGATCCGCAGCAATTGCGCGACCGCATCGGCCAGACGGCGCTGATGACGTTCCACATGGTGCGTGAAGTGAGCCCGGAAGAAGCCGCCTCTGGTCGTCTGCCGCCGGGCACGATGCTGGTGCAGCCCTATCCGGGCGGCCGCGGCGCGGGGCCCGAGGTGGTCGAGCGCCGTCCGCGTTTCACCGGCGAACGGCTTGTGCGCGCGAACGCCTCCACGGACGGCCAAACCGGCGAGTTCGTGTTGAGCTTCGCGCTCGACAGCCAAGGCTCGACGCTGTTTTGCCGGATCACGCGACAATATACCGGCCAGCGCTTCGCCATTCTGCTCGACAATCAGGTGCTGACCGCGCCGAACATCAACGAACCGATCTGCGGCGGCTCCGGCCAGATTTCCGGCGGCTTCACCGCGGAGACGGCCAACGAATTGGCGGTCATGCTGCGCGCGGGCGCGTTGCCGGCGCCGCTCTCCGTGATTGAACAACGCAGCGTCACGGCCGAACTTGGCCAAGCCGCGATCGATGCGGGCTTCAGCTCGACCTATATCGCGTTCGGCCTCGTGCTGCTGTTCATGGTGCTGGCGTACGGCCTGCTGTTCGGCGGCATCTCGGTGGTCGCGCTGCTGGTGAACGGCGTGCTGATCATGGCGGTGATGACGATCACTGGCGCCGCGCTCACGCTGCCAGGCATCGCGGGCCTCATCTTGACGCTCGCCGTCGCGCTCGACGCCAACGTGCTGATCTACGAGCGCATGCGTGAGGAGGCGAAGGCCGGGCGCCAGCCCGCGCTGGCGATCGACGCCGGTTTCAATCGCGCCGTGCTGACGATCTTCGACGCCAACATCACGCACTTGGGCGCGGCTTTCATCATGCTGAACCTGGCGCCGCCAGGGCCGGTGAAGGGCTTCGCCTGGACGCTGCTCATCGGCGTGTTCACCTCGGTGTTTACGGCCGTGTTGATTACGCAGGTGCTGGTCGCGTGGTGGTTCCGCGCGACCCGCCCCAAGAAACTTCCGATCGCATAGGCATATTCCATGTGGCCTCTGATTAAATTCCTGCCCGAGAAGACGAACTTCAAATACGTCGCGTTCGCGCCGTTCTTTGGGGTGATCTCGGCGCTCGCGTGCCTTGCCTCGATCTATCTGACGGTGATGCCGCTGACGCCGCCATGCGGCGGCTTGAATTGCGGCGTCGATTTCAAGGGCGGGTCGATGATCGAAATCTCGACCGCGCCGCGCAACGTCGATCACGAAGCGCTGGAATCGCTGCGCGATCTCGGTCTCGGCGATGTGCGCGTGCAGGCGTTCACCGATCCAACCGCGGCGATGGTGAATTACGAGACGCCGGAGAATATGAGCAGTGCGGAAGCGCAGGCGCTGATGCGCCAGGCGATCACCGAGCGGCTCGGCTCGGATGTGCATTTCGGCCGCGCCGACGTGGTCGGGGCCAAGGTGTCGGGCGAGCTCTTCCTGCTGGGGGTCGCCGCCTTGGGCGCGGGCATCTGCTTGATGCTGGTCTATATCTGGTTCCGCTTCGGCTTCACCTTCGGCGCCGCAGCCGTCATAGCGCTGGCGCACGACGTGATCTTGACGTTCGGACTGTTCGCCGTGACGCAGATGGAATTCACGCTGACGGCCGTAGGCTCGATCCTCACCATCATTGGCTACTCGATCAACGACAAGATCGTCGTGCTTGACCGCGTGCGCGAGAATTTGCGCAAGTTCAAAAAGATGCCGATGAAGGATTTGATCGACCTATCGGTCAACGAGACGCTGTCGCGGACGATCATCACTGGCGTGACGGGCCTCATGGCGTTGGGCGTCATGGCCTATTATGGCGGCGAGGCGCTGTTTGCGTTCGCCGTGTCGATGTTCTTCGGCATCGTCATCGGCACCTATTCGTCGATCTTCATCGCAGCGCCGATCCTGACTTTGTTCGGGGTGGGCCGGCGCGACGCCTACAAGACCGAGAGCGAGAAGAAATCGGCAAAGCCGGCCGCCTCGACCCCGTGACCGCAGGTAGCTGGGTCTGTAATGTTCCGCTGAGTTCGAATCTTACGCCCTGTTCGGCGTAAGGGATTCGCTGCGCTCGGAGGGAGAGGGCATGGCCTGGTTTTTATCTAATCTGCGTTACGTGGCGTGGACGGCGCTGGCCGTCGGCGCGCTGTTTTTGATCTATTTCGCGATGGGCGTGGCCGGATACGCGTTCGGCGACGCGGGCTTCTGGGAAGCGCTGTGGCGCTGGACGCACGTGCTGTCCGGCATCATGTGGATCGGCCATCTCTACTATTTCAATTTCACGCAAATCCCGAACATGCCGAAGATCCCGGATGAGCAGAAGCCTGCCATCGGCAAGGTGATCGCGCCGGCGGCGCTGTTCTGGTTTCGCTGGGGCGCGATGGCGACTCTGATCACCGGCCTCGCGCTGGCGGGCAACCAAGGCTATTTGGTGCAGGCGCTGACGCTCGGCGGCGCGGACGATCCGAGCTTTGCCGTGCCCAAGCATATCCTGATCGGCATCGGCATGTGGCTGGCGATCGCGATGTGGTTCAATGTCTGGTTCATCATCTGGCCGAACCAGCAAAAGGCGCTGAACATCAACAACAAGTATCCCGATCTGGACGCGGCCGCGAAAGCCGCTGCCGGCAAGACGGCGATGCTGTTCTCGCGAACGAACACGTTCCTCTCCGTGCCCATGCTGGTGGCGATGACGGGCGC
Source organism: Caulobacterales bacterium (assembly GCA_017303355.1). Classification (GTDB taxonomy): domain Bacteria; phylum Pseudomonadota; class Alphaproteobacteria; order Caulobacterales; family Aquidulcibacteraceae; genus Vitreimonas. Next base: position 3,637 of record JAFLCU010000031.1, on the reverse strand, counting down.
GAGCACGCTGTTCTAGGGATTGGGTTCTCGGGACTAGGGATTGGGGCGCGGCCGCGAGGTCGCGCCCTTTTCTGTTGCAAGCCAATCCCCAATCCCTAATCCCCAATCCCGTGGAAGATTTGGACGCTCTTGTTCGTCGCGTCGACGAAGACCGCTGGATGGCGAGCCGCTTTGCGCCCGCTGATGTGCGCCGGCGTTTGATCGCGATCTATGCGGTCAATTACGAGATCGCGCGCACGGCAGAGGTCGTGAAGGAGCCGACCCTGGGCGACATTAGGTTGGCGTGGTGGCGCGATGCGATCGCCGATGCGCTTGCCGGCAAACCCTCGGATCAGCATGAGGCGCTGGCGGCGCTGCGCGTCGCGCATGGTGAAACCCCGTTGTCGGCGCAACATTTCGCGACGCTTATCGACGCGCGCCGGCATGATCTGGATGCGGCGCCGTTTGCCGACTGGTCCGCGTTTGACGCTTATGTGGACGCGACGGCGGGGAGCGTGATGCGTCTCGCCGTTGAAGCGTGCGCTGGGGCAGTGGGGGACGAAGACAGCGCGTTCATCACACGGGCGGCGTGGCTGTGGGGCGCTGTTGGTCTGCTCCGCGCGGAGCCGACGTGGCGTGCGCGCGGCCGGCCGCTGTTGCCGTCATCGGCGGATGCTCTGGTGGCGCGCGTGGAAGCAGAACTAAGCGCGTTGCGCGCGCTGCACGCGCCGCCGCCGGATTTGTTTCCCGCGTATGGCTATGTCGCCAACGCCGCCGCGTATTTGCGCGGCTTGCGCCGTAACGGCGCGGCGCCGTCGCCGTTCGCGCGGCGTTTGCGCATTGTCGCGGCGGCGGCGACGGGGCGGGTTTAACGCTGTGCCTGGCGGCGCTCACGCGCTTCGCGCGCGGCCTCGCGCAAGCGCGCATCCAGCAGCGGCTGGTTGAAGCCTGGCACCAATTCGCCATTGATGACAAAGCCCGGCGTGCCGGTGATTTCGAAGTTCACGGCGTGGGCGCGGTTTTCCTCGAGCAGGCGGGTGATGTCCGGATGGTCCATCGCGCGGCGCATGCGCGCCACGTCGATGCCGGAGGCGCGGGCGATGCGATCGATCTGCGCGGAATTGAGTTCCTGGTTGAGCGGAAAACTCATCAGCGCCTGATGGAATTGCCAATAGCGGCCTTGCGGCATCGCCGCCACCGCCGCGCGCGCGGCTTCCATCGATTCCGGCGAGAGGATCGGCAATTCCTTGAACACCACGCGCACATCATTGCGCGTGCGCATGACGTCGCTCACCCATTCGAGCGCGGCGTGGCAATAGGCGCAGCGATAATCGTAGAATTCGACGATGGTGATGGGCGCATCGGGAGGCCCCATCGCGAAGTCGCGGCTATCGCTCCGAATTTGCTGCCAGCGTTCGGCGCTCACGCGCTGCTCGAGCGAATCCAGCGCTTCGCGTAGCACGTCCGGATTGCGCACCAGATAGTCGCGGACGATGGCGCGGATTTCCGCTTGTTCCTGGGCGTTGAAGCTTTGCGCCGAGGCGTGCGGCGCGAAGCCGACAAAGCAAGCGAGGAGGGCGGCGAGGATCAGGCGCGCCATGCGGGCGTCTCCGGTGCGACGTGGAGTGCTCGACATGGCCGCTTTTACGCCGTGGGGCAAGGCGGCTAGCGGCCGCCGCGCTGGTTGGCGCGTTCGCGCACTTCGTTGCTGGCGAACGTCACGATGTCGTTGGCGCGCTGATAGGAGGGCGTGTTGCGCGGCAGCGAGCGGCGCGCGCGTTCGGCGAAATTAAGCGCGCTGGCGTAATCGCCGAGGGCAAAGTTCTGCTCCGCCGAGGCAAGCTCGGCCAGGCCCTGCTCGCCGCGCAGGTCGCGTGCTTGCGCCAGTTCGCGCCAGGCGAACGCATTATTGGGCTCGCGCGCGACGACGCGCTGCAGCAGATCGACGGCTTCGTCGGAGCCGTCGCGGCCGCGCGCCGCAGTGAGCGCGCGCGCCAGATTGGTTTGCAGCAGCGGCTGATTGGGCGCGAGTTCAAGCGAGCGGCGGTGATAGGGGATCGATTCCTCGGCGCGGCCATTCTCGAAAAGGATCTGGCCCATCAATTCCTGGAAGTAGGGATTGGCCGGGTCTTCGGCGATGAGCGAATCGAGTTCGGTGCGCGCGCGCGTCAGATCGGAAACACGGTAATACGCGACAGCGCGCGCATAACGCGCCGGCTGCGATGTGTCGCGCGTCGGATAGCGGGCGAGCGTTTGGCCCTCATTCTGAATGAAGCCGATCAGCTTGGCCTGCATGAAGCGGAAGCGGCGCAGATTTTCATCGCTGTCGGTGGCGCCGACATGTTCGGCGCCTTCCACGCGCTGGCGCAAAGCTTCCACACGATCCGACGAATAGGGGTGCGTCATCAGATAGGGCGGGGCGCGCCGCGTCATGAATTCGTAGGGACGAATGTTGGTGTTGAAGAAGGTGATGAGGCCGCGGCCCGATTGGCCGGTGGCTTCGAGATATTGCGCGCCGGCCTGGTCGGCGGCGGATTCTTGGACTTGTGTATGCCGTACGAAATTCGACATCGCGAATTGCTGTGAGCCGGCGATCAAGGCCGCGCCCGCTTGCGGCGCGCCCGCGGCGATCGCCAGCACGCCGAGGCCGATCGAGATCAGCATCGGGCCCATGGCTTGGCCCATCGCTTCGCGCGAACGCGCAAGGTGGCCGCCGGCGATGTGGCCGGTCTCGTGCGCGAGCACGCCGATAATTTCATTCGGATTGTCGGCCGCGAGAATGAGCCCGGTATGGACGAAGATATTCTGGCCGTTGGAGACGAACGCGTTCACCGACGGGTCGTTGACGATGTAGATGTCGACGTCCTCTGGATTGAGGCCGGCGGCGACCAGCAGCGGGTCGGTATAGACGCGCAGCGTGTTTTCGATCTCGGCGTCGCGGATGAGCCCTTGCGCATGCGCGGCATTGGGCCAAGCCACCACCGCCAGTGCGGCGAGCGCTACGAACGCCGCGCCCGTGCGACGCGCCAATGCTGCGAAAAGGGTGGCGAGCATGCGCGCTCCTCCGAAGTCCGTTCAGCCTGTCCCCCGCCGCGTTGAAACGCTGGTTTGCGGCGGGAACAAGGCCTTTTTCCTTAGCGGACTTTCACCCGCCTACTTCTTCGCCCAACGCGATAGGCGCGAGAAGAATTTGTCGCGCCGCTCCTGGTCGGGCTCGTAATTCAGCGGCTCGGGCTCCGGCATAGCCGGCTCGGCGTCAGCCATCGCCACAGCCGCGACCTCTTCATGTTCACGGACAGGCGCCGCACGCGGCGCCGGCTCGGCGATCTCCATCGTTTCGACGGCCGGGTGCACGATGATTTCGGCTTCGACGGGCGCGTCGTCCTCCGCCTCGCTTTCGACCAATGTCGGGCGCGGGCGCTCTGGGCGCGGCGTCAGATGCTTCAAATCGGCGCTGACGAAATCGAGCCATTCGCCGCCATCGACCTCATACACGCGACGGCCACGACCGCGACCACGGCGGCGGCGCTTGCCATTGCGGCCGCGTTCGCCGCGCTCTTCGCGCTGCGCGGCGGGGCGTGCTTCCACGGCTTCGGCCGCGGACTGCCGGCGCTGGAACTGCTGCCGGCGCTGCTGGCGAACCTGGAATGGCGCGGGG
>JAFLCU010000030.1 GCA_017303355.1 Caulobacterales bacterium | reverse complement strand
GTCGGGCGCGTCGCCGGTGGGTTCGGCGCCGCCATAGAAACGATAGCGTGCGGCGTCGCCGGCTGCCTGCAAATCCATGTCGTAATCGATCAGATTGACGATGATCTGCACGTGGCCTTGCGGTTGCATATCGCCGCCCATCACGCCGAACGAGAGCCATGGCTGGCCATCGCGTAAGGCGAAAGCGGGGATGATGGTTTGGAACGGGCGTCGCCCTGGCGCGTAAACGTTCGGATGGCCGCTTTGCAGCGAGAACAATTCGGCGCGATCTTGCAGCATGAAGCCCAGACCATCCGGTACGAGGCCGGAGCCCATGCCGCGATAGTTGGATTGGATCAGCGACACCATCATGCCGTCGCTATCAGCGGTGGTGAGGTAGGTCGTGTCGCCGTCTATGCGCAGCTCCGCGTGTGGCGGCGGCGGCATGGCGCGATTGGGTGAAATCATGGCGCGGCGTTGCGCTGTATATTCATCCGTTAGCAAGCGGCGCGTGTCGAAATGCGTGAACGCGGGGTCGCCGTAGAATTGCGCGCGATCGGCGAAGGCAAGCCGCGTGGCTTCGATTTGCGTGTGTAGCGAATCGGCGGAGAGGAAGCCCATCTCGCGCAGATTGTATGCTTCCAAGATGCGGAGCGTCTGCAGCGCCACCACGCCTTGCGAGTTGGGCGGCAATTCGCACACCTCGACATCGCGATAGGGCGCGCAGATCGGATCGACCCATTCACCCTGATGGCGCGCGAGATCGTCATAACGAAGCCAGCCGCTGATGCGGCGCATGTAGGCGTCGATCATGCGCGCGATTGGCCCACGATAATAGGCGTCGCGTCCGTCGCGGGCGATCAGTTCCAACGTGTTGGCGAGTTCGGGATTTGTAAACAGGCCGTGCCCGTCCGGCATTGCACGCATTGGCGCGCAGTTTTCTTGGCAGAAATATGTGCGCCGCGCGTTCTCGATCTCTTGAAGCCGTCCGGCGGCGAATTCCGCCTCGAGCCGTCGCCGGTTGTTGGCCCAATACATCGCAATCGTTTGCGGAATCGGCGCGCCTTCGCGCGCGTAGCGGATCGCAGGCGCTAGCAAGTCCGCCATCGGCGTCCGGCCGAAACGTTCGTGCAGCGCAAACCAACCATCGACTGTGCCCGGTACGCTCACGCTCGCCGCGCCAAAGCTCGGAACCGCGTTCGGATTGCCGCGCCGGCGCGCTTCGCGGCGCATTTCAGAGAGCGACATGCCGCGCGGCGTACGGCCCGAGCCATTATAACCATAGAGCCGTTCAGTGCGCGGATCCCAGACAATGACGAAGATGTCGCCGCCGATGCCGTTGCCGGTTGGCTCCACCAGCCCGAGCATGGCGTTGGCCGCGATGGCCGCATCGATCGCGCTGCCGCCGTTGCGCAGCACGTTGATCGCGGTTTGTGTCGCCAACGGATGCGCGGTCGCGGCCGCGCCATGCGGCGCGACAATTGGCGAGCGTGTCGCGAACGGCAGCCCGGACACGCGCTCGCCCCTTCCAAAGTTGGGGTCGGACGCCGGAGCGTCCTGCGCGCTAGCGCCGGTCGCCAGCAGCGCCAAACCGATGAGTGCGCCGCCAAGCGCGCGCGTCTTCCCGATCCGCATTGCGGTCTCCCTCAAAACCTTGGACGCACTCAAACAGGCGGGCGCATGGCAAGCAACAGTCAACCGACGATCCGCTGGCCTCGCGCGTGTCCGGCGCGCTAAGCAGGGGCATGACCAAGCACCGTTGCGCCTGGGTCAGCAATGATCCGCTCTATCAGGCCTATCATGACGACGAATGGGGCGTGCCCCAGCACGATGCACGCATGCTCTGGGAAATGCTCATGCTGGAGGGCTTCCAGGCGGGTCTTTCCTGGATCACCGTGCTGAAGAAGCGCGAGGCGTTCCGCGAAGCCTTCAAGGGCTTTGATCCGGCAAAGGTCGCGCGCTTTTCCGAGAAGGACGTGGAGCGTCTGATGGCCGACCCCGGCATCATCCGCGCCCGCGCTAAAATCGAGGCGACCATCGCCGGCGCGAAGATCTATGTGGAGATGCGGAAGCGCGGCGAAGATTTCGCCGATTTCTGCTGGTCCTTCACCGACGGCAAAGTGATCAAGGGCGATGGCAAGACCTTTCCGACGCAAACACCGCTGTCAGAGCAAATCTCAAAGGAGTTGAAGCGGCGCGGCTTCAAGTTCGTCGGCCCCACGATTGTTTATGCCTGGATGCAAGCCGTCGGCATCGTCAACGACCACGCGACACGCTGCTTTCGGCGCAATGCGTGAAGCGCTCAAGCGCGCCTCGCGCCCTCCCGACGGACGTCCGCCAGCGTGGGATAGCCGTTCACCGCCATCATCAGATCCGCTTCGGCGAGGATCGAGCGCAGCACGTGCGCCGCGCCCTCGGCGCCGCCGATCGCCAGCCCATAAGAATAGGGGCGTCCAATTCCGACAGCTGTTGCGCCGAGTGCGATAGCCTTCACCACGTCCGAGCCTGAGCGGACGCCGGAATCGAACATCACCGGCAATTTTCCCGCCGCTTCGACGGCGCCGGGCAGCATATCGATCGCAGCGATTCCGCCATTGGCCTGGCGGCCGCCATGATTGGAGCAATAGATCGCATCCATGCCCGCATCCGCGGCGCGGCGTGCGTCGTCGGGGTGGCAAATGCCCTTCAGCACGATCGGTAGTTTCGTCAGGCCGCGCAGCCACGCCAAATCATCCCAGGTCAGCACTTTGCCGAACAGGCCAGCCCACAAGCCCACGGCCGCGCGCAAATCGTCCTGCGGCTTGCCGCCGAGCAATTTGAGAAACACCGGGTCGCTGAAATAATTTTGCAGCACATGCCCGCGCAATTGCGGAAAGTTGGAGCTGTTGAGATCGCGCGGGCGCCAGCCGGTCACCCATGTGTCAAGCGTGACGATGATGGCTTTGTAGCCCGCTTTCTCCGCGCGGCTCACGAGGCTTGCGGCGAGATCGTTGTTCTTCGGCGTGTAGAGTTGAAAGAACGCCGGCGTATCGCCCGCCGCCTTGATAATCTCTTCCATCGGATCGTTGGTGAGCGTGGAGACCGCCAACGGCACGCCGGTCTCGGCGGAGGCGCGCGCGGCGGCGAGATCGCCGTGCTCGTCCTGCGTGCACAATCCTGTGACGCCGATCGGGCTCATGAAGAGCGGCGACCGCAATTTGCACCCGAACAACTCGATCGAAAGATCGCGTTGGGTGGTGTCCACCAACATGCGCGGAACCATGCCCCAGTGTTGAAAGGCGCGCGCGTTCTCATCCTGCGTATGTTCATCGCCGCAGCCGCCTTGCACGTAGTTCAAGAGCGATGGCGACATGGCCGCTTCGGCGCGCGCTTTCCACGAGGCGAAATCGACCGGATATTTCGGAAGCTGACCGCTCAGCCCAGCGAAATAGATCGAGAGCTGATAATCGCCAAAATGAGTCACGTCGTCCTCCACGCTTTTCCGATCGTCCCTGATCAAGAAGCACTCGGCAACCGCGGAATGGCCCGGCCCCAGAAGCTGCTGGTCCCACGCCAGCATCGAGTGGCGACCCCGGAGAGATTCGAACTCCCGACCGTGTCCTTAGGACGGACCTGCTCTATCCGGCTGAGCTACGGGGCCGCGTGTGCGAGCGAGAGCTAGGCCAAATCGGGCCGCCTTCGCAACTGCTTCGGGCTGGACCCCACGGCGGCGCCGGCTCACAATGGCCGGGCTGGGGAGCAGGGGAGAACGCCCGCATGGCGCAAACTTACGCCAATTCGTGGTCTCAGGCGGCCGCGGGGCTCACGGCCACGTCGCACACGCGCGCGGGCGCGTTTCGCTGGGGTGTCGTGCTCGTGCTCACCGCGATCTGGATCGGGGGAGGGCTGGCGCTCTGGTGGGGCGAAGGGCCGACGGAAGCGATCTATCGCACGCTCGGCGCCGTCAGCATGTGGGATCAGTATTTCAGCACCGACGAGCCGTTGCGCGAGGTGGTGCGGTTCGCGGCGATTGCCGCGCCGGCCGTTGGTTTGTTGTTTGCGTTTTCCGGCCAGCTCGGCCGCTCGCTCGCACGCATGTTCAATCTGGGCGCTGCGCATCATATTGTCATCGCAGGCGATAGCCCCGCCGCCCTCTCGCTTGCGCTTGATTGCCGCAAGAGCCGTGACGCCGTCATCGTGATTGCCGAGGGTTTGCCGGAGGAAACCGCGCTGGGCCTCCGCCGCAAGGGCGTGATCGTGCTCGAAGGCGACGCGACGCAATTGGAGACGCTGCGCACCGCGCGCGCGCATCACGCCGCGCACGTCGTGGCGTTCGAGCCGGACGACACCGCCAATCTGCAAATCGAAGCCGCCGTGCGCCGCCTTGTCGGTGATGCGCGCCGCAAACGCCCGATCGGCGTGCATGTCGCGACGCGTTCGGCGATGCTGTTGCGTGAAGCGCGCGAGATGCGGTCGGCGCAAATGCGCACGAAGAAGGCGCTGGCGAGCATCGATCCGAAGCCGTTCTCGCTTGAAGAGATGGCGGGGCGCGCACTGATTCAGCGTGAAAGTCAGACGCTACTTTCCGTGGCGCAGGAGCTTGGCCAAGATCGCGTGCATGTCGTGTTCTTCGGTTTCGACGCTGGCGCAGAGGCGGTGGCTGAACGTGTGCTGATGAGCTTGTGGTCGGCGCATTTCCAAGCCCCGCGCCTCACCGTGCTGGCGCCCAACCCGGACCTCGTGGAGGCCGGCTTTCGTGCGCGTCACCGCGAGGCGTTCGCGCATCCCCACATCTGGAGCGCCGACATCGCCTTCCTGCCATTCGACTGGGCCGCTGCATCCATTGGCCAGGAATTGCTCGATTCAGTTGAACAAGCGCGCGGCAGGCCAACCGCGGTCGTGGTCTCGACCGGCGCCGATCCCGGCAATATCCATCTGGCCATTGCGCTGAAGCGCGCATGCAATCACGGCCTGCGTTGGCCTGTTCCGATCTATATGCGCGAGTCCAGCCAGTCGGAATTCTCGCAGCAATATGCGCGCGGCGACGAAACCGCGGAGCTCGACGCCTATCTTCAAGCGTTCGGTGCGCATCAGGTCAATTCGACCCGCGCGCGCATCATCGAAGGCTGGCTCGATCGCGGCGCCGCCATCTCGCATGAGCATTATAACAAGGGTCTAGGCCAACGCGATCCGATGAGCATGAAGGAGCTTCAATCGGCGATGCGTGATTGGTCCGACGTGCTGGAAACTTATCGCGCCGCCAACCGCGCCGTCTCGGATGCGGCGATGACCAAGGCCTGGGACGCTGGCTGGCGCCCCGCCGGGAAGGGCGAAAAGGGCGACACCGCGCCAAGCGTGCCGGAAGATATTATGCCCCGCATGGCCGAGCGCGAGCACGATCGCTGGATGGCCGAACGCCTGATGGCGGGTTGGCGGCCAACCTTGGACGAAGAAAAGCGCAACAATGATCTCATGGCGCACGATAAGCTCGTGCCCTGGAGCGCGCTCACGGAGGCCGACAAGAACAACGATGTCGTGCAAGTGCGCGCATCAATGGATGTCGCGCGGCTCTTGCACAAGGAAGGCTTCGTGCGGCGTTAGTCGCCGATGCGGCCGCCGTCTTCGCGCGTGATCACAATCACCGCCGAGCGCGGCCAGGACTCGCCGCCGTCAGGGAAGCTCGACGGCGGGCGTTGACCGCGTTCCCAGCGCAGCGTGTCGATCTCGATTCCGTTCACGTCGTTTTCGCCAGGATGCTGGATCGAAGCGAAGAACGCGCGCTCGTCCGGCGCCATGGTCGGACCGCAGATTTCCGCGCCGATCGGGCCGACGAGGAAGCGCTTCACCGTGCGTGGGCCGTCGCCCAAAGTCGGCGTCACCACGATGACGTCGTTGCAATCGGGGAAAACGCCGTCCGAGCCGTCGGTCGTGATCCACGCGTTCAGCCGGCTATCGAAGCACACATTGTCGGGGCAGGCGAAGCGGTCGCCGCTCACGGTGGACGCGCCATTGATCGATGTTGAAATCGGCAGCGGCGCGCCGCTGCGCGATGGCGTCGTGAGTCCCGTCGCGTTCGGATCGCCGCCGAGCGCGAACACATCCCATGTGAATGTCGTGGCGCCCGCGTCGGCGCCGGCTTCATCGATGCGCACGATGTGGCCGGCGACATTTGTTTGTACGCCGTTCTCGCCCGTAGGGCCTTCGCGGCGCGGATTGCCCGGATGCGCGGCCACAGGCGCGCGATTGTTGGTGCAGACCACAAGCACGGAGCCGAGGCCGACCCAATTGCGATCGATGATCGCTTCGACATCTTCCGGGCGATCCATCGGCGTCGCGCCCAGCAGTTTCGCGGCTTCGCGCGCGCGGATGACCACATCGCCCTGATCACGGAACGTCGCGCTATCATTGGCGGCGCGCGCGGCGGCGTTCACCGTGTCCGGCGTCATCGCCAGCCAATGGCCTGTGCCATCGGCCTCGAAGCGCGCGACATGCAGCACGCCTTCATCAAGCAGATCGCGGTTGGCGAGACGGTTCGCGCTGTTGAAGCGTCCGCGCGTGATGAATTTATAGACGTATTGGTTGGCCTGATCGTCGCCGGAATAGACTGCGACCTGGCCATTGCGCGTGAGCGCGGTCGTTGCGCATTCGCCTTTGCGACGGCCAAGCGCGGTGCGTTTGCGCGGCGCCCAATGGGGATCGTGGGGATCGACCTCCAACACCCAGCCATAAGCGGTGTGCCCGTGCGGGTTCGTCGACATGTCGTATTGGCGCGGCATCAAATGGCCCGCCGGGTTTTGCATCGGCACGGTATAGGCGCGGCAATTCTCGATAAAGGCCGGGTCGGTGCGCGCCTGCAGCAGCGCTGGCGCATCGACGTCGGACGCGTGGAAGAGATAGTTGAAGTTTTCTTCCGCCGAAAGATACGTGCCCCACGGCGTTTGCCCGCCTGCGCAATTGCCGTACGTGCCGCAACGGATCGAACCGGCCGGGCCTTCACTCGTCTCGTTCGAATTGTATCCTTCGCCGCCTTGGCGGATCCATGGATGGTTCGCGGCGGGGCCGGAGAAGACCACAGGCGTGAACGGCGTGATGCGCCGATTGAAGCCGGCGCCCGGCGCTGCATCTTTTACGACGCGCCAGCCATCGCCATCGCGCTCCAGCGTGACGACGCCGATGCCGGTTGAAGCAATACATGCCTCGACCTGCGCGGCCGTGAACTCAGCCGGTGCTGCAACGCCCGGAAACATCAGCGACGGCGTGAAATATTCCAGATTGGCGCACATCAGCATGCGCGATTGGTCGCGCGGCGTTGGGAAGGCGTACTGCGCTGGAAACACCGCGAGCATGTCGTTGTTCTGGCCCCAACGCTGCTCTTGCTCGGCGCGCGTCAGCGTATCTGGGTCGAAGGCGCCCGAGGCGCTGTCGAACAGCGCATCGCCCCATGCGATCAATTTGCGCCAGCGATAGCCGGGCGGCGCCGTCACCGTGTCGGCATTGGTCGCGGCCACGCTCGTGAACGTGACGGGCGAAGCCGTGGGCGCGGCGCCGGCGTCCGGCGTCGTGGCGCAACCGGCGAGGTTCAGCAGCGGCAGGCCCGCCAAACCGCCCAACAGGGCGCGGCGCGATGCGATCAGATCGTTGATGTGCTTGCTCACCTGGGCGCTCCAAATTTCAGCTGGGCCTAGTCTGCTTTCGCGACAGAGCCGTGACACGAGGCGCCGAGCGCCTCGCGCAATTCGCCTATCGCGTTCAGCTTGGCTTCGAACGGCGACCAATCGTCCCGTTCGGCAATCGGCGCCCACAGGGCCTCGACCTCTTCGATCACCAGCGATACCGGCGCCGGGCGCTGAAAATAGTCGTGCGCCAAACGCGCGGCGGCGTTGCTGCTGGCGCGCGCCTCCAATCCATCGCGGATGGGTGCGAACGCCGGCTCCGTATAGCGCGCCGCTTGCGGGCTCTCCAGCGCTCGGGAAAGGCTCGCGCCGCCGCCGTGCCAATCATGGAAGAACTGGTCCCAGCCAGCCTGGCTTTCGGTCAGCCAAGCGAACATCTTGGCCAGGAACTCGAGGTCCGCTTCGAAATCGCCCTCGACCAAGTCGAGCCGTCGAAACGCCGCGCCGCGCAAATGCATTTGGTAGGCCGGGCCGTATCGCGCAAGTCCCGCTTCCAATTCGCTTTGCGGACAAACGAGCGTGAAGGCGCCGCCAAGCTGAGCCAGCGCCCACGACACCGCCTCCGGCTGGCGGCCAAAGGCGTAGAGCCCGGTTTGATCGAAATAGGCGGCGGTGAACCCTGGCTCGCTCGTCGGCAAGAACCGCCAGGGGCCGTAATCGAAGCTCTCGCCGGTGATGTTCAAATTGTCGGTGTTGAGCACGCCATGGACAAAGCCCGCCGCCATCCAGCTGGCCGCGAGCCGTGCGTTGGCTTCCACGATCTCGCCAAAGAGCGCCGCCGCCCGCGCTTCAGCGTTCAAATTCGCGCGGCGTGGATAATAGCACGCCACGGCATGCTCGATCAGCTGATGCATAAGATCGGCGCGCTCGAAATAGGCGAGGCGCTGAAACGTGCCGAAGCGGATGTGGCTGTGCGAGAGCCGCACCAGAACGGACGAGCGCGTCGGCGAAGGCTCGTCGCCGCGCGTCAATTGCTCGCCGGTCTCGAACAGCGAGAACGCCTTCGACGTATAGACGCCCAGCGCATCGAGCATCTCCGCCGCCAGCACCTCGCGCACGCCGCCCTTCAGCGTGAGCCGCCCGTCGCCGAAGCGGGAATAGGGGGTCTGGCCCGAGCCCTTGGTCGCGAGGTCAAGCAGCCGGCCATCGGCGTCCAGGACCTGCGCGAAGAGGAAGCCGCGCCCATCGCCAATGTCGGGATTGTAGGTGCGGAATTGGTGGCCGTGATAACGCATCGCTAGGGGCTGGTTCATGTTGCCGGGCAGGGGCTCGAACCGCGCGAAATGGGCCTCCCATTCCGCCGCGTTCAATTGACCCAGCCCTATACGCTCGGCCCAAGCCTGGTTGCGGCGCCGCAAAATATGCTGCGGAAACGCCGCCGGCGCCACCGGATCGGCGAATTCTGGTCCCAGGTGTTCAAACCTAGGGTAGGGTTTGTAGGCGGCGGTCACGGGCATGGCGCATTCTAGAGAAACGAGGGCTGCACGTCATCGCATGACAAGGCGCGACAGGCCGTGACGACAGGGCGCTTCTGTGGCACTGATTTGCCCTGGGGACGGAGGTTAGAGGACACATGTCGATGCGCGGAGTCCGGATTGTCGGCGCATCTCTCGCTCTGATTGCGCTGGTCGGCTGCGGAGATCGCGGCGGCGAGAGCAAAACAGAACAAAGCTCCGCCGAGCGCATCTCGGCGGCTCTGGACATTTGTGCTCAGGGACGTGGCGAGTTCGCACAGCACGTGTGCGAGAACCGCACGCTCGCCGGGCTCGACTCGCAGGTGCGCGACACGCTGGTGGCGGAGTCCGCGAGCGTCTCTGACGCGGGGGCGGCTCTGCTGGTTGAAAACCAGAATCGCTGGCGCGACGCTCAGCGCATCGCTTGCGGCATCATCGATCCCGAAGCCGCGCCCTCCGCCGAGCAGCAAACCTGCCTCGAAAGCGAGTTCCGCGCCCGCGTGCAGGAAGCTGGCGACGCCGTGCAGGAAGTCGGTGGCTACACCTTCCAGCGCATGGAATTGGTCGATGCAACGCCGGTGACGGCGGAGGTGGCCGCGGCGACCGGGCTGGGCGATGAAGCGCCGCCGGCGGTGCTGCGCGACATTCGCTTTCCGCGCATCGATGGCCAGCAAACGCCCGAGATCATGCGCTTCAACGAATTGGTGGCGCAATCGCCGCAATTCCGTTTGGAGGATGCGACCAACGAGGTCGTCGATTATCGGATCGCGTTCGCCGGGCCGGAACTCATCTCGGTGCGCTTCGATATGTCGAGCGACACTTTAGGCGCGGCGCATGGCAATAATACGTCGAAGGCCGTTACAGTTCTGATGACGGAAGGCCGCGCGCTGACGGCCGCCGACGTCTTCCGCGCCGGCGCCGGCTGGGAGCAATTCCTTACGCAACGCGCCGTCGCTGAAATCTCGCGCCAGTATCGCGAGGACGGCTTCGTGCCGCCGGAGCGCGACGTGCAGGAGAGCGCGACCAAGCCGCATCTGTGGCTGATCACGGAGCAGGGGCTGACGCTATTGTTCCCGCCCTATTCGTTCGGCGCGCCGTACGTGATGGGCGGCACGGAAGTGTCGATCCCGTGGGCTGATCTGCGCCAATATCTGAACCCCGCCGCACCCGCGCCGATCCGGCCGAGCGCTTAGGTCTGGGTGTTTTTCGCAAGTCGGGTCAAATGTCGCGCTGCCTCGGCGCGATTCGATGCGCTATCAGCGTCGGATGAAATCAGCCAACGGCTCCCTGGCCGCCCTTGTCGGCGTCGTGCTGATCGGCATGACCGGCTTCGGCGTCTTTCTGCCGATCTTCCCATTCCTCGCGCTCGAGATTGGCGCGACGCCGACCGCGACCACGATCGCGATGGGCGCGTATTCGCTGGGCCAATTGATCTCGTCGCCGTTCTGGGGGCGGTTGAGCGATCGTATCGGGCGTAAGCCTATTCTGATCGTCGGCCTCATCGGCGGAGTGCTCTCTTACATCTGGATCGCGCAAGCGCGGAGCGTCGAAGAACTCGGTGCGGCGCGCCTGTTCGGCGGCTTGATGGCCGGCAATGTCGGCGCGGCGTTCGCGGCGGCGGCTGATCTGGCCAATGACAAAACGCGGGCGCGCAATATGGGGCTGCTCGGCGCCGCGGTCGGCTTTGGCTTTATCGCAGGCCCCGCGCTCGGCGCGCTTCTCATTGGAGACGAGCCCAGCCGCGAAGCCTTCGCGCGCGTGTGCTATGCAAGCGCGGGCCTCGGCGCGCTGGCGACACTTGCGGCGTTCGCGCTCTTCCGCGAGACGCTGCCGCCGGAAGCGCGTTTGCCCGCTGGCGCCGATCGGCCGCGACGGATGCGGATGCTGACATCGCGCCCGGCGCTAGCGCGTTTCATCGCCGTGATGTTTCTGATGATCGCCGCGCAGGCGCTGATGGAGACGACATTCGGCTTGTGGGCTGACGTCGAACTCTCTTGGGGGCCGCGCGAAGTTGGCTGGACGCTTGCTGCACTTGGTGTCGGCGCCGTGCTTTTGCAAGGCGGCGGCGCGGGCGCGGCGTCGCGTGCGCTGGGGGAGCGCATGACGCTGTTCATCGGCCTTGCGCTGTTCGCCGCCGGCCTCGGCGGGCTTGGCGTGACGCACCAGACGGCCACGTTGATTGCATCGCTTACAGCGCTGGTGATTGGCTTGGGCCTGGCGACGCCGGCGCTGAACGCGCTGATCGCGGTGCAAGCTTCCGAGCACGAACGCGGCGCGGTGATGGGGCTTTCGCAATCGGCCGGCGCGCTCGGCCGCGTCGCGGGACCACTGGGCGCTGGCCTCTTGTTCGATCTGTTTCATCACGCCGCGCCCTTCGTGGCGGCGTCGGTGATCATTCTGTGCGCGTTGTTCGTGGCGTTGAGCGAACCGTCCAAGGACGTGATCGGCGCGAGCCAACCCTAATCGCTGTATGTGCGCCAAACGCCTTGGCGATCGCGGACGACATACGTGTCGCCATCCGCGCGCAAACCGGGGCTCGCCAGCGGCGCCTTGCCGTGGCCGCCGGGAATGTCGAGCACATAAGTCGGTTGAGCCAATCCGGAGGCGCGCTGATGCAGTTCTTGCACCAGCTCTTGTCCGTGTTCGATCGAGCAGCGGAAATGCGAGACGCCTTGCGCCTTGTCGAGATGGTGCAGGTAATACGGCTTCACCCGCGCTTCGACCAAGCCGCGCATCAAAGCTTCCAGCGCTTCGACGTTATCGTTCACGCCCTTCAGCAGCACGGTCTGCGACAGCATTGGCACGCCGGCATCGACAATCCGCGCGATCGCGGCGCGCGCTTGATCTGTAAGTTCGCGCACATGATTGGTGTGCAGCACCACGTAAGTGGTCGCGCCGTCAACGCGTAGCGCCGTCACCAAATCCGGCGTCACCCGTAGCGGATCGACGGCGGGCACGCGTGTATGCCAGCGAATGATCTTCACGTGTTCGATCGCGGCCAAGCGCTCGGTGATTTCACGCACACGGCGCGCGGAAAGCAGGAAGGGATCGCCGCCGGTGAGGATCACCTCCCAAATGCCCGGCTGGCTCTCGATGTAATCGAGCGCTGTATCCAGCTCCGCGCCGCTCAGCGTGCCGTCGCCTTGTGGGCCGACCATCTCGCGGCGAAAGCAGAAGCGGCAATAGACCGGACACACATGTACGAGCTTCAGCAAGCAGCGGTCGGGATAGCGATGCACCACGCCTTTCACCGGCGTATGCGGCTCATCGCCGATCGGATCGCTCAATTCGTCGGGCGCGATTTCCAGTTCGCGCGCGTCGGGGCGGAATTGCGCGGCGATCGGGTCTTCGGGATTGGTCGGATCGATCAGCGCGTCCATCGCTGGCGTAATCGCCACGGCGTAACGCGCGGCCACCTGGTCGAGCGGATCGGGTTTCGGTTTGGCGCTCAATTCAAACTCCGAAAGCCTTCGCGTAGTGCACGCGACCACCGGCTTTCAGCGCATCGGGCCGAAGCTCTAGCGCCATGAAGGCCGGACCCGAGAACGGAGCCTGCAATGATTCCGCCGCCGCCGCCGAGAAGCCGAAGCGTGGATAATAGTCCGGATGGCCCAAAACAATGATCGCCGACAGGCCAAGATCAGCGCAGGCGGCGTTGCCGGCTTCGATCAGCGCCTTGCCGTGCCCGGCTCGTTGGAAGGCCGGAAGGACGGCGACCGGCGCGAGCGCCGCCGCTGACAAAATCTCGCCGGCGCGTTCGATTTTGAGCGGCGAATAGAGGATGTGGCCGGTGAGCGCGATGTCGGTCGCCGAAACGAGCTCCACCAGCGCATCGCCATCGGCGCGTAAGTGCTCGACCAAATTCGCCTCGTCGTCGCCTCCGAAGGCGTGACGCAGGATTTGCCGGATCGCTGGGTCGTCGCGGCGCGTGGCGGGGCGGATCATGGCGTGTGTATGGGGCGACGAGGCTTGGGCCGCTAGCGCGGAGTTGGGGTTCCAAGCTGCAACCGTCAGCGCCGGGCCGGCGGGGGCGCCGGCGGTCCATATTCGGCGCAGCACGTTTGGCCGCGTGGAGCGGGGGCTCCACACGGTTGGTGTGTGCTGGGATGCCGCCTGGAAGGCGGCGGTCCGCTTATGAGGAATCGGCGGCGCAGATGTCCGCGATCGCGAGCGAGCGCACGGCGTGCGCGGGCGGGGCGGCGATGACGCGCGCTGAGATGCGCGTGAGACGGCGCTTGAGACGCGGGAGAATGCGCGCGACGTAGCGATCGATGTGCGCCAGCGCATGCAGCAGGATGGAAATGCGCGCGACCGGGTCGCGATGGCGCAGCGCTTTACGCAGCCATGAACCGTGCGCGGCGCGGACGAGACTCTTTGGGCCGGTGCGCTGGTGAAAGCCTCGTGTGCCGGATACGCGCACTGTTTCTTGCGGGCGCGCGTAGAGGCTGAGCAGATTGACCGCGCGGTGGTAGATGATGGCGGCGACTTGGGCGGCGAGACGATCGAGCGTGAGATCGCCGTAGCGGCGCAGACGGCGTGATTTGGTGCAGACGCCGGCGAAGATCCCGGCAAACCACACGAGCATCAACCGCGACCAAGTCGCGAACCTTTCCAAGCGATGCTGTGAGATGGGGGGCCGGTGATGTTTCATGGCTGCCATTATGCGGCCGTTGTGAAGCGGTCGGATTGATTGCG
>JAFLCU010000003.1 GCA_017303355.1 Caulobacterales bacterium | reverse complement strand
GCAAACCACACGAGCATCAACCGCGACCAAGTCGCGAACCTTTCCAAGCGATGCTGTGAGATGGGGGGCCGGTGATGTTTCATGGCTGCCATTATGCGGCCGTTGTGAAGCGGTCGGATTGATTGCGCGAAGATTCTTGCAAGCACTTGGCGCGGCGACGTTTTTAAAAATGACGCTGTGGGATAAGCGTGTGGTCTATCCCCGAGGGAGCGCGGCGCTCCGCGCCGCATGCGCCGCAGGAGCGGCGCGCTCCAACTTTTAAAGAGCCGCGGGAGCGCGCGCTCCCACTTTTGAAGAGCCGCGCCCCGGGGATGGGTGGTGTATTTATTCCGGCGTCCACAGGACGTCGTTGATGTGGCGCGCGCCCGCCGCCAGCATGACCAGGCGGTCGAAGCCCAGCGCCACGCCGCTTGCGGGCGGCATGTGGGCGAGGGCGGCGAGGAAATCCTCGTCGATCGGCCAGCTTCTGCCGTAGCGCTTTTGTTTTTCGTCCATCGCGGCGACGAGGCGGCGGCGTTGTTCAATGGCGTCGGTGAGCTCCTGAAACCCGTTCGCCAGTTCGACGCCGCAGGCATACAGTTCGAACCGCAGCGCCACGCTTGGATCATGTGGCGCGGGCTGCGCCAGCGCGGCCTCGGCGATTGGGTATTCATAAAGCAGCGTCAGCGCCGGTGAACCGAGCCGCGGCTCCACCTGAATGATCGCGCGCGAAAATTGATCGTGCGCGTCAATTGTCGGCGCGTTTGCACGCCCCCCCTCCGCCGGCTGCGCGGGCGCCTCCCCCGCGAGGGGGGAGGCAGATTGAAGCGCCAGCGCGTCGCGCACGCTGAGTTTTTCCGCCATACAGAAAGGATCACACGCGCGGTCGCGCCAGCGCAGCGCATCGCTGCCCGCCGCGCGCACGGCGAGGCGCGTGAGTTCGACGCAATCATCCATGATCGCTTCGTAGGGCGCGCCGGCGCGATACCATTCGATCATCGTGAACTCGGGTGCGTGCAGCGGTCCGGTTTCTCCGCGCCGCCAGGTCTTGCCGAGGAAGAAGATATTCTTCTCGCCCGCCGCCAGCAGCTTCTTCATCGCGAATTCGGGGGAGGTGTGCAGGTATCGGCCGTCCGCCTCGAACGCATCGATATGCGTCTCCGCGCCGGGCGACACCGTCAGCATATTGGGCTCGGCCTCCACGAAGCCGCGCGCCCAGAACCATTCCCGCATCGCGCGCAGGATCGCCGCGCGCTTGTGCAGAAAGCCCTGCCGGTCTTGGTGGCGGGCCCGATCCCAGAAAGGCGAGTTCATGATTCCCCTCCGGCGGCATGATGCGCGAATATGGACCGCCGGCGCCCTCGCCGGCACGGCGCAAGAGCTACCGACAAGCACCGGTGCTTGCCCGGCCGTCCGCATGCCGGCGGGGGCGCCGGTGGTCCATATTGCCTCCGGGTTTGCATGCGGCGCGTTTCCTTCTGACCCTTCCTCTCAGCCCCCGGCTTTCCCAACGCGGCAAACCCAGCTAGAGAGGCGGCCAAATCCGGTCCTTTTGACATGAGAAAGCGCCCCCGGCGGCCCGGCGGCAAGTGAGGTTTACGTGGTTAAAGTCATCGCCAGCGACGTCCGCAAAGGCAACGTGCTCGAGCACGACGACGGCAAGCTCTACGTCGTCATGAGCCACGAAACCTTCCGGCCTGGCAAGGGCACGCCGACGACCACGATCATCATGCGCCGCATCGTCGATGGCGTGAAGACCACGGCCGTGTTCAAGACCACGGACGCGCTGGAGAAGGCCTTCGTCGAGCAGATCAAGCACACCTATCTCTATGATGACGGCGACGCCGGTCTCGTCTTCATGAACCCGTCGAACTACGACCAGGTTCATCTTTCGCGTGACATGGTGGGCGATTCCGTCGCCTACCTGCAGCCGGAAATGGTGGTCGATCTCACCATGTTCGACGGCCAGGCGCTCTCGATCGAATTGCCGCCGCGCATCACCGCGACGATCGAAACCACAGAGCCCGTGGTGAAGGGGCAGACGGCGTCCTCGTCGTACAAGCCGGCGATGCTGGATATCGGCGTGAAGACGATGGTGCCGCCGCACATCGACGCCGGCACCCGCGTGGTGATTTCAACGGAAGACGGCTCTTACGTGGAACGCGCCAAGGATTGAGCGAGTTCCGCCGAATGGCCGAAGCGGCAGGAGGCGGATGATGACGTTTGAGATCGTACGTTTGCGGAGCGGCGACGTCGTGCGGTTTCGCGCGATGAACGCGCTGTTCGGCGCTGTGTTCGAGGATGCGGAAAGCTACGCCGCCGCGCCGCCGAGCGATGCGTATATAGAAGCGCTGCTGCGTACCGAGACGGTGTTTCCGCTGGTCGCGGTTGAACAGGGTGAGGTTGTCGGCGCTCTTGTCGCGTACGAACTCGTGAAGTTTGAGCAAGCGCGCAGCGAGATTTATATCTACGACCTTGCCGTCGCCGAAACGCATCGTCGGCAGGGAATCGCCAGCGCCTTGATCCAGCGCTTGCGCGGAATCGCGGCTGAGCGCGGCGCGTGGGTGCTCTATGTTCAGGCCGATTACGGGGATGAGCCAGCGATCGCGCTCTACACCAAGCTTGGCCGCCGCGAAGACGTGATGCACTTCGATATCGATCCGGCTACATAGCTGGATCAGCCTCCACGAGAGACATATGGCCTGGTTTCGCCTGTTCGCCTGCGGCGAGGATTTTCCGGTGATCATCGACAACAATGTCGAAATCGTTGGCTTCTACACGACGCGCTACATCGAGGCGCCGACGCAGGGCGAAGCCGAGGCGCTGTGCTCCGAGCTTTTGTTCGAGGACGAAGACCTGCAACCGCCGCCCGGCGATTGGAGCGATGTGCAGCCGCGCATCGTGTTCGAGGAGGTCGAGCAAGTGAGCGCGCCGGTCGACATCGACGACAATTTCTCATTCTTCCCGATGAGCGAGGATGACGAGGAGGATTATTGATGGCCAAGAAGGCGACCATCTATCACAACCCAAAATGCTCCACCTCGCGCCAAGTGCTCGAGATGATCGAAGCCGCCGGCTATAAGCCGGAGGTCATCGACTATCTGAAAGCGGGGTGGACCAAGAAGCAGCTGAAAGAGCTTTTCGCCGCCGCCGGCGTAACGCCGCGGCAGGCGTTGCGGACGAAAGCGACCGAGGCGGAAGAGCTTGGCTTGCTCGATGCGAAGGTCAGCGACGCAAAGCTGCTTGAGGCGATGGTGGCGCATCCGGTGCTGGTTGAGCGCCCGTTCGTGGTGACGGATAAAGGCGCGCTGTTGGCGCGGCCGAAAGAGCGTGTGCGCGAATTGCTCTAGTCGATCAGGCCGGCGCGTCTGTAGGCGTCCATTTCGTCGCCGGCTATGAAGGCGAAGATTTTCGGTTCGCCCTGCGTGGTTTCGAGCAGATAGGTGACGTCGAAATCGATCGTCACCGGCGCAGCTGATTCTTTCTGGTATTCCGCGCAATAGAACACCTTGACCATGAAATGCGCCGCATCGATCTTCACGGTTTCGCAGCGGACCGTGCTCATGCTTCTGGTCCCGATCTGGCGATAGAAGGCGTAGCCGTTTTGCAGCGTCTCCCGGAACGCTGCGTCATTCTGGCCGCAGCGCACGCCTTGCGGCCCCGCGGCGATGAAGCTCGATGAAAAACACGCGGCGATGGCGCTGTAATCGGCGTCGCCGCGCAGCGCCCGATTGTAGAGATCGGAATAGACGCGGAAAAAACCATCGAAATCGGGTTGCATGAATGGATGCTCCGGCGGGCTTCGATTGCGCTTGGCCCGGTGCTTGGCTAGGTTCGCGCCGATCGGTTCCTCTTGTCGAGGATTTAAGGGAACGCGGTGCAAATCCGCGGCTGCGCCCGCAGCTGTAAGCGGCGAGTTCGAAGCCAAGCCACTGCTCGTTTGAGTGGGAAGGGGCTGAAGAACAACGACCCGCGAAGCCAGAAGACCTGCCGACGCGAAACTCTTGGTCCGGGATGGGGCCGAAGGAGGTCTTTGTGCGTTGGGTATTCTGCGCGTTAGCGCTTGTCTGTGTATCGCCGGCGTGGGCTGAGCCGCGTCGCATCGTCAGCCTCGATTATTGCGCCGACCAATTCGTGCTGGCGCTGGCCGATCGCCAGCAGATCGCGGCGCTCTCGCGCGGCGCGCTGCGCGACGATTCCTATTTCCGGGGGCGCGCGCACGGCATTCGCCAAACCCGCGGCACGCTTGAAGAGGTGCTGGCGCTGCGGCCCGATCTGGTGGTGCGCAGCTGGGGCGGGTCGTGGGACGCCGAGCAAGTCTATGGCCGCTTCGATGTGCCCGTGCTGCAAGTGGGCGATGCACCGGATTTCGCCGCCGCCCGCGCCGATCTGATCGACGCCGCGCACGCTATTGGCCGCGACGCGCGCGGCATGGCGCTCGCGCATGATCTCGATGCGCGCCTTTCACGTCTGGCGGCGCGGCCGCGCGCGCCGGCGCCTGTGATGTATCTCTCCGCTGGCGGCGCCGTGGCGGGGCGCGGCACGATGATGGATTCCATCATCAGCGCCGGCGGCGGGCGGAACGTGCGCACCGAAGAGAGCTGGACGGTGTTGCCGCTCGAACAGATGGTGCAAACGCCGCCGGCGCTTATCGCGCTCGGCTTCTTCGATCATGGGCGCACGCGGACCAATGCGTGGCTGCCGGCGCGCCATCCCGCGTTTCAGCGCGCGCTTGCGAGCTCGCGCACGGTGTCGCTCTCGACCGCATCGGTCGCGTGCGAGGCCTGGTATGCAATTGACGCCGCCGAAGCGATCGCCGCCGCATTGGATGCGCCATGAGCCGCGTAGTGCTCACACAGATCGCGCTGCTTGTGCTGAGTGCGCTGGCGCTGATCGCGGCGCTTTGGCTGGGGCCGACGCCGCTCGCCAACCCGTTCGCGGCTGACGAGGCGACGCACACGATCGTCTGGGACATTCGTTTTCCACGCGCCTTGACGGCGTGGTTGGTGGGCGCGGCGCTTGGCCTGACAGGTGCTGCATTGCAAGGCCTGTTGCGCAATCCGCTCGCGGATTCCGGCGTGCTTGGCCTTTCCGGTTTTGCCGCGCTCGGCGCGGTGATCGCATTCGCGTTTGGCTTCGCCGCGTTCGCGCCGGCGCTCGCGCTCGTGCTCGCGCTGCTGGCGGCGATCATCGTCACCGGGCTTGGCTGGGCCGCGCGCGGACCGGCGAGCCTTGCGCTGATCGGCGTCGGCCTATCGAGTTTCGCGGGCGGCCTCATCGCGCTTGCGCTCAACCTTGCGCCGAACCCTGGCGCTCTCGCGGACCTCGTGAATTGGACGCTTGGCTCTGTCGAAGGCCGTTCGCTGGAGCACGTTGCGCTCGTGGGCGCGTTCTTGATCGTGGGCGCATGCTTCATCTTCGCTGCCGCGCGCGGCTTGCAGGCGCTGACATTGGGCGAGGAAGCCGCGGCCGCGATCGGCGCCAATCTTTCGCGCACGCGCACTTTGATCATCCTTGGCGCCGCGGCGTGCACTGGAGGCGCGGTGGCTGTCGCTGGCGTGATCGGTTTCGTCGGCGTGGCGGCGCCGCATTTGGTGCGCGGCTTGATCGGCCACGATCCCGCGCGCTTGCTGGCGCCGAGCGCATTGATGGGCGCGACCTTGCTGGTATGCGCGGACGTCGCGGTGCGGCTGCTGCCCACGGATACCGAACTCAAGCTCGGCGTCGCGGCCGCGCTCATCGGCGGGCCGGTGTTTGCGCTGATCGCCGGGCGGCTCGCGTCGCGGGGAGGCGATGCATGAGCGTCCTTCTTTCACTGACGAACGCGAGCGTCACGCTCGGCAAGATGAGCGCGCTGACGGATGTATCGCTGCGCGTGGATGGCGGCGAGGTCGTCGCGCTTCTGGGGCCGAATGGCGCTGGCAAGACGAGCCTGATGCGCGCTGTGCTTGGTCTCGTTCCGCTGTCCAGCGGCGCGGCGCTGCTTGGCGGCGATGATCCGCGTAAGCTCGGCGCGCGCACGCGCGCGTTGCGCGCTGCGTATCTGCCGCAACGGCCGCAATCAATCTGGCCGATCAGTGTGGAAGCGCTTGTGGCGCTCGGGCGTTTCGCGCATGGCGCGGCGCCCGATCGCTTGGCGTCCGGCGATCAGGCCGTGGTCGATGCGGCGATCGAGGCATGCGCGCTTGCGCCGTTGCGTGCGCGGCGCATGGATGAAATCTCAGGCGGCGAGAAGGCGCGTGCGCATCTGGCGCGGGCGCTCGCGCAACGCGCGCCGCTCTTGCTGCTCGATGAGCCGACCGCTGGCCTCGATCCCGCGCAGGCGTTGGGCGTTGGCGATGTGTTGGGCGCCCATGCGGCGGGCGGCGGCGCGGCGGTGTTCTCCACCCACGACGTGGCGCTCGCCGCGCAGGTTGCGCAACGCATCGTGTTGATGCGCGCTGGGCGCGTAATCGCCGATGGCGCGCCGCTCGATGCGCTGACGCCGGATGCACTTCGCGCCGCCTATGGGCGCGATGGCAAGCTTGAGCGGATCGATGGCGTGCTTGCCGCTATATTCCGCTAGTCAAAGCTTGAACGCACCGCTTTGAATCTCGGCATAGAGTTCGGGCGTCATACGTACGTACGCCTGCTGCACCGGATGATCGAACCAGATTTCGTGTTCGCACTTTCCCGGATCGAAACCGTCGCGCACGAGATCGACTTTGCGATACTTGAACGTGCCCGTGGTTTCGATGGCGGGTTGAATGCGGATGAAGATCGGTCGTGCGTAGGTCGGCAATTCGCGCGCGATGAAGCCGCGCAAGCCGTTGAGGTCGAAGCCGCCGCCCGGCGTGATCGCGGCCATGCCGGCGCGGCCATCGAGCTTTTCGATTTTCACGCCATAGACGTTGACCTCATCGGCGCCGGGATAGCGCGCGATCGCTTGCGCCACCTCGGTGGTCGAGACGTTTTCGCCTTTCCAGCGGAAGGTGTCGCCGATGCGATCGACGAAATAGAAATAGCCATCCTTGTCCTGGCGCATCAAATCGCCGGTGCGGAACCACGCATCGCCTTTCTCGACCACGTCGCGCAGGATCTTTTTCTCGGACGCCGCTTTGTCGGCGTAGCCGGTGTAATTGTGGCGTGCGTCGTTCTTGATGAGGCCGACGGCTTCGCCGGGCTCGCCTTCATCGGCCAGGATGCACAGACCGTTTTCGTCGCGCACAGGCGTCTCGGATTCGATATCGAATTTCACCAGCCGCACGGAGAAGCTGCGCCGCAGATAGGGCGGCACGCGGCCGATGGCGCCCGGCGCGCCATCGAAATTGAACATCGACACGTTGCCTTCGGTCGAGCCGTAGAATTCGAGGATGCGCGGTACGGCGAAGCGCTGCGTGAACTCGGTCCAGACCTCGGGCCGCAAGCCATTGCCGAAGCCAAGCCGCAAGCGATGCGCGCGCTCTTTTGAGTGTGGCTCGGCGTTGACGAGATAGCGGCAGAGTTCGCCGATATAGACGAACATCGTGCAATCGTGGTCGGCGATGTCGTCCCAGAAATGCGTCACCGAGAATTTGCGCCGTAGCACGATCGTCCCGCCGCGCAGCAGGGCCGCGCCGACGCCGCAGAGGCCCCCGGTGGCGTGATAGAGCGGCAGCACGCAATAGATTTTATCTTCGGCGTTTGTGCCGGTCGCGCCGGCGAAGCTGCGCATATAGAGTTCGGCGCGCATGTGCGTGATCTTTGCCGCCTTCGGCAGGCCAGTCGTGCCGGAGGTGAAGATATAGAGTGCGACATCGTTGGCGACGATGCCGGTGCGCCGCGATGCGCTTGGCCGCTCGGGCGGAACGCGCGCCGACTTCAGATCGAGCTTACGTTGATGCGTCTCGGCATTGTCCTCGCCGTCGATCGACCAATAGGTCAGCACACGCGGCAGGCCGGCGCGAATGGTCGCGATGGCGGCGATGCTTTCCTCGTCCGTGATCACGTGCGCCGCGCCGGAGATGGAGAGGCAGTGCGCGAGTGCGGCGCCCGTGAGGTTATTGTTGATCAGCGCCGAGGCGATGCCGAGCTTGGCCAGGCCGATCCAGGCCGGCACATATTCCGCGCGGTTCGGCA
This sequence comes from Caulobacterales bacterium, assembly GCA_017303355.1. Taxonomy (GTDB): domain Bacteria; phylum Pseudomonadota; class Alphaproteobacteria; order Caulobacterales; family Aquidulcibacteraceae; genus Vitreimonas. Next base: position 285,733 of record JAFLCU010000003.1, on the reverse strand, counting down.
GCAGAATGGCGACGGTATCGCCAGCCTTCAGGCCTTGCGCGTCCGCCCAGACGGCGAAGCGATTGGCGATGCCGTCGAGTTGGCGGTAGGTGTAGCGCTCGCCTTCGAAAACGAGGGCGGTGTGATCGGCGAATTGATCGACGGCGGCCTCGAAATCGTCGCAGACCAGCGTCGTGGAGTCCGGCTTGATGCCGCGCACGGACCACAAGGTGCGGGCGAGGCCGCTCAGGAACCTCATTTCTCGCGCGATCCGCGCAGTCAAACTCATCCACCGCCTCCTCTGGGCGATATCTAAGTGTGTTCGCGCGGCGATGAAACCGCTCTCCTGCGGCTATGATGTCGCGAGCGCGGCTTGGACCGCGTCAAGCAGCACGCGCTCGTCGAACGGCTTGCGCAGCAGGCGCGGCCGCGCGGCCGATTTCTCCAGCGCATCCGCGTCCGCCCAACCCGAAATGATCAGCACGCGCAGATCGGCGTGCGCCATGCGGGCGCGTTCGGCGAGTTCAAGACCGTTCATCGCCGGCATCGAAAAATCGGTGAGCAGCAAGTCGTGCGCGGGCGCCGTCGTCAGCAGGTGCAGCGCTTCGCCGGGGTCGGCCGCGGATGTCACGGCGTATCCCGCCTCGCTCAAGGTGCTGGCGACGAAGCTGAGCACGCCAGGCTCATCATCGACGACAAGTATGCGTTGCCCGGCGGCGGGTGAAGGCTTGGGTTCCGCCAGCGATTGCGCGGGCGCGGGCGTCGCCGCTTCGCTGCGCGGCAGCAGCAGGCGCACCATGGTGCCGCGATCCGGGGCGCTCTCGATTTCGACGCTGCCGCCCGATTGGCGCGCCGCGCCGAACACTTGCGCGAGGCCAAGGCCTGTGCCTTTGCCCGCCGGTTTGGTGGTGAAGAACGGCTCCATCGCGCGCTCGGCCACATCGCGCGGCATTCCGAGACCGCTGTCGCGCACGCCAAGCTCGATGCAGTCCGGACGCGCGGCGGAGGGGCGCGTCGAGATGGTGATGTCGCCGCCGTCCGGCATCGCGTCGCGGGCATTGATGACCAGATTGAGGATGGCCAGTTCGATCTGGTTGGCGTCGGTCTTTACCCAGCGCGCGTCCGGGTGCAGATCGAAGCCGATATTCGTGCCGGCGCTGACGGAACGGCGCAGCAATTCTTCCATGCCTGGCGCCAGTACATGCAGATCGACGGGCGCCAATTCCATCCGCTTGCCGCGCGAGAAGGCGAGAAGTTGTTTGGTCAGCCTGTCGCCGCGCTTTGCTGTTTCCAGCATATGCTCGGCGATTTCGCGCTGCTTTGGATCTTCGATGCGCTTCAGCAGCATGTTGAGCCCGCCGATCATGACGGTGAGCAGATTGTTGAAATCGTGCGCCACGCCGCCAGTGAGCTGGCCGATGGCTTCAAGCTTCTGCGTTTGCGCCATGCGGTCTTCGGCGACGCGGCGGCGGCCTAAATCACGCAGCGCCCAATATATCAGCGCGCCCGCCAGCATCAGTGCAAGCACGGAGCCCACCGCGATCGCGGCGCTTGAATAGGCGCGCGGCCGATCGATCAAACCGGATGCGATGGCGACGTGGGCGGACCAGCCTGTTTCCGCTGAAACAACGAAAGCGGTATGATTGCGAAAGCCCTCATATGTCGTGCCCGCGTAGAGCCCGGAATCGCCTCCACCGGCGATCGCGGCGCGGACGAAGCGCGTCGCTGGCGTGCCGACGCGCTCATCATGTTCGTGGCTGCGGGCGAGAAAAATTCCATCCGCATCGACCAGCGCGGCGATCGCGCCCTCCGGCAGATTGCGCAGCAGCAGCGTGCGAAACACCTCCGGATCGACGCCGACACTGAGCCTGTAGCGGCCGTCCGCGCCGATCGGCGTATGCAGGTAGAGGCACGGACAGCCCGGGCCCTCGCGGCTGATGTCGCGCGCTTGCGCGATCGTTGCGTTGATCGGCGCAGGCGTGGACGCGTAGGGTCGCGCCAGGCTGATGATTTCGGCGTCGGCGGTAAGATCGGAGATCGTCACCGTGCGCCAGTGTGGATTGAGCGCGGCCACCTCGCGCATGCGCGCATAGGCGAGCGGCCAATCGTGGCGCTCGACCATTTCGGCGCTGGCCAGAACCTCCATCACGGCGCGATCGGCGCGCGTTTGCGCATCCGCCAGCAGCATGATGCGTTCCGCACGCGACAGCGCGAAATCGACAACGGCCGCGCGCTCGCGGTCGAGTGCGAAAACGATCTGCAGCACGATCAAAAGAATGATCGGCAACGCCATCGCCGCGGCGAGCAGCGTATAGGTGCGTGGTCCCTGTGTGGCCTGCAAATGTCCCTCGCCGGGCAAAAGCTTACGGATCGCGCCCCGCTGGGGCAATTGGGAACCTCGGACGATCAGGCGGCCGCGGCGTTGAAATTGTGGCGCTGGCGTACGCCCTGTTTGAAAGCTAGACCGCGCGGCGCGCTCCCTTCGTCAAGCGCCAAGGCTTTGTCGAGCTAGTTTGCGGCGTCGCCTTCGGGGAACGCGCCGGCGAAATCCATGAGGAAGCGGCCGGGCGGATTGATCGCGCGCAGCAGCGAGAGCGCGTGCTCCTCGGCGATCTCTTTCGACGGAAACGCATCGGGGCCAGCGTGAATGCCGGGGAAGATGGTGCCGAGCCGATAGAGGCTCAGCACGTGATAGACGCGATAATAATTGCGCCAGCGTTTGGCCGGCGCTGCATGCGTGCGCGATGCGGGTTTGGCGTCCAGCATGAGGGATAGGTCGGGGTGGGGGCGGGCGGAGTCAAGATTCCGGATAGAGAACCCTCTCCCGCAGTGTGGGAGAGGGCAGGGTGAGGGGCCGGCGCAGGGGTTTGAAAATTTGAGGCGCCCAGTCGTTCGGTTGCACGCGTTTGGAAGTGTTTGTGCCCCACCCTCACCCCAACCCTCTCCCTCCCATTGGACGGAGAGGGAGCGACGGTGTTAGCGGCAGCCTTCCAACGCGCGCGCGATTTCGGCGCTCCACGGATACACGTGCGTTTCTCCGGCGACGTCCACGCCGAACACATCGCGCGGGGCGCTGAGTGTTGCGGCGAGCGTGCTTGCGGCTTCGCCTTCGAGTTCGGCGCGCATTTGGCTTCCCTCTATGTTTCGCTTGTCTCGTCGTCGACGCGCTCGGTGATGTCCATTGAATCGTGGAGTACGCGGAGGACGGTGAGTGTCGTGTCGTCGTAGATGAAGACGATGATGTGGCGCGCTTGCTTTGGGGCAGCGCCACGTGTGCGGGCGTAGCGGAGGTGGAAGAAGTGTAGGCCGGGCAAATCTTCGCGCTGATGTACGCTGGCGCGTTGCGGATCGGCGCACAGCAATTCGAATGCGCGCTTCATCAGCGTGCCGTACTTGCGCTGAGCGCCAATTCCAAAAGCAAGACGTGAATGCGCGCGAATGGCTTTGATGTCGGCGCGAGCCTTCGGCTTGCGCTCAAGCCGCCTCATTCGGCGGCGGCGCCGCGCGCGGCCGCGTCTTCGGCCGCGATCTCAGCCTCTATCTCGGCGTCGATCTCGTCGAAGAATTTGTCGATGTCGTCGATTGGGATCGCTGGCCCGGAATCGATGCCCTCTTGGATCGCGACTTTCAGCGCCGCGAGCTTGAACGCGCGCTCCTCTTGCTGCGCGTAGAGCAGGCGCAAGCCCGCGCGCACGACCTCGGACGCGTTCTGATACTGGCCCGTCTTGATCTGGGCGGCGACGAACTCGTCCAGCTCGTCGGTGAGGTTGATGTTGCGCGTGGCCATGAGGGGAGGATGGGGCGGTTGGCAAAGATTGGCAATAGATTCGTTTCGAATGCGATGCGCGGGATTAACGACCTGTTAACCGCCAGAGGAGTTCCCTGTGATCTCCACAGCAAGGTCTCGCTTGATGGCATCGGAACAAGAACTTCACCGGGTCGCCCGCGACCTCGTCCAAGTGCGCATTATCGCGGGTTCCCTGTTGAGGGCGTACGCGCCGCTGTTGACGGATTGGGAAGCAGATTTTCTCGAGGACATGAATTCCAAAACTAGAGTCGAGCCGCTGTCGTATCGGCAAGTGGAAAAATTGCTCCAAATTCGCGACAGCTATCACGTTGTGTCGACCTACCGAGGTCTAAGCCTCTCTCGAATTCTCAAGCAATGCTATGAGGCACGCCTCGACTTGAGCGAGAGCGACGAGGAGTTTGTCGTCAACCTCCACATGCGCCAAGCGGATAGCGTGCGAAGTCGGGACGTTCCTAGATTGCTGCGTTGCGCCCACAGCCTCGGTCTTGTGGAAGATCACACGCTTGTCGATTCAAAGCAGAGCTTCATCACTGAGCAACCACAGCAGAGGCGCGATCCTGCGGATGGGCGCGGTCCGGTTGCAGGGCCGGGCGCCTAGTTCGTCTTCCGCTCGCTTTTCTGCGTGAGCGCTGATGCCGCCACGGTTTTAGCCCGTGCGGCGCCTTGGACGCGACCGGAGCGGGCGGCGATGGAGCCGGTGGTCGCGTTGCGGCTGGCCTTGTGCAATGCGGTCTCGATCTTTTGCGTGTCCAGTTTCTTGGTCATGCGTCGTTCCAGGCTTGGGCGAGCTTAAAGTCGCCCTCCAAGCTATCATAGATATACCATTCATCCACTAGCGGTTTGTAGCGCTGTTCCAGGCACTCAAGGCTGCGCGCAAAGCGGCGGCGAACGATGTTTTCGGGAATGTTGTGGCCGCCCGCCGCCACGCGACGCCGCACGCGTTCGATCGAGGCGTCGACATTGGGCAGGCGCAGATACACTAAGCCGACATGGTAGCCGTTTGCTTGCCATTGCGGGATACGCGTGGCGTATGTAAGCGAGGCGAGCGTGGTCTCGAACATGAACTCGGCATTGATGGAGACGAGGCGGTCAATCTCTTGAAGCATTAAGCGCCCGGCGCGCAGATCGCGATGTGCAGGCGAGAGTGGTTCGGCGCTGAGGCCGCGCGCGATTTCATCGGCATTGACAAAGAACATTTCGTTATCGGTCGAGGGCAAGAATTCGTTCGCGAAGCTCGTCTTCCCAGCGCCGTTTGGTCCGGCGATGATGATGATCTCGCGCATGCGTTTGCGGCCCCTTGGTCCCGGACCGCGCCTTCGGCGCGTCCGGGATGACGGTTAGGCATTTATCGCAACGTCGATCTCGCTTCCAGTCTTGGGCTCTTGAGCGTGCTAGTCGATCGCTTCGCGCTTTTCCCCGGTCGGGTGCACGTAGATTTCGCTGCCGACTTCTTTGAACTTCGCGCTCATTTCTTCCATGCCGCGTTCGGCTTCTTCTTTTTTCGCGGCGTAGTCGCGGACGTCCTGCGTGATTTTCATTGAGCAGAATTTTGGGCCGCACATCGAGCAGAAGTGCGCGGTTTTGTGGGCGTCTTTGGGTAGGGTTTCGTCGTGGAAGGATTTCGCGGTGTCGGGGTCTAGGCCGAGATTGAATTGGTCTTCCCAGCGGAATTCGAAGCGCGCGCGGGAGAGTGCGTCGTCGCGCGTGCGCGCATAAGGGTGACCCTTGGCGAGGTCGGCGGCGTGGGCGGCGAGCTTGTAGGTGATGACGCCGACTTTGACGTCGTCGCGATCGGGCAGGCCCAAATGCTCTTTCGGCGTGACGTAGCAGAGCATCGCCGTGCCGAACCAGCCGATCATCGCCGCACCAATGGCTGAGGTGATGTGGTCGTAGCCGGGCGCGATGTCGGTAGTGAGCGGGCCAAGCGTGTAGAAGGGCGCCTCGCCGCAGACTTCGAGCTGCTTCGTCATGTTCTCTTTGATCTTGTGCATCGGCACATGGCCGGGGCCTTCGATCATGGTTTGCACGCCGTGCGCCCAGGCGATCTTGGTGAGTTCGCCGAGGGTTTCGAGTTCGGCGAATTGCGCGGCATCGTTGGCGTCGGCGATGGAGCCGGGGCGCAGGCCGTCGCCGAGTGAGAAGCTCACATCGTAGGCGCGCATGATTTCGCAGATCTCGGCGAAGTGCGTGTAGAGGAAGCTCTCTTTGTGGTGGCTGAGGCACCACTTGGCCATGATCGAGCCGCCGCGCGAGACGATGCCGGTGACGCGCTTGGCGGTGAGGTGGATGAAGGGGAGGCGCACGCCGGCGTGGACGGTGAAATAGTCGACGCCTTGTTCGGCCTGCTCGATCAGCGTGTCGCGATAGATTTCCCAGGTGAGGTCTTCGGCGATGCCGCCGACTTTTTCGAGCGCCTGATAGAGCGGCACTGTGCCGATGGGGACTGGAGAATTGCGGACGATCCAGTCGCGGATGTTGTGGATGTTGCGGCCGGTGGAGAGGTCCATCACCGTGTCGGCGCCGTGGCGGATGGCCCAGACGAGCTTGTCGACTTCCTCGGCCATGGAGGAGGTGACGGCGGAATTGCCGATATTGGCGTTGATCTTCACGAGGAAGTTGCGGCCGATGATCATCGGCTCGAGTTCGGCGTGATTGATGTTGGCCGGGATGATGGCGCGGCCGCGGGCGATTTCAGAGCGGACGAATTCCGGCGTGACGAAGTCGGGGATGGCGGCGCCGAAATCCTCGCCGTCGCGTGTTCTAACTGCTCCCCCGTTTACGGGGGAGCAGTCGGCGAAGCCGACTGAGGGGGCGGCGCCGCCCCCTACGTCTCGCGCTTCGCGCGATCCACTTCCCCCGTTCACGGGGGAAGAGTTTAGAGCCTCGCGGCGCATGTTTTCGCGGATGGCGACGTATTCCATCTCCGGCGTGATGATCCCGCGACGCGCGTACTCAAGCTGCGTGACGGCGATTCCCGCTTTGGCGCGCAGCACGCGCGGTTGCTTGGGGAAAGGCGGCGTCAGCTTTTCTTCGCTGACGTTGCCGTTGTCTTCCGGCTTCACGGCGCGGCCGTCGATTTCCTCGACATCGCCGCGCGCTTTCACCCATGCGGCGCGCGTGCGGGCGAGGCCGGTGTTGATGTCGATCACCGCACCCGGATCGGTGTAGGGGCCGCTCGGATCGTAGATCGTGACGGGCGGCTCGTTGGCGCTCGGATGCACCGCGACCTCGCGGAACGGCACGCGCAAATCGGGATGCGCGCAGCCGCTCGCATAGACTTTGCGCGAGCCGATGAGCGGGCCCGTTGTGACTTGCGGCGCGAACGCGGATTGGTTTTCGGGCTTGTTCATGAGCGGGCCTCCCTCCGCCGGTGCTAACCGGTTCAGGTTCGACGGGTCGCAGGTTCACCTGCCTCTCAGCCGCTTCCGCGCGGCCCCCCGGGTTATGGAAGGCGCTGGTGTAAGCTTAAGCCGCAGGCTTTGCAAACCAGCCGACAAACGTCAGCCAAGCGCCGATCACGGCGAAAACGGTGGTTAAGCCGAGGAACACGATCGGCATGCGCGCGATCTGCGTGGCCACGCCGATCACGAGATCTGGGATCAGCGCCAGCGTCGCGCCGCGAATGATGAAGATGAGCGCCAGAAGGGAGATTGCGATTGCGGCCGGCGTCTTGAAATGATGGTGCGCGGCAAACATCAGGCATCCGGCAAACAAAGTGACGACGCCGGTGACCAGGATGAGCGTGCCGTCCCGCGCGAATGTCGGGATCACCAGCGTGATGGTTTCGTAGCGCATGAAAATCGTCAGCGCGAGCAGGAGCAAGAAGGGACCGAGCGCGCGCGCCAGCAGGCCAGTGCGTTGTGCTTCTTGTTCGGTCATCATCACAGCCTCCGGTTCCGATCAAACCGAACCGCGTGAGGGCGTCAAGCGGGGGCCGGTTTCAATTCGACCCAAAGCGCGGCGGCGCGGGCGAGCACATCGCCGTTTGTATTGTACAATACACTGCCCGCGCGGTGCTTGCGGCCTTCGCTTTGGATGGGCCAGGCGGCGACGATGAGTTCTTCGCCGGCGCGTGGTCGCGGCGCATCGATGCTGACGGTGAAACGCGCGAGCACGGCGATCAATTGGCCCGCATGCGGCAGCGCCCAATAGCCCGGGCAATCCAGCGCGGCGTGGATGAATTCGAGCGCGACGCGCCCGTCCGCGTCGGTGAGATCGGCGGCGGGCGTCCAGGTGCAAGCGACCATGTCGCGGTCGCTGAGCTTGCCGGTGAAGATGTTGAGGCCGTCGCGCGCTGGACGCCCCGCGCCGCACACGAAGCAGGTGGCGAAAGCGTGCCCGTTCAAACCCGGATAGCGCTTCGCGGCGTCGCGCGCTTGAGCCATGCTTGGAGCAGGTGGCGCAACAAGATCGAGGGTTGCGGGTTTCGCCTCGCCCACAAGTGTGTCGCCGTCCCGCAACAGAACGCGCGCGCCGTCGCGGCTGAGCGCGAGCGGCCGCTCCAAGGGGGGCGGAACGCGCAGCGCGCCTTCGCTTGCGCCGTCAATTTCGCGCGCCAGCAGGCCGCATACGTAGCCGCCATTGCCGGAGGCGGGCGGGCCGTTGAAGCGAGCGGCGATGGAGACGGCTTTTGCGTGCATGGGCGCATCTTGGCTCGTCACGCGCGCGTGCGCCAGTGACGCGGCGCGGACGCTGCCCATCGCCCGCCACAATCTCGGCCATGATCCGCGCCGCTTTCGGAGCCATTCATGCCGACACCGGCCGAACTTACGATCTTGGTCATGCTGGTCGCCCTGGGCGTCGGGCTATGGACGCTGCTTGACCGCGTGAACCAGGCGCAGCGGGATTTGGACGCGATCAAGCGCAAGCTTGGCGCAAGCGATCAGGAGCCGCCGTCGGGCTCCTGACGCTGTTCCTCGGCGATGCGCGGCATGATGATCTCGTAGGGCGTCGCTGGGAAATGGCGATGCTCGAACAGCACGCCCTCGGAATCGAAGGCGCGTTTGATGCGTTTGTTGAACTCGCGCCGCACGCGCCATTGATCGCCTGGGAGCGTCTTGAGGCGGCCCTTGATCACGACGGCGTTGTCCGTGATCGCATCAACGCCGAGAATTTCAGCTGGCGCGATGATGGCGGATTTGAATGCCTCGTCGGCTGCAATCTGTTCGGCGACCGCCTTGGTGACGGCCAGGGCGTGGTCGATATCGGAAAGAAAAGAGATTTGCAGTTCGAACACGGCGAAGCCGAAACTCTTTGTTCGGTTGTGGATCACCTGCGCTTCCGAATAGGGGAAGACGTGCAGAGTGCCGTCGAAATCGCGCAGCTTGATGGTGCGCAGCGACATGTCCTCGACGACGCCGCTGAAATCGCCGATGCGAATGGAATCGCCGATCGAGACCGTATCCTCAAGCACAAGGAAAATGCCCGTCAGGAAATCCTTCACCAGCGTTTGCGCGCCGAAGCCGATGGCGAGGCCGATAATGCCGGCGCCGGCGATCAGTGGGCCGATCTCGACGCCAAATTCGGAAAGCGTCATCATCGCGGCGATGACGATGAGCACGGTGGTCACGACGCCGCCGAGAATGGGCGCGAGCGTACGCACCTGGGCCGCACGGCGCGCGTTGCGGGCGCGTTTGGCGATGCGGGCGAAGAGATTGGTGATGCCGAGATTGAGCAATTCGATCGCGGCGAAGCTGATGAAGAGGATCAGCGCCACGCGTGTGGCGACGCCAAGCACGGCGCCAAGCGGACCCTCGCGCAAATCGTCGTAATCGAAGCCCCAGACGCGAAGGACGATCAGGAACACGGCCACGCCGATCGCGAAGCGGGCGACGCGGATGGTCCAGCGTCCGATCGGGACGCGCTTCTTTTTGGGGTCGCTGGCGTGCTCGGGCGCGACGCGTTCAGTCAGCGATTTGAGCAATAGGCGCAGGCCCCACACGAGCAAGGCGCCGCCAATCACGACGAGGAACGTCAAGCCGGCGCGGAGCATCGCCTGCTCGGGATCGAGCGAGGCTATGCCGCTGATGAAGCTCTGGATGTGGCCGAGCAGCGTGTCGAACGAAGCGGAAGCCGGTTCGCCTGGCGTGGCGGCGGGATCGGGCGTGGGGGCGGTTGGAATCATCGCGGGCGATATTAGAGCGCGCGCTGGCGATTTCGAGGGCGCTCAGCTCCCTGGTTTGGCGAACACGAGCACGGCCCAGCCCATCAGCAGCGTGATCCCTCCGACAGGCGCGAAGGTCGCCGATGTGCCGAGAATGGAAATGCCGTAGAGCGTGAAGGCGAAGATTGCGGCGCCGGCAAGGATCAGCGCGCCGCCGATGAGATTGAGCCGACCGATGCGGTTGGCGAGCGCAAGCCCGGTGATCGCCGCGCCGAGCTGGATGAAGCCGGCCAGCCGCATACGATCGATCGCGGTGGCGAGATCGCCGACGGGCGTTTCGCGCAGGCCGTGTGAGGAATAGACCAGCGCGACAAGCGCGATGAAACCGGAAAGCGCGGCGAAGATGTTGAGCAGACGCATGAGCGCTCATAGATTGAGATGATCCTCGACAGTTTGATCGCGCGCGTCCAGCCGCGCCTGGGAGCGACATGATGCAGCAGAAACGCGAATTGGGCCGTTCCGGCATCAAGATCACGCCGTTGATGTTCGGCGGCAATGTGCTGGGCTGGACGGCCGATGAGGCGACGTCGTTTGCGATACTCGATGCGTTCGTCGATCAAGGCGGCGACGCAATCGACACGGCGGATGTCTATTCGACTTGGGTCCCTGGACACGAAGGCGGCGAAAGCGAGCGCGTGATTGGCGCATGGCTGAAGCGCGGCGGCAAACGCGACAAGGTCGTGATTGGCACCAAAGTCGGCATGTGGCCAAAGCAATTGGGCATCTCGCGCAAAAACATCATCGAGGCTTGCGAGGGATCGCTGACGCGTCTGGGGATCGAGACGATCGATCTGTATTGGCTGCATCGTGATGATGAGGCGACGGCGGCGGATGAATATGTCGGCGCGTTGGCGGACTTGGTGCGCGCGGGTAAGGTGCGCGCGGTTGGCGCCTCGAATTTCAAGCCGGGACGGTTCGCGGAAGCCGTTGCGGAGGGCAAACGACGTGGCGCGCCATTTGTGGCGCAGCAGCCGGAATACAATCTGATGAACCGTGAGATCGAAGCGGAACTGATGCCGCTTTGCGAGCGGGAAGGCGTATCGATCACGCCGTACTATGGCCTGGCGAGCGGCTATCTCACAGGCAAGTATCGTGTGGCGGACGATATAGCGAAGAGCGTGCGCGGCGGGCGCATGCAGGCTTACATGGATGGCAAGGGTCCGGCCGTGCTCGCGGCGCTCGATGCGGTGGGCGCCAAGCATGGCGCAAGCCCCGCGCAGGCAGCGCTGGCGTGGATCATGGCGAAGCCGGCGATCGCGGCGCCGATTGCGTCGGCCACGAGCGTGGCGCAGCTGAGTGAGTTGATGGGCGCGCTGCGGCTGACGCTGAGCGCCGAGGATATCGCCTCATTGGATCGGGCGAGCGCTTAGCTTTGTCGGCGTCGCCCGGTTTGGCGGCAAGGGTGGTGACGGTGCGGCTTTCTCGCCTTACAAGGGCGCATGCGTCTTAATGTAATTTCCCTGCCCACGCGGGCCGACCGCCGCTCTCAGTTTCAAACCTGGAATGCGCGCGAGGGGTTGGAACTCCAGTTTGTCGACGCCGCGATCGGCGCCAAACTCAATCCGGCGGATCTGGTGCGGCACGGCCTTTTGGCGGAGCCGTATGACAAGTTTAGCGCCGGCGCGCTCGGCAATGCGCTCTCGCATTACACGCTGTGGAAGGCGGCGGCGCAACGCGGCGAGCCGCTGCTGGTGTGCGAGGACGATGCATGTTTGCGCGGTGATTTCGTGCCGCGCGCGCAGGCGTTTCTGAAATCGTTGGGCGCCAATTGGGACATCGCGTTTCTGGGGTACAACACCAACGCTTCGATTGCGACGACGAGTCCGGAAGGGCTGAAGACGGTGATGCTGTTCGATGAGAGCGTGAAACGCTCCGCCAATTATTTCGAAGGTTTCGCGCGTGCGCAGCTGCCGGCGCCGACGCCGCTGGCGTGCTTCCAGGTGTGGGGCACACTCTGCTACGCGCTGTCGCCACGCGGCGCGGAACGTTTGCTGAAGGCGTGCTTTCCGTTGAATGGCGCCGCTGACATCGTGATGTTCGGCCAGAACCGCAGCATCAAGGCTTACACGCTGGACGGCATGATCAATCATGCGCTGCAGCGCGAGGCTGTCGCGGCGTTCTGCGCGTTTCCGCCGCTGGCGTTGAGTTCGAACGACGCCGCCGGCTCCGATGTCGTCCGCGGCTGAGTTCGCGGCGGCGCTGGCGCTGTTTCAGCGCGGTGATCTGGCGGGTGCGGAAAGGGCGTTGCGGACGCTGACGGCGCGTGCGCCGGGCGACGCGCAAGCTGTGCATCTTTTCGCGGCCGTGCTGCATGCCAAAGGTGATTTGGCGAAGGCCGCGGAATGGTTTGCGCGCGCTGGGGCGCTGGCGCCGAAGGATGCCGCGGTTGCGTTCAATCACGGCGCGGCGCTCGCGGCGGCGAAACGCCATGCGGAGGCGGTGGACGCGTTCGCCCGTGTGCTTGTGCTGAAACGCGGTGACGTGCAGGCGCTGTTGGCGCGTGGTGTTTCAAACGCGGCGTTGCGGCGGCACGCGGAAGCCCTGGCCGATTATGACGCGGCGCTCGCCGGGGGCTTCGACAGGCCGGAGCTTCATGCGAATCGTGCATCGGCCTTGGCGGCGCTTGGGCGCTACGAGGATGCGCTTGCGGCAAGTGTACGCGCGCCTGCGGACGATGTGGGCGTACTCTTTGCCAAAGCCTCATCGTTGCAAGCGCTGGAACGGCATGAGGAGGCGCTGTCGGTGTTTGACCGTTTGCTTGTCTTGCGCGGCGATCATCTTGGCGCGCGTGCGGGGCGCGCGACGGCGTTGGCTAGTTTGGGGCGCGCCGAAGAGGGTCTGGCGGAGATCGACGCCGTGATCGCGCGTCAGCCGGAGCGCGTGGATCATTGGTCGCGCCGTGGCTACGTGCTGGGCGTGATGAATTGTGATGTGGAGGCGCTGACGGCATACGATCGTGTGCTTGCGGCGACGCCGGATGATGCGGACGCGATGTATGCGCGCGCGGATGTTCTGCTGGTGCAAGGTGATTTCGAGCAAGGTTTTGCCGCGTACGAAGCGCGTTGGCGCGTGCGCGGTGCGCCGCCGATGCCAAATGGCGATGCGCCGGTTTGGCTGGGCGCGGAGCCGATCGAAGGCAAGAGCGTGCTACTGCAATGGGAGCAAGGCTTCGGCGATCTCTTCCAGTTTAGCCGCTTGGCGAGCGTGCTCGCCGCGCGCGCGGGCAAAGTCTATCTGCAGGAGCGGCCGCAGACGCTTGCGCTGATGCGGAGCTTGGGCGGCGTTGAGGTGATTGACGCGCGCGCGCCGGCGCCGCGCGTGGATTTTCGCACGCCGCTGATGAGTTTGCCGCTGGCGCTGGGTTTGCGCGTCGAGAATATTCCCGCGAGAATTCCGTATCTCAGCGCGCCGCCAGAGGGCGTCGCGCATTGGGCGGCGCAATTAGGCGCGCGCGCGAGGCGACGCGTCGGCGTGTGCTGGACCAGCGGCGGGCGGGGCGCACGCCAATTCTGGCGCAGACTGGATCGTGCGGCGCTGGCGGGTTTGCTGGAGGCTGAAGCGGACTTTGTGAGCTTGCAGTACGATGTGGGCGCGGAGAAGGATTTGCTGCGCGCACGCGGCGTTCGCGACTTTGGCGCGGCGACCGCGGATTTCGCCGAGCTAGCGGCGCTGATCTCAAATCTCGATCTGGTGATCACGATCGATACCGGCGTGGCGCATCTGGCTGGCGCGCTCGGCAAGCCGGTATGGGTCATGCTGCCGCATCATTGCGATTGGCGCTGGATGCGTGAGCGCGCGGATACGCCGTGGTATCCCCAAGCGCGTCTCTTCAGGCAGACGCGCTTTGGCGATTGGGATGGCGTGATCGCCGCCGTGCACGCAGCACTCTAGTAATAGGATTTTTGCTCGACGATGACGCCGCCGGAGAGGCGGCTGATGCGCTGCTTCAAGCGATGGCGCTTGTCGTTGTTGCGCGCGATCTTGGTGAGCAGGGGTGCTGCGATCGCGGGCGTGGGACTGCGTCGAAAGCGTTGGCGCGAAGCTTCTTCCGCCACCCACAACACGCGATTCACCATGGTGAGTTGGCGCTTCAGGCGCGCGACGGCGGCGCTTTTCAGATATGGCGCCGCCATCGCCGCCAGCGCGTCGCGCTCGCGCGTGATGAACACGCGTTTCGTCGGTGAAGCGATGCGCTGGGCCTTGATCTCAAGGATCGTCAGGCGATCGATCAGCTCGCCAAGTGAAAGCGGCGCGGAAAGGGGCTTCATGCGCTCGAGTATAGGCGGGCCATCGCGCCGCGCCAGCGGCTCTCGCCAAACTCGACCGCAGTGCGCGGTTGGTGTAGGCGAGGGCGATGGGGCAAACTCTGATCGATGGTTCGACCGCGCGACCTGGGCCGTATCGCGGCGTGGGGTCGGAAGTCGTGCGGTGGCTGTCATCCGCGTATCTCAGCTTGGCGGGATGGAAGGTGCGCGGCGATTGGCCGGGCTTGGACAAGGCCGTGCTGGTGGCCGCGCCGCATACGTCGAATTGGGACGGGCTCAACATGCTGGCGACGGCCGGCGTCTATCGCGTGAAGCTCGCTTGGATGGGCAAGAAGAGTTTGACGCAAGGCCCGTTCGGCTGGGCGCTGAAGGCGCTGGGCTGCGTGCCGATCGACCGCTCCCAGAGCAATGACGTCGTCAACGTGATGCGCGAGCAATTCGCGGCGCGCGAGCGGATGATCCTGGCGATCCCGCCTGAAGGCACGCGCAGCTTGGCGCGCGAATGGAAGAGCGGCTTCTATCATATCGCCCACGGCGCGGGCGTGCCGCTGGTGATCAGCGTGCTGGATTATGGAACCAAGCGCGTGAGCTTGGCGGCGGTGGTGGAACCGAGCGGGGATTATGCGGCGGATTTAGCGCTGATCCAGGCGCACTATGTTGGCGTGAGGGGCAAGCATCCGGAGAAGTTCGCAGCTGCTACGCTTTAGGCGCCGGTCTCATCGACGACTATCGGCACGGGTTTGCCGCGGGACATGGGCTCCCAGCCGGCGCCGATCGCGGATTGGATGGCGCGCGCGACCAGCAATGTTGGAATCTGCGAGGCCTTCAAGACCGGCGCGCCGAATTTGGGTGGCGGCCCAGCTGGAAACTCGATGATGGCTTCGCGCGTCCCTTCCTTGTGACGCACGGCGATCGCCTTGCCGCGGCGCTCGATGGGATTGTTCGACCATTGCGGGCCGCGTTGAAGCCGCCAGATATAGGGCTCGCCCTCAACCTTGATCTCAAACTCGGTGATGTTCTTGGGACGCGCCATGCCGGGGAATTAGCCTGGGCGGCGACGACAATCCATCCTGCGCGTTGGTGGGGCCTGTTTTTCGCCGAAAGGCGACATTCAAATCCTATCGTGTAGTCGCTAGAAATGCGCACGGAAGGCTCGTCACATGCCCATAGTCATCGCCAGTCGAACGATAGACCTCGCCGACCCTTCTGGCTCGATAGTTCAAATTTCAATCATGCAGCCCGAACCCGATGGCAACGACTACCGCTGCGAGTTCGAAATCGTCGGCCTGGGAGAAAAGACGATCAACTCCTACGGCATGGGCGTCGATAGCACACAAGCGCTCATCCTAACGCTTCAGATGATTGTCACTCGCCTCTACACATCCGACGAAGGAAAGGCGGGCCTTCTTCGGTGGTTAGGGATGAAAAATCTGGGCTTTCCCGTTCCGGACAACATTGCCGATCTTGTGCCGAACGACCCGCGTCCCGGTGGTATGCTGTTCGACTTTAGGTATGCGCCCGACCTGTGGCGCCGCACGATTGATTGCGAGGATTGGCCCAGTGCTCGCGAGATCGCGATGGGGGTCGCCAGCGACATGAATGCTGAATGGGTTGAAATCTACTCGCACGCGGGGTCGAGCGAAACTTGGCGTCACGTCCAAGGCAAGTGGGAGCAAGCGAATCCGTGAGGCCCGAGGCGACGGCTTTCCCTCTGTCCGACTTGGGCTGTGAGTTCAACTAGTCGACGCAACACGTACCCTGGATCGAGGTCGTGGAGCGAAGCGGAGAGTCGGGACCCAGGTGTGACAAAGCACTGCGCTTGAAGCCCTGGGTCCCGGATCGCGCTGCGCGCGTCCGGGATGACGGTGGTTTGATTGCGAGAGTTGAGCGTTAGCCGCTCACCCGATTGCGCACCAGATCGTCCACCACGCTCGGATCAGCCAGCGTGCTGGTGTCGCCCAGATTGCTGAGCTCGTTTTCGGCGATCTTACGCAGGATGCGACGCATGATTTTGCCGCTGCGGGTTTTGGGGAGGCCGGGGGCCCATTGGATGATGTCGGGCGTCGCGGTTGGGCCAATTTCGTGGCGGACGTAGTGGACCAGTTCGCGCTTGAGTTCGTCGCTGGGCTCGATGCCTTGCTTCAAGGTGACGAAGCAATAGATGCCTTGGCCTTTGATGTCGTGCGGATAGCCGACGACAGCGGCTTCGGCGACTTTCGTATCCGCGACGAGCGCGCTTTCGATTTCGGCGGTGCCGATGCGATGGCCGCTGACGTTGAGCACGTCATCGACGCGGCCGGTGATCCAATAATAGCCGTCCTCGTCGCGGCGGCAGCCGTCGCCGGTGAAATAGGTGCCTGGATAAGTGCGGAAATAGGTGTCGAAGAAACGCTGGTGATCTCCATAGACGGTGCGCATTTGGCCGGGCCATGAATCGAGCAGCACGAGATTGCCGCTGGTGGCGCCTTCGAGGAATTCGCCTTTGTCATCGACGAGCGCGGGCTTGATGCCGAAGAAGGGGCGTGTGGCGCTGCCTGGTTTCATCGCAGTGGCGCCCGGCAGATTGGTGATGAGCGCCGCGCCCGTTTCGGTTTGCCACCAGGTATCGACCACGGGGCAGCGTGAATCGCCCACCGTGCGATAATACCAAAGCCAGGCTTCGGGATTGATCGGTTCGCCGACGGTGCCGATCAGGCGCAAGCTTTCGCGCGAGGTGCGCTTCACCGGCGCTTCGCCGTCGCGCATGAGCGCGCGAATGGCGGTGGGCGCGGTGTAGAAGATGTTGACCTTGTGCTTGTCGATCACCTCCCAGAAGCGCGAATTGGTCGGGTAATTCGGCACGCCTTCGAACATGAGCGTGGTCGCGCCGTTCGCGAGCGGGCCATAGACGATGTAGGAATGGCCGGTGACCCAACCCACGTCGGCGGTGCACCAATAGATGTCGCCATCGCGATAGTCGAACACGTATTGATGCGTCATCGCCGCATAGACGAGATAGCCGCCGGTCGTGTGCAGCACGCCCTTGGGTTTGCCGGTCGAGCCCGAGGTGTAGAGGATGAAGAGCGGATCTTCCGCGCCCATCGGTTCGGGCGGGCAATCGGCGGAGACCTTGGCGGCTTCGTCTTCATAGACAAAATCGCGGCCTTCGGTCATCGGCACGCCGGCGCCGGTGCGGGTGACGACGATCACGGTGTTGACGTCGGTGGGCGTGTGCGCGTGGGTCAGCGCTTCATCGACATTGTGTTTCAGCGGAATGACTTTGCCGCCGCGTACGCCTTCGTCGGCGGTGATCACGCAGCGCGATTCGCAATCCTTGATGCGGCTGGCGAGGCTCTCCGGGGAAAAGCCGCCGAACACGACTGAATGGATGGCGCCGATGCGCGTGCAGGCGAGCATCGCGAACGCGGCTTCCGGAATCATCGGCATGTAGATGGTGACACGGTCGCCGCGTTTGACGCCGCGCGCTTTCAGCACGTTGGCGAAGGTGCAGACCTCGGCGTGCAGTTCGCGATAGGTGATTGAGCGCGATTGGCTGGGGTCGTCGCCTTCCCAGATGATGGCGACCTGATCGCCGCGTGTCTCCAAATGACGATCGATGCAATTAGCGCTGACATTGAGAACGCCGTCTTCGTACCAGCGGATATGGAAATCGGCTTCGTTGAAGCTGGTGTCCTTTACCTTGGTGTAGGGCTTGATCCAATCGAGGCGCTGGCCGTGCACGCCCCAGAACGCTTCCGGATCGTTCGAGGCGGAGGCGTGCATGGCGCGGTATTTGACGTCATCGACGTAGGCGCGCTCGGCCCATTCCTTGGGCACCGGGATGACGACTGGATCAGACATGGGGAGCGTTCCTCGGGCGGTGTTCTTGTCAGCGGGGTTTATGGACCGCCGGCGCCCTCGCCGGCAATCGCGGCGCCTGCCGGCGAGGGCGCTGGCGGTCCATATTCGCTTAATGCGCGATGGCGTCGCCGCCATTTCGGTGGCGGCGTGGGCGGGGAATTCCTATCATCGCCCAAATAGAGGGCGGATCATGATCGAAAACCTATTCTCGCTTAAAGGCCGGGTGGCGCTGGTGACGGGCGGCTCGCGCGGCATCGGCAAGATGATCGCGCGCGGCTATTTGGAGTCCGGCGCCAAGGTTTACATCTCCTCGCGCAAGGCCGAGGCGTGCGACGAGACGGCGGGCGAACTCTCGGCTTATGGCCCGTGCATTCCGCTGCCGCAGGACGTGTCGACGGTCGCGGGCTGTCAGGCGCTGGCGGGCAAGATCAACGATCTGGAGAACGGCAAGCTCGACATTCTGGTGAACAATGCGGGCGCGGCCTGGGGCGCGCCGTTCGAGGAATTTCCCGAGAACGGCTGGGACAAGGTGATGGACCTGAACGTCAAGTCGCCGTTCTTCCTCACGCAGGCTTTGCACGGCGCGCTGAAGAAGGCGGCGAGCGCGGAGCGGCCGGCGAAAGTAATCAATATCGCCTCGATCGACGGCATCCGTCTCAATCCGTGGGAGACGTATTCGTATCACGCGTCGAAGTCGGGGCTGCTCTATCTGACCAAGCGCATGGCCGCGCGGCTGATCAAGGACAACATCGTCATGTCGGCGATCGCGCCGGGGCCGTTTGCATCGGAGATGAACAAGGTCGCGCGCGATCACGCCGATGCGGTCGCGGCGCGTACGCCCGCGGGACGGATCGGGCGCGATGAAGATATGGCGGGGGCTGCGATCTTTTTGGCGTCGAAGGCGGGGGATTACGTGGTAGGCGATTCAATCGCGGTGGATGGCGGGATCGCGTACGCGAGCTTGAACGATGGGCCGAGTTAGGGCGTGACGGACGAGTTGCTCAACTTTTGGATATGCTGCCCGCATTGCTGGCGGCTCTCTCCGGCTTGGCTGCTCACTGGCGGGGGAGGCCGGGTTGGGCAGTCGGCCTCGCTGTCATTGGCTTTGTTGCGGTCTTCGGGTGGGCTTTTCTCGCAGTGTTCGCAGGCATCATATTTCACCCCGCAATCGGTCCGAACACTTTAGGCGTGATTGTTTGGACTCCAGTGCTTCTGTATTGGCTGGTCGCGATCGCTGTCGCACGGTCACTCGATCGAAAGGTCAGCGGCGATTTAGGACGCTAACTCTCGGCACAAGGGCCGGCAGAAATCGGCGAAAGCAGACTTCAAAACATCCTTCTCCCGCTCGCGGTGAGAAGGATACGCGCCCAGCTTAATGCGCAATACTCGCCGCGCGTCTGAATACGGTGCGGATGGTGAAATTGCTGACGAGGCGGCGCACGCCGGGAAGCCGTGAGAGCGTGTCTTGGTGGACGCGCTCGTAGCGGTCGTCGTCGGCGATGACGATGCGCAGCAGATAATCGCTCTCGCCGGTCATCAAGTGGCAGTCTTGCACTTCGCGGCACTTGGCGACGGCGCGTTCGAAGGCGGCCATCGTTTCCTGCTTTTGGTTTTCCAGCGTCACCGCGACGAAGATGGTGGCGCTGCGGCCGAGAGCGGTTTCCGAGAGGATGGCGGCGTAGCCCTCGATCACGCCCATGGCCTCAAGCGCCTTCACGCGGCGATGGCAGGCGGAGGGGGAAAGTCCAACCCGTTCAGCGAGCGTCGCCGCGGTCATCATGCCGTCGCGCTCCAGCTCGAACAGGATCTTTTGGTCGAAGGCGTCGAGCCGGCTAGGAGATTTTTCCGACATTTGGCGTTTGGCGCTCGAAATTTGGCGTATGTAGGGGGCAAGATAGGGGGATTTGGAAGAAAGTGCACCGGAAATGGGATATTTGAGCGTCGAAATCCCATTCCGTGGAGGAAAATCCCATGCGCGTTGGCTGCCCGAAGGAAATCAAGGTTCACGAATATCGCGTCGGCCTGACGCCGGAGAGCGCGGCGGAACTCGTCCGCTATGGCCACGAGGTGTTCTTGGAGACCAAGGCCGGCGAGGGCATCGGCGCGCCGGATAGCGTCTATGAAAAGGTCGGCGTGAAAATTCTGCCGAACGCGGACGCGGTGTTCGAGCAGGCCGAGATGATCGTGAAGGTGAAGGAGCCGCAGGCGGTCGAGATTGCGCGGTTGAAGCCGCACCATGTGCTTTTCACCTACCTGCACTTGGCGCCTGATCCGGAGCAGGCGGCTGGTCTGATGAAGTCGGGCGCAACCTGCATTGCGTACGAAACGGTGACGGATCGTGACGGCCGCTTGCCGCTGCTGAAGCCGATGTCGGAAGTGGCGGGGCGGATGTCGATCCAGGTCGGCGCGTACTTCTTGGAGAAGGCGCATGGCGGGCGCGGCGTGCTGATGGGTGGCGTGCCGGGCGTGCAGCCGGCGAGCGTTGTCATTCTTGGCGCGGGCGTTTCTGGCTACAACGCGGCGCAGATCGCGGTGGGCATGCGCGCGCGCGTGCAAGTGTTCGATAAGAACCCAACGCGCCTGGAAGAGCTTGATCGCGAGTTCAACGGCCGTTTGGAAACCGTGTATTCAACCAGCGCCGCGATCGCCGAAGCGATCAAGGAAGCGGATGTCGTCGTCGGCGCCGTGCTGGTGGCGGGTGCGGCGGCGCCGAAGCTGATCACGCGCGACATGCTGAAGACGATGCGTCCGGGTTCGGTCCTGGTCGATATCTCGATCGACCAAGGCGGCTGCTTTGAAACCTCGAAGGCGACGACGCATAGCGAGCCGACCTTCGTGGTCGATGGCATCGTGCATTATTGCGTCGCCAACATGCCGGGGGCGGTGTCGCGCACGAGCGCGTTCGCGCTCAACAACGCGACGCTGCCGTTCACGCTGGCGTTGGCCAACAAGGGGTACAAGAAGGCCCTGCAAGACGATCCGCATCTGGCGAATGGGCTGAACGTCTATGAAGGCGCGGTCACGCACGAAGCGGTCGCGCGCGATCTGGGCAAGCCATTCAAGCGGCCGGATTGGTTGGGCTAAGGCGAGTCGCTAGCTCCTAATCTTCGGTGGTTTTGAGCCGTCGTGACGGTGGTCGCGGCCGATTCTCCCTTGCGCCCAAACGCGGCTAGGCCATGCTCGCGGCGGCGGGAGATGATCATGGACCCGGTAGATTTATTCAACGCGACAGGCCGTGAGATCGCGGAGGATCGCCGCCGCGCGGCCGCGGGACCGCCCGGCGTCGCGCCCAGCACAGGCCGCATCCTGAATAGCTGGGTCATGTTCTGGGCGATCATCGGCTTCGTCGTGGGCCTGATCGCCAATCAGAATCTGGTTGGCGCATTCATTGGCGCGCTGACGTTGGCCGGCGTTTGCGTGGCCTTTCAGCTGGTGATGCGCGGGTTTGGGTTTGCGATTGGCGCCGGCGCTTCAGGCTTGCGCGCGATCAACGCCGGACTTGGGGGCATCCCGCAATGGATTGGTTTTGGCGCGATCGCCGGCGCTGCTTTCGGCGCGGGCATTGCGCTCTGGCTGGACGGCAATAGCTCTGACCTGGTGGGTTCGGCGATGCGTTTAGCGCCGGTTGGTGCGATCGTGGGATTGCTCGCGCGCGTCGTCATGCTGGCGCTCAAGCGGAAAAACTCGCCGTGACTGCATGCGCCGTCTTGATGGCGGTTATATTTTCTCGGGCGTGGGCTTCAGCAAGAACAGCGCGATGAAGCTCAGGGCTGTCGCGGCGCCGAGATAGAAGCCGACATATCGCAGGCCGCCCATTTCCACGAGTTGGGCGGAGATTAAAGGCGTTAGACCGCCGCCGAGAATGCCGCCGACATTGAAGGCGATGCTGGCGCCGGTGTAGCGCACGCGCGCGGGAAAGAGGCCGGGCAGCCAGGCGCCGAGCGGGCCATAGACCAAGCCCATCAGCAATTGCGCCAGCGCGAGAAACGCACCGATCAGCAACAATGAGCCGGAGCCCATCAAAGGCGCCAGCGCGAAGCTGGCGATCACGGTGAGCATGCAGCCTGTTATCAGCACGGTGCGCGGGCTTGATTTGTCGGACCACCAGCCGGCCCAGATGATACCGACGGCCAAGAACAGAATGGCGATCAATTGCACGATGAGGAACGTCTCGCGCGCGTAGCCCAGCGTGGTGACGCCGTAGCCGAGCGCAAAGGCGGTGGCGACGTAATAGGTGGCGAAGCAGGCGATGGCGCCAAGCGTGCCGCCAATCACTTGCGGCCAGTGTTTCACCAGCACCTCGCCGAGCGGCGCGTGCGCTGGCGGCGCCTTCTCCATCGCGGCTTTGAACTCGGGCGTCTCGGTGAGCTTTAAACGCACCCACAAGCCGATGATGACGAGTGCCGCGCTCGCCAGAAACGGAATGCGCCAGCCCCAAGTGGTGAATTGCTCCTGCGTGAGGAAGAGGCCAAGCAACAGGAAGAAGCCATTGGCGGCGAGGAAGCCGACGGGCGCGCCGAGTTGGGGAAACATGCCGAAGCGTGCGCGCCAGCCGGGCGGTGCGTTTTCAACGGCGAGCAAGGCCGCGCCGCCCCATTCGCCGCCGAGGCCGAAGCCTTGGCCGAAGCGAAGCACGCAGAGCAGGAATGGCGCGATCCAGCCGGCTTGCGCGTAGGTCGGCAGAAACGCGATCGCGAACGTCGCGCCGCCCATCAACATGAGCGAGGCGACGAGCGTGGATTTGCGGCCGATGCGGTCGCCGAAATGGCCGAAGAACACCGCGCCGACGGGGCGTGCGATGAAGGCGATCGCGAACGTGGCCCAAGAGGCCATCAATTGCGCGGAGGCGGATTCGGCGGGGAAGAAGAGCGGCCCAAACACCAACGCAGCGGCGGTGGCGTAGATGTAGAAATCGTAGAACTCGACCGCGGTGCCGACCAGGCTGGCGGTGAGCACGCGGCGCGTATGCGGCGTGTTGACGGCGGTCGTGGTGATGGCGGTTCCCCCTGTTTGCGTTCGTCTCTACCCGCGCGCGGGGGCGGATGTGAAGCTGTCCCTTCTTCTAGTTACCCACCCACCCCCGGATTGGCGCGCGAGCGCCAAGTCCGGAGCCTATAAACGCGAACGCCTGTGTTTATGGGCCCGGGGCTCGCAGCTTCGCTGCGCCCCGGGGATGGGTGTGGTGTGCGCGCTCCTTTCGCCGATGTCTCCAGGGAGGAAACGAAGCTTGTCGGCACGAACCTCGGAGACTAGGTAAAGGCTGGTGGCTTCCAAGGAGAGTGTGATGCGCAGCGCGAAGGAAATGGTTTTCGCCTCTTTCGCTTCGCTTGCCGGATCGCATCATGTCATCTCTCATCACCTTGGACGCACTTACCCAACGCACGCCTGACGGCCGCGTTCTCTTCGACAATCTGACGCTCGCCTTTGCACGTGAACGCACCGGCCTCGTTGGCCGCAATGGCGTTGGCAAGACCACGCTCGCGCGGTTGATCCTGGGCGAGTTGGAGCCGTCGAGCGGGAAGCTCAGCGTACATGGACGCGTCGTTGCGGTGCGGCAAGCGTTTGAGCCGCCGCCGGGCGCGACGATCGCGGACGTGCTTGGCGTCAGCGCCGAATTGGCGCGGCTCGCACGGATCGAAGCGGGCGCGGCGCGCGGCGATGATCTAGGGGCGGCCGATTGGAATTTGCCCGCGCGGGCGCGCGATGCGCTGGCGCGGTGTGGCTTGCCCGATCTGGCGTTTGAGCGGGCGGCCGCGACGCTGAGCGGCGGGCAGATGACGCGCGTGGCGCTGGCGCGTGTCTTGGTGGCGGCGCCGGATTTCATCGTGCTCGATGAGCCGACCAACAATCTCGACGCCGACGGGCGCGAAGCGGTGCGCGAAATGCTCGAGGGTTGGCAGGGCGGCGCGCTGGTGATCAGCCACGACCGCGCGCTGCTGCGCGGCATGGATCGTATCGTCGAGTTGTCGACGCTCGGCGTGCGCATCCATGGCGGCGGTTACGATCTCTATATCGCGCGGCGCGAGGCGGAGCGCGAAAATGCCGATCGCAACTTGGATAGGGCCGAGCGTGGCGTGGCGCGGATCGAACGCGCCAATCAGCGCGCGCGGGAGCGCCAGGAGCGGCGCGACTCGGCGGGCCGGCGCAAGCGCGCGAAAGGCGATATGCCGAAGCTTTTGCTGGATGCGCGCGCGGAGCAGGCGGAGAATTCCGGCGCGCGCGGCGTGCGGCTGGCTGAGCGCCAGCGCGCCGACGCGCACGAAACGCTGGATCAGGCGCGCGCCGAGGTGGAGCGCGTGCGCAAACTGACGTTCGAGCCGCCGTCCACCGGCTTGGCCGCGGGCAAGATGGCGCTTACGTTTGAGCATGTGTGGTTCGCGTGGCCGGGCGCGCCAGGATTGATCAAGGATTTGTCGTTCGAGCTTCGCGGACCAGAGCGCGTGGCGCTGCGCGGCCCCAATGGCGCGGGAAAGTCGACTGTATTGGCGCTGGCGCAGGGGGCGCTGAAGCCGGATCAAGGCGTGGTGCGGCGCGGTGTGGCCATTGCGATGCTGGATCAGCAGGCGACGATTTTGCGCGCGGATCAAACGCTGCTGGATAATTTCCTGCGGTTGAATCCGAAAGCCAACGCCAATCGCGCGCATGAGGCGCTAGCGCGGTTTCTGTTCCGCAACCAAGCGGCGCTGAAGCTGGCAAGTGAACTATCCGGCGGCGAGCGGCTGCGCGCGGCGCTGGCGTGCATCTTGTTCGCGGACGCGCCGCCCCAGCTGCTGATTTTGGACGAACCGACCAATCATCTCGATCTCGACTCAGTCACGGCGATGGAGGCGGCGCTCAACGGCTATGACGGCGCATTGCTGGTTGTTAGCCACGACGAGGATTTTCTGGCCGCGATTGGCGTCGAGCGCGTGATCGCGTTGGGCTAGGGGCAACCGTCGCGATCACATGCGTGTGTAAGCGCGTCCATTGGGGAGCTTTCGCGCATCCTTGGCGTTGTGACGTGATGGAAAGGTTTCGTTCAGCATTAGAGCGCACCGTGAACGGTAAGGAATCGACACCAATGCTCGAAAAGAAGATTGGCGAGCCTTGTCCGAGCTGCGAGACGCCGCTGATGCGACGGCGCTCCACGTTTCGCTCCATCTCTGGCGATGTCGCGTATTGCGCACGGTGCAATTCCGCTTACGAAATCGCCTGCGAAGCCGAAGACCGCGCACTCGCGGCCTTCGGCCCGCCGGAATGGGCGCCGGTCTAGCACCGGCGCTTCTGGTCAACGATTGTCGAGCTGGGCGCGCACGGCGGCCAGCCCTTCGCGGCTGATCCGGTAGGGCCCGCCGTTCTCGCTGCGAATGAACCGCCTGCGTCGGAGCTTCTTGAAAAGCGCCAAGGTGCAATCGGCCAGCCGCCAACCGTCGCGGTTGAGGCAATTCACTTCGACGATGTCGCCAACGTCGTTCTTGATGTGATGGATCGCGCCGCCTTGTGCGAGCGCGTGCAGCGTGCGCTGCTCATGCTTTGAAATGTTCACTTGAAAGATCGCCTGATCTGAACGTGCGCGTTCGCGACCCACGTTTGGGCGCGGGGTTCAGAGCGGGTGGGCGTTACTCACGCGGCCCGCAGCGTCAGGCAATCTCATGCATCATTAGGCGGGCGGTGATGCCAAGTCTTCGTGCAATCGGCAAGTGCAATATGGACCGCCGGCGTCCTATTAGTGCGGCGCGGTTTCCAGATTTGCTTCGGGGATCAGTGCGCGCATGCGGTTGCCGAAGGAGATGAGGCATTCCTCGCTCGGTGAAAGCGGGCCAGTGGCGTAGCTGGAGCTTTCCATGCCTTGTTGCACGCCTTCGATCAGCACGGTGTCCTCGGCGTTCACCTGGCGATTGATGCGCCAGTTCAGATAGCGCGCGACGTTGATCTCACGGCTCGTTTCCGGATGTACGTAGGCGATTTCGCGGATCATCGTCTCGGTGGCCGATACGGGGATGAATTGCATGAAATCGACCTGATCCGGGTAGATGTCGAACGCGACATTTGGCCAGAGCTTGTAATAGGCCCAGAGCCGGCGGCGCTCGGCGGGAATGTGCGTGAAGCTGTCGAGCAGCTTTTGATAGTGCCGCTCCGGCCAATGGTTGGAGGGCGCTTCGCTGATGTGGCCCCACATTTTATCGATCCATTCCTTGGCTTCGATTTTGTAAGTGCCGGCGAAGAGACGCGTGAGGCCGGGGTGAGCGACCGGAATGTGCATGCCGTCGGAATAATTGTCTCCGACATTCTTCCAGTTCACGGTGCGGGGGCGCAGCGTGACGCGGCCGTTGGGGATCAAGCGCTCAAGCTCGAAGGCGGCAAGTTCGTCCGCATAGGGCGCCATCATGTCGGCGATGCTGGGCAGGCCTTGTTCGAAACGAATGAAGATGAAGCCGTGCGCGATTTCCTGGTCGATGGGCTTCAGATCCATCTCCTTTGTATCAAGGTCTTCGAAGCCTTGCCATTTTGGCGCGCCGGCGAAGCCGCCGTCGAGCTTGTAGCTCCAGGCGTGATACGGACAGACGAGGCGATGGCCGCATGAGCCGCGCGCTTCGGTGGCGATTTTGCCGGCGCGATGGCGGCAGACATTGTGGAAGCTGCGCAGTTTGCCATCCTCGCCGCGCACGGTGACGACGCGCTCGCCCAGAATGTCGAGCGTGAGGTAATCGCCCGACTTTGGCGCGTCATTGATGTGGCCCATGATGTGCCACGCCCGCTTGAACACCTTTTCGCGCTCGAGTTCGAAGAAGCGCTGATCGGTGTAGAGCCACGCGGGAAGGGATTGCTGCGACACATTTCTCTCCGTCATTCCGGGGCGACCGAAGGTCGAACCCACCTGCGCGGCCGAAGCCGCTTCGGCGCGGCGAAGGCTCGGAACCCAGGGGCAAACGTATAGATCTATGACCCCCTGGGTTCCGGATTGCGCTGCGCGCGTCATCCTTACAGGTAAAGCACGCCTTCACTGACCTTTACGGCCTTACCGGCGATGCGTGCGCCGGCGAGCTTGCCGCCTTCGATGTGCACCTCAAGGCCGATGACCGATGGCCGCCCCATTTCGGCGCCTTGCAGGATAGGGAGCGTTTCCCAGCCGTCCGGCAGACTCTCGAACCGCGCCAGCACGCCCGCGAACGCCGCCGCCGCGCCGCCGGTTGCCGGGTCTTCAACGATGCCGATCTCAGGTGCGAACATGCGCGCGTTGAACGCGTGAGACGCACTGCGTTCAGCGCGGGTATAGACAAACACCTCGGTCGCGCCGAGCGCGACCGAGGTGTTTGCGTCGATAAGGCGCGCGCGGGCGAGTGCATCGAGGCTGGCGACCGGGATCATCGCGAACGGCACGCCGGCGGAGAACAAGGAGGGCGTGTGCGCGCCGAAGCCAATGTCCGCCACGGCGAGGCCGAGCGCTTTGGCCGCTGTCTCAATGGATGGATCGGCGCCGGTTTGTTCGGAAAGCTTGGGCGCGGTGAATTCGGCGAAGCTTGCGCCGCCGGTCAGCTTCACGCCGCAGCGCACAGGGCCGACACGCTCCTCCAGCACGAGCAGCATGTCGCGCGGTTCATCGCCGGCATGGTTGCGCTCGGCCAGTGCAATGGCGCAGCCGATGGTTGGGTGGCCGGCGAACGGCAGCTCCTTCGTCGGCGTGAAGATGCGTACGCTGGCGGCGTGCTGCGCGTATTCAGGCGCGCGCACAAAGATGGTCTCGGACAGATTGAACTCGCGCGCGATGGTTTGCATTTGTACGTCGGTGAGCGCATCGGCGCCGAACACCACGGCCAACGGGTTGCCGGCGAAGCGAGTGTCGGTGAAGACGTCGTAGGTGACGAAGTTGAGCTGCATGGCGCCCAATATGGACCGCCGGCGCCTCGTCGGCCAGCGCAGCTTGTCCTGACAAGGCGCCGCGTGCGCCGTGCCGGCGGGGGCGCCGGCGGTCCATATTTACAGCGCGAGCGCCTTCGCCAGCTGCGCGCGAAATTTACGGTCGCGTTTCAGCGATACCTCGCGGCTCATGGCTTCGCGGCGGGCCGCAAAGCGTTCGGCATAGAGCAGCACCCAGGCGCGTCCGCGCGTGGAGCGCGCGCCGCGCCCGGAATTGTGCGCCGCTAGGCGCTGCTCGAGATCAACGCACCAGCCTACGTAGGTGCGCCGGTCCGCGCCGCGCAGGGAGCCGAGGACATAGACGTAGCCGTGCTGTGCTTTCGTTGAGTCGTGCGGCGCCAAAATTTTCTTCGTCATCCCGGGCGAGCGGAGCGAGACCCGGGACCCAGGGGTCGCAAGCCGTGCGTTTGCCCCTGGGTCCCGGATGCCGCTGCGCGGCTCCGGGATGACGAAGGTGTTTGGGTTTCGCTCAAGCAAAGCCGCCAAAGTTCACGAACTTTGTTTCCATATATTCCTCAAGCCCTTCAACACCGCCTTCGCGACCGAGGCCGCTTTCCTTGACGCCGCCGAAGGGGATGACCTCGTTGGAGAAGATGCCGTCATTGATCGAGACCATGCCGGCTTCGATGCGCTCGGCGACGCGCCAAGCGCGGTTGACATCCTTGGTGAAGAAATACGCGGCGAGGCCAAAGGGCGTGTCGTTGGCGATGGCGACCGCTTCGTCTTCGCTCTTGAAGCGGATCAACGGCGCCACCGGGCCGAAAATTTCCTCGGTGTTGACGCGCATGTCACGGGTGACGTTGGCGAGCACGGTGGGCGTATAAAATTGCGCGCCAGCGGAATGCTTTTTGCCGCCGGTGAGCGCGACGGCGCCCGAAGCGAGCGCTTCGCCGACCATGCGCTCCACTTTCTCAATGGCCTTCTGATCGATCAAAGGCCCGATTTCGACGCCGTCCTGATCGCCAGGGCCGACTTTCAATTTGGCGACGGCGTCGGTCATCTTTTTCGAGAACGCATCGTAGATCGCGTCTTCAACCAAGATGCGGTTGGCGCAGACGCAGGTTTGGCCGGCATTGCGGAATTTCGAGGCGATCGCGCCTTTGACGGCGAGGTCGAGATCGGCGTCGGCGAACACGAGCAAGGGCGCATTGCCGCCAAGTTCGAGCGACACCTTCTTCACCGTGGAGCCGACGCAGGCGGCGCCAAGCTTCTTGCCGATCTCGGTCGAGCCAGTGAACGAGAATTTCCGGACGAGCGGGCTCTCGCACATGACGCGCCCGACATCGGCGGTGTGGTCATGCGTGGTGACCACATTGAACACGCCCGGCGGCACGCCTGCTTTCTCCGCAAGCTCGGCAAGCGCCAAAGCCGTGAGCGGCGTTTGTGATGGCGGTTTCACGACGAAGGTGCAGCCGGCGGCGAGTGCAGGCGCGGCTTTGCGGGTGATCATCGCCATCGGGAAATTCCAGGGCGTGATCGCCGCGCATACGCCGATGGGCTGCTTAATCGTCACGTAGCGCCGCGTTGCGGTGGTGGAGGGGATGGTGCGCCCGTAGGCGCGCTTGGCTTCTTCGCCGAACCATTCGACGAACGCCGCGCCGTAGGCCGCTTCGCCCTTCGCCTCGCCGAACGGCTTGCCGCCTTCAGCCGAAATCAGCCGTCCCAGGCGATCGAGATCCGCGATCATCAGATCGAACCAGGCGCGCATGATGGCGGCGCGCTCCTTGGCGGGTTTTGCCGCCCATGCCGGCAAGGCGCGGTGCGCGGCTTCGATGGCCTGCTGCGTCTCGGCGCCGCCGAGATCCGGGACCTCGGCGATGACGCTCTGGTTGGCCGGGTTCAGCACCAGAAAACGGCGCGCGTCGGCGCGCCATGCGCCGTCGATATAAGCGTCAGAGCGGAACGTTGGGCTCATCTTGGTGTTCCTTGTGTGAGCCGTGGAGATTGCGCAGGCTCAACGCAGCCGCAAGCCCCGCGCGTCAGCATGACCAGGAAATGTGGCGCCGGGCGCGTTCGAGGCGTATGGTGTCAGGCTAGAGAGGCCGTCCATGAGCTGGAAAGACATTCTGGTCATCGTCTCCGAGGCCGAAGCCGACGAGCCCGCCCTGGCGCTGGGCGAAGCGCTCGCCACGCAATGCAGCGATTGCCACTGGGCCGCCGCCTTCCTGACCCCCTTGCCGGATGAGCCGCTGGCTTACGAGCCGACGGTGGTGGCGGGCGTCTGGGCCGAGCTGCTGAGCCGTGCGCGCCAAGAGGCGGACGCCGAGCGCAAGCGCGTTGAAGCGCGGCTGAGGCAATCGGCGAAGGCGTGCGAGTTGCGCAACGCCGAGGCGCTCTCGCGCGATCTGGGCCGGGTGGCTGCTGTGCATGCCCGCTACGCCGATGTCGCGGTGATGACGCGGCCGAGCGAAGGCGTGGGCGCGGAACTGCGCGAGGAGATCATCGAGGGCGTGCTGTTTCACTCGGGGCGCCCGGCTTTGATCGCGCCGCCCGACTGGAGCGGCAAGACGATTGGCAAACGCGTCGTTGTGGCGTGGGATGCGAGCCGTGAAGCAACGCGCGCGCTTTCCGAAGCGCAGGCGATTTTGGACAAAGCGGAGAAGATTACGGTCGTTACCGTGGACGCCAAGCCGAAGATGTTCGGTCATGGCGATCAGCCGGGCGCCAATATCGCGGCGCACTTGTCGCGCCGAGGCCTGCCGGCGGAGGTGCGCAACGTGGATTCGATGGGCCGGTCGGCCTCGCTCGCCATCATGGAAGAGGCGCAGGCGCTGCAAGCTGATCTGGTCGTCATGGGCGGCTATGCGCATTCGCGGCTGCGCGAATTGGTGTTCGGCGGCGCGACGCGGGAATTGCTTCGCAGCGCGACGATCCCGCTGTTGATGGCGCACTAAAAAACCGGCCCGTCGCCCTTGTGTGCCATTCGGGCCACACCTACGTCTAGGGCACAACAACATGCCGGGTTGGTCGTGCTTCGGGCGATCGACACGGAGACGCTCTAACCGGGGTCAGACATGGATATGGAAAAGCTCACCGAGCGTGCGCGTGGATTCGTGCAGGCGGCGCAGACGATCGCGATCCGCGAACAGAACCAGCAGCTCGAAACGCAACACCTTTTGAAAGCGCTGCTGGATGACCGCGAAGGTCTCGCCGCGCAATTGCTGATGAGCGCCGGCGCCAATGCGCGGCTCGCGGCGGATGAGGCCGATAAGGCCGTTCAATCCCTTCCGAAAGTGCAGGGCGGCGGGGACCGCATGTATGCGGCCGTGTCGTTCAACCGCGCGCTTGACGCGGCGGATCAGGCGGCGACCAAGGCGGGCGACTCGTATGTGACGGCGGAGCGTTTGCTGTTTGGCTTGGCGATTGCCGACGGCAAGGCGTCGGA
Source organism: Caulobacterales bacterium (assembly GCA_017303355.1). Classification (GTDB taxonomy): domain Bacteria; phylum Pseudomonadota; class Alphaproteobacteria; order Caulobacterales; family Aquidulcibacteraceae; genus Vitreimonas. Next base: position 254,396 of record JAFLCU010000003.1, on the reverse strand, counting down.
GATTTTGAAGAAGGCGGGGCTCACGCCGCAAAAGCTTGAAGGCGCGATTGCCGAGCTGCGCAAGGGGCGCACGGCGCAATCTTCCTCGGCCGAGGATCAGTATGACGCGCTGAAGAAATACGCGCGCGATCTCACCGAGGATGCGAAGAAAGGCAAACTTGATCCGGTGATCGGCCGCGACGAGGAGATTCGCCGCACGATCCAAGTGCTGAGCCGGCGCACCAAGAACAACCCGGTGCTGATTGGTGAGCCGGGCGTGGGCAAGACGGCGATCGCGGAAGGCTTGGCGCTCCGCATCATCAATGGCGACGTGCCGGAGAGCTTGAAGCACAAGAAGCTGCTGGCGCTCGATATGGGCGCTTTGATCGCTGGCGCGAAATTCCGTGGCGAGTTTGAAGAGCGCTTGAAGGCGGTTCTGAACGAGGTTCAGGCGGCCGAGGGCGGCATCATCCTCTTCATCGACGAAATGCACACGCTGGTCGGCGCAGGCAAGGCGGATGGCGCGATGGATGCGTCGAACCTGCTGAAGCCGGCTTTGGCGCGGGGTGAGCTGCATTGCGTTGGCGCGACCACGCTGGATGAGTATCGCAAGCATGTCGAGAAAGACGCCGCGTTGGCGCGGCGCTTCCAGCCCGTGTTTGTCGATGAGCCGAGCGTGGAGGATTCGATTTCCATTCTGCGCGGTTTGAAAGATCGCTACGAGCAGCACCATGGCGTGCGCATTTCGGATGCGGCGATCGTGGCGTCGGCGCAGCTTTCGCATCGCTACATCACCGATCGATTCTTGCCGGATAAGGCCATCGATCTGATGGACGAGGCGGCGTCTCGGCTGCGCATGCAGGTCGATTCCAAGCCGGAGGAGCTGGATGAATTGGATCGCCGCGCGCTGCAGCTGAAGATCGAGCTGGAAGCGCTGAAGAAGGAAAAGGACGCTGGCTCGAAGGATCGTGTGACGAAGCTCGAAGCGGAGATCGCGCAAATCGATACGCGCTCGGCTGAGCTGACGGCGCGCTGGTCGGCGGAGAAGCAGAAGCTTCAAGTTACCTCTAAATCGAAGGAAGAGCTGGAGAAGCTGCAGACCGAGTATGAAAATGCGGTGCGCGGCGGCAATCTCGCGCGGGCTTCGGAACTCAAATACGGGCGCATCCCGCAGTTGGAGAAGCAAATCGCTGACGCCGAGAAGGCCGGTGGTGATGGCGAAGGCCTCGTGAAAGAGGTCGTGGACGCCGAAGCGATCGCGGCGGTTGTCTCGCGCTGGACAGGCGTGCCGGTCGAGAAAATGCTCGAAGGCGAGAAGGCCAAGCTGCTGGCGATGGAAGATCAATTGCGCAAGCGCGTGATTGGCCAGGAGCCGGCGCTACGCGCCGTCGCGGACGCCGTCCGCCGTGCGCGTGCGGGCCTGCAGGATCCGAACCGGCCGATCGGCTCGTTCATGTTCTTGGGGCCAACGGGCGTCGGCAAAACCGAGCTCACCAAGGCGCTCGCGGAATTCCTATTTGACGACGAAAGCGCACTGACGCGCGTGGATATGTCGGAATACATGGAGAAGCATTCGGTCGCGCGCTTGATCGGTGCGCCTCCTGGTTACGTCGGCTACGAGGAGGGCGGTGCGCTCACGGAAGCTGTGCGGCGTCGCCCGTATCAGGTCGTGCTGTTTGACGAAATCGAAAAGGCGCACCCCGACGTGTTCAACGTCCTGCTGCAAGTGCTCGATGATGGGCGCCTCACCGATGGCCAGGGTCGCACGGTCGATTTCAAGAACGTCATCCTGATCATGACGTCGAACGCCGGCGCGCAATTCCTGGCCGAACAGCCCGACGGCGCGGACGTGGAAGATGTGCGCGACCTGGTGATGGGTGAAGTCCGTGCCCGTTTCCGCCCTGAATTCTTGAACCGGATCGATGAGATCATCCTGTTCAAGCGTCTGGAGCGCGCGCAGATGAGCGCGATCGTCGATGTGCAGCTGAGGCGGCTCGAAAAGCTGCTGGCGGCGCGCACGATGACGCTCGATCTCGATGCGCGGGCCAAGAATGAGCTCGCGAAGCGCGGCTACGATCCGGCTTGGGGCGCGCGCCCATTGAAGCGCGTGATCCAGAAGGAGGTGCAAGACCCGCTCGCGCGTTTGATTCTCGAAGGCCGCATCAAGGACGGAGATCGCATCGCGGTCACGTTTGACGGGAACGATTTCCTGTTTAACGGCACAAGCGAGAAGGCGGCGGCTTAGGCTCTTCTTAGATTGCCGGCGTCCTCGCCGGCGGTCCAAGAACAAAACGGGCGGAGCCGCGAAGCTCCGCCCGTTCTCTTTCGCGCGTACGAAATTAGTTCGTCGCGTCGTTGTCGTCCGTCGCGTGCTCGACTTCGGTCGCGGCGTCGTTGACGGCGCCTTCCACGGCTTCGCCAGCGTCGTGCGCGGCTTCGCCAATCGCGGCGCCAGCGTCCTCGGCGGCTTGGCCGGCTTCGCTTGCGGCTTGTTCAGCGTCGGCGCCGGCTTGTTCGGTTTCGGCTTGGCTGCACGCGGCCAAGCCAAGCGCCGCGGCCGCGGCGATTGCGAGCAGAATTCTCATGAGGGGTCCTCCACCAAAGCCGCTGCGATGTGGCGGCCGCTGGAACCTAGCGCGCGAGGGCCAAGCACAAAACGAATTTATTTCACCGGGGCGTGGAACCTTTTGCGAGATGACGCGCTGTCCATCGCCGATGGAACCCACTCGCTCGTATTTCAATCCACGCACCTGGCTCAGTTTGGCGCAGCGCGAGATCGCGCCGATCGCTGTGATGCTCGGCATCGCGTTGTTATTGCTCGGGTTCGCGGAAATCGCCGATGACGTGGGCGAGGGCGATACGCGCGCCTTCGATGAACGCCTGCTGCTCGCGCTTCGCACAGCTGATCCAGCCGATCCAATTGGCCCAATTTGGGTCGAACAATCCATCGCCGATATCACGGCGCTCGGCGGCTTCGCCGTGCTCGCGCTCGTGACGCTACTGGCGATCGGCTATCTGTTGGTGCTGAAGAAATGGGGCGGTGCGCTGCTGCTTCTCATCGCCACGCTGGGCGGGACGGCGATCAGCGAGGGCCTGAAACTTGGCTTCAATCGGCCGCGTCCTGATCTTGTCGCGCATGTGGTGGAAACCACCAGCATGAGCTTTCCGAGCGGACACGCGATGCTTTCGGCGGCGACCTATCTCACGCTCGGCGTATTGCTGGCGCGTGCGCAAGAGCGGCGACGTTTGAGCGGCTACGTTATGGGCGCCGCGATTTTGTTGACACTGCTGATCGGTATGAGCCGCGTCTATCTCGGCGTGCATTGGCCGACCGACGTGCTTGGCGGCTGGTGCCTCGGCGCGGCTTGGGCGATGCTCTGCTGGAGCATCGCCCAATGGCTTTCGCGAGGCAGCGCGAGCACGGCTTAGAATTCTTCCCAATCCGGCGACGAGGCCAGCGCGGTATTGCCGATGCTGACGGGAGCGCGCGCTGGCGCAGGCTTTGGCGCTGCCGGCTTCGCCATCGGCGCGGCCGGCTTTGATGCGGCTTTGGCTTTGGGCTTGTAAGTTTCGACCAAGGGCTCGTCGCCGATGTTGAATTTTGCGACGAGGTTGGCGAGTTCGCGGGCTTCGTGCGCCAGCGCGTGGCTGGCGGCCGTGCTTTCTTCGACCATGGCCGCGTTCTGCTGGGTGCCTTGATCCATGTGGTTCACAGCGGTGTTCACTTGGCTCAGGCCCGTCGCTTGCTCTTCCGCCGACGAAGCGATCTCGCGCACCAATTCGTTGATCTCGGCGACGCGGCCGATGATGCGGTGCAGGGAGTCGCCGGTATCGCCGACGAGCTTGGCGCCGCTTTCGACCTGCTCGGTGCTCTTCGAGATGAGGCCCTTGATCTCCTTGGCGGCTTCGGCGGAGCGCTGCGCCAGCGCACGCACTTCCTGCGCGACCACGGCGAAACCGCGGCCAGCTTCGCCCGCGCGCGCGGCTTCGACGCCGGCATTCAGGGCGAGCAGATTGGTTTGGAAGGCGATCTCGTCGATTACGCCGATGATCTGGGCGATCTGCGAGGAGCTTTGCTCGATCGCTTGCATCGCCGCGATCGCGCCGCGCATCACTTCACCGCCTTGTTCGGCGTCGGTGCGAGCGTTGGCGGCGGCGTTGTGCGCTTGGCGCGAGCCGTCGGCGGCGCGCTTCACGGTGGCTGTGATCTGATCGAGGGCGGCGGCGGTTTCTTCAAGCGACGCGGCTTGCTGTTCGGTGCGCTTGGAGAGATCGTCGGCGGCGCCGCTCATCTCGCCGGCGCCCGAGCGGATGCCTTGCGACGCGGCGCTGATCACCTTCATCGTGTCCATGAGCTGGGCCATGGCGCCGTTGAAATCGTCTTGCAGCTTGCGATATTCGCCTGGGAAGTCGCGCGTGATGCGATAGGTGAGGTTGCCGCTGGAGAGCTGCGTCAGGCCATCCGCGAGACCGCTGACGACAATGGCTTGCTCGGCGGCGGACTTCTTCTGGGCTTCCTCGTTGCGGGCGCGCTCGGCTTCAGCGGCGGCGCGTTGCGAGGCGGCTTCGCGTTCCATACGGATTTTCTCAATCGCGGCGTCCTTAAAGCCTTGGACGGCGGCGGCCATGTCGCCGATTTCATCCTTACGGCCGACGCCCGGGATATCGACGTTGTTGTCACCCGCCGCGAGCTTGCCCATCGTCGAGGTCATTTGCGTGACCGGCGTTCCGATCGAGCGCGACAGCAGCCAGCCCATGCCGACTGAAATCAAGGCTGTCAGGACGCCGCCGATGATGAGAACCAAATTGGATGTCGCAAGCGCTTGATTTTGCTCCGCGGCGCGCTGATCCATCAATTCGTCCTGCGCCTCCATGATGGCGTTGGCGGCGTCGCGGACGGGCGCCAAGCTGGCATTGGCGACGATTGCCGCCCCCTGCGCGCGCGTTGCCGGGTTTTCGATGAGGTCACGCGCGCTCGCCAACTGCTCGCGCAATTCCGTGATCCGTGTGGCGAACGTCTCCGCCAAGGCGAGACCTTCCGGCAGCGTCGTGCCTTCGCGGTAATGGGCAATGTTTTCGTCGGCGACTGCGCCGAATTGGGCGTATTCGTCGAGGTCGGCGGCATGCGCTGTGATCGCGTAGCCGGTGAAGGTCGATTGCTGTTCCACGATGGCGGCGTAAGCATCGTCGATATTGGTCGAAAGATCGCGCGAGCGCTGATTGGCCTCCACGCTGGCGTCGACAGTCAATTGCTTCCACAGCACAAGGCCGCTGGACATCGTGGAGGCCGCGATAAGCAGCGCAAACGCGACGATGAGCTTGCGTGAGATTTTGAGGTTGTCGAGCGACACGAGATTTGCCCCTGAAGAAAGTCATGCGGCCACGAAATTGGCCGCGCGTTCAGGCGCGAAATTGGTGCTACTGCATTTAACTAGGTCATAATGCGGCTGCGAAGACCGCGAAAACCGCACTCATGGAAAGCTCTCGGGAATCCACATTAAAGAAGCACAAACAAAACGCATTGCATTTGCGTTGCCCTCTATGTCGAACGGAATAGAGTGTGGGGCATGAGCATACGACCTGGAGATGACATCGACCCCGCGAGCAGCGACGTGAGCGCCTGCGATTTTCTTGAAACCGTCATCGTGCCGCGCGCGAAGGATCTCGGCGGCTTCGAAGTGCGGCGCGCGCTACCGGCAATTGAACGGCGTATGATCGGCCCGTTCGTGTTTCTGGACCAGATGGGGCCTGCGGCATTCGCGGCGGGCAAGGGCGTCGATGTCCGCCCGCATCCGCATATCAATCTGGCGACGGTGACGTATCTTTATGCGGGTGAGATTTTTCACCGTGACACGCTGGGCTCGGCGCAGGCGATCCGGCCTGGCGATCTGAATTGGATGAGCGCGGGCCGCGGCATCGCGCACTCGGAGCGCACCGCGCCTGATCTGCGCGCTGCGGGCTCGCCATTGTTCGGTCTGCAGGCCTGGGTGGCGTTGCCCGCCGATAAAGAAGAGAGCGATCCGACGTTCGCGCATTATGGCAAGGCCGAGCTGCCGATGATCGAAGGCGAAGGCAAGGATGTCCGCGTGATCGCGGGCGCGCTCTATGGTCAGCGTTCGCCGGCTGCCGTGTTTTCGGAATTGTTCTACGCCGACGTCCAGCTGAGCGAGGGCGCAAGTCTGCCGATTGATCCGGAATACGAAGAGCGCGGGCTGTACGTCTCGGAGGGCGAGATCGACATCGCTGGCGATCGCTTCGAGGCCGGGCGCTTGCTGGTGTTCAAACCGGGAGACCGGATCACGATCAAGGCCGTGCGCCCCTCGCGCTTCATGCTGCTGGGCGGCGCCTCGCTCGATGGGCCGCGCCACATGTGGTGGAATTTCATATCCTCGCGCAAAGACCGGATTGAGCAGGCCAAGGAAGATTGGAAAGCTGGCCGCTTCGGCACGGTGCCAGGCGACGACAAGGAATTCATCCCGCTGCCGGAGTAGGGATTGGGTTTTGGGGATTGGGGAAGGGCGAGCGCGGATGGCGCATCGCAACCCCAACCCAATCCCAAATCCCCAAAAAACCGCTTGAGCCGTCCCTTGGGGCTGGCTTGATCAATGTCGCCGTTCGAGAAAGGACGGCGATGAAGCCTAGCGTGTTCCAAGAGACGGCGGCGGCCGTGGCGAAGCGCTTCGGCGTAAGCGTCAAGGCGCTCCGCGTCTATGAGGAGGCAGGGCTCTTGAAGCCGGCGCGCACTATGGCAGGCTGGCGCATTTACCGTCAGCCCGAGATCGAGCGTTTGTCGGCAATCCTGGCGCTCAAGCAATTGGGTTTGCCGCTCAAGCGCATCGGCGATCTGTTGCAGCGCGGTGGTGATCTCGCGGCGGCTTTGGCGTTGCAGGAAGCGGCGCTTGAGGACGCCAAGAGCGAAACCGAGCACGCGCTGATATTGGTGCGCGCGGCGCGTGCGAAGCTCGCCGGCAAGCGCGGCCTTTCTCCGGACGAACTGGGAAAGCTCGTGAGGAGTACCGCTGTGTCTGAATTCAAGTGGAACGACAAATTGGAGGCGTTGGCGCAAAAGCACTACACGCCAGAGCAATTGGCCGAGATCCGCGCGCGCGGATTTACGCCCGAAGATCAAAAGCGCGTCGGCCTCGCCTGGGCGCAAATTTATGGCGACATCGATGCGCTTGGCGCCAATCCTGATCCGAAGTCGGATCGCGCGATCGATATCGGCCGCCGTGCGCAAGCTCTGATCCAGGAATTCACGCGTGGCGATCCGGCGTTGTTCAAGGCGGCTGGCGCGATGAATCGCGATGCGATGGCCGATCCGGAGCTGTCGCGGCAAATGCCGACGACGCCCAGTCATTGGCAATTCATGCAGCGCGTGTTCGAGGAGATGAAGCTGCGCGACGCGGGTGCGATTTAGTGCGGCGCCCGTTCCCGGCTAGGCCCGGCGCCACGTCCGGGAAGGGGGCGCTTGTGACGCGCGGGTCGTTCACCGTTCCCGTTGCGCACCGTTTCGCTTCGTGAAAGAGTGTCCGCACGGCCTCGACAGGCCGCCATAAGCGAGAAGCGGCGCCCGCCGCACGATCCGCGCATGGGGCGCCGCCCAACCGAATGGGAGGCAGCCTTATGTCCGCGAATAAATCGAGCAACATTGTGAGGGCAATCGCCGTCGTCGGTCCGACCGGGGCGGGCAAGACGGCGTTGATTCAAGCTCTGGCATCGGCCGCCTCGGGCGGATCGGGCGCAGTCCCGACCGCGGCAGGCCAATCCACCGAAACCGGCTTCACCGCCATCGACTATATGGGCGATCACTACGCGCTGATCGACGCGCCCGGCGCGGTCGATTTTCTCGCCGACGCGGATTTTGCGCTGCCGGCGGCGGACATGGCGATCGTGGTCGCCGATCCCGATCCGGATAAGGCGGTGCTGTTGCAGCCGTTCCTGAAAGCGATCGAAGACTTGAAAGTGCCGCACGCGATCTTCATCAACAAGATCGACACCGCGCGGGGGCGCATTCGCGATTTACTGGAAGTTCTACAGAGTGTCAGCGCGCTGCCGCTCGTGGCGCGTCAGGTTCCGATCTGGAAGGATGATCACGTCGCCGGCTTCGTCGACCTGGCGATGGAGCGCGCGTTTCTTTATCAGCCGGGCAAGCCGTCGCAGCGCATCGATATTCCGGCCGACCATGCCGAGCGCGAGACCGAAGCGCGTTTCCATATGCTCGAACAGCTCGCCGATTTCGATGACGCGCTGATGGAGAAATTGCTCTCCGATGTCACACCTGATCAAGACACGGTGTTCGCCGATCTTGTGCGCGAGACGCGCGAAGGCTTGATCGCGCCCGTGTTCTTTGGCGCCACGGCGCAAGGCGCTGGCGTTCGCCGGTTGCTGAAAGCTTTGCGCCACGACACGCCGGAGCCGAAGCATGCGGCGGAGCGCTTGGGTTTCAAGGGTGCGGGCGCCTACGTGATGAAAATTTCGCACGCGGGGCAGGCCGGCAAGCTTGCTTTCGCGCGCGCGTTCGGTGGGCCTATCTCGGATAGCGCGCCGGTGACCTTGAGTGATGGATCATCACAGCGGCCGGGCGCGCTTTTCTCCGTGAACAATGGCCAGACGAAGAAGATCAGCGATGCGCGCGAAGGCGATGTCGTCGCGATCGGCAAGCTCGATCCGGTCGCCGCCGGCGATATGCTGGGCGTTGGCGGCGCGGCGGCAAAGATCAGGGCGCCGTTTGAAAAGCGTTTCCCAGTTTATCAGCTGGCGATCGCCACCAAGGATCGGAAAGACGATGTGCGCCTCTCCGGCGCGCTGCAAAAGCTCGTGGAAGAAGATGCGGGCCTCGCTGTTGTTCACGATCAAACGACACATGAGATTTTGTTGCAGGGGCAAGGCGAACCGCACCTGCGCACGGTGCTCGATCGTCTGAAGTCGCGCTTCGGCGTTGAGGTTTCGGCGCAACGGCCGTCCACGCCCTATCAGGAAAGCATTCGCAAGAGCGCCGAGAAGCGTGGTCGGCACAAGAAGCAAACCGGCGGACACGGCCAGTTCGGCGATTGCGTTATTCAAGTGCAGCCCTTGCCGCGTGGTAGCGGCTTCCAGTTCGTCGATAAAATCACTGGCGGCGCCATTCCACGCCAATGGATTCCGGCCGTCGAGGCGGGTGTGAAGGACGCGATGGCGAAGGGGCCGAAAGGCTTTCCCGTTGTTGATGTGCAGGTCACCTTGATCGACGGCTCGTTCCACTCGGTGGATTCCAGCGAACTCGCATTCCAGATGGCGGGAAGGATCGGCATGAGCGAGGCGCTGGCGGAATGCGATTCCGTGATCCTCGAGCCTGTCGAGAAGCTCACGATCTACACGCCGAATGCGGGCACGCCGAAAATCAATTCGGCGGTCTCGGCGCACAACGGCCAGATTCTTGGCTTCGAGCCGCGCGAAGGTTGGCCCGGGTGGGATAAGGTCGAGGCCTATCTGCCGCACAGCGAGCGGCAGAATTTCATCATCGATCTGCGCTCGATGACGCAAGGGCTGGCGACGTATCAAGCCGAGTTCGATCATATGGTCGAACTGACGGGGCGTCGCGCGGACGACGCCGCCAAGCGCGCGCACCACGCGGCGGCTTAGGTGTATAACCCTCTCCCCGCGGAGAGGGTGGCGCGCGGCGACCGGATGAGGGGCGCTCAGCTCGCCCCTCATCCGCATTCCCCTTCTCCGCAGGGGAGAAGGGGAATGCGCTTTAGTCCCTAAACAGCGTCATTTGTGTCTGCAGCACGAGCGCCACCGACTTTCCATCGTCCGTGGTGATCTTGGTTTGCCAGACACTTGTCCGTTTGCCGCGATGCACGGGCGTGGTTTCGCCGCGCACCGTCACGCCGGCTTTGGCGCTGCCCAGGAAATTGGTCTTGCTTTCAAGCGTCGTAGTGCCGGTTGCGCCTTCCGGCAGTGATAGGAAACCGCCAATGGCGCCGAGTGAATCGGCGAACGCCATGATCGCGCCGCCATGCAGAATGCCGCCGACGGTGCAGAGATCGTCGCGTACGAGAAGCGTGCCGACGACGCGCTCGGCGCTGGCTTCGCTGACTTGAACACCCATCGTCTTGGCGAAGGGCATCATTTCGGCGGGGTTGCTCATGTCGACTCCGTCAGGCGGGAAAGCCGGCGTTCATCATAGGCCGCATAGAGGCATGCGGCGATGATCAAAGCGGCGCCGGCATAGATTTCTGGGCGCGGTGTTTCATGAAAAATCACGAAGCCGATCATGCTCGCCCACAGCAATTCAGTGTAGTGGATGGGCGCGAGCTGCTGCGCTTCCGCGCGCGCATAGGCCTGCGCCATCAAGTACATGAACACGGCCGCCAGCGCGCCCAATTGCAGGAAGAAGAGCCAATCGCCGAGCCGCGGCGGCGTCGCGAACGCGATGGTGGGCGCGATGAGGATGATGCCTGGTATCAGACTCGTCATGAGACCGACGATCGGAGCGCCGTCTTTCTGCGCACGTTCGCGCAGCAGCACCATGGCGACGGAGAAAAACGCGGCGGAAACGAGCACGGCGGCCACGCCGAGATCGTGCTGCGGCGCCTCGGCTTCGCTCGGCGCGCCTTGCATAGCAACGATCACGCCGCCGAAGCCGACAAGCGCGCACAGCACGCTCGACGGGCGTATGGTCTCTTTCAGCACGACGCGCGCCACGAAGGGCGCGAGCAAGGGATAAACGAAGGAAAGCGTTACCGCTTCCGCGAGTGGTAGTACGCTGAGCGCCCAAAAGAATGTGACCGCGCAGGCGGCGATGACGAAACCACGCAAGCTATGCGCGCGCCACATCTCGCGGTCGATGAGTGGCCGCCCAGCGCGCCACCAAATGCCAAAGGAGAAGATCGCGCCAAACAAATAGCGACCGAACGCGACCAGCAACACGTGGTTGGTCAGCGAGAGATATTTGATCGTCGCATCCATCGCCGCGCCAGCGACGATGGCGCCTGTCAGCACAAGCGCGGGCGGCAAACGGCCAAACATGAAAACTCCCCGTGCGCGTTCTGGCGCACGGGGAGTTGGTTCGCAATCGCCGTTTGCGTTACGGCGTGGTCGTTGTCGGCGCCGGTTCTGGGGTCGTCGGCGTTGTGCCTGACGGCGCGCCTTCGGTCGCTTCGTCAACAGCTTCGCCGGCTTCTTCCATCGGGCCTTGGCCCAGGTCGGTCGCGCCGGTGGTGGATTGTTCGTAGGCGGTGTCAGCGGCTTCGCCGGCTTCTTCGTTCGCGCCTTGGCCGCACGCGGCGACGCCCAGCAGCGCGGCAGCCGCAGTGACCGCCAGCAGAGATTTCAACATTGGTCTCTCCTCTCGACGGCCAGCGCCGCCGGATAAGTGAACGTGTTCACACGAACACAGTTCCTTACGGATTGGTGCTGGCGTCGCCGTCAGTCGCATCGTTCAGCGCATCGGCGGCGTCATTATTCTGGTTGTTGCCGGTCGTTTCATCGATGGCTTCGCCCGCTTGTTCGAGCGGTCCGTCGCCCAGATTTTCGTGACCCTGCGTGGCTTCTTCGATCGAGGAATCCAGGTTTTCGCCGGCTTGCTCGGCGTTATTCTCACCGCAGGCGGCCAGGCTCAGCATGGCGGCGGCGGCGAGCGCGGTGGCGATGGCTTTGCGCATGTCGTCTCCTTTGAGCGCCCTCCGTGCGGGGCGGCACAACCAAACACATGAACGGCGGGTCGGTTCCTCGCCCGGAACGCTGGCGTTGCGGCAGGAGCGGGTTATAAGGCGGGCAAAAGAGGGAACAATGTCCGCCGAACTCACGGAAGACCAACAACTTATTGTCGAAACCGCGCGCGCGTTTGCGCAAGAAAAATTGCGGCCCAACGCGGCGCGCTGGGAAGACGAGGGACTCAATCGCGGCGTGCTGCAAGAACTCGCCGCGCTCGGCTTTGCCGGGATTTATGTCAGCGAGGAGCATGGCGGCTCGGGCCTCACGCGTCTCGACGCGGCGCTCATCTTTGAAGAGCTTTCGCGCGGCTGCATCTCAACGGCGGCGTTTCTTTCGATCCACAATATGTGCTCGTGGATGATCGACAGTTTCGCGAGCGCTGAGCAGCGCGCGCGCTGGCTGCCGAAGCTGACGACGATGGAGACGATCGCGTCTTATTGTTTGACTGAGCCAGGCTCGGGCTCGGATGCGGCAGCGTTGCGCACCAGCGCGAAGCCGGACGGCAATTCGCAGTACGTCGTCAACGGCTCCAAGGCCTTTATCTCCGGCGCCGGATTCTCCGATCTCTACGTGCTCATGTGTCGGACCGGCGAGGACGGGCCGAAGGGCGTGTCCACGCTGCTGGTTGAGAGCGGCGCGAAGGGTCTCTCGTTCGGCAAGGCCGAAGACAAGATGGGCTGGCGCGCGCAGCCGACGGCGATCGTGAATTTTGAGGATTGCCAGGTGCCCGCCGACAATCGCGTAGGCCCCGAAGGCGAAGGCTTCAAATATGCGATGAAGGGCCTTGATGGCGGGCGCTTGAACATCGCGGCGTGCGCGCTGGGCGGTGCGCAGGATGCGCTGGATCGCGCGCTGCAATACGTGAAGGACCGCAAGCAATTCGGCAAGCCAATCGCGGAGTTCCAGAACACGCAATTCACCTTGGCCGACATGGCGACCGATCTTGCCGCGTCGCGTGCGCTGTTGCACGCGGCCGCGCGTAAGCTCGATGCGAAAGCGCCAGACGCGTCGAAATATTGCGCCATGGCCAAGCGCTTCGTGACCGATACCGCATTCAAGGTCGCCGATCAGGCGCTGCAGCTACATGGCGGCTACGGCTATCTGGCCGACTACGAGGTCGAACGCATCGTGCGCGATCTGCGCGTGCACCGCATTCTGGAGGGCACGAATGAAATTATGCGCGTGATTGTCTCGCGCGAAATGCTGAAGGCATGAGCGCAGACTTGCTTGAGCGCGAAGGGCGTGCGGCGCTTGTCGAATATTTGCGCGTAACGGCGGCGGGAACGATCGGCTGCCCTGTTTCGGACGAAAAGCTGGCTCACGTCGCGGGCGCGTTGTTGGCGCTGGGTGAGCCGTCAGGAGGGATGTGATCATGATCATGCGCGCGATGGGGCTTGGTTTCTTGCTTTGGCTCGCGGTGGCGGCGGTGTTTCGCTTCGGCGGGCAATATTTCTTCGTGCCCGAGGAATCGCTGCGCATGGTGATCTTCCTCTCCGCGCCGGTCGCCGGCGCGGTCCTGTCTTGGATTATGTTGAAGCTGCTGGGCGAAGCCTCGGGTGATGAGGGTGAGGCGGCGATCGGTTTGGCGCTGCCGTTTCTGTTGCTCAATGGCTTTCTAACGCACGAATTTCCGAATGCTTTTCCAAATATCGATGCGACTTTGGATGCGACGTTCGGTGCGTGGTCGTTGCTGTTTGGCGCGTCGATCCTTTTCATGGGCTTGTGGACGACAAAACTTGCGCCGCAGGACGAGCGTTTGTGAGGCGTCGCGATGTGCTTGTTGGCGCCCTGGCTTTGGCGGGGTGCGCGAGCATGAGTGAGAATCCGGCGCGACGGCCGATCGTAATCGCCCATCGCGGCGCCAGCGCCTTTCGGCCAGAGCACACATTGGCGGCTTATCGCTTGGCGATCGAGCAGGGCGCCGATTTTGTCGAACCCGATCTCGTCATCACGAAGGATGGCGTGCTTGTCTGCCGGCATGAGAATGAAATCTCAGGCACGACCGATGTCGCGGCGCATGCCGCGTTCGCCGACCGGCGCAAGGAAAAGACGGTCGATGGCGTAACCGCGACGGGCTGGTGGGTAGAGGATTTCACGCTCGCCGAGCTGAAGATGCTGCGCTGCGTTGAACGCATCCCGCAATTGCGGCCAGCCAACATGGCGTTCAATGGCCAGGAAGAAATTCCGACATTCGCGGAGGTGCTGGCGCTGGCGGCGGCGCGTGGTGTCGGTACGTATCCCGAATTGAAGCATCCGACGTTTTTGCGGGAACAGGGGCTTGATCCGGTGCCTGTGTTCATTGCCACGGTGCGCGCGCATGGCGGGCAAAGTGCGGCGGACAAGATGTTCGTGCAGTGCTTTGAGATTTGGCCGCTGCCGCAACTGGCGCAAATGTCATCGATCCGCTGGCAATGCGTGCAATTGGTGTCCGCGAACGGCGGGCCGTGGGATCGCCAGGATTTGAGCTACGCGCGAATGCTGACGGATGATGGCTTGCGCCACATCGCCGAATACGCACGTGGCCTGGGGTCGGAGAAGGCGCTTATCATGCCACGCGACGCTGTGAATGCATCGTTGCCCGCGACCGATCTCGTTGCGCGCGCGCATAGTGCTGGGCTTGTCGTGCATCCGTGGACGTTCAGGCCGGAGAATTATTTTCTGCCGAATGATCTGCGGCGCGGCGACGCCGGCGCGCCGGATCATTTGCGCCAGCGCGGCGACGTGGAATCGGAGATTCGCGCGTTCGCGGCGGCTGGCGTTGATGGCGTGTTCAGCGACGACCCGGCTGCCGCGGTGGCGGCGCTGCGTTAGTTCTTATTCGGCGGGCGTGTGGGCGTGGCTTTCGCCGGTGCTCGGCTTTGGCAGGAAGCCCTGCACCCAGTGTTCAAGCCGATCGATCAGCACAAACATGGCCGGTACGAACACGAGTGAGAGCAGGGTGGAGAGCATCAGCCCGCCAATCACCGCCGCGCCCATGCCCTGACGCAGTGTGCCGTCGACGCCCCAACCAGCGGCGGCGGGAATCATGCCGGCGGACATCGCGAACGTGGTCATGATGATCGGCCGCGCGCGCTTCATGCCGGCTTCCATCAGCGCGGTGTTGCGACTCGCGCCCATGTGCATGCGTTCGACCGCGAAATCGACCAAGAGGATCGAGTTCTTGGTGACGAGGCCCATCAGCATCAGCAAGCCGATGAAGGCAAACAGCGAGAGCGGTTGATTGGCGATGATGAGGCCAAGAAAGGCGCCGCCGATCGAAAGCGGCAGCGCCGTCATGATGGTGATCGGCTGGAAGAAATCGCGGAACAGCAGCACAAGCACGCCGTAGATCAGGATCACGCCCCACAGCATGGCTGAGCCGAACGCGCTGGTCATTTCCGCGAAATCTTCGGTTTGGCCGCCGACAGCGAGGCGCGCACCGGGCGGCGGCTCATTCGCTTCGGGCAGGTTGAACACATCCTGTTGCGCCTGGCTTAGTTCGACGCCCGGCACCACGTTCGCCCCGACAGTGACCGCGCGCTCGCGGTCGCGGCGTTCGATTGTGGCCTCACCGAGCGAGAACTGAACGTCGGACACCGCATCGAGCCGCACCGGTGCGCCAAGATTGGACTGCACCGGCAGCGAGCGGATTGCGTCAAGGTCCTGACGGCGGTCGGATCGGATGGTGGTGCGGATCGGAATTTGGCGATCGGCGAGATCGAATTTCGGCAAATTCTGTTCGGCGTCGCCGCTGGTGGCGATGCGAATGGCGGATGCGAGACTCGCGGAGGTCACGCCTAGGCGCGCCATGTCTTCCTGACGCGGCCGGATTTGAATTTCCGGGCGACGCAGCGCGGAGGTGGAGCGCACGTCCGTCAGCGAGTCGAGGCGGTTCATCGCGGCCGCCAAGCGTTCGGCCGCGAGGTTCACGGCGGCGGGATCTTGGCCAACGAATTGGACGGTGATGTCCGAGCCAGAGCTGCCGCCCTGATCCTGCACGAACGCCGAGCGATAATCGGGAAAGTCCGCCAGCACAGGGCGCAGCACCTGTTGAATGGCGTAGCCTGAACGATTGCGGTCGTCGCGATCGGTGAGTTGGATAAAGATGTTGGCGTCTGGCGCGGAGCCGTCCGCGCCATTCATGGAGGTGAACACGCCTTCGACTTCCGGCACTGCCTCACGAATGCGCGTGCTCATCTGCTGCAGTACGTGATCTGCTTGCAAGACCGGAGTGCCGGGCGGGATTTCTACGCGCGCCTGGATCATGCCGGAATCGAAGCGCGGGATGACGACGGCGGGGATGGCGCCGGCGATGAGCAGGCCCACCGGTACGATGAACACCAGCAAGCCCATACCGATCGTCTTCCACGGATGGATGATCGCCCAGTGCAGCGCGTCCTTGTAGATGTTGAGAATGACGCCCGGTGGTTTCTCTTCATGGCCGGCATTGCTCAAGAAGAACGCGGCCATCATCGGTGTGATCAAGCGCGCGACGACCAGCGAGAAGAACGCGGCCATGGCGACGGTGAGGCCGAATTCCCTGAAGAACACCCCCATGCCGCCGGACATGAAACTCACCGGCACGAACACGGCGATGATCGTGAACGTGGTCGCGACGACGGCGAGGCCGATTTCGTCGGCCGCTTCAAGCGAGGCTTGATACGCGGATTTTCCCATCCGCATGTGCCTGACGATGTTCTCGATTTCCACGATCGCATCGTCGACGAGCACGCCGGTAACCAACGCCAGCGCGATCAGCGTCACCATGTTGAGCGTAAAGCCCAGCACTTCCATGCCGGCGAAGGTCGGCATGATCGAGAGCGGAATGGCGGCGGCGGCGATCAGCGTCGAGCGCCAATCGCGTAGGATCAGGAAGACGACCGCGCAGGCGAGCAGGGCGCCTTCGATCAAGGCGTGAATCGAGCTTTCGTGCATGCCGCGGATGAATTCGACGGTGGAGCCGATCTCGCGGATTTGCAGCTCAGGCCGGCGCTCCTCGATCTGACGGATGCGCTCATCCATCGCGTCGAACACTTTGACTTCCGAGGCGCCGCGCGAACGCAGCACCAGAAAGCCGACAACCGGCTGGCCGTTGTAACGCGAGATCGATTGCAGATCGCTGGCGCTATCGGTCACCGTACCCAGGTCGCCCAGGCGGACGACGCGGCCGTCGCTCGCCGTGATGCGCGTCTCCGCCAGTTCGGCGACGCTTTGCGCCCCGCCCAAGGTGCGGATCGATTGCGCTTGGCCCGCGACCTCTGCTTGGCCGCCGGGCAAATCGGCGTTTAGCGCGCGCAGCTGATTGTTGATCTGATCGGCGGAGACGCCATAGGCGAGCATGCGCGCTGGGTCGAGTTCGATGCGGATTTCGCGATCGACGCCGCCCATGCGCTGAACTTGCGAAACGCCGGGCACCGCCAGCAATTCGCGCTGCAGATCATTGTCGATGAACCAGGAAATATCCTGGGGCGTCATGCCTCGGCCTTCGACGGCATAATAGCCGATCGGCTGCGCCGCCGCCTCGATGCGGGTGATGATCGGTTCGGTGATGTCGGCGGGCAATTCGGAGCGAATGCGGTTGATCGCGTCGCGCGCATCGTCAACGGCGCGGCCTAGATCGTTGCCGCTTTCCATTTCGACCGTTGTTTGCGATACGCCGGGCGAGATCGTCGAGGTGACGCGTTTCACGCCCTCGACCGCCGTCAGCGCGGACTCGATGCGCTGCGTGATCTGCGTTTCCATCTCGACCGGTGCTGCGCCAGGCTGCGCCACGGTCACCGTGAAGCCGCCGAAATCGACGTTCGGCAATTGGTTGATCGGCAGGCGGCCATAGGCCGTCCAGCCGGCGAACAAGAGCGCCAGGATCAGAACGATGGGCGGAATCGGATTGCGGATCGCGCCCGCGGAAATATTCCAAGCCATAGCTTAGCCTTCCCGGCCGCGCAGATCTTGCTGCTGTTCTGTTGTGGGCGGCGGCGCGTCATCGGTGATGATGCGCACCTCTTCGCCGTTCTGCAGGAATGCGGCGCCGGCGCCGACGACGCGTTGGCCGATATCGAGACCGGAGACGATTTCGATAAAATCGCCATCGCGCGCGCCGAGCTGGACGTCCGTGCGCCGCACGAGATTGTCGTCGCCAACCACATACACATAGGCTTGGCCGTTGTCATAAAGCACGGAGCTCTGCGGGATGGCCGAGACGACGCGTTCCGGCAGGTGCGCAACGCCACGCAGATACATGCCCGCGCGGACGCGGGTGTTCTGCGGTAGGGAGAACAGCGCTTCGCCGGTGCGCGTGCGGCTGTCGATCGAGGCCGGGCCGCGGCGCAGCGTACCTTCAACCGTGGAGCCATCCACGAGCGTGAATTGCGCGGTCTGGCCACGCTCAAGCGCGAGCGCGTCGGCCTCCGCCACTTGCGCGGAGACCTCGAGGCGGTTGTCGGCGGCGATGCGGAAGAGCACTTGGCCATCGACGTTGCGGCCGACCTCGGCGGTGCGGTCAATGACGAGGCCAGCGGCAGGCGCACGCACATAGCCGCCGCCCAAGCGGGCGTTCACTTCGGCCAATTGCGCGCGTGCCGCGGCAAGGCGTGCGTCCGCGGCTTGGGCGGCGGCGCGGCGTTGTTCGATCGCTTCGGCGGAGAGGGCGCCGGACTCGCGGATCGATTCAGCACGTTCGTATTCGCCGCGGGCGCGGATCGCCGATGATTCCGCTTCGGCGACGCTGGCCTGCGCCGAGCGGGTTTGCGCCAGCGCGACATTGGTGTCGAGCCGCGCCATCGGCTGGCCCGTGCGCACGTAATCGCCTTCATCGACGAGGATTTGCAGGATACGCACGCCGCTCGCCGGCGCCGCGACTTGAATGTCGCGCACTGGGCGCGCTTCGCCGTTCAGTGAAATAGTCGGGGTGACGCCGCGCGCGGCGACCGGGATCACCGAGACCGCTTGTGCGGTGGAGACAGGCGTATGCACGGCGCCGTCGCCACCGAGGCGGCTGACGACAAACAACACAATGACTGCGGCCAAGATGCCGCCGCCAAGGATCATCAACGTCTTGCGGCGGCGGCCGGCTTCATCCGGCGCGTCGATGGCGCGGTTCCATGCGGCCTCGCCAGCGTCGCCAACGCTCTTGAGCGCGCCGCCGCCCGCGTCTGCGGCGCGCTTCAGCAGGTCGCCTGCCTTGTTGAAAATCTCGGGGCGCTCGGGCTTGTTCATGAACGGACTCGGGGGTTCAGATAGCGTTCCGCGACAACGCGGAATTGGGCGATAGCGGCTTCGGCGTCAGTCTCACCCTGAAAGGCGCGTCTGAGACCTATGCCTTCAACGATGGCGAACAAGGTGTTCGCCGCGGTTTCGGGTTCCAGTGTTGCGTCGATCTCACCGCGGTCTTGAGCGGCGCGGACGGCGGCGGCGAAGATGGCGATACTGCGTATATCGGAGAGACGCAGGACTTTGGCGATTGCGTCGTCGCGCAAAACCTCGCCCATGATGTCGGCGATCAGCGGGCCGTCGCCATCGGCGAATTTCTGAACAAAGTTCTGCGCGGCGAAGCACATGGCCTCGATGAAGCCATGCTTTTCGGCCGCGCGCAGAAACGCGACATCGCCTTCGCCGCGACGATCCTCGGCGATGGCGCCGATGATCTCGGCCTTGGAGCTGAAATAGCGATAGAGCGCGCCCGCGCTGATCCCGGCTTCGGCGCAAATCTCCTGCATCGTGGCCTGGTGGAAGCCGCGACGGCGAAAACAGGCGATCGCCGCGTCCATGATCTGACGGCGGCGGCGGTCGGCCAGGGCGGGATCGGCGGTGCGCGCCAAGCGTTGCTCCACAGGCCCTTGCCGGGCCTCGCTGCGTTGCATATAAAACGAATGTTCGTTCTATAAATGTTAAATCTGGACGCCGTCAAGCTGACGACCCAAGTCCGACCTCAATCGTCACTCTGCCGAAACATGGTTAGAGCGGCGCTAAGGCTCTGAGAGGTATGAGGAATGATGCAGTCGCGCGCCGCCAAATTGGTCATCGCCGTCTCGGCCCTGGCGCTGGGCGCTTGCTCGACCATGCCTTCGGAGCGGGCCGAGGCCCCGCCGCTGCCCGCCGTCTGGACGGATGCCCCGGCCGGCGCCGAGCTGCCGGTCACGGATTGGTGGCGCCAGTTCAACGATCCCCAGCTTGATGTGCTGGTCGATGAAGCGCTGACCAACGGCCCCTCGGTGCAATTGGCGCTGGCGCGGGTACGCGAGGCGCGGGCGCTCTCGTACAACACGATGACGCGCTTTCTGCCGGAGCTGACCGCTGCGGGGCAGGGCCAATACACGCGCGCGCTTGAGGATGGCGTGCTCGCGACCGCGTCCGGCGGCACGGAGCGCGAGCAGATGCTGGGTTCTTACGGGCCTCAAGTGTCTTGGGAGATTCCGTTGTTTGGCCGCCTCGAAGCCGCATCCGCTGGCGCGCGCGCGAACACGATGAGTGCGCGTGCGGACGTGCGCGCAGCGCAAGTCGCGCTGGTTGCCGATGTGGCGCAAGCCTACATCGATCTGCGCGCCGCGCAGGCGAGCCGGGCCGCGCTCGAACGCTCGGCGCAAATTTCGGACGAGCTTTCCGGCATCCTCGCCACGAGCGCACGCGCGGGCTTTGCGTCGGAAGCTGATGCGGCTGACGCGCGCCGCGCCGCCGAAACGACGCGCACCCGCATCCCAGGCATCGTCATCGAAACCCGTCGCGCGGAAAACGTGTTGGCGGTGCTGCGGGGCTTGGCGCCTGGCACGGAAGAAGCGGCGACGCGCGCTGTACTCGCGCGCGCCGATGCGCTGGTGCCGCATCTTGAACTCGCCGCCGCGCCCGCGGCGCCGGCGGATTTTTTGCGCTTACGCCCCGATGTGGCGCGCGCCGAGGCGCAGACATTGTTGGCCGCGGCTAGCGTTTCCGATGCGCGCAACGCCCTGCTGCCGCAATTGAACCTGACTGGCTCGATCAGCGTCACCGACGCGCTCATTGGCGATCCGCTTGGCGCGGGCGCGACGACCAGTTCGGTGACGCCGTTTATCTCGATTCCGCTGTTCGATTGGGGTTCGCGTTTTGCCACCATCCGCCAGCGCAATGCGCAATTCGATCAATCCTTGATCCAGTATCGACAGACGGTGACGCAAGCCGTGGCTGAGGCGTCCAACGCGCTGGTCTCGCTCGATCAAGGGCGGGTGCGTTTGAATTCGGCTCAGGCGGCGCAAGAGGCCGCCGAGGTGACGGCGCGTGGCTCTCGCGCGGCCTATGACGCCGGCATTCAGAGCTTGGCCGATCGGCTGCGCTCCGAGCAGCAATTGATCGACGCGCAGCTGACGCGCATTGACGCCGAGGCGCAGCAAGCGCGCGCGGCGATCGCCACCTACCGCGCCTTTGGCGGCGGCCCGACAGTGACGAGTTCGGCGCGCAACTAGGCCGCGCGCTCAACCTTTGTTGATGACGGCGTCGATGCGGATTGCGCGGCGGCGATCTCAGGCGCGTTCCATAAGCGCGAGTCCGCACGCATCGGGCGTTGCAGGCAGCGCTTGGCGAGTTCGGCGCGATAGAAGTCATGATAGCCATCGATGATGCCGATCTCGGTCTTATCGTGATCGAAGGCGACGCCGATTTCCATGTAGTTCTCGAGATTATCGAGATGGGGCCGTGGCAACGCGCCGGCCAGATATTCGTCGCGCATTTGCACGTAAAGGCCCTCAAGCTTGCGCGCCAATAGATCGATGTCGAAGAGGGTGCAGGTGTCGCGATTGTCGACCAAACGCTGACGCAAGGACGCCAAGCCGAGGCGATCCGTGGTCGCGAGCGCAACAGCGCGCGCGATGAAGGCCTCAGGTGACTCGCACACAAGCTCCGGCACGCCCGCGTTGCGCAGCAGCGAGCCGCAAACGCGCGATGCAAAGCAGCGACCTGCCATCGTCAGCACCGGCACGCCCATCCAGAGTGCGTCGGACGCCGTGGTGTGCGCGCCATAGGGCGCCGTATCGAGGAAGAGATCCGCCAGCGGATAGCGCGCGAGGTGGCGCGGGTTGGCGAGCTTGGGCGCGAAAACCAGGCGCTCGGCGGCGACGCCGTTCGCGGCCGCGTAGGCGCGCAGGCGCGCGTTGGTCTCGGTGTTATAGTCCAGCAGCCACAGCACGCTGTTGGGCGTCTGCCGCAAGATTTCGAGCCAGCGCTCGAATGAGAAACGCGTGACCTTGTGTGCTGCGTTGAATGAGCAGAACACGAACGCATCTTCGGGCAATCCCATCTCAGTGCGTGCGGGGCGGTTCGTATCGACGATGCGTTTGCGGTCGTTTGGCTGATAGCAGGGCAAGCGCAACACGCGCTCGGAATAATAAAGCTCCATCTCTGGCGGGATCGTGTGTTCATCAGCGACGATGTAGTGGTGATAGGGGCTGCCCATCGTGCCGGGGTAGCCAAGCCAGTTGACGATGATTGGTGCGGGCCGGCGGGCAAACACGCCGAGACGCGCGTCACGCGTATGGCCGTTCACGTCGACAAGAATGTCGATCTCGTCGGCGGCGATGCGCGCGGCCGCTTCATCGTCAGAAATGTTCCGGATGTCCGTCCAATGCGCGACAGCCGCTTTTATACGCTGGTTTATGCCGTCATCGGCGGGGATGCCGCAATAATAGACGAACACCTCGATCGCGCGCGGATCGTGCGCTTCAAATAGATTCGCCATGAGATAGCCAACGGCATGGGCGCGCAGATCGGACGAGACGTAACCGATGCGCAATCGCCGTTGCGTCGGGATCGGCGCGGCGCGGCGATCCGCTTGCGTCGAGATGCTCGCGATCGGCGTCAGCGCTTCGACATAGCGCGCGGCCATGCCGAGCTGCATCAAGGGATCATCCGCGTAGGCACAAGCCGAGAGTGGGTGAAAGCGCGAGATGAAGCTGCGGCGCGAGATTTTTGGGCCAATATCGGCGATCGGCCATTTGCATTGCGCCAGACGCACGGCGCCGAATTGCTCAAGCACGTCGCGCTGTTCGGGGTTTAGATCCAGCGCTTGAATCAACGCCGTTTCCGACGCTTCGTGCTGCTGATTGTCGCTCATCACGCGGCTGATCTGTTTCAGCAGCGTGATCTTGTAGTCGATCGCATCGCCGGTGACCGCGCCGAGACGTTCGGCGCCGGCCTTCCATTGCTCGACCGCGTCGCGGGTCGCGCCGCGTCGTTCAAGTGCGCTGCCAAGATTGATGTGTGCGGGCGAAAAATCCGGATTGGCGGCAAGTGCGCTGCGCAGTGCGATTTCCGCGCCTGCGGCGTCGCCCAGCTGTTGCATCAGCGTGGAGCAGTTGAAGTGCGCGATGAAGAGCAGGGGATGGGCGCCGTTCATGGCGATCCAGACCTGATAGAGCTGACGCGCGAGATCGGGTTGGCCAGATTGCGTGAGGCTTTGCGCGGCGGAGATCAATTCGTTCAGAGGCAGCGCGCCGCTCGTGACCTTCTGCAGCGCCGTGACAAATGTCGTCTCAGACATCGCTTTCAACCCCGTCAGCGGGGCGCGCGCCGATGCCGACGCCAGACGCGCCTGCCCGCGCGGGCGCGAGGCTCGGGCGATTTGCGTTGCTGAAACCTTAACGCGAAAGCGCCCGACAGCCAGGGCTGAGGGGCGCTTCGTTAACCTTTGTCGTGCCGCGTTTAGACGGCGCCCAGATAGGCCTCAAGCTGGGCCGAATCCAAGCTCGCCACTTGCGTCGCCGTGAAGGCGTAGAGCTGCGTCGTGGAAAAGGCCGCGATGCTTGTGGTCGAGATGTGATCCAGTTGCGTGGTTGAGAAGGACGGGATTTGCGTCACGTCGAGCGCGGCGATCTGCGCCGCTTCGAGATCGGCGATGACCGTGGTCGACCAGGCCTGGATTTGCGTCGTGGCCATCGATGCGATCTGCGTATCGGCGAACTCGGCCATATCCGCGGCGGCGAGCGCCGAGATTTGCGTCCCGGTCAGCGCGCGCACCTGCGTGGTGGAGAGCGCGGCCACTTGGGCGGAGTCGAGCGCGGCGAACGCAGTGGCGTCGATGCGGCTGATCTGCGTCGAAGCGAACGCCTGCAGTTGCGTTTCGTTGAGCGAGGCGATGTTCGTTTCCGTGAACGCCGCCACTTGCGTGGAGCTCAGCGCAGCAAGCTGTGTCGTCGTGAACTCCGCCACATCGGTGGCTTCGAGCGCGGCGATCTGCGTGCTGGTGATGGCTTTGGCTTGCGTTGTCGTCAGGGCCGCGACTTGTGTTGCCTCAAGCGCCGACAAGCTGGTTTCGGTGAACGCAGCGATCTGTGAGGCGGTGAAAGCTTGCACTTGCGAGAGCGTCAGCGCCGCGATTTGCGTGGTCGTCAGCGCCTGCAGATTTGTCGCCGAGATGCCTTGCAGCTGCGTCAGCGTCAGCGCCGCGATCTGTGTATCGCTCATCGCCTGCATGTTGTCGGACGAAAGCGCTTTGATCTGCGTCACCGTCATTGCAGCGACCTGCGTGGCGGCGAACTCGCCTACATCCGTGGTGCTGAGGCCGGCGATTTGCGTGGTCGACAGCGACTGAACTTGGGTCGTCGTCATCGCCGCGACTTGCGTGTCGGCGAAGGCCGAGAAGCTCGTCGCCGTCATCGCCTTCACCTGCGTGGCGGTCAGCGCCGCGACTTGGCTGTCGGTGAGGGCGGCCATATTGGTTTCGCTGAGATCGCGAATTTGCGTCGTCGCCATGCCGGCGATTTGCGTGGTCGTGAATTCCGCCATGTCGGCGGTTTCAAGAGCATTGAGCTGGGTGGTTGTCAGCGCCGCGACTTGGCTCACGCTGAGCGCGGCCACTTGCGTGGCGTCGAAGGCCGAGAGGTTGGTCTCCGAGAACGCTTTGAGCTGCGCCGTGGAGAGCGCGGCCACTTGGCCGGCCGTGAAGGCCGCGACCTGTGTTTCGTCGAAGGCGGTGATGCGCGTGGTGGCGATCGCTTGGAGCTGCGTGCTGGTGAGTGCCGCGATCTGCGTGTCGGTGAGGGCGCCCAATTGGGTGTTCGCCAGCGCGCGGACTTGCGTGGTGTTCAACGCCGCGATCTGGGTTTCGCTGAACTCGCCCATGTCGGTTTCGTCAAGTGCGGCGAGTTGCGTCGTGTTGAAGGCGGCCACTTGCGTTGTCGTCATCGCTGCAACCTGCGTATCGGCCAGATCCGAAACGTTGGTGGCGGTGAGCGCTTGCACCTGTGTCGCCGTGAAGGCGGCGACCTGGGTTTCCGCGAGATCGGCGACGCTGGTCAGACCGCGCACCTGCGTGGTGCTGAAGGCGGCGACCTGCGTCGTCGTGAACTCAGCGATGTCGCCGCCGCCGAGGTCGGCCAGCTGCGTGGTGGTCAGCGCCGAGACCTGGGTGGCGTTGAGTATGCCGATCTGCGTAGCGTCGAGAGCCGCAAGGTTCGTGGCGCTGAAAGCTTGCAGTTGCGAGGTCGATAGCGCGCCCACTTGCGTGGTCGTCAATGCGGCCACTTGGGTTTCGGCCATCGCGGCGATGCCCGCGGTGGAGACCGCGCCGATTTGGGCCGCCGTCAACGCCGCGACCTGCGTTTCCGCCATGGCGGCCAGATTGGTCGAGGAGATCGCCTGCACTTGCGTGTTCGTCAGCGCGGCGACCTGGGTTTCCGTCAGTTCGCCGATGTCGGTTTCATCGAACGCGGCGATTTGCGTCGTCGTGAAAGCGCGCACCTGCGTGGTGTTCATGCCGGCGATGTGGCTGGCTTCAAGCGCCTTGGCCGCGGTCGCGGTGAATGCGCCAATTTGCGCGGCCGTCAGCGCGCCCGCTTGCGTTTCGGTGAGAGCGCCGATGCTGGTGGCGTTAAGGCCAGCCGCCTGCGTGCTGCTGAGCGCGGCGATCTGGGTCGTCGTGAAGCCGGCGATCTGCGTATCCGCCAGGCTATTGAGCAGCGTCGTCGAAAGCGCACCCACTTGTGGCGTCGTCAGCGCGGCGATTTGCGTGTCGGCCAGCTCAGCGACGTTGGTCGCCGTCAGCGCTTGGACTTGTGTCGTGAGCAACGCGGCGAGCTGCGTGTTGGCGAATTCCGACACATCGGTGGCGCTCAGCGCCGTGATCTGCGTTGTAGTGAGCGAGCGGACTTGCGTGGTGCTCAGAGCGCCGATCTGCGCGGCGTCGAACGCGCCGATCGCGGTATCGGTGAGGCGCCCGAGTTGCGTCGTCGTGAACGCCGCCACTTGCGTGGTGGAGAGTTCAGCGATGTCAGTCGCGTTGAAGCCCGCCACCTGCGTGGTGCGCAGGGCCGCGATCTGCGTGGCCGTGAGCGCGCCGGCCTGGTTGGCGTCGAGCGCCGAGAGGTTGGTGGCCGAGAGCGACTGGATTTGCGTTGTCGTGAATGCGGCGACTTGCGTATCGGCAAGGCCGCCGAGAGCTGTTTCGGTCAGCACTTCAATCTGCTGGCGGGTGAGCGCGGCGACTTGCGTCGTGCTCAGTTCGCCCATATCCGTCGCTTCAAGCGCGGCGATTTGCGTCGTCGTGAAGCCGGCGACTTGCGTGGCGTTCAGCGAGCCAAGCTGTGTGGCGTCAAGCGCATTGACCGCGGTGGTCGAAAGCCGGCCCAATTGTGTTGCGCTGAACGCGGCCACTTGCGTGGCCGAAAGATCGGCCAGACTGGTCGCTTCGAGCGCGGCGACTTGCGTGGTGGCCAGCGCCGCGAGTTGCGTGGTCGCGAACTCGGCGACATTCGTGGCGTCGAGTGCGCCGATTTGCGTGACCGTGAAGCCCTTGATTTGCGTGGCGTCGAAGGCGCCGAACTGCGTGGCGTCGAGGGCGGCGAGCGTGGTGTCCGTCAGGGCGCGCAATTGCGTGGCCGTGAAGGCGCGCGCTTGCGTCGTGGTGAGGGCGCCAACTTGCGTTTCGGTCAGTTCAGCAACGTTCGTCGCGGAGATCGCCTGCACTTGTGTGGCCGTGAGCGCGCCGATTTGCGTTTCGGTGAGGCTGCCAAAAGTCGTGGTGTCGAGCGCCTTGACCTGCGTGGCCGTCATCGCCGCGACTTGCGTTGTCGTAAGCTCGGAGATGTCGGTGGCGTCGAGGTTCGCGATCTGCGTTGCTGTGAGCGCGGCGATCTGCGTGGCCGTCATCGCCGCTGATTGTGTGGCGTCGAGGGCTGAGAGGTTGGTGGCGTTCAGCGCGCGCACTTGCGTCGTCGCCATGGCGGCGATCTGCGTGGTGGTGAGTGCGGCGACTTGCGTTTCGGTGAGGGCGCCGACGCCGGCCGTCGAGATGCCTTGCACTTGCGTGGCCGTGAGCGCCGCGATCTGCGTGTCGGCGAGGGCCGCAAGATTGGTCGTCGAAAGCGCTTGCACCTGCGAAACGTTCAGCGCACCGATCTGCGTTTCCGTGAACTCGGCCACATCGGCGGCTTGAAGGCCGGCGATCTGCGAGCTGGTGAAGGCCCGCACTTGCGTCGTGGAGAGCGAGGCGATCTGGGTGTCAGCGAAGGCGCGCACATTGGTGCTGGAGAGCAGCGCGATCTGCGTGGTGGTGAGTGCGGCGGCTTGCGTTTCCGTCAGCGCGGCGATGTTGGTGGTCGCAAGGCCTTGGACTTGACTTTGCGTGAGCGCCGCCACCTGCGTCGCGGCGAGCGCCGCGATCTGGGTGTCAGCCATGTGGGCGACGTTCGCCGCCGAGAGCGCTTGCACCTGCGTGGCCGCGAGCGCGGCGATTTGCGTGTCCGCGAGAGCGCCGACAGCGGTCGTCGTCAGACCCGTAACTTGCGTGGCCGTAAGCGCGCCGACTTGGCCGACGGTAAAGTCGCCAATGTCGGTCGCGTCAAAGGCGGCGATCTGCGAGGTTGTGAGCGCCTTCACTTGCGTTGCGTTCAGCGTGGCGAACTGGGCGCCGTCGAACGCGGCGGCGGCTGTCGTCGAAAGGGCCCCGATTTGGGTGGCGGTGAGAGCGCCGATCTGCGTCGTCGAAAGTGCGCCAATATTGGTGGCGTTGAGGCCGGAGACTTGCGTCGCCGTGAACGCGGCGACTTGCGTCGTCGTGAAGGCGGCGATTTGCGTGTCGCCGAAAGCGCGCAGCGTCGTTGAAGAGAATGCCTGCACTTGGGTTGCGCTGAAGGCCGCGATCTGCGTTTCCGCCAGCGACGCCAAATTGGTCGAGGTCAGCGCTTGCACCTGCGTCGAAGCCAGGGCGGCAAGCTGCGTTTCGTTGAACTCGGCGATGTCGGTCGCGTCGAGCGCCGTCAATTGCGTGGCCGTCAGCGCCTTGATCTGCGTCGTGTTGAACGCGGCGACCTGCGTCGCCTCGAACGAACTCAACGTCGTGGAGCCCATGGCGGCGAGCTGGTTGCGCGTCAGCGCCGCCACTTGCGTGGTGCTGAGCGCTGCGATCTGGGTGGCGTCAAACGCGGCAAGGCCCGTATCCGAGAGGGCGACCACCTGTGACGCCGAAAGCGCCGCGATTTGCGTATCAGCCAAGTCGCCAACCGTCGTCGCCGAGAAGCCGCGGATTTGCGCGGCCGTGAGCGCGCCAATCTGCGTCGTCGTCAGCGCGGCCACCTGCGTGGCGTCCAGCGCGGCGATCTGCGTGGTCACGAGCGCGGCGACCTGCGTCGCGGCGAGCGCGGCGACCTGCGTATCGGTGAGGGCGCCGATGTTCGTGGCGGTCAGGCCGCGCAATTGCGAGGTATTGAGCGTGGCGATCTGGGTCGCCGCGAATTCGCCGATGTCAGCGTCCGACAGCGCCGACAATTGCGTCGCCTTGAATGCGGTGATCTGCGTCGTCGTCAAGGCAGCGACCTGGGTGTCGGCGAGTGCCGAAAGCGCGGTCGCCGACAGCGATTGTAGTGAGGTTGCGGAAAGTGCGGCGACTTGCTCTTCCGTCAACGCCGCCATGTTGGTTTGCGTCAGCGCCTTCGCTTGAGCCGAGCCCAGGGCGCCGATCTGCGTGGCCGTCAGCGAGGCCAGTTGCGTGTCGGCCATTGCCGCCAGCGTGGTGGTCGAGATCGACTGCACCTGCGTCGTGGTGAGCGCGGCGACCTGGGTGTCGGCCAACCCGCTGAAGCTCGTTTGCGTGAAGGCCTTGATTTGCGTGGTCGTCAGCGCCGCCAGCTGCGTGCCGGCCAGTTCGGCGATATCGCTAGCGTCAAGCGACGCGAGTTGGGTCGGCTTGATCGACGCGACTTGCGTCGTCGTCATCGCGGCGACCTGCGTTTCCGTGAGCGCCGCCAGTTGATCGTCCGTAATGGATTGCAGCTGAGTGACCGAAATGGCGGCCACTTGGGTCTCGGTGAGCGCGGCAAGATTGGTTTCGCTGATGGCGCGGAATTGCGTGCTGGCGAACGCGTTGATTTGCGTGGTCGTCAGCTCGGCCATGTCGGCGGTTTCAAGCGCGCCGATCTGCGTGGCTGTCAGTGCGCGGATCTGCGTGGCGTTCAGCGCGGCGACCTGGGTGGTGTCGAGCGCGTTCAGCGCATCCGTGGTCAAGCGCGCGATCTGCGTCGCCGTAAAGGCGCCAACTTGAGTCGCGGCGAATTCCTCGATGTCGGTGGCGCTGAGGCCGGCGGCTTGCGTGGTGGTGAGCGCCGCGATTTGCGTGGTCTTGAGCGCGGCGGCTTGGGTCGCGTCAAGCGCGGAAATATTGGCTGCGGAGATGGCGACGATCTGGCTGGCCGCAAAGCTGCCGATGGCGGTGGTGTTGAAATTGGCGACTTGCGTGGTCGTGAACACGCCAAGTTGCGGGGCGCTCAGCGCCAGGAGCTGGGCGGAAGAGAGCGTCACATCGCTGGAGAAATTCGGGATTTGCGTCGTCGTGAGCGCACGCACCTGCGTGGTCGACAGCGCTGAGACTTGTGTGTTGGATAGCGCGGCAATGCCGGTTTCGCTGATCGCCGCCACCTGCGTCGCCGCAAGTTGGGAGATCGTCGTCGTCGAAAGGCCTTGGATGGCCGTGACGGATAGCCCCGCAATCTGCGTGGCAGAGAGACTCGAAATCGACATGTCGTGACCATCCTGGTCGTTGAGAACCGACATTCGATCGGCCCACCCACACTCCAGGCGCTTCTGCCCCTGGATGTGAGCCAGCCACGTTTACGATGAATGTGTTGCTGAGGAGTTTCCAATACCGCTTTCAGCGCGATGAAATGGTAAGCAGTTTCTTAAATTGCAGCACTGGTCTGCGTGATCGAGCCGCGCGAGTAGGCGCGGCATGGGCTAATGTGCTGTCGGGAGGCGACCAGATGGCCAAGGCGGCAGGTAAGCAGGCGGCGGAGCTCCACGAATGGTGCGTGCGCCGGTTGGCTGAATATAATGCGGTCTCCCTCCGCGATCCCATGGCGACAGGCGTCCGCCAACTCGCGATTGAGATCTTGGATCGGTTGGAAGCGAGTGAGCTTGGCGCCGAGGCGCTGGAAGCGGTGGTCAAGCGCATCAGCGACCAGGCATTGCGCGACCGCGCCGCGCGGCTTGGCGCGCAATGCCCCGACGGCGATTGGGCGAGCCTCGTCGCGCAGGCGCTCGCGCCGCTGGCTGAGGCTTCTTTCCAAGAGATTAAAGCGGTGGTCGAGAAGCGGCGCGCGGGCATCGTCTTCACCGCGCATCCAACCTTTGCGCTCTCGCGCGCCATGCGTGACGCGTTGGGCGCGCTGGCTGACGATCCGGCCGCCAAGGTCGAGTTGGCCGCGCACGCGCCCGATCCTCAGGTCAGTCTTCGCGATGAGCACGCGGACGCCAGCGCCGCCATCGAGCGCGCACAGGCGAGCCTGCGCGCGCTCAACGCCGCGACGTTCGATTGGCTCGCGGCCAATGTGGATGGCTCCTGGTGGGAATTGAAACCCGCGCCACTGATCCTCTCGACATGGGTTGGCTATGACCTGGATGGCCGCACCGACATTCACTGGGCCGAAACCATCCGCATCCGCCTGGAAGAGAAGGCGCGTCAGCTCGGCCATTACGCCCACGCGCTCCGCGCCGCCGGTGCGGATGATCCGTCGGATCGCTTTGGCGCGGCGGCGGACGAGGCGGCGGCGCAGGCTGCCTTGTTCGATGGCGATCTGGACGATCCTGATCGCATCGTCGCGGCCGCCAACCGACTGACGGGCGTTGGGCCTGGCCGCATGATCACGCTCGCGCCCGAACTTGCGCGTTTAGATGCACTCATCGAAAGCGAGGCCGACATCGCCGCCAAGAAGGCACTGTGCGTGCTGCGGTCTGAGATGTTGGCCTGCGGCCTAGGGGTCGCGGCGATCCATCTACGCGTCAACGCCTCGCAGGTGCGCTCCGCCGTTCAGTCCGATCTTGGTCTTTCCGAAAGCGCGGACTTCTTTGACCGTCGCGCTGTCACCGCCGCGGCCGAACGCGCCGCGCACGCCAAGCGCCAAGCGGTGAATTTCGGCTCGATTTTTCAGGAGAAGATGACGGCGCGACGTCAGCTCATGCTGTGCGCCGAAATCTTGAAGCATATCGATTCGGACATGCCGATCCGCTTCTTGATCGCTGAGATCGAAAGCCCGGCCACGATCATGGGGGCGATCTATCTGGCGCGTCTCTATGGCGTCTATGATCGTCTTGATATTTCGCCTCTGTTTGAGACGCCTGACGTGCTCGAACGCGGCGGTCGGTTCATGGAGCGTTTGCTCGATGAGCCAGAATATCTGGCCTATATTCGCGCGCGCGGCCGGCTTTGCGTGCAATACGGCTTTTCCGATAGCGGCCGTTTCATGGGCCAGATCGCCGCCGATATGGCGATCGAGCGGCTACATGTGCTGCTCTCGCGCGCGCTGGCGAGACGCGGTGTGCGCGATATCGAGGTCGTCATCTTCAACACGCATGGCGAGTCGATGGGGCGGGGCGCTTATCCAGGCGCAATGCAGGAACGCCTGGATCATTTGCTGACGCCTTGGGTGCGGGCACGATTTGCGCGAGATGGAACACCGATACATGCCGAGGTGAGCTTTCAGGGCGGCGACGGCTATCTGCATTTCCAATCGCAGCATCTTGCGGACGCCACCATTCGTAGCGTCGCCGCGTGGGCGCTCGCGGAATCAGCGGGCAAGAGTGATGACGCATTCTACGCCGACATCAATTTCTCATGGGATATCTATCGCGCCATCAAGGGTTGGCAAGAAGGGCTCTTCGCCGAACCTCATTATCAAGCCATGCTTGGCTCGTTCGGTCCGAACCTCTTGCCTGTCACGGGCTCGCGCAAGGCGCGTCGCCAAAGCGGTTCATCAAAGAACGATATTGCGCGCTCGCTGCGCGCGATCCCGCACAACGCCATTCTCCAGCAATTGGCGGCGCCCGCGAACGTGTCGGGCGGTTGGGGGCATGTGGCGAGCCGCGAGCCGGATCGCTTCGTGGCGCATGTCGAGGCCTCGCCGCGTTTGCGCCAGCTGGTGCGTATGGCCGGCTCCGCACGCCGGCTGACTTCACTTTCTATCCTGCGCACCTACGCTGATCTTTATTCGCCTAGCTTTTGGACTATCCGCGCCGCGCGTGGCGACAATGATGTTGCTTCGGATGTCGCTCTGCGTATCGCCGAGCGGCTGGATCATCAGGGTCTCGACATTTCGATCGATCGCTTGGCCAATCTGCTGTCGAGCGATCGCCGGCGCTTTGACGCTGTGTGCCGCGATCTCATGCCATCAACGATCGGTGATTCTGGCTTCGACCAGAATCTCTACGTGCTGCATGCGGTGCGCATGGTTCTGATCATGCGCGGCTTTGCGTTGGCGGGGGCTATCCCCGCGTTTTCGCCGCGTCATGACCTCACGCGTGAGATGCTGATCGATCAGGCGCTTGAATTGCGTTTTGCCGAAGTCGCCGATGCGCTCGCGGAGATTTTCCCGACCACCAGCGAAACGCTGGCGGCGTTCGCGCATCTGAGCGAGCCAGGGGAGGGCGATATCCCGGCCGGCTATCCCGAGATCGCGCGCGAGATCACGGCCCCGTTGCGCGCGCTTGATGCATCGATCAAGCGTATCACCGTTGGCGTCGCGCATTTCTACGACGCGTTTGGATAACGTGCGGCGCGGATCATAAATTTCGCGGTGCTTGGTTGTATTCTGTTGCGCACACAGCCTGCGCTCTTTAGCAAAGCAGGCATGCCGCATCGCGACATTCCCCGTTAATCATGAGCGTGAAGATCATCACGCGCGCCGTTGAATTTGCGCCATTCGCGGCGCAATGGAACGCGCTCGCCGCGGCGTTTCGTACGCCGGTGCTGTCGTACGAGTGGGTTCGAGCGGCGGCGGAAATTTCGGAGCAGCACGGTGACTTGCACATCGTGCTGGTCTCCGAGGAAGAGGCGCTGATCGCGGCGGCCGCCTTGATCGCACCGCGCGGGGGCCTCTCGCCCGCGTTGGAGTTTCTGGGCAATCCCTTCTGTAAATTGTACGAGCCTTGCGGCTTTCTCTATCGCGATGAAGCTGCGTTGGCCGCGCTCTTGAATGCCGTGGTCGCGATAGGCAAGCCGCTCAAGCTCGATAAATTACCGAACACGCCAACGATCGCCCAGGCGTTTGCGACCGCGCGGCGGCGTACGCTTTCGCCATTGCCCAGAATTGCGCGCACATTGTTTGTGCCACGCGAGGGCGAGTGGGCCGCCTTCGAAGCGTCGATGAGCAAGTCGAGCCGCGAGACGCTGCGCCGCAAGCGAAGGCAGGCCGAAAAGCTCGGGCCAATTACCTTCCAGAGCTACGCGCCTGACGAAGCCGAGTTTCCAGCTTTGCTACAAGAGCTGATCCGTATCGAAGCCTCTGGTTGGAAAGGCGCGGCCGGCACCGCGATCGCTTCCAACCCGCACCAGCGCCGTTTCTTTGAATCTTACGGTGCGGCCGCGGCGCGGCTGGGTATTGCGCGTGTTTTCGTGATGCGCATCGGCGAGGAGGTCGCGGCCGTGCGGCTCGCGATCGAGTATCTGAAATGCCTGTGGGAATTGAAGATCGGCTTCAATGACGCCTTCAGCAAATGCTCGCCCGGCCAAGTGCTGACCCACGAGACGCTGCGCTATGTGTTCGAGCATGGTCTGGACGGCCACGAATTTCTTGGCGCCGACGAAGCCTGGGAACGGGTTTGGACCAACACCGTCCGCGAATATCTGTCGTTCCGGCTCTATCCCTATTCGATCGCCGGCTTGGCGGGGCTCGGCGAGCACGTGGGGCAAGCGGCATGGGCGCGGGCGCGACGCGCCCTGGCCAAGCGGGCAGCACCTGCCGCGACGCCCGCCGAAGCCTGAGGATCCTGCGGATAGCCCGCCCGGCCAGTTGATCCCGCGCCGGGCTTGCACTAAACCGGCCCGCTTCCCCGCCAGGGGACGCTCCGGAGAGGTGCTAGAGTGGCTGAATAGGCCGGTCTCGAAAACCGGAGTACGTGCAAGCGTACCGAGGGTTCGAATCCCTCCCTCTCCGCCAGACGCCCCCAAAATCGTCAACGACTCCAGTCCAAAATACCGAATTAAGTCAACTCGCTGTTGACCTATTTGGGCTTATGCCTTGTGGTTCAAGGCAGCCGGTAGTTAACGCCCATCAACGGTATTTTCCGGCCTAGGATACCGTGCCTCCGGGAAAATACCGTGGCTCTGTCGGACTCGAAGCTCAAAGCGCTCAAGCCAAAGCTCCGCGCTTACAAGGTCGCGGATGGCGCCAGCCTCTACGTCGTGGTGACGCCATCGGGCGGGCGGTTGTGGCGGTTCGACTATCAGCACGCAGGCAAGCGCAAGACGCTCTCGCTTGGCCGCTGGCCCGCCGTCTCGCTCAAAGCGGCGCGTGATCGCCGGAACGATGCGCAAGCCATGCTCGGCGACGGCGTTGACCCATGCGACGCCAAACAGGCGCGGAAGCACGCCGCGAAGCCAAGCGAAAAGCCAACCTTCGAGCAAGCGGGCCGGGAATGGCACGCCGCCCAATTGCGCCGCTGGTCAGAAGACTACGGGCCGCAAGTGCTCACGCGGCTCGAAGCCGACGTTTTCCCGCACATTGGCGCTAAGCGCTTCGCCGACATCACGCGGGGCGACATCCTCGAAACGCTGCGAAAGGTAGAGGCGCGCGGCGTTCACGAGACGGCGCGGCGCCTGCGGCAATACGTGGGCGCGATCTATCGCTATGCGGGCGCCACCGACGAATCCGTTGTGGACCCATCACCGATGCTTCGCGGCGCAATGGAAGCGCCACCGGCGCCAGTGCATCACAACGCGTTGAAGCCGCGCGAGCTTGGCGAATTCATGGTCAAGCTAAAGCGCTATGACAAAGACCACGGCGGCGACGCTGAAACACGCTTGGCGCTTCAACTGACGATCTTCACCGTTGGCCGCACTGGCGAGATCATCAACGCCGAATGGTCCGAATTCGAGCACATCGAACACGCCGAGAAAGCGTTGTGGCGCATTCCGGGTGAAAGAATGAAGGCGGGTGACCCGCACCTAGTCCCGCTCTCGAAGCAAGCGCGCGAGGCGCTGATAGAGCTTCACGAGATCACGGGCGGCGGGAAATACCTGTTTCCCATCGCACGCGGCACGCCGGGCCGTCGCAAGGTCATGTCCAACAACTCGATGCTGTTCGCGCTCTACCGGCTTGGCTATCGCGGGCGCGCCACCGTTCACGGCTTCCGCCGCAACTTCTCGACGTGGGCGAACGAAGGCGGCTGGCCCTCCGATGATGTAGAGCTTTGCCTTGCGCATGATGAGCGAGACCGCGTGAGAGGCGCTTACAACGCAGCGCAGCGGTTAGAGCCGCGCCGGAAGTTGTTGCAGGCGTGGGCGAGCTACCTGCAACGCGAGGCGAACATCTTTCGCACGATGACGCCGCGCGAATAGCGCCCCCACTAAATCCGCACCCCAACGGATTGAAAATCACACCGGCAATTCTCCATTCCGCGCGGAGTTCTAAACCCGTGCGCCCGGAAACCCGCGCAAATCAAGGAAATCAGGGAGTCCAGGTCAACTTTCGCGTGACTTGAATACTTGCTCTAGTCTTCGTTCCCGAGCCGTTGACTCCCATTTTGGAGTCGTAAAGGGTCGAATACTAGGAGCGACCCAAATGGACACCAAGGTTAACACGAAAGGCGCGGCGGCTGTTCTTGCCGGTCCCGGACGCGCCCCGAATGCCGCCATGCGCCGCGTCCACGTGTGGGCGAAAGCCGGGCTTATCCCAGCCGACCGCGTAGGCGACGGCGAAAAGGCCGGTTGGGAATTCGAGCGCCAGACCATCGCCATCGCGGCGGTGCTGTTCGAGCTTTATGACCGTGGCGGCGTCCGCTCGCATGGGATGCTCCGCGCGCTGTTCGACAAGCTGGCGTCGGGCGAACCCGCTCTAATCGACCGCATCATTGAAGACGCCCGCGAAGGGACGCCGGTGCTCGTGCTCACGCATTGGGGCACTGCGGACGGTCGCGCGGCCACGTCGTTTGTTGTTCGTCTCACGTCCGCGCTTGATGAGCCGAACTTGGCGCCCGGCGACGAATGGGAGCCGCTGCTTGAGGGCGTGCTTTCTCTCGCCCCGCTGTTCGACAAGCTCATTGAGTCCAGCGTCGTGCCCTTCAAGGCGGCCCGCTAATGGCGCGGGCTTCCCTCTATCGCCGCGCAACGCGCGCCATCGCTCGCGCTCTCGCGCCCGAACTTCGCACGCGCGGTTACGACTCCGCATCGTGGAAGCGCTTTGATCGCAGCGCACGCATGGGCCGCACGGCAACCGAAACCATCGCGGCGGCCTCCGCGATCCGCAGCAAGGCTCGTTATTACGTCGCGAACGATGGCAACGCGGCGGCGGCTGTCAACGCGCTCGTGACTTACTCGACGGGCGCGGGTCCGATGCCCGCGCACGCGAGCGCCGATGCGTTCGTGAATGACTTTTGGAACACGTGCGACGCGGACGGGCGCACCGACTTTGGCGGGCTCGTGGCGCTCGCCGTGCGCGCGATGATTGTTGACGGCGAGTCGCTCGTGGTTTTCCGCCAACGTGCGGACGGCCTCAAGCTCCAACTCTATCCCGCCGAACAACTCGACGAGTCCAAGTCCGCCGATCTTGGCGGCGGCGCTTACATCGCGGCGGGTATCGAATTCAGCGCGCAAGGCGAGCGCGTCGCCTATTGGATCAAGCCATACGTTCCGACTCAACAATTCGAGACGTGGGCGCCGCCCGTTCGCGTTGATGCGGCGGACGTGCTGCATCTCATGCGCCCGGATGGCATCGGCCAAGTGCGCGGCGTGTCGTGGTTCGCTCCCGTATTGCTGAAACTTGCGGATTTGGGCTTGCTCTCTGACGCGCTGTTGAAGGGCTTCCAGGTCGCCGCGATGCACGCAGGCTTCATGGAAGATCAAAACGGCGTCGGCGGCCTCCCCTTTGAAGGGGAGAAGGATGGCGACGCGCTCGACGTTTCGCTTGAGCCCGGAGTCGTGCGTCGCTTGCCGCCCGGCTACAAAATCACGTTCAACAATCCGCAGGCCGCTCAACAGTCGATTGAGTTTCTGACCGCGAACGTCGAGACCATCGCCGCAGGCTTGGGCGTGCCCGCGTTCATGGTCTCCGCGAACGTAAGCCGCGCCAACTATTCGAGCCTTCGCGCCGCGCTCATCACGTTCAAGGCGTCGCTTGAGGCGCTGCAATACAACGTGATCGTTCCCCAATTGCTCGCGCCGATCTGGCGCCGCTGGGCGCTGACCGAAGCGCTCCGCAATGGTGGCGATGCGGAAGCGACGGACGCCGAATGGCGTTTCCCGGCCATGCCAGAAGCGGACCCGCTCAAGCAGGTTCAAGCGACCGTCGCGCTGCTCGAAGCGAAGTTGATGAGCCGCGCCGAAGCCATCGCGGCCCGTGGCGAAAGCATCGAACGCGTTGACGCCGACATCGCAGCGGACCCGCACGCGCAAGCCGCCGAAGGCGACGAACCCGAAAACGAAGATGAGGAGTCGAGCAATGCCGAGTAATTTGATTTTGCGCGCGGCGTCGCTCGCGCCCACGACTTACGACCCGGACACGAACACGATTGAAGCCGTCATCTCGACGGGCGCCGACGTGCAACGCGCCGGTTACGTCGAACGCTTGCCCATTGCGAACGCCGACCTTAGCGGCATCGCAGGCGCGCCGGTTCTCGACGCGCACAACCAAGGCTCAACGCGCGCCGTGCTTG
The DNA here is from genome assembly GCA_017303355.1 of Caulobacterales bacterium. Lineage (GTDB taxonomy): Bacteria > Pseudomonadota > Alphaproteobacteria > Caulobacterales > Aquidulcibacteraceae > Vitreimonas. Next base: position 216,650 of record JAFLCU010000003.1, on the reverse strand, counting down.
GCGTGATTGAGAAGGCTTGGAAAGCAGCGGGCGAAATTCGCGCGCGTATCAAGTTGTCATCCCGCGATGATGTGGCGGGCCTCGTGCGTGACATCGCGGACGGCATCTTGCGCAATCTCTCTATCGGCTACCGCGTCAGCAAGTGGGCCGATTCCACCAACTCCAAAGGTCAGCGTGTGCAAACGGCGCTGGCGTGGTCAATCCGCGAGGCTTCGTTTGTTCCTATCGGCGCCGATGCTGGGGCCGTCACACGGGGTGAACCCATGAAGAAGAAAGCAAAGCCCGGCGCCAATCCGACGCCGGAAAACGAAAACGTGGACGTGATCGACACGACCGCGAACGACAACACCGTTGCGGAAACCCGCGCCGAAATCCGCCACATCATCCAGCGCGCGGGCGGCACGAGCGAGCAAGCCGACGAACTCATTGACCAAGACGCGACCGTCGAACAGGCGCGCGCTGCGGCTTATGAGTTGATGACGGCCCGCACGCAATCGGCGCCGCGTGTTCGCGTCATCAATCCGGGCACGTCGCCGGAAGACAACTTGGAGCGCCGCACCGAAGCGCTCACGGTTCGCGTCGCGGGCGGCAAGCCGTCCGATCAAGCCCGCCCGTTCGTCGCGCTGTCGCTCGTGGATCACGCGCGCGATATGCTCGAAGCGCGCGGCGAGCGTGTTCGCGGCATGACTGCCGAAGCCATCCTGACCCGCGCCATGCACACGGTCAGCGACTTCCCCGAACTGCTCACGGGCACGGGTGCGCGTCTCTTGAAACCGGCCTATGAGGCGGCGTCTTCGCCGCTCGTGGCGCTGGCCCGCAAGGTGACGGCGAGCGACTTCCGCACGCAAGCCATGTTGCAGCTTGGCGAACTGCCGAAGCTGGGCAAGGTCACGGAGTCGGGTGAAATCAAGAGTGTGACTCGTGGCGAAGCGAAGGAGACGTGGGCGCTCGACACCTACGGTTCTATCTTCTCGCTTTCGCGCAAGGCGCTCATCAATGACGACTTGAACGCGTTCGCGGACTTCGCGACTGCAGCCGGTCAAGCTGCGGCGAACACCGTGGCCGACTTGCTCGTGTCGGCGCTCACGCAAGCGAGCGGCGCCGGGCCGACCATGGGCGACAACGTGCGCTTGTTCCACGCGGATCACGGCAACATCGACGCTACGGGCCAAGCCATTGACGTTGAGTCGGTGTCCGCCGCTCGTGTGGCGATGATGACGCAAACCGGTGTTGACGGCTCCACGCTCATCAACGTGCGTCCCGACACGTTCATTGTCGCGCCGTCCAACCTCACGGCGGCGGAGCAATTCGTGGCGGCGTATCAGCCCGTTCAATTCGCGGACTCCAATCCGTTCTCGCAAAAACTGACCATCGTTTGCGAGCCGCGCTTGGAAGCCGTGGACCCGTTCGACTGGTATATTGCGGACTCGCGCTTCCCGGCGCTTCTGCTCGGCGGCTTGGCTGGCGCCGAAGGTCCGCAAATCGCCTCGCGCGATGGCTTTGAAGTCTTGGGCCGCGAATTCCGCGTCACGCTCGACGTTGGCGTTGGCCCGAACGAATGGCGCGGCTGGTTCTATCAGGGCGGCCACTCTGAATCGAACAGCGCGGGTTCGTAACCGTGGCCGCGCTGTCGCTCCCCGAACTGCAAACGCTTCGCGATGCGCTCATTCGTGCGCGCTTCGCGGGCGTGCGCGAAGTGCAGGATCACAATGGCGAGCGTGTCCAATACCGCAGCGATGCGGAAATGGCTCGCGCGCTCGCCAATTGCGAAGCGCTCATTGCGCAAATGCATTCCGGGCAGTCGCCTAACGTCATCAAGTTCGACGCTCGCAAGGGCGTCTAAGAAAGGAATCCTCCAATGAAGAATTTCGTGCAAAGCGGAAACAATCTGACTGTTGCCGCCCCTTACGCGGTCGAGAGCGGCCAAGTGGTCCTCATCGGCCAACTGGCAGGCGTAGCTTGCGGCGATGCTGACAACGGCGCTCAAGTGGACATCGCCACCGTTGGCGTGTTCGAAATCGCCAAGCCGTCCGCCGACGTGTTCACCGTTGGCGCGCCGGTCTATTTCGACACGGCCACCAAAACCGCACGCAGCGGCGGCGACACCGACTCGAACAGCGCGGGCGATTGGGAAGCGCAAATCGGCGTTTGCGTTGAAGCCGCTGGCGCCGGTGCGTCCACGGTTCGCGTGAAGCTCGGCGTTCCTGTGGCGCTCTCCTAATGGCGGCGGACTACGCCCCCGGCGATTACGTCGCTTACGCTCACGTCGGCGCTTGCCGTGTCGTGGGCGTGGGCGACGTGACGGCGGAAGGCGAGACCTTCGCCGCGCTCTCGCTTGCCCCGCTCGTGTATCCTGGCGCGATTGTGCGCGTCCCGGTGGCCAAGCTCACCGGCGCGCGCCTTCGTGTCGTGTCGGCGACGGATGCGGAAGCGATGGCGGAGCGTTGGGAGCCGCCGCGCCCGAAATGGGGGCCAACCCCGTTCGACGTGCAACGCGCTCGCCGCATCGCCTCCCGTCGCGCTCTTAATACAGCCTGAAACGAAGTGGCCGCCGACGCGGGGAAGCGCATCGACGGCCAAGATCAGAACACCACCAAGCCAAAAAGGAAGTGTCATGCCCACGAAAGGAACGCCTCACGGCCAAGTCAACGGCTCGCGCGAAAAATCTTACCGCGCTTACCATGATGCGCTTATGGCCCGTCTCGAAGGTGACGTTGGGCTGCTTTTCCTGCTTCACGCGATTCACAAGTTCGATTGGCGCGACACGCCGCGCGATACCGGCGACGCGTTCGACATCGACCACGACTATTGGGAACGCCATTGGCACATGCGCGAGAAAGCCCGCCGCATGATCCAAGGCGTCGAGCCGTGGCCGCGTGACTTCCTCCCTTGGAAGCAACGCCGCGAAACCCTGTATTACCTTGGCATCGGCAAGCGTCCGCCGTGGCTGGACTCGGAGCATGACGACTCCGCGCCGTCGCTTGCTCGCCTTCGCCGCTCGCCGCGTGTGGCCTCGCTGTCTCGCTTGAAACTCAAGGCGCGCGCATGAAACGCCGCCCGCAAAAGCTCGACGCGCTGCCCGAGTCCGGCCTGCTATTCGTGCGCAAGGGTCAATACGACGCCTTGGCGCCGTCGCTCGACTTCATTCCGGGGATGCTTCACGACTCGACGGTCGCAATCATCTACGGCCCGTCCGGTTGCGGAAAGACATTCTTCGCGTTGCATCTCTTGTGCAGCGTGGCGCTTGGGCGCCCGTTGTTCGGCGACAAGCCGGAAAAGCGGCGCGGCCTATACGTTGGACTCGAAGGCGAAGCGAACATCAAAGCGCGCATTCAAGCATGGTGTGTCGCGAACGGCGCCGACTCCAATCCGATCCACTATGCGCTAGGCGCGTTTCACATCGGCGACGATGATGACGTTGCGAACCTTATTGACCGTATGCAGCAATGCGAAACGCAATTCGTCGTTATAGACACGCTTTCAATCGCGATGGCCGGGCTAGATGAGATCGCCGGTCAACACATGACCCTTGTGGTCAACGCGTTGCATCGCATCAAGCGCGAGACCGGGGCTTGCGTTGTGGCGCTCGCGCACACGGGCAAGAATGAGAAAGCGGGCATTCGCGGCCATAGCTCGCAGCTAGGCAACGTGGACACGACGATTGAGATTGTCTGTCACAACAAGGAGACCGTGCGCGAGGGGAACAAAAAGCACGTCATCGAACATGAAGTGACCCTTGCGACTCCGCGTTCGGCCAACGTCCGCAAGCAGCGTGACGGCGAAGGCAACCGCAAATGGCCGTTCGTGCTCGCGCTCAAAGAGACGGCCTTGACCGATGCACGCGGGCGCCCGGTGACATCGCCCGCCGTTGATGAGTGCGAGCAATTCGCCGACCTAGACGCCGACGCGGAAGCGGCGAGCCCGGCTAAGCACCTGTCGAAAAGCGACCGCGCGGCCATGGCCGTGCTTTCAGCCTTGATAGCCAAGCACGAGCGCCATGGCCTGGGCACGCCAAAGGTCGAGCAATTCCGCAAAGCGCTGCGGCGCGCGGAATGGCGCCAAGGCGACAAGCCCAACACGTGGCGTCCGGCATTCAAGCGTTTGCTCGACAAGCTCGAAGTCGACTCCAATGGGGGTATTTCACATGCGCTCTAATCAAGCGTTGCAGCGTTGCACCCGTTGCAATGCAACGCCCTGCAACACGAAACGCCCTGCACACGCAAGCGCGCCTCTAGGCGCTAGCGTAGCGTTGCACCGTTGCAAATCTCTAGGGGAACGCAACGCTGCAACGCTTGGCCAAGCTACCTTAAGCGGGGGCGGCGTCGGGGGTGCTCAGAGCCCAGGTTTTCAAATCTGCAAAACAGAATCGGATTCAAACCCATGACTCCAGTCCGCACCCGTCGCTCATTGGAAGAGCTACTTGGACCCGCGCCGAAAACCGCTGGCCGTCCTATCGAACCGCACCGCACGGCGAAGGTCATGGCCGACACCGAACTTGTGCGCTTGAAGTCGGCGAAGATGCGCGGCGAACTCGTGCCCGCCGCCGACGTTGAAGCCGAATGGTCAAGCCTGCTCGCCGATCTGCGCGCCGCGCTCTTGGCCTTGCCCGCCCGCATCGGCTCGAAGCTGGCGTTGCCGCGCGAGACAGTGGCGGCCATTGATGACGAAATCCGCGCCAGCTTGGCCGCGCTGGCGGCGTCCGCTGGCGTGAAGGGGCGCGGCGATGCTTGAAGCCATCCAACCCGACGCGGCCACCACGGGCCATTCTGGCGCGTTTCGCCAAACCGGCGACATTCGCGCGCGCGCTTGCGCCCGTTCACTCGCTCCCCCGCCGAAGATCGCCTTGGCCGATTGGATCGAGTCGAACATCACGCTTCCCGCCGACGTGTCCGCCACGCCCGGCGCGATGCGCCTGTTTTCGTATCAGCGCGGAATCTGTGACGCTGTGGACGATCCGGCCATTTCGCGCGTTTCGTTCGTCAAGCCCGTCCGCATCGGCGCAACAGCGCTCATCACGGCGATTGTCGGCGCGTTCGTGCAAAATGACCCGTGCCCGATCTTGGCCGTCCAACCGACGCTAGACGATGCCCGCGATTTTGTGGTCAGCACGATTGAGCCGACGTTCGCGGCGTCGCCGTCGCTCGCCGGGCTGCTCACCCGCACCAAGGCAAAAAGCGAAACTATCCTCTCCCGTCGCTTTCCGGGCGGCTCATTCAAGTGCGTCGCAGCGGCGCCGCGCATGTTGCGCCGTCACACCGTCCGCGTGGCGCTGCTCGACGAATGCGACGCCTATGAGCCGAACCCGGAAGGGAGCGCCATTAAACTCGCCGAAAAGCGCACGCTCTCTTACGCCAACCGCAAAATCTTCATGGCATCGACTCCGACCGATGCGGAAACGTCGAACATCCTGAAAGCCTACGCCGAGTCCGATCAACGCATTTTCGAGCTTCCATGTCCGCACTGCGGAGAATTCTTCGAGCCGAAATGGGGTCACGTTCATTGGGACAAGCTCGACGAATTCGTGTCCGAAGATGGCAAGGCGCAACACTTGCCGGAAACCGCGCATATGATCTGCCCAGCGTGCTCCGCGCGCATTGATGAGTCGAGCAAGCCCGCCATGGTGGACTCGGGCCGCTGGCGCGCAACGCGTCCGCATGTTCGCGGCCATGCCGGATTCAAAACGTCCGCGCTCATCTCGACGTTGGCGAACGCCGCATGGTCCGAAATCGTGCGCGAATTCTTGGAAGCCAAGAAAGACCCCGACTTGCTCCGCGTGTGGACGAACACGCTTCTAGGCGAGCCGTTCCATGACCGCAGCGGCGAAGGCTTCGACGACCACGTGTTAGCGCAACGCGCGGAGTCGTTCGGCTTGAGCGCGCTCCCCTCCGATGTGCGTGTGTTGACCGCTGGCGTGGACGTGCAAGCCTACGGGCTCGAAGTGCTCACGCTTGGACACTCCGCGACTCAATCGTTCGTGCTGGCCTATGAGACGATTCACGGCGCGCCGACCGCTGACGAAACATGGCGCGAGCTTGATGACCTGTTGAAGCGTCGCTTTGCCCACCCGTTGGGCGGAACGCTTGGTTATGACGCCGCAGCGGTCGATGCTGGCGATGGTAACGTGACGAACATCGTCTATGACTTCACGCGCCCGCGCGCGGCTCGCCGCATCTTCTCTGTGAAGGGTCACGACGGCGACCGCTTGCTAATCGAGCGTTCGACAAAACCTTGGCTCTACATTGTCGGCGTCGATAGCTGCAAAAGCCGTCTCTACGGATTGCTTGAGCGTTCGGGCCATGTGCGCTTTAGCGCCGACCTGGCGCCGCGTTTCTATAACGAACTCACAAGCGAGCGCCGCGAAACCTACTACAAGGCCGGGCAACCCCGGAAGCGTTGGGTCCGCATCAAAGGCGCGCGCGCCGAAGCGCTCGACGCTCTCGTGTATGCGATGGCTGTTCGCCAGCTTGTCGGCGTGGACTTGCAGCGCCGTGAAAACGAGTTGCGCGAGCTTGTGAAACCCGCAACGGGCAAGACGGTCTATCGCTCGAAGTTCATGCAAGGGGAGCGCGGCTAATGAAGTCTCCTTATCGCGATTGCGTCACGTGCGGCGAGCAATTCGAGAAAGTCGCGCCACACTGGAATCAAAAGACGTGCTCGCCGGAATGCCGCGCCGCGTTGCGTGAGAAGACGAAACGCGAAGCGGTCGCGCGCTATCAGCCGCGCAACATCGAGAAAACGCGCGCATGGCGTCACGACAACCGCCCGGCGCGTTTGGAGATTGAGCGCCGCTATCGTGCGAAGAAAAAGAGCGCGCCATGCGGTTGACCGACGAGGAAAAGCGCGCTCGCCAGATAGACCGCGAGCTTGAAGACAGCGTTCGGCTTGCGCATTCCGAAGAAGACCGGCGCGAGCGTCGCCGGTTAAAGCAAATAGAGCGGCGCGCGGCGAACCCTGAGCGCGAGCGGGAATATAATCGCGCCTATCACGCGCGCCACCGCGAAAGCCGCAACAAGGATTCACGCGAACGCCGCGCAAAGAAGCGCGCGGAGAAGATCGAAGCCGAACGCGCCAAGGTCCGCGCGTATAAGAAGGCATGGCGCCGCGCGAACAAGGAACGCGAACTAGCGCGCGGTCGCGCCGACGCCGCGAAGTTTCGCAAGTCCAACCCGAACAGCGTTCGCGCGTCGCAACGCAAGTGGAATGCGGCGAACAAGGAATACAAGCGCCAAGCCGACCGTGACCGCTACGCGGCCAACCCGGAGAAGTTCAAAGCGAAGCGGCGTTGAGCCGCTTTCGCGGGCCGCGTGAGCCCCCTTGGAAGCCCCCGGACAAAGGGTTACGTTTTGTTCGCTAGGAGCGAACTAGAAGAGACGATGGACAGGCTGCACCCTCCGGCGGAAGGCGAGCGCGAATTCGGCGAATTCGTGATCGACTCCTTTACGCCTGAGACAATCCCCATGTCCCGGCTTGCCGAATATATGGCCGTTCTGGCGGAACTTTTGGGCAAGCGCGACTCCCTGCATTTTGAGCGTGTGGAGCCCGGTAGCCTTAAGATTAAGTATTGGACGCCGAAGGAAGACGCGGACGAGGTTGTCCAGCGTCCGGCGATGCTTGTGGCGGGCACCGCCGACAAGGCGACGCTGGCGGCCTTCAATCGCATGAATGACTTGCTGGAAGTGGACCGCGCCGTTGGCGCGTTTCAGTTCTCGGCAGTCGTGCTGCCGTTTCCCGGTCGCGAGCGCGTGCATTCGCCGATCTATGGGCCGGTTGATGAAGAGATGACCGTGGAAGGTCAGCTTGTGCGCATCGGCGGCAAAGACAAGAGCATTCACGCGCAAATTCAGGACGGCTCGTCATTCTTGAACTGCGAGATGACTCGCGGCCTCGCAATGGAGATGTGTCACTTCCTGTTCGGGCCGACGATACGCGTCACCGGCAATGCTCGCTTCCGCCGCACACGCGACGGCGAGTGGGAGCAACTATCATTCAAAGCGACCAAGTTTGAAGAGTTGGACGATACGCCGTTGTCCCAAGTCGTGGCGAAGTGGCGCGCGATTGAAGGCAATGACTGGCGCAAGTTTGAAGACCCGCTGGCCGAGCTAGCGCGCTTAAGCGACGAGGATTGACGGCTATGGCTGTTGCTCTCGACGCCAACTATCTCATTGCGTGGCAACAGCCCGGCAACATGATTGTGCCGGAAGACCCGGCGACGGGCGCGCCAATCACGAAGTTCGCGGAGCGCGTCGAGTATTTGATTGCGCAGCTTGAGCAGACGACGACACGCATTGTGATACCGACTCCGGCGTTGTCGGAATTCTTGGTCCGCGCGGGCGCCGCCGGCGCGCCGGTTGTCGCGCTGCTTAGCAAGAACAAGAATTTCCGCATTGCGGAGTTTGACCGGCGCGCCGCTATCGAAGCCGCCGAGATCATCCGGCACGAATTCGACGTGGTAGGCAGGCAGGACTCACCAACCGACACCCGCTCAAAGGTGAAGTTCGATATTCAGATTGCCGCCATCGCCAAGATTGCGGGCGTGGACCGCGTTTACACGGGCGACCAAGGGCTAGCGAACAAATGCCGAAGGCAGGCGCTCACGCCGGTCATGTTCTACGAACTGCCCCTTCCGCCTGACGACACGCCGCCGCTGTTCAAATACGCCGACGACAAGGAAGGCGGCGACAGCTAACACCCAAGGTCTGCTTTTCGCCGGAAGCGGTCATTGGCACGAGTTGAAAAGAGCTGCATGCTTGGGCTGGGAGCCGAGGATGAACGCGAGCGGGAGCTACCACGACCGTAGGCTAGTGGATGAAGTTCGCGGCATACTGATCCAGAACTTCCACGTCCTCAAAGTCACACCCCGCGAGGCGATCGAGGATCAGCTACGCGGTCGGGGGAAGCGCCAATACGAGGACTTCATTGAAGAGGTTGAAGGTGTCCGGCTTTCTCTGGACGATGAGCAATTGTTGGCGTGGTGGTTTGAGTACGCAGATTATTGGCCACCTGACATAAGCCTACGCGGTGAACTGAAGAACGCTGTTGAGGTCGCGCGGCAACATCTGGCCAGTTGCTCGGGCTGATGTCCGCCTCGGGCCAAAGGCGGACGTCCAGGGATAAACCACGGTATTTTTGGCCTCGCCGCCCTGCGAGCCTTGAAAACCAAGGGCCGCAGGGACACTCCCTCTCCGCCAGCATTCTTCTAAGCCATTGAGTGCGAAGAAAATCTCTCGAAAATAGAGGCTTTTTCTGGTTCTGCGCTATAAATCGCCACTATAAATGGCCTCATGAAAGCGGGCTCTAATAGCAAAAAGAGGTGCCCGGCACCCGGGTGCTAAGCGACGGGAGCTACGATGCAATTCCGGTGGGCCCGGCGGATTGTCGGGATCGGGTCGGCAAGAAGAACTTCGCTCGGCGTTTAGGCACAACGCGTTACGCCGAGGCGGCAAAGCTGGCGCCGCCGATCCTGCGAGAGTTCGCTCGTATTATCGAGGCCGCTCGTGCTGGGGCCACAACACCGATCGAGGCCGTCGATCCCCGCAAGACATCGCCTGGGCGCTAACGGATAGTCTGACCATCCGCGCGGCGGCCACGTATCTGCAAAGCGAGCTGACAGGTGCGACGATTCCCGACACGTCGGAAGGCACGCGCTTGCCGGTGGCGCCGGAGCTCAAGCTTGATCTCAACGCCCGTTACGAATTCCCGTTGGGCAATTGGGAAGGCTTCCTACAGGGCAACGTCTCGTACGTCGGCGATCGCACCATCGATATTCGGGACACCGAAGCGACGCTGATCGGCACATTGCCGGACTACACGATCGTCGACGCCTCGATGGGCATTTCGCAAAACGGCCTCAGCCTCTCGCTCTTCGTGGACAATCTGTTCGACGAGCGCGCGATCACCGGCCGCTACATCGAATGCGCCATCGGCACGTGTTTCGGCGAGCACTATAATGTCGTCGCCCGGCCGATGACGGCGGGTATTCGGTTCGGCCGCGAGTTCTAACGGCTGAACCCGCTTGATCTTCGCTCCGTCGCGCGCTCGACTGCGCGGCGGAGCGGGACATGCGGCGGATTTCTCAAATTCTGGTTCTGACGGCGGTGGCGGCGATGGCCGCTTGCGCGCGTGCGCCCGAGCGGGCGGCGATGCAATGCGCTGCTAATATCGAGATCGGTGCGCAGGTCGCGATCCCGGCGGGCCAGGTTGCGCGTGGTGTGGTCGCGTTCGAGGTCGAAGAGGGCGTTGGCGGCCAGGGCGAGGTCCCTGCGCTCAGCATGGATGCGCACGAAGTCACCAACGGTCAGTACGCGGCGTTTGTCGCGGCGACACATTATGTGACCGTGGCGGAGCGCGCCGGGCCAAATGGTCAGCCCATGGGGGCGGCGGTGTTCGATCGCACCACCGGCATGTGGCGTGTCGATCCCCGCGCGAACTGGCGTCACCCGGAAGGCGCGCGATCCTTGATCGAGGGGCGCGACCGCTACCCGGTGACCGCCGTCGCGTACGAAGACGCGCAAGCCTACGCGCAATGGGCGGGCCGTCGCTTGCCCACCGAAAACGAGTGGGAGTTCGCGATGCGTGGGGCAACGCCCGCGCCGGAGGATGTCGGCGCCGAAGCCTTCGACGCGGAGGGCCGGCCCGTCGCCAATACATGGCAAGGCATGTTTCCAATTCAAGATAGCGGCGAAGACGGCCATCAGGGCTTGGCCCCGGTGGGCTGCTTTCCCGCCAATGCACGCGGCCTCTACGACATGATCGGCAATGTCTGGGAATGGACCAGCACGCGGTTCGATGGCGGCGCGACGTTTGATGTGACGACCGGCTATGAGCAACCGCCGCTCGTGCTCAAAGGCGGCTCAAATCTGTGCGCGCGGAATTTCTGCGCGCGTTTTCGCAGTGGCGCGCGTCAGCCCGGCGATCCGGGGCTCGGCATGTCGCACATTGGCTTTCGAACCGTTGTGGACGCGACTTAGTCCAGTAGCGCGCGCGCCATGTGGCGCCACGTGGCGGCGGCTTGCTTTGGCGTCAGCTTTTGTTCGTGGCGCAGACGCCGCCACGCTTCGAAGCTGAATGTCAGATCGAGCGCTTCGATCTTATCCGCATCGGCGGTGGCGCCGGCGGGAAGCAGCTTCAGCAAGGTTTCGCGCTGGAGCTTGGTGATCTTCTTGTGTTCGATCTGCAGAAACGGCGAATGAAACCGGTGCGCATCCGCGGCCGTCTTCACTGGCAGCATTTCCTCGAACATCTTGCCGCGCCTCTCGATCAATTCATCGATGCGCGCGCGCCATGTGGGGCCGGTGAACGGCGCTTCGAACATGGGCGTGAGGCGCGCCGTCATCACCGCGTGCATCTCGCGATAGACGCCCTCCATGTCGCTGAACAGGCGAAACACCGTGCGACGGCCGACGCCGGCGCGCTCGGCCACCTGTTCGGCGCTGGGCGCAATCTCGCCGGCGCGCGCCAGATCAAGCATGGCGAGCGCGATACGGCGGCGGCTGGCGTCGGCGCGCTGGCGGCGCCCATCCAGCGATTCGACGCTTCCCTCGGTGCTTTTGGATGCGGCGGCCATGCGTATTTTATCGCGTGCGCTTGATGAAGGCGTCAATCACATCGGCCACGGCGTCCGGCTGATCTTCCTGCAGAAAGTGCCCGCCGTTCTGAATGGTGGTGTGCTGTTGGCCGGTGCAGCCAGGGATGCGCGATTGCAGGCGTGCGTCGCCGCCGCGCGTGATCGGGTCCTGATCGCTGAAAGCGGTAAGGAATGGCTTCTTGAACGCCTCGAGCACTTTCCAAGCTTCGATGTTTTCCACGACGGACGGCATGTCGGGCTTCACCGGCACGAGCGCGGGGAATTGCCGTGCGCCGGCTTTGTAGCTTTCGTCCGGATAGGGCGCTTCGTACGCATCCATCTCGGCTTGGCTCAAGTCGCGCACCGAGCCGCCATTGATGATCATGCCTGTCGGAAAAACGGGTACGCTTTGGCTGAAATTCAGCCAGGCTTCGAACGCAGGCGTGGCGCCCGCGCCGGTCGGCAGGAAAGTGTTGGCGGTGACGACGCGCGCGAAGCGCTCGGGAAACGCCGCGACCAAGCGCAAGCCGATCAAGCCGCCCCAATCCTGGCAGAACAACGTGATGTCGCGCAGATCGTTGGCGACCAGCCAATCGCTCATCCATTTCACATGGCGTTCGTAGGTGTAATCCGCGCGCTCGCTCGGTTTATCGGAGCGGCCAAAGCCGACGAGATCGGGCGCCACGGCGCGATGGCCGTTGGCGACGAGGCGCGCGATGATCTTGCGATAGAGAAAAGACCAGGTCGGCTCGCCGTGCAGCAGCAACACAGGCGCTGCGTTGCGGGGGCCTTCGTCGATCGTGGCGATGCGCAGCGTTGCGCCAGAAGCATCGCGAATGTCGGTGTAGTGCGGCGTGTACGGAAAATCCGGCAGATTGGCGAAACGTTCGTCTGGCGTGCGCAGCACCTGCATGGGCGGCCTCCCTCGGCTTTTTTATTGACCGGTGAGCCGGCCTCGATATAGTGGCACTAAGAGTGCCGAAATAATAGCGCCGTCGCAAGCGGCAATTGGCGCCGGGGAGGAAGCGATGAAGCGCGGTGGCTTGGTGCTGCTGGCGGTGGCGGCGCTGCTTGGCGCCGCACTGGGCGCGCTCTTTGTGTTTCGCGCGGACGTCGCGACCGCACTCTTTCAACGCATGGCGCCGCAAGGCGTCGGCAACGTGTTGACCGCGCGTTTGCCCGATGGGCTCCACGCTGTGTTCTGCGGCACAGGTTCGCCGATGCCGGATCGGCGGCGCGCGGGGCCATGCACTGCAGTGATCGCCGGCGAGCGCGTGTTTGTGTTCGATGCGGGCGAGGGCGCTGCCGAAACGCTCTCGCTGATAGGCGTTTCACCCGGCCGTATCGATACGGTGTTTCTCACGCATCTCCATTCCGACCACATCGATGGCTTGGCGCCGATGGCGTTGCAGCATTGGGGCAATGTGTCTGCGCAAGCGCCGTTGCAAGTCGTGGGGCCGACGGGGACCGCGCGCGTGGCGGCTGGCCTAAACGAAGGTTACGCGATCGATAGCACGTATCGCGTGGCCCATCACGGCGAACAAATTATGCCGCCGAGCGGATTCGGCTTGGCGGCGCGCGAGTTTGTAATTGCTGATGGCGCGGATAGCGTTGTTGTGCATGACGCAGATGGCGTGCGCATCATTGCGTTTCAAGTAAACCACGCGCCGGTTGATGGCGCTGTCGGCTATCGCATCGAATATGCGGGGCGCAGCATCGTGATCAGCGGCGATACTTCGCGTGACGACCGTGTCATCGCTGCGGCGCGGGGCGCCGACCTGCTTGTCCATGAAGCGATCGACACGCACCTCAATCAGATCATGCAGAACGCCGCCAATGCCGGCGGCCGTGAGAATGTCGGCCAGATCTTCAACGACATTCTGACCTACCACACCAGCACCGAAGATGCGGGCCGCGTCGCGCAGGAAGCGGGCGTTGGCGCGCTGGCGTTGACGCATCTGCTGCCGCCTACGCCGCTGCCAGGCCTCGACCAACGTTTCGTCCGCGCCGCGCGCACCACGTTCAGCGGCCCGGTGTGGGCGGCGCGCGATGGCGACGTCGTCTCGCTGCCGGCAAGCGGCGGCATCGAACATTCACATCAATTGCGGTTCTAGGAGAGCGCGATGAAGCGGCTTCTCATCATTGGCGGCGTGCTGGCGGCGTTGGCGCTCGGCGGCTTTCTGCTGTTCCAGAATTATTGGTATTATCTGCCGGGGATCGTCGGCAATATTCGCAACCCAATTGGGCCAAACCAAGACGTGGCGTGGTCGCAAGGACCGGCGCAGCCGCCCACGGGCGAGCGGCCGCCGAACATTATCGTCATCGTCGCTGACGATTTGGGCTTCAACGATATCTCGCTGAATGGCGGCGGCTTCGCCGACGGCTTGGTGCGTACGCCCAATATCGATGCGATCGCGCAGCAGGGCGTGAACATCGAGCAAGGCTACGCCAGCAACGCGACCTGCTCGCCCTCGCGCGCGGCGATCATGACTGGGCGCTATCCCACGCGCTTTGGCTTCGAGTTCACCTCCGCGCCGCCGGAATTCGCGCGCTACATCTCGCACTCGACGCCGGGCGCGCTGCGCCAGCCGATCTTCCACGAGGAGCGCGTCAGCGCCGTGCCGCCGCGCGAGACGCTTGGCCTGCCGCCGAGCGAGGTCACGATCGCTGAAGTGCTGCAGCAGCAGGGCTATCACACCATGCTGATCGGCAAGTGGCATCTGGGCGAGGTGCCGTCGATGCGGCCCGAGGCGCAGGGCTTCGACGAAAGCCTCGCCATCTTGCAGGGCGCGGGCATGTATCTGCGGCCGGACGATCCCGATGTGGTCAATGCGCGCGTCGATTTCGATCCGATCGATCGCTTCCTCTGGGCCAATCTGCCGTATGCGGTCGACTGGACGCGCGGCGGCAGCGAGGAGCGGGCGCGTTTCCGGCCGCGCGGCTACATCACCGACTATTTCGCGGACGAAGCCGTCGCCGCCATCGAGGCGAACCGCAACCGGCCGTTCTTTCTCTATCTCTCGTTCAACGCGCCGCACACGCCGTTGCAGGCGTCGCGCGCGGACTATGATGCGCTAAGCGCTATCCCGGATCACACAGAGCGTGTGTATGGCGCGATGCTGCTGGCGCTCGATCGCGGCGTCGGCCGCGTGATGCAGGCGCTGCGTGACCAGGGCATCGACGACAACACGATGGTGGTGTTCGTCAGCGACAATGGCGGCGCCTGGTATGTTGGCCAGCCCAATTTGAACGCGCCGTTCCGAGGGTGGAAATCTACGTTCTTCGAAGGCGGCATTCGCAGTCCTTTCTTTGTGCGCTGGCCGAACCATTTGCCCGCCGGCGCGCGCATCCCGGGGCCGGCGACGCACATGGACATTTTCGCCACCGCGGCCGCCGCTGCTGGCGCGCCTGCTCAGCCGCAAAGCGACGGCGTCAACCTGCTGCCGTTCCTACGCGGCGAAGCGCAGGGCGCGCCGCATCAGATATTGTTCTGGCGCTCGGGGCCGTATCGCGTCGTGCGTGACGGCGATTGGAAGCTGCAAGTGTCGGAGACGCCTGATCGCGTCTGGCTGCACAATCTGCGCGACGACCCGACGGAGCAGCATGATCTCTCCGTGCAAGAGCCCGAGCGGGTCGCCGCGATGCGCGCGATGATCGAGCGGCAGAACGCGAACCTGCCGGCGCCGCTATGGCCGGCGCTGATCGAAGGGCCGGTGCGCATCGATGTGCCGCTCGATGCGCCGTGGCGCGAGGATCAGGACTACATTTATTGGTCGAACTGATGCTTGCATTTGTTCTCGTCGGCATTGCGGCGGCGCTCGCGCTGGTGTGGGTGATCGGCGCGCGCGAGCCGGTGTTCGCCAATAGCCGTGGCGCGCCGGTTTGGTTCGTGGCCTGGAAGGGCGCGCGTGCGCCGCGTCTGGCCGACGGCGTGCGCCTCAATTGGACCTCGCACGCGGATTTCGCGCTGATCGGTACGGCGGAAGCGTATTGGACGCGCTTCTACATTCTCTCCGGCGGTGCGCCGGGTGCGACGCCGATCGATCTCGGCGAAGCGGATGATGCGTACGTCGCGCGGCTCAAAGTGTTCACGCCGCCGCGCTTCGCGCTGGGCATGTTGCGGGTGCTGACGGCGCTCGGCGTGCTGAGCAAGCCGAAGGGCGAGATCACGCACGACGTGCAAGCACTCGGCTTTCGTTCGGACGTGATGCCGAGTGCGTCGGCGATCGCGCAATTGCTGGCGAAGCCGGCGGACTATTCGCCATGCATGGTCAACTTCCTCGGCTATTACGGCGCGGCGAGATATAAAGAGCGGCGCGCCGATCCGGGGACGGGCGCTGCCGCCTATCGGCGTTACGGCATGGTGGCGATGCGCACCGTCTATCGCACAGGCGGGACGCTGCTCTTTTACGGGGCGGTGGAAGAGGTGCTGCGCGAAGCGATGGCGGGGCCGAGCGTCGGCGCGTGGCACGATATTGCGGCGATGCGTTACCCGAACCCGGCGGCGATCCTCTCCATGGAGCACGCGCCTGAGTATCGGGCGGCGCTGCATCATCGCGATGCCGGGCTCGACCGCACGATCGTCATCGCCTCCACCCAGCAAACCGCCTGAGGCGCGAAGTCTTCACCATTTCCGTGACTTGACCTGCAGCGGCGGAAGGGGCGCTCTGCGTCCATGGGCTGGCGCGCGCCAACGGGCGCGCTTATGTCCGGGCGGACGGAGCGGAGCTGTTGGACGAAACCCAAGATCCCATGCCGCCCTTCGTGAGCCTTCGGGTTTTCGAAGCGGCCGCGCGTTCGGGCAGTTTTGCCCGGGCGGCGGAGGAGCTTGGCATCAGCGCCGGCGCCGTTAGCCAGCACATCCGCACGATCGAGGAATTCGCCGGTCAGCCGCTGTTTCGCCGGCTCGGGCGCGGCGTTGAGCTGACCGAATCCGGCAAGGCCGCGTTCGCGCATGCGAGTGCGGCGATCGCGGAGATGCTGCAAGCCGGCCGCGCCATGCGTTCGGCGTTGCGCGGGCGGCGCATCTCGATCTCGACCGCGCCATCCTTCGCCTCGAAATGGCTCATTCCCAGATTGAGCCAGTTTCAGGAGCTTCATCCGGACGTCGAAGTGCGGATGTCGGCCGACATGGCGCTCACCGATTTCTCCGGCAGCGACATGGATCTGGCCATCCGCTACGGGCCGGGCGGCTATGAAGGGCTGCATTGCGAGCGGCTGATGACGGAATCGGTTGTCGTCGTTTGCAGTCCGCGTCTGCTCGAAGGGCAGACCAGCACGAAGAATGCGGCTGATTTGATTGCCCTGCCGCTCATCCATGACGATGCGCCTGAGCGCGATCCGTCATGCCCGACCTGGGGCATGTGGTTCGCCGCGCGCGGTTTGCGCCGCGCCGACGCCGAGCGCGGCCTGCGCTTCAACCAATCAAGCCTCGCCATTGAAGCGGCCGTCGCCGGCAAGGGCTTGGCGCTGGCCAAACGGCAATTGGCGCTGGGCGATATCGCCGAAGGGCGCCTGGTCGCGCCGCTCCTGGAAATGGAAGCGCCGGTGAACTTCGCCTATTGGCTGGTGTGGCCGCGCGGGCGCCGGTTCGAACCGGCGCAGAGCGCGTTTCTCAATTGGCTGCGCGCGCAGGCGATCGAGGGCGATAGCGCGGCCGATCACACGGCTTGAGGCGTGTAACGCTGGCGTTCGTGAGTGACCGTCCAAGAAGATGAGCGGGCTTTAGAAGGAGGGAGCGCGCGGCTCCGCCGCGCATGCGTCGCGGAGTGACGCGCTCCATTCTTTGAAGACTTGCGCCATGCCGGCTGGAAGCCGGCGGTCCGATTAGGAGGAATCAGCGGCGCGGGGTTCGACGCGCGCGAGCGAGCGCAATGCGTGCGCGGGTGGCGCTGCGATGACGCGCGCGGCGATGCGCGTGAGACGGCGCTTGAGACGCGGGAGAATGCGCGCGACGTAACGGTCGATGTGCGCCAGCGCATGCAGCAAGATGGAAATGCGCGCGACGGGGTCGCGATGGCGCAGGGCTTTGCGCAGCCATGAGCCGTGCGCGGCGCGGACGAGACTCTTTGGACCGGTGCGCTGGTGAAAGCCTCGTGTGCCGAATACGCGCACGGTTTCTTGCGGACGCGCGTAGAGGCTGAGCAGGTTGACCGCGCGGTGGTAGATGATGGCGGCGACTTGGGCCGCGAGACGATCGAGCGTGAGATCGCCGTAGCGGCGCAGGCGGCGCGATTTGGTGCAAACGCCGGCGAAGATCCCAGCAAACCACACGAGCATCAACCGCGACCAAGTCGCGAACCTTTCCAAGCGATGCTGTGAGATGTGGGGCCGGTGATGTTTCATGGCCGCCATTATATGCGCGTTGTGAAGCGGTCGGATTGTTCGCGTGAAAATTCTTGCAAGCGCTTGGCGTTGCGGCGTTTTTAAAAATGACGCCGTAGGATTAGCGCGTGGTCTATCCCACACACGGCGCTTGAAAATGGGAGCGCGGCGCTCCAACCGGCAAATAGCGCGCTGCGTGAGGCCCCTAAGTCCCGGATCGCGCTTTGCGCGTCCGGGATGACGGAGAACGTGGCTCGATCGAGCGAACGAAGCGCCTCAATTCGCCGCCGCCTGGGTCGCCACCCAATCGCGCACGCGAGACTCCAGCACGTCGAGCGGCAGGGCGCCGGCGCCGAGCACGGTGTCGTGGAATTGGCGGACGTCGAAGCGTTCGCCGAGTGCGGCGGTGGCTTCGCGGCGTAGCGATTGCAGGCGCAGTTCGCCGATCTTGTAGGCGAGCGCTTGGCCGGGCGTGGCGATGTAGCGTTCGAGCTCGGTCTGGATGTTGTGCGGCGCCAGCGCGGAATTTTCCGCAAAGCAGCGGCGCGCTTGCTCGATGTCCCAGCCCATCCAGTGAATGCCGGTGTCGGCGACCAAGCGGCAGGCGCGCCACATCTCGTACGACAGTCGCCCGAAGCGCTCATACGGCGTGCGATACATGCCCATCTCTTCGCCAAGCGATTCCGAATAGAGGCCCCAGCCTTCGACGAATGCGGTGTAGAACGTGTTGCGTCGGAAATAGGGAAGCTCGCCTTGCTCCTGCGCCAGCGCGATCTGCAAATGGTGGCCGGGCACGGCTTCATGCACGGTGAGCGCGGGCAATTCATAGAGCGGGCGCTGATCGAGCCGCGTCGTGTTGACCCAATAGGCGCCGGCCATGCCCAAGCGTGGGCTGCCTTGGGTGTAATAGGCCGTCGTCGAACCTTCGGCCGACGCCGCCGGAATGACGCGAATGTCGTATGGCAAGCGCGGCAGCGTGCCGAACAGGCGCGGCAATTGCCCATCGGCGCGCTTGGCGATTTCCGAGGCCTTCTCGATCAGATCTTCCGGCGAGGTCGCGTAGAATTGCGGGTCGGTGCGCAGGAAGCGCTGGAACGCGGCGAAATCGCCACGGAAACCGCTGGCCGCGATTTCGCGCTCCATCGCCGCGCGAATGCGGGCGACCTCGGAGAGGCCGAGCTGGTGGATTTCCTCCGGACTCATCTCCGTCGTCGTGTAGGCACGCACGAGATATTGATAATATTCGCGCCCGCCCGGCATGCTGGAGAGGCCGATGCCGGGGCGCGCGGCGGGTATGTATTCGTTTTCCAAAAACGCGATGGTTTCGCGGTGCACGGGCAGGATTTGCTGTTCAACAATTTCGCGCACGCGCGCGCGATAGCGCTCTTGCGCCGGCGCCGGGATTGTCGCCGGCATTTGCGCGAGCGGCGTGGCGAGCGTGTCGGCCATCGTCTCCACTTGCGCGCGCGCGGTATCGAGCGCGCGGTCGGCGACGATGCGGGGTTGCGTGAAGCCGGTGGCGACGCCGCGCCGCGCATTGGCGAGGTTTTGGCGATAGAAGCCCGGCAGCGCCTCCAGGCGCGCGATCCAGGCTTCCGCGTCGTCGGCCGATTGGATCGGCGTCGTGTAGGCGAGGTAGTCGGCGAAGCTGAAGAAGCCGTCGCCATTGCTGATCGGCATACGGCCGGTGTCGAAGCCCATGCCTTCGATGCGGTTATTGATGGTGCGCAACAGCAGCGCGTGGTTCAGCGCATCCTCGCCGCGCAGCCGGCGCGCGTCGATCCGTTCCACTTGCGCGCGCAGCGCGGCCAATTCCGCGAGCAGCGCCGCGTCCGCCTCGGGCGAGACGTCCGGCAGGCGGCGGAGCGCCGCGCGGTCGCCCTCCGACCCAGCCGTAATCGGATCATTGGCGCGGTCGATCCGTTCATAGGCCGCCATCGCCGCCGCGAGCCGGGAATTGCCCCGCGCCTGCGCGAACGAAGACCCCGCCAAGCCCGCCGTCAGCGCCAGCACCAAGCCCGCAATCAGAACATTCCGCATCCGCAGCCCTCCCGCTGAGATTTGTCTAGCCGGGGGGCGATTTGGCGCAAGCCGCTTGATTGACTTGGGGGTTTCGCCGCCTAATCTCCGCCGCGCGGATTCCACGCACCATATCAAGCACAAGAGGGCGCACATGGCCGGCGCGACCCGCCCCGGGGACAGACCAATTTCGCCATTCGTCAGCATCTGGCGATGGCACGTCACGATGGCGAGTTCGATCCTCCATCGCGTCACCGGCGTTGGCCTTTATGGCGGCATGCTGCTGCTCTGCGGCTGGCTGATGGTGATCGCGGCGGGGCCGGAGGCTTACGAACCGTTCGGGGCTTTCTTGGCCGGGCCGATCGGCCAAGTCGGGCTTTACCTGCTGGTCGCGTGCTTTGCGTACCATCTCGCCAACGGCATTCGCCATCTCGTGTTCGACACCGGCCATGGCATGAAGCCATCGGACGCGGAGACGACCGCGTGGTTCGCCATTCTGTTCGCTATCGCCGCGCCGATCGGGCTGTGGGCGCTCGTGACGTTCGGGGGCTGAGCGATGAGCAAAGATAAGAGCACGCCGCTCGGACGTGTCCGCAATCATGGCGCCGCCGCCGAGGGCACGGGCCATTTCGTCGGCCAGCGCGTGTCGGCCATCGCCTTGCTGTTTGTGGCCACGTGGTTCGTGCTGAGTGCGGCGCTGAGCATGGATGGCCCGACCTATCTCGCGGCCATCGATTTCATCTCGCAGCCGTTCAACGCGGTCGGCCTCATCCTGCTCATCATGGTGGCGCTCTATCATATGCGTCTCGGCATGGGCGAGGTCGTGAACGACTATGTCCACAAGCCGTTCGCTAAAATGGCGCTGCTGTTGCTGAACACGCTCGTGCCGCTCGTTATCGCCGCCGGCGCCATTTTCGCCGTGCTGCTCGTGAATTTCGGAGTCTGATCCTTTGGCCGCTTACACTTGGATCGATCACACGTTTGACGTGGTTGTCGTCGGCGCTGGCGGTTCGGGGCTTCGCGCCGCACTTGGCAGCGCGCAAGCTGGGCTGAAGACAGCCTGTATCTCGAAGGTGTTTCCCACCCGCTCGCACACGGTGGCGGCGCAGGGCGGCATCTCCGCTTCGCTCGGCAATATGGGCGAGGACAAGTGGCAATGGCACATGTTCGACACCGTGAAGGGGTCGGACTGGCTGGGCGATCAGGACGCGATCGAATATCTGACGCGCAACGCGCCGGCCGCCGTCTATGAGCTTGAGCATTGGGGCGTGCCGTTCTCGCGCACCGAGGAAGGCAAAATCTATCAGCGCGCCTTCGGCGGCATGACGCGCAATTTCGGCGAAGCGCCGGTGCAGCGCACCTGCGCCGCCGCAGACCGCACCGGCCACGCCATGCTGCACACATTGTACGGCCAATCGCTGCGCCATGACGTCGACTTCTTCATCGAATATTTCGCGCTCGACCTCATCATGGATGAAAGCGGCGCCTGCCGGGGCGTCACCGCCTGGAAGTTGGATGACGGCACGCTGCATCGCTTCCGCGCGCAAACCGTTGTGCTCGCCACTGGCGGCTACGGCCGCGCCTATCTCTCGTGCACCAGCGCGCATACGTGCACGGGCGACGGCAACGCCATGGTGTTGCGCGCCGGCCTGCCGCTGCAGGACATGGAATTCGTGCAATTCCACCCGACCGGCATTTTCCCCGCCGGCTGCCTCATCACCGAGGGCGCGCGCGGCGAGGGCGGCTATCTCACCAATTCAAACGGCGAACGCTTCATGGAGCGCTATGCGCCGACCGTGAAGGATCTGGCCCCGCGCGACATGGTGAGCCGCGCCATGACGCTTGAAATCCGCGAAGGCCGCGGCGTCGGCCCGAACAAGGATCACATCTTCCTGCATCTGGATCACCTCGATCCGAAGATGCTGCACGAGCGCCTGCCGGGTATTTCCGAAAGCGCCAAGATTTTCGCCGGCGTCGACGTGACGCGCGCGCCGATTCCGGTGCTGCCGACGGTTCACTACAATATGGGCGGCATCCCGACGAATTATCACGGCGAGGTGCTGACCAAGGTCGGCGGCGATCCGGACTCTGTGGTGCCGGGCCTCATGGCTGTGGGCGAAGCCGCGTGCGTTTCGGTGCACGGCGCCAATCGCCTTGGCTCCAATTCGCTGATCGATCTCGTCGTGTTTGGCCGCGCTGTCGGCCTGCGTTGTGGCGACAAGCTCGAAGCCAACGCCACGCAGCCAGAACTGCCGAAGGGCGAAAGCGACAAGCACCTCGCGCGCTTCGACAAATTCCGCAACGCCAAGGGCGGTACGCCCACAGCCAAGCTGCGCGATAAGATGCAGCGCGCGATGCAGGATACCTGCGCGGTCTATCGCACCGGGCCCGTGCTGGAAGAAGGCGTGCAGCGCATGGCGGCGATCTGGAAGGAAGCGCCGGATATCGCCGTCACTGATCGCTCGATGATCTGGAACACCGATCTGGTCGAAACGCTCGAGTTCGACAATCTGATTGGCCAAGCCATCGTCACAGTGAACGGCGCGGCCAACCGCACCGAGTCGCGCGGCGCCCACGCCCGCGAGGATTTCCCGGAACGCGACGACACCGATTGGATGAAGCACACGCTCGCCTGGCTCGATCTCAACACCGGCGCCACGCGCATCGATTATCGCCCGGTCCACACCAACACGATGACCAACGAGGTTGAGTACATTCCGCCGAAGAAGCGGGTGTATTGAGTGGAAGCTTGTCGCGTGGTGGATGCGGACAACAATGGCGCGCTCGATTGCGCAAACGCCGGTCGAGGATGAAGCGCCGAGGATCGTGCCGGAGGGCGAAGAACCGGCGACGGAAGCATGAGCGTTGAAGCGCCCGGACGCAGAGCCCGCGGAATAGCTCAATCCAGAAACGCTAACCCCACAGTCCCGTCTTCTTGCCAAACCACGCGCGCGCGTTTGCGCAGCTTGAGCGTGGCTTCCAGGAACATCACCTCTTCCGGCAGCCGGACGTGCTGGAAGAATTCCACGCGTGCGCCGGTCGTGCTGACGTCCTTGACCACGACCGCCATGCGATGGCCATCGGGAAACACCAAGGTCGCCTGCCGAAACACGCGTTCACGTTCGGCGCGCTGCTGGCGTTTGCTCAGCGGCGGCGGCGCGGGCGGTGGCGGCGTCGCTGGCGGAGGCGGCCTAGACACCGCATTCTGGATGCGGGCGCTCAGGTTGGGCGGTGGCGGTTTCTTGAACAAGCGGATTTCAATTTTAGCGACTCAGCGATCTTACGCCTGATTTGCTTGAAGATATTTGTCGAAGTGTAGCAAGTGCGACGCCATTGGACGCAAGAGGGTACCTTGCGTCATTCTTGACGCACTTGCCCGTGGCGACGCTATCATTTGCTGGGCCGCGCCAAGCGGCGGGGAGAGAAACGATGGCAAGTGTTGGTTATGTCTGCCTGGGCGCGAATGATTTCGACCGCTCAACCGCTTTCTACGACGCGCTGCTGGGCGAAATGGGCGGTAAGCGCCTAATGCCCACGCCGCACGGCCTCATGTACCGCCTTGCCAGCGGCGCGATGATCATGATCACGCGCCCCTACAACGAGCAGCCGGCCACGCACGGCAACGGCGCCATGCTCGCCATCGCCGTCGACAGCAAGGAAGACGTCGCCCGCATTCACGCCAAGGCTTTGGAACTGGGCGGCGCATGCGAAGGCGAACCCGGCCCGCGCGGCGCTTTCGGCGAGTTCGCCTATTTCCGCGACCTCGACGGCAACAAGCTCGCGGTCTTCCACACCGGTCGCTGACCCAAAATGAGCCGGCGCCTTAAGGCGTCGGCTCCGCCTGCTTTTCTTCCTCGGCCGCTTGCGTGCGTCGCTCTTGCGCGCGGCGCAGCATTTCCTCCAGCGGGTTGCGGGGGCGCGTTTCCTGCTGTGGTTGCGTTGGTTGCGCGGGCGTTGTCGGCGCGGCCGTTTCACCCTCCGTCGCGGGCGTTTCAGCGGTTGGCGTTGTCGGCGCTGTCGCGGGCTGGCGGCCGAACAGCGTCTCGCCGAGCGTCGCCAGCGGATTGCCTTCGCCCTGCCGCGCGAGGATGTCGCGCACCTGGTTCTGCACCACGTCTTCCAGCGCCGGACGGAAGCTTACGCGCGACCATGGCCCCGAAACACGGAACGGCACGCCGAGCCCGGTCACAGAGAGATCGCCGCCCTGGCCTTGCGCGTTGTTCACCGCGCGCGGCGCGATGCGCATGTCGATGCTCTGTGCGCCGATATTGACCATGCCGCGCCCTTCCAGCCGCACATAGGGATTGAGCAGGCGCAGATCGTCTGTCGCCATCACGCCGTCGGCGACGGTGAAGGTCGAAGCCAGTTCGGCGAAATCGGTGGAGGAGCCTTCCCCGGCGGCTTGGCCGGTCAGCGCCGATTGTACGGTACGTGCGACCTGCGCGAGGTTCACACCCTTCCATTGGCCGTCATTGAAATTGAACGAGGCGTTGCCGCGCAGCGTGCGCATGATCGCCGCTTGCGAGGCGCCTTGGCCAACCAGCGAAGCGCGCAGGCGGCCGCGCCCGACAATATTGTCGAAGCCGATTGCGTCGCGCAGCAAAGTCTCGGCCTGCACATTTTGCGCATCGACCTCGATCGCCACGCGCGGTGTCGCGCCCGAGCCGTCGGCGATGAGCCGCGCCGTGCCGCCGCCGTCATAGAGCGAAATGCGCGTCAACCGCGCGTCGAGCGCGCCGTTGGCGATGCGCAGCCCCAGCGCCACGTTGGAAAAATTCATGCGCTGGAAGCGCAGCGCGCCGAGCGTGAGCTGCAAATCCGCGTCGAGCGAACGCAGGCCGCTCAAATCGAGCGGATCGCTGCTCCAGGCGGTGTCGACGGCGACGCCCTCCTGGCCGGTTTGCGCGGGCGCGGGGAGGTAGGTGTTGAGATCGACATTGGCCGAGCTCAGCGCGCCATTGACGCGCAAGCGGCCATTCTCCTGCGTGATTAGCGTGAGCGCGCCTGTCGCATCGATGCTATCCAGCCGCACCGCCGCTTCCGTGAGCGCGGTTTGCGCGCCCTCGTGCGCCATCCGCGCCGAAAGGCGGAACGGGCCGAAGCCGCCGCCATTGGCCATCGGTGTGCCCATCCAGGCGAGCAGATTGCGCACGCTTGCGCCGTTGGCGTTGAGCGCGCCGTTCAGTGCGCCGGTTTCCGTGCGGAAAACACCGTCGAAATCCGCCTCGATCGCGTCAGCGCGCACGCGTGCGGTGAGTGGCGTTTCGCCCTTTTCAAGCACCGCGCGCGGCAGCCCCACCTCACTCGTCACATTGACGCGCTGATTGCGATAATCGAACGCCGCTTCCATCTGCGCCGGCGCATCGAGCGATTGCAGCGCAAGGCTTGCATCCACGTCGTTCAGAAGCAGCGGCTCGCCCTCCGCGCCTTGGAACGTGATCGTGCTATCGATCATGCGCACATCGTCGAGGCGCAGATCCTCGATCGTGGTTTGATCCTCGGGCGTGTCCTCGGTGGGGAAGGTCCAATTGTTGGCGCCGCCATCTGCCTCGGCGCGCAGATTGAGTTCGGCGCCTTCGAAGATCAGTTCCTTCACCTCGATCGCGCCGCGCAGCAGCGGCAGCACCTTCACCGCGAAGACGATGCGATTGGCGGAAAGGAAAGGCGTGTCCGCCGGAAAGCCTTCGGGATTTGAAAGCGTGGCCTGGTCGACCGAGAAGCCAAGCGCCGGGAAGAACGTGATGTCGATATTGTCGCCAAGCGTGAGCTGGCGCTCGGTGGCTTCCTCGATCCGGCGCTCGGCTTCGGCGGCCGCCAATTGTTTCGGGAAGAACACGAAGAACAGCACAATGGCGAGAACCAGCACGCCGAGCACGGCCGCGACGCCGATGCCGATCGCCTTGAGGCCCGGCGGCTTGAATTTCGGCGCGCTCGCTTCAACACTCATATGAACCATCCTTTGGCGCCAAACCTAATGACGCGGCGCGACAAAATCGAGAAGCGCGTCGCCCTTTGCGGCTCTCACGGCCTGGGCTATCTCCTCGACGCATGAACGCTTTCTTCGCCGCAATGTTTGCCGAAATGGGGGCGCGCCGCCGCCGGCTGCGGGCCAGTTTGGGCGATCGCGGCCAGGCGCTTGTGGAATTTCTGGTGCTGGGCGGGCTGGCGCTGGGCTCCTTGGGGCTTTTGCTGCGGCCCTGGATGGCGGGCGTTTCGCCCTGGGGCTTCGCCATTCCGGTCGTGTTCGTGATCGGGTTCTTTTTGATCGATGCGCGCCGGCAAGCGCAATTGGGCCAAGCCGAGGACGCCGCCAAAGTGAATGGCGGCTACGATTGGGTGGCGCTGCTCTGGTCGTTCGGGTGCGCTCTGGCGGGGGCTGCGGCGTTTGTCATCGCCTTCACGTCGGAGCCGCCCAGCACGGCGCCCGAGGAAGATTGGGCCCCGCCGCCAAGCGCGGTCGATATCGAGATGGACCGCTAAAGCGGCCTGCACAATTTCTCCCAAGCGCCTGCGCGATAATTGGCGCGGGCCTCCCGGCTTACTCCCCGTCGCTGCGCTCAAAGAGCGCCATCGCCACTAGGGGAGATCCATGACGACCAATCCTATCGCCGGCCTGATCCCGCGCGGATCGCTGGGCCTCAAACTGCTGCTTGTATGCGCGCTGGTGCTCGCCATGGGCATTCCGCTGCTGCTTGTCGGCGCGCTGATGGAGGGGCGTGAGCAGCGCGCCCGCGAGGTCACCGCCGAAATCGGCGCGCAAGCCGGCGGCCAGCAAGTGATCGGCGGGCCAATGCTGATCGTGCCGTACCGGCGCACGATCGAGGTGACGAGTGCGACAGGGCAGGTGCAAACCAGCATCGAACGTGGCCGCTACATCGTGTTCGCGGAGACAGGCACGGCTGAGTCCGAGCTTTCGGTCGCGCAGCGCCGGCTCGGCATCTATCGCGCCGACGCCTACAACGCGACCACCAATTTTCACGCGGAGTTCGATCCCGCCGCCGCGCTCGAAGGGCTCGATCAATCTTACGCGTTCGATTGGCGCCAAGCGCAATTGGTGATGTTTGTCGGCGATAGCCGCACCATTCGCGACGCAGCCGAATTGCGCTTCGCCAATGGCGAAACCGTCACGCTGGAGCCGACGTCGGATTTTGATTTCGGCCAAGCGGCGGTCGCGGCCGGGCAATGGGATTATAGCGCCTCGCCGGCCGCGCCCGCGTTCCGCTCGCTGCAAGCCTTCGCCGCGCCCGCGCCGTTGGGCGAGGCGGCGGAAGCTTTCACGGTCGATACCCGTATCGTGCTGGGCGGCGCGCAGCGCTTCGCCATCGCCGCCTTCGCGCAGGACACCAGTGTTGCGATTCGCGGCGACGGCAACGAGACGCGCGCGCAGGGCTATTTCCAAACCAGCGAGTCGGTGGAGCTGACGGCCGAAGGCTTCGCCGCCAATTGGCGCGTGCCGTTCGTGGCGCGCAACATGCCGAAGGCGGCCAATCTCTCGGCCTTCAATCTGGGCGAGGTGTCGAGCCACGACATGGCGGTCAGCTTCGTCGCCGCCGACGACATCTACCAGGGCGTCAGCCGCGCCATTCAGTATGGCATCATGTTCATCGGCATCGTCTTCCTGGCGACGCTCGTGTTCGAGGCCGTGAGCGGCAAGAAGGCACATGCCGCCCAATACGTGCTGGTCGGCCTGGCGCAGTGCGTCTTTTACCTGCTGCTGCTCTCGATCACCGAGATCATCGGCTTCACCCAGGCCTTCCTAATCGCCGCCGCCGCCACGGTTTTGCTGCTGGCGTATTACGCGGGGGCTTCGTTCCGCTCGGCCGCGGTGGGCTTTAAGGCGCTGCTGGGGCTCTCGGCCCTCTATGGGGCCATGTATGTGCTGATGACGCTCGAGGATTTCGCCCTTCTGGCGGGTTCGGTCACCGCCTTCGCCGTCATCGCCGCCACCATGATCGCCACCCGGCGCATCGACTGGTATGGGCGGGCGGCCGCTACGGAATAGGGCATTTCGCGTGCTTGACGGGCGCTGCGGCGCTCGTCAGGTTCGCGCCCGATATGGTCGAACTCACGCTACCCAAGAATTCCAAGGTCAAGCCCGGCAAGCGCCATCCGACGCCCGAAGGGGCCAAGCGCACGCGGGAATTCAAGATCTATCGCTACGATCCCGAGACCGGCGAGAATCCGCGCTGGGACACCTACACGGTCGATCTCGACAGATGCGGCCCGATGGTCCTCGACGCGCTGCTCGTGATCAAAAACGAGATCGATCCGACGCTGACATTCCGCCGCTCCTGCCGTGAAGGCGTTTGCGGCTCGTGCGCGATGAATATCGGCGGCCGCAACACGCTCGCCTGCACCAAGGGGATGGACGAGTATCCGGGCGGCGCGATCACGATCTCGCCGTTGCCGCACCAACCGGTGCTGAAGGATTTGGTGCCGGACCTCACCAATTTCACAGCGCAATACGCGGCGATCCAGCCCTATCTGCAAACCGAGACGCCCGAGCCGGACGCCGAATGGCGCCAAAGCCCGGAAGAGCGCTCCAAGCTCGATGGTCTCTACGAGTGCATCCTCTGCGCGTGCTGCTCGACCTCGTGCCCGTCCTATTGGTGGAATTCCGACCGCTTCATGGGCCCGGCCGCGCTGCTGCAGGCCTATCGCTGGATCGCCGACAGCCGTGACGAGCATCAGGGCGAGCGCCTCGATGCGCTGGAAGACCCGTTCAAGCTCTATCGCTGCCACACCATCATGAATTGCGCCCAGGTCTGCCCGAAGGGCCTGAACCCAGCCAAGGCCATCGCCGAGATCAAAAAGGCGATGGTGGAGCGCAAGGTCTAAGCTCCCGGGAACAAGTTCCCTAACCGGCGCGTTGGGCTCGACTGTGGGTGCGTGCGCAGGGAGTGCAAGGTGGGCGAGGTCGCCAGACAAGAGAGCGGGCCGGAAGGCGCGCATCGCGGCGCGCTTCACAACGTCTTCTTTCGCCTGACCGACCGCCTTTTCCGCGCCACCATAGCCTCGGAAGTTTACGAAGCCGCCCTCGACGCCATCTTTGAAACGCTGAAATGCGATCGCGCGTCCATCTTGCTGTTCGATGAAGCGGGCGTGATGCGCTTTGTGGCGTCGCGTGGCTTGTCTGAAGGGTATCGCAAAGCCGTCACCGGCCACACGCCCTGGAGTCCGGGCGAGCCGCAACCGGCGCCTGTCGCCGTCGCGGATATCGATAGCTCCAACGAGTCGCTGGAGGTGAAAGCCATCATTCGCGGCGAAGGCATCCGCGCGCTGGCTTTCGTGCCGCTTCTCATGCATGGCGGCGTGGTCGGCAAATTCATGGTCTATCAGGATGCGCCGCGCGTCTTCAGCCAGGAGGATTTGGATCTCGCCCGCACCATCGCCCACCAGGTCGGCTTCTGCCTTGAACGTGACGCTGCGCGCGTGCTGCGCTCGCGCGCGGAGCAGACAAATCAGCTGCTGGGCTCGATCGTTGAAAATTCCAACGACGCCATCATCTCGAAGGGCTTGGATGGCGTGATCCGGACTTGGAACAAGGGCGCCGAGCGCCTGTTCGGCTACGCGCCCGACGAGATCATCGGCCGCTCGGTGCTGACGCTGATCCCGCCCGAACTGCACCACGAAGAGCCTGGCATCATCGCGCGCATCAGCCGCGGCGAACGGCTTGAGCACTTCGAAACCGTGCGCGTGCGCAAGACCGGCGAGCGCATTCACATCTCACTCACGGTTTCGCCAGTGAAGGATGCGCAGGGCGCCATTGCCGGCGCGTCGAAAATCGCGCGCGACATCACTGACCGGAAGCGCGCGGATGAGCAGCGCCAATTGCTCGTCAACGAACTCAATCACCGCGTCAAGAACACGCTGGCGACCGTTCAATCTCTTGCGATGCAGACCTTGCGCAGCACCGAACGCAGCGCCGATGCGCGGGCGCTTTTGGATGCGCGGCTGACGGCGCTGGCGCGCGCGCACGATCTGCTGACGGCGGAAAACTGGGAAGGCGCGCGTCTGCGCGAGGTGATCATTCGCGCGTTGATGGCTTTCAATTCGGGCGCGCGCGTGGCTGTCAGCGGGCCAAGCGTGCGGCTTACGCCCAAGCAGGCGCTCTCGCTTTCCATCGCGCTGCACGAGCTTGCGACCAACGCCGCAAAATATGGCGCGCTCTCCACCGACGCCGGCAAGGTCGATCTCACCTGGGAGGTGCGCGACGACGGCGGTGGCGAGATGCTGCATCTGGTCTGGATCGAAAGCGGCGGGCCTGTCGTGTCGCCGCCAGAGCGCGCCGGCTTTGGTTCACGCCTGATCGAGCGGAGCCTCGCGCACGATTTGGCCGGGGAGGCGCATATTGCGTATCGGCCGGAGGGCGTGATCGCGACCATATCGACGCCGGTTGAGGCGCCGCACGTTTATCAGTGGGAAGAACAGTGACGGACACGCGGGGCGGGCTGAAAATTCTGATCGTCGAAGATGAGGCGCTGGTGGCGATGCTCATCGAAGACGTGCTGAGCGATCTTGGTCACAAGGTTGCGGGCGTCGCCGGCCGTTTGGAGGTTGCGCTGAAATTGGCCGAAGAAGCGCACATCGATTTCGCGATCGTCGATCTCAATCTCAATGGCGCGCGCACCTATGCGATCGCCGAGGTTCTGCGCCGTCGCGGCGTGCCGTTCATCTTCGCGACCGGCTACGGCGCCGCCGGCGTGGAGGCGGGTTGGGAAGACATACGCGTGCTGCCGAAGCCGTTTGAACCGCATCAGCTGTCAGCGGCAATCCAAGCCTCGCGCTAGCTGACAGGCGCGTGCTCCAAGCCTGGCGTCCAATCATAGAGCGGTCGTGTGCGTCCATCCTCAAAGCGCACGCCGTTCGGCGCCGTGATCAAGCCGCGGCGCGTCGCCTCGCCGCGCACCGCAAGGCCCACGACGCCGTGCACGTTGGCCGGCAACACCTCGCCCGGATCGCTGACGCCGTTGCGATTTTCATCGCGCCAAAGCGCAAGCCCGCCGAGTTCGCCGCCGGTCAACTCGCCGTCGCGATCATCATCGAGCGCGCGCAGCGCCTCGAAACCATCGCTCCAGAATACGCTCCATGTGCGCTGGCCGATCATGTCGAAGCCCGAGCGCACTTGGCCGCGCCATTCCGGATCCCACACCAGCCATGCCGCATCCGCCGTCAGCCAGCCTTGCGCGCGTGTATCGCCGGTGCCGGCGAAATCGAACGAAATCGGCGAGACGTTGTCGACCAAGCGCTCGAACGGGCGATCCGCCAGCGGCACGACAACCGGCGTCACATAGATGATCGGCTGGCTTGCCTCCAAGCGCGCGCGCAGACGCTGCATGCGCGCACGGTCGCTGTGTGAGGTCGCGAGGTGAGAGAGGTGCGCCGCCGTTTCGGTCAGCACCGCGTGATCTTCCCATTCCGATTGCGGGCCGGAGAGGCGCGGCAGACCGCGCTTCAGGATGTTGCGCAATTCGCGGCGCGCATCATTGGCGCGGCCGAGCCGATCGAGCACGTAAGCATAACCCAAGCGGGCGCGCAGATTGGCGCGGTCATGCTCCAGCGCGCGTGCGTAATGTCCGCGCGCCGCCTCAAGGCGCGCGCGCGCGCCAGCGTTGGGTGTTTCAGGCGCGGTGGCCGGCGTTTCGGCGCCCGGGCCGAGATTGAAATTATAGGCCGCGCAGCGATCGTCGGGGCCGAAGGTTTCCGGCGTTTCGCTCAAGCGCGGCATTGGTTGCACATCGCGGCAGGGCATGCTGCCGGCTTCGACAAAATCATCGCCGTCGCGCAGGTACGTGAACGCCGCGTTGTCGCGCGCGTACGCCAGCAGATTCAAACGGCCCAGCAGCAATTCGCGTTGCGCGGGATCGACGCCCTCCATCGCGGAGACATTCGCGAGCGCGCGATCGATCGGCGCTTCATAGACGGGCTGCGGCGGCGGAATGTACGGGATAGCGACGGTGCTCGCCGCGAGCCCGGCCCAGAACACAAACGCCAGCACACGGGTGCGCATGGTCCACTCCCATCCGAAACCCGCCCCTCACGCACGCATCCTGCGCTGCGCCGCCGCGTTCGTCTATGGCCGATTTTTCACATTCGGCCCTTGCGGGTCGCGCAGCGCGCATTCCGGGCCTGCTGGATCGTAGGCCGCATCGGGCGCGGCGGGCAGCACGCGCTCGACATAATGCTTGATCCGCCTGGTGATGGAGACAGCGTCGCCGTTCGCGTGCGCCGGCGGAATGAGCGGCCCGAACGTTAATTTGTAGGTTTTGCCCTGCTTGTTCAAAAGCTCATGAAACAAGGTGATGTCGCGGAGTTCGGCGGAGAATTTCGAGAAGGTGTGAAACCAAAACGCGTAGGGCCCGCTCACATGCACGGGCACGATCGGCAATTCGTATTTGCGCGCAAGGCTCACGGCTGTCGGCATCCATTCCGGATCGGTGAGATTGCCGTCATCGCGCATGCGCGCCAGCCGGCCGGCCGGAAAGATCGCCAACGGGCGATTTTGCTCGAACGCCTCGTCGGTCATTTTCAGCGTCACGCGCGTGCGTTCGCGCGTGCGCTTGGCCAACACCCATTCGACTGGGATCAGCACGTCGTCAAAGCGCGGACACACACGCTGCGCATCGGAATTGGCGTAGAACAACGTGTCGGGGCGGACGGTCTTCACCGCATCATAAAGCGCGATGCCATCGGTGATGCCGGTGGGATGGTTGGCGAGGATGAGAAACGAACCATCGCGCGGCACGCGCTCCAGGCCGCTGATGTCGAGCTTCACCGAAAGCAGTTGCGAGATCGATTCCAGCGCCTCGCGTCCGCCCATCGGCGCGATCGTGTCGGCCATGCGCACGGCCTTGTCGTAATTCAGCACGCTGTAGAGCGCGGGCCGCGCCAGCGGCCAGATCGGACTCACCGAAAGCTTCGGCGCGCGCTCTTCGATCAGCACATCGACGATGTGCTTGGCGGGCGCTGCCTCCTGCGCCGGCTGGCTTGTCGCGGTGGCGTCCAATTGCGTCATCCAGGCTCCGCCCAAGGCGCGCTATCCGAGTCGGCGCGTGTTCGGCCCAAGGAAGCATGGCCCGGCGGCGGCGAAAAGAGCCGTCCAGCACTTGCATCGCGTCGGCTGGAGCGGCTTTTAGGACAGGGTTCTGGGAGTTCTGAGTCTCGATGTCATCGCCGCTTGCCGCGTACCGCCGGCGCCTGGAAGCGGGCGATCTCACGCCCGACCCGGATCAGGCCCGCGCCGCCGAGCGGCTGGACGCGTTGGCCGAGGCGCTGAAGCGCTGGAATCCGGACGCATGGTTCGCCAAGGGCGCGCCCCCGCGCGGGCTTTATCTCTGGGGACCGGTCGGGCGCGGCAAGTCGCTGCTGCTCGATCTCTTCTTCGAAGCGGCGCCGGTGAAGAAAAAGCGGCGCGTGCACTTTCACGAATTCATGTTGGCGCAGCACGCCGCCATGCGCGATGCGCGCGCGGCAGGCGCGGGGCAGGATCAGCTCATCGCCCAAGCCGCCAAGCGCGTCTCCGACAGCGCGCAGCTTTTGTGCTTCGACGAGGTGCAAGTCACCGATATCGCCGACGCCATGATCTTGGGCCGATTGTTCGAACGCCTGTTCGAAAGCGGCGTCACGATCGTCGCTACGTCGAACCGGCCGCCGGACGAACTCTACAAGAACGGCCTCAACCGGCAGCTCTTTCTACCGTTCATCGCGTTGCTGAAGCAGAAGCTTGACGTGATTTCCGTGGCGGGGCCGCGCGATTATCGGCTGGAGCGCTTGATGGCGGCGCCCGTCTATTACGCACCGCTTGGGCCGGCGGCTGAAGAATCCATGGATCACGCCTGGGGGCGATTGACTCTCGGCGCTACGCCGCAATCGGTGACGCTCGATGTCGGCGGGCGGGCGCTGAAAGTGGAGCGCGAGGCGGCGGGCGTGGCGCGCTTCAGCTTCGAAGAACTCTGCGCGCGGCCGCTTGGCGCGGCCGATTATCTGGAAATCGCCGAGCGCTTTCACACCGTGCTGCTGGAAAACATTCCAAAGCTTTCGCCCTCAATGCGCGAGGAAGCGGCGCGGTTCCGCACTTTGATCGACGCGCTTTACGAGGCCAAAGTGAAGCTCGTCGCCTCTGCTGACGCGCAACCGCAAACGCTTTATCCAGCCGGCGACCAAAGTTTCGAGTTCGAACGCACCGCCTCGCGCCTGATGGAAATGCGCAGCGAAAGCTACCTCGCTTTACCGCGTCGCGACGCGGAATGGAAAAGCGGAATCGTCGATTAGCCGGGCAGGCCGTCGATCTTTGGCGCGTCTTCTAAATGTTCATCCCAGTTTGCGCGGCTCGCGAACAGGATGTGCGCGGTCGGCTTGATGTCGACCTCACCATCGAGGCTGCCGGCGGGCGTGACGAGCAGCGCGCCGTCCATTTGAAGGCTTGGCAAGGCCGAGCCGCATGCGCGGCAGAAGCCGCGGGCGTGACGCGTCTCCGGCAATTGAAACGTCTTGATGTGTTCTTCGCCAGAGAGCCAGGTGAGCCGCGCCTGGGTTGAGAATAAATTGGCGGCGTGCGCGGCGCCGGTGTCTTTGCGGCAGCGGCCGCAATGGCACAGGAAGAAATGCTCGAACGCGCCCTCGATCTCGAAGCGGACCTCGCCGCAGAGGCACGAGCCTCTGTGTTTATCGGTCATGTGCGTGTCAGCCCGTGATCTTTAGTCCAAACCGCATCGCCTGCGGCGCGCCATAGAGCGTGACGCCGTCGGCCGTCGCGCCGGTTTCGATTTCGGCATCGAGCGCATTGTCGAGCGCGACGAACACGCCCGTGCGCGTCGTCACATCCTGTTCAAAGCGCAGATCGAGCGTCAACGCCTCGCCCAGGCGGCGGGTGTTGAGATCATCGTCGAAACGCGCGCTTTCATAACGTGCATCCACACTGAGTTCGCCGCCCGCCCACGGGCGCCATGCCAAACCTGCGGTGGCGCTCCATTCCGGCGCTTGCGCCGGACGCAGGCCAGTGAGTTGCGGCGCGTCGTGGTCGCCATCGACCTCCGCGTCGGTGTAAGAGAGCGCGGCGCGCCAGGAGAGCGCGTCGATCAAGGCGCCGCGTGCATCGGCTTCGACGCCGAATGCATCGATGTGGCCGGCGTTTTGGCGCTGCCGATAAACGCCGCCCGCTGGCACGAACACGCCCGGCGGAAATGTGCCGGGGCCAATGCCGAGCGTGACGTTGGTGATGGGATCAACGAGGCGCACCGCGAACACGCCAACGCTCCAGGCGACATCGCCATCATCATCGCCGAACGCGGCGTCGAGGCCGTAGAGGCGTTCGGGTTCGAGTGCTGTATTCGCCTCGGTGACGTCATTGCCAACGCGGAAAGGGCGGTGGAGTTCGTTGAGCGTCGGCGGGCGAAAGCCCGCGTAGGCGGCGGCACGCGCATAGTGCGCGCCGAAGTCGTGACGCAATCCGAGGCGCGCATTGGGCGCCCAGATTTCCCGATCTTCCGTGTCGACATCAAGCGTGGGCGCACCGGTGGCGATCAAACGCTCCAACCGTTGGCCCTCGCTCGCCTGCCACCAATCGAGCCGAACACCGCCAGAAACAAGCGTGTCGCCAAGCGCGCGCCAACTTTCGGCATAGGCGCCAGCGCTAAGTGTCTCGCCGCCGGCGACGCGGGAGCGCAGGAACGTGCCGCCGCTATAGCTGAAGCGCTCGCGCGTCTCGCCATCGGCGGCGCGCACGTCGAGGCCGATCTCGGCATTGCCCCAGCGCAGCGCCGCGTTGGCGCCCCAACCGAAGGCGGGTGTTTCATCCTGCACGGAGGCGGGTGTCGTCGTGCCGCGGTCGGGCGCCACGCTAACGAAGCTGTTGCTCATGTCGCTTTCGCGCGCCCACGCTTGCACGCGCCAGCCCGGCGCATCCGCGCGCGGTGCGGAAACGAGCGTGAGGCTGGCGGCGAGGCCATCCGCTGTTGAGTTCGCGCCGACGAGGCCGGAGCTGCGTTCTTCGCTGTAGGCGGAGAGCCGCGCGGAGATCAGCACATCGCCCTGCATGCGCTGCAGCCGCACTGCGCCGCTCATCGCGTCGCGTGCGAGCGGCGCATCCGCCGCGCCTTGGCCTTCGCGCGTGGGAATCCAGCCGTCATCGTGTTCGACGCTGGCGGCGAGCAGTGCACTGAATGCATCGCCATTGGCGACGCCGACGCCGCCGATACGCGTATAGTCGCGCGCGCCATGTTCGGCGCGCAGCGAAAAGCCTTGCGCGCTGCGTTCATCCAGCGCGACGACGCCCGTCAGCGCGCCCGCGCCATAGGGCCCAGCGCCGGCGCCGCGGATGACGTTGGCGCGTTCGATCAATTCCGGCGCCAAGCCGCCCCAGATCACCCAGCCGCCAAACGGATCGTGCTGCGGCACGCCATCGAGCGTGATGAGCGTGCGCCCGGCGCCGGATGGGCCGATCGCGCGCAGCGAAAGGCCTTGGACCGTGGGGTTCGCCGCGCCGCTATCATTGCGACGGAAGAGATTGGCCGCCGGCGCAACGGCGAGCGCGCGATCCAAACGCACCGCGTCTTCCACCGCGTGCGGATCGATCGCCAACACGGAATACACTTGCTCGCCCGCCGCTTCCGGCAAGCGCGGCGCGGTGACGACGATGATCTCTTCCGTGGGCGCTTCCATTACCGCCGCCGGCGCGGCGTGCCGAGGATGCCGCGCATCAGTTCGCGCACGATCGTGTTCATGACGCCGCTGGCGACGCGGCCGGTTTGGCGTTCGACCGCCGTCGTGCGCGATCCACCGCTGCTGCGCGTGGATTTGGCGCGTGACGTACCGGCGCCGCTGGAGCGTGACGAACGCGCCGCTTCCTTCTCGCGCGCCTCGCGCTCTTCTTCACGCGCGGTTGCTTCCGCCGCCTGTTGCGCGCGACGGCCGAGGATTTCGTGCGCGCTCTCGCGATCGATCGTCTTTTCATAAGCGCGGCCGGCAGTGTTGGCGCGCATCATGGTTTGGCGTTCCGCTAGCAGGATGGGGCCGACATGCGAGTTGGGCGGGCGGATTTTCGTGCGCGCCACCGGCGTCGGCGCGCCTTTTTCATCGAGCGTCGAAACCAAGGCCTCGCCGACATTCAGCTCCTGAATCTCTTTCGCGACATCGACGTTTTCATTCGCGCGGAAACTCTGCGCCGCCGCGCGCACCGCTTTCTGGTCGCTCGGCGTATAGGCGCGCAGCGCATGCTGGAAGCGATTGCCTAGCTGAGAGAGCACGATCTCGGGAATGTCGGCTGGCGATTGCGTCACGAAATAAATGCCGACGCCCTTGGAGCGGATCAGGCGCACGACTTGCTCGACACGATTAATCAGCTCCTTCGGCGCGTCGCGGAAGAGGAGGTGCGCTTCGTCAAAGAAGAAGACGAGCTTCGGCTTATCCTGATCGCCGACTTCCGGCAGCTCTTCCCAAAGCTCGCTCATCAGCCAGAGCAGAAACGCCGAATAGAGCCGCGGGCTTTGCACCAGGCGTTC
Organism: Caulobacterales bacterium; assembly: GCA_017303355.1. Lineage (GTDB taxonomy): Bacteria > Pseudomonadota > Alphaproteobacteria > Caulobacterales > Aquidulcibacteraceae > Vitreimonas. The sequence continues at coordinate 179,246 of JAFLCU010000003.1, read as the reverse complement.
GGAGGCGAGCACGTTGATCGTGCCTTTGCCATCCGGGCGCGTGCGCAGGAGTTCTTCGAGCTTGAACGCGGGCTCGCCGAAGAAATGGTCGGCGCCGTCCATTTCCAGCTGCAACAATTTACGCTGCAGCGCCGCGATCGATTGCGGCGTGACCAGGCCATATTGCTTGCCGACCTCTTCGGCGTTTTCCGAAAGATATGTGAGCAGCGCGCGCAGATCGTTGAGATCGAGCAACAGGCCTTCGTTCTTGCCGGCCTTGATCCAATCGTCGGCGATGCGGAAAGCGATGGTGAGCGCGCCGGCCTGGGCGTCGGTCGCTTCCAGCACGCGCCCCATCAGCACCGGACCCATTTCCGTGACCGTGGTGCGGACGGGGTGGCCGAGTTCGCCATAGACGTCCCAGAACACGGCGGGCATGGCTTCCGGCGTCAGCGGCAGATTGATTTCGGCGGCGCGGGCGACGGCCCAAGCCGGGGCGGGATCGCCGTTCGCCGCGCAGCCGGAAAGGTCGCCCTTGATGTCGGCGGCGAAGACATTGACGCCCTCGCGCGCAAACGCTTCGGCCAGCACCTGCAGCGTCACCGTTTTGCCGGTGCCGGTCGCGCCGGCGATCAGGCCGTGGCGGTTGGCGCGCTTCAGAGCCATGCTCTGGATCCCCTCCGGGGATGCGCCAATCTCTATGCTTGCCGCCATTCTTCGGCCTCCTTGCTTCGCGCAACAGCTTGGCGCATCGGGTGTTTATGGCGCAAGCCGGGCAGGAGAGGCAGATGGATTTGTCGCAACGGGGCGCGCTGTGGATAATCGCCACCGGCATCATCGCCGCTGGGCTCTATTTCCTGCGCGAGCCGCTGTCGCAATTCGCCATGGCTCTGATCCTATGGCTGGCGATCGACGGCCTGGCCGAGACGCTGGATCGGCGCGTGCCGTTCACCCCCCGCTGGGTGGCGCTGCCGGCGGCGATCGTCGTGGTGCTGGGGATCGTGGCGCTGGTCGGCTTCGTCGTGGTCGAGAACGTCGCCGCGATCATCGCCGACCAAATCCGCTACGAGTTCCGGCTGAACCAGGTGCTGACGCAGCTCCATGAGGCGATCGGCCTGCGCGGGCGCCCGCCCACCGTGCGTGACCTCATCGCCAATTTGAACCCCACGCAATTGGCCGCCGAGATCGGCGACAGCCTCCAGAATCTCATTTCGAGTACGATTTTCACGCTGATTTTCCTGGCGTTCCTGTTTCCCGCCGCCGGCGTGATGTCTGACAAGCTCGATCTGATCTTTCGCGGCAAGGGCAAGCGCGAAGCGGCGCGCGACGTGATCGCGCGCATCCGGATTTCAATGGAACGCTATCTCTGGGTCCAAACCGTGATGAGCCTGATCATCACTGGGCTCACCTTCGTGACGCTTTCGATCATCGGCCTTGAGAACGCGCTGTTCTGGTCGTTCCTGATCTTCTTTTTGAACTATATCCCGACGATCGGTTCGATCGCGGCCGTTGTACTGACAACTGCCGTTGCGCTTGTGCAATTTCCAACGCTTGGCCCTGTAGCGGCGGTTTTCGCGGGCGTGAGCGTTTGGCAATTCGTGATTGGAAACTTCATCCAGCCGAGGATGACGGGAGAGTCATTGAATCTTTCCGCCGTCGTTGTTTTGCTTGCGCTAGCGATTTTCGGATTGATGTGGGGCATTGTCGGCGCCTTTCTAGCCGCACCGCTTACAGTCATGTTGATGATAGTATTGGCGCAATTTCCATCGACGCGATGGATCGCGATTCTGCTCTCGGCGGATGGCAAACCGACCCCCGATACGGAGGTCGCGCGCAAGTCCGAAGACGGACCAAATTGATCTTGCGAATCGGCGCCGAACATGTATCGCTTTTATTACGAACGTCGCCGGGGCTTGGGACGTTACGACCTGCACTGAACACGCACCGGCGCGCGCTTCGGACGTCAGATTGACGTGCGATCCGCACACGTGGGCTCTCGGGGGGCTTCATTCGCGCGGACCGACCGTCCACATGGACCAGGCCTCCGCGTGCGTCCCCCACCCAGCCTGCTGCGAGGCCTGCAGGCGCCGCCGGGCAGCTTGTCCCCGCTCGGCGGCGCCGCCAATTTTCCACCGCCGCCCGCCATGCACGAACGCAAGCCGCGCGCCCGCTTTCGCTGGCATAGAAGCGTCGTCTGACTGTTGCACCTTACGCCGGGGCGGGTAGGTTCGCGCCCAAATCCAACGCGCCGCCGGATGCGCCGATTCGCCGTCCGCGCCGCGCTCTCAGGAAACGCCACATGGACGCCGCTGCGCGCGCGGAAGCCCCGCAAACCGCCGAACAATTCATCTCTACAGCCGCCAAGGGCCCGTGGCCCGCTTTCCGCGACAAGGGCGGGGTGATCGACGCTTCGGCCGAAATCTTCCTGCGCGGGATGTACGACGACGCGTCGCCGGATGAACTGGCGGATTTGTCTTACGCGGACCTCGCGGCGCTCGCGCACGAGTTCTGGCTTTGGCGCGGCGAACGCCCGCCTGAGCAGCAATCCGTCCGCATCCGCGCCGCGATCGGCGAGGGCGGGCGCGCCTTGGCGCGCGACATTCTCGAGGTCGCCGGTCCCGACATGCCGTTCCTGGTGGATTCGGTGATGGGCGAGGTCGCCGATCAGCGCATCACCGCGCTCGCCATGTTCCATCCGGTGGCGCCTGCCGCGAACGGCCATGGCCGCGACTCGTTGATCCAAATCCATCTGCCGCGCTTGTCGCCGCAGCGCGCGAAAGCGCTGCTCGATGGCGTGCGCGCCTCGCTTGGCGACGTGCGCGCGGCGGTGAAGGATTTCCAATCCATGCGCCAGCGTATGCTGGACGCCGCCGATGAATTGGAGAGCAAGCATCCGGCCGCGGCCGCCGAAGAGGCCGCCGAGGCGGTCGCCTTGCTGCGCTGGCTCGCGGCCGACAAATTCACTTTCCTGGGCACGCGCGACTACAAATACGCGCGCCTGGCCGATGGCGGCTACAAGGCCGACGAGCCCGAGATCATGACGCATTCATGCCTCGGCGTGCTGCGCGATCTCGATCTCTATGTGCTGCGCACCTCCGCCGAGCCGATGGTGCTGACGCCGGAATTGCGCCGTCTGGTCGATGAGCCGACGCCGCTTGTGGTGTCCAAATCCACCATCCGCGCGCGCGTGCACCGCCGCACCACCGCCGATTATGTCAGCGTGAAGCGCTACAACGAGCAGGGCGAGGCGATCGGCGAAATCCGTTTCGTCGGTCTCTTCACCAGCGAAAGCTTCACCGAGCCGACGCGCAACATCCCGCTGCTGCGCCGCAAGGCGGAATGGGTGATGGCGCAAGCCGGCTTCACCACTGGCGGCCACAGCGCCAAGACGCTGCGCAAGATCATCGAATATTATCCGCGCGAAGAACTCTGGCAGATGTCGCGCGAGGAATTGCTGAACACCGCGCGCGGCGTTCTGCACCTGCTCGATCGCCCGCGCGCGCGCGTGTTCACCCGCCGCGACCGCTTTAACCGCTTCGCGACGGCGTTGGCGTATATTCCGAAGGACCGCTTCAATTCCGAGCTGCGCGAGCGCGTCGGCTTGGCGATCGCGCGCCATTATGGCGGCGAGGTGGAATCGTTCCAGCCGCAGCTGGGTGAAGGCCAACTCGCGCGTGTGCTGTTCGTCATCGCCGACATCGACAAGTCGCGTCCCGACCCGGATGCGCACGCGCTGGCGATGGAAGTCGCCGCGCTCACCCGCACCTGGGAGGACGCATTCGCCAGCGCCCTGCAGCGCAGCGACTTGTTCACCGCCGCCGCACGCGAGGCTATCGATTCACGCTTTGAAGACGCGTTCACCGCAGCCTATCGTGAGCGCTATTCCGTGGACGAAGCGCTGATCGATACGGCGCAAATCCTTGGCGCCCGCGAGGACGAGATCATCCGCGCGCGCGCCTATCGCCTCGAAGGCGACGCCGAAAACACCATGCGCTGCAAATTCTATGCGCGGGGTGATGTGTTGGCGCTCTCGGCCACGGTGCCGATCCTCGAAAACATGGGTCTGTTCGTGGACTCGGAGGTGAATTTTGAACTGCACCTGAAAGCGGGCCCGCTGCATCCCGCGCAGCGCATCCATGTGCACGATATCGAAACCCGCTCCGCCGACGGCAAGCCGATCGATCTCGACCGCGCCGGCAAGCAATTCGAAGAAGCCTTCGCCGCGATCTGGACGGGCCGCGCCGAAAGCGATGGTTTCAACCGCTTGATCCTGTCGCTGCCGTGCTCGTGGCGCGAGGCGGCTCTGGTGCGCGCGCTGGCGCGCTTCCGTCAGCAAACCGGGCTTGATCCAACCCAAGCCGTGCAAGAACAGGCGCTCGCCAATTATCCGAAGATCGCCTCGCTCATCCTGGCGCTGTTCAAGGCGCGCTTCGATCCGCATCTGCCGGAAACCATGGAAACGCGCCGCATCCGTTCGGGCCGGCTCGAATTCATGGTCGAGGCAGCGCTCAATGATGTCGTCAGCCTCGATGAAGACCGCGCGCTGCGCCGTATCGCCCATCTCGTGAAGGCGATCATTCGCACGAATTATTATCAGCCCGGCGCGGACGGCGAGTCCAAGCCGTACATGTCGTTCAAGATCGACAGCCACGCCGTCGTCGAATTGCCGGCCCCGAAGCCCTATCGCGAAATCTGGGTGGCGAGTCCGCAAGTCGAGGGCGTGCATCTGCGCTTCGGCCCTGTCGCGCGCGGCGGCCTGCGCTGGAGCGATCGGCGCGATGATTTCCGCGTCGAGGTGCTCGATCTCGTGAAAGCGCAGCAAGTGAAGAACGCGATCATCGTGCCGGTGGGCGCGAAGGGCGGCTTCTTCCCGAAGCGTTTGCCCGCGCGCGGCGCGCCTGGTTTCCAGGAGGCCGGCATCGAAGCCTACAAGACCTTCCTGCGCGGCCTGCTCGATATCACCGACAATTTCGTAGGCGCGTCCGTGAAGGCGCCGGCGAATGTTATTCGCTGGGATGACGGCGACGCTTATCTCGTCGTCGCCGCCGATAAAGGCACGGCGACCTTCTCCGACATCGCCAACGGCATCAGCGCCGACTACGGCCACTGGCTGGGCGATGCGTTCGCGAGCGGCGGTTCTGTCGGCTACGACCATAAAGCCATGGGCATCACCGCCAAGGGCGCGTGGGAAGCGGTGAAGCGTCATTTCCGCGAAATCGGCAAGGACATTCAGGAAGAGGAATTCACAGTCATCGGCGTGGGCGACATGTCGGGCGACGTGTTCGGCAACGGCATGCTGCTGTCGCGCAAGATCAGGCTGCTCGCGGCCTTCGATCACCGCGACATCTTCATCGATCCCAATCCGGGCGATTGCGAAAAGAACTGGATCGAGCGCAAGCGCCTGTTCGATACGCCACGCACCAGCTGGCAGGATTACGACAAGAAACTGATTTCAAAGGGCGGCGGCGTCTTCTCGCGCAGCGTGAAGGCGATCGACATCACGCCCGAGATTGCCGCCATCACGGGCTGGGATAAGCCGCAGGCGACGCCTGCGGAGCTGATGAACGCGCTGCTGAAGAGTCAATCCGAATTGCTCTGGTTCGGCGGCATCGGCGCCTACATCAAGGCGCGCGCCGAAACCAATTCCGAGGTCGGCGACAAATCCAACGATGCGATCCGCGTCGATGCCGAGGATCTGCGCGCGCTCGTGGTGGGCGAGGGCGCCAATCTGGGCGTCACGCAGAAGGGCCGCATCGCCTTCGCGCGCAATGGCGGGCGCATCAACACGGACGCGATCGACAACAGCGCCGGCGTCGACACCTCCGACCACGAGGTGAACATCAAGATACTGCTTGGTGATGTGATCCGCGCCAATGCGCTCAAGGCCGAGCAACGCGACAAGCTGCTCGAGTCGATGACCGACGAGGTCGGCGCGCTCGTGCTGGAGGATAATTACAACCAAACCGGCGCGATCACGCTGGCGCAAGCCAGCGCCGCGTTCGATCTCGATAGCCACGAGCGCTTCATTCAGCGCCTCGAAGCCTCGGGCAAACTCTCGCGCCGCGTTGAAGGCCTGCCGTCCACGGCGGAGATCGCGGCGTTGCGCGCGGCCGGGCAGGGGCTCGCGCGTCCTGAACTCGCCAAGCTTGTTGCTTACGCCAAGATCGATTTGTTCGATGCACTGGTCGCGTCCGACACGCCGGACGATGCGATGTTCCGCGAGGCGCTGAAGGCGTATTTCCCGGAAGCGCTGTCGAAGTTCGAAGCGCAGATGCAGACGCACCGTCTGCGTCGAGAGATCATCGCCACCAAGCTGGCCGATGATATCGTCAATCGCTGCGGCCCGTCCTTCATTGACCGCGTGCGCGACATTTCCCGCGCTGACGCCGTCACCATCGCGCGGTCGTACGAGGCCGCGCGCCGCATCTTCGATCTCGATGCGTATGTCGATCGCATCAATGCGCTCGATAATGTGGCGCCAGCCGCGGCGCAAACCGCGCTGCACCAGCGCGTCGGCGGCGCCTTCCGCCGCGCCACGATTTACCTGGCGCGCAACGCGGGCTTCGATTCCGATACGCCGCCGGCCATCCTCGACGTGGTCGCGCTCTATCGCGACTCGGTGAGAGCGCAGCGTGCGCAGATTTGGGAAGAGCTCAGCGCCATCGAGCGTGAGCGCGTAGCGCAGCGTGAGAAGGCGCTGGTTGATCTCGGCGCGCCCGACGACATCGCGCGCGATGCAGCGCTGTTGTCGCCGCTCACCAGCGCGCTCGACGTGGCCGATCTCGCCCGCCAGACCAAATGGGCGGTGCAGTCCGCGGGTCTCTTGCACAGCGCCATCGGCTCCGAACTCGGGCTCGATGCGTTGCGCGACGCCGCCACCAACATGCGGCTTGAGCGCCACTGGGATCGCCTGGTCGTGCGCCGCGCGGCGGAGGATTTCGGCGCCATTCAGCTCAAGCTCGCGCAAGCGGCCGCCTTGGCCATTGGCGCGCCGCCGAAAGCCGCCGACATCGCCTGGGCCACCAGCGCCGCGCGCGATTGGCTGCTCTCGCTCGGCCAGCCGGCGCAGCGCGCCCGCGCCGCTTTCGCGGAGCTCAACGCGCAAGCGCCATGGACGTTCGCGAAGCTGATGCTGATCTCGGCCGAGTTCAACGCGCTCGGCGGCGCGGTGCGCTAAAGCGCTGCAATCATCGCGCGGAGCAAATCGTGCTCGCGCGCGGTGGCGGCGGAGTTGAAGCGCACGCGCGGATCGCTGGCCAGCGGATCCTCGAACGCGTGTGTTGCGTCCTCGAAATGCGCGATCTCAAGCGGCGCGCCGCGTGCGCGCTGCCGCTCCAGCGCGGCGCGCGGCGTACGCACGCCGACGATAGAGTCGCGGCTAGCCAAGATCGCCGTGCTCGGCGGCGCCATGCGCCAATCGCGGCGGCCGGCATAGCTCGCGACGCCCGCGTACGGATAGACGATGAACGCGCCGGCAAGGCCATCGAGCGGCTCATCGGCCAAATCGCACAAACCCGTGACGCGCGCCATTTCATCGCCGCTACGCAGCGCCAGCGCGTCCATGATCGTCCACGCGCCATGGCTCCAGCCCGCGGCGATGATGCGATCGCCGCGCGCCCAAGCTTGCGCGCGCGCCCAATGCATCGCCGCGTAGAGATCGCCCGCGCGCTCGCGGCCCCGCAGGCGCGCGCCGGTGCACACGGTCGCAAGTGCTGCGGCGCGGCTGATGCGGCGCGGCGCGTAGGAATCGACGAGAACCGCAGCCGCGCCCGCCGCGTTGGCGACCTCGGCCAGCTCCTTCAAGAATGGCCGTTGTCCGCCGCAGCCATGCAGCATCAGCACTACTGGGAACGGGCCCGCGCCGTTCGGCTGGAAAATGCTGAGATGCGGCGCCAGCATCGCCGCGCGCGTCGCCACGGTTTCGCGGATCACGCGCGCCGCTCCGCGATATGACGTCGGATCAGGCCGGCGGCCTTGCGGCCCTCGCGCACGGCGTAATTCGTGCCGCGATCCTCGGGATATACCTGCGCCATGCTCGCCAGATAAACGCCCGGCAATGGCGTTTCTGTGTCTGGGATCAGCTTCGAATAGCGCCGCACCACCACTGGCTGCGCATACGGCGCGCGCCAGACATGGCGCTGGCGCACCCAAGCCGGTTCGAATTGCGGAAACATGCGCTGGATGTGCGGCGCGGCGAACGCGAACATGTCGTCGGCGCTCATGGAATAGAGTGGATCGTCGGTCGGCAGATATTTCGACAGATAGACGATGTGGCGCCCGCCATAGGCGCTCGCCGGCTCGAAATTCGTGTGTTCGATAATGCCGACAAACGGGAACGAGGGATCGTTCACATTGATCCAATAGAGATCGCCGAGACTCCGATCGAGTTCGAGGATGAGGCACACATTGCCGAGATAGTCGATGGCGCGCAGCTTTTGCGTGTACGCCGTTGGCGCGGCGCCGCCGAGCAAGTCCGCCGCCTGCGGCAACGGCGTGGTGACAAGCACGCTACGCGCCGTGATCGCGCCAGCATCGGTTTCAACGTGTACGCCGCCCGCTGTCGCATGGATCGCGCTCGCGGACGTGCGCAAGCGAATCTCGCCGCCGCGCCGCTCGATATAGGCGCCGACCTCGCGCGCGAGACGCGCGAATCCGCCCTTGAAATACGCCAGCGCCTCGCCGCCGCCTTTGCCGCGGCTGCCGCCGCGCAGCGCCAGCTTATTCCAAATCCACACCGCCGAGACATCGTCGGCGTAGCGCCCGAATTTGCCGACCAGTAACGGCGACCAGAGCACATCATAGGCGCGCTGGCCGAACCATTTGATCAGCCATGCCTTGGCGCTCATGCTCTCCAGCGCGCGCCAATCCTTGACGCCACGCACCGCCAAAGTCGCCAGCCCCGTGCGCACGCGGTCGAGAAAGGGGATGGCGTCGAACTGGAGCAGATCGAGCGGCGTGCTCAAGCGAAACGTCGCGCCCGCATAATACATGCCCGTGCGCGTCGCGCGCGTGACGATCTGATCCTCGGCGCCGATGAGCGTTGCGAGTTCTCCGACATGGCGGTCACTGGTGAACCAGTGATGGTAGAATTTCTCAAGCTCATGGCCGCCGACATCAAAGCTGCTGGCGAGACCGCCGAGCGCCGCGTCCTTTTCCAACACAAGCACCCGCGCGCCATTGCGCGCGAGATCGGCCGCAGCCGAAAGCCCGGTAAAGCCGCCGCCTACTATGATGCAATCATAGTCCGCAGCGTTCACGGCTGCTTCTCGCGGAAGGTGATGAGCGTATTCAAGGTGAATTGCGTGGCGACGACGACGACGAGCGAGAACACCTTGGCCACGAGCGGGTGAATACCCAAGCCGTCGACCATGCCGTAAAGCGCCAGCGACGAGAGCACATAGCCCACGAACGCCACCGCGAAGAACGTCGCCAGCCTGCGCAATGGCGCGTCCATCACGCGAAACGTGATTGCGCGGTTCAGCACGAAGCTCAGCAGCGTGCCCGCCGCGTAGCCGACCACATTGGCGCCCTGATACCAGACGCCCCAATAAATCAGCAGCGAATAGAGCGCGAAATCCAGCGTAAAGCCGCTGCCCCCGCACAGCACGTAAAGCACGAACCGGCGCAAGCCCGGCGGCAGGCGCTCAAACAATTCAATCATGCGCGCGTCTCTTCGTTGGCGCGTTCGGCGAAACGGTCCGGCCCCAGCACTTCGAGCACCAGAAACAACGGCCGCTCCTTCGCCTCGGTGTAAATGCGCCCGACATATTCGCCGATAATGCCCAGGAAGATGAATTGCAGCCCCCCGATCAGAAGCTGCGAGATGAAGAGCAGCGTCCATCCCGGCACCCAATCATTGGTGAAAAGCCGGCTGAGCAGCGCATAGAAAATGCCCACTACCGAGAGCGCCGACATGATGAGCCCCACGATCGTCACCAGCCGCAGCGGCACGACGGAGAACGAAATGATACCGTCCAGCGCCAGTGCAATCATCTTGCGCAGCGGGTATTTCGAGGCGCCGGCGATCCGGCGTTCGCGCGCGTAAGGCAGTGCGGCTTGGCGAAAGCCGACCCATGTCGTCATCGCGCGCAGCAGGCGATGGCGCTCGCGCATGCGCCGCAACGCCAGCACCGCGCGGCGATCGATCAAGCGAAAATCGCCGGAATCGAGCGGCAGCGGCACTTCGGAGAGCGAATTGATCAGCCGGTAGAACGCATGCGCGGTCCAGCGTTTGAACAGGGATTCGCCCGGCCGCACCGTGCGCACGCCATAGACGACCTCAAACCCATCGCGCCATTTCGCGATCATCGCCGGGATCAGTTCGGGGGGATCCTGCATGTCGGCGTCGATCATGATCACCGCGTCGCCCTCGGCGTAATCGAGCCCCGCCGTCACTGCGATCTGGTGACCGAAATTGCGCGACAGCCGGATCACGCGCGCGCGCGGATCGATCGCCTGTATGTCGCGCAGCAGAAGCGCCGTGCGATCGCTGCTGCCGTCATCGACATAGACGATCTCGAAATCGAGCCCGGTCGAGGCCAGCACGCGCGTCAGCCGCTCATGCGCGTGCGCGATCACGGCCTCTTCGTTGAAGCACGGCACGATCACCGACAAGGTCGGGCGCGTCGTCGCCTCCGGTGCGCTGGGCTCATGCATTGGCGCGTCAGATACCATGCCGGCGCGGCGGGCGCCGCCGAATTGCGCCTGTCACGCTAGTGGCGGAAATGGCGCATGCCGGTGAAGACCATGGCGATCTCGGCCTCGTCGGCGGCCTTGATCACGTCCTCGTCACGGATCGAGCCGCCCGGCTGGATCACGGCGGTGGAGCCCGCCTGCACCGCCTGCAGCAGGCCGTCCGGGAAGGGGAAGAACGCGTCGGAAGCGCACACCGAGCCGATCGTCTTCGGATCGCTCCAGCCCTTTGCGTGCGCCACGTCCTCGGCTTTCAAGCGCGCCACGCGCGCGGAATCCACGCGGCTCATTTGTCCCGCGCCGATGCCGACAGTCGCGCCGTCCTTGGCGTAGATGATGGCGTTCGATTTCACATGCTTGGCCACGCGGAACGCAAAGATCATGTCGGCGATCTGCGCGTCGGTCGGCTTCTTCTTGGTGACGATCTTCAAATCGGCGGCGCCGATGCGGCCATTGTCGCGGTTTTGCGCCAGGAAGCCGCCCGCGACCGTCTTCACGTAAAGCCCCGGTTCGGCCGGGTCAGGCAGGCCGCCGGTCACGAGCAAGCGCAGATTTTTCTTCTTCGCGAACACCGCGACCGCGTCTTCATCCGCTTCGGGCGCGATCACCACCTCGGTGAAGATTTCGGCGATGGCCTCGGCCGCGGCTTTGTCCAAGCGGCGGTTCAGCGCGACGATGCCGCCGAACGCGGAAACGGAATCGCACTCCAGCGCGCGCTGATACGCTTCCAGCAGATTGGCGCCTTGCGCCACGCCGCAGGGATTTGCGTGCTTGATGATGGCGACGGCCGCGCTTTCCTTGGGATCAAATTCCGCGACCAGTTCGAAGGCCGCGTCGGTGTCGTTCAGATTGTTGTAGCTCAGCTCCTTGCCTTGCAGCTGCTTGGCCGTGGCGACGCCGAAGCGTTGCTCGCCCGTGACGTAAAACGCCGCGTGCTGGTGCGGGTTTTCGCCATAGCGCAGGCTTTGCTTCAGCTTGCCGCCGAGCGAGCGATAGACCGGCGCCGCATCCTTCTCCAATTGGTTGGCGTACCAGGTGGAGATCGCCGCGTCGTAAGCGCCCGTGCGCGCGAAGGCTTTCGCCGAAAGCTTCTTGCGCAGCGCCAGCGTCGTGCCGCCGTGCGTTTTCGCCTCTTCAAGAATTGCTTCCATGTCGTCCGCGTCGGTCGCAACCGCAATGAAGCCGTAATTCTTCGCCGCCGCGCGGATCATGGCGGGGCCGCCAATGTCGATATTCTCGATGCAGGTCTCGAAATCGGCGCCGCGCGCGACAGTGGCCTCAAACGGGTAGAGGTTTACATAGAGCACATCGAACGCCTGGATGCCGTGTGCCTTCATCGCGCTTATGTGCTCGGCATTGTCGCGCAGCGCGAGCAGGCCGCCGTGCACTTTCGGATGCAGCGTCTTCACGCGCCCATCCATCATTTCCGGAAAGCCGGTGATTGCCGAAACATCGCTGACCGCAAGCCCCGCATCGGCGATCGCCTTCTTGGTGCCGCCGGTGGAAACGAGCGCCGCGCCAAGGCTGGCCAAAGCATTGGCGTGCTCAATCAAGCCGGTCTTATCCGAAACCGAAATGAGGGCGCGCTTGATGGGAACGATGTCTGTCATGGGAGCCTCGAACTTTGACCACGCATCCCCGGATTCGCCGAAGGCGAAGTCCGGGGGCCCATACACGCAAGCCTTGGTGTTTATGGGCCCCGGACTGAATGCTGGCGCATTCGCCCGGGGGATGGGTGGCGGAATCAGCGATTTTCAAACGTCATACTATCAGCGGCGATGGAGCGCCGCTGTGTCATTACGCCCGCGCCAGCGCCCAGCGGATGCGGTTGGGCGGGGCGAGGCCGTGGCCCATCGGGTCCGCCTCGCCGACGAGCACGATCTGCAGGCTTTCGCGCGGGGCGGGGCCGCCCCAATAGATCGACGGCGCGATCACGATCTCGGGCGCATCCGTGCGCAAGCGCCAACGCTGGCCGCCCGGTGTTTCCAACAGCGCCATCTGGTGTTCCACGAGCCGTGCGCGCACGCTGGGATGCAAGTGAAACCGCGCCACATAAGGAATGTTCTTTTTCGGCGTCGGGCTCTTGAGTTTTGTCGGGCGGATCATCTCGTCGATGCCGCGCAGATTCTTGCCCTCGTGATCCACGAATAGATAGCGCCGGTGCAGCAAGCCGAACTTGTCGCGATAGCCGTCATGGCGGCCTTGCACGGTGACGCCGCTATCGTCGGACGAACGGCGCACGTCATCCAAGGTCGGGCCAGTCAGTCGCGCCGGGCCTTTGCCGCGACGCGGTTCCTCGAGCGACGCGGAGAGTGCGTCGGCCAGCACCAAGGTCGAATGGCCATTGGTGGCGCGCGCGGCCATGCGCGCGGCGGGCGCCAACTCGCGCGCGGCGCCGACATTCACGATGAGCCGCTCTTGCTCGCTCGAAAGCTCGAACGAAAGCGCGCTCGCATGCGCGCGTTCGGAATACGCCAAGGGCGGCGCCCCGCCCACATCGAACAGCGCGCGCAACGGGCCTGCTTCCAGGCGCTGATAGCCCGTGTGCTGCGCAAACTGAAACGCGCGCATCTCGCCGCCGACGCGCGCGAGCACGGCATCCACGGACGCGGCTGAATCCTCGGAGCCGCCGTGAAAGCAGCCAAGCCCGCCATCGCCAAGACGCAGCATGCGCAGCATGTTGGCGAACTTGGGCATGGCGTCGCGCAGGATTTGCGCGGGCTCTTCCAGCATGTCGCACGCGGTGACGATATCGCAGAGCGCATCGGCCAGCGCTTCGGGCGAGCGCGAGAGATGGCCGCCATCGGAGAAGAATTGCTTGGCGCACGCTTCCATCAGCATTTCCTCGCCTTGCTCGGCGAGGCGAATGGCTTCCGGAAATCCCGCCGCGCCGGCGAGGATCAAGGCGGCGCCAGCTTTGATCGAGCCCAAATGGCGTTCGCCCAATTCGCTCTGCGCCATCAAAAGCAAACGCGCTTGCCGCGCCGCCGAGCGCATCAGTGCGATGCGCCGTTCGGGCGCGCCCATCTCAAACGCGGGTCGGCCCCAACACAGCCACGCGAACAAGCGCTCGGCCGTCAGCTCCGGGTCCCAGGCGAGTTCATCCCACTCGCCATAATGCTCAATCCACGCGTCGATCAGCTGTGCAATACGTGCGTTGGCGGATGGGCCGATCGCGGCGAGATCGATCAGCCACGAGAACGAATGCAGCCGCGCCGTGAAATGCCGCGACGGATGCGGCGCCTGCCACGGCAGGGCGTGTTCGCCCGCCATTCGCTCGGCCGCTATGCGCCAGAGTCCGCGACCGATCTCGCGGCCGCGCTCGGTATCGCCGACGCGCGGATCGTCGCCCCAGCGTTCGATGCGGTCGGGCGCGGCGTCGCCCAGGCGCATGCGGTGAAATGGATTGGCGCGCCAGATGTCGCTCACCGGGATCGGCCTCACCGGCCGGCGGGGAGGGGAAACCGGGGCGTTCATGGCGCTCAGGCCGGCGCTCTCAGGCGCGCGATGTTGTCGGCGTAGGCGCTCGGATCGCCGCCATAAACGGCGGTGCCGGCGACAAGCGCCGTGGCCCCGGCCGCGATCACGCGCGGCGCCGTCTTGGCGTTCACGCCGCCATCGACCTCAAGAATGATGTCGCGGCCGCTCTCGTCGATTTTCTTGCGCAGCTTCTCGATCTTCGGCAGCGCCGTTTCGATGAAGCTCTGGCCGCCAAAGCCTGGGTTCACGCTCATCACCAGAACGAGGTCGATGAGATCCATCACCGGATCGATCGCTTTGGCTGGCGTGCCGGGATTGAGTGAGATGCCGGCCTTGGCGCCTGTCGCTTTGATCGCCTGCAATGTGCGGTGCACGTGCGGGCCGGCCTCGGGGTGCACGGTGATGATGTCGGCGCCGGCGTCGCGGAACGCTTGGATGTAGGGATCGACCGGCGCGATCATCAGATGCACGTCGAACGGCAATTTCGAATGCGGGCGGATCGATTTCACGACGCTTGGGCCGATCGAGATGTTCGGCACGAAATGGCCGTCCATCACGTCGACATGGATCATATCGGCGCCGGCGGCTTCGGCCGCGCGCACTTCCTCGCCGAGCTTGGAAAAGTCCGCCGCCAGTATCGAAGGTGCAATGAGCGTCCGCGCCATGATGTGTCGTACCCCGCGCCGGGGAGGGCGCGCAAGGCGAGCTGTTGCGGGTGCGTACTTAAGCGCGCAGCAAACGCGCGGCGAAGAAGCCGTCGAGGCCGCCGATCTCGGGCCAGTGGCCTGGATGCGTGCGCAAATCGCCATCGGCGGTGATGAAATCTTGCGCTCCGGCAATCTCGGCGGGGCCCAGCGCGTCGCGCCGCCAGCCCTTGCGCAGCGCTTCCGCGACGACGGCGGGACCTTCTTCGGGCTCCAGGGAGCAGACCGCATAGACAAGCCGCCCGCCCGGCTTCAGCAGCGTCGCGCACGTCTCGACCAGCCGCATCTGCAGTTCCGCAAGCGCGCGCACGTCACTTGGCCGGCGCAGCCAGGCGACGTCGGGATGGCGGCGCAGCGTACCGGTGGAGGTGCAGGGTGCGTCGAGCAGGATCGCGTCAAAGGCTTCGGCGCGGAATTCGAGCGCGTCGGCGCAGATCACCTCTGCGTGCAGTTTGGTCCGCGCCAGATTTTCGCGCAGCCGCTTCAGCCGCGCTTCGGACTTGTCGATGGCCGTGACGTGGGCGCCGGCCGCGGCGAGCTGCAGCGTCTTGCCGCCAGGCGCGGCGCAGAGATCGAGTACGCGTTTGCCGCGCACATCCCCCGGCAGCTTAGCTGGCAACGCGGCGGCGGCGTCTTGCACCCACCAGCCGCCTTCGTTGAAGCCGGGGAGGGCCTCCACTGAAGCGCCGGCATGGAAGCGCACTGAGCCAGTTGGCGTGAGCGTTCCGCCCATTCGGGCGGCCCAATCGGCGGCGTCTTGCTTGACGCTCAAGTCGAGCGGCGCTTCTTGCAGCAGCGCCTCGGCGATGCGCGGCGCCGCCTCGCCATAGCTCGCGCGCCAGCGTGTGTAGAGCCACGCGGGCAAATCCGCGCCCGGCGGCAGCGACGCCAAGACTTCGGCGCCCTCGCGCGCGACGCGACGGAGCACTGCGTTCATCAGCTTAGCGAAGCCGCGCGCCTCGCGCATGCAATTGGCGGTTTCCACCGTCTCGCCCACCGCCGCATGCGCCGGCGTGCCAAGCACGAGCAATTGCGTTGCGCCTAAATGCAGCAAAGCGCGCGCGTGATTGGCGCTGTCGGGCAGCGGGCGTTCGAGAAAGCGCGACAGCACGGCGTTGACGCCGCCCAGGCGGCGCAGACCAGCCGTGACGAGGGCGCGCGCAAAGGCGCGGTCACGGCCCTGCAACGCGTTGAAGCTCGGTGTTTCGCTGAGAGCGTCGTCCAGCGCGCGGCCGCGATCCATCACGGCGACGAGCAGATCGGCGGCGGCGCGGCGGGCGGTCAAGGCGTGGGCGCGCTTGTATATTGAACATCGACGCGCGCGCGCCGGAAACTTTCGAGCCGGATCACGGTGCGGCGCGGCCAAGGTGTGGCGATGCGCACGGGCGGCGCGAAACTTGTATTCGGCATGAGTGCAAACCAGATTTCGCCGTGCGGAATGCGGCGGCGGCCCGCGTCGCGCGGCTCATAGCCGGCCACCGCGATATAGGCCAGCGCGCACTTGAGCACCTCGCCCTGATAGCCGCCATCGTCGAAGCTATCGATCTCGCCGCCTGCGAGTTCGAGCAGATAATGGAAGCGGCCGTCAAAGGTTGGATAGGCGCCGGAGCAGCGGCGGGTCTGGCCCACGTCGATCGCCATCGCCACCAGGGAGGAGAGCGGATCGCGCGAACGATTGCGTTGCGCGTCGGTTGTTGGCGGTTGGCCCCAGAGCCGATAATTCGGCTCGATCCGTGCGCTCACGGCGCCATCCGTCATTTGCATGGCGATGACGCGGCGCTTGCGGCTGTAGCGATGATCGAGATCGTAGCGGCGCCATGCGACATCGCCGCCGCGAATGTCGCCTGAAGCGGAGGCGACGATATTGGTCGGTTCAAACACGCTGACGAAGCCGCTGGAGTCCAGCATCGCGCCGACATCGTAGGTGTCCGTGCTTACGTCGGCGTCGAGCGTGATCCCACCCAGCGGCACGAAGCCGAGGCCAACGCCCTCGTAGGTCAGCACAAAGCGATCCGCCCACGCGGGCGTGGCCAGGGCGAAGAGTGCCGCGAGAGCGAGGACGAGCGCGCGCATCGGGCTCTTCTAGGTTTTGGGCGCTGAAATTCCAAGCAACGCGGACAGCCGCGATGCGGCATAATATACCGCGCGCCAACCGCTATTCCTGGCAACGAAAAGGGGAGCCTTGCGGCTCCCCTTTGGAACTCCAATTTTACGTCGCTCAGAGCGGGCGGACGTTGATCTCGCCATTGGCGAGGGGCAGCTCCACCAGCATGCCGACGCGGCCGGCGACGACATCGTCGAAGCCCGCGGCGCGCGCTTCCGCGACTTGCACCTGCGCGGCCAATTGGTTGTTGGCGCCGGTGAGCACGACCATGCCGGCGTTTGCAGCGCTTGCTTGCGCGGCGACTTCCGCCGCAGTCGAGCCGCCGCTCATTTGCGCCATGCGTTGGCTTTGCGCGCCTTGCAGCACCACGTCCGCGTTTTGCGCGGCTGACGCGCTGGCGACGCGGCCGTCGCCGCCGACGACGATCGAGCGGCCGCGATAATCGAAGCGATAGCCGACGCGGCCATTGAAAGCGTCTTCCTGCGTGGTGAACGCGGAGACGACGAGGCCGTCCGCTTCGAACACGATCACGGAGCGGCCCGGCTCAGGCGAGGGCCCCCAGGCTTGCAGGCCATTCACCGCGCCGTCGAAGCCGCCAGCTTGGTTGAGGCCATCGACGAGGCGTTGCGTTTCCGCTGGTCCATATACCGGCAGCAGCGCATCGCTGCGCCCGCGTGACGCCGCGCCATATACGGCGCTCAAGTCCGCGACCTGCGGCAGGTCAGCGTCCGTCAGCAGCACCGCGCTCAAGCGATCCATCGGAATGTTGCGCCCGCCCAGCGAGGAGGCCGCGCCGGTGCCGGCGTCGACGATGAAGAGACGACCCGCCGCGACCACGGCGAGGCACGGCTTTTGTTCAGCGACGTTCGGATCGCCGCAGACGATGGCGCGCAGCGCCGTCGTGTCGAAGAGATTTTCGTTGGCCGTGGCTTGCTGCTCTTCATAAGCAGCGTACGCACGGGCGATGGCCTCCTGGCCTTCAGGCGTTTGCGAGCCGACGATCCAGCCGCCCCAGAACAGCCCCGACAGCGTCACGAAGATCGCAGTGGAATTGCCAAGTGCACTCATGATTTCCGACCCCGTCTATGAACGCGCGCCACGGCGCGTTGACGTAAACCCCATCCCACGCTCACTAACCCATCGTATGATTCACGCAAACTCGGTTAAGGACTCGTTTCCA
This sequence comes from Caulobacterales bacterium, assembly GCA_017303355.1. Lineage (GTDB taxonomy): Bacteria > Pseudomonadota > Alphaproteobacteria > Caulobacterales > Aquidulcibacteraceae > Vitreimonas. The sequence continues at coordinate 161,107 of JAFLCU010000003.1, read as the reverse complement.
CAGCTATCTGCTGGGAGCGTTTGCTGGCCGCGATGACGCCAAAAAACATGTATAAATCATCATACTCGTTAACGCGGTGGCGCCGGGGTGCGCTGTCACAAAGGTTAACGCGATGAAGCGCGTGCTGGTGTTTGACTCTGGCGTCGGCGGGTTGTCGGTGCTCGACGCCATCGCTGCGTCCGGGCGCGATCTCGTGCTCGACTATGTGGCCGACAATTCCTGGCTGCCGTACGGGCTAAAGTCCGACGCTGATCTGCGCGCGCGCGTGCCGGCGCTGCTTTCCGGTTTGGTTGCGCAATGGTCGCCCGATCTTGTGGTTGTGGCCTGCAACACGGCGTCCACCATCGCGCTGGACGCGGTGCGCGCGGCGCTTGCCGTTCCGGTCGTCGGCGTGGTGCCGCCGATCAAGCCGGCCGCGGCGCTCACGCGCACCGGCGTGATTGGCCTGCTCGCCACGCCCGCCACCGTGCGGCGCGCTTACACCAATGATCTCATTGTCCAATTCGCGCCCGATAAGAGGGTCGTGCGGTTCGGCTCATCAGCGTTGGTGGAGGCCGCCGAGCACAAATTGCGCGGCGAAGCTTTTGATCCGGCTGCGATCACAGAAGCGATCGGCGGATTGTTCGGTGCGCCCGGAGGGGCCGAGATCGATGTCGTCGCGCTGGCATGTACGCATTTTCCGTTGCTGGCCAACGAATTGGCCGCCGCATCGCCGCGCCCGTGCGTGTGGCTCGATTCCGGCGACGCGATCGCGCGCCGTGTGGCGAGTGTCTTGATCGCTGACCCAGGACAAGCGCGCGTACACCGCGCGGCGTTCACCGACGCCCACGCAGCGCGCGCAACATTTGCGGCGTTCCGTGCGCGCGGGTTCTCGGAACTCGAATTGATCGGCGATGCGCCCGCTTTCATTACACGGCCGCCCACGAACATCTAAAATACGTGTCGTTTCAGCGACGCTTGCGCGCCGAGCGCGGTGGAAAATCGTACGCCGCATTGCGCCTTTATGTCGGGCTAGTAACGATTTGACGAAAGCCGGAACGGCTGCGGGGAAGAACACATGAGCAATCCATTCGGCGACACGCCGCTGGGCCTGTTTTCGCAGATTCTGAATCTGGCCTCAGTGTTGACGCGCAAGGCCGCGCTCAAAGTGCCGCGCTATCAGCGCCCGTACACTTGGGGTGAGCGCGAAGTGCGCCAGCTGATCCAGGATTTGCGTCGGGCCTTCGATCGGCGCGCGCCGTTTTATTTCATCGGCCAGATCGTGCTGGTGAAAAACCACGGCAAGCTTGAGATTTCCGACGGCCAGCAACGTCTGGCGACGCTCACCATGATCATGGCCTATGTGCGCGACCGGTTGCCGGGCCGCGCCAAGCAGTTTCAAGCGCTGATCATGGAAGGTGACACGCCTCGGCTTTTTCTGCGCGAGGAGGACGCGAATTTCTATCGCGGCTTCGTGCAGGAGCCCGGCAAGATGGCCGAGCTCGCGCAGCATGCCGAGACCGGCATCGATTCGAAGGATCTGCTGATCGCCGCTGCCCGCACCATCGAGTCGGAACTCGCGCGCACCGATGATCGCGAACTGGACAGCTTTCTTTCCTACGTGGCGCGCGCCTGCACGCTCAATGTCGTGGACGCGGACGAACGCGGCTGCGCGCAGACGGTCTTCAATACGCTCAACAAGCGCGGCTCGCCCTTGTCTGGCGCGGACATCATCAAGAGCGATCTGCTGGAGAATTCCAAGCTCTCCGGCGCCGACGCCGACGCGGCCGCGCGCAAATGGGAGCAGATCGAGGACATGTTCGAGCGCGAGAATTTCGCGCGCCTGCTTTACATGATGCCGTTCCTGCTGACGGGCGAGGCGTTGCTCTCGCCGGGCGATCTCGGCGCCTTCCGCACGGCGGTGGATCGCGCAGGCGGCGTGCGCACGTTCTTGTTCGATCAATTGCCGCGCTACGCCCAGGCTCTGCGCGCCATTTTCACCAATTCCATCGATGTCGGCGCGTATAGCGCGGAGGTGAACCGGCGCGTGAAGGCGATGAAGCAAGTCGAGGAATGGGATTGGGCCCCGGCGGCGATCGCTTTCCTGGCCGAGCACGCAGGCGAGCACGAGCGCGCGCGCCGATTCTTCCAGGCGCTCGACCGCTTCACCTTCGCCTGCGAGCTTTCGGTGATCGACAATCGCGCGCAAGAAAAGCGCTTTGAGCGCGCCGTGCGCGGCGTCGGCGACGACAAGCAGCTCTATGGCGAGAAGGGCGCGCTCGAGCTCACCCACGCCGAGCACATGAAATTCATCGCCACGCTCAATCGCTCGCGCAAGCGCGACCGCCAGCGCCGCTTGTTGCTGATCCGAGTTGAATCGGCGCTGGCCGGCGGCAGCCAACTGACGATGACGGATGATGTCACCGTCGAGCACATCCTGCCCAAGTCCGGCAGCGCGTGGTGGAACGAGCGCTTTCCGGATTCCGCGCTGCGCAACGAATTGTCGAACCTGCTCGGCAATCTGACGCTGCTGACCTACGAGCAGAACAAGATCGCCGACAACAGCCCGTATCCGGAAAAGAAGCGCAATTATTTCAACACGCCTGGCGCGCCGATCCACGCGCTCACCAAGAGCCTGGCCTCGATTGACGAATGGACGCTCGAGGTGATCGAGCGCCGCCACGAGGATCTGGTGCGTCAGCTCTGTGAGGATTGGGGCTTGGTGCGTGGCGACGACTGAGCTTCGGCTCTCTTGTTAACCGCGCGCTAACCAAATCCGGTCCCCAATTTAACCTCGCGTTTATTCTTGGGGCGAGGGACGACACATGTCGTTGTTGTATGCGGTTGTGTTTGCGAGCCGCTGCCGGTCGAACCATCACCGCTTGGCGGTCGATGCACTGCGTCACTTGAAATCGCCGGTGGCGGAAGATTGGCGCAATCTGCTGCTGCACTATCACGACGAATATCTCAAAGGCGCCAAGGCGCCTGATGAGGTGTTCAAGGATTTCAAGAACCACGTTCTGCACGTGCGCGACGGCGAATGGGGCGGCGCGATCGAAGCGTGCGAGGAATGGTATCGCCGCACGGTGCGCGCGCTCGCGGCAAAGGATTGGGCGCAGGCGGCGTGGTCGGCCGGCGTGATGAGCCATTACTACGTTGATCCGATCCAACCCTTTCATACGCATCAGACGGAAGAAGAGGGCGTCATCCACCGTGCGGTGGAGTGGAGCTTTTCGAAATCCTACAAGACATTCCAAACCATCCTGGAGAACGATCTCGGCGGCTACCCAGAGATCGAGGCGCCTAAGGGCGACACGTGGTTGGCCGAGATGGTCCGCGCCGGCGCCCATGCGTCGAACAAGCACTATGAATTGGTGATCGATCACTACGATTTCGAGAAGGGCGTGAAGGATCCGCCCGCCGGCCTCGATCAGGAACTGAAGGACACGATCGCGAAGCTTGTTGGCCACGCGGCCGTCGGTTTCGCGCGCATTCTCGACCGCGCCTTCGAAGAGGCGGCGGTGGCGCCGCCGAAAGTCAGCGGTGCGCTGCAGGCGCTGTTCCTGGCGTTGGAAACGCCGATCCAAGCGGTGCTGAAAACCATGGACGATGCTGCCGCACGGAGCGAGGTGCAGGCGCAATACGAGGAATTCCGCCGCACCGGCAAGGTGCGCACCACGCTCGGTGAGGACGACAAGGTCGTGCGCGCGCTCTACGCGACCGAGGTGATGAAAACGCCGCTGTCGTCGCTCGATGCTAAATGGCCCCGCGAGATCGGCGCGCAAGTGGGGGCGGGTGCGCCGGCGCGCGGCAAGGCGGCGCCAAAGCCCGCGCCGAAACCAAAGCCGAACCCCGCGCCGAAGCCGGCGCCGGTGATCAATCTCGACGCCGCCGCGCCGAAGCCGGCGAAGAGCAAGCCCGCCGTCGCGCCCGCGCCAACGCCAGTCGCGACGGTCGAGCCGGCCGAGCCGGTCGCCGAAGCGGCGATGCCCGCAAAGCCGGTCAAGGAGCCGCCGATCCCGCGCGAATTGCCGGTGGGCGCGCCACGCGCGAAACAGGAAAAGAGCTTGCCGCGCTACACGCTCAACAGCGACGCGCCCGTCGTACAAGCGCCGTCGATCGGGCCGAAAACCGCCAAGCGCCTCGAGGCTGTCGGCGTGCGCACGATCGCGGACTTGATGCAGCTGAAGCCCGAAGAGGCCGAGGGCAAGATCGACGCGCGTCACATCTCCGCGCAAGTGATCCGTGATTGGCAAAGCCAAGCGCTGCTCGCGTGCACCGTGCCGGGTTTGAAATCGCGTGAGGCGCAGGCGCTGGTTGCGTGCGGCGTGAACGACGCCGCTGAACTGGCCGGCAGCGACGCGACGACATTGTGCGATGGCGTCGCGCGTTGGGGCCTGTCGGACGAAGGGCAGCGCGCCTGGGGTTCGGCGCCCGCGCCGACGGAGGACGATGTCGCGACTTGGATCGAACGCGCCAAGCGTGCGATCCAAGAAGGCGCCTCCTCCGCGACCGCCGCCGCTTAGATCGACAGCATCGTCAGCACGATCGACGCGAACACGACCGGCATGATGAAGGCCGTGAGGCCGGAGGCGACGATGCGCGCGGTTTTCACCACGCGGTGACCTTTGATCGGCTTGTCCTCGCGCGGGGCTAGCGCGAATTTGCACATGAAGGCAAAGGCGCCGGCCACCGCGGCGACCGAAGCGCCGGCGATTGCGCCGGCCATGAGCGCCGCGATCGCCGAAGCAAACGCGATTAGGCCAAGGATGCCATGGCCGGCGTTCATCACCTGCTTGACTAGGCGCTCGGCCCGTCCGGCGTCGAAGGCCTTGAACGCAACGGGCGAAAGCACGAACGAAAACAAAACGATCCAGCCGAGCGCGGCGCCGGCGAGAACGATGGATGTGGCCTGGGCAAGAGCTTGCATAGGGCGGTGCTACCATGAGTCGCCTCGGCCGGGCCGGGGCGGGCAAATCCCATTTTGGGAACTGAAAGCGGTTGTTCCGCAGGCGGCATCGTCTAAGAACACCCGGCGAGGGTGTTGGGGTGTACTAAAATGGCGAAAGCCTTGAGCGTCGAGATTGTCTCGTCCGCCGACGAGTTCGACGCCTTAGCTGAGAATTGGCGCGCTTTGCACGACGCCGCCGGCCGCAGCGTCTTCCAATCGTTTGAGTGGAATCGCACTTGGTGGCGCCATTTTGGCGCGGGCAATGTGCTGCATATCCTGACGGTCACCGGTCCGAACGGGCTCGTCGCCATCGCGCCGTTTTATCGCGAAACGCCGCGCGTGCTGTGGGTGGCGCCGATGCGCACCTTGCGCTGGATCGGCGGCGACATGGCCGACTATCAGGATGTGCTCGTCGCGGCCGGCTATGAAGCGGACGCTTGCGCTCTCATCGCGGCCGCGTTGCTGGATGACGCGCCGGCCGATCTGTTGTTGTTGAACGATACGCCGGAGGACGGTCACGGCGCCAATGTGCTGCAGGAACATTTGCGCGCCTCGGGGTTCGTTGGCGAGGCGACGCGCAATGTGCGGTGCCCGCGTCTGCATCTGAAGCCGACATGGAAAGAGGTGCTGGGCGGCATGCGCCCCAGCCACGCCAAGCGCGTCGCCTACATGGAACGCAATATGCGGCGCAATTTTCAGGTCGAGCTGCAGCACGCGAAACTCGAAACGCTCGACCATGATTTCAACTTGTTCGTCGAGATGCACCAGAAGCGCTGGGTCGCCGAAGGCAAGCCCGGGCTGTTGGGCGATCCGCTGAAGCGTGCTTTCTATCACGACGTCGCGCGTGCTTTCGCTGAGCGCGGCTGGCTGGCCTTGGTGTTCCTGGCGCTCAATGGCGAGCGCGTGTGGGTGAATTTCTCGTTCAAGCGCAACGGCATTATCGAGTTTTACCTTGGCGGCTCCGCCGAAAACGATTCCGCGCGCAAATACTCGCCGGGCATCATGCTCAATGTCTTGCACATCCAGTCGCTGATCAACGAAGGCGGCGCGGTGTATGATTTTCTGCGCGGCAACGAGCCGTACAAATACGATCTCGGCGCCGTGGATCGCGGCAATGTCGCGCTCACTTTGCGCCGTCCCGATCGTCCGGTCGCGGATGCTTTGCATCTGGCGCATCGCGCGCAGGGCAAGGCGGAGCGTTTGGCGCAGCGTACCTTGGCGCATGCGCGCAAAGTGCTCGATCGCGTCGCCAAGCCCCCGGCCAGCGCGAACAATCAGATCCCCGCGCTCAATTTGCTCGGCGTGTAAGTCACGCAGCACGTTTGGCCGCGTGGAGCTTGGGCTCCGCGCGGTTGTGGGGTGGATAGATGCCGGCTGGAAGCCGGCGGTCCGATGGGGTTAGGACGAGTCCGCGACGGCGGGCATGGGCGCGAGCGCGTGCGTGATGAAGCCGCGCGCGGGCGGCGCGCAGGCGACGAGGCGCGTGTCGACATAGCCATGGCGCAAGCGACGCTTGGCGCGTTCGAGGAAGCGGCGCTGATCGCAGAGCGCGTGGATCAGGCGCATGCAACGTTCGAAGAGCGAGGCGTTGCGCAGGCGCACGCGGCTGCATTTGACGATCAGGCGTGCGTTGGAGCGCTGCTTGCGGAAACCGGCGCGGGCGGCGAGAAGCGGCGCGGCGCGTGAATGGAGTCCCAACTCGTGCAGCGCTTGCATGAAGATGGTGCATTCGACTTGGCGTTCGGCGTGGCGCAGCAGCTTTTCGAGCCGGCGCGTCTTGCGGGGTTTGCCGAGCCGCAACAGCAGCCCCACCAGACACGCCAGTCCATAGATCATCGCGGCCACGAGGGCCTCGATTTCTATTTTGCTGACGATGGGGCGGGGGTTCTGTTTCATGGCGCGCATTATGCGACCGTTGTGAAGCGGTCGGATTGTTCGCGCGAAGATTTTTCTAAGCGCTTGGCGTTGCGGTGTTTTTGAAAATGACGCCGTAGGATTAGCGCGCGGTCTATCCCACACACGACGCGTGAAAATGGGAGCGCGCGGCTCCGCCGCGCATGCGTCGCGGAGCGACGCGCTCCAACTTTTGAAGAGTCGCGCATTTCTCGGAACACAACCACCCATCCCCGGACTGCCGCGCTGCTCAGCTTCGCAGCTTGGCCAGCAGCACGGTGTCGCGGAGGCCGATGTGGGTTTTCCAATTGGCGCGCAGCAGGCCCTCGCGCGCGAAGCCGTTGCGCAAGAAGAGATTGAGTGACGCTGAATTGTCGGGATCGATGTCGGCGACGATGCGATGCAGGCCGAGCGCGTCGAAGCCATGCGCGACGACGAGCTTGAGCGCTTTCGATGCAAAGCCGCGCCCGGCCGCGTCGGGGCGCAGGATGATGCCGATTTCGCCAACGCCTTCGCGCAGCACGAAGAGGCCGATCCGCCCCATCGCCGCGCCGCCGCTTTCGGTGATCGACCAGACCTGTGCGTTCGCGATCGCGAGCGTCTCGGCGATATCGGCGCGGGTTTCTTCCACGTCCTTGTGTGCGGGGCTCGACCAATAGGTGTGCGTGGCTTCATCGCCATGGGCGACGAAGAGGGCTTCCGCGTCCGCTTCTTCAAGGGCGCGTAGGACAATGTCTTGGCCTTCAAGTCGTGGCGCGGCGCTCATTGCGCGGCTTCGGCTTTCAGGCGTTCGCTGGCGCGTTGCTTTACGCTTTCGGAGCGCAGCTGGCCGCAGGCGGCGAGGATGTCGCGGCCGCGCGGCGTGCGGATCGGCGAGGAATAGCCGGCGCGGTTCAGCACCTCGGCGAATTTCTCGATCGTATCCCAATCCGAGCATTGGTAAGCCGTGCCGGGCCACGGATTGAACGGGATCAGATTGATCTTCGCCGGCACGCCCGCGAGCAGCTTCACAAGCGCCTTCGCCTCGGGCAGTGAATCGTTCACGCCCTTCAGCATCACGTATTCGAACGTGACGCGCTTGGCGTTGCCGAGGCTCGGATAAGAGCGGATCGCGGCGAAGAGTTCTTCGAGATTGTATTTCTTGTTCAGCGGCACGAGCTGATTGCGCAGTTCGTCATTGGTCGCGTGCAGCGAGATCGCCAACATCGCGCCGGTGCGTTCGCCGAGTTCCTTGATCTTCGGCGTGACGCCCGCGGTCGACACCGTGATGCGGCGTCGGCCGATGGAAATGCCGTCGCCGTCCGAGATCGTGTCGATCGCTTCGGCGACATTGTCCAAATTGTAGAGCGGCTCGCCCATGCCCATGAACACGATGTTCGTGAGCTGGCGGTCGCCGTCATTGAGCGGGCGCTCTTGCGTCGGCCATTCGCCCAGCGCATCGCGCGCGATCATCACCTGGGTGACGATTTCGGCGGCGGTGAGATTGCGGACCAGCTTTTGCGTGCCGGTGTGGCAGAAGGTGCAATTCAGCGTGCAGCCAACTTGGCTACTCACGCACAGCGCGCCCGCCTTGCCGACGCCCGGAATGAACACGGCTTCCGCTTCCGTGCCTGGGCCCAAACGGATCAGCCATTTGCGCGTGCCATCGGTGCTGATCTGCTGCGTGACGATTTCAGGGCGCGCCAGCGTGTAATGCGCGGCGAGCGTCGCGCGCAGCTCCTTGGCCACGTTGGTCATCGCCGCGAAATCGGCGACGCCGTAATGATAGATCCAGCGCCAGAGCTGCTCGGCGCGCATGCGCGCCTTCTTCGGCTCGACGCCAATGGCGACAAGCTTTTCAGCTAGAGCCGGCTTGGAAAGCCCGGCGAGAGAGGGAAGAGCAGCGCTCATGGCCGGGTTATGGGGATGATGCTGCATCGCCGCAATCCCCAACCCTAGTCCGCGCCAGCGTGGTAACCATGGTGGGCCATGTTTTTTGCAGGTTTAGGCTCCGTGACGCTTCACGCATAGATCGGAGGCGGGTTTGGCGCAGGCCTAGCCGCGCTTCAGTTTCGGAAGCGCCTGTTCCAGCGCATCGATAACGACTTCGTTGAGCGACTGGCCGCGTTCGTTTGCCAGCGACGCGTAAGCGCGATGAAGGTCGGGGCTGGTGCGGACATTGAACTGGCCTTTGAAGGGCTTGTCCGGCGCCCGCGCTTCGGCCGCGCAATCGGCGAGGTAATCGTCGACGGCCTCGCGAAACGCCTTAGCCAAGCCCTTCGCGGTGCTGCTCTCGTAGGTCACAAGATCGCGCAGAAACGCGAGCTTGCCATGAAACACGCCGTCTTCCTCGCTGATTTCAGCGGTGCCGACATAACCCTTGTATTCAAGCTGGCTCATAACAGGCCTTCTTTCTCCAAAGTCTCTTTCACATAGCGCACGGCGTATCGCTTCACGATCTTTCCGGGGTGCGGCTCGTGCAGGATGAGCGTTGGACGGCCCTCGGCCTTAAACTTCCACCGCGAGCCTTTGCCCTTTTGTTCGGCGTAACCAAACTGCGCCAAGACACGCTTGAGCTCATCCCAGGTGATATCCGCTGGGACACCTTTGAAGCGCTCAAGCAATTTGTCAGCTGCGCTCAAGACATCTCCAGTGTAACTAATATTAGTTACAAATGCGGCGACGTCAAGTGCGCCGAGCTTTCAGCACTTCCGTCATCTCCGGCGGGGGCCCGCCGGGCATGATGGGGCGGGCGGGGTAGCCGCCGTGCGCGAGCAGGCGGTCGTACATGACGAGCGCGCCGGCCAGGCCGACATTGAGGCAGAATTTGGTGGGGATTTGCACGATATGGGCGCAGCGCGCCTGGAGCGCCGGCGAGAGCGAGCCGCGTTCCTGGCCCAGCACGTAAGCCGCCGCTTGCGGATGCTGAAAGCGCGGCAGCTCGATGGCGTCGTCGGTGAGTTCGACGCCGACCAACGCGCAGGCCTTCGGCAAGCGCATGTCTTCCAGCGTGTCCCACGGATAATACGGCACGTGGCCGAAGCTGCGCGAGGTGTCGCTATGATAGGCGTGGCGCACCTTGGGGTGTGCGTCGATGGTGAAGAAGAAGCTCGCGCCGAACGCGTGCGCGGTGCGCATCAGCGCGCCGAGATTCATCGGCTTCGAAATGCTCTCGGCGCCAATGCCAAAATAGCCGCGCATTAGGCCGCCTGAATGTCGGTGTTTGAAAAATCGCCGCCCTTGTAGAGCAGTGGCGCATCTCGCGTCTTGGCTAACGCATAAGCGAAGCAATCGCCCATGTTGAGTTTTGCGGGCGCGCGTTTGCCGTAGCGCGCGAAGGCGTCGGCGGCGGCAAAAGTGGTTTCAGCATCCACGGACGCGATCTCAACGCCTAGCGAGGTGATGAGATTTTCAAGCTTCATGCGGCCAGCCGCGCCATCCACCGCGTAGGCGCGGACCAATGCTTCCCAGGCATTCACCGCGGAGATGATGGCTGGTGACGCAACGATCCGGTTGGTGAAGGCGTCACGCTCGGGCTCGGCGAAATGGATAGCAAGCAAGGCCGACGCATCGACCACAATCATCGGGGCATGCCGTCTTCGTCGTAGAGATCGTCGTCGGTCAGTGGCTCGCCGAGGTGCGGCAGGGCGTCAATTTCCGCTAGAGTCCGCGCCACTTTGCGGCGGCGTTCTTCGATTTGAGCCTCGGTTGGCTGAGGAGGGCCGCCCAGCCGCGCGCGTACGGCTTCGGCGACGGCTTCCGCCGCCGGCTTGCCGGTGCGTTGGGCCAGCCTCTGAATGTCGCGCACGACTTCAGGGTTTTCGATCAGGATGGTTGTGTCGGCCATGATCTAGTTTAGCACGGCGGCGGCCGAATCTGAAGCTTAGCCTCGCCGGCAATTGGCGTAGGGGCCGCCGAGCGCGCCATTGAGCGTGGCTTGGCCTTGATGCTCCCAATACTCGACCGCGCCATCGGAATAGCGCGCGCCCGAGCCGGATTGCGCGATCGGCAGCGAATAGGTGCGGCCGGCCGCGAACACCTCGGCGGTGTTGGCCTCGAACCGCACCGAAAACGCGGCGCCGCCATCGCAGCGCCAGTCGGCGCGCGGGCCTCCCGGTGCGGCGACGGTGCCGCACGCGGCCAAGGCGAGAAGCGAAGCGGCGAGAGCGAGCTTTTTCATCAGTGCGCCTTTCATTTGAATGTCTTCACCTCGCGCAAGCCTTGCGCATTGGCGAGGCCGCGTTTCATGCCTTGGCTGGCGAACGGCGCGGTGACATTGCCTTTCGCGTCCACCGCGATCAATCCGCCATATCCGCCCAAACGGCGCACGTCCTCGATGACGGCCGCGCCGGCTTCTTCCAGCGTTTGGCCTGCATAGGCGATGCGCGCGGAAACATCCGCCGCCGCGTTCACGCGCATAAAATATTCGCCAAGCCCGGTGCACGACACTGCCGCGCGCTCGTCGGCCCAGCAGCCGGCGCCGATGATCGGGGTATCGCCGACGCGACCGGGCATTTTGCCGTGGAGGCCGCCGGTCGATGTCGCGGCGGCGAGTTTTCCGCTTGTGTCGAGCGCCACCGCGCCGATCGTGCCTGCCCCAGGCAGGCCGCTTTCGGCGGCGACGTAATAGGCCTTCGGATCGTCGACGCGTTCGAAGGCCTGATCGCCCGCGAAGGCCGAGGCGCCATCGCCGACGAGCAGCACGTGCGAGGTTTTCTCCATCACGCCGCGCGCCACGCGCACCGGCGAGATGAAGCCGCGCAGTGCGGCCACCGCGCCGGCCGCGCGCGTGGCGCCATCCATCACGGAAGCATCCAATTCCACCACGCCCGCCGCATTCGGCGCCGCGCCCTTGCCGGCGACGTGCAGGCCGCTCGCTTCCAGTGCGCCCGCCATCGCCACGACCACGTCGAGCGCGCTCATGCCCTTGGCGAGCATGGCCGCGCCCCGGTCGAGCAGGGCCGCCATGTGTTCTTCTTCCTGCTGATAGGCGCGCGCGGCGATCGCGCCGGCGCCGCCATGCAAGGCTATGGCCCAAGTTCCAGTCATGGCCCGCTCTATAGCCTGCTTCGGCTGACCTTGCGCTATGGCCGCTCAGCGGGGAGGTTGGTTTTTCCCGTCAGATGGCCTTCGCGCCAGCCGACATAGAGCGCCACCAAGGTCGCGGTGGGGATGAAGCTATCGGCCTGATCGGTGAAATCGACCAGTTCCCAGAGGTTCGCCAAGCCCACCAGGCCCCACATGGCGTAGAGCACGACTGTGCCGACGCCCTCGGTGACCGAACCGAAGATTGGAATGCGCCCTAGCGTCAGGTCGAAAATATCGATCAAGACGGAGAACGCCAAACGGATGAAGTAGCCACGTCGCGTCATGTCCGCACTATCGCGCAAACCTCAGTGTTCGTCATCCCGGAGCTGCGCAGCGGCATCCGGGAAGACGGGGCGTATTGTCTTCTCTGTGGTGGAATGTTGGAAAGGCGTTACACACGCTCGCAAAGGGAGAGACGATGAAAGCGCTGATCAGCACCAAGGTGGGACCGCCCGAGAGCCTCGAACTGGCTGAGCTGCCCGATCCGGTGGCGGGCGAAGGCGAGGTGGTGCTCGCGGTGAAGGCGGCGGGCGTGAATTTCCCGGACGCGCTGATCATCGAAGACAAATACCAGTTCAAGCCCGAGCGCCCTTTCGCGCCGGGCGGCGAGGTCGCCGGCGTTGTCGAGAGCGTTGGCGCGGGCGTGACGCATTTGAAGGTCGGCCAGCGTGTGATCGGCTCGACCGGTTGGGGCGGCTATGCCGAGAAGATCAAGCTGCCGGCCGCGCGCATCATGCCGATCCCGGACACGATGCCCTTCGATGAAGCGAGCGCCTTTATCCTCACCTACGGCACCTCGTACTACGCGCTGAAGGATCGCGGCGTGTTGCAGCCGGGCGAGACCGTCCTGATCCTTGGCGCCGCGGGTGGCGTTGGCGTGGCGGCGATCGAGCTGGCGAAGGCGATGGGCGCGAAAGTCGTCGGCGCCGTGTCGAGCGAAGCGAAAGCCGAATTCGCCAAGGCGTGCGGCGCGGACGCGACCGTGATCTATCCGCCCGGCGCGTTCGCGAAAGAGCAGGGCAAGGCGCTGGCGGATGCGTTCAAGCAGGCCACCGGCGGCGGCGCGGATGTCGTCTATGACGCGGTTGGCGGCGATTATTGCGAGCCGGCGCTGCGGGCGATGAACTGGAACAGCCGCTATCTGGTGATCGGCTTCCCGGCTGGCATTCCGACGCCGCCGCTCAATCTCACGCTGCTGAAGAGTTCTTCCATCGTTGGCGTGTTCTGGGGCGCGCACGTCGCGCGTGAGCCCAAGCTGCACGAAAGCAATGTGCGCGATCTCTTCAAGCTCTACGCCGAAGGCAAGATCAAGCCGCGCATCTCCGCGCGCTATCCGCTGGCCGAAGGCGGCAAGGCGATCCGCTCGCTGATGGATCGCACGGCCACGGGCAAACTTGTGGTGACAATGGAGTAGGCGATGCGGCGGTTCGCGGCGGGCGTCCTGGCTGTGCTGATGGCGGCGTGCGCGAGTGGGCCGCCGCCTGGGCCTCCCTTTGTTGATTTGTCAGAGGTCAGCATCGACCAATTGCTCGGCCGATCGCAGGGCGACGTGCGCAGCCTGCTGGGCGCAGCCGCTGCTGAGGAAAGCTTGCTTTTCGATGCCGCCGAGTTGGTGGATGGAGTCCAAGTCGTCTCCATCGGCGCCGATCGCATATTCGCAACCGCGGATCCTTGTCCGGAGCATTACGACCTGAACCACGTCAGCGCTCGCGTTGAGGATCTGCCGCAGCGCATTGATGCGTTTGTCTTCCGCGATCAACGTTTCGAGCATCTGGTCGGCGGGCGCGCCGGCGAGGCGGCGCCGTTGCCTGCCAACACCTTGCTGCAGATTCAGTGCAGGCGAGAATATCACAGCACGACGGGCACGGGCGCGGGTGACGTGATGACGGGCGTTGGGGCGCTGGTGTTTTTTGCGCCGGTGATCGGCGCGGCCTTGGTTGGCGGCGCGATCGGCTCGACCATGGATGAATCGGATGAACGCGCGCACGCGCTGGCTGCTCTTCGCTTAGGCGCACCGATTCCGGGTGGCGTTGAGGCATATGCATCGGCTCATCCGCACGCAGTGGCGATCGTTGATCGTCAAGGTGAACGCGTCGCATTGTCCGTCGCGCTGGACGAGGACGACGACCGCGAGGATGGCGAGCAATTGAGCGTGGTCGTGCAGGAGGGCGCCGTCCAAGAGGTGCGCGCGCCAGTGAATTGGACGTGTCGCCTTGCGGCGAATGGAGCGATCCAATGCGAGCGCTGAAAGCAGCTGGAGCGGCGGAATGAGCGCGGGCGCGGCCATTGTCGTGGCTTGGCTGGTGTGGCTGGTCGCATGGGTGATGGCGGCGGGCTGGAGCGCGCGCACCGCGTCGCATCACGATCTTGGCGCCGAAAGCCCAAGCCGCGTGCTGACGCTGGCGGCGCTCGTGATGCTGATCGCGTCTTATTATCCCGTGGGCTTTGCGCTGTTGTGGGTGGCGCCCGCGCCCGTGGCTTGGGCGATGTTCGCGCTTGTGGGCGTGGGGCTTTTATTCACGTGGGCGGCGCGGCTGCATCTGGGGCCGCTCTGGTCGGGCGCCTCGGCGCCGACGGAGGATCATCGCATCGTCGATACCGGACCCTATGGCGTGGTGCGCCATCCGGTGTATGCGGGCTTGTTGCTGGCGGTGATTGCAACCGCGATCGAGCGCGGCCGCATCGAAGCGATCGCCGGCGCGCTCGTGCTGATCGCGGGCGTTTCGCTGCGGGCTAAGCTTGAGGAGCGTTTCTTGCGCCGTGATCTCGGCGATGAGGCGTACGCATCCTATCGGCGGCGCGTGCCGATGTTGCTGCCGTTTACAAAATTCTCTGGCGCCGCATCCGAGCGCTGAGCCGGCGACAAAGCGCGGGTTGCCTTGGCGGCGCGCGCCGCTTAGGTCAGGCGCGCATCTGGAGAATAAAATGAAGCGACGCGGATTTCTTGCGGGCCTGGTGATGGCGGCCTCGATGCTGGCTGCGTGCGCCAGCGGCTCAGGCGGCGCCGATGCGAGTGCTGGCTTCAGTTCGGATCGCATCAGCGTCACGACGCAAGGCAGCGGCCAAGACGTGATTTTCATTCCGGGTCTCAGTTCGTCGCGCGAGATTTGGGATGCGAGTGTGGCCGCACTCGGTCCGAACTATCGCGTGCACCTCGTGCAAGTGAATGGCTTTGCTGGCGCGCCGGCCGGCGCCAATGGCGAGGGCGTGGTTGCCGCGCCCGTCGCCGAGGAAATCGCCCGCTATATTCGCGAACAAGGTCTCGACCATCCGGCTGTGATTGGTCACTCCCTGGGCGGCACGATGGGCATGATGCTTACGGCGCGCCATCCCGAACTCGTCGGCAAGCTGATGGTCGTCGATATGTTTCCATTCATGGGGGCGATGTTCGGCGGGCCTGCGGCGACGCCGGAGAGCCTGGCGCCCGTGGCGGATCAAATCCGCGCGGCCATGCTGGCGTCGCCGCAGGGCGTCGTTTCACCGCAAACAATCCAAACCATCAACAGCATGGTGCGTACCGAAAGCGAGCGCGCCCGCATCATCGAGCATTCGCGGCTGAGCAATGTGCCGACGGTGGCGAACGCGTACCATGAATTGATCGTCACCGATCTGCGCCCGGAATTGCGCAACATCACGCAGCCGATGACGGTTCTGTTCGTCATTCCGCCGCAAGCGCCGATCACGGCCGAGCAATATGAGGGCTTCATGCGCGCGTCGTACGTGGATACGCCACAGGCGCGCATCGTGAGGATCGATGAGAGCTACCACTTCATCATGATTGATCAATTGGATCGCTTCGTGAGCGAGGTGCGTACGTTCCTGGCGGAGTAAGGCGTCGGCGGGCCTATCGTTTCAGATAGCCGGCCAGCACCTCGCAGGCCCAGCGCGCCGCCGTCAGCGCGCTGATGGCGGCGACATCTAGCGAAGGATCGAACTCGGTGAGATCGACGCTTTTCACTTTCGGATGCGCGCAGATCAGGCGCGTGGCGTCGAGGAAATCCTGCACCGCGACGCCGCCTGGCCGTGCGCCAGGCGCGCCTGGCATGGCGTGGCGCTCGATAACGTCGATATCGAAATCGACGTGGATGACGTCGCATTTCGCGGCGAGCCGCGCCAGCGCGTTCTCGGCGATCGCGGCTAGGCCTTGTGCGCGGCACGCTGCGGCTGTGGCGACATAAATTCCCGCGGCTTTCGCCTTTTCGTGCGCCTTCTTGGTGTTTGCGAACGGCAACAGGCCGATTTGCGCGATGTGGGCCCCGGGCATGCCATCTTCCAGTAATGCCTGAATCGGGTTGCCGTTGGTGAGCCCGCAATCGGTGTCGCGCAGATCGAAATGTGCATCGAGCGTCAGCAGGCCGATGCGCTGCAGCGTTGGATCAAGCGCATGCACCGCAGGGCGCGTGATCGCGTTGTTGCCGCCGATCAGCATGGTGAGTTTGTATGCGCCAAGCAGCGGGCGCATGCGCGCAACGATCGGCGCCAGCGCCTCCGCCGGCTGCGCTTGCTCGACATCGACATTGCCGGCGTCAAACACGCGTAGGGCCGAGAGATCGGTCTCGGTTTCGAGATCATAGACGCTCATGCGCTTCAGCGCGGCGCGCAAGGTCGCGGGCGCGAGATCGCACTTGCCGGGCGTGATCGAGCCCAAGCCCAGCGGCGCGCCGATCAACGCCACCGGCGCGTTGGCGTCGTGCGTCAGCAAATCCGCGGCGGAAAACCAGGAACGGCAATCTGAATCGGTCATGGTGATGCAATAGACTCCCCCTCCCATTGAGGGGAGGGGGTTGGGGGGCGGGGTGAACCTCCGCGCAGAGAAAAATTTGCGCGCCTCACTTATTTCTGCATTCGGCGGCGCTTCACCCCACCCCCTGCCCCCTCCCTTCAAGGGGAGGGGGTGCTATGACAAACTGATGTGGGACACGCTCTGGATCGATTGCCACCTCGCCACCATGGCCGAAGGCGGCGCGGCGTATGGCGCGATTGCGCGCGGCGCGCTGGCGGCGAAGGAGGGCAAAATCGCCTGGATCGGCTACGCCGCCGATCTGCCGAAGCCCGCCGACGAACTGGCGCATCAAGTGCATCGCCTGGACAATGCCTGGATCACGCCGGGTCTTGTCGATTGTCACACGCACCTCGTGTTTGGCGGCGATCGCGCGCGCGAGTTCGAGATGCGGCTGCAAGGCGCGAGCTACGAAGAGATCGCGCGCGCCGGCGGCGGCATTGTCTCCACCGTGGCGGCGACGCGGGCGGCGACACGCGAAGAGCTGACGGAAAGCGCCGCACGCCGCTTGGCGGGGCTGACGCGCGAGGGCGTGACGAGTGTGGAGATCAAGTCCGGTTACGGTCTCGATTTCGAAACTGAACTGAAAATGCTTGAAGCCGCGAAAGCGTTGGAGACGTACAGGCCAGAACCCTCTGCCCCCTCGCGGGGGAGAGGAGGCGCACAACATGTTCGAGTAAAGCGCACATTCCTTGGTCTTCACGCGCTTCCGCCCGAGTTCAAGGAGGATCGCGCGGCTTACGTCAAACTTGTCGCCGACGTGATGATCCCCGCCATCGCCGCGGAGGGCTTGGCGGATGCCGTTGATGCGTTTTGCGAGAATATCGGCTTCACGACCGAAGAGGTGGAGTACGTGTTCGCCGCCGCGCGCGCCAATGGCCTTGAGGTGAAGCTTCATGCCGAGCAGCTCAGCAATCAGCAGGGTGCGGCGCTCGCGGCGCGTTACAAGGCATTGAGCGCCGATCATTTGGAATATCTGGACGATGCGGGAATCGCCGCGATGGCGGCGAACGGTACGGTCGCGGTGCTGTTGCCCGGCGCGTTCTATTTTTTGCGCGAAAAGCAGCTGCCGCCGATTGAGGCGATGCGCAAGGCCGGCGTGCGCATGGCGGTGGCCAGCGATTGCAATCCCGGCACCTCGCCGATGACGTCGCCGCTCGCCGCGCTCAACATGGCGTGTACGCTCTTCCGCCTGACGCCCGAGGAAGCGCTCGCCGGCATCACCCGCGAGGGCGCCCGTGCTCTGGGTATTTTGGACGATGTTGGCACGCTGGAGCTGGGCAAGGCCGCCGATCTGGCGGTCTGGGACGTGAAATCGCCAGCCGAGCTGAGCTATTGGCTGGGCGCGCCGTTGCTGCGGGAAAGAGTGTTCGCCGGACGGGTCGTGTAGCCGCGAAACGCCGATGCCGGCTGGAAGCCGGCGGTCCGAAGCGCTACACGCATCGAAAATTCGGAGCTGCCCATGAATCCCCGTCACGACGCATCGCGCGTGATCCGCGCGCCGCGTGGAAACGATCGCACCTGCAAAAGCTGGCTCACCGAAGCCGCCTTGCGCATGCTGATGAACAATCTCGATCCGGAGGTGGCCGAGCATCCCGAAGAGCTTGTCGTCTATGGCGGCATTGGCCGTGCGGCGCGCGATTGGGCGGCGTATGATCGCATTGTCGAAACGCTGCGCCGCTTGGAAGAGGATGAGACGCTGCTTGTGCAGAGCGGCAAGCCCGTCGGCGTGTTCAAGACGCATGCGGATGCGCCGCGCGTGCTGCTCGCCAACTCAAACCTCGTGCCGCGCTGGGCGACCTGGGAGCATTTTGACGAGCTCGATCGCAAGGGCCTGATGATGTACGGCCAGATGACGGCGGGCTCGTGGATCTATATCGGCACGCAAGGCATCGTGCAGGGCACGTTTGAAACCTTCGCCGAGATGGGGCGCAAACATTTCGGCGGCGATTGGTCGGGCAAATGGATTCTCACCGCTGGCCTTGGCGGCATGGGCGGCGCCCAGCCGCTCGCGGCGGTGATGGCGGGCGCGTGCTGTTTGGCGATCGAATGCCAAAGTGATCGCATCGAGAAGCGGCTGCAAACGCGCTACCTCGATAAACGCGCCGACACCTTGGATGAGGCGCTGAAGCTCATCAATGAAGCTTGCGCCAAGGGCGAGGCGATCTCCGTCGGCCTGCTTGGCAACGCGGCGGAAATTCTGCCGGAGATGGTCAAGCGCGGTATCCGACCCGACGCGGTGACGGATCAGACTTCCGCGCATGATCTGGTGAACGGCTATTTGCCGGCAGGCTGGAGCGTCGAGCGCTGGGTGCAAACGCGCGCGCAAAATCCGGAAGCCGTGCGCGAAGCGGCGCGCGCTTCGATCGCGGTACATGTGCAGGCCATGCTCGATTTCCACAAGCAAGGCGTGCCGACGGTCGATTACGGCAACAACATTCGCCAAGTCGCCAAGGACGAAGGCGTGGAAGACGCGTTCGCGTATCCAGGCTTCGTGCCCGCTTATGTGCGTCCGCTATTCTGCCGCGGCATCGGCCCGTTCCGCTGGGCTTCGCTGCGCGGCGATACGGAAGATATCGCTAAGACCGACGCGAAGGTGAAAGAGCTGATCCCCGACGATGCGCATCTGCATCGCTGGCTCGACATGGCGAAAGAGCGCATCGCGTTCCAAGGCTTGCCCGCGCGCATCTGCTGGGTTGGCTTGGGCCAGCGGCATCGCCTTGGCCTGGCGTTCAATGAAATGGTGGCGCGCGGCGAAATCGGCCCGCTCGTGATCGGGCGGGATCATTTGGATTCTGGCTCGGTGGCTTCGCCCAACCGTGAAACCGAAAAGATGCGCGACGGCAGCGACGCCGTCAGCGATTGGCCGCTGCTCAATGCGCTGCTGAACACGGCGGGCGGCGCGACTTGGGTCTCGCTGCATCATGGCGGCGGCGTCGGCATGGGCTATTCGCAGCATTCGGGCGTCGTCATCGTCTGCGACGGCACTGAGGCGGCGTCCAAGCGCATCGCCCGCGTGCTCTGGAACGATCCCGGCACTGGCGTGATGCGCCACGCCGACGCCGGCTACGACGAAGCGATCCAATGCGCGAAAGAGCAGGGGCTCGATCTGCCGTCGCTGATCTGACCGACATTGAACACACTCGTCATTCCGGGGCTTCCAGGAGATGACAGAGCTGTGCGTTTTGCCTCTGGGTTCCGGATCGCGGTACGCGCATCCGGAATGACGAAGGAAGTGACATGAAGAAACTCTCTCTCGCGCAACTCCGCGCTATCTGGGCCGGCAAAGGCAGTGTCGCGCTCGACGCAGCCGATTACGCACGCATCGACGCGTCCGCGGACGCGGTCGCCAAGGCGCTGCAATCGGGTGCGGCGCTCTACGGCATCAATACGGGCTTCGGCAAACTCGCATCGACGCGCATCGAGGCCGACAAGCTTGAACAATTGCAGCGCAATCTGGTGCTGTCGCACGCCGTCGGCGTCGGCCCGGATTTGCCCGAGCGCGTGGTGCGCCTGGCGCTGGCGATCAAGATTGTCACATTGGCGGCGGGCCGCTCGGGTATTCGCCGCATCGTGATCGATGCGTTGCTGGCGTTGTTGGCGCACAACGCGCTGCCTGTCATTCCTTCGCAGGGCTCTGTCGGCGCGTCGGGCGATCTTGCGCCGCTGGCGCACATGTCGTGCGCGCTGATCGGCGCGGGCGAGATCGATTTGAAGGGCGAACGCCTTGATGCATCCGAAGCGTTGAGACGCATAGGCCTGGCGCCGGTCACGCTTGGCCCCAAGGAGGGGCTTGCGCTGCTGAACGGCACGCAGATTTCGACGGCGCTCGCGCTCGACGCGCTCTTCCGCACGCAGGATGTATTCGACGCCGCGCTGATCGCGGGCGCGATGTCGACCGATGCGTTGAAAGGCACGGACGCGCCGTTTGACGAACGCATCCACATCGCGCGTGGCCATAAAGGCCAGATCGAGGTCGCGGCGCGGCTACGTGCGCTCATGGACGGCAGCGCCATTCGCGAGAGCCATCGCTCGGCGGAGGTCGATCAGCGCGTGCAGGATCCGTATTCGTTGCGCTGCCAGCCACAAGTCATGGGCGCGTGCCTGGATGTGCTGAACAGCGCCGCCGCCACGCTTGAGATCGAAGCCAACGCCGTCACCGACAATCCGCTCGTCTTCGCCGAGGACGGCGCCATTCTTTCCGGCGGCAATTTCCACGCCGAGCCGGTGGCGTTCGCGGCGGACATGATTTCCATGGCGGCGAGTGAGATCGCGTCGCTGAGCGAGCGGCGCATCGCGCTGCTGATCGACCCGGCGCTTTCCGGCTTGCCGGCGTTTCTGGTCGAGGATGGCGGCCTCAACTCCGGCTTCATGATCCTGCAGGTGAGTGCCGCGGCCTTGGTGTCGGAGAATAAGACGCTCGCGCACCCGGCGAGCGTGGATTCGCTGCCGACCTCCGCCAATCAGGAGGATCACGTCTCGATGGCCACGTTCGCTGGCCGCAAGGCCGGGGATATCGCCCGCAACGCGGCTTATGTGATCGCCATTGAATTGCTGGCGGCGGCGCAGGGCGTCGATTTTCACGCGCCGCTCAAAACCTCGCCGGTGCTGCAAGAGGCGCACGGCCAGGTGCGCGCGGTGTCGGCGCGGCTGAGCCAAGATCGCTCGCTCGCCGGAGATATGAAGCGCGTCTATGGCCTGATCGAAGCCGGCGTTTTTGCCTGACCCATACAAATGGGCGTTCTGATTCCGTCGCCGTTCAGGTGGGGTGGGAACAACTAAACGCAGGGACCAGGGGGCTGGATCATGACGTCTCATTTTTGGCGATTGAAAATGTTGGCCGCGGCTTCGGTCGCGGCGCTGTTGGCGGCATGCGCCACGCCGCCGCCGACGCAGGAAGAGCTTGAGGCGCAGGCCTGGGTGCTGGCGCAGCGTCAGGACACGCCGACTGCTTACGAGAACTATCTGCGCTCGTTCGGGGATTGGCCGAACGCCGCTGGCGCGCGCGCGCGGGTGGAGACGCTGATGCTGCAAGAGCGCGAGGCCTGGGCCCGCGCCAGCGCGGTCGATACCGAGGACGCGTACGTCACCTACATGCGGCTTTATCCGTGGGGCGCCGATACCGGCCGCGCCGATGCGCGTCGCGCCGTGCTGGCCGCGCCGCGTCTGGCGGCGGAAGAGCGCGCCGCCTTCGCCGAGGCCGCCCGGATCGATCGGATCGACGCGTATGAGGGCTTTCTCAATGCTTGGCCGAACGGCGCCAATAGCGAGGAGGCGCGTGCGCGGCTGGATTACCTTTGGAATACGGACGAAGGCGCCTGGGTGCGCGCGCACCGGCTCAATTCTCCAGGTGGTTATGCTGATTTTCTGCGGGCGTATCCGCGCTCGGTCTATGCCGCCGAGGCGCGGCGGTTTCTGGATGAGTTCCAGCGCCAGGACGATTGGGCCTGGGATAGCGCGCGCCGGCGCGACAATATCCGCGAATATGAGCGCTATCTGCGTGAATACCCCGATGGCTATCACCGCCGCGACGCCGAGCGGCGCATCTATCAATTGCGCGCCGACGACCGCACCGCCTGGGATCGCGCCGCCCGCCGCGATACGATCGACGCGTACGAATATTACCTGAACACGCAGCAGGACGGCGATTATCGCGACGATGCGCGCCGCCGTATTCGCCAGCTG
This sequence comes from Caulobacterales bacterium, assembly GCA_017303355.1. Lineage (GTDB taxonomy): Bacteria > Pseudomonadota > Alphaproteobacteria > Caulobacterales > Aquidulcibacteraceae > Vitreimonas. Next base: position 138,752 of record JAFLCU010000003.1, on the reverse strand, counting down.
CAGGATGCGCAGACCAATCCGCCGCCGCGTCCGCCAACGCCGCCGGTGACGCCGCCATCTCCGCCTTCGCCTCCGATCACGCCGCCGCGTCCGCCGCGGCCGCAACCGCCGGTGACGCCGCCTTCGCCGCCAGTGACGCCGCCGGCGCCGCCACCTGTAACGCCGCCGCCTGCACCTCCGCCGGCGCCGCCGCCACCACAACCACCACCGCCACCCGTAACGCCACCTCCGCCACCGCCACCGCCGGAGCCGGAGACGGAACCGTCACGACCTGGGCGACAGATCGAAGATGAAGGTCGACGCCCCGATCGCGAGCGCCCAATCACGCCGTAAATTCGCGTACGTTTCGCAAGCGAGACGCCATGCGCGCGTTTCATCCAAGCGATGGAACGCGCGTTTTCGCCTTATTTTCGGGGATTTTCAGCAACAGCGTGGAAGCGCCATCCACAGAAGCTGCGTCAAACCCGCTGCAAATCAGCGTTTCCGGATTGCGACTCAGATGCGCCCATGCAAGGGAATCCCCGCGAACGCGTCGAAAAGCCCGAAAAATGGGGGTTTTTGCCGCAGTAGTGGAGCGGCGTAGTCACGCTCCATCAAGATTTGGGTGGCATCACTCGATGCGCCACAGGTGAAGAGGGCTCGTAGAAGCCGCATTTTACCGGTGGTTTCGTTGAGTTTAACGCACGACAACCTGTGAGAGGGGAATACGAAGATGGCGAAGAAGGCAGTGAAGAAAGCAGCGAAGAAGGCCCCGGCGAAGAAGGCCGCGAAGAAGGCTCCGGCGAAGAAGGCCGCCGCGCCAGCGAAGGCCGTGAAGGTCGCCGCGACCGCCGGCAAGACGGTGACGGCGTCGGCGCTGCTGCAAAGCGTCGCCGATCACCTCGGCGTCAAGAAGTCAGAAGCCAAGGCGCTGACCGAGGGCTATCTCGACGTGGTGAAGGCCTACGTCATGAAGGGCGCCAAGGTGAAGATCGGCGACATCGGCATGATCATGATCCGCGCCCGCAAGGCGCGCATGGGCCGCAACCCGCAAACGGGCGAGCCGGTGAAGATCAAGGCGTCGAAGAAGCTGGCGTTCCGCCAGTCGGCCGTGATGAAGGCCGCCGTCGCCCGCTAAGAGCGGCGCGTACGACGCATCAGAACAAACCTTAGAGGTTGTCGGGAATGGCCGGTGCTTGCGCACCGGCCATTTTCGTTTGGGCCATTTTCGTTTGCGCACATCCGTGTGAGCCGTCTTCCAGACGCCCGGAAACCGCGCCATGCTCCAGGGGCGGGAGGGATGTGCATGCGAGCCTTGATGGCGCTAGTGCTGGCGATGTCGCCGATGGCGGGTTCGTGCGCCTCGACGCCGATCTATTCAGATTGGATCGTGCAGGATTTCTGCGACGTCGAGCGTGCGGGCCCGAGCGGCCAATGGGTACGCGCGCAGGCGCCGGCCAACGCCGAGGCTTACCGCGCTATCGCGGCGCGGGATTCCATGGCGATGGATCACGTCCCTGAAGGCGCACGAGAATATTGGTTCGCGGCGCCCAATGGCGACGTGAAATACTGCCTGACCAATCTGCGTCGCTCCGGCCATCCGCGCTTTGATTGGTGCAGTGTTCGGGTTGCTGTCACCTGGGTGATCCGCGAGTCCGAGGCGGGGCTTGTGTCCGAGGGCGGAAATTATCCGGTTTGCCTCACCTGAAACCGGGTGCGCCGCGCGTGCGTACTCGACCACGATCAGTTCGCGTGCGTCGGCATATATCGGTCGCGTCGCGTGAAAACTCTAGTCGACGGCTGGCTTGTTCGCCGCGAGCTGGGCGATGACGACGCCGGCCACCATGATGGCCAAGCCCGCGGCGCGCGGCAGGTCGATAGGTTTATGCGGAGCGCCGAACAGGCCAAAATGATCGATCATCGCCGATGACGCGATTTGCCCCGCGACCACCAGCATCACTGCGTTGCCGACTCCGAAGCGCGGCGCGAGATAGGTGATCGAGAGCAGGTAGAAGGCCATGCCGAAACCGGCGACAAGTTGCAGCGGCGTCGCCTGCTTGAGCAGCCGCCAATCGAACGCGCCGCCGCCGCTGGCCAGGGTAAAAGCCGCGACGATGGCGAAGGCGCCGCCGACGACGATCAGCGCGGCGATCTGGGGATTGTCGAACGTGCGCCCCATGGCGCCGCTGAGCGCGGCCATGATTGGGATCAGCACGCCGGCGATGAGCGAGATCGCCGAATAGAGCGCAAGCGTCTGCGTGTTCATGCTTGGAGATGATCCTTCAGCAACGCGGCGAAGGCGTGCGGTGCGTCGACGAGATGTTTTTGCCAATCCGTGTGCGAGCCATCATTGGCGCCGTCGGTCACGTATTTCACGCACGCGAACGCAACACCTTCCAGGGTGCAGACCTTTGCGTAGGCGTACGCTTCCATATCGACGAGGCCGCATGCGACGGGCGAGAGGGCCTGCAGAAAGGAATCGCCGGTGCCGCAGATGGCGCGGGGCAGATGCGCGAAACGGCGTGTGGCTTCGAGCATCGCCGGCATGTTCTCGAACGGCGTGGCGCCCAGCGCAAAGCCGAGGCCCGTGACGTCCATATCGCGCTGTACGAAGCGATCCGCTTCCACCAGCGCGCCGCGCGGAAAATCATGGCTGCCGGCGGAGCCGAGATTGAGCACGTAAGGATAGACCACGCCGCGCGCTCGGGCGGTGTAAAGCGCGCGCGTGAGGCCGTGGGCGGCGTTGACCTTACCCAGCCCGGTGTAAATCACCTCAAGTCTGAGGTCTTCGATGAGGCCTTCGCTTTCGCTGGGCAGCGCCATCACGACAAGCGGGCGCGGCGTGGTCATGGCGCTTTCGCGTTGCGCGCCGTCACGGTCTCGCCGCCGACGCCCCAATTGTCGGTCTCGACCTCGTCGATGACGACGACGGTGGTGGCCGGGTTCTTGTTCAGCACGCGCTGCAGCAGCTCTGTCGCGCCCTTGATCAGCTCGGCTTTCTGCGCGGCGGTCGCGCCGGTTTTGGTGATCTTGATATTGACGTAGGGCATGTCGTCCTCAGGTGTGACCCGAAATGGGATGCGGCACGTAAGGCTCTTCAAGCCGCGCGATCTCTTCGGCGCTGAGCGCCACATCAAGCGCCGCAATCGAATCGTTCAATTGCTCGATCTTTGTGGCGCCCACGATTGGCGCGGTGACGCCCGGCTTCGCCAGCAGCCATGCGAGCGCGATCCGCCCGCGCGGCAGGCCGCGTTCGGCCGCGATCTCGCCGACGCGTTCAATCACTTGGCGATCGCTGTCTTCGGTCTTTCGGTAGAGATATGTACCGAACTTGTCCGTCTCGCTACGGTCGGTTTTCTCACCATATGGCCGTGCGAGGCGCCCGCGCGCCAGTGGCGACCACGGGATCACGCCGATGCCCTGATCGCGGCACAGCGGCAGCATCTCGCGCTCTTCCTCGCGGTAGAGCAGATTGAGGTGGTTTTGCATCGAGACGAAGCGCACCCAGCCATGCGCGCTCTGCAGCGCCAGCGCTTGCATGAATTGCCAGGCGAACATCGAGGAGGCGCCGATATAGCGCGCCTTGCCGGCCTTCACGACGTCGTGCAGCGCCTCCAGCGTTTCCTCGATCGGCGTTTCAGGGTCGAGGCGGTGGATTTGGTAGAGATCGACGTAATCCGTGCCGAGGCGGCGCAAGCTGTGATCGATTTCAGTGAAGATGGCTTTGCGTGAAAGGCCTTTGCCGTTCGGATCGCCGGGCCGCATTTCGCCATGCACTTTCGTGGCGATGACGACCTCTTCGCGCTTGGCGTATTTCGCGACGGCGCGGCCCAGGAATTCCTCGCTGGTGCCGGACGAATAGACGTTGGCAGTGTCAAAGAAATTGATGCCCGCTTCGAAGGCGCGCTTGAAGAAGGGCTGGGAGGCTTCTTCGTTGAGCGCCCAGGGGTGGAAGCCGCCGGCGCCTTCGGCGTAAGCCATCGTGCCAAGGCAGATACGCGAGACTTTGAGGCCGGTCTTGCCGAGATTGACGTATTTCATAAGCACGCTCCGTTCGTATGGATCGCCGGCGCCTCGCCGGCCAGCGCGGTGCATGCCGGCGAGGCGCCGGCGGTCCATATTGTTCTATGCCGTGAGTTCCACGAACACGTCCTCGAGGTCCGGCTCTTCGATTGAGAGATCCTTGATCGTTACGCCGGCGGCGCGGATGCGATCGAGCAATTCCTCGACGCTGTGCTGGCTGGTTTTGTAGGTCAGCGTGAAGGCGCCTGTTGGTCTCTGCGCGAACACAATGTCTTCAAAGCCGCGCAGCGGCGGCGCGAGCGGCGTCTGCGGCGTGACGACGAGCGTTTTTTGATCGAGGCGCGAGATCAGCTTGTGCGTGGGCTCGCAAGCGATCACCTTGCCATGATTGATGATGGCGATGGTGTCGCAGAGCTCCTGCGCCTCTTCGAGATAATGCGTGGTGAGCACGATCGTGACGCCGCCCGCATGCAGCGCACGCACATAATCCCAGAGCTGGCGGCGCAGTTCGACATCGACGCCCGCCGTCGGTTCATCGAGCACGAGCACGGGCGGTGAATGCACCATCGCTTTGGCGACCAGCATGCGCCGCTTCATGCCGCCGGAAAGCGTGCGCGCATAAGCGTCGCGTTTATCCCACAGGCCGACGGCGCGCAGAATTTCTTCCGTCTTCCGCTCGCTCTTCGGCACGCCGTAATAGCCTGCCTGAATCTCCAGCGCCTCGGCGGGGGAGAAGAACGGGTCCATGTTCAATTCTTGCGGCACGATGCCGATCGCGCCGCGCGCGTTCATGGGATCGGCATCGATGTCGTGGCCCCAGATCGAGGCCGTGCCGCCGGACTTTTTCACCAAGCCGCCGAGCGTATTGATGAAGGTGGATTTGCCGGCGCCATTGGGGCCGAGCAGGCCGAAGAACGACCCGCGCGGGATCGCCAGATCGACCGCCTTCAGTGCATGGACCGGTTTGCCCTTGCCCTGGGCGCCGTAGGTTTTGTCGAGGCCGCGCGCCTCGATGGCGTAGTCGGGCGGCGAGGAGGGGGCGAGCATGGGCGCCTTCGGGTCTGGGGGTCGCATTGCGCGGAGGCGCGATGCGCTCTAGGTACGTGCCCCGGTAATCCGCTTCAACCCGCCGGTCGAGATAATGAGCAAGCTCCACGACAATCCGCGCACCGATCAGATGACGCCCGGCGATCCGGACGCGCTTGCCGCGCCGGAAACGATCACGGTGACGTCGAAGCGCGTGAAGTGCGATGGCGGCGGCGGCGCGCTTGGCCATCCGGTCGTGTTTTACGACATGGGCGAAGAGAATTTCGTCGAATGCCTCTATTGCGACCGTCGCTTTGTGCTGGCCGACGGTGCGGACGGGCACTGAGCCTCAGCCGCCCGCGGCGAAACGTGAAATCCAATAGACGACCAATAGGCCGATCAGCACCCAGCGCGCCGTGCCCCAGAAGCTCATTTGCTCGCCCTGCTGCAAACCGCCGACGAATTTGCCGCCGGATAGAGATTCCGTGATCATGAGTTCGTTGCCGCTGAGATCGGTTTGCACTTTGCGATAGAGCTCCGCTTCCGCCGCTGGCAGCGTCAGCGCCTTGATCGAAAGCATCTGCTCCAGCACCAGAAGGCGCGGCTCAACCACGCGCATCTCGTCCACATAAGCCAGCGTCGTGCCGCGATGCTCGCGCAGCCAGCCGCCTTCATGCGGCTTCACCGTGCGCAATTCCACGCGGCGCGAACGGCGGCCCGGTTGGCCAAGATAAATCTCATGCTTGCGTTCGCCGGCGTCGAGCGGGGCCAGTGAGCCGACGAGCGTGAGGTCGCGCGTCGCGAAGCGATAGTTTTGCCCGCTGACATGCGTCCAGGCGTCGGCGATGTCGTAGCACTCGCGCACCACGATGGTGTTCGTGGCGACGTCGTCGGAAACGATTTCCTGCGCCACCACCGCCGCTTTCGGCCAGGCGCGCTGCAATTCCTCGGCGTAGCGCTTGAACACGCTGACCGCGCCGTCGCGCTCCAATTGCTCGCGCATGCCTTCGGCGCGGATGCCGCGGAAAGTGTGAATCCATTCGTAGCGCACCGGCGTCTCGGGCCGGTCGCCGAGCACGATGTTCTCCTTGGTTTCACTCAAAAGCTCGTTCGGCGGATCGGCCATGCGTTCGAGCGCATTGGCGCCTGGCCGCAAGGGCAGCGCCCAGCCGAAATAGCTTTGGCCGATTTTTTCGAGCGGGCTCGGCTGCAGCGGGCGCGTCGCGTCGAGCCAATAGACTTTGCCGTCGATCTCGACGCGGACAATGCAATGGTCAAACGTCTGCGGGCTGGGCATCCAGCCATCAAGCGCGTAACCGTCGAACGTGTTCACCAGCGCCGGGCAGGCATTGACGCCGAGCCGCTGGGCCATGTGCGCGTAGAGGTTCGACTTGTCCTTGCAATCGCCGTAGCGCGTCGACCACACGTCGGCGAATTGGCGCGGCGCATAGCCGCCTTCGCCGATCGAGATCGCCAGATAGCGCATGCCGCTTTGCACGAAGCGCAAAATGGCCGACGCGCGGCCGGCTTGCGTGGGTTCGGCGGCGGCGATGCGGGCGATCTCTTGCTCCACCTCGTCGGGCAGCGCGCCGACCTGCTCGTAAAGCGGCGTGAACGCGTCCGCGACCTGGGCCCAATCGCGCCATTCCGTCAGCTGCAGCGCCGCGTTTTGCAGAACCCATGGCGGTGAGAGCGCTTCAAAGCGCACGCCCGCGCGCTCAAACACGCGCCAACGCCGATCGACAATGCCATCCGCTATGGTTTCGGTTGGCTCCGGCACATTGCCATAGCGCCGCTCCGCGATTTGGCGCGTCTGTGGCCAACGCTGGCGCACGCGCACATCGACAATGCCCACCGGCCATTCCAAGCCCATGAACGCCGATTGTCGGCCGGCTAGCGATTTGCGCATGCCGTAGAGCGTGTAGGCGGTCTCGACCACGTCGCCCTGGCGCACGTCCGGCAGCGTGAAATGGATGGTGAGACGGCCGTCGAACTGCAGCCGCTCCATGTTGCGCTCGCGGCGCATCACTTCGAAGAAGGCGCTGGACGTATGCTCGGTGCGCTGGCCGTTACGGATCACCGCGATCGTGTGCACCTCGATCTGCTCGAAATGCGGATCGAAGCTGACATTGAATTGCGCGACGTGCTCGGCGCCGGCGGCGGCGGTCACCAATTCGGCGCGGCGGCTGAACCAGGCGCGCTCGGGGCCGCAGAGATCGATCTGGGTATCGTGCAGCAGCACGCAGATGCCATGCGCGATGAAATGCGGGTTGGCCGTGGCGGGGATCGTATAGTCGGCGGGATCGACCCAATCGGGGATCGGCGCCACCTTCGCGCCCGGCGTGATCTCCCGATGCGCGATTACTTGCTGATCCATGTCCCCACCTCGCCCATTGGCTTAACCGGAAGCAATGTCGGCGACAATGCGCGTGCGCTGTGGGGAGGGGCCGCGAGATGAAAAATAGGCTGGTGTCCGATTTTGGCGGGCGCCCGTGGCCGGGCGTCACTACATGGACCCCGAGGAGACGCCCAGATGAGCCAGAACGCGGCCGCCTTTCACCAGCTTCACAGCGATTTTCTGATCCTGCCCAACGCCTGGGACGCCGCCTCGGCGCGGCTGACTCAGGAGCTCGGCGCCAAGGCGATCGCGACGTCGAGCGCCGCCGTGGCGTGGGCGCACGGTTTCGCCGACGGGAATTATTTTCCGATCCCGAAACTCGTCACCGTGATCGAGGAGATTGCGCGTAGCGTCAGCGTGCCGATCACGACGGACGCCGAGGGCGGCTATTCGGATGACTCAAAGCAGGTGGCCGAAAATGTCACGGCGCTGATCAACGCCGGCGCTGTCGGCATCAATCTCGAAGACGGCGCGGCAGCGCACGATCTGCATCTGCGCAAGATTGAAGCCGCGCGCGAAGCGGCGGTGCGTGCAGGCGTCGATCTCTACATCAATGCGCGCACTGACGTGTACCTGAAGCAACTCGTGCCCGCCGAACGGGCCGTGGAGGAAACGTTGCGCCGCGCCGCTGCGCTCAAGAGCGCCGGCGCCAGCGGCTTGTTCGTGCCGGGCGTGGTGATCGAGAGCGAGATCGCGACCATCGCAGAACGCTGCGGTATGCCGCTCAACGTCATTGTCTGGCCGGGGCTGCCCGATGCGGCGAAGCTCAAAGCGTTGGGCGCCAAGCGCCTGAGCGCCGGCACATCGATTTTCGCCGTGGCCATGGACGCGGCGCGCCTCGCGACCGTTGATTTCCTGGCGACCGGCTCGTCGGCCACGCTTTGGCCGCGCCGGGGCGAACAGCTCAACTACAACAAATTGTTTGGCGCCTAAGCCCGGCCTTGACGGGCGCGGCGGCGGCGCGCACCAAAGCCGCGCTCATGACAGCCGCGCGCGTCACACTCTCGGGAAACATGCGCGGCGTGTTGTGGATGCTGGCGTCGGCCGCCTGCTTCACCATCATGACCGCGTGCATCAAGCATTTGGCGCAGCAGGGCTACGCCGAGGCGCAAATGGTGTTTTTCCGCTGCGCCGCAGGCGTCGTGCTGCTCTTGCCCGCCGTGCTGCGCGCGGGGCCAAGCGCGTGGGCGACGTCGCGGCCCTGGGTGATGGCGCGCCGGTGCATCGGTTCGGCGATCGGCGTGCTGCTGGCGTTCTATGCGTTCGCGAACCTGCCGCTTGCAACGGCGCAATCGCTCTCGTTCGCGCGTGCGCTCTTTGTCGTGCTGCTGGCGATGCTCTTGTTGCATGAGAAGGTGGGTCCGTGGCGCCAAGGTGCGCTGGTCGTGGGCTTCATCGGCGTGCTGGTGATGACGCGGCCGACAGAGATGCAGTTCAATATGGCCGCGTTCGCCGCGCTCGCCTCGGCGTTGCTCATGGCGTACTCGGTCGTGACCATCAAAGACCTGTCACGCGATCATTCCACCCTCTCGTTGGTGCTGTGGATGAATGCCGCGACGACGCTGCTGGGTCTGCCGCTCGCGCTATTTGGCTGGACCATGCCGGGCTGGGTTGACGCCGGCATTTTCCTGCTGCTTGCCGTTTCCGGCGTGCTGGCGCAGACCTGCTTCACGCGCGGGCTCACCGCGGGCGACGCCTCGCTCATGGCGCTGATGGACTACAGCCGCCTGCCGATGGCGGCGTTATCCGGGCTGCTGATCTTTCATGAGGTGCTCGATGTCTGGACGATCGTGGGGGCGGCGATCGTGATTGGCTCGACCGTGTTCATCACGGTGCGCGAATCGATGCTCGCCAAGAAACGCGCGCCGCCGCTGCCGGACTAGGGGGCTGACCTTCGCGGGCGACGATGCTACATTGGTCGCATGACGGACCAACTGGCCCTCTCGCGCCTGCGCGCGCTGGAACCCGAACTGAAGCGCAACGGCATTGCGTCGCTTTATCTGTTCGGCTCGCTGGCGCGAGGTGAGGAGACGGCGGAGAGCGACGTCGATCTGTTTTGCGATCTTGCGCCGGACTCCAAGCTTGGATTTTCGTTCTATGCGCTTGCTGATCGCATCGCGGAAGTTCTCGGGCGCAGGGTGGAGCTTACTACGCGCGAAGCGCTGCATCCCTTGATACGTAACGATGTGGCCCAGTCGGCGGTGCGCGTGTTCTAATGGCCGGTGAGCGGCCGCCACGTCTCAGACTGTTCGATATTCTCGACTGCATTCGCCAAATCGACGCCGCCGTCGCGAACGAAACGTACGAGACTTTACGTGAAGAGCCGCTGAAGTATCGCGCGGTCGAGCGATGGCTCGAAATCATTTCTGAAGCGAGCCGCCATATTGACGAAGATTTGCGTGCACGCGAGCCGCACATAGAATGGCGCCAGATCGCAAATTTCGGCAACGTGCTGCGCCACGGCTACGAAATCGTCGATCCGCGCATTATCTGGAATATCGTCGCTTATGATTTGCCGCTTTTGAAGCAAGCGGCGGCCAAGCTATACGCAGCGGTCAAAAGACCCACCGACCCCTGGCCTGACGCAGAAAGCAAATGAGCAAAACCTCTTCGCCCCGGCTCTACCTGATTGACGGCTCCGGCTACATCTTCCGCGCGTACCATGCGCTGCCGCCGCTGACGCGGGCGAGCGACGGGCTCTCCGTCGGCGCCGTCGCCGGCTTTTGCAACATGCTGTGGAAATTCCTGGAGGAGATGAAGGGGAGCGAAGCGCCGACTCACCTCGCCGTCATCTTCGACAAGAGCGAGATCACCTTCCGCAACAAACTCTACCCCGAATACAAGGCGCATCGCCCGCCGGCGCCTGAAGATTTGGTGCCGCAATTTCCGCTGATCCGCGACGCCACGCGCGCGTTCAATCTGCCGTGCATCGAAATGGGCGGCTTCGAGGCCGATGATCTGATCGCCACTTACGCGCGCCAAGCCGCGACGACGGGCGCGCAAGTGAAGATCGTCTCCAGCGACAAGGATTTGATGCAGCTGATCGTGGATGGCCAAATCCAACTCTACGATCCGATGAAGAACCGCGCGCTCGGCCCCGAAGCGGTGATGGAAAAATTCGGCGTCACGCCGGACAAGGTGATCGACGCGCAAGCCTTGATCGGCGATAGCACCGACAACGTCCCCGGCGCGCCCGGCATCGGCCCGAAGACAGCCGCCGAACTTATCAACACCTTCGGCTCGCTCGACGCCATTCTTGAACGCGCCGGCGAGATCAAACAGCAAAAGCGCCGCGAGACCCTGATCAATTTCGCCGATCAAATCCGGCTTTCGCGCGAGCTTGTGACGTTGAAGGACGACGTCGACGTCGAGGAGAAATGGGAAGCCTTCGCGGTGCGCGAGCCCGATCCATCGATGCTGCTGACCTTCCTCGATACGATGGAATTCCGCACGCTCGCGCGCCGTGTGCGTGAGCATTACGCGAAAGAGAAGGGCGTCCAGATCGTCGCCCAATACGCGGCGGGCGCGATCGCGCCGCAAAGCGTGGTAACGACAGCGGGCGCCGGCCCGGTGATCGAGCAAGTCGGAACCGAGTTCAAACGCGACGCGTACAAGGTCGTGCGCGATCTGCCGACGCTGGAAGCTTATATCACGCGCGCACGCACCCAAGGGGCGATCGGCCTCGACACCGAAGCGGATTCGTTCGACGCCACACGCGCGCAATTGGTCGGCATCTCGCTCTCGCTCGCGGCCAACGACGCGATCTACATCCCGCTCGCCCATCGCGGCGCCGATCCGCGCGCGGGTGAATTGTTTCCAAGCGAAATGCTCTTCCCAGAACCCTCTCCCCGCGAGGGGAGGGGACAGGGGGCGGGGAGAGACACCACCGCCTCAATTGATTCACAAGCATCGGACGTCGGTGCATCACCCCGCCCCCCAACCCCTTCCCCTCAAGGGGAGGGGGAGCAGATTGAACTTGCCGCCGCACTGGCCGCGCTCAAGCCATTGCTGGAGGACGCGTCGGTCCAAAAGGTCGGCCTCAATATCAAATGGGATATCGCGCTGTTCGCCAAGCATGGAATCACGCTCGCGCCCTACGACGATCCGATGCTGATCTCCTACGCGCTGTTCGGCGGCTTGGACGATCACGATAAAGCTTCGCTGATCGAAAAGCATCTTGATCATCAAGTGGCGTCGCTCGCCGACGTGATCGGCAAAGGCAAAGCGCAAATCGGCTTCGACATTGCGCCGGTTGAGAAAGCGGCGCTCTATTCAGCCGAGCACGCGGACGCCGCGCTTCGCCTGTGGCGCAAGCTGAAACCGCAGCTCGTCAGCGAACGCCTCGTCACCGTCTATGAAACGCTCGAGCGTCCGTTGCCGCCGGTGCTCGCGTTGATGGAGCGCGAGGGGATCAAGATCGATCCGCACATGCTCTCGCGCCTCTCTGGCGATTTCGCCCAGCGCATGCTGCAATACGAGCAGGAAGCCTATGGTTTCGCCGGCAAGGAATTCAATCTGGGTTCGCCGAAGCAACTTGGCGAAATTCTGTTCGATGAATTGAAGCTGCAAGGCGGCTCGAAAACAAAAACGGGCGCCTGGTCCACGGACGCCAGCATCCTAGAAGACCTCGCCGAGCAGCACGAGCTCCCCGCCAAAGTGCTCGAATGGCGCCAGCTCTCCAAGCTGCGCAGCACCTACACCGAGGCTCTCGGCCAAGCCATCAATCCGCAAACCGGGCGCGTGCACACAAGCTACGCGCTCGCCTCCACGACGACAGGGCGGCTCTCGTCCAACGATCCCAACCTGCAAAACATCCCGATCCGCACCGAAGAGGGCCGCCGCATCCGCGAGGCGTTCATCGCGGAGAAGGGCAATCTGTTGGTCAGCGCCGATTATTCGCAGATCGAACTACGCTTGCTCGCGCACGTCGCAGACATTCCGCAATTGAAGCAGGCCTTCGCCGATGGCGTAGATATTCACGCGCGCACGGCGTCGGAAATGTTTGGCGTTCCGGTGGAAGGCATGCCCAAGGGAATTCGCAGCAACGCCAAGGCGATCAATTTCGGCATCATCTACGGCATTTCCGCCTTCGGCCTCGCACGCAATCTCGGCATCGGCCGCGACGAAGCAGGCGCTTACATCAAGCGCTATTTCGAACGCTTCCCCGGCATTCGCGATTATATGGAAACCACCAAAACCTTCGCGCGAGCCAATGGTTATGTGAAAACGATCTTCGGCCGCAAGATTTGGGTCAAAGGCGTGCAATCGAAGAACGCGCAAGAGCGCGCCTTCGGCGAACGCCAATCCATCAATGCGCCGCTCCAAGGTGCGGCCGCCGACATCATCCGCCGCGCCATGGTGCGCCTGCCCGATGCGCTCGCGCGCAGCGGCCTCAAGGCGCGCATGCTTCTCCAGGTGCACGATGAACTCGTGTTCGAAGCGCCGAAGGAAGAGGCGGATGCGCTTTGCGCGCTCGCGAAAACCGTGATGGAAGCGGCGCCCGAGCCGGCGGCGGTGTTGAGCGTGCCGCTGACGGTGGAAGCAAAGGCGGGCGCGACCTGGGGCGCGGCGCATTAATATGGACCGCCGGCGCCTCGCCGGCATCGGTGTTTCAATTTGCGCAGATTGCGGCAGAACGAGAAGCGCCGGCGAGGCGCCGGCGGTCCATATTGCGGTGCATATTGGTGCAGGTTTGAAGATCGTCGCGCGACTTACGCGAAAGCGGATGCAACCCGTGATGTCTTAAGCTAGACAAGGCGCATGACCTACGCCGCCTTCATCCAGAAATGGGCAGACGCGGAAAAGGCGCCTACGCCGGTCGCGGCGGATGATCTGGCGGCGGCGGAGCGTCGGTTGGGCATCGCGTTTCCAAAAATCTATCGCGAGGCGTTGCTGCAATTGGGCGCGGCCAGCGCCACGCTTGAGCTGCTCGATATCGTCGCCGAGCGGGGTTTAGAGACGGGCGACATTCAGGATTTCATGACTGACGATGAAATCGTCGCCACCACGGAGACGTGGCGCCAACTGGGTCTGCCGCGCGATTGCATCGCCTTCGCGCGCGACAGCGGCGGCGATCTCTATTGCTTCCGCCGTGGCGGTGAGGCGGTGTGGTTTTGGGACATAGAGGCGCGCGCCGTTGAGAAAACCGCGCCGAGTTTCGCGGCTTGGATCGCTGGCTTTTGCGCGATCGATCGGGCCGGCGCTTAACGCGTGAGGCGCGGCCCGCGCCAAAGGAACAATGCAAACAACGCCACGAACACCAGATCGCCCATGCCCAGCGCGAAGGTCGAGAATTGCACGATGCCCGCCTGATACTGGATCGTCCCCAACGCCGCCGCGCCAATCTTGCCGATCATGCCGATCCAGACGATGCCGCGATTGCCGGCCGGATCGCGCGCCGTCATCGCGTAGCCCACGCCAAACATCAGCAAGCCGGACATCATGAGCGCAAACGGCGCGCCCGCGCCCTCGACGCTCAGCTGTGGGGCGAGCGCGCCAGGCGCCGCCAGCATCGCGCCGCCCACGGCCAAATTATAAAGCGCCGCCAGGGCGAACAGGACGCGCCAGCCCATGCATTTCCTCCCGCTCTTTGTTGGGGAAAGGCTATCCAGAGCGCTGGAACAAAACTAGGTGATGCAGCGCTTTGGTCCTGGAATAGAGGCTCTGGCGGTTTAACTCCGCCACAATGGCGTCTAAGACTGCCTTTATTGCTTCATTACGGTTAGGTTAGGAAAGTCCGGCTCCCCTATGGCAACGCTCGCCCTTGTCGACGACGACGAGAACATCCTCGCTTCCCTGAAGGTCTTTTTCGAAGGCGAGGGCTACACCGTCCGCACCTATACGGATGGCGCGACAGCACTTGCGGCGCTCTCCGAAACGCCGCCTGATCTGGCCATCCTCGACATCAAGATGCCCCGCATGGATGGCGTCGAGGTGCTGCGCCGTTTGCGCCAGGGCTCGAACCTGCCCGTCATCTTCCTCACCTCGAAGGACGATGAGATGGACGAGGTCGTCGGCTTCAATGTCGGCGCCGACGACTACATCACCAAGCCGTTCTCGCAGCGCCTGTTGAACGAGCGCGTGAAGGCGCTGCTGCGTCGCACGCGCGCGGGCGCGCCGGGCGCGGAAGCCGTGGGCGACAAGAAGCCGATCGTGCGCGGCGAGCTCACGCTCGACCCGAACCGCCACGCCTGCACCTGGAAGGGCGAACAGGTTCGCCTCACCGTCACCGAGTTTTTGATCCTGCAAGCGCTTGCGCAGCGCCCCGGCTATGTGAAGAGCCGCGATCAGCTGATGGACGCTGCCTATGACGACCAAGTCTATGTCGACGACCGCACCATCGACAGCCACATCAAGCGGCTCCGCAAAAAATTCCGCGACATCGACGACACCTTCGACGCGATCGAAACCCTTTATGGCGTCGGCTACAGATACAACGAGAGCTGAAGGATTACGGGCGGTCGCGCGTTCGCGCATCGCCCGCATCATCTTCCTCTGGAATTTCGTCGGGCTGGGTTTCCTGGTCATCGGCGTGCTTCTGCTCACCGAAATGCGCGCCGGCCTGACCGATGCGCAATTCCGCAATCTGCGCACGCAGGGCGAGCTGATCACCAATCTGCTGATTGAAACCGGCACGGTGCAGGGCGATCCGTATCCGTACATCCATGAACCCGCGGTGCGCGATGTGTTGCGCCGTTTGCTGCCGCCGATCGCCGAGGGCGCGCGCCCTGGCGCGGCTGGCCCTCGGGTTCGTGTCTATGCGTCCGACGGGCGGCTGATCGCCGACACGGACGTCATCTATGATCGTTTGGAGGAGAGCCCGCTCACGGCCTCCGAGAGCGGCAATATCGGCCAGCGCATCGAGGACGCGGCGCGGCAGGTGGAATATCTGCGGCTGACGCCATGGCGGCCGACGATCACGCAGCAGCAGGAATTCGATCGCGCTCTTGCTGGCGAAATCTCACGCGGCGAGCGTTTGAACGAGAAGGGCGAGCGCGTGGTGACCGTGACCCTGCCGTTGCGGCGTGTTCAGGCCGTGCTGGGCGCGGTGACGGTCGAGAGCGCCGACGTGGAGCGCATTCTCGTGGCCGAACGCGCCAGCATGATTCCTTTCGTGCTCGGCGCTACGATTGCGATCTTTCTTTCCTCTCTTTTGCTTGCGCTCTTCATCGCCTTGCCGATCGAGCGCCTTGCCGCCGCCGCCGACAGCCTGCGTCTCACGGGCGCCACGCGCCTTTCGCTGCCGGACGTTTCAAAGCGCAAGGACGAAATCGGCGCGCTTGGCCATTCGATCGAGCAGATGACGGGCGCGCTCGCCGATCGCATCGACGCCAATCAACGCTTCGCCGCCGACGTCAGCCACGAGATCAAGAACCCGCTGGCTTCGATCCAATCGGCCGTCGCTTCGGCGCGCGCGGCGACGACGCCGGAGCAGCAAAGCCAGATGCTGGCCATTGTCGCCCAGGATGTGCAGCGGCTTGATCGTCTGATCACCGATATCGCCCGCGCCAGCCGCATCGAGGCGGAAACCGCTTTGGGCGATCAAGGCCAAGTCGATCTCGGTGGCTTGCTGTTTGAACTCACGCGCGCCTACGCGACGCCGCCGGGCGAAAAGGCGCACGCTGAAATCCTGTTCAAGGGCGCCAAGCCCGAGGGCGCGTTCGTGATCGGCCAGGCTGGGCCGCTGGGCCAAGTCTTCCGCAATCTGATCGACAACGCCCGCTCGTTCAGTCCCGAGGGCGGGATGGTCACGGTCTCGGCGTCGGTGGCGCGAACCAAGGAAGGTCAAGTCGTTCGCGCCATGGTGGAGGATGAAGGGCCGGGTATCCCGGCGGAGAATCTCGAAACCGTGTTCGAGCGATTCTACACCCAGCGCCCGAAGGGGACGGCGTTTGGCGGCAATTCTGGCCTTGGCCTCTCGATTGCACGCCAGATCGTCACGGCGCATCAGGGCCGAATCTACGCGCAGAACATCGAAAAGGGCGGAAATCCCCGCGCCGGCGCTCGCCTTGTGGTGGAATTACCGCTGGCCAGCGCCCCGAAAAGCTGAGGCTTGTCGAAAACTGCACGAGGCGTGCGGCTTTCGCTTTTCTCGCAACCGCGAAAGGATATGGTACGCCCCCTCACATGACCCCCTGGCGGGTGGCGGGAGCACGGAATGATTGGCGTCGTCGTGGTAAGCCACGGTCGCTTGGCGGACGAGTTTGTCGCCGCGGCGGAGCACGTGCTCGGGCCTCAAGACCAGATGCGCGCTGTCGCCATCGGCCCTTATGACAACATGGAAGAACGGCGCGCCGATATTCTGGACGCCGTGCGCGCGGTCGATCGCGGCGATGGCGTGGTGATCCTCACGGACATGTTCGGCGGCACGCCGTCGAACCTCGCCATCTCGGTGATCAACCAGGTGAAAATCGAGGTGATCGCCGGCGTGAATCTGCCGATGCTGATCAAGCTCGCCGAGGTGCGCGATCGGATGAAGCTTCCGGAAGCGGCGTTGGCCGCGCAAGATGCTGGCCGGCGCTACATTCGGGTAGCGTCGGTCGAATTGGCCGGCGGCCCGGCTCAGTAAGAAAACAAGAACAAGGCCTGGGGATGGGGCTGAAACGAACCGTAGCAATCACCAATATTCGCGGGCTGCACGCCCGCGCCTCGCGCAAGGTTGCCGAGATCGCGCTCGGCTATGACGACACCATCATCATGGTGCGTCGCGAGGGCGAGGAGGCGGATGCGCGCTCGCTGATGGATTTGATGATGCTGGGCGCGGGCATCGGTTCGGAGATCGAACTGGAAGCCGAAGGCCCCGCCGCGCAGGAAGCGCTCGACGTGTTGGAAGCGCTGATCGTCGCGAAATTTCACGAAGGCGAGTGATCGGGCGCCGCTGCCCAGACTTTGCCGCAATCCCCGCATCTGAGGGCCAGACGAGGGGAAGATGTCCAAGCCACGGAATTTTATCGCCGCTCTGGCCGCGCTCTTTGCATGCGCCGGTTTCGCCGCGCCTGAGCGCGTTGAGTACACGCTGACGCCGATCATGCAGCGCGGCGCGCTGAGCGCGGTGCAGATCGATTTGCGCTTCCGTGGCGAAGCGGATGGCACAACGGCGCTGCTGCTGCCCGATAGCTGGGGCGGCCAGCCGGAATTGTGGCGCGGCCTTGAAGCGATCGAGGTCGTCTCCGGCGCCACGCTGCACGATGACGAAGAGCCGGCGACGCGCTCGCTCACGCATCGGCCCAACGCGCGCATTCATGTGCGCTATCGCGTGATCCAGGATTGGGAGGGCGAGCCTTCCGCTGGCGAAGGCAATCCCTATCGCCCCATCATTCGTCCCGGCTATTTTCATCTGATCGGCAACGCCGCCTTGATCGAGCCTTCGCTCGATGGCGCGTCGCCGGTGCGGCTGCGGGTGCGCAATCTGCCGCGCGGCTGGAATTTCGCATCCGACCTTGAACATGACGGCCTGGCGCTTGCGCGTGCGCGCACCAGCGTGACGGTGGGCGGAGATTTTCGCGTGCTGCACGGCGCCGACCCCAATGTGCGGGTCGGCATCCGCGGCCAATGGAGCTTCACCGACGCGGATTTCACGGCGCAAGTCGCGGAAATTATCGCCGGCCAACGCCGTTTCTTCGGCGATGAATCTTCGCCCTATCTCGTCACCGTCGTGCAATTGCACACGCCAAATCCAGGCTGGCTCTCGATCGGCGGCACCGGCCTCGATGACGCGTTCGCCTTCTTCGCAACACCCAATGCCGAAGCGCGGCCGATCGCGCGCACGCTTGCGCATGAAGGATTGCACACTTGGATTCCGGGCCGCATCGGCGGCATGCCGGAAGAGGGCGAGGCCGCGAATTATTGGTTGTCGGAAGGCTTCACCGATTTCTTCACCGGCCGCGTCCTGGTGCGCGAAGGCTTGTGGACGCCGCAAGATTTCGCCGCGGACCTCAACACGATGCTTCGCGCCTATGCGCAATCGCCGGTGCGCGCCGCACCCAATGCGCGCATCCTCGCCGATTTCTGGAATGACGGCGACGTGCAGCAATTGCCGTATCAGCGCGGCCGCCTGTTGGCGACGCTCTGGGATCAGCGTCTGCGCCAGCAAGGCCGTGATCTCGATGATGTCATTCTTGAGATGCGTGATCGCGCGCGGGCTGGCGATCCGCTGGACGCCGCGCCGATGCTGCCGATCGTCACGCAGCGCTTTGGCGTTGATATTTCAAACGATCTCGCGGCGTTCGCCGAACAGGGCGCCATCGTGCTTTTGCCTGAGAATGTGTTCGCGCCGTGCGGCCGTATCGTAACCCGCGAGCTGGCCCCATTCCATCGTGGTTTCGACATCGAAGCCACGACAGCCAATGGCAATGTCATCACGGGTGTCGATCCAGACCTCCCCGCTTACGCCGCTGGCGTGCGCGATGGCATGGTGCTGATCCGCCGCGTCAATGGAGAAATTGGCGATTCTGAACGCGAAATCATCTATCTCGTCCGCGACGGCGAAACCGAGCGCAGCTTTTCCTACATGCCGCGCGGGCGCGGGACCTACACGCTGCAGCAGCTCGAACTCGCCAGTGATTTGCGCGATGATCGGTTGGCGCGATGCGTCGCCGTGCTTGGCGGCGCTTGAGGCGCGCGCCTAGTGCGCCGCCATCGGCTTGAGGCCGAGATCGGCGAACAATTGCGTGTCGTTGTCGAGCTTTGGGTTTGACGTCGTCAGTAAGCGATCGCCGATGAAGATCGAGTTGGCGCCGGCCAGGAAGCACAGCGCTTGCAACTCGCGGCTCATCTGCTCGCGGCCCGCCGAGAGGCGCACCATGCTCTTTGGGCAGACGATCCGCGCCACCGCGATCGTGCGCACGAATTCAAGACCATCGATCGGAGCGCTGTCGCCCAGCGGCGTGCCTTCGATTGGCACGAGGGCGTTCACGGGCAGCGAATCCGGGTGCTCCGGCAATGTCGCCAGCGCGTGCAGCAGGCCAGCGCGATCGGCGCGGCTTTCGCCCATGCCGACAATGCCGCCGCAGCACGTGCTCATGCCCACGGCGCGCACATGCGCCAGCGTATCGAGGCGCTCGTCATAGGTGCGCGTCGTCACCACGCTGGAATAATATTCGGGCGAGGTGTCGAGGTTGTGGTTGTAATAATCGAGGCCCGCGTCCTTCAGCGCTTGCGCTTGTTCGCGCGTCATCATGCCGAGCGTGGCGCAGGTTTCGAGGCCTTCGGCTTTGACGGCGCTGATCATCGCCGTCAGTTGCGGCATGTCGCGTTCCTTGATGTCGCGCCATGCGGCGCCCATGCAGAAGCGTTGCGCGCCGCCGGCCTTGGCCCGCTTGGCGGCCGCCAGCACGTCGTCCACCGCCATCAGCTTCGAGGCGGCGAGGCCGGTTTTGAAATGTGACGATTGGCTGCAATAGCCGCAATTCTCGGCGCAACCACCGGTCTTCACCGAAAGCAATTGCGAGAGCTGAACCTCATCGGCCGCGAAATGCGCGCGATGCACGCTCGCTGCGCGGAACACCAATTCGGGGAAAGGCAGCGCGAACAGCGCCTCGATTTCAGCGCGGGTCCAATCGTGGCGGGGCGAGGCGTCGGTCATGGCCGGGCTTATGCGGCATTCGAAAAGCGAAGGCCAGAGCCGCACATCTCGTCCTACGCGCGCGGCAGGCGAATCTTTCGCGGCTGCAACACGCCGTAAGCACGCCTGCCGCGCGCAAATCCTTTGCATTCGGGGCGGGCAGGCCGAACACTAGGCGATCTTTGATCACGCCTCGTGAGGGAGGACTGCTCATATGACGCCTGGAAATCAACAAGCCGCGATGGATTGGGTCTCGCTTTGGGGGCCGCGCATTCTGCTTGCGCTGCTGATCCTGATCGTCGCGCACTTTGCGGCGAAAGCTGTGAAGTGGGCCATCGCCAAGGGCATCGATCGTATTCCATTCTTCTCGCGGCGCGATGGCGCCGGCAGCGTGAAGCCGACGGTTGATGTCGGCGAGCGCGTCGGTGAGGTTGGCTATTGGCTGGTGTGGCTGCTGGGCTTGATCGCCGCGCTCAACGCGCTGGGCGATTGGGCGGCCAGCATTGTCGCTCCTCTCAACGCCATGGTCGCGGGTTTCCTTGCGTATCTGCCGGCCGTGGTCGGCGCGGCGCTTATTTTCTTCATCGGTTTTGTGCTCGCCACCATCGTGCGCCGCATGGTGGAGGCGACGGTTGAAGCCGTGGAGCTCGACCGCCGCTTGGTCGATGCTGGCCTCACACACACGCCGCGCGGCCCAGGGCTCGCGCGCTTGCTGGGCATTCTCACGTTCACGTTGATCATCATTCCGGTGGCGATCGCAGCACTTGATGTGCTCGATATCAGCGCGATCTCCGATCCGGCGACGGCGATGCTGAACAATATCCTGATGACGATCCCGCGCGTAATCGGCGCGGCGCTGATCATCTTCATCGCCTATGTCATCGGCCGCTGGATCATGACCTTGACGGAAGAGGGCCTGAAATCGATCGGCTTCGACGCGATCATTTCCTCGATCGCCAACGCCGAGCCGATCCGCGTCGGCCGTGAGAAGATGGATCTGACGCCAGGCGTCGAGACGGTCGATTTTAAAGCTTTCCCGCCGTCGCGCATGATCGGCTTGGCTGTGCTGATCGGCATCGTGCTGTTCGCGGCCGTGGAAGCGGCGCGCATCCTAGAGTTCGGCGCCATGGCGGGCATGCTCAGCGAAGTGCTGACCTTGGCCTCGCGTGTGCTGTTCGGCGCGGTGATCATCGCGCTTGGCATTCTGCTGGCGAATATTCTGGCGGCTGCGTCGGCCAAGGAAGGCAAGCCATCGTCCGAGATCATCTCGACCTTGGTGCGCTGGGGCGTCATCGCGCTGGCGACGGCCGTGGGCCTGCGCTTCATGGGCCTCGCCAACGACATCATCGTGCTGGCCTTCGGCCTGATCCTCGGCTCGATCGCGGTAGCGGTCGCTATCGCCTTTGGGGTCGGCGGTCGCGATGCGGCCAAGCGCTTGCTGGATCGCTGGTCGAGCCAATAGGCCGAACTAAAGTCCTGAAAATATTGAGCCGCCGGGGCGCCCCGGCGGCTCTTTTGTTGCCGTCAACCTTGTCGGTTTGCGGTTGCGAACGAGTTTTGCTATGAGCCGCCCGCCCGCCGAGGAGCGTTGCGACGGCAATAGCCGCCAGGCTCGACGGGTTTCCCATTTGGAAAACGACGCTCGCGAGTTCTCGATTGGAGGGCGCGCGATGAGCGCACAAGATTATATCGTTAAGGACATGAGCCTTGCCGCCTGGGGCCGCAAGGAAATCGAAATCGCCGAAACCGAAATGCCGGGCCTGATGGCCGTGCGCAAGGAATATGGCCCCAAGCAGCCGCTAAAAGGCGCGCGCATCGCCGGCTCCCTGCACATGACGATCCAGACCGCCGTGCTGATCGAGACGCTGCAAGCGCTCGGCGCCGAAGTCCGCTGGGCCTCGTGCAACATCTTCTCGACGCAAGACCACGCCGCCGCCGCGATCGCCGCCAAGGGCACGCCGGTGTTCGCCACCAAGGGCGAAACGCTCGAGGAATATTGGGACTACGCCCACCGCATCTTCGAATGGCCGAACGGCGAATACGCCAACATGATCCTCGACGACGGCGGCGACGCCACGCTGCTGTGCGTGCTCGGCCCGAAGGCGGAGCAGGACGCCGATTTCCTTGAGCATCACTCGAACGAAGAAGAGCAAGCGCTCTTCGCGATGATCAAGAAATACCTGAAGCAAAAGCCCGGCTTCTACGAAGCCATCCGCAACAGCGTGAAGGGTGTCTCGGAAGAAACCACGACGGGCGTGCATCGTCTCTACGAAATGGCCAAAAAGGGCGATCTGCCGTTCCCGGCCATCAATGTGAATGACAGCGTCACCAAGTCGAAATTCGACAACCTCTATGGCTGCCGTGAATCACTGGTCGACGCGATCCGCCGCGGCACTGACGTCATGCTCTCCGGCAAGGTCGCGGTTGTCGCCGGCTATGGCGATGTCGGCAAGGGCTCGGCCGCCTCGCTGCGCCAAGGCGGCGCGCGCGTGATGGTGACAGAGGTCGATCCGATCTGCGCGCTGCAGGCGGCGATGGAAGGCTATCAAGTCGTGACGATGGAAGAGGCGGCCACCCACGCCGACATTTTCGTCACCGCCACCGGCAACAAGGACGTCATCACCGTCGATCACATGCGGGCGATGAAGAACAACGCCATCGTCTGCAATATCGGCCACTTTGATGCGGAAATTCAGGTCGCTGGCCTGAAGAATTTCAAGTGGGACGAAATCAAGCCGCAGGTGCACCACATCGAATTTCCGGACGGCAAGAAGATCATCCTTCTGTCGGAAGGCCGCCTCGTGAATCTCGGCAACGCCACAGGCCACCCGAGCTTCGTGATGTCAGCGTCGTTCACCAACCAGACGCTGGCGCAGATCGAACTCTGGACCAATGGCTCGGCTTACAAGAACCAAGTCTATACGCTGCCGAAGCATCTTGATGAGAAGGTGGCGTTCCTTCATCTCGAAAAGCTCGGCGCCAAGCTGACGAAGATGTCCAAGGGCCAAGCGGATTATATCGGCGTCACGACCGAAGGTCCGTTCAAGCCGGATCATTATCGCTACTAAGAGATTGCGGGGCGCATACCTTGCGCCCCGCAAACTTCCTCAAGGTTTTCCAGTCGATTGAACGCTGGCCCGCATCAAGCGGCGAGTCGCTTGGGCGCGAGCCCGTAGGCGCGCTCAGCCGCCGCGGCGTTCCTGTATGCTTTGGATGTACGCCACCAGATCGTCCACCTGATCGGGCTCGAAGCGGAATTCCGGCATTTCGGGGTGTCCCACCAGGATGCCCTCGGCGAACGCTTCTTCCAGCGCATTGACCGGATAGTCGCGCGAGAGCGTCCGGAACGCCGGCGCCATCGGATGCGGGCTTTCGCCTTCGGCGCCGATGGCATGGCAGCGCGCGCAATGCACCTCCGCCAGCCGATGGCCCTCCACTTCGTTCGCGGCAATCTGGTTTGGCGCTTGCGTTACGGTCTGGGCGCAGGCGCCCAGGAGGAGCGGCAGGGCGAGGATGCGGACGAGGTGCAACATGGCGCGGAGCTTAGCCCATCGGCGCGCGCCGTGTTGATTTGGCGCAAGCAATCCCCAGGCGGATGTCGGGCCGACTTCTGGCCGCATTGAAGCGCTCACGCGGGCGGGGCATGTAGGGGCCATGCTGGTCTGGGCCAAACGTACGGTTTCCGTGCTGACGACGCGGGCGCTCGTCTATGGCGGGCTGTTTATTTTCGTCGTTCTCATGCACCTCGCGCTCACCGGCGCGTTGCGTGAGCAGGGGCTCAATGGGGGGCTGTCGCTGTTTGTCTCCGGCGCCGCCGTGCTCGGCTTCGTGCTGGTGATGTTCAATCTGCTGGAACGGCTGCGCGAGTGGCGGGCGAACCGCCGCGAGATGGAGCGCGTGCGCCAGCGTCTGCCGGGCGGGCCTATTTGCGTCGTCTGGCGCGCGCCGGAAACCGTCGCCGACGACGACGACCATGATGCCATGCCGTGGGATGTGATCGGTCCGTTGAAGGCGCGCTACCCGAAGCTTGCCCGGCGCCTAGGTGTTGAAGGCGTGGCGATCGCCGCGTTCGAGGTCAGCGCCGACGGTCGCGCCAAGAACATTCATTGCGTCGATGCCTGGCCGTCCGACATTTTTTACGAAGCCGCGCGCGAGGCGCTGCAGCATGCGCGCTTCCAGCCGAAATACGACGTGCATGTCCGCTACGGCGCGAGCTATCGGATGCCGTTTGTGTTCCGCATCGATGGCGCCGCCAAGCTAAAGGATCGCGGCCGCCACGCGCGAAAGCTTCGGCCGTCGCTCGAAGCCGCCGCCCAGGCCGTGGAAAAGCTCCGGCGGACCGGTTGAGCGGCGCCCAGCCAGCGGCGCGCGATCGCGTAATCGTCGCTCAGCGCCTGTGGCGCGTTGGCGCGCGCCGCATAGGCGCCCATCACCTCAAGAAAGACGTGGCCAAATTCGTGAAACGGCGTCGAGCGATCGGCCTTTTCAAACAGGGTGACGATCACGCCGGGATCGGCGAACACGCCGCCGGCGGGAATGAAGGTCTCGCCTAGCCGGCCGTCTTCGCCGGTTTGGCCGCGAGTTTCGCCCGGTATGTCGCCCCGCCCTCCCGGATCGCCTCCAGCGTGCCCTGCAGAATCTCCGGCGCTTCCGGGTCGCTGTAGCGCTCCCTGTCGGAGAGCGGCGTTGACGACGCCTGCGTCGATGTCGCCGGCGACATGGGCGATTGCTTCCGAGCCTTGGGGTCCATTGCCATCAACCTCTATATAGCCGTCCAGGCCGCCTTCGTCCCTCGTTCTGCTCGAGGTAAAATCAGTGAAAGTCGCGGCTTGCGACTTTCGTTCACCACTGGTTCCCGCATCCGTTAAGCTAAGTGATTGTTTTTTAACTTAACCCGCCGTTCACCAATTTAATTCCTTATTAACTCCTGCACGCAGGCTGTGGCGTTTCAATCGTGCGCGCACTGCGGGAGGATGGCCCTCGGGGTCCAGCGATTCGTTTCGCTGCTGTGATGGAATTAGGGGTCGGTATTGGACGGCGAATTCGCAAGCTTGCTCGTTGCAGGCGGCTCGGCGTCGATTGCGGTCGCGTCGCTGATCTGGGCCATACGCGTCACTGACGGTGCGCGTGGGGGCGTGGAGGCGTGGAAGAAGCGCGCCCGCGAACTCGAGGATAAAGTCGCCTGGGCCGACGCGATTTTCGGCGCGCATCCGGGCGTCGTGCTGATCTGGGAAGATTTGCTGGCTGACGGCGAAAGCGATTGGGGCGCGCCGCGCATCTATGGCAGCCCGCTGGCGCTGGCGAGCCTGCTGCGCTTCTCCGATTCCGCGTTCGCCGCCGAACCGCCCGTGCGCATCCTGCAGGGCTTGTCCGTGTTCGATGCGATCGACGCGACGGGCGCGACGACGCGCCTGGCGCCGGCGATCACGCGCTTGCGTCGCGAGGGCGCCGCGTTCTCGCTGCGCATCTCCACGCCGGACGGCGTGTTCGTTGAGGTCGATGGCCGCACGGCCGGCGCGCGCGCTGTCGCCTGGATCATGGACGCAAGCGTGCGCGGCGTCGAAGAGGGCGTCGCGGGCGGCCGCGTCGGCGCGGGCCACGAGGTCATCGCGCGCGATCCGGCCGCCTTCCTCGAAATGTGGAATGGCGCGCCGTTCATGGCTTGGCGCGTCAATGGCGCGCTGAAGCTCGAATGGGCCAACCCGGATTATCTGACCGCGCTCGAAGCCAAGTCGCTCGATCAGGCGCTGGCGCGCAATCTGCAGCTCGATCAGGGCGCGGTCGAACTCGCGCGCAAGGCGATCGAACTGGGCGAGGCGGTTGAGGAAACCCGTTCCGCCGTCGTCGGCGGTCAGTTGCGGACGCTGCGCTTGCGCGTGAGCCCGGTGGCGGGCGGCGCCGCCGGCATCGCCATCGACGTCACCGAGGCGGAAGCGGCGCGCGATCAGATTTCGCGCCAGCAACGCGCGCATGACGAGACGCTGAACTTCCTCGCCGAAGGCATCGCGGTCTTCGATGCGCAGAAAAAGCTCGTGTTCCACAATCGCGCGTTCGAGCAGATGTGGAATCTCGACGCCGGCTTCCTGCAGGATCGCCCCGCGCACGCCGCTTGGCTCGACTACCTGAAAGAGAAGCGCAAGCTGCCCGCGCACGCGAACTATGCCGAATGGCGCGCACGTGAACTGGCGCTCTACCAAGAGCACAACGATCTGCCGCAGGATTTCTGGGTGCTGCCGGACGGGCGCATGCTCCGCATCGCGCGCCAGCGTCACCCCAATGGCGGCTTGTTGCTGATCTTCTCCGACATCACCAACGAGGTGTCGCTGAAGAGTTCGTACGACGCGCTGCTGCAAACGCAGAAGGCGGCGCTCGATAAATTGCACGAAGCGATAGTCGTGTTCGGGCTCGATGGCCGCCTGAAACTCTCCAACGCCGCGTTCGAGGCGATGTGGAAACTTGATGCCGATAACATTCAGGCGGAGATGCCGTTCGACCGCGTGGTCGAGCTATGTCAGCCGCTGTTCCACGATCGCGCGGTCTGGGCGCAGGTGCGCGGGCGCATCACCGATCCGTCGCCGGAAGCGCGCACCGAATATCGCGCCGAAATGCGCCGCAGCGACGAGACGGTGCTCAAATTCCTCACCCGGCCGCTGCCGGACGGCGCGACCTTGGTGGCGTTCCAGGACATCACCGCCGACCGCCGCGTCGAGGACGCGCTGCGTGAGCGCGCCGAGGCGTTCGAGCAAGCGGATAAACTCAAGGGCCAGTTCGTCGAGAACGTCTCCTACCAGCTGCGCAATCCGCTGCAGGCGATCTATGGCAACGCCGAGCTGTTGCAGCACCGCGTGTTCGGCCCG
This sequence comes from Caulobacterales bacterium, assembly GCA_017303355.1. Lineage (GTDB taxonomy): Bacteria > Pseudomonadota > Alphaproteobacteria > Caulobacterales > Aquidulcibacteraceae > Vitreimonas. The sequence goes on along the minus strand of JAFLCU010000003.1, from coordinate 111,907 downwards.
CTCAATGATCGACAAATCGAACAGGTCGGCTCGATCATCGAGGCCGCCGGCAATCTCTCGAAGCTGATCGATAACATCCTCGACGTCGCCATGGTCGAGGCCGGCAACGTGCAACTCGATCTCGGCCCCGTCGATCTTTACGCCACGATCGCGGAATCCGTGCAGATGGCGGCGTCGAAGGCGCGCGACACCGAGGTGCCGATCCGCATCAAGTGCGATCCGACGATCGGCGAGATCGAGGCCGATCAGAAGCGCATCACGCAAGTGATCGTGAATCTGCTTTCGAACGCGCTGCGCCACACCGAGCGCGGCGACACCATCACCGTCGCCGCCGAACGTCTCGATGGGATTGTGCGGCTCACCGTGCACGATACGGGCAAGGGCATGTCGTTCGACCAGCAAGCGCGTGCATTCGACAGTTTCGAAAGCGGCGATCGTCGCGGCGCCGGCCTTGGTCTGGCGCTCGTGCGTTCGTTCGTGGAGATGCATGGCGGCTGGGTGGCGCTGCAAAGCGAGCCTGGGCGCGGCGTCACCGTGACTTGCCACTTGCCGGCGCAGGCGCCGGCCGCCGGCCCGCCGCCAGCTCCGCCCGCCGCGCGCAAGGCGGCGTAAACCAAAGCGCACATTACAGCATCGCTAGGCACGCGAGTTTCGTCGCGCGCTGCATGTCGCTCGTCGCAGATGCCGATTGCGTGCATCCAATCGCCCCAATCGCGGCATCCAACGCACGAGACAAGAGGAGAGTAGAGACATGCTTCGTGCACGCACGGGCCGCCTTGTGGCGGCGACAGGTTTGATTTGGCTCGCGGTGGCTGCTGGCCCCGCCTTCGCTCAAGCCAACGACGACATTGTCGTGACTGGGCGCACGCCGGAAACGACGCAGCGTTTCGTCGATCAGATTTCCGCGCCGAGCCAATCTGCGGATCAGCTGGCGCGCTGGGATCGCGGCGTCTGCACCGGCGTGGCCGGTCTGCCCGTTCGCCAAGCGCAATTCATCGCCGATCGAGTTGCGCAACGCGCGATGCAAGTTGGCCTCGATCCGGGCGCGGCGGGCTGCACGCCAAACATATCGATCGTTGTCAGCAGCGACGCGGACGCCTTGGCGCGCCGCATGTATGATCAGGATCGCGCCGCATTCGCCTATCGCCCGGAGAACGGCGTTTCGTCCCTCGGCGAAGTCGCCCTCAACGAGTTTCTAACCACGGATCGTCCGGTGCGCTGGTGGCAGGTGAGCCGCACGGTCAGCGCGGACGGCCTGACGTTGCAAGGCGACACCGCCAATGGCGGCCTCAGCAACGCGCCGGTCGCACGTTCGAGCGGCACGCGTCTGCGTGAGGATGTTCGCGAAGACCTCGATCGCGCGGTGATCATCGTCGACGCCGCACGGGTTGGCGATGTTCAGCTTGCGGCTCTGGCTGACTACATCGCCATGGTGGCGTTGGCGCAGGTGAGTCCGGATGCGCAACCGCGCAACTATCCGACGATCCTAAACCTGTTCGCCGACCAGCCCGCGCGTTCGCGCGCCGCTGGCCTCACCGAGTGGGACGAGGCTTACCTACAGGGCCTGTATTCCGCGACGCGCAATGCAGCGAATGTTCGCCAGCACCAAAGCGACATCGCGCGCCGCATGCTGCCTGGCCAAGGCTAAGCCTGTCGCTCTAACTCCGTGCGGACGCGGGCTCGCCGGGCTCGCGTCCGTTTTCTTTAGCGCGCATACGCGCGCACGATGGCGTTCAGAAAATCGCGCCCCTCATAGAGGGATTGCACGCGTAGCTTCTCGTTCAGGCCATGGGCGTTGGTTTCGCCCGGCGCTGAGAACATGCCGCTCATCCCATAAGTTGGAATGCCGGCATTGTTCAGGAAGCGCCCATCAGTGGCGCCAACCGTCATGGTGGGAACGATGGGCGTGCCGGGCCAGAGTTGCGCGGCGGCGCGTTCAACGGGCCCCATGATTTCGCGCGTCAGGCGCGGTGGGCTGGAGCCGTCGCGGCGGCGCACGATGGCGATCTCGATCTGCTCATCGCCGAGCGCGCGCCGCAATTCCGCTTGCACCTCTTCCGGCGTGTGGCCCTGAAGCACCCTGCAGGAAAGCGTGGCCGTCGCGCGCTGCGGCAGCGCGTTGGGCGCGTGCCCGGCGTCGAACTGGGTGGCGACGCAGGTGGTGCGCATCATGGCGTTGAAGCTTGGGTCGCGCGCGAGCGTGGCGGCGGCTTGCGCGTCATGTGGGTCGCGCGCGATGGCGGCCATGGCCGCGCCCATTTCCCCATCCGTGATCGGCGCCATACGTTCGAAGAAGGCGCGGGTGACATCGTTGAGTTCGACCGGGAATTGATACGCGGCGAGCCGATTGAGGCCATTGCTCAAGCGATAGATCGCGTTCTCGGGAACGGGTCGGGAGGAATGGCCGCCGGGATTGGTGACGGTCAGCGTCATTACCTGATGGATTTTCTCGCCCGCTTGCACATTGAGCGCGACCGGCGCTCCAGTAGGCGAAAGAACACCGCCGGCGCCTTCATTGATGGCGAAATCCGCTTGCAGCCAGTTGCGATGATTGTTGAGCAGATATTCCACGCCGTTGACGCGGTTGGAGGTTTCCTCACCGCAGGTCAGCGCCAAGCGGATGGTGCGGTGCGGGCGATAATTTTCGCGCCGCATGCGCACGAACATATCAACGAACACCGCCGCCATGGCTTTGTCATCCGCCGCGCCGCGTCCGTAGAAATAGCCATTCTCTTCGTAGAGCGTGAACGGATCGCGCTCCCAATCTTCACGCCGCGCGTCCACCACATCGATGTGCGCCAGCAACAGCAACGCGCGCTGGCGCGACGCGCCGCGAATTTGCGCGACCAGATTGCCGTCGCCCGGCGCGCCTTCCGGCACGATCACCTGCGCATCGGCTTCGGAGAAACCAGCGCCGCGCAGGTGGGCCAGCATGGCTTCGGCCGCGCGCGTGCAGGAGCCGGTCGTCGGCGAGCTATCGATCTCGACCAATTCCTCGTAGATCGCACGAAACGCCGCGCGCTCTGGCGGGAGCTCCTGCGCCAGCGCGCTGCCGGAAAAGAACGCCGCGCCCCAAAAAGCCGCCGTAATCGCGATTGCCCGCATTGCTGCATCTCCTCCGGCCCAAACGCGGTTTCTTCGTTTGCTTGTCATTCCGGATCGCGCCGCCGCCGCCCGGGAATGACGAAAGGCGTAACTGACCGGCGGCGCACGCCGCATCAGTGCTGGCTCTTCGGCAGCCTTACGACGAGCCCGTCCAGCGCGTCGCTGATCTTGATCTGGCAGGAGAGGCGCGAGTTCGTCTCAACGTCGTTGGCGAAATCGAGCATGGATTGCTCCATCGAGCCGGCTTCGCCGGTCTTCGCCAGCCAATCGGGATCGACATAGACGTGGCACGTGGCGCACGCGCATGCGCCGCCGCAATCGGCGTCGATGCCGGGGACCGCGTGCTTCACTGCGGCTTCCATCACCGTCTGGCCGTTCGGCGCGTCGATGACATGCTCCTTACCGGATGCTTCGATGTAGGTGATCTTCGGCATGGGTCCCTATTATTTCGCGCTTGCGACCAATTCTTTCATCGGCCTGGTTTCGTCGGCGATGACCTCGCGGGGCAGCGTGCGCCCCGTTTGGATCAGCATCTTCGCTCCCAGATACTCCGCCGGCTTATTGACCGCATCGACTGCGATCAATCTTTCGCCCTGATAATAGAAGGCGGCGAACGCGCGGTCAGTCATGACGCCACGGAAGACGATGTGGTCATAGCCCTGGAAAAGGCCGGCGATTTGCAGCTTGAGATCGTATTGGTCCGACCAGAACCAGGGCGCTTCCAGCGCGGGCGGCTTGCCGCCCGTAATCGCCGCGGCGACAATCTTGGCGCCCTCGACAGCGTTATGCACGCTCTCAAGCCGGCATAGACGATTGTCAAAGAAGCTTATCGGGCGCGCCGCGCAATCGCCGATGGCGAAGATGTTCGGGTCGGATGTGCGGCATTGCGCGTCGGTGATGACGCCGTTTTCCGTCGTCAGCCCGGATTGCTGCGCCAGTGTCATTTCCGGATTCACGCCAATGCCAGCCAGCACGATGTCGGCTGGAATTTCCGTGCCGTCGGTTAGGCCCACGGCCGTCACGCGATCGCTGCCCTTAATCAGCGCCGGTTGGCCGCCGAGCACGAAGCGCACGCCTTGGCGCGTGTGCTCATCGAGGAAAAAGCCGGCGACCTCGGGGCTCGTCACGCGCGCCAGCGGCCGCACGGCGGTTTCAACCACGGTCACGTCCAGGCCGAGTTGTCGCGCCACGGCGGCGGCTTCCAAACCGATATAGCCCGCGCCGATCACCACCAGCTTCTTGCCGGCCACAAAGTGCGGCTTCATCGCGTCGATGTCGGCGGCGGTGCGTAGCGTGAACACCCCGGCGAGATCGGCGCCGACCAGCGGCAATTTGCGCGGTTTGGAGCCCGTCGCCAGCACCAGCGCGTCAAATGGCAGTTCGCGGCCGCCCTCGACGCGCACCTTCTTGCCGGCGCGATCAATCCACACCGCGCGCAATGACGTCAGCAGCGCGATCTTTTCTTCGGCATAGACATTGGCCGGGCGCAGCAGCAGCCGGTCCATCGTGAGTTCGCCGGCGAGGTATTTCTTGGAGAGCGGCGGCCTCTGATAGGGCGCGTGCGGCTCCTCGCCGAGCAGCGTGATGTCGCCCTCAAAACCGGCCTGGCGCAGGCGCTGAGCCGTCTCGCCGCCGGCCTGGCCGGCGCCGATGATGATTACGCGTTTGATTTCGTCACTACTCACAGCACCTTAGCTTTTGGGGCCTCTGCGGGCGCTGCGCAAGGCGCCCTTGATGCCGCGCTGCCGCTGCGCCAGCATTACTCCCCGTGAGCGCACAGAGCCTTGTTGATTCGCGTGATTTTACGCTGCCCGACGCGGCGGCGACGCTCGCGCTTGGCAGGCGTCTAGGCGAGGTTTTGGCGCCCGGCGACGTGGTTTGCCTGTTTGGCGATCTGGGCGCCGGCAAGACGACGCTCTCGCGCGGCGCCATCGAGGGGTGGACGGGTGATGTAGAGGAGGCGCCCAGCCCCACTTATACCCTGGTGCAAACCTATGATGGCGCGCGCGGCGAACTCTGGCATGTCGATCTCTACCGTCTGAAGCAGCCCGACGACGCCTGGGAGCTGGGGCTGGAGGATGCATTCGCCTACGCCGCCTGCCTGATCGAATGGCCTGAACGCCTGGAGGGGCGATTGCCGCGCGATCGGCTCGATCTCGCTCTGGCGCCCGCTGGTGAAGGGCGCGTCGCGAAACTCAGTGCGCATGGCGCTTGGAGAGAGAAACTTGGAACGATCTGAAGCGCTCGCGAAACTGCTCGCGGAAACGGGCTTCGCCGAAGCTCAACGCGTGCCGCTGGCGGGCGACGCCTCCACGCGCCGCTATGAGCGTCTGATCCTGGCGGATCGGCGCGCCATTCTGATGGACGCGCCCAAGAGCGCGGAAAGCGCGCCGTGCCCGCCCGGCGCCACGCCCGCCGAGCGCCGGACAATGGGCTGGAACGCTGCCTCGCGCCTGGCCGCGTCGCGTGTCGAGGCCTTCGTCGCCGTCGCCGCTTATCTCGAAAGCTTGGGCCTCGCGCCGCCGCGCATCTATGGCGCTGATTGCGACGCCGGCTACGCGGTGCTTGAGGATTTGGGCGAGGGGCTCTACGCGCAGGTCATTCCCGAAGGAGTCGATGAAATCGCGCTCTATGAGGAGGCCGCGCGCGTGCTGGCGCATGTGCATGCCGCGCCGCCGCCGTCGCGGCTTGAAGGCGCGGGGGGGGCAAGCTGGCCGTTGCTCGACTATGACGCGCTTGCGCTTGAGGTGAACGCGGATCTCTTCGTCGAATGGTTGCCGCGCGCCGCCGATGTTCGCATTGACGACGCCGCGCGTGCGCGCTGGGAAAAGGTCCGCGATGGTTTGATCGTGAAAGCGCTCGGTTTTCCGCGTGCGTTCACGATCCGCGATTATCACGCGGAAAACCTGCTCTGGTTGCCGGAGCGCGCCGGCCTGCAGCGCGTCGGCCTGCTCGATTTCCAGGATGCGGTGCGTGGATGGCGCGCATGGGATTTCGCCATGCTGCTGCACGATGCGCGCCGCGATGTGAGCCCTGCGGCGCACGAGGCCGCCATTCGCGCCTATCTTGAAGCAACCGGCGCGAGCGACGCCGAATTCCGCCGCGAACTGGCCGTGCTGGGCGCCATCAACGCCATGCGCATCCTGGGCATATTCTCGCGCCTGGCGGGGCGCGACGGCAAGCAGCGCTATCTTAGTTTCATGCCGCGCGAATGGGGCCATCTTGCACGTACGCTGCAACACCCATCCCTGGCTGACGCCCGCGATTTCGTGGAGAGCGTGGCGCGGCCATATCTGGAGAAAGCCGCGTGAGCGCTACACCGCACACCGCCATGGTGCTTGCCGCCGGCCTCGGCACGCGCATGCGCCCGCTCACCAATGATCGGCCGAAGGCGCTCGTCAGCGTGCGCGGCCGCGCGTTGATCGATCATGTGCTCGATCGCCTTGTGGGCGCAGGCCTCAAGCGCGCCGTCGTGAACGTGCATGCGTTCGCCGATCTGCTGGAAGCGCATGTCAAACGCCGCGCCGATATTGAGATATTGATCTCCGACGAACGTGCGCGGCTCATGGAAACGGGCGGCGGCGTGCGTCAGGCGCGTCCGCTGCTGGGCGACGATCCGATTGTCGTCTGCAACATCGATAGCGTCTGGGAAGAGCCAAACGGCTCCGCCATCGCGCGTCTCTGCGCTGGGTTCGATGCAGCAGGGGGCGGGGCGCGTTTGATGCTCGCGGCGATGGATCGGCAGCTTGGGTATGAGGGCGCCGGCGATTTCGTGATGGACGAAGCGGGCGCGCTCTCGTTCCGCGACGAACGCTCGGCCGCGCCATGGGCCTATATGGGCGCGCAGATCATCGACCCGCGCATCATCGATTCCGAGCCGCTTGAGCCCTTCTCCTTCACGCGCGTGTGGCGGCGCTTGCAAGCCGAAGGCCGCCTGCATGGCGCGCCGCTCGGCGGCTATTGGATGCATGTCGGCGATCCCGAAGCGCGCGCCCAGGCTGAAGCACGATTGGCGGCGGCGGCGCCTGGCGCATGAGCGCGCGTCTTGGGCTGTTTGACGGACCAGCGCCGCGCCTGCGCGCCGCGCCTGCGTCCGCGCCGTTTCTCGATGTGCTCGCCGAAGCCATGATCGAAGCGCTGTGGCGCGCCGACGATCCGTTCGCGCTCTCGGACGCGCTCGTGCTTTTGCCCAACCGCCGCGCCGCGCGCGGCTTGATCGATGCGTTCGCCAAGCGCTTGGGCGGCGCGGCGCTCCTGCCGTCGATCCGGCCGCTCGGCGATCCGCATTCGGACGAAGATCCCGACGTATGGGGCGCGGACGCCAGCGACCAGGATCTGCCGCCGGCGATCGACAAGCTGCAACGCCGCTTGCAGCTCGCATCGCTCATCCGTCGCCGCGACCAAGCCGAGCATGGCGTGGACGATCCAGCGCGCGCGCTCGCGCTCGCCGACGAACTGGGCAAGTTGCTCGATAGCGCCGCCACCGTCGATCACGTCGATTGGGCCAAGCTGCCGCGCTTGGTGGAGGAGATCGATCTCGCCCGCCACTGGGCAAGCTCCGCCGCGTTCCTGGAAATCATCGCCACCTATTGGCCAGCGCATTTGCAAGAGCAGGGCCTCAGCGATCCGGCCGAGCATGGCGCCGCACTTCGCCGCGCGCTCGCCGCGCGCTGGCGCACGCAGCAGCCAGAGCGTCCGATCATCATCGCCGGCTCCACCGGCTCGCAATCCACCACGCGCGAACTGATGCAAGTCGTCGCCGCCTTGCCGCGCGGCGTCGTCATCCTGCCGGGCGTCGATGTGGACATAGACGAGGGCGCCTGGTCGCTCGTGGGCGATCAGCATCCGCAATACGCGCTGAAAGCCACCATCGCCGCGCTTGGCGTGGCGCGTCACGAAATCCCGCCGCTTGGGGCTGAAAGCGCCAGCGGCCGCGCGCGCCGCGTGCTGATGCGCGAAGCCTTGGCCCCGGCGGAAAAAACCGCCGACTGGCTGGAGCGCTTGAAGGTCGCGGGCGGCGCGCGTTTCGTTCAAGCCGGCGCGGCTGGTTTGCGGCTCTTGGAGGCGGCGACTGAAGACGAAGAGGCGATGGCGATCGCGCTGATGCTGCGCGAAGCCTTGGAGCAGCCCGGCGCCAACGCCGCCGTGGTCACGCCAGACGCCGGCCTTGCGCGCCGCATCGAAGCCAAGCTCGTGCGCTGGGGCGTCGCGCCCAGCGTTTCGCACGGCGCGCCGTTGCGTGAAACCGAAGCGGGTCGCTTGGTGGCGCTGCTTTGCGAGCTTGGCCGTGACGCGGGCGATCCGGTCGCCTTCGCCGGTTTGCTCAAGCACCCGCGCGTTACGCTCGCGACTGATCATTTCGGCCTGACGCTGCTTGAGCACAAAGGCCTACGCGGCCCGCGCCGCTATGACACGCTGCACGAGCTTGCCGCGCTCGGCGAACGCGGCAAGGCGGTCAAGAATTGGAGCGCCGCGCGCGCCATCGTGGAAGCGGCCGCGGATGCGTTGAAGCCGTTGACGGAGCTGATGTCGCGCGCCGAGATCTCGCTCGCGCAATTCGCCGATGCGCTGAGCCAAGTCGCGGAAAGCGCGACGCGGAAAGACATCTGGCAGGGCCGCGACGGCGAAATGGCGGCCGCCTTGCTGCGCGAGGCGATCGCCTTCGGCGCCGATCTCGGCTGGATGCCCGCGCACGCCGCCCCGCGTGTGCTGCTCAAATTGATGGACGAGCGCGAGGTCCCGCCAATGATGGCCTCCGGCGACGCCCGCGTCGCCATCTGGGGCTTGCTTGAAGCACGGTTGCAGCGGCGCGATCTGATGGTGCTGGCCGGCCTCAATGAAGGCGTGTGGCCTGCGCCGCCCGGCGACGATCCGTTCCTCTCGCGCACGATGCGCGCCAAGCTCGGTTTGCCGTCGCTGGATCAGCGTATCGGGCTTGCCGCGCACGATTTCGCGCAGCTCGCCAATGCGCCGAACGTGATGCTTACGCGTGCTTTGCGTCGCGATGGCTCGCCCACCATCGCCTCACGCTGGCTGTGGCGGCTGCAGACTTTGGTCAAAGGCGCGCACGCCGAGATCGAGAGCGCAAACATCTATATCGATTGGGCGCAGGCCATCGATCACCCAGCCTCGCTGCACCTGATCGAACCGCCCGCGCCGCGCCCACCGGCTGATCAGCGTTTGAAAAAGATCAGCGTCACCACCGTGGAAACGCTGATCCGCGATCCCTACGCCGTTTATGCGCGCCGGCTGATGGGATTGGAGAGCTTGCGTCCTATCGGCGCGCCGCCCGGCCCGCAGGAGCGCGGCACCGCCGTGCATGCCGCGATCGAAGCCTTTGGCGATGGCGACGACGCGCAAAAATTGCTCGATTTGCTCGACCAGGAACTCCGCCTCGGCGGCATTTCGCCCGAGCGCCGCGCCGCCGAGCGCGAGCGCCTCGTCGTTTCCGTCAATGCGCTGATTGCGTGGCTCAAGTCGCGGCGTGGCGCCGATGTGCATCGCGAGCTGCGCGGCGAGTTGCAGGTAGGCGATGTGTTGCTCTCCGGCGTCGCCGATCGCATCGAAATCAAGCCGGACTACGCCGCGATCCTCGATTTCAAGACCGGCGCGCCGCCCACAGACAAGCAAGTCGATAGCGGTTTAAGCCCGCAATTGCTGCTCGAAGCCGCGATGCTGGAGCAGGGCGCGTTTCCCGGCGTGCCGAAGCGCACCGCCGACGAATTGATCTATTGGCGTTTCGGCAACGCCGAACCAACACCGCGCTCGGTCAATCTTGAGGACGGCGTGCCCGAAGCCGCGCGCGCGGCGCTCAAAGCATTGCAAGCGCTGCTTGAGCGCTACGCAGCGCCCGAACAAGCGTTCTATTCCAAGCCGCGCGTGCTGAAAGTCACGCTCTACGATGATTACGATCACCTCGCGCGCCGCAAGGAATGGGCTGATGAAAAGGCCGACGAATGAGTCCGCTCGATCCCGTCGCCGAAGCCACGCACAACCAGCGCATCGCCGCCGATCCGGCGACATCGGTATTCGTCACCGCCAACGCCGGCTCCGGCAAAACCAAAGTGCTGGTCGATCGCATCGCCCGGCTCCTGCTGTTGCCGGATTCGCGTCCGTCCGCATTTTTGTGCATCACCTACACCAAGGCCGCCGCGGCCGAGATGCAGCGACGCCTGTTCGATCGCCTGGGCGGCTGGTGCGTCGCCGATGACGCGACATTGGCGGCCGAACTGAAGAAGCTGGGCGCGGAGGGCGCCGATCTCGGCAAGGCGCGCGCGCTCTTCGCCCAGGCGCTCGAAACGCCGGGCGGCCTCAAGATTCAAACCATCCATGCCTTCTGCGAACGCTTGCTGGCGCGGTTTCCGCTCGAAGCCGGCGTGCCGCCCGGCTTTGACATCGCCGACGAAGCGCGCGCTTCCGCGCTCTTGAGCGAGGCGCGCGCGAGCGCGGCGCTGGCGCCGGACGCGCCCCGTGAAGCGTTCCGCCGCTTCGCCGCGCGCATGCATGGCGAAGGGCTTGAGGAATTTCTTGATCGGCTCGCGATGCGCCGCGCGGAATTCCATCGCTATGCCGCAAGGCATGGCCCGCTATTCGCACAGCAAAAGCTGCGGGATCGCCACGGCGTCACACAAGGATTCGGCGAATATGTCGCCGCGATGCGCGCGCGCCTTGATACGGCGACGCTTGGCGGCGCCCGCGTGAAATTGGCCGAGGGATCGGCCCGCGATCAGCAATGCGGCGACCGGCTGAAGCGCGTTCTCGACGCACTTGAGTCAAACCCAGACGACCTCGCGCACGCTTGCGCTGCGTTCGCGTTCAAAACCGATGGCGACCTCCGCGACGCCTTCGCTACGGCCGCGACCAAAAAGGCGCATCCTATGCTGGAGCGCGAGCTTCAGGAGTTCGCCGATATCTGCGCGCAAGCCTGCGCCGCGCTCAACGCCATCAATCGCGCTGAAGACGCCATTGCAGCCATGGCGCTCGCGCTCAAGCTCGACCAAGCCTATGCCGACGCGAAAGCGCGCACCGGCGTGCTCGATTTCGACGATCTGATCGAACACGCGCAAACGCTGCTGCAACGCTCTGACGCCGCGCCCTGGGTGCTCTACAAGCTCGACGGCGGCATCGATCACATTCTGATCGATGAGGGCCAGGATACCAGCCCCGCGCAATGGGATTTGATCACGCCGCTGCAGGAAGAATTTCTTGCCGGCGCAGGGGCGCGCGTGCGCGCACGCACCATCTTCGCCGTCGGCGATCCAAAGCAAAGCATCTACGGCTTCCAAGGCGCCGATCCCGAACGCTTCTTGAGCGAGGCGCAGCGTCTCGACAAGGGCGCGCACGCCGCCGGCGTCGCGTTCACCGCGCCGGCGTTGCGTACATCGTTTCGCACCACGCCCGAGGTGCTGCGCGCCGTCGATGAGACCATGCGCGATAAGCCGTTGATCTCAGGCCCCGGCGAGGGCGACGAGATCGTGCATTTGGCCTCGCGCGGCGAGGAGGCGGGCATTGTCGAGGTCTGGCCATGGACGCCGCGCCCGATCGTGGACGATCCACAGCCCTGGGACGCGCCGATCGACATGAAGACCGGCCGCAGCGCGCCCGCGCAATTGGCCAAACACATCGCCGCGCGCATCAACGCGATGATCGCGGCCGGCGAATCCGTGTGGGAGGATGGCAAGCGCCGCGCTATGCGCGCGGGTGACGTGCTATTGTTGGTGCGCACGCGCGGGGCGATGTTCCGCGAGCTGATCAGAGCGCTAAAGCTCGCCAAACTGCCCGTCGCCGGCGCTGACCGCATGGTGCTGCGCGATGAGCTGGCGGTCGAGGATTGCCTGGCGCTGATGCGCGTCGCGCTTGATCCCGCCGACGATCTCTCGCTCGCCTGCGTGCTCAAGGGGCCGTGGTGCAATCTCTACAACGATGACAAGGACCTGTTTCCACTCGCTTGCGGCCGCGCCCCTGGCGAGACCTTGTTCGCGCGCCTCATGGCCAATGCGGATGAAAAATATGCTGCCGCGCGCGCGTTCGTCGAAGAGATCGTCGCGCGTCGGGGCGATGACGCATTTGCGTTTCTGAGCTGGGCGCTGGAGACGCCGCATGCGGGCGGCGCCACGGGCTGGATGCGGATATTCGAACGCCTCGGCCCAGAGACGCGCGATCCCATTGAGGAATTGCTGCAACGTGCGTTGAAGCCCGCGCGTCATGTCGCGCCAACCTTGCAGCGCTTTATTTCCGACATCGATCTCGATGCGGGCCAAGTGAAGCGCGAATTGGAGGCGGAGAAGGGCGCTGTGCGGGTGATGACGGTGCATGGCGCCAAGGGGCTTGAAGCGCCCGTCGTCATTCTGCCGGACGCGACCGGCGATGTCGGCGACGCTCCGGATAACGGCCTCATCTTCGATGACGCGCAGGGGCCGTTCGTGTCGTTCCGCGCGAAGGACGATGATGCGCAAGTCGCCGCCGCGCGCGCGGCGCACAAAGCGCGCATGCTGCGCGAACATTGGCGTTTGCTCTATGTGGCGATGACGCGCGCGCGCGATCATTTGATCGTATGCGGGCCGCAATTCCGCAATGGCGAAGCCAAGGAGAGCTGGCGGCTTGCCGTGCAAGAGGCGCTGAAACGTCTTGGCGCCGAGGAATTCGACGTATTGTTCAGCCAAGAAAAAGCGCTGCGCCTTGGCGCGCCGGAGATCGTCAAGGCGAAGGCGGAGTTGCAGCACGCCTTCGCCTTGGCGCCGGGCTGGGTGAAATCCGCGGCGCCTGGGACCAAACTCATCGAACGCGCGGCGCCCTCGCGCACGGAACGGATCGATCCGGCGTTGTTCTCGCCGCGCGGCGATGGCCAGAAGCGTTTCCGGCGCGGGCGTATGATTCACGGCTTGCTCGAGCGCCTGCCGGATGTCGCGCCCGAGCGCCGCGCCGAAGCCGCGCGCGCCTGGCTCGAACGGCAGGGCGTCGATGCGCCTGATTGCGAAGCGTTCGCGCGCGAGGCGCTCAAGGTCATCGAGGACGCGCGCTTCGCGGCGGTGTTCGGGCCGAAGAGCCGAGCGGAGACGCCGATCGTTGGGATGGTTGAAGGCAAAGCGGTGAGCGGCGTCGTTGATCGCATCGTTGTCGATGACGCACGCGTGATCGTGCTCGATTTCAAAACCGATCGCCCGTCGCCGACCGATCCCGCGCGCGCGCCTGAATCCTACGTCCTACAACTTGCGCTCTATCGGGCTGTGCTGCGGCAAATTTTCCCGGACAAACCCGTCATCTGCGCATTGCTTTGGACCGAAGCGCCGCACCTTATGGAACTACCGGAAAGCCGGCTTGACGCTGCGGTGCAGCACTTCCTGCGCGGTTGAAACCTTAAACTTTGCCGCCTACATCCTGTGAACGATTCCGCTGCCCTAGCAGGAGATTCCGACGTGGCGACCACCAAGATTACCGACGATAGTTTCGACGCCGATGTGCTGAAATCCGGCACGCCCGTGCTTGTCGATTTCTGGGCGGAATGGTGTGGGCCATGCAAGCAAATCGGCCCGGCGCTGGAGGAGATCGCCGCCGAGATGGGCGATCGCGTTCAAGTCGTGAAGCTGAACATTGACGATAATCCGATGACGCCCGGAAAATACGGCGTGCGCGGCATCCCCACGCTCATGGTGTTCAAGGACGGCAAGGTCGCGGCCACGAAAGTTGGCGCGATGCCGAAGTCCAAGATCGTCGAGTGGTTGAACGAGAGCGTCTAATTGGAGCGCGCGTCTTCGGACGCGCGGTTCCTAAAGCGCCTCAGCCGCGAGCGCTTCAGCGGCCAGCAAAAACGATCCGCAGATCAACACACGCGGCGCAGGCAAGAGCGCCGCGTTTTGCATGGCGGCAGCGAGGGATGGGGCGATGACGCTCGGCGTGCCTTCGCTACTGGTGTAGTTGGCGACCTCTTGAGGATCGACGCCTTCGTGCATCGGCACGGCGATGACCCGTTCCGCTTTGATGGCCAGAAACTTGAGCGCCATCGCCCAATTCTTGCGCGGTCGCGCCGCGAAGATCACGACGAGCGGAGCTTTTCTCTGTGTGTCAGCGGCGATCGCCCAATTGAGCAACGCCGAAAGAGCGTGCGCGTTGTGCCCACCATCGACCCAGACCTCGCCGCCGATGGCGCGGATCGGTGCGCTGAATGGGCCGCGTGTGAGCGGCTGGAGGCGCGCCGGCCAAGTGGCGTTGGCGATTCCTTGCGCGAAGGCTTCATCCGGCAGATCGGGGCGCCAGTGCATGAGTGCTGCGCAAGCGAGCCCGGCGTTGTCGATTTGATGTGCGCCGGTGAGCGCGGGCGGCGGCAAATCGAGCGCGCGGGTTTCGGTTTGGACGACGAGGCGGCCGGCATTCGCGTAGGCGTCCCAGTCCTGGCCGTGTTGGAGCAGCGGCGCGTGCACGCGCGCGGCGTGGGCTTCGATGATCTCGCGCGCTTCGTCGCGCTGGCGCGCGATGATCGCGGGTGTGCTGGCTTTGATGATGCCGGCTTTGTGTGCGGTGATCTCCGCGAGCGTGGCGCCCAGGATGTCCTGGTGATCGAGATCGATCGGAGTGATGACGCTGAGCGCGGGCGTCACGACATTGGTGGAATCATCGCGCCCGCCCATGCCGGTTTCGAGCAGGACGAGATCGGCGGGCGTTTCGTGGAAGAGTAGGAAGGCGGCTGCGACCTGCGCGTCGAATGGGGTGAGATCGCGCGAGATCGCGGCGATGCGTTCGGCGGCGTCGATCAGCGCTTCATCGCTTGCGGGCGCGCCAGCGATCACGAAGCGCTCGTTCAGCTTGAACAGATGTGGTTTCGTGAAAGCATGCACGCGCAAGCCCGCCGCTTCGGCGATCGCGCGCATGAAGGCGATGGTGGAGCCTTTGCCATTGGTTCCGGCGACGTGGATGACGAGCGGGGTTTTGTCTTGCGGATTGCCGAGCGCGCCGAGTGTCGCGCGCAGCGGCGCGTGGTCAAACGCTTTGCCGTGGCCAAATTCGGGGCCGAAGAGGGCGGTGAATTTTTCCGAGACGACGTCGCGCATTTTTCACTTCGTCATCCCGGGGCAATGCGTAGCATTGAAGCCGGGACCCAGGGGCCAACGCACTGCCATTTGCCCCTGGGTCCCGGATCACGCTCCGCGTATCCGGGATGACGGAGCTTATTCATTCAGCGGTGATGCTACTCCGCCGCCTTCGCGCGGGCCGGCTTGCTTGCGCTCGGCTTACGCTTGCCGCGCGGCGCCTCAGCTTCTTCCTCGCCCGCGAGATCCGTCAGCTCGAACGTTTCGCCGCTATCGCCTTGCTTGGCGGCGTTCTTGTGCATCAGCACCGAAAGCAGCGTGGCGATGGTCGCTTTCAACTGCCGGCGATCGACGACGAGATCGACCATGCCTTTGTCGAGCAGATATTCCGAGCGCTGAAAGCCTTCCGGCAACTTCTGACGAATGGTCTGCTCGATCACGCGCGGGCCGGCAAAGCCGATCAGCGCGCCTGGCTCCGCGATCTGCACGTCGCCCAGCATCGCGTACGACGCGGTTACGCCGCCCGTGGTCGGATCGGCCAGCACGACGATGTAGGGCAAACCCGCTTCGCGCAGCATTTGGATCGCCAAAGTCGTGCGCGGCATCTGCATCAGCGAGAGAATGCCTTCCTGCATGCGCGCGCCGCCGGACGACGTCACCATGATCATCGCCGCCTTGCGGCGTACCGCGGCTTCAGCGGCGGTGACAAAGCTTTCGCCCGCCGCCATGCCGAGCGAGCCGCCCATGAATTCGAAATCCTGCACCAGCACGACAGCGTGGGCGCCGCCGATGCGGCCATAGCCCGCCGCCATGCAATCCTCGCGGCCGACCTTGGCGCGCGCGCTCTTCAGGCGATCGACATATTTCTTGTCGTCTTTGAATTTCAGCGGATCGGCGATCACCTTCGGCAGCGTGATCGTCTGCCATGTCTGCTCGTCGAACATCTGCTTGAAGCGCGCGTCGGGGCCGATGCGCATGTGAAAGCCCGAGGGCGTCACCCAATCGGAGGCTTCAAGCCCAGAGCGATAAATCAGCTCGCCGCTCAGCGGGTCCTTGATCCAGAGATTATCCGGCGTATCGCGCTTTTCCTCGTCGCCTTTTTTCTTGTTCAGGCCGGGGCGTGCGAAATTCGACAGCCAATTCATGCGGGTGTCCCTTCCTTTGCCCGCGCGGAGCGCACAGCTTCGCTTAGCTGTTTCACTTTGCGCAAGACGCGTTCGACGGCTTGCTCAGAGCCGCCGGCCGCGATTTCATCTACAAACGCCGAACCGACGACGACGGCGTCGGCGGTGCGGGCGATGGCGCGCGCCGCTTCCGGTTCGCGCACGCCGAAGCCCACGGCGATCGGCAGTTTCGTGGCGCGCTTCAGGCGCGTAACGGCGTTTTGCACAGCCTCCGTGCTGGCCGCGTTCGTGCCCGTCACGCCCGCGACGGAGACATAATACAGGAACCCGGAGGCGCCTTCGAGCACCTTGGTTAAACGGTTATCGTTGGTGGTCGGCGTGGCCAGGCGGATGATCGAGAGATCGTGCGGCGCGAAGGCGGCGCGGAGCGGGGCGTCTTCCTCCGGCGGCAGGTCGACGATGATGGCGCCGTCGGCGCCGGCGCTGGCCATTTCGCGCGAGAACACATCGTAGCTCATGTGCTCGACGGGGTTGGCGTAGCCCATGAGGATGAGCGGCGTGTCTTGATCCTCGGCGCGGAAGCGGCGCGCGAGATCGAGCGTTTTGCGTAGCGAGCCACCAGCCTTCAGTGCGCGTTGTGCGGCGAGCTGGATGGAGACGCCGTCGGCCATTGGATCGGAGAAGGGAAAGCCAAGCTCGATCACATCCGCGCCGGCGGCGGGCAGACCGCGCAGGATTTCAAAGCATGTCTCATGATCAGGATCGCTCGCCATGATGTACGCGACGAGACCAGCGCGGCCCTCGCGCTTAAGCGATGCGAAGCGGGTGGAGAGGCGGGTCATAAACTCTTCCCCCGCTTGCGGGGGAGGTCGCGAGCGAAGCGAGCGGGAGGGGGAAAGTCTGACAAATGCGCACGCCGCGCCCCCTTAGTCACGCTGCGCGTGACAGCTCCCCCGTAAACGGGGGAGCAGTTTGCTCCGCGCATCATATCTTCACCCCGAGCGCGTCCGCCACGGTGAACACGTCTTTGTCGCCGCGGCCGCAGAGGTTCATGATGAGCAGGCCGCCCTTGCCGATCTCCTTGGCGACTTCGCCGACGCGCGCGAGCGCGTGCGAGGGTTCGAGTGCGGGCAGGATGCCTTCCAGGCGGGCGCAAAGCTTGAACGCTTCGAGCGCTTCGTCGTCGGTGGCGCTGAGATATTTCGCGCGGCCGATATCGCTCAAATAGGAATGCTCGGGGCCGACGCCGGGATAGTCGAGGCCGGCGCTGATCGAATGGCCTTCGATGATTTGGCCGTCATCGTCCTGCAAAAGATAGGTGCGGTTGCCGTGCAGCACGCCCGGCTTGCCGCCATTGATGGCGGCGGCGTGCTTGTCGATCGTGTTGAGGCCAAGCCCCGCGGCTTCGACGCCGTAGAGCTTCACCTCTTCGTCGTCGAGGAACGGGTGGAAAAGTCCGATCGCGTTTGAACCACCGCCGATGCAGGCCATCACCGCGTCAGGCAAGCGGCCTTCGCGTTCGAGGATTTGCGCGCGCGCTTCGCGGCCAATCACGCTTTGGAAGTCGCGCACCATTTCCGGATACGGATGCGGGCCAGCGGCGGTGCCGATGCAATAGAACGTGTCGTGCACATTGGTGACCCAATCGCGCAGCGCTTCGTTCATGGCGTCCTTCAGCGTGGCCGCGCCCGACGTGACCGGGCGCACTTCGGCGCCGAGCAGTTTCATGCGGAAGACGTTGGGCTTTTGCCGCTCGATGTCAGTGGCGCCCATGAACACGACGCACGGCAGGCCGAAGCGCGCGCACACGGTCGCGGTGGCGACGCCGTGTTGGCCGGCGCCGGTCTCGGCGATGATGCGTGTCTTGCCCATGCGCAGCGCGAGCAGCACTTGGCCGAGGCAATTGTTGATCTTGTGCGCGCCGGTGTGATTGAGCTCGTCGCGTTTGAAATAGATTTTCGCGCCGCCGAAATGGTCAGTCAGGCGCTCGGCGAAATAGAGCGGCGACGGGCGACCGACGTAGTGGGTCCAGAAATCGTCCATTGTCGCGGCGAACGCCGGATCGGCCTGGGCGTCGCGATAGGCGCGCTCCAGGTCGAGGATCAGCGGCATCAGGGTTTCGGCCACGAAGCGCCCGCCATATTGGCCAAAGCGGCCATTGGAATCGGGCAGGTCCTGCCAGTTGCGACGAACGTCCATGAGACAGTTTAGGCTCTGGCTGCGGCCAAGAATTGGGCGATCCGGAGCGGGTCCTTTAGGCCGGGGGAGGCTTCCACGCCAGAGGAGACGTCCACCAGGGCCGCCCCGGAGGCAGTAATCGCCTCGGCCACGTTCTCCGGGTTCAGCCCCCCGGACAAGAACCACGGCCGGCCAAACCGCCGCCCCGCCAGGATTGCCCAATCAAACGCCAGCGCATTGCCGCCCGGGAGCCCGCCTGGGGGCGGTTTGGCGTCGAACAGCAGCATCTCAGCGGCCGGCTCGAAGCCGGCGGCCTGGGCGAAATCCTCGGCCCGGGCAATGCCCAGCGCCTTGATGACCCCCCGCTGCGCGAATTGACGGAGCTGGGCCGTCCGGGCCGGGCTTTCCTCGCCGTGGGCCTGGATCCAGTCCGGGGCCACTTTGGCTGCGATCTCGGCCAACAATTCGTCATCGGCGTTCACCGTGACCGCCACCACCTCCGCCCGGCCCTTGGCCCGGCGCGCCAGCGCGCCCGCATGCGCCATCGCCACATGGCGCGGGCTGCGCGGGAAGAACACCAGGCCGACATAGCGCGCACCACCCGCAAGGGCTGCGTCCAGCGCATCGGCGCTGGTGATGCCGCAGATTTTGGATTCAGCCATTGGGAGGAGTTAGGCGCAAAACGCTCCGTCGTCATCCCGGGGCTTCGCGAAGCGAAGAACCCGGGACCCAGGGCAACGCGCACAGTCCTTGGCCCCTGGATCCCGGCTCTCGCTCCGCTCGGCCGGGATGACGGACGGCGCTACTTCTTCAACAAATCACGGATTTCCGTGAGCAGCTTGATGTCGGCCGGTGTTTCGGCGACCGGCGCGGGCTTGGCTTCTTCCTTGCGCTTCATCGCGTTCATGCCCTTGATCACCAGGAAGAGCACCCAGGCCACAATCGTGAACTTGATCGCGGCATTGATGAACTTGCCGTAGTTGATCGCGACTTCCGGCGTCGCCGCCACATAATTCGCTGCGCCTTCAGCGCCGATGGCCGGCGTCGCCGCCTTCAGGATCAGCTTCAGCGTCGAGAAATCGATGCCCGCGAGCAGCAAGCCGATCGGCGGCATGATGATGTCGTCCACCAGCGACGAGACGATCGTGCCGAACGCGGCGCCGATGATCACGCCGACCGCGAGATCGACAACGCTGCCCTTGAGGGCGAATTCCCGAAATTCCTTGAGCATCGACATGCGTCAACTCCCGTCCATTTGCGAGGTTTCGATGCCAGGGTTCGCAACGCTTTTCTAGTCGCGGCAATTGACACAATAGCCGGTGTTACCAAGATTGGGGCGCGCTAGTGGGGGAGGGCGACCGATGAACTTCGCAACGCTGTGGCGTGTCATATGGCCGGAGCGCGGGCCGCTCTTCGTGGTTGTCGGCGGCATCGTTTCGCTGGCGGGCGATTTCGCCAGTTTCCTGGGCAATATCGCTTCGCCGCAAATCCTGGTGTGGCCCGCCGTGGGCCTGGCCGGCCTGCTCTCGTGGTTTTGCCTGGGGCAGGTGAGCAAAATCCCCGCCACCGCCGAGCCCGCCGCGCAAGAGCAGGCCATTCAGTGCCGCGAATGCGACGCCTTCCGCGTCATGCTGTTCGCCACCATCGGCGTCGTGCTGCTGCTGCTCGCCGGCCAAGGCACGACAGCGACCGAGCGCATCGGCACGCAGCTGGGCCTGATCCAGGAAGATGTGAGCGCGATCCGCGAAGATACGACAGCGATCCGTGACGTAACCTCCTCTGGCGAACTCGTGCGCAATCCGCGCTCGGCCGAGGATTTCTATCGCAACGCCTGGATTCACAACATGATGCGCCGCGACGCGGCCGCTTCGTGGGATGCGATCCAGGAACTCTATCGCCGCCACACGCCCAACAAGCTCGATGCAGCCGACCTCTATTTCCAAGCAGGCCGCAGCGCGCTGACGCGCGAGCAATTGCTGGCGCAGATGATCCAAGTCGGCCGCGAGCGGCGCGATGCGTCGATGCTGGTGACGGCGGCGCGCAATATAGATTCGAACGATGAAGCGTTCGCTTTGCTCAATGAAGCACGCGCGATCGATGCCGACCTGCCTTTCGCCTATTGGGATCCGATGCGGCCGCAATTCATCCAACTCGTGCCGGGCGCGACGCCCGAGCAAAATCTGGCGCAATCACAGCGCGCCGTGCAGGGCATCGAGACTTTCATCGAGGTCGCGGGCCGCAAGCCGGTGGCGAGTTACTATTATCAGCCGCAATACGCGCCAGACATGGAAACATTCGCGCGCGGCCAGCTGGAAACCTATCGCGGCACGCTCGCCAATTGGCAGCGTGTCGTGGATATGCACCGGCGTTAGACTTTGGCGAGCAGGCCTTGGGCTAGCCTTTTGTAGGCGGCGCGGGCTTGTTTGCTGGCGCTGGCGGGATCGTCCGAGGTGGCGATCTGCAACGCGCCTTGGGTGAACGCGCCGAACAGCAGGTGCGCGAGCATCGGGATCATGCGCTTGGGGATGAGCCCGTTGTCGGCAAGGTGGCCGAGTGCGTGTTCGCCTAAGCCGATGCGCAGTTTCTCCTGCATCGCCGTCCATTGGACGTGGCCGAGTACGGAAGGGCCGTCCATCAGCAGCAAGCGGCGCGCGTCCATGCTTTCATAAGCATCGAACAGAATGTCGCCGCCGGTGACGATCTCGTCATTCAAGTGCGCGACATGGCCCATCGTCTCCTTGGTGACCTGGGCCATGATGTCGTCGAGCACGCTTTCGCAGGCGGCGCGGAAGAGGTCGGTCTTGTCGGCGAATTGATAATAGACCGCGCCCTTGGTCAGCCCTGCGGCGGCCGCGATTTCATCCACGGACACATCGGCGAAACCCCGCGCGCTGAAGAGTTTTCGCGCGGCGGCGACCAAGCGTTCGCGGTTGGAGCTTGACGTCATACTCTGAGTATGATTCTCATACTATCGGTATGACAAGCGCCGTCGTGTAACCCGCGCGGCCTTATGCGCGAACGATCGCCCGGGAGGTCGCACATGGCTGCGCAACGCATCGTCTCAACGCTGGCGATCATCGGCTTGGCCGCACTCGCCGCGGTGGGCGTGGCGGTCTTTGGTTATGCTGAGTTTGGCGGTTGGACCGCGGAGGGGGCGGGGGCGGCGGCGCGCTACACGGCGCGGCTCTCGTTTCCAATTTTCGTGGCCGCATGGTCAGCCTCGGCTTTGGCGAATTTATGGCCTGGTGGCTGGCGCAATGTGATGTTGCGGCGGCGGCGCGCGATCGGCTTGAGTTTCGCGGCCGCGCACTTCGTGCATTTCGCGGCGCTTTCAATTGCGGTGTTTGTGTTTGCCGCGCAGCCGAGCGCGAAGACGATTTACGGCGGCGGCTTCACGTACGTCTTGATCGCGGCGATGGCGCTCACGTCGAACGATTGGTCTGTGCGCAAACTAGGTCCACGCAATTGGAAGGTGCTCCACACGTTCGGCGGCCTCGCCATCGCGATCGTGTTCACGGTGTCCTATCTCGGCCGGCTCGACGCAAAGCCCTGGCTCGCCATGCCCGCGCTCACGCTGCTGGGAATCGCTGTGCTTTTGAAAATGCTGGCTTGGATGAAAAAGCGTGCGCCGCGCGCCGCCTAAGCTTACGGCTCTTCGCCGCCGTTCACTTTCAGCCGCAGCTCCTTGCCCGGCTTGAAGAACGGCACTTTCTTGGCTTCCACCGTCACGGCGGCGCCGGTGCGCGGATTGCGGCCGGTGCGGGCGTCGCGCTTGCGCACCGAGAACGCGCCAAAGCCGCGCAGCTCGACGCGGCCGTCCTGGGCGAGCGCTGTAGAGATTTCATCGAGCACCACGTCCACGGCGTGCTCGATTTCGGCGGCCTTCAACGGCGCCATTTCTTCCTGCAGCTTGGCGACGAGTTCCGAACGCAGCATGGCTGAGGGTTCCCCTTGATCCATCCGCTCCGATAGAGCCGCCTGAAAACGCCGCCGTCAACCGCCCATCGGCTTGAAACTTTGAAAGAAAAGGCCCGACGCGGGGTCCGCGCCGGGCCTTCTGGCGTTTCTCAGTGCCGGTAAGCGCTTATTGCTTGTTCTTCAGCGCCGCACCCAGGATGTCGCCGAGCGAAGCGCCGCTGTCGGACGAACCGAATTGCGCGATCGCTTCCTTCTCGTCGGCCAGTTCCATCGCCTTGACCGAGAGCGAGACCTTGCGGCTCGAACGGTCGAAGCCGGTGACCATGGCGTCGATGCGGTCGCCCTTGGAGAAGCGGTCAGCGCGCTGCTCCTGACGATCGCGCGACAGGTCCGACTTGCGGATGAAGCTGCGCAACGCATTGCCTTCGCCGAAAGCGACTTCGATGCCGCCGGTGGCGACGTCGACAACCTCGACCGTGATGATCTGGCCGCGCTTGAACTCGGCGTCGGACATCGGGTCGCTGGCGACTTGTTTGATGCCGAGTGAGATGCGCTCCTTTTCGACATCAACGTCGAGCACCTTGGCCTGGACCATGTCGCCCTTGTTGTGACGGGCAAGGGCTTCTTCACCCTGTGCGTCCCAGGCGATGTCGGACAGGTGGACCATGCCGTCCAGTTCCGGCGTCAGGCCGACGAACAGACCGAACTCGGTCACGTTCTTCACTTCGCCTTCGATCACCGAGCCAACCGGGTGTTCGGCGAGGAACGCGTCCCACGGGTTGTTCTGAACCTGCTTGATGCCCAGCGAGATGCGGCGCTTTTCGCCGTCGACGTCGAGCACTTGCACATCGACTTCCTGAGACGTGCTCAGGATCTTCGACGGGTGCAGGTTCTTCTTGGTCCAGCTCATTTCGCTGACGTGCACCAGGCCTTCAACGCCCGGCTCGAGTTCAACGAACGCGCCGTAATCAGTGATGTTGGTGACGCGGCCGGTGAACTTGCCGCCCGCCGGATACTTGGAATCCACGCCATCCCACGGATCGTTCAGCAATTGCTTCATGCCGAGCGAAATGCGCTGGGTGTCCGGATTGATCTTCACGATCTGGACTTTCACCGTGTCGCCCACGTTGAGCACTTGGCTCGGGTGGTTGACGCGCTTCCAGCTCATGTCGGTGACGTGCAGCAGGCCGTCGATGCCGCCGAGGTCCACGAACGCGCCGTAATCGGTGATGTTCTTGACCACGCCTTCGCGGATTTCGCCTTCCTTCAATTGGCCGACGATTTCAGCGCGCTCGGACGCACGCGATTCTTCCAGAACCGCACGGCGCGAGACGACGATGTTGCCGCGCTGACGGTCCATTTTCAGGATCGCGAACGGCTGCACGATATTCATCAGCGGGCCGACGTCGCGGACCGGGCGGATATCGACTTGCGAACCCGGCAGGAACGCATTCGCGCCGCCGAGATCGACAGTGAAGCCGCCCTTCACGCGGCCGACCAGCGCGCCGTTCACGGCGTCGCCGGCGGCGAATGACTTTTCCAGACGCGTCCAAGCTTCTTCGCGGCGCGCCTTCTCGCGGCTGACGACAGCGTCGCCCAGCGCGTTTTCAATGCGGTCGAGATAGACTTCGACAATGTCGCCGGCCTTCGGTTGGCCCGCGCCGTCGTCGACGAGGAATTCACGCAGAGGAATGCGGCCTTCGGTCTTGAGGCCGATATCAACGACGACAAAGTCGTGCTCGATGCCGACAACGGTCGCGGGCATCACCCGACCTTCGACCATGCCGCGCGAACCGAGGCTTTCATTGAGGAGGGCCGCGAAATCATCGCGGCTCGGATTGAGGGCTTCTACCGCCATACGTCTATGTACTCCGATCAATCAAAAAAGGGCCGACCGGTTGGCTCCGGCGGTCTCGGCCGCACCATGCGGCCGTCCTTAGTCTCGATTTTTGCTCCCCCGTTTACGAGGGAGCTGTCAGCGCAGCTGACTGAGGGGGCTGACTGGCGGGGGACTTACCCCCTCCGCTTCGCTTCGCTCAGCACCTCCCCCGCAAGCGGGTGAGGACGCAACGCCAAACGGCCCGAGGGCCGTCAGGCCCTGGGTCGTGCGGGCTCTATAGTCGCCGGGGGGGCGGGCAGCAAGTAGGGGCGAAGCGTCCAGCCCGGATGGCGCGGTTTCGAACTGCAAGCGCCGGCGCCCAGAGAGGGGACAAAGCGCGTCAAACCTCCCGCGCCGCATCCACGATCCGGAACGCCGCCGCCGTCGCCTCTTCGACATTCAGCGCCGTCGTATCCAGTAGATGCGCGTCCGCCGCTTGGCGCAGCGGCGCGTCGGCGCGGCCCATGTCGCGGGCGTCGCGTTCTTCGATTTGCGCTTTCAGCGTCTCGAAATCGATGGTCTCGCCGCGGCCCCGCAATTCCTTCAGCCGGCGCTCCGTGCGCGCCTCGAGCGATGCGGTGACGAACAATTTCACGTCCGCGTCCGGGCAAATGATAGTGCCGATGTCGCGCCCATCCAGCACCGCGCCGGCGGGATTGGCGGCAAAATCGCGCTGAGCTTTCAGCAGCACCGCGCGCACGGCCGGCTGCGCCGCCACCTTGGAAGCCGCCGTGCCCGCCGCGCTTGAGCGGATGCGATCCTGATCGATGGCGTCGAGATCGAGCGCCCGCGCCGCCGCCAGCGCCGCCGCCTCGTCCGCGGGATCGCCGCCAGCATCGAGCACTGCCAGGCCCACGGCGCGGTAGAGCGTGCCGGTATCCAGAAGCTTCAGCCCGTAACGCGTCGCCAAATGCTTGGCGACCGTGCCTTTGCCCGAAGCAGTGGGTCCATCGACGGCGATGATCATGCGCGCTGCTTAGCTGACGCGCGTCAAACTTGCGAGTGACGCCGCGTCACGATTTAATGCTTGGCAAAACATATAGGGAGAGCCGCATGGCCAGCGAACATTTTGACGTCCTCATCGTGGGCGCGGGGCTCAGCGGTATTGGCGCGGCCTACCACCTGCAGAAGAACAGCCCCGGCAAGAGCTACGTCATCCTCGAAGGCCGCGACGCCATCGGCGGCACCTGGGACCTCTTCCGCTATCCCGGCATCCGCTCCGACAGCGATATGTACACTTTGGGCTACGCCTTCAAACCATGGACCGAGCAGAAGGCCATCGCCGACGGCCCCTCGATCCGCAAATACGTGAACGAGACCGCGCGCGATTACGGCATCGACCGCCACATCCGCTTCGGCCATCAGGTCAAGCGCGCCAGTTGGTCGAGCGACGAAGCGCTCTGGACGATCGAGGCCGAAGCCGGCGGCGCGCCCAAAACCATCAAGGCCAAGTTCGTGATGATGTGCGCCGGCTATTATCGCTACGACGAAGGCTACACGCCGAATTTCGAGGGCGTCGCCGATTTCAAAGGCCAGATCATCCATCCGCAGCATTGGCCGGAAAATCTCGATTATGCCGGCAAGCGTGTCGTCGTGATCGGCTCAGGCGCCACCGCCGTCACGCTGGTGCCGTCGATGACCGACAAAGCCGGCCACGTCACCATGCTGCAGCGCTCGCCCACGTACATGGTCTCGCAACCGGCCGAGGATGCCGCCGCCAATTGGCTGCGCGGCGTGCTGCCGGCTGGCCTCGCCTACGACATCACGCGCTTCCGCAAAGTGCTCTTCCAGCAGCTCTTCTTCCGCCTCGCCCGTGCGCGGCCGGCGAAGACGAAAGAGCGTTTGCTCGGGCTGATCCGCGAGCAGCTCGGCCCTGAGTACGACATCGATACGCATTTCACGCCGCGCTATAATCCCTGGGAGGAGCGTCTCTGCCTTGTCCCGGACAACGACATGTTCGAGGCGATCAAGCGCGGCAAAGCCTCCGTCGTCACCGATCAGATCGAGCGCTTCACCGAGAAGGGCCTCAAGCTCAAATCCGGCCAGGAGCTCGAAGCCGACATCATCGTCACCGCCACGGGCCTCAATCTGCAAATGATGGGCGGCACGGAACTCGTCGTCGATGGCGAGAAGGTCGATACCGGCAAGACCTACGCCTACAAAGGCGCGATGTTCTCCGACGTGCCGAACCTCGTTTCCGTGTTCGGCTACACCAACGCTTCATGGACGCTGCGCGCTGACCTGATCAGCGAATACGCCTGCCGCCTGATCAATTATCTCCACGACTACAATCTCGACCAGGCCACGCCGCGCATGGACCTCGAAGACGTGCACGAGAAACCGTTCGTCGATTTCTCGTCCGGCTATTTTCAGCGTGCCAAGCACCTCTTGCCCAAGCAAACCACGCAAGCGCCTTGGAAGCAGAACCAATCCTATGTCCATGACATGATGGATCTGCGCTATGGCGTGCTGGAAGACGGCGCGCTCGAATTCAAGCGCAAGCCCGCGCCGGCAGGCGCCGAAGCGCCCGCGCGCGCAGCCGAAATCGCGTAGCAATAATATGGACCGCCGGCGCCCTCGCTGGCCTGCGCGTTGCTTGAAGAAGGGAGCGCGTCGCTCCGCGACGCAAGCGCGGCGGAGCCGCGCGCTCCAATCTTCATGGCGTGTGCAAGCCGGCGAGGGCCCCGGCGGTCCATAGTGAAGCCGGTCGCGCGTCAGGAAAATGCGTTAGCGCCACGCGCGGGGTTGGGTTACCACGCCACCTCATATCGGCCGGGGGCGCAATGAAGACGATCAGCTTGTTGGTGCTCGCGGGCCTCATCGCCGGCATCTTCGTGGGCGAGCTGGCGCAATCCAGCGGCGACGCCAACGCCATCGCCGCCGTCGAAGTGCTGGAAGCCTTCGGCGGGCTTTGGCTGAACGCCTTGCGCATGACGGTCGTGCCGCTGGTCGTCTCGTTGCTTGTTGTCGGCATCGCCTCGGTGGCCGATACGGCGAAAACCGGCGGGCTCGTGCTGCGCGCGGTGCTGCTGTTCACGTTCCTGATATTCTGCGCCGGCGCCTACAGCACCGCCGCCACTATCGGCTGGCTCAATCTTTGGCCCGTCGATCGCGCCGCGGCCGACGCCTTCATCGCCAGCGTCGGCGGAAACGCCGTCACCATCGCGGAACCGCCGACCTTCGTGTCGTGGTTGCAGGGCCTTGCGCCGGCGAACCCGGTGAGCGCGGCCGCGAGCGACGCGATTTTGCAATTGGTCGTGTTCGCCGTGTTCTTCGGCTTCGCCGCCGCGCAATTGCAGGCAGCACTTCGTGATCAGATCGTCCATTTCTTCCGCGCCGTGTCGGAAGCCATGATCGTGATCGTCAAATGGGTGTTGCTCGCGGGGCCTATCGGCGTGTTCGCCTTGGCGACGGGCGTTGGCCTGCGCGCGGGTTTCGCCGCCGCCGGAATCATTGCGCAATATGTGGTGGTCGTCTCGGGCGTCACGCTCGGCATCACCGTCATCGCCTGGGTGCTCGCCATCATTTGGGGCCGCCAGCCGATTGGCCGTTTCACGGCCGCCGCCGCGCCGGTGTGGGCGATCGCCGCTTCAACCCAATCTTCGCTCGCGTCCTTACCGGCGATGCTGGACGCCGCACTCGGCGGCATGCGCATTCCCGCGCGCATCGCCGACGTCACGCTGCCCTTGGCGGTCGCCGTGTTTCGTTTCACCAGCCCGGTCGCCAATCTCGGCGTCTGCTATTTCGTCGCGCATCTCTACGGGCTTGAGCCCAGTTTGATGCAGATGGGCGCGGGGCTTGTCGTCGCGTACGCGGTGTCGATCGCCGCCGTCGGCCTGCCGGGCCAGGTCTCGTTCATCGCCTCGATCGCGCCGATCTGCCTGGCGCTTGGCGTCCCGACCGAATTGCTCGGCATCCTCATCGCCGTCGAAATCATCCCCGACATCTTCCGCACCCTCGGCAACGTCACCGGCGACCTCGCCGCCACCAGCATCCTCGCCCGCAAGCAAGCGCGCGAAGGCGAGAGCGCATGAGGGGCGTCCCGCTAGCGCGCTATAACACGCAGTCCTGTTTGCAGGTTGGAGCGCGCCGCTCCCGCGGCGCATGCGGCGCGGAGCGCCGCGCTCCTGCTTTGTGACATGAGCGCCAGCGCCGCCGAGAGGGGACCCTGTATCCAGGGATAGAGCGCGCGCTCGCGCGTCAAAATCCCAAGCACATCAACGCAAATCGCGCCGCACGCGCATGGATAAACTCAATCTTATCCGCCCCCGCCAAAACGCGCGTAGAATGCGCGGATGATTGTAACCCCCGCCGCCTGCATCGACCCCACCGCCGAACTCTGGCGCGCCGCGCGCGCCATGTTCGTGCGCATGTGCTTCGTCATGGGCACGGCCGCCGACATCGCCGCGTTGGGCCTGTGCAAGAGCCAGATCCCGCGTCTGCAACATTGGATCGCAGCCCTCGAAAGCTTCGTGCGCAAAGTGTTGGTGATGGAAGTCGATCGCCTCACCTTGATGCCGCCGAAGAAGCGCGATCCGTTCGCGAAGAAGAAGGAGCCGCCAGCGCCAGCCGAACCCAGAGAGCGCAAGCGCACCTATCCGTTCAAGCTCTGGCCCAAACCCAAGCAACACCCAGCGCGCATCACTTTGCTCGGCGTGCCCACCAGCGTCGCCGAAATCCGCCGCGCGCAGTATCGTTCGTCGCTGATCGCCCGCCTCAAAAGCCGGCGCGAACCGACGCCGCCGCACAAACGCTACGCGCGCAGAATCCTGGCGCTGCAGCATCTCCTGAAACAGCCGCGCCGCGCCATCCTGCGCCAACTCAAACGCTTCCCGCGTCTGGCCGTAAAACTCGCGCTCGGCCGCCCCTGGGATTCACCGCACGTGCCGCCGGATCTTTGCGCCAAAGCCGCGCACGGCTCCTACAACGCCGCGCGCAATCTGCTGCACCCCGTGGCGACTCTGCCCGATACGAGCTGACATCACCACAGCGCCGAACGTCTTCAACCGCTCTTGCAGAAGCAAGCAGCGGCCAAAAGTGCTGCCTGTTTACAGGTTGGAGCGCGCGGCTCCGCCGCGCATGCGGCGCGGAGCGCCGCGCTCCCCACGATCAACGGCCAAACGCGTCGGGCGCAATCCTTCTTGGACCGCCGGCGCGGTGCTTGGGCTCCCGCCTGCGCCAGTTGAAACACCGAACCGCCGGCGCGGCGCCGGCGGTCCAAGAGCGCCTCTCCGCAAGGGAGAGGGGGAGCGCGCCAGGCGGCGTGAGCTTGCCGAAGGGCGCGGTTTAGGCCGCGGCGCGGGAGGCGTCGCGGTCGTTGGCGGCGCTTGGTTGCAGCTTCGCCGGCAGGCGCAGCGTGAACGCCGAGCCTTGGCCGGGCGCGCTTTTCACCGTGACGTCGCCGCCCATCATTCGCGCCAGGCGGCGCGTGATCGCGAGCCCCAGACCGGTGCCGCCATAGGCGCGCGTGGTCGAGGCGTCGGCTTGCACGAACGGTTGGAAGAGGCGCGCTTGCGTTTCCGGCGGAATGCCGATGCCGGTGTCGATCACATCGAACACAAGCCACGACACGCCGGCTTCTTCTTCGCGACGCGCGCGCAGTTTCACTTGGCCGTCCTTGGTGAACTTCGCGGCGTTCGCCAGCAGGTTCAGTAAGCACTGGCTGAGCTTGAAGCCGTCGGTCTCGGCCGTGCCAAGCTGTTCGGAGAGATCGACATTGATCGTGTTGCCATTGGCGCGCGCCGCGGGCGTCACCGTGCCCACGGCTTCGGCGATCAAAGCTTGCAGATCGACGGCGTCCGCGGCGCAAGTGAGCCCGCCCGCCTCGATCTTCGAAAGATCGAGAATGTCGTTGATCATGGAAAGCAGGCGATGCGCCGCGGCATGGATGCGGCGCAGATCGTCGAGATCGGATTGGTCGCCGCGCTCCTCGGCGTTTTCGATCAGCATTTCGCCATAGCCGATGATCGCGTTGAGCGGCGTGCGCAGCTCATGGCTCATCGTCGCCAGGAATTGCGACTTGGCCACGTTGGCTTCTTCGGCCGAGAGGCGGGCTTGATCGAGATCCTGGAACGCGCGCTTCAGTTCGATGTCGCGGCGCTCGATCTCGTCGAGCATGTTGCGCAGACGTTGCGTCGGACCCATGCGCTTGGCGGCGTCGTTGGCCGCGGCATAGGCGTCGCCGCCGCGTTGGGCGAGAATTTCCTCGGCGCGGCCAACGGCCTGCAGCATCTCGCGGCGCGAGCGGTAGATCAGCAGCGCGATCAGCCCAAGTCCGATCAGGCACGCACCCGCCAGCAACGCCGCCAATGTCATCTTCTCAAGCGTGCGCGCCTGCAATTCGGCGCGGATCGATTCTTCCTGCGCGCGTTGCTCGGCCTGCGCGATCTCGCTTTCCATATTGGCCCGCAATTCGCGCACGCCGTCATTGAAGCGGGTGGAGGAGAGCGTCTCGGCCGCCTCATGCGCGCGCAACAACGCGGCGAAGGCTTCTTGATAGCGACCCTCGGAATTGAGCACCTCCGGCTCGATCATGTCGAGGCGTTCGTTCAAGCTCGGGTCGCCGCGTTCGGCGGCGAGCCTGCGCACATGAATCATCGCCGCGCGCGCGTCTTCGGCCCGGCCCAAGCGCGCGAGCGCATGAACGCGATAAACGAAGAGCCGCGTCACATACTCAACCGGCGCGCCGCGCACCGCCGCACCCGTATCCGCGCAGCGCAAAGCGTCTTCGTAGCGCCCGGCCAGGAAGTTCACGCGCGCGCACAGCAAGCTGGTGAAGAAGAGGTCTTTCGGCTGGCCGCTACGCTGGGCGATCTGTGCGTGAATAGCGATCAGGCGGAGCGCTTCATCGTGCGCGCCTGCTTGCGCGAACATGCCGGCCACGTTGTTGACGATCACCGATCCATCGATCGGGCGATGCGCCAGCGTATCAAGCTCAACCGTGCGCTCCAGATGGGTCAGCGCCGTTTCATAATCGCCGACGCGGACCGCATTGTAAGACATCGCGTCGTGCAGCCCCGAGCGCAGCGCCCGTGTCTCCGGCGCGTCCGGCAAGTGCAGCAGGCCCGCGCGCGCCGCCTCAAGCGAATTGCCGAAGAGGCCGAGATCGGTGAGGGCGTACGCGTGCAGCCGCTCGCCCGCGGCCAGCACCCAAGGATCGGAGACGTTGGCCAGCACCTGTTCCAGATTGCGGCGCGCGGCGACATAATCGCCGTCGAGCGCCGGCGCGTAGGCGTGCAGCATACTGGCCATGGCGGCAAAGCGGGCGCTTGACTGCGCGCGCGCCTCGCGTTCGAGGGCGGCGAGCGAGGCGTGCGCGGCTTCCACGTCGGACGCGACATAATCGTCGGCGGCGAGATCGTAGAGCAGCATCAGCCGTTCTTCGCCGCGCGCGCGCGCCGCCAGCTCTTCACGCTCGCGGCGCACATTCTCGGTGATCACCAGATTGCCGGCTTCGATGCGTCGCGCGAGCGCCTCGCCGCGCACGATCCAATCGTCAGAGCCTTGCGCCCACGCGGTCCCGACCACGCAAACAGCGCATGCGCCCGCGACCAGCGAGCGCATCAGGGAAGTCAGCATCTAAGCCCACCTTATTTTCGACCGTTCTACGTCGGCGGTTGTTAAGGGAGGGGCCCATTCTTAAGGTGAATTACGATTTACCGTCGCTCACACGGTTTCGATCTGAGCGCCGAGTGCCGTCATGAAGCCGGTGAAATCGGGAAACGAGGTGCCGATCATATCGGCGTCGTCGACCACGACCGGCTCTTTCGAGGCGAGGCCCATCACCAGGAACGACATCGCCACGCGGTGGTCGCCCATGGTGCGGATTTGCGCGCCCCCCTTGACGCTCTTCGGTCCGCGCCCACGTATAATAAGGCCGTCGGGCAATTCCTCGGCATCGACGCCGCAGGCTTTCAGGCCATCCACCATCAGCGTGATCCGGTCGCTTTCCTTCACGCGCAATTCGGCGGCGCCTTCGATGCGGGTTTCGCCTTCGGCGAAGGCGGCGAGCACGGAGAGAATGGGAAATTCATCGATCATTGACGGCGCGCGCTTGGCCGGCGGCGTCACCCCCCGAAGCGTGCTGGCGCGCACCACGAGATCGGCGATTGGTTCGCCGATGGGATCGCGGCTCTCTTCGAACGAAAGCTTCGCCCCCATCTCGAGCAGTGTCTCATACAGGCCGAGCCGCAGCGGGTTGATCAGCACGTCCTTCACGCGCACCTCGGACTTGCCGACGATCAGCGCGGCCGCGACCGGGAAGGCGGCCGACGAAGGATCCGCCGGCACGTAGATGTTCGACGCCGTGAGCTTGCTGGCCCGCACGCGCGGATGCTGCGCGCCATCGATCTCGACCTGGTCGATATCGGCGCCGAACACGCCCAGCATGCGCTCGGTGTGGTCGCGCGAGCGTTCCGGCTCGATCACGATGGTCTCGCCCTCGGCGTTGAGCCCCGCCAGCAGCACGGCGGATTTCACCTGCGCCGATGAGACCGGCGAGCGATAGGTGATTCCGTGCAGCTGGCCGCCGTGAAGGATCAGCGGTAGGCGGCTCTGCGGGCCGGCGTCGAAGCGGGCGCCCATTTGCGTCAGCGGCGCGATCACGCGGCTCATCGGCCGCTTGCGCAGCGATTGGTCGCCATCGAAGCGGGCGCTCAGCTTATAGCCGGCGGCCGCGCCCATCAGCAGGCGCACCGCGGTTCCGGAATTGCCGCAATCGATCGTTTCGCTCGGCTGGCGGAAGCCGGCGGCGCCGGTGACAGCCCAATGGCCCGGCCCGATCTGTTCGGCGGTCGCGCCAAACTGGCGTACGGCCTCGGCCGTGTTGAGCACGTCGGCCGCTTCGAGAAGGCCTTCAACCTCTGTTCGCCCCGTCGCCAGTGCGCCGAAAATCAGCGCCCGGTGGGAAATCGACTTGTCGCCGGGTGGGCGTGCTTGGCCGCTGAGCGGCCGGGCGGATCGCGCCCTGAGACGCATGGCAGAGACCCTCGTGGTGGGGAGACTGAAAAGGGAACGACAAAGCTTTTGACAGGCGGGCCGGACGGTGGCAAGCGAGCGCCCCGCGCAAGGGTGCGAATCCCCGGCGGAGTTGAAGGAGACGGCGTTTTGGCCAGGACCGACTTGGGCGACAAGCAAGTCTGCCCGAATTGCGGGGCGAAATTCTACGACCTGCGTCGTCGACCCGCAATCTGCCCGAAATGCACCACCAGCTTCGATCCGGCCGAGGAGGGCGTCCGCGCCCGCCGCACGCGCGCCCGCGTCACCACCCACGACCCCGCGTTGGAGGATGAGGACGAGGATCTCGAAAGCGCCAAGAAGAAGTCCGGCGACGACGATGAGGATGAAGAGGCCGAGGAAACCGCCGAGATCGACGCGGAGGCTGACGCTGAGCCGCTTCTCGGCGACGATGAGGACGAAGAAGCCAAGCCGGCGGGCGACGACATCCCCGAGGGCTTCTCGGAAGATGACGAAGAACTCGCCGACGACGCCGATGACGACAGCGTGCCGCTGATCGACGATGAGGAAGAATTCCCGGAAGACGAGATCGGCGATCTCTCCGGCGGTGACGACGACGACAGCGGCCGCTAAGTCCGCTTGACGAAACGGGCGCGGAAGGTAGTTTCCGCGCCTCGATGGGGCCATAGCTCAGTTGGTAGAGCGCCTGCATGGCATGCAGGAGGTCAGCGGTTCGACCCCGCTTGGCTCCACCATTCCAAGCCTTACTTTTCAAGGCTTGCCGGGCAATCGTCCAACTACATCGTCAGACTCTCCGTGCTTGTAGCGAGAAAGTCTCCGCTGATTGTCCGGCTTTCACGCACGAATTTCGCGCGAGGTCACGCTACTGACGACACAGAACGGCGTCAGCGGTGGTTCACTTATCCAGCCCAACGCAATAAGCGCGAAAGGCCGAGGCCGAGAGGCGCGCGTTACACGATTGATGAGCGCGATGAAGCGGTGAGTGCGTGCGAACACGTACAGCACGCACGACCCAGTGCGCGGCATACTTTCGCTTTAAGGCGCGCATTGGTGCGATCTCGGACGAGCCCGATCCGGAGAGATCAAGATCGGCGTAGGGCGCTGACGCCTTCGCGCCAAGCGAGGGCCGACTTGAGAGGGCGTCGCCGCCTCGCTTGGTTGCGAGGCGGCGCATAACCTTCGTCGCATATCTTCCCGGCTATTCGTGCGGCCGGCTATTGCATGCGGTAGGTGAGTTGCAGGAACGCGGAACGGCCGATGCCGTCGTACCAGCTGGAATAATAGTAGGGATAGCTGACCCAGGTTTCGTCCCGCGGCGGCGCTTCGTCGAACAGGTTCGTGACGGCCAGCGAGGCCGTGAGCTGATCGTTGAAGTCATATGCGACTGAGCCGTTCCACGTCGTGTAGCTCCCGACCCACGCATCCTCATCATAGTTCGGCAGACGGCCGATGTAGCTCGCCGTTGTGCTGAGGCGGAGCGGGCCGCGTTCGTAGCTCAAGCTCAAAGACGCCTTGTCCCGTGGGATGTAGTAGCCGGAATCGTTGGCGAGTTTGTCGACCTCGGTATCGCCCTCAAATCGGACGTAGGTGTGATCAAACACGTGCGTATAGCCGACGCGCACGCCAAACACGCCGAGCGATGTGTCGAAGGTGAGGTTCGTGGCGAGATCGATCCCGGTCGTCGCCTCGCGCGCCAGGTTGATGGGATTGATGATGACGAAGTCGATGTCCGCGGGATCGCCGTCGGCGTCGCGGATGACGCGCGCGATGGCGTCCTGGCAAGTCGGACTAGTGATGTCTTGGCGGCCGACACGGCATTCGCCTTCGTCACGAACGATCGGATCCACGTCCATGTCTTCCACGACGCCTTCCATCTCAATGTCGAAATAGTCGACCGAGATGTCGAAGTTGCGTGTGGGCGCCCAGACGAAGCCGATGTTGAAGGATTCGCTGGTTTCCGGCTCGAGGTTTCTCGATCCGCTGGTTTGCACGCGGTAGCGCGCGCCATCATCACAATCGCTTGCCGCGGCGTCGGGATCGTCGGTGAAGCATTGGAAATAATCCGCGCCGCCGCCTTCGACATATCCGGCGCCTTTAAACACGTAGTTCAAGTCCGGCGCGCGGAACCCGGTGCCGAATGCGCCGCGCAGCAAGAGCGACTGGAGCGGGCGATATTCTAGGCCGATATTGTAGGTGCCTTCGCCGACGTCGTGATCGGCGTAGGTGAAATTGTCGTAGCGGCCGGCGACGGTCAGTTCGAGATTCTCGGTGATCGGCGCTTTTGCCTCCGCGCCGAGGGCCCAGCTTTGGCGATCGCCTTCGCCGGGGGAGTCGACCCAGCTGAAGTAATAGGGGTCGATCGCGCGCGGATCGGTGCCGAGATCGTACTCTTGCTGGCCGAATTCAGCGACAGCGGCGAAACCGACAGGCCCCGCTGGCAAGCTGAAGAGCTCGACCGTGTCCACTTGCACGGCGGCCATCGTGAGAGAGCTTCGCGGCGTATAAACGCTGTCTTCCGCGATCGACGCATATTCCTGCGGCGTCAGCGGTGTGTAAAAGCGCGTCGGATCCGCATTGAAGATTGGCAGATCGAAGCCGTAGCTATCATCCACGCCAAGCTGGGGGCCGAGGAAGAAGTCGTTGGCCCGTTGCGCATTGATCAGCGGGAAAGTGACCTCTGAATCATAGACGCTGTAGTTCAGCGTGGCTTCGTAGCGCCAGCGATCGTTGGCGCCGAAAGAACCGCGAATGCCGGGCGTCAGCGTGAACGTCGTGGAATCGACGTGGCGCATGGCTTGGTCGAGGCCGCCCATCTCTTCGGGTGTGAAGATGCGGTACCAATTGTCGCCAATGCCATCGAAGCTATTGAAGAAGCTGCCCGTATCATCGCCGGTGGCGTTGTCTTGATAGCCCCACGAGGTCGGACGTTTCAGGAGCTGGAGTTCGGAATAGCCGAACTGAACATCCATAAACAGCGCGGTGCGATTGTTCAGATCGTAAGTGAACGAACCGATCAAATTGATCGCGTCCGTCTCTGATTGAAGCGAGCGATAGCCGATCGCGCTTTCGCTGCCGCAATAGGCGCCGAGGATCGAGTCCCCATCGCCGTAATAATCATCGATGGCGTAGCGCGTGGAGCCGCCATTTGTGCCTTCAGTCAGGGCGCACTGGGCCTCCGTGGCGTCGTTGGCGTAGTACAAATCCTGGTCGAGGCGTTGCCAGTTGGTGACTGGCACTTCGTAACCAGAGCCAATCGGCGCATCGAGCGTCGAATTTTGGCGCTCGCGCTGCGAGCCGAAGATCGGGTTTTGCAGCAGAACTTCGCCGCCGAACACGCCGTGAAATGCGCCGAAGTCAAAGCCGGTGGAGCCTGAGAAGCGATGCGATTCACCGCCGCCATGTTCGGTCCACCCATAGCGATAGTCGAGCGTCGTCTCGTCCGCGCGATCCTTGAGCCTGAAATTGACGACACCGGCCAGCGCATCTGACCCATAGATGGCCGAGGCGGAGCCCGACAAGACCTGCACGCTCTCAATCATCCCAAGTGGGATGTTGCCAATATTGGTGAAGTTCGCGGAGCCGTTGAACGGCATTGGATAGTCGGCGATACGGCGGCCATTGACCATCACCAGCGTGTGGTTGGGGCCGAGACCGCGCAAATCCACTTGCGCCGCGCCCGGCGAAAAGTCCGCGGCGTTATTGGATTGTACGGTTTGAACTTCGCCGGAATTCTGAGAAACGCCTCTCAGTACGTCTGGGACGTTTGCATAACCGCCGGCGCGAATGTCGTCAGCTGTGATCGTGGTAACCGGGGCGGGGCCTTCGCGGTTCACGCGCGGAATGCGCGAACCGAGTACGACAATCTCTTCCCCGGTGTCCGCGCCGGCATCCG
The DNA here is from genome assembly GCA_017303355.1 of Caulobacterales bacterium. Lineage (GTDB taxonomy): Bacteria > Pseudomonadota > Alphaproteobacteria > Caulobacterales > Aquidulcibacteraceae > Vitreimonas. The sequence continues at coordinate 74,812 of JAFLCU010000003.1, read as the reverse complement.
CTGTTGTCACGGTTTGCGCAAAAGCGGGGATGGCCAGCCCAAAAGCGCTCGCGGTGGCGAGAATACCGACTTTCCATAGACGCTGAACAGTTCGCACGCGGACCCCCCCTTGTTTATTTCCTACATTAGTAATCAACCCTACTCCTGACTAGAAATCCATCGCAATTCCGCGCATCTTTCAGGGGATGCCCTTGTAGCGGCACGCGTTTTAACATTTTAAGGGGGGCGCCTTGGTACGGTCGCTGGCTGCATACGTTCTCGCTGCTTGTTTCTTCGCCTTGATTGGCGGTAGCGCAAGCGCCCAAAGCGCCTGGACCGAGGGACCTGGCTACACAACGACAGTTTTAGGCGATGAGTCGCTGCCGACGCCTGGCGCGGTGCGAGGCGGCTTCTTGCTGTCAGGCGGGGGCGATTGGAATACGACGGCGTTTCGCTGGTTCGCGTCTCATGCCGGGAACGGACACATCGTTATACTGAGTGCTTCCGAGAGCACGGACGGACACGTTGAATTTTACGAGCGCATTGGCGGCTTAGCGTCCGTGCGACTGTTTCTGTTTCGCGACCGCAGCGCTGCCTACGACGAGAGACTGCTTGAGGCGGTGCGAAACGCCGACGGCATTTTTCTCGGTGGCGGCGACCAAGCCAATTATGTGCGCATGTGGCGTGGTACGCCACTTAATGCAGCGATTGATGCGGCTGTAGCGGCGGGCAAGCCGCTCGGCGGCACCAGCGCCGGCCTGGCTGTGCAGGGCTCCTGGGGCTATGGCGCGATGGATGGCGGCAGCATCACATCGCAAGAGGCGCTGCGAGATCCTCTTGGTCCGGCCAACACGATGGTCGGCGATTTTCTACATTCGCCGATGCTCGAAAACATTGTCACCGATAGCCACTTTGGAGCGCGAGACCGTTTAGGTCGCTTGATCGCGTTCGTATTCAACGCGCGCTCATTGGCGCCCGGCGTCCCGCTTGTAGGACTTGGCATTGACGAAGACGCGTCCTTGGTGGTGGAGGCCGACGGTGCGGCTACGCTCTATGCCAGCGCGCCAGAACAGTACGCGTGGCTGGTGAGGGGCGGCGAAGCGCGCGATCTGCGTGCTGGGCGACCGCTCAACGCGAGAAATGTGCGCGTCACAGGGATAGGGCCAAACACGCGCTTCAACCTCCGCTCACAAGAGGTGCGCAATCCGGACTTCGAGCGTGTGTACGGCGTGTATGACGGTGTTCTGAAAGCCGCCGTTGCGCGCCCAGCGCGGCCGCGTCAGGCGGATGCTGGCGCGGATGCACCGCGCGAGGCTTGGTCTCTCGCGCTTCATGGCGGCGCCGGCGTGATGGACCGCGGCGATTTAACGCCTGAATTGGATCGGGCTTACCGCCGCGCGCTCACCGAGGCGTTAGATGCCGGAAAGGCCATCCTTTCACGCGGCGGCGCCGCGCTTGACGCGGTACAGGCCTCGCTCATGGTCCTTGAAGACAGCCCGCTCTTCAATGCCGGGCGCGGCGCCGCCATTGCCGCGGATGGGCGTGTCTATCTCGACGCCGCGATCATGGACGGCGCAAATCAGCGCGCTGGCGCAGTCGCCGCTTTGACCACAACTCGGAATCCCATTCTCGCCGCGCGCGCCGTTATGGAGCATTCGCGTCACGTCTTTATGGCGGGCGACGGCGCCGACGCCTTTGCGCGCGCGCAAGGATTGCCGCAGGTGGATCCATCTTACTTTCACACGCCTGAGCGCGAACGTATGCTTGAGGAATGGCGTCGCGATCGTCAGGCCATGCTCGATCCAACGCATATGTACGGCACAGTCGGCGCCGTTGCGCTTGATCAGCATGGTCATCTCGCCGCGGCGACATCGACGGGAGGGTTGACCGGAAAAGAGTGGGGCCGCATCGGCGACGCCCCTGTGATCGGCGCAGGCACCTACGCCCGCGACGGAGATTGTGCGGTCTCCGCGACGGGCACCGGCGAGTACTTCATCCGAGACTCCGCGGCGCGGCAGGTCTGCGACCGCGTACGTTGGAATGATCAAGACATCGCATCCGCGGCCCGCGATACGATTATGTCCGTCGGCGCCCTCGGCGGCGATGGCGGTCTGATCGCCATGGACGCCCGTGGTGCGCCTGCCTTCGCGATCAACGATCTCGGCATGTACCGCGGCGCGGTCTCCGCATCCAACTTGCGGCCGCGCACGGCCATTTATAGCGATGAGGAACTCCGCTAGGCCTCCCCAAAAAGGGCGCCGAGCCCTGCACGCAATCCAGAACGGAGAGGGCCGCTGGACGGGGTTTTGCACCGCTGTAATTGACGTGAGTGATTCGAGACAAAATTGGGGGCGGCAGGTGCGTTCGTGGCTGATGGCGCTAATTCTATTTTTGGCGCTTGGCGGCACGGCGCTTGCGCAAGAAGCGCGGTTGCCGAGCGGCGAACCCATGCGCGCTTGGCCCGCGGCGGATTATGATCCCGCCATCCCCACGCTGGACGGGGTGGTCGGCCACTCGATAGGAGCGGAAATCACCAGCCACGCGGACATGCTGCGCTATCTTCGGGCGCTGCAAGCCGCCGCGCCGGATCGAGTTCGCGTCGAAACAGTCGGACAGAGCTGGCAGGGCCGTGATCTCGTCGTGGTGATCATCACGAGCCCTCGCAATCAGGCGCGGTTGGATACGGTGAAGGCGGGCATGCAGCGCCTCGGCGATCCGCGCCGAACGGATCGGGCCGCGGCGGAAGCGCTAATCCGCGATCTGCCCGCACCAGTTTGGCTCGCCTATTCCGTGCACGGTGACGAGACAAGCGGCGGCGATGCGGCGCTCTACACCGCCTATCATCTTCTGGCCGCGCGTGGTGACGGGCGCGTCGCCCAGATGTTGGAGGAGAGCGTCATCATCCTTTACCCGCTCCAGAACCCAGACGGGCGCGAGCGGTTTATAGCGTCCACGCTCTCGGCGCGCGGAAGTCTCCAGCCAGATGAAGAACAAGGCTCAGCCGAGCGCGATCAGCCGTGGCCGGGCGGACGAACGAACCATTATTTGTTCAATCTCAATCGCGATTGGTTTGCGCAGACGCAGCCTGAGACGCGCGCGCAAACGCGCGCGATGCTCGAATGGCTGCCGGTGGCGGTGGCCGACATCCATGAGATGAGTACGGACGAAACCTATTTCTTTCCTCCGCCCGCGGATCCAATCAATCCGTATCAGACGCCGGCGCAGATGCGATTTCGCGAAGCGATTGGCCGCACCAACGCCGAATGGTTCGATCGCTTCGGCATGGATTACTTCACACGCGAGACCTACGATCTGTTCTATCCCGGCTACGGTGACACTTGGCCCTCGTATTTCGGCGCCGCGGCCATGACTTATGAGCAGGCTTCCGCGCGCGGCTTGCGCGCGCGCCGCAGCAACGGCGAGACTTTCACGTACGCCGACGCCGTGTGGAACCAAGCGGTGGCGTCCCTCGCCACCATCGAGACTGTAGCGCGCGAGCGTGTGCGTTGGCTCCGCGAATTCTACGCGTATCATCAGAGCGCGATCGCGGCGGGCCGTAGCGCGCGCGGCGGCCGCTATGTGCTGATCCCAACGCAAAACGATCAGGCCGGCGCGGACCGGCTGGCGCGGCTTCTCGCCAGCCAACGCGTCGAGGTGAGCCGCGCCGGCGCCGCCTTTAGCGCATGCGGAGATCGGTACGAGGCGGGCGCATACGTCGTCGATCTCGCGCAGCCGGCATCGCGGTTCGCACGCGTTCTGCTCGATCGCACGGTGCCGGTCGATCGCGTCTTCATGGCCGAACAGGAGCGTCGCCGCGCGCGCGATCTTCCTGATGAATTCTACGATGTCACGGCGTGGTCCGTGCCGTTGCAGATGAATTTGAATGTCGAACGCTGCGGCAGTGCGCCGCGCGCGGAGCTCACGCCTGTCGATCCGAGCAGCACGCTCGTGGGGCGCGTCGAGAACCCAGACGCCGCCGTGGCTTTCATCGCGCCATGGGGCGATCGCAATGCTGTTGCATTCCTCAGCGCCGCCTTGCGTGCGGGTTTTGTCGTGCGTTCAGCGGACGAGGCGTTCGTGATCGACGGCCGCCGCTGGCCGGCGGGCTCGCTCGTACTGCCGCGTGCGGGCGCGCCGGAGGACATGCCAGCGCAGCTTGCGGCCATCGCTGCTCGAACGGGCGTAACCGTGACGGGCGTCGACCATAGCTGGGTGACACAAGGGCCGAGCTTCGGCTCTTCCGAGATGCCGCGCATGCGTGCGCCAAGAGTTGCGCTCTTATGGGATCGGCCGACTTATGCGGCGTCAGCTGGCGCAACGCGCTTCGTGCTGGAACGGCATTTTGGCGTCCCTGTCACCGTGTTGCGCGGCTATTCCTTTGCCGACCGCGCGCTTGATCGATTCGATGTGATCATTCTTCCGGACGGTGGCAATTACGGCGCCGTTTTGGGTGATGGAGCCGCGGCGGATCTCAGAGCTTGGGTTGCGCGCGGCGGCGTGTTGATTGGCTTGGGGGGCGCGGTGCGCTACCTCGCTGATCCCGAATCCAAGCTGATGGCGCTGCGCCGTGAAGACGCCTATCGCGAAGACGCTGAGGACGCGGACGAAGAGGAAGGCGAGGACCCGCCTACCACCGTTGCGGGAACGCGGATAGTCGACGAAGCAGCCTATCGCGCCGCCATTGAAGAGACGGGCGGGCCGCCTGACAGCATCGCAGGCGCCTTGGTGCGGGCGCGCGTCGATGGCGAGCATTGGTTGGGCGCCGGCGCCGCGCCGAGCGTGTACGTGCTCTATGAGGGCAATGACGTCTATGCGCCCTTGCGCCTCGACGAGGGCGAGAACGTGGTTCGTTTCGACGCGCCGGGATCGCTGCTTGCGAGCGGCGAGATGTGGCCGGAGAACCGCGACCAGCTTGCCTTCAAGCCGTTCGTGGCCATTGAAGAGCAGGGCGCGGGCTACGTCATCGCGTTCACCGCCGATCCGACGTCGCGTGCGCTCATGGATGGCCTTGAGGTGCTGTTCGCCAACGCAGTATTCCGCGCCAGCGCGAAGGCTACGCCAGCGGAGTGATGCCGCTTTCTCTTGAGCCAATGAGAGCTCACTTCGAGAACGGAGGCTATGTGACGTTTGCGGATTGAATGTCCGCTTTCAGGCGCGCGAGCGCTGATAACCGTTTTTATTGATGCTGTGGGCCGCAGCATACAGAGCGTTGTCACAGTCGGTCTCGATATCGCGAAGAGCGTGTTCAGGCGCATGGCGGCGATGCGGAAGGCGAGGTCGTATTCAGAAAGCGCATTACGCGCGCAAAGGTCCGAGATTTCGTCGTCTGTCGCGCTCAATTGTCGATCGGCGACCGGCGAAACGCTGTGGGGCTTTCGCCTGACCAGCGTGCGAAAGCGTGCGTGAATGCAGCCGGTTCCGAATAGCCGAGCGTCGCCGCGACTTGCTCGACAGTCAGTGCGGTCTTGCGCAGAAGTTCGCGCGCATGACTGAAGCGCGCCTTGTCCAGGATGGCGCGATAGGACAAGCCGTCCGCATGCAGACGGCGTTGCAGCGTGCGTTCCGATACGTGCATGGCGGCGGCAAGCTGTTCCGACGTGAGATAGGCGCCGCCCGAGCGCAATTGTATTTCAAGACAAGACTGCGCAAAGGAGGTGTCGAACTTGCAGGACGCGACGATGTCCCTGCACTGGCGTTCGTACGCCTCCTCGCAAACCGCGTTGCCCATTGGCAAAAGCACGTCTTCGAGGTCGTCGGCCCACATCCACGCGCTTTGCGACGCACCGAACCGTAGTGGCGTTTGCAGCGCGTGGTCGAACGCCGCCCGCGCGGGCGGCTCAGGCAACGCAAGCGCGATCTGTGTGAAGGGAAACGGCCCCTGCCAGAGGTCGTTCAGCATCGTCGTCACGGCGCCGAGGTCGCGATAGATCGAAAACTCGCGCAGGGACTCTGGCGCTAGCGCGGCGTCCATGGTGATGCCGCGCAAGCGGCCGTCTTTGAGGAGGGCGCCATGGGTCATGAGCGAGAAGTGCAGGTCTCGAAAAAGACCGGAGAACTCCAGTGCGCGGCGGAGCGTCCGCGCAGTCATCATCGCAAACCCGAACGGCCCGTAGGCAAGTAGCCGATACCTGAGCCCGGCTTGAAACCAGATATTGCGCGCGCCCGGCGTGAGTTCGACGAAGGCCCGCTGGAAATCGAGCTCTTGCTGGCCAGTGATCGCGCGGTTCGGCGCTTCGACATCTTGCTGTGAAAGCCCCGCGAGAAGCGCGGCGCGTGTGGGATCGATGCCGTTCTCGTCCAGAACCGACGCCATGATGCGGACGCTGATGTTCGGAAAGTGAATCTGGCTCAGCGTCTCTAGGCGCATGACCGCGTCTCGCATGGGCGCCCGGCGCCGCCGACGATGGCAAACCCAATGGCGGGAAATGTCAAGTGAATGGCGAGGTCGATCATTCCCCGACGATCACGCTCGCGCAAAATGACGCCGTTCTGATCGCGCAACGCCTGCGCGAGAATGGGAGGCTTGGCATGGCGTTGCCAGCATTTGACGAGGATCCGGGATATACGGATTTCGAGCGCGCGTCGTGGGAAACGGCACACAGATTCGCTCGGGACGTGATGCGTCCGGCGGGCGTGGCGCTCGACAAGCTGAACGCCGCCGACGTGATTGCGGCCAAGTCCATCCTGTGGGATGTGTTCGCTAAGCATCGCGAACTCGGACTCGACGCATTGGATGCGGACAGCGACATGCCGCCGCAAGAGCGAGCGCGGTTGCGTTGCATTGTCGGCGAAGAGATGGGGTGGGGCGATTCCGGCCTCGCGATCGCGCTGGGTGTGGCGGCGTTTCCCGCCATGATGGCCCAGATGTCGGGAAATCCGGCGCTGTGCGAGCGGTTTCCGCAAGGAACGCTGGGCTGCTGGGCGATCACCGAGCCCGATCACGGCTCCGATTTCATCGATTTCAACGGCGTATTGAGGCAAGCGGGCGGGCATTCTAACAAGCCGAATTGTGTGGCCCGGCGCGATGGCAATCACTTCGTCATCACCGGCCAAAAGTCGGCCTGGGTTTCGAACGGGACGATCGCGCAAGCGGCGGCGCTCTTCTGCGCCGTCGATATGGGCGACGGTCGTCCGGGCAATGCGGTGTTCGTCGTTCCGCTGAATGAGGGCGGGGTGACGCGGGGAAAGCCGACCGACAAGATTGGCCAGCGGCCGTTAAATCAGGGCGAGATATTCTTTGAAGATCTCAGAGTGTCGGCGGATTGCATGGTCGCCCCGCCTGAGGCGTACCGCGCTGTCACCGACCAAGTGCTGAGCCTAGCGAACGCCAGCATGGGCACGACCTTCGTTGGCTGCGCGCGCGCCGCGCTCGATCTGGCGTTGGACTATGCCAAGACGCGCATCCAGGGTGACGTGCCGATATTCGCGCACCAGAGCGTGAAGGCGCGTCTGTTCCGGATGTTTCGTTCAGTGGAGGCTGCGCGCGCACTGAATCAGCGCGTCACCCGCATCAATGCAACGCGGGTCACGCCGCTGCTTGAATTGGCCATCGCCTCGAAGGTGACCTCCACGCAAGCGGCGTTCGATGTCGCCAGCGATGCGCTGCAATTGTTCGGCGGCGCGGGCATTTCCCGCGACTGCCCAATCGAGAAAATTTTCCGCGACGCCCGCATCTCGATGATCGAGGACGGGTGCAACGAGGTTCTCGGCATGGCCGCCGCCGCGCGATTTTAGGACGGCCGTGGATCCGGAGCACATGACATGAAAATGAACGCCTATGTCGCCGGAGTCGGGATGACGTCCTTCGGCCGAATGATGGAGCGCGGCCTTAAGGCCATAACCGGCGACGCGATCCTTGCCGCACTGACGGACGCGGGCATGGAAGCAACCGACATCGAGGCGGCCTGGATGGCCAATGCCGCCGCCGGCGTGCTCACCGGCCAGGAATGCATCCGCGGTCAGGTTGCGCTGCGGGCAATTGGCATCGGCGCTATTCCCGTTGTGAACGTGGAAAACGCGTGCGCGAGCGCCTCGACGGCGTTCAACCAAGCCTGCGCGATGGTGACATCGGGCGCTTATGACGTCGTGCTCGCGTGTGGCGCGGAGAAAATGTACTTTGAGGACAAGTCCAAGGTCTTCGGCGCTTTCATGGGCGCGGTGGACGTCGAACACCTCAAATCCATCATGGAGAATCTGCAGCGGTCGGCGGCGGCGAGCGGCGCAAGCCAGGCTTCGAAGGGCGCCGGTCAAAACCGATCCATGTTCATGGATATCTATGCCGCCGCGGCGCGCGCGCACATGGCCCGGTTCGGTACGACCGTCGAACAATTCGCGATGGTATCGGCCAAGAACGCGTGCCACGGCTCGCTCAATCCCCGTGCGCAGTTTCGTGAGACGATGAGCGTGGAAGAGGTGCTGGCCGCACCTACCATCGCCGAACCCCTGACACGACCCATGTGTTCGCCGATTGGCGACGGAGCCGCGGCGGCCGTGATCGTCAGCGAGAAAAAGATGAGAGCACTGGGCCTCACGAAGGCGGTGCGGATCGCCTCAAGCGTCTTGCGTTCGGGATGGGACCACGAGAGCGGGGCGGACGGTCTTTCCGAAGTGTGCGCGCGCGAAGCGTACGACGAGGCGGCCGTCGGCCCGGAGGACCTCAGTCTCGTCGAGCTGCACGACGCATCGGCGCCGGCGGAAATCATCGCCTACGAGTCCATCGGCCTCTGCGCGAAGGGCGAGGGCGGGCGGCTGGTTGCGGACGGCGCGACAAAGCTCGGAGGTCGGATTCCGGTCAGCACATCGGGCGGCTTGCTCCGCAAGGGACACCCGATCGGCGCGACGGGCATCGCTCAGGTCGTGGAGATCGTCGATCAGATTCAAGGCCGCGCGGGGGCGCGCCAGGTAGAGGGCGCGCGCGTAGGGCTTTGTCACAACGGCGGCGGAAACATTGGCATCGACGCCGCTGCCCAATGCGTCACCATCCTCATGGGCCAATAGGAGACGATGTGCCCGTACGCAATGAACTCCTGCTCGCGGATCTGATCGCGGCGCGCGCCGAGACCCGTCCGGACCTCGACGTGGTGACGTTTGAAGGTGGCGGCGTGGGCGCCGACGAAGTGCGCACCTATGCACAGCTCTGGGCGAACGCGAACAAGCTGGCGGCCGCGCTCATATCGTCCGGCATGCAATACGGCGACCGGTTCGCCATCCTGCTGCAGAACCATCCGGAATTCATCGAACTCATGATCGCGGCGTCGCTGACAGGCTTGGTCTTCGTGCCGATCGATCCGCGCACGCGGGGGGCGAAGCTTGCGTTTACCCTGAACAATTCCGGATGCCGCGGCATGGTCTGCGCGGATTATTGCTTCCCGCAGGTCGACGAGATACGCGCGTCGATCCCAGCGCTCGAGTGGGTCTGGTCGCTCGACGCGCCCCAAACCGCGGGCGCCCGCGACATCCGCGAAATTCTGAGTGCGCCGCAACAGTGGATCGATATGCGCCTGCGCTCGCCAGACGATCCGTTGCAGATTATCTATACGTCCGGCACCACGGGCGATCCGAAGGGCGTAGTTTTTCCCAACGTCCGCTACGGTGCGGCGACTTTCCTGACCGCATCGCTGGGCATCGCCGATCAAGAGCGTCCTTATACGGGCCTGTCGCTCACGCACGGAAATGCCCAATTGATGACGCTCGCCTCCGCCTTGCGGGTGGGACAGCGCGCGGTCTTCAGCAGAAAATTCACGAAAACGCGGTTGTGGGATATCACGCGCAAGTACGAGTGCACCTTCTTCAATCTGCTAGGCGGGATGGCGACGGCGATCTACAGCGAGCCGCCACGCGCCGACGACGCCGACAACCCGGTGAAATTCGTGCTCAGCTCCGGCATGCCCGCGGCAATCTGGGAGAGCTTCGAGAAGCGGTTCGGCGTCGCCATCCTCGAAGCCTACGGCGCCATCGAGGGCGGTCTCGCCTTCAAGCCGCTTGGCGTCGGTCCGGTGGGCTCGTTCGGCAAACCGCCGGCGAATCTCGAGATGCGCATCGTCGACGAGGCGGGGCGCGAATGCCCCGCCGGCGTCTCGGGCGAACTCATCAGCCGTCCGGCTTCTGGCGAGGCCGCCAGCGTCGCTTATTTCGGCAACGCCGCGGCCTCCGCCGCGAAGACCAGTGGCGGCCGGTTGCATAGCGGCGACATCTGTCATCGCGACGCCGATGGCTGGCTATTCTTCGACCATCGCAAGGGTGGCGGCATCCGGCGCAACGGCGATTTCATCAATCCCGGCTTCGTGGAGCGCGCGCTGGCGGAGAACGCCCAGATCAGCGACGTGTACGTTTACGGCGTTCCCGCGGCGAGCGGAGCGCCGGGTGAGAACGACGTCGTCGCCGCCATCGTGGTGGACCGGTCGAAATTCGATGCAGCCGCCGTCTTCGAGGCGTGCCGCATACGGCTCGAGCCGAATTTCGTGCCCAGTTACCTGCAAGTCCTCGACGCGATTCCGAAAACCGCGTCGGAGAAGCCGCAGGAGCGATTTCTCCTGGAGGCGCTCCAGGACGCCAGCGCGGAAATCTACCGCGCCTCGACGAACGGCGCCGAGCGCATTGCGCCGTTTGGATCCCGTCCCTCTCCGTGAAAGGAAAACGTCATGTCCAAGGATAACGACATCGTCGTGTACGGCGCCAGCGGCTATACTGGCCAAATCATCATGGAAAGACTGGCGGCGCGCGGCATGACGTTCGTCGCGGCTGGCCGGGACCGCGCCCGCCTGGAGGCCGCGGTTGGCGTGCTGCCCCCCTCGGCGCGCGCGCACGCGCGCATCGAGCCGGTGACGCACGACCGTGAATCGCTTGCCGCTCTGTTCAGCGGTGCGAAGATCGTCATCAATGTGACGGGCCCGTTCGGGCAGCTCGGCCGCCCGGTGATCGAGGCCGCGCTCGACGCCCGTTGCCACTATCTCGACACCACCGGCGAGACCGACTGGATGCTCGATGTGCGCGACACCTTCGGCGAGGCGTTCGCCAAGGTCGACCGCATCGCCTGTCCGGCGCTCGCCTACATGTGGGCGGCCGGACAGCTCGCCTGCGAACTCGCGCTGGAGGACGGCGGCATCGATTCTCTCGACGTCGTTTACAGTCCGGGCAGTGCGCCGACGATCGCATCGACGCATTCGTTCCTGCGCATGGTCACCAAGACCCAGTACCGGTTGGCGAACAAGCAGCTTGAGCCTTGGCCGGCCGGCGCCTCGGTGTCGATTGCGATGCCTCATATCCACGAAGTGCTGCGCGGATTGCCGTGGGGCGGTGGCGCCGAGCCGATCTGGTACGAGCGCGATCCGCGCGTGCGCAACTGCCGCGTCGTTGTCGCCTTTCAGGCCGGACCGATGGTCGACTGGATCCTGGACTGCACCCGCAAGTATCAGGAGGCCGCGCCCGGCAAATCTCTGGCGGAACTCGAAGCGATGACAAATGCCTGGGCGAGCGCCATCGCGGTGACGCCGCCGCGCGAAGACCTGGACGTGAACCGGAGCGTGCTTTCCTGTCGGGCGCGGGGCGCGTTTGGCGCGCGCGAGATCGTCCTTTACGGATCGGCGCCCTATGAGCAGACCGGCGCGTTCATCACGGAAGGGGCGCGGCAACTGCTTTCCGGCGACGTGCGGCAGAAAGGCTTCGTGTCTCCGGCACAGGTGTTCGGCGCGCGGCAGCTGCTGAACGTGTTGTCGGATTGTGGGTTGCAGCAGCCGGCGCCCATGCGACACACGTCGAAGTCTGCGGCGTAACGGGCTCTGCCATTCCGTTCTGCGAATACGGATTGTGGTGTCGAGCGAGGAGGCGGCGTTTCCTTGCGCCAACGAAGCGTCGGCGTTCGCGGCTAAGCAGCCGAGCCGCCAACGATCGTTCGACGCGTGCGCGAGCTTGGGTTGGTTATTTGCGGGCGGCCGCGAAACGCCCAAGTCCATGTTCCTAGGCCTCTCCGCCGCACGTGGCTATTGGCGATCTTGTTGATGTCGTGGGGCGCAAAAGCGACGCTTACGTCGCTCGGAGTCAGTAGCGCGCGTACGTGCTTGCTGGAGCGGAGGTTGCGGCCCTCAGCCGTTTGAAACTAGTTAACTCTTCGGCCGCGCGTGCATCATTGCGCACGGGCGCCTATTCATGGCCATCAGGCCGACACCGGAAAAGTCGGCCAATAGCCGGTGATTTTTTCTCCGTCGAACAGCGCGATGTCGCCGAACTGAAGGAACACCGCTTCGCTTTGGTTGGGACGAAAGAACACGTAATCGTCGGGCGTCAGCGCCACGCGCGCGGAGCCTGTCAGCATTTCCTGGTTGCTCGAACGGCCGTAGAGATCGCTGAATTGTAGCCCGGGCGGCGATTCCGGCGTAGCCAGCCAATGGCCGCCGTAAATGAAGAAGGCGCGCGCCGCATTAGGGTCCATGAAGCTCAGCGACCCGGTCAGCCACTCGTTGCCTGGCAGCGCCATGCGGCTCGTCGCCTTGATCACAGGCGTTGCGATGAATGACGCCGGCGTGTGGCGGGCGAGCGCCGGCGTGTCGAAATCAACCGGTTTGACGAACGCCGAGCCGACGGACACTTCATTGGCGACCGTGCCTTGCGCGTGGCGCGTGTATGTCGGGCTTCCGGCGCCGTTGAACGTCATGCCCTCGACGCCAAGCTTTGCGCCGATCACGTCGATCGCGGCGCGATAGAGCGCTTGCGACGCGGCGTAGGCCTGATCGGGATCGCTCATCTTCGGCACGTGGGGATCATAGCCCATTAGGCCGCTGACCGAGACGTTCGCCAAGCTCTGTGCAAGGTCGATCGCGCTGGCCAGCGCCGCGCTATCGGCGAAGCCGCCGCGATGCAAGCCGACGTCGATCTCCATGTTCGCGCGCACGGTGGCATTTCGCGTCGCGGCGATCTCGGCATATTGGCGCAGGCGCGCGGGCGTATCGATCAGCCATTGGACGCGGCTTGCCGTCTCGGCGCCGATCTTGTCCAGAATTTCGGCGAATTGTAGCGCGGGCAGCGGCTTGCCGAGCAATAAATCCCCATCCCGCCGCGCAGCCATCGTTTCAAGCATCGCGCCATTGAACACCATGAACCGGTTGGTCGTCATGCCGCTGGCGACGTGATCGATCAGGTTCGCGGCGGGGAGCGACTTGACCACGACGCGCAGCGGCAGTCCGGATGGACGCAGCGCGTCGCGCGCGGCGGCGATATTCTGGTCGAGCCGCGCCTGATCGACGACCAGCACCGGATGCGCGACGCCCGCCTGACGCAGCGCGGTCGACAGCGCCAAAAAATAATCGCTATGCGCGCCGCCGCGGTCCGGTTTGCGTGAGGCCAGCACGGCCGCGCCGCCGGCGAGAACCACGCCGCCGCCGATCATCGCCGCGCGGCGCGTCCAGCGCCCTCCCGTTTCAGTCATCGAGGAAGATCCCCTGCAAATAATCGTTGAGCATCCGCCCTTGCGGATCGAGCGCGCGGCGCACTTCGGCTGCATCCGCCCAGCGCGGATAGAGCTCAGCGAGATCGCGCGCCTTCAGGCTGTGCAACTTGCCCCAGTGCGGGCGCCCGTCATGACGGCGGAAGATCGGCTCCACCATGGAGAAGAAGAAATCATAATCCTCCCGGTAATAGGCATGGACCGCGATCGATCCGCTTTCGCGCTGATGGAAAGGCGAAAGCCAGGCGTCGTCGGGTGCGATCACGCGTACCTCAATGGGGAAGAACACGTCCTTGCGATGCGTTTCGATCGCGTTCAGCACCTCGCGTAGCGCGGGAATCTGGGCGTCGATCGGCAGGTGATATTCAATTTCGTTGAAGCGCACCGGCCGCTCGTTCGAAAGCAGCTTCCAGCCTTCATCGACCACTTCCTCCGGCGGGATCTTGGCGAGTTCCGCCGCGGCGATGCGCCGTCGCAGCGATGGCGTGAACTCAAACCAGTCGCGCAGCTGCTTGAGCGCCATCAGCGTTTCCGTGTCGACGTCGGGGCCGCGCGGCCTGACCGGCAAGTCGGTGACGTCATTGGTGATCGTCACCGAATGATCGGTGAAGGGTAGCACGTAGAATTCGACGTTGCGGTGCTGTTGGCGCAGCGCGGGCCAAGCCTCGATCACCTCCTCGGTCGGCTGCACCGCGACTCGCTTGACGATGCGGTTGAGCGGCTGGTTCTGAAGCGTGACTTGGGTGACCACGCCGAAGGCGCCCAGGCCAACACGGGCGGCGTCGAAGACTTCTGGACGCGTCTGGCGGTCGCAATCGATAATCTCACCGGACGGCGTGGCGATCCGCATGGCTACAATTGATCCGTGCACCGCTTGAATGCCGCGCCCGGTGCCGTGCGTTCCGGTCGAGATCGCGCCGGCGACGGATTGTTTGTTGATGTCGGGCAGGTTCACCATTTCCTGGCCGATGGCGGCGAGCGCGGGGCCAAGATCGGCGAGCCGCGTGCCGGCGCGCACTGTCGCGCGATGCGTCGCGGGATCGTGGCTGACGAGCCCGGTCATGTTGTCGAGCGTCAGCAGCGTGCCTTCGCTCGGCACCAGCGCGGTGAAGCTGTGACCCGAACCGACCGGACGGATCGGCCCCGGCGAAATCCTGAGAATTTCAGAGAGTTCGTCTTCACTTTGCGGCGCAGTGCGCGCGGCCGGGTAGGCGTGGGCCACGCCCGACCAATTGCTCCACAGCAGGCGCCCTTCCGCGTCTTGCGCAGCTGGCGCTAGCGGTTCGCGATCACGCAGAAAATTGCGCCCGGCGACGCCGCCCGCTCCAACGACGCCGACGCCGGCGACCCCGCCAGCGGCGAGCAGACCGCGCCGCGTCCATTTATTCATCACTCTCTCCCAGCCATGAAGCGGATCAGCGCGTTATAATCGTCAGGCGAGCAGGAGAAGCATTGGCCCCCCGCCGGCATGCCGTTGAATCCGCGGATCGTATTGTTCAGCAATTCGTCTTCGCCCTTGCGCCAGCGCGCGTCCCATTGAGTGCGATCTCCCGTAAGCGGCGCGCCGGTGTCGGCGACCGTGTGGCAGGATTTGCATGATTGCTCGTAGAGGCCGGCGATGCGCGTGTCCGCAGGCCTGAGCGCCGCGCTTTGTTCGGGCGTCAGCGATTGCGCCGGCGGTTCCTGCTGGCAGGCGACCAGCAGGAACGCGACGAAAAGCACAAACAGCGTTCGCATCAATATTGAAGCCGCAATTCAGCGCCGAACATACGAGGCTCCCCGCGGAATTGTTCGATGAATCCGAAGTCGGACAGATCGACAGCGTAGTTTATGTATTCCTCGTCCGCCAGATTGCGGCCGAACAACGCCGCCTCCCAGCGTCCATCCTCGCTCAACAGCGCGATACGGGCGTCGAACAGCCAATACCCGTCCTGCTGGAGCAGGGGATTGTTGTCGGCCGAGAAGAACTGGCTGCTGCGATAGGAGAATGACGGCTGGACCGCAAGCGCGAGGCCAGGCGTTAGCGGAATCTCGTAATTGACGAGGCCGCTGAACGTCACCTCTGGCGACAGCGCCAGCTGATTGCTCGAATAATCGGTCCCTGCGCTCACGAAATCGGTGATCTCCGTGTTGAGCAGGCCGAGATTGAGCGTGATGTCGAGCCGATCGATCGGCCGCGCGATCATCTCGAACTCGGCGCCGTAGATGGTCGCGTTCGCGGCGTTGTCGAGCAGCACGAGCGGAATCGCGCCGGTATTGACCAGCGTGTAGAGCTGGAGATCTTGGTAATCGTAATAGAAGGCGGCGGCGTTGAAGCGCATGCGTCCGTCGAACAGCATCGACTTCAGCCCGATCTCATAGGCGGTCAGCGTTTCCTCGTTGAAGGGTTGCGCCTGCACCGCCGCTTCGGCGGCGTCGAAGCTGAGGAAGCCGCCATTGAAGCCGCCGCTCTTGAAGCCGGTCGAGACGCTGGCGTAGGCCATGACGTCATCCGACAGATCATAATCGAGCCCCAGTTTGAACGATACGTTTTCGAATGAAGCCTCATTGTCGAAAGCGTAGAGCGGCAGCACGCCGCCGGGAATCGGCGCGCCGTCGACGAAATCGTCTTCAAGCTGCGCCACCGCCGTGAAGGTCTTGCGTTCTGAATTGTAGCGGCCGCCGATCGTCGCGCGCAATGTGTCGGTCAATTCGAAGTCGGCCTGGCCGAAGATGGCGCTCGCCTCGGTTTCTTGTAGGTTGAGCGTGCGCGAGAACAGCACGGGCGCGCCGCCCGTCGTCGCGCCTGTCGTGTCCGCGCCGCCGTCGGGGGTGAGCACGCGCAGATCGTGGAACAGATCGCCAGTCTGATCCTGATTCAAATCTTCGTGCAGATAATAGAGTCCCGCCACCCAATTGACGCCGCCCTCTGAATTCGACAGCCGCAGCTCCTGCGTGAAGGTCTCCGACTGCACGCGATAATCGATGTGGAGGATGCTGTTCGGGCTGGCGTCAGAATCCTCGCGGTGCGTCTTGTCGTTGTCCTCATAGGAAGAGATCGACGTCAGCGTCACGCCGCCGAGGTCCCAATTCAGCCGCGCCGCCGCGCCCCAATTTTCGACCTCCAGCGGCGCGCTTTGATCATATTCGCCGTCATAGAAACCCTGCGGACTGACATAGCCGAGGACATTGCCGCATTGATTGGCCGCGATCGCGGCGGGCGCGCAGGGCGTCGTGAATCCGGTGTCTGGATCGAGCAGACCAAGGCTGCGATATTGCGGCGCGCGCACATCGACCTGGCCGCCGTGCACGCTGATGAGCGCGTCGAAATCCTCGGTGATGTCGAGCGCGAGCTGGCCGCGTAGGGCGAAGCTGTCCGACCCGTTCTCGCGTTCCCCCGTAACCAAATTGCGGACATAGCCCTCCGATTGGGCGCTCGTTCCGGACAGGCGGAAACGCACGCTTTCAGAGATCGGGCCGCCGATCGCCGCCTCGGCATTGATCGTGTCGAACGAGCCATAGGAGAGGGAAGCTTGCGTCTCGAAATCGTAGCTGGGCCGCGCGGTGATGAAATTGATCGCGCCGCCGGTTGCGTTGCGGCCATAGAGCGTGCCTTGCGGCCCCTTCAGCACTTCGACGCGCTCAAGATCGAAGAGCTGAAAGGTCTGCGCGCCGGGCGAACTGATATAGACCTCATCGACATAAACGCCGTTCGGGCCGGCATTGTTCGAATTGGTGTCGCTGAGGCCGACGCCGCGAATATAGATGAGCGGCTGGTTGCCGTCGCCGGCGGGCAGCCCGATTTCGACATTGGGCACGATGTCGGCGATGTCAGCGCTCGATGTGATGCCGAGTTCGGCGATCGTGTCGCCGGAGAAGGCGGTGACCGCGACGGGCACGTCCTGGAGGTTCTGTTCGCGTCGCTGCGCGGTGATGATGATATCGCCCACGCCGAAATCCTCTTCGGCGGCGGGCGCGCTATCTTGCGCGGCGGCGGGGAGCGGTAGCGCCGCAGCGGCGGCGGCGATGGTCGCCACGGCCGCCGAGATGCACAATTTTCTCTTGCTTTTCATAGCGCTGACCCCCTGATATAATTATAGTCATGACTATATTATAGCAATAACTATATCTGATCAATGGCGGCGTTGGGTGCGCCGGCTGGCCGACATGGTAGGGCTTCGGCGCCGAAGCGCGCGCGGGATGAGGATTGAACGGTGGCGAGACCGAAGCGGAAAGACCAAGCTGAGCCGTCCACGCGCGAGCGGCTGCTCGATGCGGCCGGCGCCTTGCTGGCTGAGGTCGGCATGGAGCGGATTTCGACGAATATGATCTGCGAGCGCGCGGGCGTGACCCCGCCGGCGCTCTACCATTATTTCGCCGACAAATACGACGTGGCCGCCGCGCTGGGCGAGCGGCTGATGGAGCGGCAGAACGCGGTGCTCGGCCAGTGGCTGGAGCGGCATCGCCGCGGCGGCATCGCCGCCTACGCTGAAAGCATCGGAGAATTGCTGCGCGAAACCGCGGACGTCACCGAGGCCGAGCCCGGCGGCGTGTGGGTCGAACGCGCACTTCATTCCACGCCGCGTCTCGAGCACGTGCGTCTTGAATCGCACCGCATCGTAACGGACCTGATGGCTGACGCCTTCGCCCCGCTGCTGCCCAAGCGGTCGCGCGATGATATATGGCGGCGCGTGCGCATGACGGTCGAGTTCGGCTATGTCGCGCTTGAATTGCTGCACGCCGATAGCGGTTTGTCACGTGACGCTATCCTTGCGGACACAGCGCACGTCCTGAAGCTGGCGACGCTCGACCTAGAAAGGTAGCGTCCGTCTGTTTTGAACAATCCGGGAAGGTGACACGGTGCATTCAACCGATGAACGCAACAGCATGGAGATGTTGCTGATTCGGAAGCGTTGCGAATGGAGCGTGAGCGCGGACGCCGAACGCGCGTTTAGCGCAGCCACAATGTTGTCTGATGGATGGCAAGGCCGATGAGGCCGCCGATGATGGTGCCGTTGATGCGGATGTATTGAAGATCGGCGCCGACATTCTGCTCGAGCTTTTCGACGACGGTGGCGGTGTCCCAGCTGCGGATCGTTTCGGAGATGAGCGTGCCAACGTCTCGATTGTGGCGGCCAGCGATTTCGGTCAACAGCGCGCGCAGACGCCGGTTGAGCGTCTCGATCACGGCCTCGTCTTCCAACAACGCCACACCGAAACGCTCAATCCCCGCGGCCAGCGTGGTGCGCGCCGCATTCTGTGTCTCAACGCCGCGCAGCGACAGCTTCATGGCCTGCCAGACTTCGCCGAGATACGCCGCGACTGAGGGATGCGTAAGGATATCGCCGATCATGCGCTCCATCTGCGCGCGTAACTCAGGCGAGTGCTGTAGGTCGTCGGAGAATTTCTGCAGCAACGCGGTAATGCGTTGGCGGGCTGGGTGATCCGATTGTTCGGCGACCTCACGCAAGGTGTCTTCGATCGCGCCGATGAGCGCGTCGGAAGCGCGCGCATCGAGCGAGATGATGCGCCAAACCCACGACGTGCGTGCGCGAACCTGCGCCCGTATGGCGGGCTCGTGCTCTTCCAATGCACGCCAGCCCTCGGCCAACGCCGCGTCGAGCACGGGTTGGTGGCGGCCATGCTCCGTGAGCAGCTTGATGCCGCGCCCCAACGCGGTTGAAAGCCGTTCGTCGCGGCTGAAATCGGTGAGCTGACGGTGCATGAACTCACTGACGACTTCATCGTCCAGGAGATCAACGATCGCCGGCAGCGCATCCATGATCCCATCCGCGACACGACGGGCGGTCGCGGGATCGGCGAGCTGTCGTCCAAGTGCGCTGGCGAGGTCCTGATTGCTTAGGCGCGCGCCGATCACGTCAGGCGCGAGGAAGTTCACGGCGACGAACTCACCCAATGCCTGGGCGATGCGCTCCTTGCTGCGCGGAATGACGGCGGTGTGGGGAATTGGCAAGCCGAGCGGACGGCGGAAGATGGCCGTCACGGCAAACCAGTCCGCGAGCCCGCCCACGAGCGCCGCCTCGGCGAAGGCGCGCACATAACCCCAGACCGGCGCTTGATCTTGGAGCGACAACGCGAGCACGAAGATTGACGCCATCAGCACAAGCAGGCCGCCGGCGATCAGCCGCATCGCCGCAAGGGAACGGGCTTTCTCCACCGGCGCCGCCGCGCTCAAAAGTGCATCCGCCATGAAAAACTGCTCTCATATTTGCGGGCGACGCCATTGATTTGGGGCAAGTTGCCGGCGCCCTTGAGCTTTTATGCACTAGAAGCCGGATCGGTTTGGAGGTGGCAATGGCTTTGGGCGGCCGAGTTCTGGGCGCTGTGCTGCTGGTGGGCGCTGGCGCCCTCGCGATTGCGGCGGTGGCGGCGGCGCCCCACCTGCTGAGGACCGCGCGTCCGCTTGTGCGTGAAGGGTTGAAGCGCGGCCTGAAATTCTACGAAGGCGCGCGCGCGTCCGCCGCCGAGCTTGCGGAGGATATTGAAGACTTGGTCGCCGAGGTGAAGGCGGATCTCACCGCCAAACCTGAGACGGCGCCAGTCAGCCAGGAACCTGGCGCGGGGCGATGAGCTTGCCCGCAAGCGGCAAGAGCGAGAAGCCCACGATTGTAATCGCCTCGAGAATGCGGGGTGGGCTGATCCGCAACACATTGCGCAAGGGCGAAAGCGCGAACGGCGCCGCCAAGAGCACGTAAGCCGCGGCCACGCCCAGTTCCACCGGGCGATCGAACAGATCGCTCACCGGCCGGCCCGGACGCAGGCGCAAGGCGTGCGCAAGTTGGTGACTGGCAAGCGCCAGGAAGGTGAGGCCGCGCGTGCGTGGACCTGATCCGTGCCGCGCCGTGCCAATGACGTGCGTGATGATCGCGGGCATGGCCATGCGCAGGGCGTCGTGGGCGATCGATTTCAACTCGTCGTGGCCGAAAATATCGTCCGATGCGGCGCGCGGTGGGCGGTCGAGGACGTCCGCGGCGGGGCGCGCCATGGAAAGACCAAGCGCGGGAAACACATCGGTCATCAGATTGAGCCAGAAGAGCTGTGCTGGTGTTTCGAGAGCGCCGGGGCCGTGCAGGCCCTCGGCCAAGAGGAGCGCCACTTCGCTGGCGTTGGTGGCGAGCAGGAAGCGCACGGCGCGCCGAAGATTTTCGTCCGCCGTGCGGCCGCGTGCGAGTGCGCGCGCAAGCGTACCGAGATCATCGTCGGCGATGACGATATCGGCGATGTCGCGTGCGACGTCGGCGCCGGATTTTCCCATGGCGATACCGACATCCGCCGCGCGCAGAGCGGGGCCGTCGTTCACGCCGTCGCCTGTCATTGCCACGATATGGCCGTCGGCCTGAAGCGCGCGGATGATGGCGAGCTTGTCGGACGGGCTCACGCGCGCGAACACTTCCGTCGAGCGCACAACCTGCTTGAGCGCTTCCGGAGACATGTCGCGCAATGCGCTCGCATCCACGACATCGAGTGAGCCGTCATTTGAGAAGCCCAGGTCGTGGGCCAAGCGGCGCGCGGTCCCGGCCTGGTCGCCGGTGAGGATGAGTGGGCGCAGACCGGCGCGCTGCAATGTCGACACCATCCGCGCGGCGCCGGGGCGCAACGGGTCGCGCAAACCGACGAGCCCCAGCCATTCAAGCGCTGTTGGCTCGCTGTCGCCGATCAGGCTGTCGCCGATTCCGCGCGCGACACCCAGCACCCGCAAACCCTCGTGCGCCAGCAGATCGTTTTGTTGTTGGATGCTTGCACGCTCGGCGTTGGTCAAAGCCCGCGTCACGCCGCCAGAGCGCACTTTCGTGCACAGGCGCAGCACTTGGTGTGGCGCGCCCTTGACCGCGAGTAGGCTTTTGTCGCCGTTTTGGTGTTCGGTGACCATGTAAAGGCGCTGCTCCGAGCGGAGCCGAACGCGGACGCGCGGCAAACCTTCTCGCAGCTCATCGATGTCAAAGCCGGCCGCGGCCGCCAAGTGCAGCAGGGCGAGTTCGGTGCCGGAGCCAGCGGAAGGCGTTTCCGCGTCCGACAACGCCGCGTCGTTACAGAGCGCCGCGAATTTCGCGACCAGCCGCGCACCGAGAGGCGCGCGCTTGTTCTCCGTCACGTCGTAGCGCGAGGCGAGCGTGTGCACGACAGACGCCTGCATGCAATTCTGTGTCAGCGTGCCGGTCTTGTCGAGGCAGAGCACGTCGATATTCGCCGCCGTCTCCAGCACGTTCACATTGCGCACGAATGCGCCTTCATGCGACATCGCGCGCGCCGCCATCGCTTTCGTTGATGCGGCGAGCGCCGGCAACCCTTCGGGGATCGCGGAGACCGCCAGGGCCACGGCGCTTCGCGCAACGGCGCTTAAGGGCGCGCCGCGCGCAAGCAGCAACAGCGCCAGCAAGGAGGAGGCGCCGAGGCAGGCGAGGGTCAGACGCACGCCCAGCCGATCAAGCGCTTGCTCCATCGGCGGTTTTGGCGGGTGCGCGGTTTGCAGCAAGCCACGCACACGTCCTATTTCGGTGGCGGCGCCTGTCGCGGTGACGACTGCGACGCCGGCGCCATTGGTGACGATTCCGCCGCGATGCACCATCGTCTTGCGGGCGGCCAATGGCGCGCTGTCAGCGATGTCGGCGTTCGCGGATTTCTCAACTGGGAAGCTTTCGCCGGTGAGCGACGATTCATCGACCAGCAGCGCTTCTGACTGCAATAGGCGCGCGTCGGCGGGCACGGCCGCGCCGGTTTTGAGCGCGATCCAATCGCCCGGCGCCACCCGCGAGGTTGGCACGCGCATTTCTTGGCCGTCGCGCACGACGATCGCGTCCGGATCGGTCTGGCGCGCAAGCCGGCGGATGAGGCTGGCTGTCCAGCTTTCGGTGGAAGCGCCAATGCCGGCGTTGAGCGTGATGACGCCAAGAGTTAGGGCGGCGTCGACGACGCCGCCCGTGGCGAGCGAGAGCATTGCGGAGCCGCCAAGCAACGCAACGGGCACCGATCTGAATTGATCCACGAACACGTTCAGCGGCGAAGGCGGCGCGGGTTCGGCGAGGCGATTTTCTCCAATGCGATAGAGACGCTCCAGCGCTTGGCTCTCGGTGAGGCCGTTCGAGCTTGCGAAGGCCGACGCGACGGCCGCAGCGGGCATCGCGTGCCAGGCTTGCGTTTCGGCGTCAGCCGGGGCCGGCGCGACAGGGGCGGTCAGGCCGCCGCGCCAGATGTTGCGCACGATGGCCGCGACATCTTCCGCCGAAAGGCGCTCATCGTGCGCGATCAAAAGCGCGCCGGACCAGGGGCTTTCGCGAACGTCGGCGACACCTTCCCGCGCGGCGACCCGGCGCGCCAGCGCGCCCAACAGATCGCGGCGTCCGCGCAAAGGATCAAGCCGCAGCCGTGTGCGCCCCGGCAAGGCGTGATGCACCCGGACATGCGGCTCAAGCCGATGATCGTAAGTTACATCGGCGACATCGACGGTGAGCCTTGGCCTCGCTGTCACGCGGGCGGCTTCGCCTGATCTTCGATCACCGCGACGGCGGTTTCATGTTTGAGATTGTCCGCCACGCGCTGCGCGGACTTGGCGCCGACTTGCAGCGCTTCAGCGGCGTTCTCCGCCAGGAACACAACAGCGTGACGCAGGGCGACCTGTGCTTCCTGCCCGAACTCCTTCAGCTTTTCCTGCGCGACCGCGGTTTGGCTCGGCAGATCGGCGCGGATCGCTTGGGCCATGAGGCCCGCGTGCGTCTTGAAGCGCACCAATTGCTCGCTTGCTTCCTCAATGTGCTTTTTGGCTTCGGCGCTGGCGCCCGTCGCGCCGGCTTCGAGATCGGTCCTTGCCTTGGCGAGACGGTCTTCCAATGTCAGCAGTGTTGACTTCAAACCTTCGCAAAAGTCGATAACGGCTTGGCTCATCACGATGCTCCTTTTGGGTCGCAGTGTTCACGCCGCCGCTTATCTTACTTTGCGCGCGATCAAGCCGGAAGCGTTGATTTACCGCGCCGACCGAATGCGTGCGCCGTCCGCTAGGCTATCGCCAGGAAACAGCACCACGCGTTGACCAAGCTCCAGTCCCTGCGTGACGGCGCGGTAATCTTCGCCACCGGCGCCGATTGTGACGGGCGTGAGATGGGCGCGGCCGCTTTCCAACACAAACACGGCCCAGTCGCGCCCGTCTCGAACGAGGGCGTCGGTCGGCACGCGCAAGGCGTCATTCTGCTCGGCGACTACCACGCGTGCATCGACGCGAAAGCCGTGGCCGAGCGGCGGCCCTTCCTCGGGGGCCTGCAGATGCAGGATGACATTGACGCGTTGCTCTTCCACGCCGAGTGCGGAAATCTTGGTGCGCGCGTACGGCTCGATGCGAAAGACGCGCGCCGCGATCGGCGTATCGCCGCCCCAGTTCTCGATGTACGCCGCCGCGCCCGCCTGCATGCGTACGGCGTCTTGCGACAAGAATTCCGCGACAATTTCGACTTGATCTGGATCGCCGATCTCCATGAGCGGCGATCCGGCGAGGGCGATTGTCTCGCTCTCTTGAAGCAAACGCAGTACACGCCCAGCGGCGGGGCTCGCGACCGGCGTCGCGCGCCTGGCGCGCGCGGAATTGGCGCCTGCGGCGGCGCGCGCGCGCACAAGATCTGCGCGCCGTGCATTGACGCTCGCGCGCGTGGCGCTCAAAGCTGCGTCGGCTGCGTCAAGCGCGGCCTGAGAGGCGAAGTCGCGCGCTTGGAGCGTGGCCACGCGCTGGCGATCACTCTGCGCCAATCGATATTCGGCTTGCGCGGCATCAAGCGCCGCCTGCGCCGCTATCACGCCGGCGTTGGCCTCGGCGGCGACGCGCGCATCCAGCAATGCGGGGTCGGCCGGCAAGATGGTGGCCACGATCTGCCCTTGCTCCACCGCGTCGCCGGGTTCCAGCTCAACGCGCTGGAGTTCGCCGCTCACCGGCGCGCTGACGACGAATACGTCGTGGATGCGCGTGCGGCCCTCGTCGATAACTTCGCTGCGTACGGGGCCGCGATCAATCACCGCGATTTCGACCGTTTGCGCGCGTGGCCATGCCAGCCAGACCAATAGCAGCGCCAGTGAGACACCCGCGCCAATCCATATCCATTGCGCCCGTGCAAGCTTGGGGGGCTTGGTCGGGATGCGTTCACGAACGAGGGTGATCAGTTCGCTGGTTGAGGGCAGGCGCATGTTTAATCCCTGGCCTTGAGCACGCCGATCATGTCGAGCTTGTCGACGCCGCGCCGGACAACGAACGCCGCTGCGGCGACACATGCAAGCGTAAAGGCGATCGCAAACGCATATCCGCTTGGATTGAACACGAACGGAAAAGCGTACATGTCGGTCTGGAAGAGCTGCATTAGCCAAATCGCAAGCAGCGTACCGAGCGCGATGCCCGCGGGCACGGCCAACAGCGCAAGCGCCAGCAATTCGCCAATCAAGATATAGGACACTTCGATACGGGTGAAACCAAGTACGCGCAGAGTGGCGAGATCGCGCTCTTGCTCAGCCAGCGTGATGCGCGCGGCGGAGAAAGCGACGCCGCCGGCCATGATCGCCGCGAATGCGGCGTAGATGTAGTTCATCACGCCGACGCCTTCCTCAAACTCCCGTCGCATCGAGGCTTCGGCTTGGCCGATATAGCTTGCGCCGGCGATGGTTGGGATGCGTTTGATCGCGAGATTGAACAGTTTGAGTTGGCTGGAATCCATCACCAAATGGGCGCCGCTGATGCGCCCCGGCTCGCGCAGGAGGCGCGAGAGCGCGTTAAGCTCCATATAGGCGGACGATCCGATCATGGGCTCGACAATCGCGCTCACGCGCACCCGCGTGGCGATGCGCTGGCCGCGCGTCTGCTCGATACGGATTTCGTCGCCTGGCCGGGCGTCCAGTTTGTCGGCCAGGGCGCGCGCGAGCGCGACGCCAGCGATAGGCGGCGGGATGGGGTTTTGATTGGCGCCGACAACGCGGCTCAGACGCGCCGTTTGCGGCACGCCGAAGACAGCTTCATGGACAGTCCGGCCGTTGTGGCGAAACACGATGTCATCCACGCGGAATGGTTCGGCATAGAGCACGCCGGGAAGGCGCTCGACGTGGTGCAGGACGCCCTGATCGCGGGCCTCGGCGAAGGTCAAAGTGATGTCCTGGCGATTGGCGACGCCGAAATTGACGTCGAGCAGATAATCCATTTCCGCCGGAAAAGTGCGGGCGACGACGAGCAGGGCCATGGCGAAGGCGACGCCAAGCGCTGTTGTGCCGGCGCGGCGTGGGAAACGGACGATGCGCCGCATGATGATGCGCGATTTGGCGTCGAGCTTCGCGGCGAAGCTGGCGAGGCCGCCATTGGCGGCGAAGAAGGCCGTAGGGCGCGGCGGCGTCAAGGCGGCGGCGGGCGCCAAACGCGCGGCGCGCAGCACGGAAACCAAACACCCCGCGAGCGCCGCCGCGAAGCCGGCGGTCCATGCGCCGACGAAGGTGGCCGGCGAAGCCGCGAAGTCGAGGCGCGGAAAATGATAATAGTCGCGATAAAGATCGGCGACCGCGCGTCCCAAGGCGATGCCGGCGGCGGAGCCCAGAAACGCGCCGATGGCCGCGAAAATAAGCGCGCTTTTGGCGTAGTGCCAGGCGACGGCGGCGTTGGAATAGCCGAACGCCTTCAACAACCCGATGTTGGAACGCTCGGTCGCGATCACACGGCCAAGTGCGATGTTGACCAGGAACGCGGCGGTGATGAGAAATAGCGCGGGAATGAATGTCGCCATCGTGGAGAGCTGGCGCAATTCCTCACTCAAAAACCTGTCGGAGATCATGCGGTCGCGGCCATAGGCGCCGGTCGATCCGTAAGGATCGAGAATGCGGTCGATGGCGGCGATGGTTTCGGCGGGATTTGCGTTTCGCCCCAAGATGAACACGGCGTCGTTGAACGCGCCGTCGAGATCATAGGCGCGCGCGAGCGCTTCGCGGCCCATCCAGATCACGCCGAAGCGTCCGGCCTGGCGAAACAATTCGCCGGGCGCCGCGACGAACACAAACTCAGGCGAGTTCGCGACGCCCACGACAAGGAGCGTTTGCCGGCGACCGTACATGGTCGCGGCGAGCCGATCTCCGGGTTCAATACGGTTGGCGTCGGCGAAGGCTTGGCTGAGGAGTATCTCCTCGGCGCGTGCGGGATCCGGCCAGCGCCCCCGCGCCAGCGTCAGATCATTGACGCGTGGCCGGCCGTCACGCGGCAATGACACGAGGCGCGCCGAGGGAGGTTCGTCAACGCCCGGCAAATCCAGGAGCGCCACGCCGCTGACGCGCGCCTCCACGGCCTGCACGCCGGGCGCCTCCGCCAATTGCCGCGCGATACGCTCCGGTGCGCGCACCAGCGACACGGCGAGATCCGCCATGTGACGTTCGACATAATAGACCGCGCGCGTGCGTTCCATTGAACCGCGCATGCCAACCGCCATGACGAGAACGGAGAGGCCGCAACCCAGAACCAGCGCGACCCCGGCCGCATGCAAGCGCATGCGCCAGACATCGCGAAACAGCTTCTTGTCCAGCGCGCGCATGGGGTCACCAAACCAGTTGCGACGGCGGCGTACGTTGCGCGTTCGTCTCGACGCTGCGCACACGCCCGTCGCCAAAGCGGATGACGCGCGCGCCCATGCGCGCGACATCGGCGTTATGCGTCACAATGAGTGTAGTGGAGCCGTGGCGCTCGTTCACCTCCTGCAAAGCTTCCAGCACGCGCACGCCAGTTTTCACATCCAGCGCACCGGTCGGCTCATCACACAACAATACGGCAGGCCGTTTGGCGATCGCGCGCGCGACCGCGACGCGTTGCTGCTCGCCGCCAGATAGCTGCGAGGGGAAGTGGTCGAGGCGGTTGCCGAGGCCGACAAGCTCCAGCGCTTCCTGGGCGTCGAGCGGATTCTCCGTGATCTCGCCGACGAGTTCGATATTCTCACGCGCTGTGAGGCTGGGAATAAGGTTGTAGAATTGGAAGATGAAGCCGACATGCTTGCGGCGAAACTGGGTAAGGGCGTGATCGCTTATGTTGGTAAGCGATGCGCCTTGAAACGCGAGGTCGCCGGCGCTGGGACGATCGAGCGCGCCAAGAATGTTGAGAAGGGTCGATTTGCCCGAGCCAGAGGGGCCGAGCAGAACGAGGAGTTCGCCAGCGTATATGTCCAAATCGACATCAATCAGCGCGCGAACGGCTGTCTCGCCTTCGCCATAGGTTCGGCAAATACCGCGCAAGGCGAAAAGCGGCGCAGGCTGATCCGACGGCGTAGCGTTGATCATGACGTTTCATGTCCGCTTTGGTCAGGCTAGCTTTGATCGGGCTCAAGTGAGATTGATTGCGCCTCTGCTGATGTCTAGCCATTTCGCGATCGGGGACGATCGCGACGGGTTCGGGGCTCGGCCGCGGGCCGCTTTGCCGTCGCGACCGCAATGAGCGTGCAGGATAATCGTTCAGTGACTGAAGATGGCCTCAGCGGACTGGACGAAGGCGAAGTCCAGCGGGCGCTGGCTCAATGGGGTGCGAATGAGCTGCCAAGCCCAGGCCGCCGCAGCCTGGCCGATATTCTCGCGGAGACGCTGCGGGAGCCGATGTTCGTGCTGCTGCTGGCGGCGGCAAGCCTCTATCTGTTTCTCGGCGACCTCGGCGAGGGCGTCTTTTTGTTGTTTGGAGCGTGCGCCGCGATTGCGCTTGTGGTCGTTCAGGAGGCGCGTAGCGAGCGGGCGTTGTCAGCGCTGCGCGACCTGGCTCAACCGCACGCCCGTGTCGTACGCGCCGGCGCCAGGTTGAAAGTTCCGTCGCGGGATGTTGTGCCTGGCGACATCATGCTCGTCGGCGAGGGCGATCGCATCTGCGCCGACGCCGTGCTGATCGCGGGGGACCTTCTGAGCGTCGATGAATCTTCTCTGACCGGTGAATCCTCGCCGGTGTCAAAACGAATGGCGCGGGGCCAAGAGGCGTTCGGCGAAATTCCAGCACCCGGGCCTGAAGCGTCGCCGCTTTTGTTCTCGGGAACGCTGGTGGTGCGCGGGCAGGGCGTGGCGCGGGTGACGCATACGGGCGTTCGCTCCGCGCTCGGCCGCATCGGCCGTTCGCTCGCGGAGATTGATCATCAACCGACGCCGCTGCAGCGGACCGCGGGTAGGCTTGTCGGTTTGTTAGGTCTGTTTGCACTCGCCTTTTGTGGTCTGGTGGTGCTTGCGTTCGGCGTTTTCCGTGACGATTGGATCGCCGGTGCGCTGGCGGGTATAACCACGGCGATTGCGCTGGTGCCGGAAGAGTTTCCGATGGTGCTCGCGGTCTTTCTGGCGCTGGGCGCTTGGCGGCTCGCGACGGATAAAGTGCTCGTGCGTCGCGGCGCTGTCATTGAGACGCTTGGCGGCGCTACGGTGCTGTGCGTCGATAAGACCGGTACGCTGACGCAAAACCATATGCGGCTGGTTCGCATCTGGACGAAAGACGGCGTTGCCGATGTCGGTCCGGCGCTGGGCGATGCTGGGCGGGCCGCCGTGGCGCACGCTGTCTTGGCGTCCAGCGTTCGGCCGATCGACCCGATGGATCGCGGTATTCATGAAGCGGCGACAGCATTGGATTTGCCCGCCGCGGCTGGCGTGATTGAACGGACTTGGCCGCTTCGCCCGGAGATGATGGCGGTCACACAGCTTTGGCGCGAGGGCGATGCCCGCATGGCTGCGGCGAAAGGCGCCCCTGAAGCCGTTTTCCGATTGTGTGACCTCAATGAGGTGGAGATCGCGCGGCTGCACGAGATCATCGAGGTGTTCGCCAAGGATGGCTTGCGGGTGCTTGGCGTCGCCAAATGGCGTGGCGGAGGCGCCTTTCCCGAGAGTCCCGAAGGTGCGTCGTTTGAGTTCGTCGGACTTATCGGTTTTCTTGATCCGCTGCGCGAAGATGTGCCGCGCGCGCTGGAGGAGGCGCGCAGCGCCGGAATTCACGTCATCATGATCACGGGAGACCACCCCGCGACAGCGCTTGCGGTCGCTCATGCCGCCGGCATCGACGCGACGCGCGCGGTGACCACCGGCGCCGCGCTGGCCGAGCTGCCGTTTTCAACGCTGCGTCAGCACATGCTGCATGGCCGGGTATTCGCGCGCATCACCCCTGATCAAAAGCTGCTCATCGTCGAGGCGCTCAAAGCCAATGGCGAGGTCGTCGCGATGACCGGCGATGGCGTCAACGACGCGCCTGCGCTCGAGGCGGCCCATATCGGCATTGCGATGGGGCGAAAGGGTACGGACGTCGCGCGCGAAGCGGCTGACCTCGTGCTTCTCGACGACGGCTTTGCTTCAATCGTCGGCGGCGTGCGCATGGGGCGGCGGATATTCGCCAATCTGCGCAAGGCGCTCATCTATGTCACCGCCATCCACGTGCCGATCGCTGGCCTCGCGCTCCTGCCAATCCTGCTCGGTTTGCCGCAGCTTTTGTTTCCAATGCATGTGGTTCTGCTGGAACTTGCGATCGATCCGACCTGCGCGCTGGCTTTTGAAGGCGAGCGCGGCAGCCGCGACGCGATGAAGCGTCCCCCGCGCAAGCCGGACGAAGCGCTGTTCGGCCCGCGCCAATTGCTCAGCGCCGCCATGCAGGGTTTCGTTGTTCTGGTTGGGGTCTTGGCGCTCTATGCGCATGCTCTGACCGAACTGACCGTGGAGAAGGCGCGAGGGGCGGCGTTTGTCGCGCTCGTTGTCGCCAATCTCACATTGGCGCTGGTTGATGCTGTTGGCGCTGAAGGGCGTATCTTCGATTCCGAGCGACGCATCTACTGGATCATCGCCGGAGCGTTGACAATGGTGCTGACTTTGGTTGTCGCGAGTCCATGGCTGGCCGCGATTTTTCACCTAGCCGCGCCGGGCTTCCAATATGTGCTTTTGGCGGTGGGCGTCGGCCTCGTCAGCGGCGCGTGGCATTGGCCGTTACGGCGCTTGGGGCTGTTGGAGGTGCGCGCATGAAGCTGACACTAAGAAGCCTTGGCGGCGCTGAAACGGTCACCGGTTCGAAGCATCTGATAGATGCGGACGGTACGCGCGTGCTGGTCGATTGTGGTCTCTTTCAGGGGCTGAAGCACCTGCGCGAGCGCAATTGGACGCCGCTCGCCGTGCCGCCGGACTCGATCGATGCGGTTGTCCTCACCCACGCGCACCTCGATCATAGCGGCTATCTGCCGAAATTGGTGCGGGACGGATTTCGCGGCGTCGTGCACTGCACGGAGGCGACGGCGGCGCTGTGCGACATTCTCCTCCGGGACAGTGCTCAGATCGCCGAAAACGATGCCGAGTACGCCAACCGCAAAGGCTTCTCAAAACACACGCCGGCGCTGCCGCTCTACACCGTGCGTGATGCCGAGCGCGCTCTGAAACATCTGAAGCGTACGCCGTTTGACGCCGAGTTCGAAATCGCGCGTGACTGTGGTTTGCTGTTCCGGCGCGCCGGCCACATCCTCGGCGCCGCGACCGCGGAGGTGAAGATTGGCGGCAGGACGCTTGTCTTTTCCGGCGATCTTGGCCGTTACGCCGATCCGGTGATGTTCGATCCCGAGCCGGTCGCGCACGCCGATTATGTGATCGTCGAATCCACTTATGGTGATCGTAAGCACACCGAGGCCGATCCTGTGTCGGCATTGGGCGAGGTCATCGAACGAACGGTTCAGCGCGGCGGCACTGTCGTTATTCCGGCGTTCGCCGTCGGGCGAGTGCAGAGTCTGCTTTATCATTTGTGGCTATTGAAGCGCGCCGGCCGGTTGGCGGCGACGCCAATCTTTCTCGACAGCCCGATGGCGATCAGCGCCACGGAATTGCTGCGCTCGCATGCCGATGATCACAAGCTGGACGCCGCGGCTGTGGAAGGCTCCTGTGGGGTGGCGCGCTACACGCGCGATGTAGCGGCGTCGAAGGCCATCACCTCCAATCCGATGCCGAAGGTCGTGATTGCCGGCAGCGGCATGGCGACAGGCGGGCGCGTGGTGCATCATATTCGCACCTTCGCCCCTGATCCGCGAAGCACTATTCTGTTCGCCGGCTACCAAGCCCTGGGCACGCGCGGCGCCCGATTGTTGGCGGGTGAGACCGAGCTCAAGATGTTCGGGGACTGGGTGCCGGTCCGCGCCGAGATCGCCAATCTGCCGCAATTGTCCGCGCACGCCGACGCCGATGAGATCATGCGGTGGCTTTCGGGGTTCGAGCAGGCCCCGCGGCGCCTGTTCATCGTCCACGGCGAGCCGGCGGCGTCGGAAGCGCTGCGGACGCGCGTTGAACGTGAGTTGAAATGGAACGCGAGCGTGGTTGACCCGTTGCTGAGCTACGATTTGACATGAATGGCGGCGCGCATCCGCTCCACGCGCGCCGGCTTCGGCTGTTGACGCAAGACGAGGCGATCGTGCTGATGCGCACGGATTGCCATGTGTGCAAATCGGAGGGGCTTGCCGCGCGCGCCCGTGTGTTGCTGCGCGCCGGCTCGCGCGAGGTTATCGCGACGCTCTATCAGATCGAAAACGATTGGCTGGGCGCGGACGAGGCAGGGCTGTCGGAAGCGGCATGGCAGCGGCTTGGCCTCAACATAGGCGACGTCATCGAGGTTCAGAACGCGCCGACCGTGGAATCGTTGGCCGACGTGCGGCGGCGAATCTATGGCGGCCGCTTGGATGCGCGCGCCTTTCGCGGGATCATCTCGGACGTTGTCGCCGGGCGCTATGCGGACATCCACTTGGCCACGTTCGTTGCGGCGTGTTCCGCGTTTCCGCTCAATGTCGATGAAATCACGCATCTCACCGCCGAGATGGCTGACGCGGGCGAGCGGCTATCCTGGGGCGTCCCCGTTGTAAGCGACAAGCACAGCGTGGGAGGGTTGCCCGGAAATCGCACGACACCGATCGTCGTGGCGATCGCGGCGAGTTGTGGGCTCACCATGCCCAAAACCTCGTCACGCGCCATCACGTCGCCCTCGGGCACCGCGGATGCAATGGAAACGCTTGCGCCCGTTGATCTCGATGTGGCGACGATGCGGCGCGTCGTGGAGATGGAGGGGGGATGTATCGCGTGGGGCGGCGCTGTCCGGCTGTCGCCGGCGGATGATGTCTTGATCCGTGTCGAGCGCGCGCTTGAGATCGACACCGAAGGTCAGCTCATCGCATCGGTTCTATCCAAGAAGATCGCCGCTGGCGCCACTCACGTCGTTCTGGATCTTCCCGTTGGCCCCACGGCCAAGGTGCGGACAGACATCGCGGCGGATAAGCTCACCGAACACATCTCAATTGTTGCGTCATCGTTCGGCATGAAGACGAGGATATTGCGAACCGATGGTTCGCAGCCGGTTGGACGTGGCATTGGTCCTGCACTTGAAGCGCGCGATGTTTTAGCGGTGCTGCGGTGTGAGCCACAGGCGCCGAAAGATTTGCGCACCCGCGCCCTGGTGATCGCCGCGGCAGCGCTCGAACTGGCGGGCGTGGCGCCTGAGGGGCTGGGTGGCGCGTTAGCGGAGGAGGCGCTCGCGACGGGCCGTGCCTGGGCCAAGTTCCAGCGTATTTGCGCTGCCCAGGGCGGCATGCGCGAGCCGCCGGTAGCGCCGCTGACGCGTGCTCTCGCCGCGCCTCATTCCGGTATCCTCACGCACGTCAATAACCGGAAGATTTCACGTCTCGCCAAGCTCGCTGGCGCGCCGGACGACAAAGCGGCTGGCGTCGAGCTCTTGGCGCGCCTCGGCGATCAAGTGACGGCTGGAGCGCCGCTTGTGATTGTGCACGCCGAGGCGCCGGGCGAACTGGACTATGCCCTGGCGTTTGCCGCGGCCAATATGGATATGTTCGAGATAGAGGTGTGAGCGCTGTGCTTGTTATCCTGCCCATGCCGGGGAACGAGACGATGGCGAAAGCGCTTGCCGAGCGGCTTGGCGCGGAACTGGCCGTCCTTGACTGGCGGCGCTTCCCGGATTTGGAGGCGTACGTCCGCATCGCCAGCGACGTGCGGGGAAAGCGTGTGTTTATCGTCTGCACGTTGGCAAACCCTGACCCGCAAATGCTGACGCTTGTCTTTGCGGCGGCGGCGGCGCGTGATTGTGGAGCGGAGAGCGTTCACCTGGTCGCGCCTTATCTTGCCTATATGCGCCAGGATAAGAGCTTCAGGCCCGGCGAGGCGGTTTCGGCGACACATTTCGCGCGCATGCTGTCGCGGCATTTCGATAGCCTGACGACAATCGATCCGCATCTTCACCGCATACGCGATCTGGAGCACATCTTTACGATCCCCACGCGCGTCGGCGCCGTCGCGCCGTTGCTGGGCGCCTGGATCGCGGAGAACGTGACCGCCCCGCTCATCGTCGGGCCGGATCAGGAAAGCCATCAATGGGTGGCGGAAATCGCACGCAGCGCGCGGGCGCCATATGTCGTCGCGCGCAAGGAAAGGCTCGGTGACGAACATGTGCGCATCGAGTTGCCGGATCTAACGCCTTGGAGCGGTCGCCGGCCAGTGCTGGCGGATGATATCGTCTCGTCCGGGCGAACCATGTTGCAAGCGTCACGTCTGCTGATCGCGGCTGGTATGGCGAAACCCTATTGCGTCGCGATCCATGCTGTTTTCTCCCCGGGCGCATTTGAAAATCTCGCTCAGCTGACCGAGCGCGTGGTGACCACCGACACTATTCCTCATCCCTCCAACGCCATCTCCGTGGCGGACACGCTGGCGAAATCAATCTCATATTAGTATGATCAGGCAGCGCCGATGCCGCCGGATTGCGCTCGTTTTTGAATTGATCGCACGCAACGCTCTGGGTTCCCGGTCGCGCATATTGGCTGTGCAATCTCAGCACCATGGCCCACAAGGGAGGCGAACATGGGACGTGTTGCCGGAAAGGTCGCGCTGGTGACGGGCGGCGGCTTAGGCCTTGGGCGCGCCGCCGCGTTGATGTTGGCGCGCGAAGGCGCGAAAATTGTCGTCACTGACGTAAACGACAAGGAAGGCGCCAAGGTCGCCGATGAAATCGTCGATGCCGGGGGCGAGGCGATGTTCTTGCACCACGACGTCGCCAAGGAGGCGGACTGGGATCGTGTCGTGCGCGCGACGGTGGAGCGATTTGGCGGGCTGCGGATCCTTGTCAACAATGCCGGCGTGGCGCTTAGCGCGGACGTGGAGCACACGAGTCTTGAGGAATGGCGCTGGCTCATGTCGATCAATCTCGATAGCGTGTTTCTCGGGACGAAGCGTGCGATCGAGGCGATGAAGCCGACCGGCGGTTCGATCATCAATCTATCTTCCATCGAGGGGCTGGTCGGCGACGCCAATCTCGCGGCTTACAACGCGAGCAAGGGCGGGGTGCGTATCTTCACCAAGTCCGCGGCGCTCTATTGCGCGAAAGCGGGCCTCAACATCCGCGTGAACTCGATCCACCCCGGCTACGTCTGGACGCCGATGGTCGAGGAATATCTCTCCAAGCAGCCCGATCCGGCGGCGGCTAAGGTGCTTGTCGCGGGCATGCATCCTGTCAATCACCTGGGAGAGCCGGACGACATCGCTTACGGCGTGCTCTATCTCGCGTCGGATGAATCAAAATTCGTCACTGGCGCGGAGCTGGTCATAGACGGCGGCTACACCGCGCAATGAACGAGGCGCCTGCCTCCAGCGGCGCGGGGCGCCAGGTGTTCAGCGCGGCCGCGATCTATTTCGTGATCGTGTTCGGCGTCGGCTTAGTGCTTGGCCCAGTGCGCGTGCTTTGGCTTGAGCCGTGGATCGGTCGGACGCTCGCCGTGTTATGCGAGGCGCCGCTCTTGGTGTGCGCGATGTGGCTTGGCGCCCGTTGGGCGTCATCTTGGGTGAAGCTTGAGCCGGGCTGGTGGCGGCGGCTGGCGGTGGGCTTGCTGGCGCTCGCCATGCAGCAGGTTGCCGATCTTGCCGTCGGCTTTGGTCTGCGTGGCATGGCGTTGAGTGATCAGATCGCGTATTTCGCCACGCCGCCGGGCCTCATCTATGCCGCCACCTTGATCCTTTTCGCGGCGATGCCGCTCATCGCGGCGCTGCAAACACCGAGGAGAGAAATATGAAACGCTTCATGATCGGGGGAGCTTTGCTGGTATTGGCCGCGTGCGCCCAACCGCAATCGCCGAGCGAGCTGGGCGGACGCTGGGAGGTGCAACAGGTCGCGGGCGCATCGCTCGGCGAAGGCATCGACATTTGGTTTGATGTTGACGCCGAGACCGGTGCGGTCAGCGGCTTCACCGGCTGCAACAATTTCACGTCCAGCGTCACCGAACTCGGCGCCGGTCTATCGTTCGCACCGGTGACGGAAGAGCCTGGCGAATGCCGCAGCGAAGCCGCGGCGATCGACGAGGCGCGCTTTCTGGGCGTACTGCCGTCGGTCACACGCTACCTGCGCAACGGCCGGGCGCTGGAATTGCTGCCGCGCGAAGAAGGCGGCGAGGCGTTGGTCAGGTTACGTCTCGCCGATGCGGCTGAATAACGGCCCGAGGCGCGCTGATTCCAACAAGAAACGGGATTGCGCGGATTTATTCGCATGCCGGGGGGGCGTGCGTGGAACTTGAAGGCGCGAACGCCGTTGCGGGACTGAACAGCCTGCAAGGAGGATTGCGATGGCACGGAAGGCGAAGGCGACGAAGAAGGCTCCGGCCAAGCGCGCGAACGGTAATGGTGAGATGAAGCCGATGGAGGCGGTCGCGCTATTGAAGGCCGATCATCGGATCGTTGAGGGCCTGTTTGAGGAATTTGAGAACACCAAGGGCGCCAAGGCCAAGCAACGGATCGCGAACCAGATTTGCCTCGAACTTATCGTCCACGCCCAGATCGAGGAAGAGATTTTCTACCCAGCGGTGAAGGAGGCCGTGGAAGAGGAAATCTACACCGAGGCCCATGTCGAGCATGATGGCGCCAAGGTGCTGATCGCTGAAATTCTCGCTGGCGCCCCCGATGACGAATTCTACGACGCCAACGTCAAAGTGCTTTCGGAAATGATCAAGCATCACGTCCACGAGGAAGAAATGCGCGACGGCATGTTCGCGCAGGCGAAACGCGTGGATGATGTCGATATGGTGGCGCTTGGCGAGAAGCTGGCGCAGCGTAAGGCCGACTTGACGGCGCTTTATAAACGCAATGGCCTGCCGGCGCCCACTACGCGCACGATGAAGAGCATGCCGTCGTTGGAGCTGGGCCAGCCGGTCGCCTAGCGACAATGCCCTGGCTTCGCGACAACGGCCTTTCGATCACACTGTTCGCGCTTTTCGCGCTCAGTGTGATCGGGCACGGCTGGGCGGGATGGATCGCCAACAACGAAGAATTAGCGCGTGACGGCTTCGCGGCGATCCCGCTCGGCGCGTATCTGGCGAGCCCGGAGTTCGGATCCACCCTGTTCGAAAATTGGGAGAGCGAATTTCTGCAGATGGCGACGTACGTGGTTCTTACCGCATATCTGTATCAGCGCGGCTCGCCGGAATCGAAAGACCCGGATCGTTCAGTGCCGCAGGATGAAGACCCCGCGCAACACATTGGTCCTCACGCGCCCTGGCCGGTGCGCGCGGGCGGATTGGCGCGGCGACTTTACGAACATTCACTGGGACTGACGCTGGGCGCGCTCTTTCTTGCGTCCTTCGCGTTGCATTGGGCTTATAGCACGGGCCACGCTGCGGAGGAGGCGCTGCGGCATGGAACGTCGCCGCCGACTCTGCTGCAGCACCTTGGCGGCGCCGAACTCTGGTTTGAATCCTTCCAAAACTGGCAGAGCGAGTTTCTGTCCACGGCGGTGCTTATCGTGCTCGCCATATATCTGCGCGAGCGCGGCTCTCCAGAATCCAAACCGGTCGCGGCCCCACATCGCCAGACAGGAACTGAATAACTTTGCGAGTGCTGGCGTTGTCCCGCGCGCTCGTTGAGCGGCGCGCCCGCACGGAAGCTTCTTTGCAGTTAAGTCAAGCGTATGGCGGAACGTCGAGCGGCAATTCGCGTTCGCCTTACATCCAAAAAGGAGATCGCCATGGAAAATTCCGATGGTCAGCGCGCTGCAGAGTCCGCGCGAGAGACTATTTCTGACTCAACACGCCGCATCAAAGACAGCGCGGCTGATCTTGTCGATCGCGGCAAGGCGGCAGCTGCCGAAACCTTGGAGCGCGGCGTCGAGCGCGCGGCGGACGGCGCGGATCAAACCGCTTCCGCTTTGCGGCGCGCCGCCGATGATGTGGAAAGCGACAATCGCTGGATTGGCGCGGCGTTGCGCAAATCCGCCGATGGTCTGGAGCAGGCGACGCGCTCTTTGAGCGGCGGCGATGTATCGCGCGTGCTCGACGATCTGAACGGCTTCGCACGGCGCAATCCCGCGGTATTTCTCGGCGCGAGCTTGGCGCTCGGTTTTGCGCTGGCGCGTGTGGGCAAGACGGCCGTGGAAGAAGCGCGCGAAGACTCGCCATCGGATCAGGTCGGCGACGGCTATTATTCCTCCATGCCAGGGATGTGAGCATGCAAGCTGAACGCACACTCCCGCAACTGACAGCGGATCTTGCTTCCCAGGTGAGCGATCTCTTTCGGCACGAGGTGCGCCTGGCCCGGGCCGAAGCATTGGAGAACGTACGCCAAATGGGGGGCGGCATTGTCCGCGCCACGCTGGGCGTAGCGCTCGCGGGCGCGGCTGTCACTCTGGGCCTTTTCGCATTGGCTTATGCGCTCGGTGAAATCATGCCGATGTGGGCGGCTGCATTGGTGGGCGCGGTTCTTGGCGGAGGCATAGCCTACATTCTTATCAAAACAGGCCTCAAGGCCGCGTCCGTCGACGCCGTGTCGATGCCGCGCACCCAACAACAGGTTGCCGCTGACCTGCGTCTCATCAAGGAGAATATCACGCCATGAGCATGGAAACCGACCGCATTGAATCCGACATCAACGAATCGCGTCATCGCCTGAACGACACGCTCTCCGCCCTCGGGCACAAGCTCTCACCGGGCCAAATGCTTGATGAGGTATTGGGCCTCGCGCAAGGCCAGGCGGGCGAGTTCGCCGGCAAACTTGGCCGGCAAGTGAAAGACAATCCCATGCCGACACTGCTCATTGCGGCGGGCGTGGGCATGTTGCTGCTCAATCGTGGCGGCGTGTCTTCGTCCGGCGCGCAGATTGATCATGAGGACTGGCACGCCGAGCGTCGCTATCGCGCGCTCGAAGAAGCGCGCTGGTCAACCCCACGCGAGACAAATGAGTCGGACGACGCGTGGAATGAGCGTGTTCACGGCGCTTATGCGCGTGCGCTTGATCTGAAGCAGGCCGCGGACGAGGCAATGCATGATTTCAAAGCGCGTGTTTCCCGCGCCGTCGACGCGGCTAAGCAGGCTGGCGAGTCCGCGCGCTTGCGCGTGTCGCGGGCGCTGTCAAACACGAAAGCCGCGGCTGCCCACCAGGTGGAACGTCTGGGGCAACGCGCGGCCGCCGCAAAGCATGGCGCGGAGGATTTCTATGAGCATACCCCGCTCGCCGCTGGCGCCATCGCGTTGGCGGTGGGCGCCTTGATCGGCAGTGCGACACCGCTTAGCCGCCAGGAGCGCGAAGCGCTTCACGACGTCGCCGACACGGCGCTCCGCAAAGGCGCTGATCTCGCGGAACGCGGCGCAAACGCCGTGGCGGATCGCGTCGAACGTGGGGCCGAAGCCGCCGGCGATCGTATCGAGCGCGCCGTTCATTAGAGATTGATCCTCGTGCCATGACCTCGCGGCCCGGCCTTCGGTCGGGCCGCCTTTGTAACCACCGCGATGAGCGGCCGCATCAGCGGAGACTTAGGCCAGAGTCACAACGCTGCAATCGCGCGTGCGTTGTAGAACCTCGACTGATACAGAATGATCCGAGCGGCGCAGCATCACGTCGGCGCTTTCTCCGGCGACGGTAAGATTGCGTAACAGGAGTTCGTTCAGGAACGCGGGAAGGTGCGGGCGGTCAAACATGATCCGCTTGTCGCGCGGCGCGAATGAAAGTCCGATGCAGGCTTGAAGCAGCAGCAGAGGCGCCGCGGCGGCCCATGCCTGGGGCGAGCACGCGACTGGGTAGAAGACCGGGCCCGCGCCGCGCTGACGCGGAAAGCCGCAGAAGAGTTCGGGCAGGCGGCGCATGTCCATATAATTGGCGGCGTCGAACAAGCCGGCGAAAATACGGCCAGCTTCATCGCGATACCCGTAACGTGCGAGGCCCGCCGCGATCAGTGCGTTGTCGTGCGGCCAAATTGAACCGTTGTGATACGACATTGGATTGTAGCGCGCCTCGGACGCGGAGATTGTGCGCACGCCGAAGCCCGTGAAGGAACTCATCAGAGTATTGGCGACGCCAGCGGCGCGTTCCGGCAGCGCAAGTCCAGAGAGCAGAACGTGGCCTGCGTTGGAGCTGCGCACGCGGCAAGGTGTCTTGGAGGCATCAAGGGCCAGTACATAGCTGCCAAGGTCGGCGTCGTAGAAGTGTGTGTCAAAGCGGCGGCGGAAAGCTTCCGCGCGGATATCCAGCACACGGGCGCGTTCTTCGTCGCCAAGCCGCTTGGCGATTTGCGCGGCCGCGTTCCAGGCCGCATAGACATATGCCTGAACTTCGACCAATGCGATCGGCGAGCACGCGAGCACGCCGTTCTCATGGAAAATCGAATCGTAACTATCCTTCCAGCCCTGATTGGAGAGGCCAGTCTCGGTTTGGCGGTGATATTCGACGAAACCGTCACGGTCGCGGTCGCCGTATTCTTCGATCCATGCGAGCGCGCGGTCGACGTGCGGCGCAAGCTTTTGAATCGTTTCGACATCGTCAGTTCGTTCAAGATAGGCGCCGGCGAGCATGACGAATAGCGGCGTTGAATCCACGCTGCCATAATAGCGGCGAAACGGCACCTCGCCCAATTGCGCCATCTCGCTGTGGCGAACTTCGTGGAGGATTTTACCAGGCTCGGCGTCTGACGCGCGATCAATCACATCGGCTTGATTGGCGGCGAGGTAGAGCAGAACACCCTTCGCGATCTCCGGATCAAACCAAAGCGTCTGCAGCGCCGTGATCAACGCGTCGCGGCCGAACACCGTGCTGAACCAGGGCAGCCCCGCATAGGGATAGAGCCCTTGCGGCGTTTGCGTGCAAAGCATGTAGAGATCGGAAACGCTGCGTTCGAGCACTTCGTTGAGATGATCGTTGGAGGTCGAGATCGAGGCCGCGCGCGTGATGTTGTCGCGCCGCGCGCGCCGCGCGCTCATATAGGCGTGGAAGAAGCCGTCACGCGGCGTGGGGCGCGACAGCAGCGCGTCGCAGGTGAAGTCCATGAATAGAACTTTGGTCTCGCCGGGCTGCAATGTAAGCTTATAATCGGCGCGGTGCACATTGAGTTGCGCTGGTTCGGGATCGAAGCGGATCAGTGTTTCGCGCAACAGCTTGTCGAGGCCGGTGTAGGAGAGCCTGACGCTGCACGCGTCCAGCTTCGCCATCGCGGTTTCGCCGCGCGCCGGCCGTGTCGCGCCGCGTACCTCGAAAATGTCGGCGAAGTCCGCGGCAAAGCTGACCGATATCGCGACCTGCACAGGCGTACTATCGAAATTGCGGATCGATAGCCGCTCACAAGCCGCGCCATTCCACAGAACGCGCACGCGGCGCATGTGCAGACGACTATGTTTCAGCAGCACGCGGCCGGCGCTGTCGTGAAAGTCCGTATTGGTGAGATCACATAAAAGCGCGGAATTGTCGTCGCGCATCGTCGAGCGCAGCACCATGGGCCGGCGGCCGTCGAGTGTGACGCGCAAGTGCGAAAGATGGCGGGTGTCGGCGTGATAGAGGCCTTCCGGGCTGCCGTCACCGCTCAGAATGTCGCCATTGTTGTCAAACACGGCGAACGTGTCGCCATGCTTCATGGAGCGGGGCTTCTGCTCCTCAAGCGAGGCCTCGGCCGGGACATCGAGCGCGTCAAGGTCGACGCGATCAGGTGATGATGGTGCTGGCGCGGCCGTGTCCATGCCGGCGAAACTCCAGAATCACACCGCCAGCGCCGCGCCTTGTGCTGAAGCGATCGGCGCGGACGCGGCTGGAAGGTCGCCAATGGCATGCGCGGCGATCTGGCGTCGGTAAAGATCAACGTAGTCGCGCGTCATGCGTTCTACCGTAAACCGGCGCTCGAAAATATGGCGCACACGGGCGCGATCGAGAAGTGGAACCGCGGCCACGGCGCGAACCGCTCCGTCGATGCTGGAAACGATGAAGCCGCTCTGCCCATGATCAATGATCTCGGGAACCGAGCCTCGGCCATAAGCGATCACTGGCGTACCGCACGCCATCGCCTCGATCATCACCAGACCGAACGGCTCGTCCCAGTCGATCGGGAATAGCAGTGCGTGGGCGTTTCCAAGAAACGCGCTTTTTTCCTGCTCATTTATCTCGCCGATATACTCAACATTTGCATGCGCGCGGATGAGCGGGGCGATGCGTTCGTCCCAATAGGCTTGGTCGGCGCGATCGATTTTAGCGGCTATCTTCAGACGCATGCCGGATTTGGCCGCGATCTCGATGGCGCGGTCCGGCCGCTTCTCCGGTGAAATCCGGCCGAGGAAGGCGAGGTAGTCTTCGCGTTTGCCGGCGTTGAATGTCAGCGTGTTGCTCGGCAGGCCGTGATAGATCGTCGCCGCCCAATTCACGGGCGGCAGCGGTCGGCGCTGGAAATCGGAGATCGATACGAGGGGCAGGCGTGAAAATGTGCGGAAAAAGGGCGGCAGGTCTGGCAAATCGAGGCGGCCATGCAATGTCGTAAGCGTGCGTTGCGCAAAGTCGCGCACGACTGGCGCATGCATCAAATCGATATGGAAATGCAGCACGTCGAATTCGTGCGCCCGCCGCATGACCTTCTCCAGCATGATCATGTGGTGCGGTAGCGCATCGCGCACGTCTTCGCTGAGACGTAAGGCGCGCTCGGAACACGCGGCAAGCTCGGCGGACGTGATGGAATCGCCGCTGGCGAAGAGCGTAACCTCATGCCCCTGCGCGACGAGTTCCTCTGTCAGATAGGAGACGACGCGTTCGGTTCCGCCATAGAGCCGTGGCGGGCAGCTTTCAGCGAGCGGCGCGATTTGGGCTATGCGCATGCGGCGCCCGTCCTTGAGTGGTAGGTGTGCTGCGCCGCCCATCGCGTGCTCCATGCTTCAAGTGAAGATGAACGAGGGAGGCGCCGCGGAAGTTGCCCGATGCGCTGGCAATTGCGAGAGTTTAATCTACGCGACGAGGGCGCCTGAGGAGAATTCGTTAGCGGCGTGGATTCGCGTGCCTCGGGCGAGATATTCGGTCGCTGCCGGGCGGGCTTTGATTTTGCACGCGAATGCGCCATATGAGCGGTGCGCCATCAGCGCGGCCCGTGGGGGACGACCTCCGCTTATCTCACATTTCCAGGACGGCCTGGCCTCGACGGAGGCCAAAATGGCTTGGGTTCTATTGTTCTGCGCCAGCATGCTTGAGATCGCATGGGCGTATTTCATGAAGCGATCGGACGGCTTCTCGTTGCTGGGGCCAACCGCCATCACCATTGTGGCCATGATCGGCAGTTTCGCGCTGCTCGCCGCCTCGCTCAAAACGCTGCCGCTGGGGACGGCTTACACGATCTGGACAGGCGTCGGCGCCGTGGGTGCGTTCGCGATCGGCGTGGTCGTGCTCGGAGAGGCGCTGACGCCCATGCGTGTCTTCGCGGCGCTCTTCATCGTCTCCGGCGTCATCATGATGAAGTTGTCCAGTTCCAGCTGATTTTGCGCGCGCGGATGTGATAGTCCGCTACCCGGGCCGCATAGGGGGATGGCATGGGGTGGAGAGCTTGGGCGCTGATTGGACTATTGGCGCTTGCCTTCATGAGCGCGGGCGCGCTCGTGCAGCCTGCGCCTTTGCGCACTGAAAACGCATCCGATGCGTTCGACGCCCGCGCCGCCTATGCGCGGCTGGAGCGGCTGCTCACGCCCGAAGAACCGCATCCGATGGATAGCGACGCCAGCGACGGCATGCGCGCGCGTGTGCTGGCCGAGATCGAGGCGCTGGGCGTCGAGTCGCAAGTGCGTGAGCACTTTACCTGCCTGCCGCACCCCGAAGCGCCGGTCGCGCTGTGCGGTCGCGTGCGCAATGTCATCTTCAGCGTCGGCCCCGCCGATGCGCCGGCCATTCTGGCCGCCGCGCACTATGACAGCGTGCCGGCCGGCCCGGGCGCG
Organism: Caulobacterales bacterium; assembly: GCA_017303355.1. Taxonomy (GTDB): domain Bacteria; phylum Pseudomonadota; class Alphaproteobacteria; order Caulobacterales; family Aquidulcibacteraceae; genus Vitreimonas. The sequence continues at coordinate 31,243 of JAFLCU010000003.1, read as the reverse complement.
AGCGACGCCGGCATTGGCGTGGCGTCGTGGCTGGAGATCGCGCGGCATTTCGTCGGCCGCGCCGATCTTACGCGCCGGATCATCTTCCTGATCAGCGACGGCGAGGAGCCCGCGCTTCTGGGCGCCTACGCCTTCGCCACGCAAGATCCGTCGATGGAAAGCGTCGAGGCCATCGTCAATCTCGAAGCGCGCGGCACGAGCGGCCCTGCCGTCTTCTTCGAAACCAACCAGCCCAACGCCGACGCCGTCCGCGCTTACGCCGAAGGCGCGGCGCGGCCGATGGCGAATTCCGTGATGGCGGATGTCTATGCGCTGTTGCCGAATTCCACCGATGTCAGCGTGCTGCGCCGCGACGGCGTCGACATCATCAATATCGCCGTGCTCGACAGCTGGCCAAACTATCACACGCCGCAAGACAATCTGGCGTCAGTCGATCTCAACAGCCTGCAGCACATGGGCGATAGCGCACTCGGCGTTGTGCGCGGCTTTGCCGAGGCGCCGGATCAAGGCAGCACGGATTCGTTCGTGTTTAGCGACATTGTCGGCCGCGCCTTCGTCAGCGCGCCGCAACTCTGGAGCTTCATCGCGCTTGGTCTCAGCGGCCTTGTCGCGCTTGGCTATTTCTGGTCGCTGGGCGGCGAGGGGCGCTGGCGCGCGCTCGCCGCGCCCGTCGCGGGCGTCGTGATTGCGGGCGCGCTGGCCTTCGGCATCGGCTTTGGTCTCAGCGCCTTGCGGCCTGGCGCTTATTGGTTCGCGTACCCGGAAGCCACGCGCGTCTGGACATTGGCGCTCGCTTTCGTTGGCGCGGCGCTGACGCTCGCATTCGTCGCGCGCGGCGTGCGCCCCGTCTTGATCGAAGCCGCCGCAATGCTGTGGTTCGCATTGTTTGGACTTCTGGGCGCTTTGGCTTTGCCTGGCTCGTCAGTCCTTTACGCACCGGCCGCGCTCGTATTCGCGCTCGCCGCGCTGATCGCTTGGCGCTGGCCGTTGGCCGCGCGCATCGGCGCCTTGTTCGCGGGGCTCGTTGCGCTGCTATTGTGGGCGCCGGCCTTGGCGCTGGTTGAGGTGGCGCTGGGCTACGAATATCCGTTCGCCAGCACATTGCTCTTCGCGCTCGCGCTGTTGCCGTGGTGGGGCCCGCTCGCGCGCTTGCACGAAAACGCGCGCTGGTCATGGTCGAGCGCGGGGCTTGGCGGCGTGGCGCTTGCCGGCATTGTCGCCGCGGCGCTGTTGCCGTCGGCCTCCAGTGCGCGGCCGCAGCCGCTCAACATCACCTATTTCGTCGATACGACATCACAGGAAGCGCGCTTCCTTGCGGGCCCAGCGCGCGCTGGGTTGCCGCCTCAGATCGCGGCGCTCGCGGATTTCGAGCCGCGCCTCACGCTGCCCGGAGATCAGGCGCCGGCATGGAGCGCACCCGCGCCCTGGGAGAACGTCGCCGCGCCGCGCGCTGACATCATCAGTGAAACCGTGGCGGATGAAGCGCGTACGCTGCACCTGCGCTACAGCGCCAATGGCGCCTATCGGCTGACGCTCCGCATCCCCAAGGAGGCCGCGCCCACGCGCGTGCGCATTAATGGCGCCGAAGCCTCACTCGCCGAAACCGGCAGGGCGGGCGAATTCTATTCCATCACCTGCATCGGCAGATCGTGCGACGGCGCCGAGTTGGAGATCGTCGTCGATGCTGACGCCGCACCGGAGGAATGGCTCGTCACAGGCCAATATCTCGGCGCAGCTCCAGCGGCCGCGGAGCTTCTCCGCGTCCGCACCGGCACGTTGACGCCAGCACACACCGGCGACACCACGCTCACGCTCAGCCGCGTGACCCGCGCTCCGGATACGCCGCTGAACTAGGCCGCGCTGTGTTGGGCGTTGGTGCGATTGCCAAGCCCGCGCAGCCGGTTCAGCGCCGCGACATACGCTTTGGCGCTCGCCACGAGCGTGTCCGCGTCCGCGCCGGTGCCTGATACGGAGCGGCCGTTGGAGGAGAGGCGTACGCTCACTTTGGCCTGCGCGTCGGTGCCTTCGGTGACGGCGTGCACTTGATAGAGATCGAGCTGCGCTTCGTGCGGTGCTGCTTCTTTGATGGCGTTGAAGATCGCGTCGATCGGTCCGTTGCCGCGCGCGGTCTTCCAAATCTGCTCGCCATCGACCTTCAAATCGATCTCGGCCGTCTGGGGCCCGTCAGTGCCCGCGACAACGCGCAAGCGCGCTACTTGGATCGAATCGGCGGCGTGCGAGATCTGATCGTCCACTAGCGCGATGATATCCTCGTCGAACACGTGGCGCTTGCGGTCGCACAATTCCTTGAAGCGCTGGAACGCATCGACCAGCGCATTGTCGGAGATCGAATAGCCCAATTCCTCGAGCTTCTTCTTGAACGCGTGACGGCCCGAGAGCTTGCCCATCACTAAGCTGGTCGCGCCCTGGCCGACATCCTCCGGCCGCATGATCTCGTAGGTCTGCGCATGCTTCAGCATGCCATCCTGGTGGATGCCGCTTTCATGGCTGAACGCGTTCTTGCCGACGATCGCCTTGTTGAATTGCACCGGAAAGCCGGTGATGCGCGACACCATCTGGCTCGTGCGGAGCAATTGCGGGCCATCGACGCGCGTCTCGAAGGGCAGGGCTTCGCCGCGCACCTTGAACGCCATCACGATCTCTTCCAGCGCTGCATTGCCAGCGCGTTCGCCCAAACCGTTTACCGCGCACTCAATTTGGCGTGCGCCGCCTTGCACGGCCGCGATCGAATTGGCGACCGCGAGCCCCAAATCATTATGGCAATGCGCCGAGAAGATCACAGCATCGGCGCCCGGCACATTGGCGATCAAATCCTCGAACACCGCGCGGTATTCGTCGGGGAATGAATAGCCGACGGTGTCTGGAATATTGATCGTCTTCGCGCCGGCGCGGATCGCGGCCTCGACGGCCCGGCGCAGATAGTCGCGCTCCGTACGTGTGGCGTCCTCGGCGCTCCATTCCACATCGTCGGTGAAATTGCGCGCCAGCGTCACGCTCGCCGTGATCGCGTCCAAAACCTGCTCGGCGTCCATGTTGAGCTTGTGCTTGCGGTGGATCGGCGAGGTGGAGATGAACGTGTGGATGCGCCGGCGCCCGGCGGAGCGGATCGCTTCGGCGCAGCGCTCGATATCTTTCGGGCCCGCGCGCGAGAGCCCGCACAGCACCGCGTTTTCCAATACTTCGCCGACGGCGCGCACTGCTTCGAAATCGCCATTCGACGCTGCTGGAAAGCCGGCCTCGATAATGTCGACGCCCATCGCGTCCAGCTGGCGGCCGAGCTCGACCTTATCGGCCAAGGTCATGGCCGCGCCTGGCGATTGCTCGCCGTCGCGCATGGTGGTGTCGAAAATTCGTACGTTGGTTTTGGCAGACATAAGCGGCGCGCCCCGTGGGTTTGCGGTGGGTGGCTAGGGGGTATCCCCAGGGGGCGGGCCGCTCGGTGCGGCTACGATCAACGCGCCCTGGGGCCGGTAAGGCTCAGGCGGGAAAGAAATTCCGCAAGGGGCGCGAGAAAGTTGCTCACGAGAAATTCTTTACCCCAAAAGCCTCTGGTTGGCAATAATGATGCTCGCGACGGCTCAGGTGAGCCATCTGGAGGCCTAACCTTGCGTCGCCGCTGGCGCGATGCGGGCCCCTCATGCAGTGTTCCGGAGCAAAGGGAGACCCTGGAATGGCCGCTTGGAGCAATTGGTCGGGCGCTGTAAGGGCGCAGCCGGCAATTCTGACCCGGCCGAAAACTGAAGCCGCCAAAGTGCGGGTTGTCGGCGCGTAATGCCGAGCGATTTTGATCTGCATCGCCATCTGATCGGCCAGCAGGGTTCGCGGCGCGCGCTCAACACGCCCGTGCTCGTGCTCGACCGCGACGCGCTGGAGCGCAACATCGCCACGATGGCGGCCTTCGCGCGCAAGCATGGCGTGGCGCTGCGCCCGCACGCAAAAACCCACAAAAGCGTCGATATCGCCCGCCTGCAGATCGCGGCAGGCGCGGCGGGCGTGTGTTGCGCCAAGCTGGGCGAGGCCGAAACCCTGGCCGAGGGCGTCGTCGCCTCCATCCTCATCACCTCGCCGGTCGTGACGCCGCAAGCCATTGCGCGGCTCATGGCGCTGCACGCGCGCGTGGACGATCTCCGCGTCGTCGCCGATCATCCTGATAACGTCGATGCGCTTGCGGCGGGGGCTGCGCCGGCAAAGCCGCTTTCCGTCATCGTCGATATCGACCCCGGCATTCGCCGCACTGGCGTTGGCTCGCCGGAAGCCGCGCTCGCGCTCGCGCAACGCATCGCCGCCGCGCCATCGCTCGAATTTCTCGGCGTGCAATTCTATTGCGGCGCCCAGCAGCACATCGAATCCTACGCCGACCGCAAATCCGCGATCGAAGAGCGCACGTCATACCTCCAAGGCGTCATAGAAAAGCTCAAAGAAGCCGGCCTCGCCCCGCGCGTGATCACGGGCGGCGGCACCGGCACGCATCGCATCGATGCGGGCCTTGGCGTGCTCAATGAATGGCAGGTCGGCTCCTATGTGTTCATGGATCGCCAGTACCATGATTGCGATCTGGCCGAGGGCGCCAAGCCCTTCGAGACCTCGCTCTTCGTCGACGCCCACGTCATCAGCGCCAACGCGCCCGCTATGGCGACGATCGATTCCGGCTTCAAAGCGCTCTCCACCGATGGCGGCTCGCCCTCCATCGCCGCTGGCGCGCCCGAAACCTCGGCCTTCTTCTTCATGGGCGATGAGCACGCCGCGCTGCTCGCGCCGGGGCATGAGTTCAAGCTCGGCGACGCCGTGTCGCTTGGCGCGCCGCACTGCGACCCAACGGTAAATCTCTATGAGGCCTACCACATTGTGCGCGGCGACACGCTGATCGATATCTGGCCCGTCAGCGCCCGCGGCCGCTCTCGTTAAATGCGAAAACCTGCGTCCGGCCAGGGCAGGGACTTGCGCGCGGTGTTTTAGCGTAGTAGCACAAAAATACAATGACCAAGACCGCGACCCCAGGCGCATTGCGCCCTGATCTCGTCGATGCGCTGCTGGTCCTGCGGGACCGGAAGGAGGCGGAGGCGTTTCTGCAGGATCTCTGCACACCCGGCGAAGTGAAGGCGCTCTCCGAACGCTGGCAGGTGGCGCGCCTGCTGGACGAGGGCGAACTCTCGTACCGCGACATCGCCAAGGCCGCGCAGGCCAGCACCGCCACCGTCGTGCGCGTCGCGCGTTTTCTGAAGGACATGCCGTATCGCGGCTATCGCCGCATTCTCGATCGGCTGAAGGCGGCGCGGCGATGAGCGGGCGTCTTCGTATCGCGGTCCAGAAGAGCGGCCGCCTCGCCGACAAGAGCCTTGAATTGCTCGAAGCGGCCGGTTTGCGCGTCCTGAAGGGCGCCAACGAATTGCTCTATCGCATCGAAAACGCGCCGATCGATCTGCTACGCGTGCGCGATGACGATATCCCCGTGTTCGTTGGCGACGGCGTCGCCGATCTCGGCATCGTCGGCCTCAACGTGCTTGAGGAGCACATGGGCGAGCGCGCCGCGAAGCCTGAGCAAGTGATGAATCTTGGCTTCGGCAAATGCGATCTGAAAATCGCCGCGCCGACCAATTTCGAGTATCGCGGCCCGCGCTCGCTGCAAGGTCTGCGCATTGCGACGACGTATCCGCACGTGCTCTCGCGTTTCCTGAAGGAGAACGGCGTCAGCGCCGAGATCGTCAGCATGCGCGGGGCGGTGGAGGTCGCGCCACGCCTTAAGCTCGCGCAAGCCATCTGCGATCTAGTCTCCACCGGCGCCACGCTCGAAGCCAATGGTCTGGCGCCGTTCGACACCGTGTTGCGCAGTGAAGCGGTGCTGATCCGCGCGCCGCGCGCTGTCGAACCGGAGCTTCAAAAAGTGGTCGACAGCGTGCTGCTGCGCTTCCGTGGCGTGACGGCGTCTCGTGGCGCCAAATATGTGATGATGAACGCGCCGCGCGCCGTGTTGCCGGAGATTACCGCCATCCTGCCGGGCGCCGGCTCGCCCACGGTGACGCCGCTCGCCGGCAGCGACGATAAAGTCGCAATTCACGCCGTCTGCCAGGAAAGCGTGTTCTGGGAAACGCTGGAGCAGCTCAAAGCCGCGGGCGCCTCGGCTATTCTCGTGCTGCCGATCGAGAAGATGATGTGATGAAGCGTTTCGTTTGGTCCGAACTGAGCGCGGACGAACGCCGCGCGGCTCTGGCGCGGCCGCGTCGCCGTCGCGATGGCGAGGTCAGCGCAATCGTGCGCCGCATCTTCGATGAGGTCGAAGCGGAGGGCGAAGCCGCCGTACGCCGCTGGTCGCTCGCTCTCGATAAGCGCGCGCCGCAGCGGCTTGAACTGACTCCAAACCTAGTCGCCGCCGCGCGCGCTGCTGTGACGTCGGAAGATATCGCCGCCCTCGATCTTGCCGTCGCCAATGTGCGCCGCTTCCACGAAGCGACGAAGCCCGCTTCGCGCGACATCGAGATTCAAGCCGGCGTACGCTGCCGCCGCGAATGGCGCGCCATCGGTGCGTGCGGGCTCTATATTCCCGGCGGCAGCGCGCCGCTTTTCTCCACGCTCATCATGCTGGCAGAACCCGCGCGTGTGGCTGGCGTGCGCGAGCGCATCGCCTTGACGCCGCCTGGCGCGGGCGAGGCGCCGCATCCGATGATGATCGCCGCCGCCGCCGCGTGTGGGCTTGACGCGCTCTGGCTGGTCGGCGGCGCCCAGGCGATCGCCGCTCTGAGCTTCGGCGCAGGTCTGCCGCGCGCAGAGAAAATCTTCGGCCCTGGCAACGCCTACGTCACCGAAGCCAAACGCTACGCCGCCTCGCTCGCTGGCGGCCCGGTGATCGATGTACCCGCCGGCCCCAGCGAACTCATGGTCATCGCGGATGACGCAGCCAACGCGCGCATTGTCGCCGCCGACCTGCTCAGCCAAGCCGAGCACGATCCGGATGCGCAAGTCATTCTCGTCGCCACGTCCGAGACCATCGTCAACGCCGTCGCCGCCGAACTGGCCAAGCAAACGCCATCGCTGCCGCGCGCCGAGATCGCCCAAGCCTCTCTCGCGCAAGCGCGTCTGATCCGAGCGCGCGATGCGGCGGAGGCCGCCGAGATCGCTAATGCCTACGCGCCAGAACACCTCTCGCTGCAAATCGCCGCGCCGCAAGCGCTCGTGCCGCGGCTCGACAATGCCGGCGCCGTGTTCGTTGGCGCATGGAGCGCCGAGACATTCGGCGATTACATCTGCGGCCCCAGCCATGTGCTGCCGACAGATGGCGCCGCGCGCGCGTGGAGCGGCGTCAGCGTCGCGTCCTTCATGAAGAGCTTCACGGTGCAGGAAATGAACGACATCGGCGCGCGTGCGCTCGCGCCGGGCGCCGCGCGTCTCGCGCGTCTGGAAGGGTTGGAGGCGCACGCCCGCGCCGCCGATGCGCGCCTGCAATGAGCCGCCGCGCGCCCTTTTCGCCGCTGGTCGCCAACGCCGATGGCCTCGACGCGCCGCCTTCGAGCACGGATGCGCTGCGCAAGCGCATGGCGGAGGTGTATGGCGTGCCCGAAGCCAGCTTGCTGCCTGTGCGCGGCGTTTGGCACGGCGTTGAACTGGTGTTGCGCCGCGCCGTCTTGGATGGCCTGATGGCGTTCACCGGTCCAGACACGCCAGAGCTACGCCAACTCGCACGGATCAATCGGCTTGTGCGCGGAGACGGCGGCGTTCGCATAGAACGCGGTCCGCTCTCGACGGAGCAAGTGCGTGCAGGCGATAAGATTCTGGTTGTCGATGAAAGCGACATCGAGTTCGCGGACGCGCCCTCGCTAGCGGCACAAGCGGCAGCGACGGAAGGACTCGTCATCCTCCGCGGCTTAAGCATCGCATACGGCTTGGCCGGCGCGCCTTGCGCCGCACTGATCGCTGCGCCGTCGCTGATTGCGGGCTTGCGCGACGTGCTCGAGCCTGAAGCGCTGGCGACCCCAACGATCCGCCTTGCGCTCTCCGCTCTCGACCCGTCGCGCGCTCAAGCCAATCAGAACCGCATCGCGCAGGTCAAAGCCGAGCGCGCGCGGGTTGCAGCCGCTTTGGGTGCGGCGGAGGAGGCGGGCCCATCGGTGCGACTTCGCCTCGCGGATAAAAACGCCACCCAAGCCGCGTTTGCGCGCTTTGGCGTCGCCGCTGAGTTCGACGCCGATAGCGCGCGCATCGCCATCTTCGCCGCGCCCGAGATCAATGATCGCGCGTTGGCGGCGATGGGGGTGGCGTCTGATCGCGCGCGCCGCCGCGCGGAAACGATCCGGGAAACGCTGGAGACCCGCATCGTCGCGCAAGTCGATCTCGATGCGGAGGCGGCGCCGTCGATCCACACCGGAATCGGCTTCTACGATCACATGCTGTCGCAAGTCGCCACCCATGGCGGCTTCGCGCTGACGCTCAATTGCGCCGGTGATCTTGAGGTTGATGCGCATCACAGCATCGAAGATTCCGCGCTCGCCCTGGGGCAAGCGCTGAAGGAAGCGCTTGGCGCGCGTCGCGGCATTGCGCGCTTTGGCTTTGTGCTGCCTATGGATGAGGCCGAGGCCAAGGTGTCGATCGATCTCGGTGGCCGGCCATATCTCGTCTTCGATGGCGCATTCGATGCGCCGCTGCTCGGCGAGTATCCGACCGAGATGACGGAGCACGTGTTTCGCTCGCTCGCGCAAAGCATGGGTGCTGCGATCCACATCGCCGTCACCGGTGAAAACGATCACCACAAGACGGAAGCCTGTTTCAAGGCGTTTGGCCGCGCGTTACGCCAGGCCATTCGCATAGAAGGTGAAGCGCTGCCGTCCACCAAGGGCGCGATCTGATGCGCGCGACGGTCGTCAAGCTTGGCGTCGGCAACACGGCGTCGGTGATGTTCGCGTTGGAACGTCTCGGCGTACGCGCTGAACTTACCGACGATCCCGCGCGCATCGCCGATGCTGAGCGCGTGATCCTGCCCGGCGTCGGCGCCGCCGCGCACGCCATGAATCTGATGGCCGAGAGGGGTATGCGTGAGGTGCTGACGCATTTCACTAGGCCATTGCTTGGCGTGTGCCTTGGCCAGCAGCTTTTATTTGAATCGAGCGAAGAGGGCGACGCGCAAGGGCTGGGCGTGCTGCCCGGCCGCGTGGTGCGTTTGTCCGCCTCAAAGCAGAATCCGGCGCCACACATGGGCTGGAGCAAATTGTCGATCAATGCGCCAAATGCATTGCTCGAAGGCGTCGAAGACGGCGCGTACGTCTATTTTGTGCATTCCTATGTGTGTCCATTGACCGATGCGACGCTCGCGACGGCCGAATATGGCCAGCGTTTCGCCGCAATGGTCTCGCGCGATAATTTCCACGGTTGCCAGTTTCACCCCGAACGTTCCGGCGGTGTCGGCGCGCGCATCATCGCGAACTTCATGAGCCTGCCATGCTGATCATCCCCGCTATCGATTTGCAGAACGGCAAGTGCGTGCGCCTTGTGCAGGGCCGTTTCGATGATGCCACGCTCTATGGCGATCCCTTGCCGCAATTGGCCGCGTTCGCGGGCGCAGGCGCGCGCTGGGTGCATATTGTCGATCTCGACGGTGCGCGCTTAGGTCAGCCGGCGCAGCACGACGCCATCGGTGAACTCGCGTCGAACGGCGCCGTGCTCATTCAAAGCGGCGGCGGCGTGCGTGAGCGTGCGCATGTGGAAGCTCTGCTCGCGGCGGGCGTGTCGCGTGTCGTCATCGGCTCGGCCGCAATCCGTCGGCCCGAAGAGGTGCGCGCCTGGATCGCCGATCTTGGCCTGGAGCGCATTTGCTGCGCTTTCGATGTGCGTGAAGCGGAGGATGATTTCGAGGTTGTCATTGATGGTTGGGCGACCGGCGGCGGCGTTTCGCTCGAGCGCGCTCTGGATCTCTATCCGCTGGGCGCGCTGAAACACATTCTCGTAACGGATGTCTCGCGTGACGGCGTGCTTGCAGGGCCAAACGTAGCACTCATGCGTAAGCTGGCCGAGCTGCGCCCAGACCTGAAAGTGCAAGCCTCCGGCGGCGTGGCCAATCTCGACGATCTCACGCAATTGCGCGCCACGGGCGCGAGCGCCGCTATCGTTGGCCGTGCGCTCTACGAAAGGCGCTTCACGCTGGAGGCGGCGCTTGCCCGCTAGACGCATCATCGCCTGCCTCGATGTAAAGGGCGGCCGCGTCGTCAAAGGCGTGCGTTTCGAAGGTCACGCCGACGCCGGCGATCCCGCCGAACTCGCGCTGCGCTATCGCGACGAAGGGGCGGACGAGATCGTGATTTACGACATCGCCGCTTCCGCCGAAGGCCGCACCATTGATTACGCGTGGCTCGCGCGCGTCGCCCGCGTGCTCGACGTTCCGCTCTGTGTGGCCGGCGGCATCCGCACGCTCGATCAAGCGGTCGCGTGCCTCGAACACGGCGCCGATAAAGTCTCGATCAATTCGCCCGCGCTTGAACGCCCTGAGTTCATCACCGAACTCGCCAATGTCGCCGGCTCGCAATGCGTCGTGCTCGGCGTCGATAGCCGCAACGAAAGCGGCGAATGGTCGATTTATCAATATACCGGAGACGCCAGCACCATCCGCCGCACCGCGCGACACACGCTCGACTGGATCGTCGAAGCGCAAGAGCGCGGCGCCGGCGAAATCGTGCTGAATTGCATGGACAAGGACGGCACGCGCGACGGCTACGACATCGCCCAACTCGCTGCCGCGCGCAAATTGCTCTCGATCCCGCTGATCGCCTCCGGCGGCGCGGGCGCGGCGCGACATTTCCCTGAAGTGTTCGCAGGCGCGGACGTTTCCGGCGCGCTGGCGGCCAGCATTTTCCATTTCAAACAGGTCAGCATCGGCGAAGCGAAGCTTGCTACGCGCGCGGGCGGCTTTGAGGTGCGCACATGAGCTTTGATGCAAGCAAAGTCGATTTCGAAAAAGGCGGCGGCCTCGTCCCCGCGATCGTTCAGGACGCGGCGACGCTGCAAGTGCTGATGCTCGCCTACATGGATCGTGCGGCGCTCGATGAAACACTCGAAAGCGGCGAGGCGACATTCTTCTCGCGCTCGCGCGGGGGGCGCTGGCGTAAGGGCGAGACCTCCGGCCATCGCATCAAGGTGCGATCGGTCAATCTCGACTGCGATGGCGATACATTGCTGCTGCGCGCTGAACCTCTAGGCCCAGCATGCCACCTTGGCACGGAAACGTGCTTCGGCACGGAACTGACGCGTGGCGTTGGTCAACTCGGCGCACTCGAACGCACCATCGCCGAGCGCGCCAACGTCTCGTCAGAAGAAAGCTGGACGGCGAAACTTATCGCACGCGGCCCTAAGCGCATTGCGCAGAAGGTCGGCGAAGAGGGCGTCGAAACCGCACTCGCGGGCGCTGCGGGTGACAAAGAAGAACTCTGCAACGAAGCAGCCGATCTGCTTTATCATCTTGGCGTGCTGTTGCACGCGCGCGGCGCGTCGTTTGATGATGTGATGCAAGTGCTGGCGCAACGCGAGAAAAAATCATGAGCGGCCCGATCGCCAAAGCCACGATCGCCGAGATCGAGCCCTACAAGGCCGGCAAGGCCAAGGCCGCCGGCTATGACAAGCCGATCAAGATTTCCGCCAACGAAAACGCGCTTGGCTGCAGCCCCGCCGCGTCGCGAGCGTATGTGGCGCTGGCGAATACCCTGCACGTGTATCCCGATCCACAAGCCAATGCGCTGCGCGATGCGCTGGCGCAAGAACACGGACTTGAGCCATCACAGGTTCTCTTCGGCACGGGCTCTGACGAAATCTTTTCGATGGCGGCACAAGCCTATCTCAATCCCGGCGACGAGATGGTGCAGCCGCAATTCGCCTTCGCCGCCTGGGCCATCGCCGCACGCGCCGCAGGCGCCACCGTGATCGCAGCGCCGGAACGCGATTACACCATTGATGTCGATGCGATGCTGGCCGCCGTCACGCCGCGCACGCGCATGATGTTCGTCGCCAATCCGGCGAGCCCGACTGGCACGTTCATTCCTTTCGCGGAGATTAAGCGCCTGCACGCCGCGTTGCCGGAGAACGTGCTGCTTGTGCTCGATGGCGCTTACGCTGAATTCGCCGAAGGTCGCGCCGATTTCGACGCGGGCTTCGATCTCGCGCGTGCAGCGCCGAACATCATCGTGACGCGCACGTTCTCGAAACTCTACGGCCTCGCCGCGCTCCGCCTCGGTTGGTGCTATTCGAATCCCAAAATCATTCAAACGCTCAACAAAATCCGTCTCCCGTTCAACGCGTCCAGCGGCGCGCAAGCTGCGGCGATCGCTGCGCTGAACGACAGGGATTTCTCCGCCCGTTCGCTCGCGCGCGTCGAAGCGGGTCGTGCGCAACTCTCCGCGTTTTTTGCCGAGATCGGCCTCGCGCCGTTGCCGGCCTTCGCCAACTTCGTCACCGTACGCGTCACCGAAGCCACGCCGCAGACCGCCGCCGACATCGAACAAGCGCTCGCCGAACGCGGCATCCTTGTGCGCGGCCTGCAAAATTACGCCATGCCCGATTGCCTGCGCATCACGATCGGTACGGAAGCGGAGATGCAATGCCTGGAAACGGCCTTGCGGAGCATCCTCGCGCGTTAGACAGTGCGGCCATGAACCGCGTCTTCGCCAATCTGCCCACAACCATCTTCGAAATCATGTCGCGCCTGGCGGCGGAGAAGGGCGCGATCAACTTGGGCCAAGGGTTCCCGGAGGACGACGGCCCCGCCGACGTGCGCGAACGCGCCGCGCGCGCGATGATTGAAGGGCCGAATCAATATCCGCCGATGCGTGGCTTGCCGGTGTTGCGCGAAGCCGTCGCTGAACACTATCGCGTGCATCAGAATATCGATCTCGATTGGCGGCGCGAAATCACCATCACCTCCGGCGCCACCGAAGCGCTCGCGGCGGCGCTGCTCGCATTCGTGGAGCCCGGCGACGAGGTCATCCTGTTCGAGCCGCTCTACGACGCCTATCTGCCCATGGTGCAGCGCGCCGGCGGCGTGCCGCGCATCGTGCGGCTGGAGCCGCCGCATTGGCGTTTCGATACAGAGAAGCTCGCCGCTGCGTTCAACGCAAAGACCCGCGTGGTGATGATCAACACGCCGCACAATCCCGCCGCCAGCGTCTTGCCAGGCGAAGACCTCGCGTTGCTCGCCGACCTTTGCCGCAAGCGCAATTCAATCGTCATCAGCGACGAAGTCTGGGAGCACGTGTTGTTCGATGGCCGCACGCATGCTTCGATGCTGCATCATCTGCGCGAGCGCACGCTGAAGATCGGCAGCGCCGGAAAGATGTTCTCGCTCACCGGTTGGAAAGTCGGCTTCGCCTGCGGCGCGCCGGCGCTCACGGAAGCCTTCGCCCGCGCGCACCAATTCCTCACCTTCACCACGCCGCCCGGCCTGCAAGCCGCAATCGCCTACGGCCTCGGCAAGGAGCGCGCTTATTTCGAAACCATGCGCGCTGAATTCCAACGTGGCCGCGACCGTTTGGATTCAGCGCTCCGCCAGGAAGGTTTCGCCACGCTGCCCGCGCAAGGCGCATATTTTCTCAGCATCGATCTCGCCGCGTCGGGCATCGCGCTCAGTAGCGAGGAGTTCGCGCGTCATGCGATCGAGCACGGCGTCGCGACGATCCCATATTCGGCCTTCTACGCGTCACCCGGCGCGCCAAATCTCGTACGCCTGTGCTTCGCCAAGCGCGACGGGACGCTGGATCGCGGCGCTGAAGCGCTGGCGAAAGCGAAACGCGCGTTCTCCTAATCGTCATTCCGGGGCGGTCTTGCAAAGCAAGAGCGAACCCAGAACCCAGGGCCGCCGATCCGTCGTTTGCCGTGGGTTCCGGGTTCTCGCTTCGCGAGCCCCGGAATGATGAGGGCGTTAGAACCCCAACAGCTTCGCGTACCGATCGCGGTGATACGCGGCGCCGCCGTAAAGCGCCTCCGCCACCCGCGCGCGCTTCAAATACAAGCCCGCATCATGTACGTCGGTCATGCCGATGCCGCCATGCATCTGCACGAACTCGTTGGTCACCAGATGCAGCGTATCCGCCGCGCGCGCCTTGGCGAGGCTCGCATATTCGGACACATCCTTCGCATCGCGATCCAGCGCATCGAGTGCGGCCATCACGCACGAGCGCGTCAGCTCCATGTCGGTGAACATCTTCGCGGCGCGATGCTGCAGCGCCTGGAAGCCGCCGATCACTTGGCCGAATTGCTTACGCGTCTTCAGATACTCGCTTGTGATCTCGAACGCTTCTTGCGCTTGGCCAATCATTTCCGCTGCCAAGCCAATCGCCGCGCGGTCGAGCACTTTTTGCACCAGCTCCGCGCCGCCAGTAAGCGCCTCGCCAGGCGCGTTCTCAAACGTCACGTCCGCGGCGCCGCGGCTATCCACCGTGATCAGCTCGCGCTTCGACACGCCCGCCGCATCGGCCTTCACCAGATAGAGCCCGTCCGCCCCGGCGACGATGAAGAGATCGGCGATGTGGCCGTCCGCGACGTACTTTTTCACGCCACTCACCTTGCCGCCCGCGACCTTCAAGCCGCTCTTGCCCGGTGCATGGTGCGCGTTCTCATCGACAGCGAATGCAACAATGCACTCGCCCGCCGCGATCTTCGGCAGCCATTCCTGCTTCTGCGCATCTGTGCCGCCCAGAAGCAACGCACTCGCGCCAATCATCGCCGTGGAGAGCAGGGGCGACGCAGCCAAAGTGCGCCCGCTCTGCTCCAACACGACACCAAGGCCAACATAGCCCAGCCCTGCGCCGCCGAACTCTTCCGGCACAAGAATGCCAGCCCAGCCCATCGCCGCCATCTCGGCCCACAATTCAGGATCGCGGCCGTTTTTCTTATCGTCGCGCATTTTGCGGAAGCGCGTCACCGGCGCCTGCTCGCGGCAGAAATCGCGCGCGGCGTCCTTGAGCAGATTTTGCTCTTCGTTCAGCGTGAATGTCATTGCGTGTCCCTCAAACCCAGCACGCGCTTGGCGACGACGTTGAGGTTTACCTCGGTCGTGCCGCCCTCGATCGAATTGCCCTTGGAGCGCAGCCAGCCGCGCGTGACGGCGAGCTCATCCGGCGCGAAGCCTTCGCCCGACCAACCAAACGCGCGCGAGCCCGCAGCTTCCACCATCAGCTCGCAGCGTTCGATGTTCAACGTTGCGCCCGCGACTTTGAACATCGAGGCCATGTGGCTGACATTCGCGCCGGCTTTCGCTTCTTCGGTCGCGCGCTGCACGCTCAAAGCATAGGCGCGCTCGAACATTTTGTGCTCGGCGATACGTGCGCGGAGATCAGTGTCCTCCAGGCGCCCGCTCTCATCCAAGCCGACATTGTCACGCGCGATGTCGACGACATCAGTACGCGCGCCGGAGCCAAAGCCTGAAATGTTGGTGCGCTCATATTGCAGCAAGCGCTTGGCGATTTCCCAACCGCCATTCAAGCGGCCAACCATACGTTCCTTCGGCACTTTCACGTCGGTGAAGAAGGTTTCGCAGAAGGGCGATGAACCGGAGATCAACTTGATCGGCCGTGTTTCCACGCCCGGCGTCGTCATGTCGATCAGAACGAACGAGATGCCCTCGTGCTTCACGCTCGTATCCGTGCGCACCAGGCAGAAGCACCAATCCGCGTAGTTCGCGTAGGAGGTCCAAACCTTCTGGCCGTTGATCAGCCAATGATCGCCTTTGTCCTCGCACTTGGTTTGCAGGCCGGCGAGATCGGAGCCGGCGCCCGGCTCGGAATAACCTTGGCACCAGCGGATTTCGCCGCGCACGATCTTCGGCAGATGCTCAAGCTTCTGTTCTTCGTTGGCGTACTCGAGCAGCACCGGCCCAAGCATCCAAAGCCCGAACGAATAGAGCGGCGGGCGCGCATTGATGCGCTTCAGTTCGCTTTGCAGCACCGCGTTCTCGGCATTGCTCAGCCCGCCGCCGCCATATTGCTTCGGCCACATCGGCGCGGTCCACCCGCGCTCGCCCATGCGG
Source organism: Caulobacterales bacterium (assembly GCA_017303355.1). GTDB lineage: Bacteria > Pseudomonadota > Alphaproteobacteria > Caulobacterales > Aquidulcibacteraceae > Vitreimonas. Next base: position 15,234 of record JAFLCU010000003.1, on the reverse strand, counting down.
TCGAGCCATAGCTTCGCGTCCGGGTTCGAGAATTTGGCGTTCTTGCCGCCCCAAACGATGTCGTCTTCCGACGTAAACGTTGAGCGCATCGATTGCGGGCAATTGGCCTCCAGCCAAGCCCGCGTCTCGGCGCGGAATTGCTCCAGGTCTTCACTCATCGCGCGTTTCCTTCCACGCGCGATTTCTAGCACTGCGATTTGCGCCAGCGCCAGTTGCCCTTAGCGTTAGGCTGCGGGAGCCTCGGCGGCCTTATCCTTTGGCGCCAGCAGCAGGTACATGGCCGGCGTGACGATCCGCGCGATCAGCGTCGAGCTGATCAGGCCGCCGATCAGCACCATGGCGATGGGCGAGAAGAGCGGCGAGTCCTCCAGAAGCAGCGGGATCATGCCGCCGATGGCCGTGGCGCTGGTCAGCAGCACGGGCAGGAACCGCACCTCGCCCGCGCGCTCGATCGCTTCCTCCAGCGGCGCCCCGCGCGCCCGCATCTGGTTGGCGAACTCCACCAGCAGGATCGAGTTTTTGATCTCGATGCCGATCAGCGCGATGAAACCGATGATGGCGGTGAAGGAGAGCGATTCGCCGCCGATCCAGAGCGCGATCAGCCCGCCCATGATGCCGAACGGGATCACGAACGCCACCACCGTCATCACCGCGAACGAACCGAACTCCAGCAGCAACACCGCGAGGATGCCGAAGATTGCGATCATGATCGCGGGGCCGAGGCCGGAGAAGCTGCGCTCTTGCGCTTCGGCCTGGCCGCCGAACGAGATCGTGTAGCCAGCGGGCAGCGAGATCGCCTGCAAACGCTCGGCCACATCAGCGGTGACGGCGCTGATCAGATAGCCGCTCTGCGTGTAGGCGCTCACCGTCGCCGTGCGCTCGCGATCGACGCGGTCGATCGAAGCGGGGCCGGCCTCCAATTGCGGATCGGCGATTTCCGCCAGCGGCAGCGCGCCGCCCTGATTGTTCCAGACATAAAGCCGCGACAGATCGGCGATCTCCATCACGTCATCGCGCGGCGCGCGCAGCACCACCGGGAAGGCGTCGCCGGTCGGATCGCGGAATTGCGACACTTGCGCGCCGCCGACGGCAATACGCAAATTCTGGTCCACCGCGCCCGCCGGAACGCCACGCAGCGCCGCCGCGCCGTCATTGATATTGAGATCGAGATCGATCAGCCGTTCGGCCATCGGATTGGAAATGTCGCGCGTGCCGGGCGTCTCGCGCACGATGCGCTCGACTTCCGCCGCCAGCTCGGTCACCGCCGCCAAATCCGCGCCGCTGACGCGCACGGCAATCGGCGCCTCGATCGGCGGGCCATTGGTGAAGCGGCGCAGATTGATGCGCGCGCCGGGATAAGCGTCGAGCTGCGCGCGAATTTCCTCCAGCTTCGCCATGCCTTCGGTGCGATGCCATTCATGGAAACGCGCATAGACTTGGCCGACATTGGAAATCTGCTCGGGCGGAATCTCGTTGTAGAAAATCTGCGGATTGCCGCGCCCCGAGTTCGCGAAGCGCCATTCGATGTCAGGATATTCCGAAAGCACCTGATCGACATAGCGCACCGCGCGATCCGTCTCGCTGACGGCCGCGCCTTGCGGCGTCTCAATCTCCACGAGGAAATAGGGGCTGTCGTTCTCAGGAAACAGCGAAAAGCCCAAGCTCGGGATCAGCCCCAGGGACAGCACAAAGCCGGCCAATCCCGCGAACACCGTCTTGCGCGGGTGCATCAGCGCCACATGCAGCGCCGGGCGATAGAGGTTGTGGATCACGCCCATCACGCCATCGAGCAGCGCGTTGGAATGGCCTTGCGCGCTCTTCGGCAAGAGGTGCGCGGCCATGAACGGAATGATCGTCAGCGCCACCACGAGCGAAGCCGTGATCGTGGCCACCACCGCGAGCGGCAGTGAGCGCACGAACGCGCCCGCCCCCTCGGGCAGCGCCATGATCGGCAGGAAGGCGAGCAGAAGCGTCGCCGTACAGCCGATCACGGCAATGTTGATTTCCTCGACCCCGGCGATCGCCGCGTCGCGCGGCGGCAAACCTTCGCGCAAACGTCGCGCGATGTTTTCGGTCACGACAATCGAGTCATCGACCAGCAAGCCCAACGCCAGCACGAAGCCCGCGATTGAAAGCTGGTTCAGCGAATAGCCCATCGCGTGCAGCACGACCACGCCAATCGCAAGCGATAGCGGGATCGACACCATCACGACGATGGAGGCGCGGAAGCCCAGGGGGAGGAGCGTCAGCAGCACAAGGAAAATGGCAATGCCAAAATCGCGGCCGAGATTGCCAAGCCGATGGCTCACGGTTTCGGACTGATTGAAACCACGTTCGAGAGCGATGTTCTCCGGTAGCGTCGTCGCAAACGTATCGATGCGTGTGTTCACGCCTTCCAGCACGGGGAAGATGTTCTCGCCCAGCCGCGCCCGCGCAGTCACGAAGATCGCGCGCTGGCCGTTGTAGCGCGTGATGTGCGCGCGCTCGTCATTGGCCCAGCTCACCTCGGCGACATCGCCCACATTGACCACGGAGCCGCCCTCGGCGCGCAACGGCACGGCGCGAATTTCATCCAGACTGTTGAACGAGCCCGACGCTTGCAGGTTAAACCGCCGCCCGCCGGCCTCCACAGCGCCAATCGGCATATCCGCGCCCTCGCGCTGCAACGCCTCCGCCACCGCCGTCAGCGGCAAGCGATACGCGGCCAAGCGATCCAAATCCGCCGCGACCCGCACCTCCGCCGGCGGCGCGCCCCAAACTTGCGCCTGCTGCACGCCCGGCGCGCGCTCCAACGAATCGCGCAGCGCCTTCGCATAGCTCTCCATCTGCCGGAACGACGCATCGTCGCTTACCAGAGCAATCTGCACGATGCTCGTTTGCGCCGGATTGAAGCGGCGCGGCGTGATCGAGACGATGCCTTCCGGCAAAGTCGGCCGCACCACGTTCAATTCGCGCACGACTTCGGAGAATTTCTCCTGCGGGTCCGCGCCCCAGGCGAACTCCACCGAAATCACCGCCAGCCCCGCGCGGCTCGACGAATTCAAATCCTGAATGTCTTCGATCGAATTGATCGCGTTCTCGATCGGCACGGCGACAAGCCGTTCCATCTGCTCCGCATCCGCGCCCGGCAGCACGACCGCGATCGCCACGCCCGGAAACTCGACGATCGGGTCTTCCGATTTCGGAATCGCCTGCACCGCGCCGATGCCGAGCGCGATCAGCAGCGCAAACAACACCGCGGTGAATTGCCACCGGTCAACGAAAAAGCGGGTAATGGCCTGCATGTTTTATGTGCCAGCCGCGATGCGCACAGTGTCGCCGTCGCGCACATAGGCAGCGCCGGCCGAGATCACGCGGTCACCTGGCTCGAGCCCGCTGATCACCATCACGCCGGCTTGCGTCACGCCCGAGGTCTGCACCGCGCGCCGCCGCGCCACACCTTGCGCGTCCACCACAAACACGATGCCCTGATCCGCGCGCGCATCGAGCAGCGAAAGCGTCGGCACCAGAAGCGCGGCCGTCGCCGCTTCGCCCGGCGCCGCCGCGATCTCGACTTCCGCCACCATGCCGGAGCGCAAGCCCGCGGCGTCGGCGATCTCGACCTCAACCTCGAACGCGCCCGTCGAATCATTGCCCTTGGCGCCCACGCGCGCCACACGGCCGTTGCGCGTCACGCCCAATTCGTTCAGGCGCACTTGCACGGCATCGCCCACGCGAATGCGCGACGCTTCGGAAGAGGCGACAGGCGCGCGCACCACGATGCCCGAACGCGTTTCGCCAAACACCAGGATCGGCGTGCCCGCGTTCACCGTCTGCGATGTTTCCGCCGCGCGGCGCAGGATCACGCCATCTGCAGGCGCCACGAGCACCGATGAATCGCTCGCGCGCTGCACCGCGAGCCGCGCATCGTCCAAGCGGGCTTCGGAGACGAAGCCGCGATTGTAGAGTTCTTGCGTGCGCGCCAGATCGCGCTCGGCGTTGGCGCGCGCGAGCGCGGCTTCATCCACATTCGCGCCGCCGCTGGTGCGCCGCAGCGTGGCGAGGCGCTGGCCGCGCCGCACGGTGTCGCCCGCGTCCACTAGCAAATCGCCGACAATGCCTGGCGCCGTAAAGGAAAGCTGCGGCTCGCGCTTGTAGCCGACCAGGCCGCTCGCCCGGATCGCGCCGGCGGCGGAGGCCGCGCCCACTTCGACCACTTGAACCAGTGGGCCCTCTGGGGGGGCCGTCGCATCGGACTCAGCCGCGCCGCACGCGGCCAGCGCCAAAGCGCTCACGGCCAGTGCAAGAGTTTGAAAAAATGCCGCTTTCTGCACAGGCCACCTATTTGCGGTGAAGCATATTGACATCGTTCAATATTCACAAGCTTAATCTGGCGCCGTCGATCGAAATTCGTCGGGAACGGGCTAGACACTGTCAGGTCTAAACTTGACACTGTCAAGCCAAAGATCGAGGATATCTGCGTGACAGCCGTTCCAAAAACCGCCGCTCGCACCGCCGAAAGCCCGCGCCGCGCGCTGCTCGACGCCAGCCTCGACCTGATCGAAGCCGAGGGTCTGGAAGGCTTCTCCATGCGCGAGGTCGCGCGCCGCGCCGGCGTCAGCCACCAGGCGCCTTATCATCACTTCCCCGACCGCGAGGCGATCCTCGCGGCTATCGTCGCCGAAGGTTTCGAGCGTTTGCGCGCCGATAGTCTCGCCGCCACTGAAGGGGAGAGCGATCCCGCCTGCCGCTATCACGCGCTCGGCCGCGCCTACGTGAAATTCGCGCTCAGCAATCCCGCGCACTTCAAGCTGATGTTCCGCTCCGAGCTCGTGCGCGAAGACAAGCACGAAGACGCAAAGGCCTGCGCGGAGCAGGCGTTCGACGTGCTCGTGAATATCGTCGACGAGGTTTCACTCGCTAACACGGGCGAACGCGACCCGGCCCTCATCTTCGCCTCATGGTCGATGGTGCACGGCCTCGCCACGCTCATGCTCGAAGGCAAACTCGACAAGCATTTCGGCGCATCGATGGACTCGAGGCTCGCCGGCGCCGCGAGCGTGCTGAAAGTGCTAGAGCGCGTTGTGAAGCCTTAGCGCTCGTTTTTCCGAACCACACACTTCGTCATTCCGGGGCGCGCAAAGCGCGAGCCCGGAACCCATGGCGACAAACGCTAGTGTCCACTATTCGCGGCGCTCTCAACGGGTCGACGCAACACACGCATCAAATCGCTCGGCTGGGGTTTCGAAGTCCAGCGTTTTCCGAGGTCGTTCGTTGAGTCGGCGTGCGATTCTGTTGAGTTCGGCCTGGGAGTGCGGGGTCAGATCGGTCCCCCGCGGGAAGTATTGGCGCAGCAACCGGTTGGTGTTTTCGTTCGAGCCGCGCTGCCAAGGGCTCTGGATTCAGGGTTCGGCCTTCGGCCGCCCCGGAATGACGAGGGTGCGTGCGGCTAGAGCACCTCACCGCCACAGCGCCGGCAGCGTCAGCGACAGCGCCGGCACGAACGTCACCAGCAGCAGCACCGCGAACGCGGCCAGATAGAACGGCCAGATCGATTTCATCGCTTCGGCGACCGTGATCTTGCCGATCGCGGAGCCGACGAACAGCACCGAGCCGATCGGCGGCGTGATCAGGCCGATGCCGCCGGCCAGCACCATGATGACGCCGAAATGCAGCGGCTCGACGCCGTATTCGCGCGCGACGGGGAGAAAGATCGGCGTGATGATGATGATCTTGGGCGCGAGATCGAGGAACGTGCCCATGATCAGCAGCGCCAACACCATCAGCAGCAGCGCGACGTTCTTGTCCTGTGTCAGGCTGTTCAGCGACTCGACCACGAATTCCGGAATTTGAAGATAGGCGATCAGCCAACCGAACGCGCCAGCCGCGCCAATCACGAACAGCACCGTCGCTGACGCGCGCGCCGCGTGCGAAGCCGCGCCCACGAATTCCTTCCACTTCATCGAGCGATAGATGATCAGCGTCACCGCCAGCGCGTAGAGCACGGCGATGGCCGAACTTTCGACGGCGGTGAAGATGCCGGCGCGAATGCCGCCGAAGATCACAAAGATCATCAGCAAGCCAGGGATCGCCGCGACCAAGCGCGAGAGGATCGCGCGGAAGCCGGGGAATTGCTCCACCGGATAGCCGCGCACTTTCGCCAGCCAGTACGCCGCGCCCATCACCCCCAGCGCCAGCATCAAAGCCGGCACGATGCCCGCCGCGAACAAATCCGCGATCGAAACGCCGCCGCCGGCAACAGCGGAGAAGAGAATGAGGTTGTGCGACGGCGGCAACAACAGCGCCACCAGCGCGGCCGAGATCGTCACATCGACTGCGTAATCCTTGGAGAAGCCGCGCTTCTCCATTTGCGGGATCATCGTCGGGCCGATCGCCGACACGTCGGCCAGAGCCGAACCCGAAACGCCGCCGAATAAAGTCGACGCGACAACGCTGACTTGCCCCAAGCCGCCGCGAATGTGGCCCACGAGCGAAGAGGCAAGTGAGATCAGTCGATCCGATATGCCGCCGCGCATCATCAATTCACCGGTGAAGATGAAGAGCGGAATGGCCAGTAGCGAGACTTTGTTGAAGCCCGCCGACACCTGCTGCACCACCACGATCGGCGGCAGCCCCATGTAGAGCACGGCGCTCAAGGTCGAGACGGCCAGCGCGAACGCGATCGGCACGCCGAGCACGAGAAGGACGACGAACACGCCGAAGAGAAGCCCGATTTCCATGATCTCAGGCCTCCACGTTTTCGCTTGGCAAATGCGGATCGGGCGCGTCGCCGAAGATGAGGCGCTCCAGCGCGAAAAGCGCAATCAAAGCGCCGCCGACACACACGCCGATATTCGCCACACCTTCAGGGAAGGGCGCGCCGGCCATCGGCACATCCCATGAGTCAATCATCAGGAAGCCCCCGAACACGGCGAGCGCGAGCCCAAACAACAACGCGATGATGCGCCCCAGCGCCTTCAGCGCCGCGCGCACCGGCCCCGGCGCGCTTTCAACCAAAGTCGGGAAGGCAAAGTGCGATTCCGCACGCACCGCGATCGCCGCGCCAAACAAAGCGGCCACGCCCATCATCGTCATCGCCACCGGTTCGGTCCAACTCGGCGATTGGTTCAGCACGTAGCGGCCGAACACTTGCCACGAGAGCACGCCAACAAGAACGCAAAGTGCTGCGGCGGCGATCCACACCGTGAGCTGCGCGATTGCGCCGAATGTTGCTTTCAAACCACCCATCATTCCTCCCCGAAACCTCTCCACCCATTCCCGGGGCTTCGCGTAGCGAAGAGCCCGGGATCCATAAGCGTCATCGTTCGCACTGAACGCTCCGCCGTTTGAGTTTATGGGCCCGGACTGCGCGCTCCGCGCGCATCCGGGGATGGGTGAGGTGTCTCCCTTTATGTTCTATTCTTGTGCTTCGATGCGCCGAATGGTTGCGGCCACCGCGCTGTCGGCCATGTAGCGGCGCTTCACGGGTTGCACGGCGCGGCGGAACGCTTCTGTGTCCGCCTGATTGAAATGAACCCCGGCCGCCAGCACCGTCTCACGCGCGCGCGCCTGCTTTTCATCCCACAGCGCGCGCATGATCGGCACGGATTCCCGCGCTTTCGCCAGGATCAATTCCTTGTCGCGCGACGAGAATGAATCGAACCGCGCCTTCGACATCAGCAGCGCTTCCGGCGCGCCGACGTGATCGGTTTGCGACCAATAGCGTGCGACCTCGTATTGCCGCGTCGATTGGAACGTCGCCCAATTGTTTTCCGCCGCATCCAGCAGATGCGTCTGCAAGCCGGTGAACACTTCGCCGAACGGGATCGGCGTCGGGTTCGCGCCCATTGCCTCAAGCGTCTGAATGAAAATGTCGGCGCGCGGCACGCGCACTTTCAGATCGTGCATGTCGTCCGGCGTGTGGATCGGATGGCGCGCATTATACATCGAGCGGAAGCCCGAATCGTAAAAGGCCAGACCAACCAGTCCGCGACGCTCGAACGTGTGCAGAATGTCTTGGCCCACCGGCCCATCGACCACGCGGCGCATGTGCGCTTCATCGCGGAACGTGTAGGGCAGCGCGAGCGGCTGCGTCGCCGGGAACATATTGTTCACCGCGCCCAGATAGACGCGCGCAATATCGATCACGCCAAAGCGCGCCAAATTCACCGTGTCCGTCTCGGTGCCCAATTGGCCTGACGGATAAAGCCGGAAATTGATCCGGCCCTCGGTTTCGCGCGCGAGCTCTTCGCCCATCCAGCGCACCGCTTGCACGGTGGGATAATCGCCCGGATGCACGTCCACGGCTGTGAGCGTGCCCGCACTCGGCGCGCTCGCGGCGGCGACACCGCCCGCGCCGGCGATCGCAACGGCGCCGGTGGTCAGCAAAGTGCGGCGGTTGATCATGCGACGCTCCGGCCGTTCGCGACGGCTTTCACCGCCATGCACAGAATATCGCCGGCGCCATTGAAGCTCACGCGCGAATGTTGGCCGATGCGAATATCGTGCACGCCGGTGATGGCGCCGGTGGTGATGTATTGGCCCGCTTTCAGCGGCTTGCCGCGCTTGGCCAAATGGCTGGCGAGAAACGCAAGCGCGTCGATCGGTCCGTCCGCCGCGGCGTTCGCGCTGCCCGCGCCCACGGATTGGCCTTCGATGAAGGTTTCGCAGCTCACTCCGGCTTCGAGTTTGGCGCGCCAATCGGGCGCCTCCGGCCCGAGGATCAAACCGAAATTGTTGCCGAAATCGGAAGCGACCACGGTGGAGCCCAGATCGTTGATGGTGGCGAGCGGGCTGCCGGCGGTTTCCACACCGACATGCATCGCCCCGATCAGCCCGATCACCTCATCGCGCGACCATTCGGTCTTGTTGGCGGGCGCATCGGCGCCGATGCGGAAGACCACTTCGCCTTCCACCGCCGCGAAGCCATTCTCGAACACCGGAAACGCAACTTCCTCGCCGCTTCTCGCGATCCAAAGGTTGTGCGAAAACACAGGGCCCGCGACGCGATCTTCGCCGAGCGCGGCCACTTGTGGCGCCGGCACGCGGCCGATCTTCCAGCCGACCACCTCGTCAGGCCACATCTCGATCGCGGCGTCCTGGATTTTGTAGCTCTCGGCCAGGCCTTGCGGCGTCTCGCCGGGAAAATCGGGCAGGGCGCGCGCGGCCTGCCGGGCGGCCACGAATGAGCCAGCAATATCCCGCGTTGCAGTCGTCACGTCATGGCCTCCCCGCCGGCTCGTGCCGGTCTTGCGGATTTTTGATAACCGACACCGGTGTCATTGGCAATCGCGGTCGCGCATGCCGCGTAACAGGGCGTGCATGGACGTGGAGGCGAAAACACGCTCTACGTCGCGCGAGACGCGAGAATGGGTGGAACAATGATGCGCATGATGTTGGCGGCGGTGACGATCGGCTTGGCGGCTTTTGCTGCGCCTGCGAACGCTCAGGTGACGGGCCACAATCCCAATGATCTGAAATGCGCCGTGGTTGGCCTCACCATCGCCGGCACGGCGGGCGCCAATGCCCAGCAACAGCAGGCCGGCACGCTGATCGCGCTCTATTATCTCGGCCGCGTGCAGGGCGCCGAGCCTGCCGCCGATCTGCAAGCGCTGATCACGCGCGAAGCCGAAGCGCTGACGCTGGCGACGCTGGAGACCGAGCGCATGCGCTGCGCCACGGAATTCTCCGCGATGGGCCAGGCCATGGTGCGCATGGGCGAGAGCATGCGCAGTCAATAAAGCTCAGGCCGCCCACAATACCTCGGGCTGCCGCTCACAATCGGAAAACAACGCCACGACGGGCGCGTCTTCGGCGTGTAGCGCAAGCGCCGCATCGAGCGTGGCGCGTTTGCTTTCGCCGCTGATCAACAGAAACACACGACCGGCGCGCGCGATTGCGCTCTGAGTCAGCGTCAATCGGTCCGCACAGCCGGTCGCCATTGGCGCGTGCACGGCCACGACGCTGCGCGCATCGCTCAACGCTTCGCCAGCGGCGCCGGGAAACCAGGACGCCGTGTGCATATCGTCGCCCATGCCCATCAGCGCGGCGTCGATGTGCAGCGGCGCGTAGATCGCGTCGGCGCGCTTTGCGGCGTCGGCGGGCGATCCGCTGCTGAAGAGGGGCAGCAAGTCCGCACCCTTCGCCAACGCCGGCGCAAGCGCGCGACGCAGCATTTTTTCATTCGACGCATCGTCGTCAGACGCAACGAAACGCTCGTCCACCATGGCGAAACGGATCTTCGGCCAATCCAGATCGCGCGCCGCGAGCGCCACATAGGCTGGCTCCGGCGTCGAGCCGCCGGAAAGCGCGATGCACGCCGCGCCGCGCGCCGCGATCCCTTCGCGCAACGCCGCTTCCAGACGATCCGCCGCCGCCTGCATCAGCGCGTCACGCGTGGCGAATACGGAGAGGTGCGGCATCAGCCTTCGAATTCAGTTCTTTTCGTCGAGCAGCTTTTGCAGCGTCGCGGCTGCTTTTTCACCATAGTCCGCGCTCGCCAGCGCATAGGCCGCGTTCGCGCGCAGATAGCCGATCTTGTCGCCGCAATCATACGTGACGCCGTCATATTCGAGCGCGTGGAAGCTCTGCGCCTCCATCAACCGCACCATCGAATCCGTCAGCTGGATTTCGTTGCCGGCGCCCGGGCCTTGGCTGGCGAGCAGGTCGAAAATTTCCGGCTGCAGAATGTAGCGCCCACTGATGAAGAGGTTCGACGGCGCGTCCTCGCGCTTGGGCTTTTCCACCATGCCCTTCATCTTGATCAAACGGCCGTCGCGGCTCACCGGCGCGATCACGCCGTAAAGCTCCGGCGTATCCGTTGGCTCGACGGCGATGATGTTGCCGCCGACCTTGTTGTAGGCCTCGACCATCTGCGCCAGGCACGAGGGCTGCGCCATCATCAGCATGTCGGGCAGCATCACCGCGAACGGCTCGTCGCCGATAATGTCGCGCGCGCACCAGACAGCATGGCCAAGCCCGAGCGCCGCCTGCTGGCGCACGAAGCTCATCGAGCCCGCCGGGCGCAAAATCGACTTCAGTTCGTCGACCAGAGCATTCTTGTTCTTCTGCGCGAGTGTTAATTCGAGTTCATATGCGTGGTCGAAATAGTCCTCGATCGCCCCCTTATTGCGGCCCGTAACGAACACGATGTGCTCGATCCCGGCGGCCAGGGCTTCGTCCACGACGTACTGAATGGCCGGCCGGTCAAACACCGGCAGCATCTCCTTAGGGATTGATTTCGTTGCCGGCAGCACGCGTGTGCCGAAGCCCGCGACGGGCAATACCGCTTTCCGTAGCGGTCGCTTGGTGGCCTGAACGCTATTCATGGGGGGTCCGTTGCCGCGCCGCAAAATGGCTGAATCTTGGCCGCCTTTAGAGCCGATGGCGCCGCTGCATGCAACCTAAGCCAAACCACCCGTTCGGCTTGAATTCATGTTTGTGCGCTACGATTTGCCTAATCCACGTAGATGGGCTCTGGGGTGTTTTTGGAAGGTGACCGCCGTCACGGCGGCAATTCTCCCGAGACACTAAGTTCGCAATTGCAACACGCGTAACCTTTTGTTAAGCGACCGCCTCGGTCCGGGAGTTTTCCACACAATGTCGCCCTCGCAGAACAAGACCACCATGCGCATGGTCATCGGCAGCTTCGTGGCTGGCGCGGGCGCTATGATGCTTGTGGGTCTGGTGGCGCCGGTCGCCATGCAAGGCGGCTTGGCCATGCGCGACGCCGCGGCTTCCGCGATGGAGCAACGCGCCCCCTTGATCGAGCCGCTCGACGTCGCCGCGATCGAAGCCCAATTGGCCGATGCCGACCGCGCCATGGTCGCCATGCGCGAAACCACGGCCGATGAAATGGTCCAGCTGGACCGCCTGTCGGGCCGCTAACGCGCCGCACGGCATAGAGTTTCAAATGCAAAAGGCCCGGCCGCTCAAAAGCGCCGGGCCTTTTTATTTTCGCCTAAGAGGCGAGCTTAGAGAATCTTCTGCCCTGTCGCCGCCCAATCCTTCAGGAACGCCGCCAGCCCTGAATCCGTCAGGTGATGCTTATAGAGGCTCTTGAACACGCCTGGCGGAATGGTCGCGCAATCGGCGCCCGCGATCGCGGCGTCGCGCACGTGCGAGGCGGTGCGGATCGACGCCGCCAGGATTTGCGTCGGATAATCGTAATTGTCGTAGATGGCGCGGATTTCGCGGATCAGAAGCATGCCGTCCTGGCCGCCATCATCCAGCCGGCCCAGGAACGGCGAGATGAACGTGGCGCCCGCCTTCGCCGCCAGCAGCGCCTGCACGGCCGAGAAGCAGAGCGTCACGTTGCACGGATGCCCTTCGTCCTCGAGCGTCTTGCACGCGCGCAAGCCATCCGGCGTCAGCGGCAGCTTCACGACGATATTGTCCGCCAATGTGCGCAGCTTGCGGCCCTCGGCCAGCATGCCTTCGTAATCCTGCGCCACCACCTCGGCGCTGATCGGCCCCGAAACGGCGGCGCAGATCGCCTTCAGCGTCTCGAAGAAATCGCCGCCCGCTTTCGCCACCAGGGAAGGGTTGGTGGTGACCCCATCCACGAGGCCGGTCACTGCCAGCGCCGCCAGTTCCTTCGCGTCAGCGCTATCGATGAAAATCTGCATGTTTTGCTCCGCTGCCGCATTCCCGCGACGGCTCTCCGCTGATAGCGAACTGCGGACGCCGGGCAAAGGCTCCGAATCGTCGCTAAAAGCGCAAACCTCCCAGCCGGCGAAGGACATTCCATGAGCAAGATCGACCAAATCGAAGGCGCGCCCGCGAGAGACCTCGCCAACGCCATCCGCGCTTTGGCGATGGACGCGGTGGAACAGGCCAAGTCCGGCCATCCCGGCATGCCGATGGGCATGGCCGACGCCGCGACCGTGCTTTTCTCGCGCTTCTTGAAATTCGACGCTTCCGATCCGCGCTGGCCCGACCGCGATCGCTTCGTGCTCTCGGCCGGCCACGGCTCGATGCTGCTTTACGCGCTTCTGCATCTCACCGGCTACGAGGACGTCACGCTCGACGAGATCAAGCGCTTCCGCCAACTCGGTTCGAAGACGCCCGGCCACCCCGAATACGGCCACACCGAAGGCGTGGAAACAACGACCGGCCCGCTCGGCCAAGGTCTCGCCAACGCAGTCGGCATGGCGATGGCGGAAGCGCACCTCAACGCGCGCTTTGGCGACGCTCTGGTCAATCACCGCACCTGGGTCATTTGCGGCGATGGCTGCTTGATGGAAGGCGTCAGCCAAGAAGCGCTCGCACTCGCCGGTCGTCAGAAGCTCAACAAGCTCGTCGTCATCTGGGACGACAATTCGATCTCGATCGACGGCGCCGTTTCGCTTTCCGACATCACCGATCAAAAAGCCCGCTTCGCCGCCAGCGGCTGGAACGTGCTTTCGTGCAATGGCCACGACATGGACGATGTCGTGCGCGCGTTCGAGGCCGCCACCAAATCCGACAAGCCCAGCTTCATCGCCTGCAAAACCACGATCGGCTTCGGCGCGCCCAAGAAAGCCGGCACGCATAAAGCGCACGGCGAACCGCTCGGGCCTGAGGAAATCGCCGCCACACATGCAGCGCTCGGCTGGAGCGGCGCCGCCTTCGAGGTGCCGGATGCTATCCGCGCCGCCTGGAAGAAGGTCGGCGCGCGTGGCGTGAAAGAGCGCGGCGCCTGGGCCGATCGCCTCAGGGCTTCCGAACACAAGGCCGCGTTCCGCGCCGCCCTCGACGGCGATAATGTCGAAGCCGCGATCGACGCGCTCGCGCAATACGCCGCGAAGGCCGCCACCGAAAAGCCCGCGCTCGCCACGCGCGCCTCATCCGGCGCTTCGATCGAGGCGATGTTCGCCGTGCTGCCCGAACTCGTCGGCGGCTCGGCCGATTTGACGCCGTCGAACAACACGCTCGCCAAGGGTACGGAGGATTTCACGCCGGAAAATCGCGGCGGCCGTTACATTCGCTACGGCATCCGCGAGCACGCAATGGCGGCGGCGATGAACGGCATGGCGCTGCATGGGGGCGTAATTCCGTACGCCGGCACATTCCTCACCTTCGCCGATTATTCGCGCCCCGCGATCCGCTTGGCGGCGCTCATGGGCGTGCGCGCCATCCACGTGATGACGCACGATTCCATCGGCGTCGGCGAAGATGGCCCAACCCACCAGCCGGTCGAGCATCTGGCCGCCCTGCGCGCGATCCCGAACCTCTTCGTGTTCCGTCCGGCCGATGCGGTGGAAGCCGCCGAATGCTGGCAACTCGCACTGCTGCGCGACAATGGCCCGAGCGTGCTTGCGCTTTCGCGTCAGGCCACGCCGGCGCTCCGCGCCGACGCCAGCGCCAATCTTTCCGCGCGCGGCGCCTATGAATTGCTGCCGGCCGAAGGCGGCGAAAGCCATGTCGCGCTGATCGCCACCGGCACCGAGGTCGCGCTCGCCGTCAAAGCGCGCGAGCTCTTGCAGGCGCAAGGCATCCCCACGCGCGTGATCTCCGCGCCGTGCTTTGAACTCTTCGATCTGCAAGACGAAGATTATCAGGACGAAGTGTTGGGCGATCCGTCCGAGGTGCGCATCGGCGTCGAAGCGGCGATCGGGCAGGGCTGGTACGAAATGTTCGCCATCTCCGATTTCATCGGCATGGTTGAATTCGGCGCCTCGGCCCCCGCGAAAGACGTCTATGCCCATTTCGGCATCACCCCCGAAGCCATCGCCGAAGCCGCGAAAGATTTGCTGGAAGATTGAAGCGCGCTTCCGCTAGCGCGCTATAACACGCAGTGCTGTTTGCAGGTTGGAGCGCGCCGCTCCCGCGGCGCAGGCGGCGCGGAGCGACGCGCTCCCACATTTTTACATTGGCGCCAGCGCGACCACGCATCACACCGCACCCATCCCCGGCTGCCAGTCCTGTTTGCAGGTTGGAGCGCGCCGCTCCGCCGCGCTCCTGCTTTTGACATAAGCGCCAGAGCCGCCGAGAGACCGTGTATCCAGGGATAGAGCGCGCGCTCGCGCGTCAAAATCCCAAGCACATCAACGCAAATCGCGCCGCGTCCGCATGGATAGAACCAATCTTATCCGCCCCCGCCAAAACGCGCGTACAATGCGCGCATGATTTTCACCCCCGCCGCCTGCACCGACCCCACCGCCGAACTCTGGCGCGCCGCGCGCGCCATGTTCGTGCGCATGTGCTTCGTCATGGGCACCGCCGCCGACATCGCCGCGCTCGGCTTGTGCAAGAGCCAGATTCCGCGTCTGCAAC
>JAFLCU010000029.1 GCA_017303355.1 Caulobacterales bacterium | reverse complement strand
GCCGCGCCATCCTGCGCCTGGCGCGCAAACTCAAGCGCTTCCCGCGTCTCGCCGTGAAGCTCGCGCTCGGCCGCCCCTGGGATTCGCCGCACGTCCCGCCCGAACTCTGCGCCAAAGCCGCGCACGGCTCCTACAACGCCGCGCGCAATCTCTTGCATCCCGTGGCGACTCTGCCGGACACGAGTTGAACCCAACACAGCGCCGAACGTCTCCAACCGCTCTTGCAGCAGCAAGCAGCGGCCAAAAATGCTGCGCGTTTGCAGGTTGGAGCGCGCGGCTCCGCCGCGCATGCGGCGCGGAGCGCCGCGCTCCCTATCATCCGCCAAACAGCACCGTGCATTCAGCCCCGCGCGCGATACGTGGCCACGCCCTGATCGGGCAGCCACAAGCCATCGGGTGCGGCCCCCGTCTGCCAGAACACGTCGATCGGCATGCCGCCGCGTGGGTTCCAATAACCGCCGATGCGCAGCCAGGTCGGCGCGATCGTGTCGACGATCCGCTTGGCCACGCCGACGGTGCAATCCTCATGGAAGGCGCCGTGATTGCGGAAGCTTTGAAGGAAGAGCTTCAGGCTCTTCGATTCGACGATCCAGTCCGCCGGCGCGTAATCGATCACGAGCACGCCGAAATCGGGCTGACCGGTCACCGGGCAGATGGAGGTGAATTCAGGCGCGGTGAAGCGCGCCATATACAGTGTCCCCTTGTGCGGGTTCGGCGCGCGTTCGAGCACCGCCTGCTCGGGCGACGTGGGAATCGGTGCGGATTGGCCCAGCTGGCTGAGGCCCTTGGCGTCACTCGTCATGGGCCGACACTTGAAGACCCCCGCCCCCGCTTGCAAGCCCGCGCGCCAGCCAATCTTAAATTTGCATCCATGCGGAGGCGCTCCTCCCGCGCCGACGCGAAAGCAGCCCAAGCGTCGAATCAGACAGCGCACGAAACACATTGTCTCTCTTCGCTTTTTGAGGGTCGCTCACGCGCAAGCGTTGCCGGCCGGCAACACTCCTCGGCAGCGCGGCGCTGTGGTCACACTGCGCAAACTTGCGGCGAGCGGCACTGCCGCAGCCCAAGAAAGGTGCGCAAAGTGTGCTTGTGATGTTGCTGCAACAGAGATGGCTTTCCAGTCACGTCGGTTCTGCGAAGCTTTGCCTGCTTAACCTATCGTTCACGCTAAGGCGTGAGCCTCGCCATTAGCGCGGCGAGAAACCCGCGGGGAAACAAGGATGCGTACCATGAAGAAACTGATTGGCCTGGCCGTGATGGCCGGCGCCGCGACGATCGCGACCACGGGTGTGGCCGCCGCTGAAGGCAGCGTTTCCGCGAACGTCGCGCTCACCAGCAATTATGTGTGGCGCGGCATCACGCAGTCGGACGGCGACGCGGCGATCCAGGGCGGCTTCGATTACACGAACGGCATGTTCTACGCCGGCGTCTGGGGCTCGTCGGTTGATGATTTCGGCGTCAGCGCCTCGTCTGAACTCGACCTCTATGTCGGCGTCACGCCGACGCTCGGCCCGGTCACCTTCGATCTCGGCGTCGTCGGCTATTATTATCCGGGCGCAAGCGAAGACATCGATTTCAACGAACTGAAGCTCGGCGCCTCGATCAGCCCGACTGACGCTTGGTCGGTTGGCGTCACCGGCTACATGTCGGACGACTTCCTCGCCTTGGGCGATGATTCGCTCTATCTCGAACTCGGCAGCTCGTATGCGTTCTCGGACGCCTTCTCGGTGTCTGGCGCCTTCGGCAACCAAGACGTCGACGGCGGCGGCGATTACGATACCTGGAACATCGGCGCGACCTACGCCTTCCACGGCTTCGGTTTGGACCTGCGCTATCACGAAGCCGACATCCCGGGACAAGACGAGGAAATCTCGTTCACGATCTCGCGCGAACTCTAAGTTCACGCACATCGCTTGACACACGAGGCCGTCGCGGAAACGCGGCGGCCTTAGTGTTTTCGCCGCCCGAGATAAAGCGCGCACGCGACCACCCAAAGCATCACGCTGGCCTCCAAGAAGCGTTGCGCGACACCTACATAAGCAAAGTCAGGCGTCAGAAAGCCAAGCGCCACGAACGCAATCGGCACGCCTACGAAAGCTAGCAATGAGAGCGAACCGCCGCCTGGCCATTTGCGGGCCGCGAACCCAAGCAAAAGCAACGTGAACGGCGCCAGCATATAGCCTGCAAGCCCGATCGTTGTGTGCATCACTTGCGAGAAACTCGGCTCATTCGGCCGGCAGCGTGCGTCGCACTGAAAGAAGCCGGACCCCACATAACCGACCGAGAACAGAAAGATGCCGATAAAGCCCAGCGTACCGAGCGATGTCCGCGGCGTCGCGCGCCAGGCGAAAAACGAAAACGCACACGCCAGGACGCCAATCGGCAAAAACCCATACCGGCTGATCTCAACGCCATGCGGCGCATCGATCGCGCCAAGCTCGCTGATGAATTGGGCGCCGTGATCGTAGCCCGGATAAGCCGCGCCGCCGATGACGATCATCGCCAGCAGCCACAGCGCGCCGAGCACACCCGTGACGCACGCCAATCTTGCTGAAGACAAATCCGCCCCCGTTATGCGCTCGGCCATTTCGGTGCACAGCTCACCATGCCGGGCGTCTTGCGCCCCAGCACGCCGCCAATAAATTGCGCGGCGTCGATGGCGCGGTCGAGATCGACGCCGGTGTCGAAGCCCATGCGGTTGAACATGTAGAGCAGATCTTCCGTCGGCACGTTGCCCGCGGCCCCCGGCGCGAACGGGCAGCCGCCAATGCCGGCGAGCGAGCCATCGAGCACCCGCACGCCCTCCTCAATCGCAGCCACCGCGTTCGCGAGCGCGGTGTTGCGAGTGTTGTGAAAATGCGCGCGCAATTGCACCTGCTTTGGGATCGCCGCTTTCACGGCGCGAACGCGCTCATGCACATCGCTCGGCGCGGCGACGCCGATCGTGTCGGCCAATGCGAGTTCGAACACATCTTGCGCCACGCAATGCTCGGCCACATCTACAACACGCGCGACCGGCACCTCGCCATCAAAAGGACAACCGAACGCGGTAGAGATTGTCGCTGAGAGTCGCGCACCGCCCGCCTTCGCCGCCGCCGTGACCTCTGGCCACACAGCGAACGTTTCCACGACCGTGCCGCCATTATTGCGGATGGAAAAGCCGTCCGATGCGCAGAACACGTAATTGATCTCCTTGGCGCCGGCCGCGAGCGCGCGCTCAACGCCGCGTAGATTGAGCGCCAGCGCGATGAGGGTCACCTCATCACGCTTGGGCGCGCCCGCGAACACCGCATCGCCATCGGCCATTTGCGGCACCTTCTTCGGATTGACAAAGCTACCCGCCTCCAAGCGGCGAAAGCCCGCGCCGATGATGTGCTCGATCAGCGCCAGCTTGTTTTCGGTGGAGACGATATCAGGCTCGTTCTGCAACCCGTCGCGCGGGCTGACCTCGACAAGCTCAAGCTTTTCCTTGGCCACGTTTCTCTCCGAACGCCGGCAACGCCCAGCAATAATGTATCGCTCCAGCGCGCAAACCAAAACCCGCCAACGCGCCCACGACGCCCGCCCACAAGGCCTCAATGCCAACCGCGCTCAACACCACGAAGCCGCTGGCGGACAGCAGCGCGGCGGAGATGGTGATCTCGCGTTTCAAAAGCGCTGATGGCTGACCCGCGAGCACATCGCGAATGACGCCGCCGAAACACGCCGTCAGCACGCCCATCGCGATCGAGACATAAGGATCAACGCCCAGCGAGATCGCCTTGCCGGCGCCGATGACGGCATAGACCGCCAGCCCCACCGCATCGATCCAGATCAGCGCCTTCGCCCGCTCCAGATGAGGCGCCAGAAACCAAACGATCAAAGCGGCGGCGAGTCCGAGCGCCAGATAGGTCGCATCGCCGATCCAGAACACAGGTGCGCCGATCAAGAGATCGCGCAACGTCCCGCCGCCAACGCCCGTCACGACGGCGAAGAACCAGAAGGTGATGATGTCGTGCTTGTCGCGCGCGGCCGCCAAGGAGCCAGTCAACGCGAACACCGCCACGCCCGCGTAGTCGAACGCGGGCGGCAGAACAAAAGCAGGCTCGAACGGCGTCACCTGAACAGAACTCCGTTCTCCATGGTGCGAGCGGCGGGAGTTGAACCCGCACCGCCTTGCGGCGAACGGATTTTAAGTCCGCTGCGTCTACCGGTTTCGCCACGCTCGCGCTGGGCGCTGGATACCGGGGTTTGGGCGTTTCGCGCAAGGATCGGGGCCGCTAAGATGGCGCCCCATGCATCCGCTCGACACGCTGATCTGGACAGCGCTCAGCACCAGGCAGGCGCCGCTTGCCGAAGGCGGGCCGCTAGCGCGCCGATTTCGCGCCGATATCGGCCCGTTCGCCGCCGCCGCCGATCATTCAGCGGAAGCGCTCTCGGCATTGGGCGCCTTGATGTCGTCCGGCGACGATATCTCGCTGCTGGAGCCGGCGCCGCCTCAGCCGCCGGTAGGCGTCGAGTTGGAGATGAGCGCGCTCGGCTTGCAAATGACGTGTGGCGCGTTTGGAGCGGATGGCCGCGCGTTTGCGATCGAAGAGCTCGGAGGCAACGATGCGGAAGATATGCTAGCGTTGGCGACGCTCACGCGCCCTGGCCCCTTCCGCATCAACACGCACACGCTTGGGCGTTTCGTGGGCATTCGGGACGGCGCGTGGCTGGTCGCAATGGCGGGCGAGCGGTTGCGGATCGATGGTTTCATCGAGATCAGCGGCGTCTGCACCCATCCGGACTATCGTGGACGCGGCTATGGCGCAGCGCTTCTGCGCGCCGTCGGCGCGCGTATCTTGGCCGATGGCGCGACACCCTTCCTGCACACCTACGCGGACAACGAAGGCGCGATCACGCTTTATCGCAGTTTGGGTTTCGAGACGCGTTGCGAGGTGATCCATGCCGTTTGGCGCAAACGCTAGGCCGCGCCTTCCTCTACCTCTTCGGGATTGCCGCCAGCCGCCTGGATCAAGGCGATCAGGTCATCGCGCGCTTTTGTCAGCGCCTGCGGCTCGGCGGAGCGCGCGACCAGATGCACGCCGTAATCGCCGCCGGCCGCGAACCACGGATAGGACCCGAACGACACGGCGCCAGCGGTTTCGGTTTCAAGCCGCTCCAGCCCCTCGGCGATGGCGCCCTCGACAACGCCCTTGCCGCGCATGGTGACGCTCTTCACCACAGCCCCGCCTTCGATGCGATGGCCAATATCTTCAAGCATGCCGCGCATGATCGAGGGCACGCCGGCCATCACGAACACGTTGCCGATCTGAAAGCCAGGCGCCTTCGACACCGGGTTGGCGATCAGCGCCGCGCCATCGGGTATGCGCGCCATGCGCAGGCGCGATTCATTGAGCGCGGCGCGGCCCTTGTAGTGCGTCTCAAGGATCGCGCGCGCATCGTCGCGGACGCCAATAGGCACGGCGAAGGCGGCGGCGATGGCGTCGGCGGTTTTGTCGTCATGGGTGGGGCCGATGCCGCCGGTGGTGAAGACGTAATCGTAGCGCGCGCGCAACTCGTTCACGGCGGCGACGATCGCCTCCGGCGCGTCGGAAACCACGCGGGCCTCGGCGACCTGCACGCCGAGCGGGGCCAGGAATTTCGCGATCGCGCGCAGATTGATGTCCTGCGTACGGCCGGAAAGCAGCTCATCGCCGATCAGCAGCACGGCGGCTTTGACTTGTCGAAGCGTCATGGCGCCATGATAGCAGGCCGACGCGAAATAAAAGCGGGCGCTTTATCAGCGCCCGCCTGTTCGGTTCAGCCCCCTGAAAGCGCGATCTTACTTAATCTTGCCTTCGACGAATTCGACGTGCTTGCGCGCGATCGGGTCGTACTTCTTGAACTTGAGCTTTTCCGTCTTCGTGCGCGGATTCTTTTTCGTCACGTAGAAATAGCCCGTGTCCGCCGTGGAGTTCAGACGGATCTTGATGACAGTCGGCTTAGCCATAGGACGGGCCCGGAATTCTTAGTGGGGAAAACGAAGGCGCGGAAAATACGCACCAACGGCCGGAAGTCAACTTTTAAGCCGGTCCATCTGGTGGCTGCCCCGTAGAAATCGCAGAAACGGGGGCTCGACCGCCTGCCCGGCCAGCCTTTGGCGAACCTCCTTGAGCACAAAACGGGTGATCGAGGGCAAATCCAGGGCTTCGGCCTCCTCCAGGCCAAACCATTTGGTGTGCAGCAATTCTTCCCCGGCTACCGGCTCGAAGGAGGCCAGGACGGCGTCGGCGTCGGCTAGGAAGAAGCGGGCGTCGTAGCGGCGGGGGCGGTATGGTGGGGTGATGGCGCGGGCGACGAATTGGAGTTTATCCAGTTCCGGCCCCTCGGACCCGCCAAGGACTAGGCCGGTCTCTTCTAGCGTCTCCCGCGTCGCGGCCAGGGCGTAGGCCCGGGGCGGCCGGCGGATGATCCCGCCGAGCTTCAGCAGCGCTTCTGTCTCGGGCGTCAGCTCCGTGGCGGCCCTGGCCCGGGCGTCTTGTGGGTCGACCCGACCGCCCGGAAACACCCATTTGTCCGGCATGAAGACATGGCCCTTTGAGCGCTGGCCCATCATCACCTCGCGCCCGCCGCGCACCAGGATGAGCGTGGCCGCATCGCGCGGCTTCACCGTCTTGGGCTTTTCGGCGTCGGGCGCGTCGAACACCTTTTCATCCGGGTTCATTTGGAATGGTTCGGGGCGCTTCATGCTCGCTTACCTAACACGTCCGCCCGCCATGCTGGCGCGACATTGGCGCCTGCGCCAGATCGCGTAACGGCAGGCTAAGCGTCCTTCGCCCAGGCGCGCGTCAGCAAGCGCTTCACCTCCGCGTCGCCCATCGGTACCCTCTTCCGCTCAAGGAGTTCCAATATGAGCCTCTACGGCGACTACGACGACAACAATCTCTTCGCCAAAATCCTGCGCGGCGAGATTCCGGCCGTGAAGGTTTACGAGGACGACGAGACCCTGGCCTTCATGGACATCTTCCCACAATCGCGCGGCCATGTGCTGATCGTGCCGAAGGAGAGCCGCGCGCGGAATTTTCTAGAGCTGCCCGGGGCGCGCGTCGCCTCATTGATGAAAGTCGTGCACAAGCTGGCGAAGGCGACCGCGACAGCGCTGAAACCCGATGGCGTTACGGTGACGCAGTTCAATGGCGCGCCAGCCGGGCAGACGATCTTCCATCTGCATTTTCATATCATCCCGCGTTACGACGGCGTCCGCTTGGCCGGCCACGGTCACGGCAATCGCGCCGACATCGCCGAGCTTGAGCAGATCGCCAAGCAGATCGCGGCGGCGATTGACGCTTAGGCGATATTGTTGAACGCATGGAGCGGCGCTCCGCGCCGCATGCGCCACGGCGTTGCGCACGCCAACGCCTATGGTTGGTGCTCGCGTTTCATCGTCTTCTCCCCCATCGGGAGGCGGGGCGCGCGGGATGCGCCGGGATAGTTCAGTGTGCGCTGCTCTTTCGAGCAACGCCTGCGCGCCGCACGCGCCCCGTCGCGATCGATGATCTCCGGATTGGCGCCGAGGAGTTGAAATCGGCGCGCCAGAACGCTGAACGCTCAGGCGGCCTTAGCTCCATCGCCAACGCCCGGACATGCGCGCGGGATGTTCCGACACATCCCGGACCTTGCGGTTTCACTCCCCGCAAGCAATGCGCGCTGCGTTCGTTTCAACGCGCGAACCGGTTTGACGGCGTACCTTTTGTGAAGGCCTTCTCGTCCATTCCAGTGCCCGCGTCTTGCTCAACGATGCCTTGAGTTTCCTCGCTGCATCGAAGCGATGCGCGCCGCGCCGACCGCGGCCCCGATGTTCCAGAGTTCTCGGACGTCTCCAAAACCCTCCCGATCGGGACGGCGCCATCTTAGCGCGGAATCGAGCAGGTCGGATTGAATCGCGTCTATCCCCCTATTCCGGAGCGCGATTTGCGTTGCGGCGCTTGGGATTTTGAAGCGCGGTGGCGCGCTCTATCCGTGGCATGACGAAGGAGATGTGCGCGGGCGTTTGCACATTGGAGCGCCGCGCTCCCTTCGTCAAAAGTTTGCGCTCACGCCGGCGCTCCAAGAACAGCGCGCAAGCATTCACAGGTTGGAGCGCGCGGCTCCGCCGCGCTCCCTTCGTCAAAGGCTTGCGATCACGCCGGCGGTCCAAGAACAACGCACAAGCACTTACAGGTTGGAGCGCGCGGCTCCGCCGCGCATGCGGCGCGGAGCGCCGCGCTCCCTTCGTCAAAGGTTTGCGCTCACGCCGGCGCTCCAAGAACAGCGCGCAGGCCTGTGCAGGTGGGAGCGGCGCGCTCCAAACGTCGAACGTTTACGCCTTTTCGGGCTTCTTGCCGAAGCTGAGCAGGCCGCGCGGCTCCTGCAGGTAGGTGAATTTTAGCTTCGTGTCGTCGGCCGGGTCGAGGTCGATCTTCACGATGCCGCCATCCTTCAGCTTGCCGAACAAGAGTTCGTCGGCCATCGGCTTTTTCACCTGCTCTTGGATCAAGCGGCCGAGCGGACGCGCGCCGAAGCTTTCGTCATAGCCCTTGGCCGCCAGCCAATCCGCGGCGCGATCGGTGATTTCGATCTGCACATTGCGTTCGGCGAGTTGGCCTTCGAGCTGGATGATGAATTTCTGCACAACGTTGCGGACCACTTCCGGCGGCAGGCCGCCGAAGCTGATCACCGCATCGAGGCGGTTGCGGAATTCGGGCGTGAACAGGCGTTTGATCGCCTCCTCATTCTCGTGATCCTTCTTGCCCGCGCCGAAGCCGATGCCCTGCTTGGCCGCGTCCGACGCGCCGGCGTTCGTGGTCATAATCAGGATGACGTTCCTGAAATCGACCTTCTTGCCGTTCGCATCCGTCAGCGTGCCGTTGTCCATCACCTGCAACAGGATGTTGAACAGATCGGGGTGCGCTTTCTCGATTTCGTCGAGCAGCAGCACGCTGTGCGGATGCTGATCGACGCCATCGGTGAGCAGGCCGCCCTGGTCGAAGCCGACATAGCCCGGAGGCGCGCCGATGAGACGGCTCACGGTGTGGCGCTCCATGTATTCGGACATATCGAAGCGCAGCAGCTCGATGCCCAGAATGTTGGCGAGCGAACGCGCGACCTCGGTTTTGCCAACGCCGGTGGGGCCCGCGAACAGGTACGAACCGATCGGCTTGTGCGGCTCGCGCAGACCCGCGCGCGCCATCTTGATGGCGGCGGCAAGCTGATCGATCGCATTGTCCTGACCGAACACGACACGCTTCAGATCGCCAGGCAGCGAGGCGAGCATTTCGGAATCGTTCTTGGACACCGATTTCGGGGGGATGCGCGCCATCCGCGCCACCACTTCTTCCACCTCGGCGACGTCGATATTCTCGCGGCGCTGATCCGGCGGCAGCAACATCATGGACGCACCGGTTTCGTCGATCACGTCGATCGCCTTATCCGGCAGCTTGCGATCGCCCATGTGGCGCGCGCTGAGTTCGACGGCGACCTTGATCGCCTCGTCCGTGTATTTCACTTTGTGGAATTCCTCGAAATACGGCTTCAGACCCATGAGGATCTTGATCGCATCCGGGATCGACGGCTCGTTGACGTCGATCTTCTGGAAGCGCCGCGCCAAAGCGCGATCCTTTTCGAAGTGCTGGCGATATTCCTTGTACGTGGTCGAGCCCATGCAGCGGAGCTGGCCCGATTGCAGCGCCGGCTTCAGCAGGTTGGAGGCATCCATCGCGCCGCCGCTGGTGGCGCCCGCACCGATCACGGTGTGAATTTCATCGATGAACAGCACCGCTTTCGGGTGGTTTTCGAGCTCCTTCATCACGCTCTTCAAGCGTTCCTCGAAATCGCCGCGATAACGCGTGCCGGCCAGCAGCGAGCCCATATCGAGCGAGAAGATCGTGGCGTCGGCCAGAACTTCCGGCACCTGCTTTTCGTTGATCTTGCGCGCAAGGCCTTCGGCGATGGCGGTCTTGCCTACGCCCGGATCGCCAACCAGCAACGGGTTGTTCTTCTGGCGACGGCAGAGAATCTGGATCGCGCGCAGCACCTCGGCCTCGCGCCCGATCAGCGGATCGATTTTGCCTTCGCGCGCCTTCTTGTTGAGGTTCACGCAATAGGCGGCCAGCGCCTCGGAGCCTTGCTTCACCACGCGCTCGCCATCCTCACCCTCTTGGGCGCCGCGAACGGGACGCGGCTGCGCCGCACCCGCGCGCTTGGGCAAGCCATGGGCGATGAAGTTCACCGCGTCATAGCGCGTCATGTCCTGCTCCTGCAGGAAATACGCGGCGTGGCTTTCGCGCTCGCTGAACAGCGCGACCAGAACATTGGCGCCGGTGACTTCACGGCCGCCGCTTGAATCGACGTGCAGCATCGCGCGCTGCAGCACGCGCTGGAAGCCGGCGGTCGGGCGCGGCTCCTCGTGATCGCGATTATTGACGACGAGGCTGTCGAGTTCGGTTTCCAGATAGGAATCGAGGTTCGTTCGCAGCTTGTCGAGATCGACCTTGCAGGCGTGCATCACGCCAGCGGCGTCGTCATCATCGATGAGCGCCAAGAGCAAATGCTCCAGCGTCACGTATTCGTGACGGTGCTCGTTCGCGAACGAGAGCGCACGCCGCAGCGTGTGTTCGAGCGTGCGGGAGAAAGTCGCCATCCGAGCTTATTCCTTTTCCATCGTGCATTGCAGCGGATGTTCGTGCCGCCGCGCCAGATCGAGAACTTGGGCGACCTTGGTCTCGGCCACCTCGTAGGTAAAAATTCCACAGACGCCGACGCCGTTCTGGTGAACGTGCAGCATGATCGTGGTCGCCTCATCCCGGTTCTTCTGAAAGAAGCGCTCAAGCACGTAGATGACGAATTCCATCGGCGTGTAGTCGTCATTGAGCAGGAGCACGCGGTAAAGCGAGGGCTTCTTGGTGCGCGTGAGGGTCTTTGTGCCGACACGGCCATCGGCCCCGCCGTCACCTTCGCCCTCGTCGTTCCATTCGTCGCTCATGGACGTTCGAACTCGCACCAAGCCACGGCAGACTCAAAGCCTGTCGCCCACATGCTGAACAATTTATGGATTGAGTGAGGCGATGGAAGGGCTTGAAATTCCCTTGAGCGCAGTTTGATCACCAAGGCCGTTCGCGCGGCGCCCGCGCAAAAGAAACGGGCCTAGCTCCCGAGAGCTAGGCCCGTTCTATCTCAGCCCCTCGGGGGCAGGCCCCGAAGACGAACGCTTAGCGCGTTTGGATCAGCTGGCCGACGGCCGTCACGCGATCGTTGATCGGCGCGAACGTGTCCTTGGCGACGCCCTGAACGAGGTCGGATACCGACGTCAATTCAGCAACATAGGCCTCGAACGTGGTCTTGGCGTAGTCGTTTTGCTTCTCGACGAATTCCTGCACGCTCTTCGACGTCATCAGCGCCTTCGTGGCGGCGACGTGCTTTTCCATCGCGTCCTTTTGGAAGGCGACGGTGCGGGCGGAAAGGGTTTCGAAGCCCTTTTGCGCGGCGGCGGCCGAAGCCATCCAGGCCTCGAAGTTCTGCTTGCCGAAAGCCGAGGCTTCCGAAAGGGCGGCGATGCCGCGATCGATATTCTCGCGGACCGCTTCGGTCGACGCGGACGTCACTTGTTCAAACGCCTCAGTGGCCGACTTGGCGGCGCGGGGGGCGGACTTCGCAGTGGCCATTGGGATCTCCATGTCTCTTGGCCGTCGGCGGGAGGACCCGACGACTCTTGTAGGCCCTATATGTTATGCTGCACCTGCGAAGTCAACAGGTTTTTGCTGCACTGCACCATGCAGTAAAATTGGGCGCGCTGCGCAGCGCGCTGGCGCAATATTCATCCGGCATTAACCATGAAGTCCACAGCCTGGACGAGCGGCCAAAGGACTGCTTCGAGTGTTAACGGCGACTTTTACCCTGTCCGGAAACGCTCGCTTAATGAGGTCTAATGAATCTGTAAGCTGCGCGGCACGCGAATTGCCTGAATTTATCCGAATTAGTGCGGGATCAGTCTGAAATGGCGTCAGCGGGTTTCTCTTCGTTTCGGGTATTGGCGGGTGCGTTCCTGACCGTGTTTGCCTTGGGCCTCGCCGCCCCGGCCTCGGCCCAGGATCGTTACGCGGCCATCGTTATGGATGCGCGCACCAATGAGGTACTGCTGGAAGATCAGGCCAACGAGGCCCGGTACCCGGCGTCGCTGACGAAAATGATGACCCTTTACATGGTCTTCGAAGCGCTTGAGCGCGGCGAGATCACGCTCGACACGCGCTGGACGGCGTCGCGCAACGCCGCGCGCCAGCCGCCGTCGCGGCTTGGCCTAGCCTGCAGCCGCCGCCGTGGCTGCGACTCCATCACGGTCGAGCAGGCGATCAACGCGTTGGTCGTCCAATCCGCGAACGATGTCGCGGTGCTGGTGGCCGAGCGCCTGGGCGGCACGGAAGCACGCTTCTCCGCCAATATGAGCGCCCGCGCACGCGAGTTGGGCATGACCGAGACTCGCTTCGCCAATGCGAGCGGCCTGCCCGACACCCGCCACCGCACCACCGCGCGCGACATGGCGCGCTTGGGCCAAGCCCTCTGGCAGGATTTCCCGCAATATTATCACTATTTCCAGACGCCCAATTTCAGCTGGCGCCGGACGAGCGGCCGCAACCACAACCGCCTCCTCGGCCAGGTCGAGGGCGTTGACGGCATCAAGACGGGCTATACCCGCGCCTCCGGGTTCAACCTGGTGACGATGGCCGAACGTAGCGGCCGCCGCGTGATCGTGGTGGTGATGGGCGGCGAAAGCGCCAGCGCCCGCGACGCCCAAGTCGCCTACCTCGTGGAGGGCGCCTACCAGGAATTCGCCCGCCGCGAAGATCCCAACGCCGCCACGTACGCCAGCTTGCCGCTGAACCGCCGCCTCGATGGCCAGGCCGCGACCGACACGGTCGCGCTGCCGTCGCTGACCGCCAACGCCAATGGCCGCCCGCTCGCCCCCTCGTCGCCGTACGAGACCTATCAGGGCATGGTCGTGGAGACGCTCTCGACCGTGAACGCGCCGATCGATGAGAGCAGCGAAGGCGACCAGTCGGAAACCACCGAAGAGATGGAATAGGCGCCCTAAAGCGTCGGGCCTTAAATGCGACCCCGAGTTTGGGTCTGACGAGTGTCGCATTTAAGGCCCATAAGACGCTTTAGACTCAATAGCTTCTAAAGCAACTCGTGGACTTTAAATCCGCTCCGAGCCCGCCCCCAAGCTGAGGCGGATTTAAAGTCCGTTGCTTTAGCGCCGCTTCCTCAACAGACGATCCCGCGCGGCCGTGAGCCGCGCGGCTTCGTTATGGGCGCCGCCGCGATCAGGATGGGCTTGGCGCATCTTGGCGCGGTATGCCGCGCGAATGTCCGTTTCCGTGGCATTGGCGCCAACCCCCAGCGTGCGTCGCGCTTCCACGTCAGCCGCGTCTTCTGGCGGACGTTGCCGCGTTTCCGCGCGGCGATCCCAGACGGCGACGCGTGGCCACAGCACCCAGACCAGGGCGCTCAGACTGCCTAAAGCGAGAGCAGGCCACATCGCCCCTCTCGACAGGGCAAAAATTGCTGCACCTGCTAACGCAAAAACCGGCCAGCGCGCCATGATCAGCGCGCGCTGGGCGCCGCCGATGCGCCCAAGCGTCAGCAGCGCGAACAATCCGACCAAGCCGAGGATGACGACGGTAAGCACCGGACGCGCTTAGCACATCAGAATTTAAGCGGCTCGCCCTCGAGCGACGGCAATTTCAGCGTAATGAACAGGTCACGCAGTTCTTGGCGCGCCGCCAGGTGCGTCATGCGCATCTCGCCTTCGCCGCCATCGGCGTCGAGATCGAGCAGCGTCAGCCCCTGTGGGAAGAGTTCCCGATAGATCACCCGTTCGGAAAGGCCCGGGGCTAGGCGGAAGCCAATGCGATTGGAAAGCGTTTTCAGGGCGTCGCCGACGCGCTGCTTGTTCTTCGCCTCGATCTTGGAGGCCGAGGTGCGGTTGCGCAGCACGACCCAATCGATCGGCGTGCGCGCGTCCAGCGCCTTCTTCTTGCGGCTGTCCCAAACCATTTCGCTGTAGATCGAGGGCCGGACGATCTCGGCGCAGTTCGGATCGATATCGCCCAGGAGGTCGAAATCGACGAAGCTGTCGTTGAGCGGCGTCACCAGCGTATCGGCGCAGGCGTGGGCGATGCGGGAAAGATGCGAATCGCCGCCGGGCGAGTCGATGACGATGAAATCGCAGGTTTCCGAGAGCCGGCGCAGCGCCAGGCGAAAGCCGGCCTCCTCTTCCTGCTCGGCAAGATCGAGTAAGCGCTGCGGACTTTCCTTGATGTCGATTCCTTGCGGCGAGGCGAGCTTGGCGCTCCGCGCCGCGATCCAGCGATTGCGGTTCTCGATGTAGCGGGTGAGCGAACGCTGGCGCACGTCCAGGTCCAGAACGCCGGTGCGGCGCCCCATGCGCATCAGGGCGACCACGATATGCATGGCCACGGTCGACTTGCCCGCGCCGCCCTTCTGGTTGCCGACCACGATCACATACGCTTGGCGGGGCGCGGCGCTCGGCGGCGGATCGTAGGCGTGCGCAAGGCTCATCGCGACCACCCGCCCAGGCTGGCGGGCGCCGCGGTGCTCTTCCTCAGAGACGCTGCGCCGAAACTCATGCTTAAAGGCTCGCTTATCTTAGTTAAGGCGCACTTAAGCCGCTTGACGTAACCCCGCCCGCCGCCCGATGTCGCGGCGATGTCAGGATCGCTTCCCATCGCGCGCGACGTGCAGGCCCTTCGGAGCGCCATCACAGCCTGGCGCGCCGCCGGCCTGAAAGTGGGCCTCGTGCCGACCATGGGCGCGCTGCATGAAGGCCACCTCTCCCTCGTGCGCACGGCCAAAGAGCGCTGCGATTGGGTGATCGCGAGCCTGTTCGTGAACCCGCGCCAGTTTGCCCCGCATGAGGATTTCGAGCGCTATCCGCGCGACGAGGCTGGTGATGCAGCGCTTCTCGCGGGCGCGGGCTGCGACCTGCTCTACGCGCCCGAACGCAGCGTGATGTATCCGGCGGGCTTTGCCACCAATGTGATCGTCAGCGATGTCTCGACGCCTTTGGAGGGCGAGTTTCGTCCGCACTTCTTCGGCGGCGTAGCGACAGTTGTAACCAAGCTGCTGCTGCAAGGCCTGCCGGACACCGCCTTCTTTGGCGAGAAGGATTACCAGCAATTGCTGGTGATCAAGCGCATGGCGCGTGACCTCGATATTCCGGTCGCCATTCAGGGCTGCCCGACCGTGCGCGAGCATGATGGCCTGGCGATGAGTTCGCGCAATGCGTATCTCAGCGCCGCCGAGCGCAACGTCGCGGCGCGCCTCAATCACATCATGCATGACACGATCAAAGCCGTGCGCGCTGGCGAACCAATCGCCGAGGCCGAAGCGGAAGCGACACGTCACCTGATCGCCGCGGGCTTCAGCAGCGTGGATTATGTCTCCATCCGCGACGCCGAAACGCTTGCGCCAATCGCTGATCTCTCTGCCCCAACGCGCATTCTCGCCGCCGCATGGCTGGGCAAGACCCGCCTGATCGACAATATGGCGGTTTAGACGCGTGGTCTTTTCTTTCGCGTGAGCACGCCTACGCTGTGAGGCGGAGGCGCGGATGAGTTGGAAGAAGGACATCGAAGAGCTGCGGGCGCGTGAGGCGCTGGCGGATCGGATGGGCGGCGAAGAGCGCGTCGCGCGTCAGAAAACTTCCGGCAAGTTGACGGTGCGTGAGCGCGTCGACGCCCTGCTCGACCCCGGTTCATTTCACGAAGTCGGAAAGATCGCGGGCGCCGCGAGCTACGGCGCCGACAACGAACTCGCAAGCTTCCGCGCTTCGCCGTTCGTGGTGGGGCGCGGCCATATCGAAGGCCGCCCCATCGCCGTGCAGGCCGACGATTTCAGCGTGCGCGGCGGCGCCGGCGACGCGGCGATCTGGCAAAAGCTCGTCTTCGCCGAGCAGATGGCGAATGAATATCGCATGCCGCTCGTCCGGCTCGTCGATGGCACCGGCGGCGGCGGTTCGGTAAAGATGCTGGAAAAGGACCCGCGCACCTACATTCCGCAAACGCCGGGATGGGAATGGGTCGTCGCCAATATGGCCAGCGTGCCAGTTGTGGCGCTGGCGTTGGGCCCGTGCGCGGGATTAGGCGCCGGGCGCGTGGCGGCCAGCCATTATAGCGTCATGGTGCAGGGACTCAGCCAAGTGTTCGTCGCAGGGCCGCCCGTGGCGAAGGCAATCGGCGAGGACGTTGACAAGGAAGGGCTCGGCGGCGCGGACATCAACGGCAAGAACGGTGTGGTCGATGATATCGTCGCGACCGAGGCCGAGGCGTTCGCGGCGGCGCGCAAGTTTCTCTCCTACCTGCCCGCGTCAATCCATGAATTGCCGGCGCGCCAACATAATGGCGATCCCGCTGATCGGCGCGACGCGACGCTTATCGACGTCGTGCCGCGCGATCGGCGTGTGCCTTACAAGATGCGGCGCATCGTTGAAGCGTGCGTCGATGCAGGTTCGTTCTTTGAGACGGGCCGGCAATGGGGCCGCGGGCTCATCACCGGCCTTGCGCGCATCGATGGCTGGCCCGTGGCGGTGCTTGCTGGTGACCCGATGTTCCTCGCCGGCGCCTGGACGGCGGACGTGTGCCGCAAGCTGATCAAGCATGTCGATATGGCGCAGACGTTTCATCTGCCGGTGGTGCATTTCGTCGATTGCCCGGGCTTCGCCGTCGGCGCCAAGCATGAGCGCGCCGCGACCGTGAAGCTCGGCGTGCAGGCGATGGCGGCGGTGTATCAGGCGAAAACACCGTGGTGCTCGATCGTCGTGCGCGCGGCGTTCGGGCTCGCGGGCTCGGCGATGATGAACCCGACGCGCACGAAGATGCGCTATTGCTGGCCATCGGGCGATTGGGGCTCATTGCCGATGGAGGGCGGCATCGAGGCTGCCTACAAACGCGATATCGAAGCGCATCCCGAACCGGAAAAACGCCTCGCCGAAATCCGCGCATGGGCCGAAGCGCTGCGCTCGCCTTTCCGTACGGCGGAGGCGTTCTACGCCGAAGAGATCATCGATCCGCGTGATACGCGGCCATTGCTATGCGAATGGGCCAACCTGGCGCAGCGCATGAACGAGACCGGGCCGTCGAGCTTCGGCATGCGGCCCTAGCACAACAAAAAGGCGCAAACAAAAAGGCCGCGACTTTCGCCGCGGCCTTTCGTTGCTCTCACCCTCCCGCGTTACGGCGTTGTCGCCGGCGCTGGCGCGGGCGTTTCCGCCGGCGCG
>JAFLCU010000028.1 GCA_017303355.1 Caulobacterales bacterium | reverse complement strand
CGCCCGGCCCGCCACGACGGGGGCCGCCGCGGCCGCGACGCGGCTGCTCGGTTTGCTCGGCGCCAACGCCGCCTGCGGTTTCGTCGGTCATCGCCTATTCCTCAGAAATCGAGACCGCCCTCACGGGCGGCGTCGGCCAGGGCTTTCACCCGGCCATGAAACACAAAGCGGCCGCGATCGAACACGACGCTCTTCTTACCAGCGGCAAGCGCGCGTTCAGCGATCAGCTTGCCGACGGCGGCCGCGCCGTCCTTGTCCGAACTCTTCTTGCCCGTCTTCTTGAAGGCGTCGTCGAGCGTGGAGGCCGAAGCGACAGTCACGCCCTTCTCATCATCGATGAGCTGCGCCGAGATGTGCTTCGACGAACGGAAAATCGAAAGACGCAGGCGGCCTTCGCCAGCGAGCTTCTTAAGCCGGGTGCGGTTGCGCTGCGCGCGCCGCTCGAGGGGGGAGAGCTTGCGAACCATGGCTTACTTCTTCTTGCCTTCCTTGCGGCGAATACGCTCGCCGGCATAGCGCACGCCCTTGCCCTTGTAGGGCTCCGGCGGACGGTAGGAACGGATTTCAGCGGCGGCTTGGCCGACGACTTGCGGGTCGATGCCGCTGACCTTGATTTCAGTTGGCTTCGGCGTCGCCAGCGTGATGCCTTCCGGCGGCTGGTAGATGATCTCGTGGCTGTAGCCGAGCTGCATCTGCAGGTTCTTGCCCTGCATCGCGGCGCGATAGCCGACGCCCGTCATTTCCAGGTTCTTCTCGAACCCATCGGTGACGCCCTTCACGTTGGCCGCGAGCACGGCGCGCGTGGTGCCCCAGAGCGCGCGGGCGCGCGGGGTTTCGTGGCGCGGCTTCACCGAGATGGCGCCGTCGCCGAACGCGACTTCCACATCGTCGTGCGCACGGAAGTTCAGCGTGCCCTTGGGACCCTTCACGCTCACGTCCTGGCCCTTCACCGTCACGGTGACGCCGTTGGGAGCGGGGATCGGCTTTTTACCGAGGCGTGACATTAGTAAACCTCGCAGAGGATTTCGCCGCCGACATTCGCGTCACGCGCGGCGGCGTCGCTCATCACGCCCTTCGGCGTCGAGATGATCGAAATGCCAAGGCCGTTGCGCACCAGGCGCAGGTCCTTGATCGACGAATAGACACGGCGGCCCGGCTTCGACACACGCTGGATCTGATGGATCGCCGGCGCGCCTTCGAAATATTTCAGCTCGATCTCCAGCTCCTTGTGGGCGCCGTTTTGGATCTCGCGGAAATCGCGAATATAGCCTTCGTCCTTCAGCACTTGCAGCACGCGCCCACGCAGCGTCGACGCCGGAGACGTCAGCTTCGAGCGGCCGCGCAGCTGAGCGTTGCGGATGCGGGTGATGAGATCGCCGACGGGATCGTTCAGGTTCATCTGATCTCTCCCTTACCAGCTCGACTTGACCATGCCCGGGATCTGGCCGTTCGAGGCCAGTTCACGGAGCGCGATACGCGACAATCTCAGCTTGCGATAGAACGCACGCGGACGGCCCGTCACTTCGCAGCGGTTGCGCACGCGCGTCGGCGCGGAATTGCGCGGCAGCTGCGCCAGCTTCAGGCGCGCGTCGAAGCGCTCTTCCAAGGGAAGGTCTTCGTTCAGCGCGGCCGCACGCAGCTTGGCGCGGCGGGCTGCGAATTTCTTCGACAGCCGTTCACGCTTTTTGTTGCGTTCGATAGAGCTTGTCTTCGCCATACTCTTTCACTCTCTCCCGATGCGTTCAGGGGTGGACCCTTCGGCAGGCTCAGGGCGATGTCGCGCTGAGCTTGTCGAAGCGTCAGTTCCGGAACGGGAAATCGAATTCTTTCAACAGTGCCTTGGCTTCAGCATCGGTGCGCGCGGTGGTGCAGACGATGATGTCCATGCCCCAGATTTGATCGATCTGGTCGTAATTGATCTCGGGGAACACGATGTGTTCCTTGATGCCCATGGCGTAATTGCCCCGGCCATCGAAGCTCTTGCCGTTCAGGCCGCGGAAGTCCTTCACGCGCGGCAACGCAATCGTCACCAGGCGGTCGAGGAATTCGTACATGCGGTCCTTACGAAGCGTGACCTTCGCGCCGACATTCATGCCTTCGCGCAGCTTGAACGCCGCGATCGACTTGCGCGCCTTGGTCGCCACCGGCTTCTGACCCGAGATCGCCGTCAGCGCTTGAATCGCCGAGGTCAGCTTCTTGGAATCGGCCGTGGCTTCGCCCACGCCCATGTTGATCACGATCTTGTCGAGACGCGGGATCTGCATCTCGTTCGTGTAGTTGAATTCTTCGCGCAGGCTCTTCTTGATCTCGTTCTTGTAACGAGTCTTCAGCCGCGGCTCGTAAGCCTCAGACATCGATCTGCACTCCAGAACCTTTAGCGACGCGGACCTTGCGGCGCGCCGCGCCCTCGCCCACGAACTTGAAACCGACGCGCGTGGCCTTGCCCGTCTGCGGGTCGCGCAGCGCGACGTTCGACACGTGCAGCGGCGCTTCCTTCGAGATGACGCCGCCTTGCGGGTTGGCGACATCCGGCTTGGTGTGGCGCTTGGCCAGGTTCACGCCTTCGACCACGACGCGGTTCTCTTCGGTCAGCACCTTGAGAACCTTGCCGGTGCGGCCCTTGTCCTTGCCGGCGATCACGACGACGGTGTCGTCCTTCTTAATACGAGCGGCCATTAGAGGACCTCCGGCGCGAGCGAGATGATCTTCATCTGGTTCTTCGCGCGCAGCTCGCGCGGCACCGGTCCGAAGATACGCGTGCCGATCGGCTCGCCTTGGTTGTTGATCAGAACGGCGGCGTTGGAATCGAAGCGAATGGTCGAGCCATCCTTGCGCTTGATGTCCTTCGAGACGCGCACGACGATCGCCTTGCGAACATCGCCCTTCTTCACGCGGCCGCGCGGCATCGCTTCCTTCACCGAGACCACGATGATGTCGCCCACGGTGGCGTAGCGGCGCTTCGAGCCGCCGAGCACCTTAATGCACATCACGCGCTTGGCGCCGGAATTGTCGGCGACATCGAGATTGGATTGCATCTGGATCATGAGCTTATGCTCCGACGCGGCCGACCACTTCCCAGCGTTTCAGCTTGGACTTGGGCGGGCATTCTTGAATGGTGACGACTTCGCCAGCCTTGTAGGTGTTGGCTTCGTCATGGGCGTGGAACTTCGCCGACCGACGAACGGTCTTCTTCAGGAGCGGGTGCAGATAGGTGCGTTCCACCTGCACGACGACAGTCTTGTCGCCCTTGTCGCTCACAATCGTTCCCTGCATCACGCGGCGTGGCATGGCTTAAACTTTCGCTTTCGGTGACTTCTCACGCAGCACGGTTTGCACGCGCGCGATCGCGCGGCGAACTTCGCGCATACGCGAAACTTTCTCGAGCTGACCCGTGGCTTGCTGGAAGCGCAGGTTGAACTGCTCCTTCTTCAGCTTGCCCAGCTCTTCCTTCAAACGGGCGTCGTCCATGTCGCGGACGGTCTTGATGTCAGCGTTGGCCATTAGAGACCCTCCATCCGCGCGACGATCTTGGTGCGGACCGAGAGTTTCGCCGCGCCGAGGCGCAGCGATTCACGCGCGACCGCTTCCGGCACGCCGTCCACTTCGAACATGATCCGGCCAGGCGCCACGCGCGCGGCCCAGAATTCCGGCGCGCCCTTACCAGAGCCCATTCGGACTTCGATCGGCTTCTTCGACACCGGCACGTCAGGGAAGATGCGGATCCAAACGCGGCCTTGGCGCTTCATTTCACGGGTGATCGCGCGGCGGGCCGCTTCGATCTCGCGCGCATTGACGCGGTTCGGCTCCAGCGCCTTCAGGCCGAATTGGCCGAAATTGAGCTGGCTGCCCCCCTTGGTCATGCCGTGGATCCGGCCCTTATGAGCGCGCCGGAACTTGGTTTTCTTAGGCTGCATCATGGCGGGTTAGCCTTCCGAGGATTCTTCGCCACGCGGCGGACGGCGACCGCGGCGCGGGCGATCAGCGCCCGGGCGGTCGTCGCGCGAACGCGGGGGACGATCGTCACGATCGCGGCGCTCACGGCTTTCGCCGGTTTCAAGCGCGCGCTTGTCTTGCGCCATCGGGTCGTGCTCGAGGATCTCGCCTTTGAAGATCCACACCTTCACACCGATCTTGCCGTAGGCCGTATCCGCTTCGCAGAAGCCGTAATCGACATCGGCGCGCAGCGTGTGCAGCGGCACGCGGCCTTCGCGGTACCATTCCATGCGCGCGATTTCCGCGCCGCCCAGACGGCCCGACACGTTGATACGAATGCCTTGCGCGCCCAGGCGCATGGCCGATTGCATCGCCCGCTTCATGGCGCGGCGGAACGCGACGCGGCGCTCGAGCTGCTGGGCGACGCCTTCGGCGACGAGGTTTGAATCCGTTTCCGGCTTGCGCACTTCGACGAGGTTCAGGTGCACTTCCGCGCCCGGCGCCATCTTCGAGAGTTCCTTGCGGAGCTTCTCGATGTCGGCGCCCTTCTTGCCGATGACGACGCCCGGCTTGGCGGTGTGAACCGTCACGCGGCACTTCTTCAGCGGACGCTCGATGATGATCTTCGAGATGCCCGCGGCCTTCAGCTTTTCGCGGACGAATTCGCGAATTTTCAGGTCTTCGTGCAGCAGGCGCGCGTAATCCTTCGTGTTGGCGTACCAACGCGAATCCCACGTGCGGTTGACGCCAAGGCGCAGACCGATCGGATTGACTTTTTGACCCATTACGCGGCCTCGGCGGTTTCGGGCTGCTTCGTGGTGTCACGAAGCACGATGGTGATTTGGGAGAACATTTTTTCGATGCGGACGCCGCGGCCGCGGGCGCGGGCGTGCATACGCTTCATGGTGATGTTCTTGCCGACATGCGCCTGCGACACGACCAGGCCATCGACATCGAGGCCATGGTTGTTCTCGGCGTTATCGATTGCCGATTTCAGGCACTTCAGCACGTCCTTGGCGATGCGCTTTTGCGAGAAGCGGAGTTCGTTCACCGCCTTCTCAGCGCTCAGACCACGGATCGACTGCGCGACCAGATTGAGCTTTTGCGGGCTGATACGCAGCGTGCGCAGAACCGCGCGCGCTTCGTTCGAGGCCTGCTTCGGAGGAGCCTTGGGCTTGCTCATCTTACTTCCTCTTGGCCTTCTTATCGGCGCCATGGCCGAAATAATTCCGCGTCGGCGCGAATTCGCCGAGCTTGTGGCCGACCATGTCCTCGCTCACGAGCACCGGCGTGAATTGCTTGCCGTTGTGAACTTGGAAGGTGAGGCCGACGAATTGCGGCATGATGGTGGAGCGGCGCGACCACGTCTTGATCGTCTCGCGACGGCCCGAGCCAGAGGCCTTCTCGGCCTTGGCGAGCAGATAACCGTCGACGAACGGGCCTTTCCAAACAGAACGCGGCATTCTGGTTAGCTCACTTTCTTCGAGTGACGACGACGGATGATCAGACGATCCGACGGCTTGGTTTTGCGGGTTTTCGGACCACGCGTCTTCTTGCCCCACGGCGTGACCGGGTGACGGCCGCCCGAGGTCTTGCCTTCGCCGCCGCCGTGCGGGTGATCGACCGGGTTCATGGCGACGCCGCGCACGGAAGGCTTGCGGCCGAGCCACTTCGAACGGCCCGCCTTGCCCCAGACTTCGTTCATGTTGTCGGGGTTCGACACAGCGCCGATCGTGGCCATGCAGACGTCCTGCACCATGCGCACTTCGCCCGAGGCCATGCGGATCTGGGCGTAGCCGGCGTCACGGCCGACGACTTGCGCGTAGGTGCCGGCCGAACGCGCCATCTGGGCGCCCTTCAGCGGCTTCAGCTCGATGTTGTGAACGATCGTGCCGACCGGGATCGCCTTCAGCGGCATCGCGTTGCCCGGCTTCACGTCCACGCGCTCGCCGGCGACGATCGTATCGCCAACCTTCAAGCGTTGCGGCGCGATGATGTAGGCAAGCTCGCCGTCGGCGTACTTGATCAGCGCGATGAAAGCGGTGCGGTTCGGATCGTATTCGAGACGCTCGACCTTGCCTTCAACGCCCCACTTGCGGCGCTTGAAATCGATCACGCGATACGAACGCTTGTGACCGCCGCCATGGCGGAACGCCGTCACGCGGCCGGCATTGTTGCGGCCGCCCGACTTGGTCAGGCCTTCAGTCAGCGCCTTAACCGGCTTGCCCTTGTGCAGCTCGCCGCGATCAACGATCACGAGCTGGCGGCGACCCGGAGAGGTCGGGCGGAATTGCTTGAGCGCCATTCTCAGAGCCCCGTCGTCACGTCGATGGAATAACCGTCGAGCAGCGTCACGACCGCGTTCTTGTGGTCGGCGCGCTTGCCCGGGACGCCGCGGAAGAACTTATTCTTGCCCTTGCGGACGATGGTGTTCACCGCGCCCACTTTGACGTTGAACAGCTTCTCAACGGCTTCCTTGATGTCTTTCTTGCTCGCGCTGAGCGGCACGCGGAACACGACCTTGTTCTGCTCGGACAGAATGGTCGCCTTTTCCGTGATCACCGGCGCGAGGATGGTGTCGTAATGCTTATTGAGCGCGCTCATGCCGCAGCTCCCTTGGCTTCAGTCTTCTTGAAGCGCTCGTGGATGGCGTTGACCGCATCCTGCGTGAGCACCAGCTTGCCGGCGCGCAGGATGTCGTAAACGTTGAGACCAGCGTTCGGCAGCACATCCACGTAAGGGATGTTGGCCGCGGCGCGCGCGAAATTCGCGTCGACCTCGGCGCCGCCGATGATCAGCACCTTCTCGAGCTTCAGGCCCGCGAGCTGCTTCTTCAGCGCGGCCGTCTTCGGCTCCTTCAGCGCGATCGTGTCGATCACGACGAGGTCGCCCGAATTGACCTTGGAGGAGAGCGCGTGGCGCAGCGCCAGCGCGCGGAACTTCTTCGTCAGGTCATGCGTGTAGTCGCGCGGCAGACGATTGTGCGCGTGACCGCCGCCACGAAAGATCGGCGCGTTCTTGGCGCCGTGACGCGCGCCGCCAGTGCCCTTTTGCTTATAGAGCTTTGAATGCGTGACCGAGACTTCACCGCGCGATTGCGTCTTGTGCGTACCGGCGCGGCGCTTGGCGAGTTGGTACTTCACCATGCGCTGCAGGATGTCGCCACGGACTTCCTTGATGCCGAAGATGGCGTCGTCGAGATCGACGGAGCCGGCCTTCTTCGCATCCAGAGTTTGAACGTCGAGTTTCATGTTCGCCCTCACTCAGCCGCGGCTTGACGAACGCCAGCAGGCTTCGGCGCATCCTTGGGGAGCGCAACCTTGGCGGCGTCGCGCACTTCAACCCAGCCGCCTTCGGCGCCCGGAATAGAACCGCGGACAAACAAAAGCCCGCGTTCGGCATCGACGCGGACCACTTGCAGATTTTGAGTCGTGACGCGCTCATCGCCCAGGTGGCCGGCCATCTTCTTGCCTTTGAAGACCTTGCCCGGATCCTGACGCTGACCGGTCGAACCGTGCGAACGGTGCGAAACGGACACGCCGTGCGTGGCGCGCAGACCGCCGAAATTCCAGCGCTTCATCGCGCCGGCGAAACCCTTACCGATGGTGATGCCCGCGACATCGACCTTCTGGCCGACGACGAAATGATCGGCGCTGAGCTGCGCGCCGACCGGCAACAGGTTTTCTTCCGAAACGCGGAACTCGCGCACGATCGCCTTCGGCTCGACCTTGGCGCGCGCGAACTGGCCGCGATCGGCTTGGCTCTTGCGCTTGGCCTTGGCCGCGCCGGCGCCGAGCACAACAGCGGTGTAGCCATCGCCCTTCGCTTCACGAGCAGGCGCTTCGCGCTTCTCGTTCTTGCGCGACTTCTTAGCCTTCAGCGCAACCGCTTCGCCAGCCGAATTCTTGAACTCTTCAGCAGCGACCGTGCGGCGGCCGACAACCTGGCAGCCGGAAAGATCGAGCACGGTGACCGGCGTGTGCGCGCCGTCTTCGCCGAAGACGCGCATCATGCCGACCTTGCGGGCGATCAGACCGGTGCGTCCAGCGTTCTTGGGGGATTGCTCTTGAGCCATCGCTATCAACCCAGCACTTGGATTTGAACGTCGACGCCGGCCGAGAGATCGAGCTTCATCAGCGCGTCGACCGTTTGCGGCGTCGGTTGAACGATATCCAGCACGCGCTTGAACGTGCGGATTTCGAATTGCTCGCGGCTCTTCTTGTCGACGTGCGGCGAACGGTTGACGGTGAACTTCTCGATACGGGTCGGGAGCGGCACTGGACCGATCACGGTCGCGCCCGTGCGCTTCGCCGTCGACACGATCTCCTTCGCGGAAAGATCGAGCGTACGGTGATCGAAGGCTTTCAGCCTGATCCGGATATTTTGCTGCATCATCACCAGAATTCCCGAATGCGCCCAACATCTCGCCGGACGCAAAACACGACGGCGCGCCTTTATCGGCCCGCCGACGAGAAAAACGCCGCCCGAACCGGACGGCGCTCGAAGACGTGAATTCGCAAAAAACGCTGGCGAGACGGGGTTCGAGGACCCCGCGCATTCCCAATTAGCCTTTCAGGCTGTGGGCTGGCGCCGCGAAGCTTGCGAACCGCGTCTAAGCACGAGTGCTTACGGCCGGCTCGAAGGGGGGTGTCCTACAGAGGTGAATCGGGGGCGTCAAGGCGCGATTTGCGCATTCCCACCCCCAACTTGCACGTCGCCAGAACCCCATACTTCCTTGCGCACGGCGCCCGTCACGCTCTGCGCCGAAACGCTGCCAGAACCCGCGATTTCCGCATCAATATCGCCAACAATGTTGCTGACGGAGACATTGCCGGAGCCGACGATCGACGCGTTCAGGGTCTGCACCGGCGCGGCGATCTCGACATTGCCTGAACCGGCCAGATCGAGCTCCGCCACGGTCACGGCGCCGCCCTGCACATTCACATTGCCGGAGCCAGCCGCGTCGGCGTTCAGCTGGCCGGTCAGCGAGCCGATATTTACCGTGCCCGAACCCGCGATATCGATCTGGGCGTACTCGCGCACCGCACCAACCGTTACCTGGCCCGAACCCGCGACGTCGGCGTTCAAGGATTGCGCGGCGCCTGTCGTAAGCTGGCCCGAACCGGCCAGGTCCACCTCAAGCGGGCCTGCTATATCAGCGGCCGTAACCGTGCCGCAGCCCGTGACGTCGATATTTAAGCTTTCGGTCGCGCCGATCTCGGTCGTGCCCGCGCCGCCGCGCTCCAGCACCAGATCACGCGGGGCTCGGATATTGATGACGGGGAGGTTTTCCGCCGTGATCGCGCCATAGCCACGCAGCTCAGCCGTGCCGTCGTCATGGCAGTCGCTGATACGGCCGCGCAGCCGCCCGTCGATCGTGACGCGCGCGTCGTCGGAGCTGACCTCCGGCATTGGCACGCCACCCGGGCTGTTGATTTCAATCAAAAAATCCTGGCGATCCTCGGGAGTAATCGTCACCCGGGCCACGCCGTGGCGGATGCGCAGTTCGTTGCCCGCGAAAGCCGTGGCCTCCAGCCGGCCGGCACTGGTCTCCAGCACCGGCGATGTGCCGCCGCCATCGACGTCCACGTCAAAATTGAAATGCGGCCCGCCAAAGACCGCGCCCAGCCCGAACAGCACCGCGATCGCAATCGCGACCACAAATACGAACCGCTCCATCTTATGATTCTCCCTCGCGCGCTCGCCCGCGGCGGCGGCCCTTATGAAAGGGATGCGCCCGCCGCCGACTTCGGATGCATGAGACCGACGCGGTGCGCCAGCCTTCGTTGTTGATTAGCGCCCCGTCTGGGCTGGCGCCGGCGCGGCGGCGTAGGCTTGGGCGCCCCGACGGTTATCGAGATCGCGGTTCAAATCGGCCAGCACCGCTCGACTTTCAGCCAGCGCCTGATGCTGGCCGTCCCGCGCCAGCGCCAGCGTGAAATGCCGCTCCATGACTTGCGTGATTCGCGCCGCATCGATCTCGGCGGCGCGTTGGGGGGCTGTTTCGGCCATGGCGGGGGTGGCGCCGAGGCAGGCGGCGAGAACCGCGATCGTGATCGTCTTCATGATGCTTCTCCTTGCCAACCCGCACGATTGGGATGCCGGTCGCTGGAGATTTGGATGCATGATCCGAAAGTGTGTCCGGCTTACAACGGGTTTAGCTCAGGCCTTCACTCACTCAGCGGTTTTAAGCTCCTATTAGCCAACCCATGCGCATTTCCCCGTGCAGCGGATGGAACCGCGACGCCGATCAACGAACGGCGACCAACCTGAGGGGAATATCGAAATGAAGAAGCTTTTTGTCGGCGCCGCGATGGCCGCCGCCGTTGTCGCGCCGGG
Organism: Caulobacterales bacterium; assembly: GCA_017303355.1. Taxonomy (GTDB): domain Bacteria; phylum Pseudomonadota; class Alphaproteobacteria; order Caulobacterales; family Aquidulcibacteraceae; genus Vitreimonas. The sequence goes on along the minus strand of JAFLCU010000028.1, from coordinate 10,483 downwards.
CGTCGCCAGCGCGGAAACCCAAGGCTATGTCGGCCTCGGCTTCGCCTCGCTCGACAACAGCAACGACGGCGCAGTTGAAGATCTCGTCACGCTCGATGGCGCGGTGTCGACCAATCTGGGCGGCGCTTGGAATCTGGGCTTCTCGGCCTCGAACGCGGACATGGGCCACGGCGATCACTCGCACACCTATTCCAGCATTGACGCGCAACTCTTCACCAACACCGACACCTATTCGTTCGGCGCTTATGTCGGCAACGTGATGGGCGAACTCTACGGCGTTGGCGTCGGCGGCGCCTATTACATGGGCCAATTCACCATCGGCGGCGACGTGTCCTACGCGCAAGACCGCTACGACGCTGATTACCCGATCACGACCTGGAGCCTGAACGCAGGCTACTACATCAACGACAATTTCGTCGTGAACGCCGAGTACGGCTACACGGATTCCGAGTGGGAAGGCGAAGAAGGCGACCTTTGGGGCATCGGCGCGGAATATCGCTTCGCTGACTCGCCGTTCAGTGTCAGCGCCAACTTCACCTCGATGGAAGGCGAATTCTCCGAAACCGAAGCGTTCGGCATCGGCGTGCGCTACAATTTCGGTTCGTCCGATCTGATCACGCGCGACCGCACCGGCGCGATGAACGGCTTCCGCGACGTGACCCGCAATCACGCGCTGCTGTACTAAACATCACGCGATACGCATCTCGTGAACGCCCCGGCTTCGGCCGGGGCGTTTTTCTTTGGGCCGGAACACGGCGCGCAAAGCAAAAGGGCCGCTCCGAAGAGCGGCCCTTCCGTTTTCCCCTGACGGAGAAAATTACTCGGTGATCTTGGCGACGACGCCCGAGCCGACCGTACGGCCGCCTTCGCGGATGGCGAAGCGGAGGCCTTGGTCCATGGCGATCGGGGTGATCAGCTCGACCGTGATCTTCACGTTGTCGCCCGGCATGACCATTTCGACGCCGCTCGGCAGCTGGACGATGCCGGTCACGTCGGTCGTGCGGAAATAGAATTGCGGACGATAGTTCGTGAAGAACGGCGTGTGACGGCCGCCTTCTTCCTTCGTCAGCACGTAGATTTCCGCTTCGAACTTCTTGTGCGGCGTAATCGAGCCCGGCTTGGCCAGAACCTGGCCGCGCTCAACGCCTTCACGGTCGATACCGCGCAGCAGCGCGCCGATATTGTCGCCAGCTTGGCCCTGGTCGAGCAGCTTGCGGAACATTTCGACGCCCGTGCAGGTCGACTTCACGGTCGGACGGATACCGATGATTTCGATTTCCTCGCCAACCTTGATGATGCCCTTTTCGACGCGGCCCGTGACGACCGTGCCGCGACCCGAGATCGAGAACACGTCTTCGACCGGCATCAGGAAGGGCTGGTCAACCGGACGCTCCGGCTGCGGGATGTAGGTGTCGACGGCGGTCATGAGGCTCATGATCGCGTCTTCGCCGATCGCGGCGTCGCGGCCTTCAACCGCGGCCAGGGCGGAGCCCTTCACGATCGGAATGTCGTCGCCCGGGAAATCGTAGGACGACAGCAACTCGCGAACTTCCATTTCGACGAGGTCGAGCAGTTCCGCGTCGTCGACCATGTCAACCTTGTTCATGAACACCACGAGGGCCGGCACGCCGACCTGACGGGCGAGCAGGATGTGCTCGCGCGTTTGCGGCATCGGGCCGTCGGCGGCGGACACCACGAGGATAGCGCCGTCCATCTGAGCGGCGCCCGTGATCATGTTCTTCACGTAGTCGGCGTGGCCGGGGCAATCGACGTGCGCGTAGTGACGGTCAGCCGTCTCATACTCGACGTGCGCGGTGTTGATCGTGATGCCGCGGGCCTTTTCTTCCGGCGCGGCGTCGATATCGGCATACGCCATAGCCTTGGCGCCGCCCTTCTTGGCCAGAACCATCGTGATGGCGGCCGTCAGCGTCGTCTTGCCGTGATCGACGTGGCCAATCGTGCCGATGTTGCAGTGCGGCTTGTTCCGCTCAAACTTTTCCTTGGCCATTGTACGGTCCTGTCTCTCCGGCGTGCAAAATGCTGGTGGGCGCTAAGGCCCAGCCAAAGCGCGCGCGTAAGGTGCGCGTCTTTAGCCGCATCAACACAGGCGTCAAGCCCTCTAGCCGCTTGGCGGGGCTTTCTATCGCGGTTATTGCTGCACTTGCGACGGTCGTCCCGCATGGGACGCTAAGAGGGAACGTGGTGCGGGGTTCGCCCCCACTCCACGGCTGTGCCCGCAACTGTAAACGGTGAGCGGTTCGTCCAACGCCACTGGCCCCGTCGGGGCTGGGAAGGCGGCGAACCGCAAAGACCCGTGAGCCAGGAGACCTGCCGCCGCACGTCGCTCGTTCGCCCGGCCGGGATCAGCCGTCGAACCGGAAGTCTCCGCAGCAGCGACGCGGGCGGCCCCGCGCGCCATCGCGCCCCGCTTGTCGCTGTTCGACGCGCCACTGGGGACGAGGCGCGTCTGCAAAAAGGGGACGCACCTATGCGCCTTTACTCCACCCGCGCCGCCCTGTTGGCGGCCGCCTCTCTCGTCGCCCTGCCCGCTTACGCGCAGGATTCGAGCGAGGTGATCGTCGTCACCGGCGCGCCAGCGCCGACCGCGGTCGACAGTCTTCCAGCATCCGTCACGGTGATCGACGCCGATGAGGCGCGCGCGCGCGGCGAACTCTCGCTCGACCAGGCGCTTGCCGACGTGCCAGGCCTCCAAGCGCCGCGCACGGGTCCGATAGGCCAGCAAACCTCGATCTTCAGCGGCGGCTTTGAATCGAACCACACGCTGGTTCTGTTCGACGGCGTGCGCATCGATGACCCTTCGACGCCGGAAAGCGTCTTCGATGCGGGCCAAGACACTCTGGGCGACGCGCGCGGCATTGAAGTGGTCCAAGGCCCGCTCAGCTCACTCTATGGCTCCGGCGCGCTTGGCGGCGTTGTGAACGTCCTGCCGCGTCGCGGCGGCGAAGGCGCGATCAATCCGCGCCTCGATGTGGCGGCAGGCTCATTCGACACCTTGATCGCCAATGCCGGCGCAGATGGCGCGCTCGGCCGTTTCCGCTACGCGCTGAACGCCGAGGGATATGCCAGCGAAGGCTACGACATTGTGCCAGAGCGCATCTCCACGCACACCGGCGAGAAAGACGGCGCCGACATCACAACGCTCACCGGCGTGTTCGATTATGCGCTGACGGATTCGCTCACCCTCGATCTGTTGCTGCGCCAACGCGAAGCCCGTGTCGATTACGATCCGGGCCTGTTCGGCGACATCAGCGAAAACCCCGAAGCCGATATCGAAAGCGACACGGCGCTCTGGCGCCTCGGCGCGAGCTGGACGCTGAGCGACGCGCTTTCGCTGCGCTTGAGCGGCGGCGCGCTCGAAACCGATCGCGTCACCTCTGATTTCGGCATCGATGGCGACAACTATCACGGCGATCGCGACTTCGCTGACATCACCGCAACCTGGGATGTCGGCGGCTGGAGCGTACTGCTCGGCGCCCAAGCCGAGGACGAACGCATCGAAGCCGTGAGCTACGGCTCGCCCGTCGCCGGCGACCAAGAGCATTGGGGCGCTTACATCGCCGCCCAAGGCGCGCTCGGTCCGGTCGAACTCACCGCCGCCCTCCGCCAGGATGATTTCGATGGCTTCGGCCAAGAAACCACATGGCGCGCCGGCGCGGCCTATCCGATCGGGAATGTCGGCCGCCTCTATGCCTCCTACGGCACAGCCTATCGCGCGCCCTCGCTGTTCGAACGCTTCGTGCCGTTCTACGGCAACGCATCGCTCGATCCGGAGAGCGCCGAGACGTGGGAAGTCGGCGCGGACGCGCGCGCCGCCCTCTTCGGGCGCGGCGACGGCTTTGAAGTCAGCGCGCTCTATCGCTCGAGCGAAGTCGAGAATCTGATCGGCTTCGTTGGCTTCGCCTATGGCAACGTCGATCGCGCCGACATCGACTACGCCGAAGCGCGCTTCACTTTCCGTCCCACTGATTGGCTGAACGCGCGCGTGGTCTATGCGCAAACCGACGCGGTGAATGCAGCCACCGGCGTGGCGCTGCAGCGCCGCCCCGAGGAAGCGTGGAGCGCCGAGCTCAACGCCGAACACGGCCCGTTCAACGCCCAGCTCGCCTGGCGCCAGGTCGGCTCACGTCTCGACACCCTTTATAACGATGCCGGCTTCTGGTCGGGCGTCGGCGAGGTGGAGGCGTATGACATCCTGCGCGCCTCCGCGTCGTGGGCGCTGAGCGAAGAGGTGAAACTCTACATCGCCGCCGACAATGTGCTCGACGAGACCTACGAGCCCGTCAATGGCTTCGCCGGCGCCCCCGCCAGCGTGCTCGTGGGCATTCGCGTGACCCCGTAAACGCCAATGCGCGTGTGAGATCATCTCTCGCACGCGCATCTCACGCCGCTGTCCAACGTTAGGAGCGCGCCGCCTCCGGCGGCGCATGCACGTTGACGCTCGTTCTCGTGTTTGCACCAACACCACACCCATCCCCGGGGGCGCGGCTCTTCAAAAAGTGGGAGCGCGCCGCTCCCGCGGCGCATGCGCGGCGGAGCCGCGCGCTCCCATTTTCAGGCGCCGTGTGTGGGATAGACCACGCACTAATCCTACGGCGTCATTTTTAAAAACGCCGCCGCGCCAAGCATTTGCAGGAATCTTCGCGCAATCAATCCGACCGCTTCCCAGCGCGCATATAATGGCCGCCATGAAACATCACCGGCCCCACATCTCACAGCATCGCTTGGAAAGGTTCGCGACTTGGTCGCGGCTGATGCTCGTGTGGTTTGCCGGGATTTTCGCCGGCGTTTGCACCAAATCACGTCGCCTGCGCCGCTATGGCGATCTCACGCTCGATCGTCTCGCGGCCCAAGTCGCCGCCATCATCTACCACCGCGCGGTCAATCTGCTCAGCCTCTACGCGCGTCCGCAAGAAACCGTGCGCGTATTCGGCACGCGCGGCTTCAATCAACGCACCGGCCCGAAAAGCCTCGTCCGCGCCGCGCATGGCTCGTGGCTGCGTAAAGCGCTGCGCCATCGCGACCCCGTCGCGCGCATTTCCATCCTGCTGCACGCCCTCGCGCACATCGATCGCTACGTCGCGCGCATTCTCCCGCGTCTGAAGCGCCGTCTCACGCGCATCTCGGCGCGCATCATCGCGTCGCCACCCGCGCACGCCGTGCGCTCGCTCGCGATCACGGACATCCACGCCGCCGATTCCTCATAAGCGGACCGCCGCCTTCCAGGCGGCATCCCAGCACACCTCAACCGTGTGGAGCCCTGCTCCACGCGGCCAAAAGTGCTGCGCCCAATATGGACCGCCGGCGCCCCCGCCGGCCCGCACCGGCCTTCGCGGCTTGGAGCGCGTCGCTCCGCGACGCATGCGCGGCGGAGCCGCGCGCTCCCTCTTTCTAAAGCCCGCTACACACGCACCACTAAGGCGCGCCCGCAAGCTCCATGTCCTCGCCATAGACCGCACGATCGTCCGGATCATAGCAAAGCGAGCGCAGCTGGCCGTTGATGACGCCAGAGGGAATTTGCCCTGGCCTGAACCATTGCCGGCTCATCGACACCGTGCCGCTCCCCTCTTGACCGAGCGGCGTCCAGACCTGCGCGATGCGCGCGCGCGCATTATCCGTGCGCGCCCAATTCGGCCACGCGTCGGCGACATGGGTGAAACGCACTTGCATGCTGCCGCAAGCAAACTGCCCATGCTGCACATCCGTGATCGCCACGACGCGGCGCTCGGCGGGCGCGCAAAATGAAGGCCGCGCGCCGCCATAAGGCGAACCTTGCAGATAGGCGCCGCCCTGCTGCGTCAGCGAGTATTCGACCACGTCCGCGCCCATGTCCGGCCGCTCGCGACTGTTTAAGAATCCAAGATCGACGAATTCCTGCATGCGCGCGCGGCTGCTGGCGGCGACTTCGCCGCCCCAATCACGCGCCATCAAATCGTAGCGCGCATAATAGATGCTGCGGTTCTGACTCTCCTGCAGCCAAAGGCCCGGCCACGAAAAGCACAATGTCTCGCGGCTCATCTGCGCCTGCACCGCCGCGAAGATTTCCTCGCGCGAAACATTCGGCTCAACGCGCTCGATCGCGCTTTCGGCTGCACCCGTCCGCACCGGTCGCGGGATACGCATGAATTCTTGATTGGCAGCGGACTGCGCCATCTCGCACGCGGCCAGCGTCAGCATGGCCAGCGCCAGAGGTATCGCTCGCGTCAGCAGCATCGCCGCCTCCCTCGATGCCTCAGCTCCCCCCAAGGCTCCCCTAAGGAACCGCGAGTATTGCCGAAGCGGAGCCCGCCGCAACCGTTGATCGCGAAATTTTCGGAGCGCCGACCACGGCGCCTGCGCATTGGTCAGGGGAAAATGGAGCGGGTAGAGGGAATCGAACCCTCGTCTTCAGCTTGGAAGGCTGCGGCTCTACCATTGAGCTATACCCGCGCGCGGCATCGCAAATAGCGGCTTCAGGGCGACTGCGCCAGCGTCACAACGTCCAGACTTCCCTGCTTGAACAGCGCGGCCATGCCCGCTAGAAGCCGCGCTCCGGCTGGAAGGGTGGCCGAGTGGTTAATGGCAGCAGACTGTAAATCTGCCCGCGCGAGCGTACGCTGGTTCGAATCCAGCCCCTTCCACCAGCCTTCGCGCATGGCGCTACGGCTAGGCAAGCCGACCCGCTTTTGAAGGCGCGAAGGCTGTCTCGCCGAAGCCCTTGGGCGAAGGCGGACTGCAGGAGCCGGCCTTGAGCAAACGTCCCATTTCGTCGTCCCGTCCCGCCCACGGCATTCCAGCCGACAAGCTGCCGCGCCGGCAGTTTGAGGAAGAGCATGGCGGGCCGTCTTGGGTGTGGGGCGTACACGCTTCGCTGGCCGCGCTCGCCAATCCGGCGCGCCGGATCGAGCGCGTCGTCGCCACCCGCAACGCCGCATCGCGCCTGCCCGAGGGGATCGACGTCCAGATCCTGCAGCCGGACGCGATCGACGGCATGCTGCCGCCGGGCGCCGTGCACCAAGGCGTCGCGGTGCGCGCGCATCCGCTCGAGCCGCTGTCGCTGGAAGCCGCCTGCACGCCGCTCGATGGACGCACCGTGCTCGTACTCGATGGCGTCACCGACCCGCAGAATGTCGGCGCCGCGTTCCGCTCCGCTGTCGCTTTCGGCGCGCGCGCGGTGATCCTGCAGGATCGCAAATCGCCCCCGCTCACTGGCGTGCTGGCGAAAGCGGCCGCAGGCGCCATCGAACTGGCGCCGCACGTGCGCGTCGCCAATCTCGGCCGCGCCTTGGAAACGCTTCGTTCTTATGGCTATCTGACAGTCGCGCTCGAAGGCGAAGCGGAATTGAGCCTCGAAGACGCGTTCGCCGACAAGCGCCCCGTCGCGCTGGCGCTCGGCGCCGAAGGCAAAGGCCTGCGCCCGGGCGTCGCCGAAGCCTGCGAGAAGCGCGCGCGCATCCCGATCGCGCCGATCATGGAAAGTTTGAACGTATCGGCGGCCGCGGCGATCGCGCTCTACGAGGCCCGCCGTAGCCGGACTTAGTGCGCCGCAGCCGACTTTCGAAAGATCAGGCTCTTGATCAAGAAGAACACGCCAATCGTGATCAGGTAGCCCAGTAAAAGGACGCCCGCCTCAATCCAGAATTGCGTTTCCATGATCGGCGGCAAGCTCAGCGCTTCACCATCGCCGGCCAATACGGGCGCGAGTTTTTGGATCGCGATATGCGCCACGACAGCCAGCGCCGCAAACGGCAGCCATTGCTTCCAGCCGCCCATGAAAATCGCCGCGATGAGCGCGAGCACAAGGTTACGCCAATCGCCATTCACGATGCCAAAGCCGTCGCGCATATAGGCGACCGCCTGATCCACGAATTCCATGAGCGCCCCTCCCGTGCCGCCCGTCCCCTCGGGCGCCCGAATTGTTAAGCACGAACCTGGGCGGCGTCTAGCGCGGCGGGGTTACGCGCCGCCGCCAAAATTGGCCGTCCACTCGGCCACCTGCTCATCCTCGATCTTCTTGAAGAGGACATCCGGCGGCGTGATCTGAAGTCCACGCGGCAGCGCGTCCCAGACGCTCTTGTCGCTGGGCAGCGGCCACGTCCGGTTCTTCTCCGGCACGCCCATGGCGTCGAGCACCGTCTTGGCGGCGTCGGGAATGAAGGGCTGAGCCAGGATCGCGAACAGCGCGCACGCATTGAGGCCGGTACGCACGCCAATTGCGGCGGCCTCGGGATCAGTCTTGAACGCAGTCCAGGGTGCTGCGACCTGCAGGTATTCGTTGCCCGCGGCCCAAATCGCGCGGAGTTCAGCGGCCGCTTTGCGGAATTCCATTTGTTCGTGGAATTGCGTCAGCGCCGCCAAACGTTCGGCGAATTCTTGTGCGAGCTTTTCCTCGTTCGCGCCCCACGCACCGCCATCCGGCACTTTCGCATCGAACTTCGACGCCGCGAACCGCGTGATGCGGTTGACGAAATTGCCGAACACGTTGGCGAGGTCGGCGTTGATGGTTTGCTGGAATTGTTCGAGCGTGAACGCCGCGTCAGAGCTCTCCGGCGCGTTCGCCATTAAGTACCAGCGCCAATAATCGCTCGGCAGAATGTCGAGCGCTTGATCCATGAAGATGCCGCGCTTGTCGGTCGTGCTGAATTTGCCGCCGTACCACGTCACCCAATTGAACGCCTTCAAGCGATCAACCAGTTTCCAGGGCTCGCCCGAGCCCATGATCGTGACGGGGAAACTCACGGTGTGGAAGGCGACGTTATCCTTGCCCATGAACTGAACATAGGTGACGTCATCTGCGCCCTTATCGGTACGCCACCAGCGCTCCCAATTGCCGCCCGTCGCCTCCGCCCATTCGACCGTCGAACCGATATATTCCACCGGCGCGTCGAACCAGACGTAGAACACCTTGTTCTCGAAGCCCGCACGCGGCTTGCCGTTTTGCGTGACCTTGATGCCCCATGAAAGATCCCGCGTGATCGAGCGATCGATCAGGCCTTCGTCGAGCCATTTGTAGGCAATCGAGCGCGCCAGCGGCGGCCACTCGGTGCTCTTATCGACCCACGCGCGAATGCGATCCTGCATTTGCGGTTGCTTCAAGAAGAGGTGCGCGGTGTCCCGCGGCTCGACATTGGTGGAGCCGGAGATTTTCGAGCGCGGGTTCTTCAGTTCGATCGGATCGAGCAGCGTGCCGCAATTGTCGCATTGATCGCCGCGCGCCCGCTCGAAGCCGCAATTCGGACACGTGCCTTCGACATAACGATCAGGCAGAAAGCGCTTGTCGTCGATCGAATAGATTTGTTTCGACGTGCGCTCCTCGATCAGCCCATTCTTTTCGAGCGTCTCGCAGAAATGCTGCGTGAGCTTATGGTTCGGCGGATTGGACGAACGGCCGAAATGGTCGAACGACAAGCGGAAGCCGTCGCAGGCGTCCTTCTGGATTTGATATTGCTGCATGCAATAGGTGGCGACATCCTGGCCGGCCTCGGCGGCGGCGAGTTCGGCCGGCGTGCCATGCTCGTCAGTCGCGCAGATGTAGAGAACCTCGTGGCCCTGCAGGCGGCGGAAGCGCGCATGGATATCCGCCGGCAACATCGAGCCGGCGAGGTTGCCCAAGTGCTTGATGCCGTTGATGTACGGAAGCGCGGACGTGATCAGATAGCGAGCCATGATGCTCGCATGTAGGGCGTTCGCCCGCCCCGACGCAATATCGGACCGCCGGCTTCCAGCCGGCTGCTTCAGGTCACGCGCAACGATGCCGGCTGGAATCCGGCGGTCCGAAACTCACGCGATCGCCGCAGGGTTGGCTTTGATGCGCGCGTAAGCTTGCGCCATCTTGGTGTCGTATTGATTGGCCGCGTAGCCGGGGCCGTTATAGCGGCTGGCGAAGCCGGTCCAGTCCTTGCGCTGCAGCTCATCGGCCAAGCTGTTGGCGCGGATGAAGCCTTCGAACGCTTCCAACTGATCCCGCTCGGTGCGCGCCAATTTCGAAACGTACTCGTGCGCGTTCGCCATCGAGAGGTTCGGGTAGTTTTGGCCGAGCACTTGGAAGCGGCCGTAGCTCGCGCTCGCGAGCGCCGCCTCGGCGTCGAGAGCATAAGCTTCCGTAAGCTGCGCCCAGCGCTCGGCCTGCGTGCGCGGATAGCCCCCGGGCGTACGGTTCGAGACCGTCGGATTTGAAGTGTCGTAGCGCGAATTGGTTTTGCGCGAGAAAAGATGGCGCTCGAACAGAATGATCGGGCGGCCATCCGAGCCGAAACCGCCAAGCGGGCCAGACTCAACTTCGGCCACGGCGGCCACCGCTTCCCACTCGCAGCCAAGCCGCGCGGCCACCGCTTCAAAGTCCGCGCGACGTAACGGCGATGCATCCTGCACACGCAGGTTTTCCAGATAGGCGCCGGCTGGCGGCGGCGGAACTGGCGGCGGCGTCGGTGGCGTGACCGGTGGTGGAGGCGGCGCGACTGGCGGCGGCGCAGGCGGAGTCGCCGGC
>JAFLCU010000027.1 GCA_017303355.1 Caulobacterales bacterium | reverse complement strand
AACCGCCGCGCCGCGCGCCTGCCGCCACGGCGCCTCGCGCAGCACCGGGCCAGGGCCCCTGGACGCCGCCGGCGCCTAAGCCCAAACGTAAGCGCGGTTTCCTCGAATTGCTGTTTGGCCGCAGGAAGCGTTAGGGCGGCCCGCTTGACCGGCGCCGCGCCGCTGTGAACAGTGCGCGGCGAGGAGCGTCCGATGAATTTCGACTACACAGAAGAACAGAACATGCTGCGCGACTCGATCGCGAAGTGGGCGGCGGGTCAGTACGATTTCGAGAAGCGCCGCGCAGCGCTCGCCAATGAGGACGCCTGGAAAACGAATTGGGCGACGTTCGCTGAGCTAGGTCTGCTCGCAGCGCCCCTGCCGGAAGATTTCGGCGGCCTGGGCGGCGGCGCGTTCGATGTGAACGTGGTGATGGAAGAGTTCGGTAAGGCGCTGGTGGTCGAGCCCTATGTACCGACCGTGGTGCTGGGCGCGGGCGCGCTGAAATATGCCGGCTCCGCCGCGCAAAAGGATGAGCACCTGGCGGCGATCGCCGGCGGCGAGCGCGTGATGGCGTTCGCGCAAGCCGAGCCGAAGAGCCGTTGGGCGCTGAACGATGTGAGTGCGACCGCCAAGAAGGACGGCGCGGGCTATGTGCTGAACGGGCACAAGGCCGTGGTGCTGGGCGCGCCGCAAGCCGACACGCTGCTGGTGAGCGCGCGCACGGCCGGCGGCCAGCGCGACGCCAAGGGCATTTCGCTCTTCCTCGTCGCCAAGAACGCCAAGGGCGTGACCACGCGCGATTACTCGACGACGGACGGCACGCGCGCTTCGGAAGTGTATCTGGAGAACGTGTCGGTGGGCGCCGATGCGCTGGTCGGCGCGGCTGATGGCGCGCTGGCGACCATCGAACGGATCGTCGATGACGCCAACGCCGCCTATTGCAGCGAAGCCGTCGGCGCCATGCGCATGATGACGTCGCTCACACAAGAATACGCGCGCACGCGCAAGCAATTCGGCAAATCGATCGCCGAGTTCCAAGTGCTGCAGCACCGCATGGTCGACATGTTCATCGCCAGCGAGGAATCTTATTCGATGGCGCTGCGCGCGACGATCAAGCTGAACGACAGCGACGCGGAGCGCGCGAAGGCGGTGTCCGCGGCCAAGGTGTCGATCGGCAAAGCCGGCCGCTTCGTTGGTCAAGCCGCGGTGCAAATCCATGGCGGCATGGGCGTCACCGACGAAATGCGCGTCGGCCATTATTTCAAACGCGTGACCATGCTCGACGCCACCTTCGGCAACGTCGACACGCATTTGAAGCGCTATACCGGTCTCACCGCCAAGGAAGCAGCGTAAGCTTTCAGAGCCGAATAACGATGTCCGCGCCGGCTCTCACAGCCGGCGCGACTTTGTTTAGGCCGCCCGCTTGCGAAACAGCCGACGCATGCCCCAGATGATGAGCGCGATCACGCCGATGAGAACGGCTGCGGCGATCGCGAGCACCCACCAATACATTTCCAGCTGCTTCATGCGGACGTTGTGAACGACTTGGCGCTGCACGTCGTAGCCGGGCGGCAGATCGAGCACGCCGACGCGATCGGCGTACGCCTCGTAATCGGCGAGCATGGTTTGCACGAGATCGGGCATGGCGGCGGCGAGGTCGGTGGTTTCGCCGGGATCGCGCGCGATGTCGTAGAGACGCCATGAATTGGCTCCGAGGGGCGGTGGCGTGCGCACGAGCTTGTAATCGCCGCGATAGAGCGCGGAATGGCCGGAGACCTCTACGCCCAGCGGCGTGTTTGCGTCACGGACCTCGGTAGCGGCGCCGCTCAGTACGGGATTGAGGCTGAGTCCATCCATCGCCGGCGCCGCGAGCGGCACGCCCGCGCGCTCCAACAAGGTTGGCGCCACATCGGTGACGAAGGCGCGTGCGTTCACGCGCTGCGCGGCAATGCCGGGGCCGGCCATGATGAAGGGCACATGCAAGCCGCCTTCGCCGGAGGTGAATTTGTAGAGCGCGCCGGTGGCGGTGGCGTTGGCGAATTCGGGGCCGATGAACACAAACGAGCCGCGCTCGCCGAGATCCTCCATGCGTCGCGTGTAGCCCTGCAAACCCATCCAGCGCACGAAATCTGGCTCGGCGGTGGGCAAGCTGGGTTCGGGGCCATTGTCGGAGGTGACGACGAAGATCGTGTTGTCGGCAAGGCCGCGTGCTTGCAGGTGCGCGATGAGCCGGCCGATATTGTGGTCCATCGCCTCCAGCATGCCGGCATGGACTTCCATGCTGCGCGCGTAGATCGCTTGATCTTCGCTGGAAAGCGAGCGCCACGGGCGGAAGCCGTGCGGCGTGGCGTCGATCCCGGCGTCCGCCGGCAAGAGACCGAGCTCTTGTGCGCGGCGCCAGCGCGCGGTGCGTAGCTCTTCCCAGCCTGCGTCGTAGCGGCCGCGATAATTGGCGGTGTATTCGCGCGGCGCTTGCACCGGAATGTGCACGGCTTGGAAGGCGAGGTAGGCGAAGAAGGGCGCCTCGCCGCGCGCTGTATCGCCGTCGAGATATTGGATCATCCGATCGACGATGAATGCGCTGGAGTAGAAATTCTCCGGCAGCGTCGCGCGCGCGCCATCCTCGAACCAATCGGCGGTTCGATAATAGGGCATGTAGGGGCGCTGCTCCCAATTGTCGGCGCCGGAGGCGTCGAGCACGAAGGAGCGGTCGAAGCCGTGCGAATTCGGCAGATCGCCTTCGCCGTGGCCCAAGTGCCATTTGCCGGTGGCGTAGGTGCGATAGCCGCCGTCGCGCAGGCGCGTGGCGAGCGTCGTAACGCCGGGCTCGAGGCGCATCGTGTAGCCGGGGCGGCCGCGCAATTCCGGGGGCAACACCTCGATGATGGTGGCGTGCCCGGTGCGGTGATTGTCCATTCCCGAGAGCAGCATCGCGCGCGAGGGCGAGCAGAGCGGCGAGGAATAATAGCGCGAGAATTGCGCGCCGCGTCGGGCGAGGCTGTCGATGTTCGGCGTGCGCGCTTCGCCGCCATACGCGCCGAGATCGGTGAAGCCCGCGTCATCGATGACGATGACGACAATGTTGGGCCGCGTGGGCGCTGGCGGCGCGCTCTGGGCGATGGCCGAACCGCTCGCGGCAAGCGCCAGACACGCAAGCGCGCTGGCGATCAGGCCGAGTTTCTTTTGGCGCATGGCGTCGCCTCCCTTTTTGCCGGCAGACTAAGTAGTGGCACGCGGAGTGTCAAAATCAATCAATGTCCGAAACCGGCGAGACGATCGCCTCGGCTGGGTCCATATTAGGGGCATGCTGGACGTTGAAACATGCCATGCGGCTTGTGACGCAAAGGATCGCCGGTTTGACGGGCGCTTCTATGTGGGCGTCACCTCCACCGGCGTTTATTGCCGCTGCATCTGCTCGGCGCGGACGCCAAAACGGCAGAACCGCACGTTCTGGCCTTCGGCCGCGGCGGCGGAGAATGCGGGCTTCCGCCCTTGCTTGTTGTGCCGGCCGGAACGCGCGCCAGGGCTTGCGCCGATCGATGGGCCGGCGCGGATCGCGGCGCAGGCTTATACGCGCATCGAGGCGGGCGCGCTGGAAGAGCAAGGTCTGGAATCACTGGCGGTTGAATTGGGCGTCACCTCACGGCACCTGCGGCGAGTGATGAACGCGCAATTCGGCGCGAGCCCGATCGAGATTGCACAGACAGGGCGGCTGCTTGCGGCGCGGCGCCTGTTGAACGAGACGGCGCTGCCGATCACCGAGATCGCGTTCGCGTCAGGCTTTCGTTCGCTGCGCCGGTTCAACGCGACGATGAAGGACCGCTACGGCGCGCCGCCCTCGAAGATGCGCGGGCGCAGGGCGATCGAGCGCGGAGACACATTCACCGTGAGCCTGTCGCCGCGTGGCGATTACAATATCGCGCCGATACTTGAGTTCCTGCGCATGCGGGCGCTGCCCGGCGTGGAGATCGGGACAGCGACATCCTACGCGCGCGTTCTGAAGCAGGGCGGCGTGATCGGCTGGCTCGAAATCGGCATGGGGCCGAAGGGCTTGATGCTGACGCTCTCGGAAAATTTGGCGCCGCAGCTGCGCCCCTTGGTGGCCAATGTGCGTGGCGCGTTCGATCTCGATGCCGAGATGACGACGGTGGATGCGCATCTGAGCGCTGACCCCGAATTTGCGCCGGATGTGAAGCGTGAGCCAGGCGTGCGTGTGCCCGGTGCGCTGGACGGCTTTGAGACGTCCATTCGCGCGGTTCTTGGCCAGCAGGTGACAGTGGCCGGCGCGCGTACGCTGACGGAACGCCTGGTTGCGCGGTTCGGCGCGGATTTGGAGCGCGGGCCGGAAGGATTGTCGCGTGCGTTCCCGGATGCGGCGCAACTTGCCAACGCCGGCGCGAAAGCGATCGCCAAGATCGGCTTGCCGCAGAAGCGCGCGGAAACGCTGCATCGCTTGGCGATGGCGTCGACGGAAGGGAAACTGCCGCTGGCGCGCGGGGCGATCGCGGCCGGGCGCGCAGCACTCGCCAATATCGCCGGCATCGGGCCGTGGACGATTGAATACATCGCCATGCGCGCGCTCGGCGATCCCGATGCGTATCCGGCGACCGATATTGCGCTGATCAATGCGCTCGGCCGCAGGGGCGACACGCTCGATCAACTCAAACCGTGGCGCGCTTATGCCGCTATCCGCCTCTGGCGGCGCGGCGCGCGCAAGGGAGTCAGCACATGATCTCGACCATTTATGAGAGCCCGGTGGGCCTGCTCACGCTGATTTCGAATGGCGAGGCGCTTGAGCATCTTGAGTTCGAGAACCCGCGCTACGCCTACACGCCCGCGCCAGCGGGCAAGGACAAGATCCTGGATGAGACACGCCGCCAGCTCGACAAGTATTTCGCGGGCAAGCTGCGCGTGTTCGACCTGCCGCTCGCGCCGCAAGGCACGGAGTTTCAAAAGCGCGTCTGGACCGCGCTGCTGACGATACCCTATGGCGCGACGCGCACCTATGGCCAGCAAGCGGCGGCGATCGGCCAGCCCAACGCGTCGCGCGCCGTCGGCCTCGCCAATGGGCGCAACCCGATCTCGATCATTGTGCCCTGCCATCGCGTGATCGGCTCCACCGGCGCCCTGACGGGCTATGGCGGAGGCATGGAGCGGAAGAAATTTCTGCTGGACTTGGAGCAGGGCGACGCCCTCATCCGCTGATGATTACGAAGCATCAATGGTCTTAGGGCATCGCTCCTCGCAGCTCCGGTGTGCTAGAGACCGGCCGGGGAAGACGGGACGGAGACCATCGATGCGGAAATTGCTCGCTGCTTGCGTGTGCGCCTTGGCGCTGTCGGCCCCGGGCGCGGCGTCGGCGCAGAACCGCGAAGGGATCACCTACGCGTACGCCGATGGCGTCGCGACCGCGACGCAGACCGACGAGCGCGGCCGTGTCACCGCAACCATCACCTGCCGCCCGCCGACGGGCGATATCGTGATCACGGATTTCACGCTGACGCGCTCAGCGCGGCGCGCGACGGTGGCGACGGTTGGCATCGGCGAGGTGCGGGTCAATGTTCCGATGTCCCTGGAGGGCCGCGGGCGGAACCGCGCCGTGACGATCAACCTGCCGCAACGCCCGCCGTTTCTGGCGGCGGTTCAGCCAAACGCGCGCCTGCACGTGACCGTGAACGGTCAGACTCACCAATATCTGGCCGGCAGCGCGGATCGGATGAAGGAAATCGCGTTCCAGTGCTGGGGTAGCTGAGCATACAAGAGGCGGTTGCGTAAGGTCAGGCGCGCTGCATAATTACCACCATGGGGCGTCGCTGGGGGCGACGTGCGTGGTGGATGGTCTGGGAAGTTCTGCGGGAAGCGGAAGCGGCCAAACCGACAAAGCGCGCTGCGGTGTGCGTGATCGTGCGCGCCGAAGCCCATGAGGGGCGGCGCGAGCGCGTCGAGAAGCTGCTGCGCGCCTACGCGTACCAAGTGCGCAACGCCGAGCTGGGCTGCGATTCCTATCTGGTCACGCGCTTGATTGGCTCCGAGCACCATTTCGCGGCGCACGGGCGTTTTATCGATTGGGACGCGTTCATCGCGCATGGCGAGACCGAGCATCTGCACGCGTTGATGGAGCAGATGACGCCGCATCTGGCGACGCCGATTTCGATCGAGATTTATTTCGAGCTTTGAGTGCCGCGCGTCACGCCGGCTGAGAAGTTCGCGGCGACAGCGGAGGCGAACGCCGCCGCGCCGCCCAGCGCGGGCGCCCAATCGGGCGCGCCTTCAGCGCGGATCAGCGCCAAAGCGGCCGCGCCCGCCAGCGATAGCGTGCCGACAATGAATGCGCCGCGCGCGCGCATGTCGCGCTCTTGCGTCCGCCAGACCCACCAGAGTGCAAGAAACAGGAGCGCCGGCGCCACGACGCCGAGCGCATGGTGGGTCAGTAACGCGAGCGCGCCGTCGCCGCGATCGGCCCAATAGGGCGTGAGCCACATCGCACCCGCAAGCAACAATACGAAGCCTGCCCAAAACGCGAGCGCGATCGACGCGGCCTCGCGCACCTTGCTGGCGCCTTGGTTGGAGAAATAAGCTAGGCTGAGAGCGATAGCGGCCCAGACGCTGATGTGCAGGCACGCTTCCACGAAGCCGATTGGCGTGAGCAGCACGACGCCGCCGGTGCAGACCACGCGGAGCGCCACGTTCGCGGCGATGATGCCGATCGCGATCGCCGCCGCTTCCGCGGCGCTGGCGGTGAAATGCGCGCTTTGGCGATGCGCGAGATAGGCGCCTCCAGCGCAAAGCGCGCTGCTCAGTGCGAGGCCGACGAGAATGAGCGCCCAAGATGGCCAGCGCGGGTCTTCGGAGAGCGTCATGCCCGCCGTGCGCAGCACAAGCGCGCCAGCCGCGATGAATGAAAGGATCGCGCAAGCACGCCACGCCGCGTGGCGGAAGCGCCAATTCAGCCCAAGCGCGGCCAAGGAAAGCGCCACAAGCGCCGGCGCGGCGAATGGCGCGGGCAGCGCCAACGCAAGAGCGCCCGCGACCGACGCCCACGCGCCGAGCGCCAATATCCAAGCAGTAAGGCCAAGCGCGGCAAGGCCCCGCTCGCGTCGCATCGCGGCTGCCGTGGCGATAGCCGCGAGCACGCCTGCGAGCGTAAGCAACGCCGCGGCTGCCGCCAATGGGGTGGCCAAGCCGTGGCCGGCGAAATGCAGCACGGCGATGGCGCCCATCGGCGCCAGAACGCCAGTGCCGGCCAGCGTCGCCGCGCGCGCGCCCGCTTGCGGCACGCGTAGAGCGGCGATCGCGAGAAAGAGCGCGCCGGCCCAGGTCGTCACCGGCGTGAACCAGATCGCGGCGGCGGGTTGGCCGCTGAGCACGAAGAGGCCAAGCAAGGCGGCGCCGAAGGCGGCCAGATGTAGGGCTTCGAGTTTGATGCTGAGCGCGCCAATGATGGCGGCGGCGCAGACCGCGACGCCGAAGGCCAAGCCGCCCGGACCAATCACGCTTGTCTCGCTCGCCAGCGCCAGCGCCATCACAGCGGCGAGCAGTGCGGCGCCCGCGCCGGGCGGAACGCGCTTCACGTAAAGATGGGTAAGCCCCGCCACGCTGAGCGCGGCCAGCGGCAGCGCAAAGGCGATCGGCGAGGCCAGCGACGCGCCGAGGCCGTAGCCGATGCTGGCCCAAGCCGTTGCGCTGAATAGGCCCGCCCACGCCGCGATCGCCCAATCAGCCCGCAGGCCGACAACCAGCATGGCGGCGGCGCTGAGTAATCCAAAAGAGACCACCGCGGGCGCGGCGACGCCAAAGAAGAGCGCGAACGCCGGCAAGGTGGCGGCGATCGCCAGCGCGAGGACGCGAAGCGTCGCCGGCGAAAGCGTCGGTTGGTCGATGTCGATAGTGGCGGCGCCTGCGCGCAGCGGTCTAATAGGCGCGGGCTCGGCCACCGGGCTCAGGTGTTGGATATCGCTCACGGGAGCGACAACGCCTAACTCGGCGCGGCGTGCCTTGCGTGGCGCGGCGACGACCGCCGCGCGTGTCTCGAGCGCCGTGACCGTGCGCTTCAACGCGGCGAGTTCTTCGCGCATCGCACGTTGGTTTCGCCACAGGTGAACGAAGCCGGCGGCGGCCACGATCGCGAGCGCCAGGGTGAGCAGGGCATACGCCATGACGGGCGCTACCTAGCCGAGTAGCGCCCGAAAAGCATGCCTAAAAGGGGATATAAGCCATGCAGCGCGGCCTCCGTTGCCGTAGCGCAACGGTGCCGATTGGATTAGCTCATTGTTTTACGAAGGAATTTCTGCGTCTGCCCATGGCCGCCGACATAGGCTTCCGCGCCCTTGGCGTCGGTGATCGCCGCCCAATGGTCGCGCACGGCTTCGGCGGTGGCCCCTGCGCCGAGGAAAGCGCCTTCGGTTTCAATGATTTGGCTGAGCGCGAAGACGCCCGCGCCAGCGGTGAGGATGGCGCCGTTGGGGCCATCTTGCGAAGCCAGATAGACAACGCCTGGCGTCACCAACTCGGGCGCGAGCTTGGCGGCGAAGTCTGGCGGCAGGAGGCTTTCCGTCATGCGCGTGGCGGCGACCGGTGAGATGGCGTTGATGCGGACGTCATTCTTCGCGCCTTCGAGGCGCAGCGTATTCATCAGCCCGATCAGCGCCAGCTTCGCCGCGCCGTAATTGGCTTGGCCGAAATTGCCATAGAGGCCGCTTGACGAGGTGGTGACGACGATGCGCCCATAATTTTGCGCGCGCATGATCTCCCAGACGGCCTTGATCGGCTTCACCGAGCCCAGCACGTGCACATCCATCACGGCGTTGAAATCGACCAATTCCATCTTGGCGAAGCTTTTGTCGCGCAGGATGCCGGCATTACAGATCAGCACATCGATACGGCCCCAGGCGCCCATAGCGCGCTGCACCATGGCGGCGACGCCGGCGTCGTTGGTGACGGAGGCGCCATCGGCTATCGCCTCGCCGCCAGCCGCCTTGATTTCGGCCACGACGGCTTCGGCCGCCGCCGAGGAGCCGCCCGCGCCATCGACCGAGCCGCCCAGGTCGTTGACCACGACCTTGGCGCCGCGCCGGGCCAGTTCGAGCGCATGCGCGCGGCCCAAGCCTCCACCCGCGCCGGTGACAATGGCGACCTGCCCGTCAAAGCGGATATCGGACATCGGGGACCCTCTGAAATCGAACGCGAAAACTCGCCGTTTGATGAAGAGCTAGGCGCAACTGGTCAAGCGCGGGGGCGCCTGATTGCAGGGGCGAGCTTGTCGCACTAGCGTCACGCGCCAAAGCGGGGTGGGTCCATTGTATTATTCGATCGAGAACGCGCGCAGCCTGATCGCGGTTGTCGCCATCATTTTCATTGCCTGGCTGTTCTCGGAGAACAAAAAGCGCTTCCCTTTTTTTCTGACCATTGGCGCGCTCGCGGTGCAGGCGGGGCTGGTGCTGCTGCTGTTTGCAATTCCCAATTCGCAAGCTGTGCTGACGGGCGTCACCGCTGCCGTCGATGGCCTGGCGAGCGCGGCCGATAAGGGCGCGCAATTCGTGTTCGGCTTCCTGAGCGGGGGCGACCAGCCTTATGCGGCGCTCGGCGAAGGCGGCGGCGGGCCGTTTATCTTCGGCTTCCGCGTGCTGCCGCTGATCCTGGTGATCTCGGCGCTTTCGGCGCTGCTTTGGCATTGGGGGATTTTGAAGATCATCACCCGCGCGTTCGGCTTTCTGTTCGAGCGCACGATGAATCTGGGCGGCGCCTCGGCGGTATCGGTGGCGGCCAACATTTTCATGGGCATGGTCGAAAGCCCGATCGTGATCCGCGCGTACCTCGACAAGCTCACGCGGGCGGAATTGTTCTTGATGATGGTGGTTGGCCTCGCCACGGTCGCGGGCTCCACCATGGTGGCGTACGCGGTGATCCTGGGGCCTGTGCTTACCAATGCGGCCGGCCACGTGCTGGTGGCGTCGATCATCTCGGCGCCGGCGGGCATTTTGCTGGCGCGCATCATGGTGCCGGAGGAGCACAAGGCTGGGACGCCATATGACCACGATTCAGAGCTGAAATATGAAAGCTCGATGGATGCGATCACGCGCGGCGTGCAGGACGGCGTGATGGTGGCGGTGAATGTCGCCGCGTTCCTGATCGTGTTCGTGGCGTTCGTGTGGATCGTGAACAACGTGCTGGGCGCGTTTGGGCCAATCGATGGCGCCCCGCTCACGCTGCAACGCATCTTCGGCTACATCTTCGCGCCGGTCGCCTATGCGATAGGCCTGCCTTGGGCCGACGCGGCGGAAGGCGGGACGATCCTCGGCACCAAGCTCTTCCTCACGGAATTCATCGCCTTCATCGATCTGGGCGCCATCCCGGCGGACGCGATCGCGGAACGCAGCCGCATGATCCTCACTTACGCGATTTGCGGCTTCGCCAACGTCGCCTCGATCGGCATCATGACGGGCGGCATGACGGTGCTGATGCCGGCGCGTCGGACAGAGATCATGCAATTGGCGTGGAGATCGCTTTTGCCCGGTTTCATGGCGACCTTGATGACGGCGGCTATTGTCGCCGCGTTGCCCATGTGGCTGTTCGGACAATGATGAAGCTCTATGTTGCGCCGTATGCGCCCAACCCCCGCCGCGTGATGATGTTCCTGGCCGAGAAGGGCGTGACGGACATCGATGTGGTCACGCTCAATCTGCAAGAGGGCGAGCATCGCACCGACGCGTTCAAGCAGAAGAGCCCGCTTTCGCAGATTCCCACGCTCGAACTGGATGATGGCCGCGCTTTGACCGAGAGCCGCGCCATTTGCACCTATATCGAA
The DNA here is from genome assembly GCA_017303355.1 of Caulobacterales bacterium. Taxonomy (GTDB): domain Bacteria; phylum Pseudomonadota; class Alphaproteobacteria; order Caulobacterales; family Aquidulcibacteraceae; genus Vitreimonas. The sequence continues at coordinate 11,011 of JAFLCU010000027.1, read as the reverse complement.
GCGCTGCATCCGGAACCCAATCTGATGGGGCGCGACGCGTTCGAGCGCGCGTTCATCGAGATGTGGGATCGGCGCATGGAGCTATTGTTCTCGATGCCGCTGATGATGTGGGTGCGCCATGGCAACCCCGTGCTGGCGGCGGTGGAGCGCAATCAGAACGCCGAGGTCGCGAGCTATAATCAGGGCCAGGCGATGCGCATGGCCAAATGGCTGGATGGTGAATTGGCCAACCGCGCCTGGATCGCTGGCGATCGCTTCACCATCGCCGACATCACCGCGTGTTGCGGGGTCGACTTCGCCAAGATGAACCGGTGGCGGCCGGGGGATGATCTGCCGAACCTGAAGCGGTGGCGCGCGGCGTTTGCTGAGCGCGCGGCGGGGCAAGTCGCGGCTTAGCTCTCGCGTTTGTGCAATTTGGCGCCGAGCTTATCGGCGCGGGCGCCCAGTTTGGCGCGCCGGCGCATGAGCGCTTTCACGGCGTGTTCGCCGGCCTTGCCTTCACCAGCGATTGAAGGCTCGCCGATGACGCGTTCGAGCAAGAGCAACGCATCGCGCTCATCGCCGAGGGCCACGCCCAGCTTTTCACTGAGTTTGCGCCGGCGCTTCAATGGCCACGCTTCGGCCAGCAGCACTGCAGCGAAATAGCGATCCTTTTCACGCTTGCGCCATTCGTGGCGGCGATCCGGCTGCTCAGCGCCGTGGCCGCGTCGGCAGGCGCGCCGCGCGCGGTGGGCGATGCGCCGCGCACCCCTGCGGATCTGGCGCGGCGACGCCTCGGGCCAGACTTGGGCGAGCGCGAGCAAATCCTTCAGGCCCGCGCGCGTGGCCTCCATGTTGAGCCCGGCCATCGCCAGACGCTCTTCGTCAAGCTGCTCGGCGACTCGGGCGAGCGCGGCGGCCTGCTTCTTGCCACGCTTTTGCGCGAGCGTGCGCGCCGTCTCCGCCAGGGCGGCAATGTCGCGCGCGACGGCGAGTTGGCGCATGACCGTGCGAGCGGAATCGTTGAACACGGTGGAAAGCCCAGGCGCGCTGGTCTTGCCGACCCGCGCCAGCGCCCGCGCGCGCTTCACGTGGACGCGGCAACGATGCACGCCCTTGGGTTCGCCGAAAGATGCTTCAAATTCGTCGAGCGCCGCGCGCAATTCGTCGGCCATGGCCGCGCGCAGATCGAACGCCTGTTCTGGCGTACGCATATGCAACACCCCCGCGCCCGCGTTCAGACGCGCGGGCTTGGTTTGATCTTCTTGAGCGTGCCGGAAAATGCAAGCAGGGGGCGTGAAGCTTGTGTAATTAGTCCGCGCACGAATATGACGGAGCGCGCGTTGCGCAGCACCTCGCCTTGGCCTTCAACGGCGCCATTCAAATCACCGGCCCCGATGAATTCGCTATTGCATGTCAGCGTCACGGCGTGTGCGCCAGCCAATGCATTGTGGGCAATGGCGAAAAGCGAAAAATCGGCGAAGCTCATAAGCGCGCCGCCGTGGATGGAGGCGCCGCCATTTAGATGATGGCGCTCCGGCATGAAGGCGGTGCGCACGCGGCCATCGGCCTCAATCTTGAAGCAGAGTGGGCCGAGATAGGTCTCGAACGGGTCCGCGCCGTCGCCCCAAGTCGTCCAGCCCGCGAATGGGCCTTTGCTGAGAATGATCGGCTTGCCGTAAGGTTCGGCCGGGCTTCCGCCGTCGCTCATTTTTTGCTCCTGCTGTGCGGGGCGTGCTGGCATGCTACAGCGGCAGGGGCAAGGGCAGGGACATGCGGTTCGTTTTTTTGATGTTTTCGGCGCTGGTGCTGATCCAGTGCGCATCGCGCGAGGATCGCCGCTTCCGCGTCGGCGCCGCTGACGAGGCCTATATCGTCATCAATATCGCCAAAGCCCAGCATGAGGATGCGCCATATTATTCCATGTTCTGGCGCCAATTGGATGCGCACGGCGCGTTCGCGGCGTTCGACGGCGACCGCACTATCGATGTCGAGACCAACGAAGGCGGCACCGTGCGTGTGCGCGGCATCCCGGGCGAATTCCTAATGGCGCGCGTCGATCCCGGCATTTACGCGCTCGATAGCGTGTTCGCCGTGATCCGAGAGAACAATGTCGATTACGTCGCCAATGGCGTCATCGCCGGCCCAGAGCGGCCAAGCTTCGAGGTGCGCCCGGGCGAGGCGGTTTATCTTGGGATATGGGAAGTCGACATCGAGGATAATATTGCGGTCGCGCGGCCATGGCGTCTCGACACGGCCGACCTGCGCGCGCTGATGCGCGAGGCGGACGAGGAGGTCGCCGGCGAGGTGCGCGTGCGTGAGACCGTGACGCGCGCGGTCGCCTGCGCGCCGCACCGCCTGAGCAATTTAACGCAACGCCAGATTTGCTGAGGGAAGGTCCGTGTCTGAAGAATTATTGGAGCCGTTGCTCGACGCCATCCGCCGCTTCGTCAATGAGCGACTGATTCCGCTGGAGGCCAAGGTTTCCGAGGATGATGCGATCCCGGAGGACGCGCTCGCCGAAATGCGCGCGCTCGGCATGTTTGGGCTTTCGATCCCGGAGGAATACGGCGGGCTTGGGCTTTCGATGGAAGGCGAATGCCGGGTGATGTTCGAGTTCTGCCGTTGCTCACCGGCGTTTCGGTCGGCGTTTGGCACCAATGTCGGCATTGGCAGCCAGGGCCTCGCCATGTTCGGCAACGACGCGCAGAAGCGGAAATATCTGCCCGGCATCGCCGCGGGCGAGATCGTCACCTCGTTTGCTTTGACGGAACCGGAAGCCGGCTCGGATTCCGGCGCGGTGCGCACGCGCGCGGAGTTCAAGGGCGATCATTATCTGCTCAATGGCTCGAAGCGCTACATCACCAACGCGGCGCGCGCGTCGCTCTTCACCGTGATGGCGCGCACCAATCCGGACGTGAAAGGCGGCGGCGGCGTCTCCGCGTTCCTGGTCCCGCGCGAGCTGGATGGCGTTACGGTCGGCAAGGCCGAAAAGAAAATGGGCCAGCAGGGCGCCCACATTCACGACGTGAATTTCGACAATGTGAAAGTTCCGATCGACAATCGGCTGGGCGAAGAAGGCCAAGGCTTCCGCATCGCCATGCAGGTGCTGGATCGTGGTCGCTTGCATATTTCCTCGGTCTGCGTCGGCGTCGCCGAGCGTTTGATCGAAGAGAGCGTGCGCTATGCGGCTGAGCGCAAGCAATTCGGCCAAGTCATCGCCAGCTTTCAGATGATCCAAGCCATGCTCGCGGATTGCCGTGCTGAAGCCAACGCCGGGCGCGCCATGGTGCTAGAGGCGGCGCGCAAGCGTGATCGCGGTGAAGACGTGACCATGGACGCCGCCGCCGCGAAGCTGTTCTGCTCGGAAATGGTCGGGCGCGTGGCCGACCGTGCGGTGCAGATTTTCGGCGGCTCCGGCTATGTCGCCGATTATGGCATCGAGCGTTTCTATCGCGATGTGCGCATCTTCCGGCTCTATGAAGGCACCAGCGAAATCCAGCGCGTGATCATCGCGCGCGAAATGATGAAGCAGGGCAAGTGATCGCTGGATGACCGACAAGCCCGCCTTTCGCTTTCATCCGGACGCATACGCGCACCAAAGCTTTGAACCATCGGATGAGGCGTGCGCGGCGTGCGGGCGGCCATGCGTGTGGAAATATACGCAGCACATCTACGCGTTGCCGCCAGCGCCGGCAGCGATCTGCGCGCGCTGTATCGCCGATGGAAACGCGGCCAATGCCGTGCCGGATGGCGACTACGGGCTGCACGATTTTTCGTTTGATGAGGAGCCGTCCGAGGAACTCGCCCGCGAAGTGGAGCAGCGCACGCCGGGATTCGCCACCTACAACCCGTTTGTCTGGCCGGTGCGCGGTGGCGCACCGCTGGCCTTTCTCGGCTTCGGCGGCGACGCCAATTTGGCGGGCGAGGCCAAGGTGAAAGCCGCGATCGCGGTGCTGGCCAAGGAGATGGGCGCGGAGGAAATCAATCCTGGCGATGTGCTGATCTTCAAGGCGCTTAACGGCGATACCTACGTGGCGACGCTCGATCTGGACTGAACGAGGATGCTGTGCCGAAGGACGAGTCAAAGCCGCGCAAAACGTTGGTGGAGCACGCCAAGGGCGTCGCCGCGCTGCCGTCCGAGAAATTCGCGGAGCTGAAGCAGTTTGGCGCCGACAAGCTGCAAGAGACGATGGCGGCCTTTCTCGGCGCGCTGCCCGCGCTGCGGCAGGCGGGCTACGCGCTGCGCGAGTTTGAGATCGAGTTGGCGCTGACGCCGAAGGTCACCGCCCATTTCATGCCAGCGCTGACAGATGAAGAAAGCGTCGTCGCCGCGCGCGAGGCGTTAAAGGACAACAAGATTGGCGCGTCGATGCTGAGCGTGTTGCGCCGCGCGAACGATGTGCATCGGCCGATCAAGATGCCGGGTTTCAGCTGCGCGCATCTGGAGATCGATGTCGGCCTGCTGCCGGCGGTGCGTCTGCGCTATCGCGCTGACGACGCCAAAACATAACAAAGTCCTACCGCCGCGCCTTTTGTCAGTCGCGTTTGCCAATTCTCAAGCGCCCGCGCGCATATTGCCGATCCCTTAACGGATCAAAAGCCGTGTGGATACGTCGCGCGTTCAAGAGTTCAATCGCGGGAAAGGTCGCTGCGGCGGTTCTGATCTCGACGATTTTGGTGACTGCTGTCGGCTCGACGGCGTCATTTCTGCTTTATCGGCAGAGCGCGCTGCGTGGCGCGCTCGACGCGACCTATGCGTTCCTGCAAGAGCGCCGAAAAGCCGAAGAGCGGGTCTTCGACGACATCCATCTGGTGCACGCTTCGGCTTCGCGATTATTCGCCGAACGGCTCACTCAAATGAACGCGGCTCAAGCGGCGCGTGAATTCGACCGACACTTTCCGCTGCAAGCGGATGGCACGCGCCGTAGCGCCGACGCGCTGTTTGACGGCGGACGCGACAATGACGGCTTCCCCGTTTTCGGCATCGGCGCGTTCATGGCCGATGGACGCCGCATGAGCGTCGACGAAAAGGCCGAGCTTTATACGGCTTATCTGGTGCTGCGCGACATGGGGCCGCTCGTGCTGGCGCGCCTGGATAATTTCTACTATTTCACCGCTAGCAATCGCATGGTGATGTTCGCGCCCAACCGCGCGGATCGGCTGCAATATTATCGCCACGCCGCGCCAGCCTCGTTTGCATTTCAGCACGAGGAGTTCGCCGTCATTTCGACGACACAGGCCAATCCGACCGCGTTGACGCGCTGTACGGGCTTGCGGCGGCTACTCTCTGATCCCACCGGCGGGCGCTTGTCGTCGGCCTGTATGACGCCGCTCGATCTTGATGGGCGCCGCGCCGGCGTGTGGGGCACCAGCATCACGTTGGGTGACGGCTTGCGGGCCTCAGTGCAGGAGGTGCTGCCTGGCACACACAATGCGATACTCGATCGGGGTGGCCAATTGATCGCGCACGAGCGCTTGATGACTACGGGCGTGCGCGAAGACGCCCAGCTGATCGCTGATGATCTCGGCATCGCGAGCGTGATGCGGCACATCCGCGGCGCCGAGGCGAACGGAGGCATTCTCCCGCACGCGGTGAACGGCAATTTCGCGGTCTATGCGCGGATCGCCGGGCCGGATTGGATATTCCTGACGCTGGTGCCCGAGCAGGCGGTGGCGCGCCATGCCAGCCGCAGCGCCGGCATGTTCTTGCTGATGGGCGTGCTCGCGGTGCTGGTCGAGGTGCTGCTGCTGCTGTTCTTGATGTATCGCTGGGTGGTGCGGCCGACCTTGCGGCTGACAGAGGCGGCTCGCGATAACGCCGCGCTCTCGGTGGATGATCTCACCGCGCGCCACGACGAGATCGGCGAACTCGCACGCGCCGTCGCGGAACGCGATCTGCGCGATGCGGAACGTCTGCGGGCGCTCGCGAAAGCGAGCACGGATGCGGAAGCCGCCAACCAGGCTAAATCGCAATTCCTGGCGACGATGAGCCACGAACTGCGCACGCCGCTGAACGCGATCATCGGCTACACCGAAATCATGCGCGAGGACGCCGAGGAGGCGGGGCGTCGCGCCGACGTGGCGGATCATGATCGCGTGCTGGTTTCCTCGCGGCGCCTGCTGCATCTCATCAATGAGGTGCTTGATCTTTCCAAAGTCGAATCCGGGCGCATGCAGCTTGAGATCGAAGCGACAAGCGTCGCGGAATTGGCGCGCGATGCCTTGGACGCCGTGCGTCCGCAAGCGGAGGCCAATGGCAACACGCTGTCGCTGGAGGTCGCGCCCAATCTGCCGTTGGCGCGGACCGACAATTTCAAGGTTGGGCAGTGCCTGATCAATCTGCTGTCGAACGCGTCGAAATTTACGCGGGACGGACATATCAGCGTGCGCCTGCGCTGCGAGGGCGAGCTGTTCGTATTCGAGGTCTCGGACACCGGCATCGGCGTGCCGCAAGAAAAGCTGGCCGATCTGTTCGAGCCGTTCGTGCAGGCCGATTCATCGACCACGCGCAATTATGGCGGCACTGGCTTGGGCTTGGCGATTACGCGGCGCATGGCGCGTTTGCTGGGCGGCGACGTCAGTGCGCGCAGTGAGCCGGGCAAGGGCTCCGTGTTCACGTTCAGCATTGCGCGCACGCTCGGGCCGGCCGCGCTGAAACCTGCGCTGGCGCCCGAAGCGTAGCCTCGTCCGAAGCGGGCAATTGCCGCCATGGCCGGTCCCGTCATTTTGGCTGCGCTTTGTTGAGCCAATCGCAGATGCGCGGGCTTGCGTATGCGCGCGCAGGCGCAAAATTGGCGCGATGGGAAAGACCCTAGACGAACTCGTCGCCGAGATTGAGGCCTGCCGCGCATGTGCGCTGCCGCATGAGCCGCGCCCGGTCGTCTGGGTGCATCCGAAGGCGCGCATCTTGATTGCGGGCCAGGCGCCGGGCCGTCGTGTGCACGAAACCGGCATCCCTTGGAATGATGCGTCCGGTGATCGCTTGCGTGCGTGGCTGCAAATGGACCGCGAGACTTTCTACGACAAGCGCACGATCGCGGTAGCCGCCATGGGCTTCTGCTTTCCGGGAACAGTGAACGGCGCGGATCTGCCGCCGCGCCGTGAGTGCGCGCCGCTCTGGCGGCCGCGCCTGCTGCGGCTGCTCACCAATGTGCGTTTGACCCTGCTGGTCGGAACCTATGCGCAGCGCTATCATTTAGGCGCTGCGGCGAAGCCTCGCTTGGGCGAGACGGTCCGCGCCTGGCGCGACTATCCAACCAATGTCATGCCTTTGCCGCATCCGTCATGGCGCAATAGCGCATGGCTCAAGCGCAATCCCTGGTTCGAGGCAGAGCTTCTGCCGGAATTGCGGCTTAGGGTAAGATCGGTGCTCACAGCGAATACCTGAACCGAAACGAAAGCTGACCATGCGCTCGTTCTTCCTGACAATTCTGCTGAGTTTTTCTGTGGCGCTGGCCGCTTGCGTGCCGACCGTTCAGCGCGCCGCATCGCCGGTGGAGGCGTTTCAGGGGCCGCGCTTTGAGGCCGCGCGTGAGCGGTTTGTCTCGTTCGACGGGGCCGAGCTTGGCCTGACCGCATGGCTGCCGGCCGAGGAGCCGAGCGCGGTGATCATCGCGCTGCACGGCATGAATGATTACGCGAACACGTACTATCTCGCCGGCCCATGGTTCGCGGAGCGCGGCGTGGCGCTCTACGCCTATGATGCGCGTGGTTTTGGCCGCTCGCCCAATCGCGGCTTGTGGCCGGGCGAGCGGCTCATGACAGAAGATCTGCGCACCGCCGTCGCCGTGGCGCGCCGCACGCATCCGAATGCGACGATCGCCGTCGTCGGCGACAGCATGGGCGCGGCGGAAGCGATCGCGACCTTTGGCTCGGAAAATGCGCCAGAGATCGATCGACTCATTCTCGTGGCGCCGGCGGTGTGGGGGTGGTCGACGTTGCCGGAGCATTATGCTTTCACGCTTTGGGTGGGGGCGCATCTCTTTCCGTGGCGCGCGGTGACGCCGCCGCGCAACGTCACACGGACACGCACTGCGTCCGACAATCGCGAGGCGCTGCTGCAGGCGGGGCGTGCGCCGCACATGATCTGGCAGACGCGGATCGACGCCGTTTATGGCCTCGTCGGGCTGATGGAGACGGCGCATAGTCGCGCCGCCAATCTGGATGGCGATGTGTTGTTTCTCTACGGCGCCAATGATCAGATCATTCCGCGCACCTCCGCCATCGCCGCCGCGCGCCGGCTGCCCGGCACGGCGCGGACGGCTTATTATGAAAATGGCTGGCATTGGCTGATGCGCGATTTGCAGCGCGAGGTCGTTTACGAGGATATGCTGGCATTCATCCGCGACCCGGACGCGGCTTTTCCTTCGGGGGCGGCGCCGCTGTTGCCGGTGGTTCAAGCAAATCGTTAACGGAATGGCGCTAGCGTTAAGCCGCTATGGCGGCTCTGAAGGCTCTTTTCGACAAGAAGCAGCTCGCGCTCACGCGCGCGCGCCTGCGCGCGTGGTGGGACGGCGAAGAGCTGGATGAGGCCGGGGTCCTGGCGCAGCTCGAAGCAGAGGCCGCCAACGACGCCGAAGCGCCGATCGAAGGCGCCGACGATGCGCTGTTCGACTACGATTTGCCGCCACGGTTGGCCGCGCTTGGCGTGATGTGGGGCGAAGGGCGCATTCGCCCAGGCGATGCATCGGCCGATATTCTGGGGCTGGGCCAGATCGCCGTGCCGGCCGATGGCGTGCTGGCGGTGCTCGGGGCGGGTCTGATTGCGCCAGTCGAGGCGATCGCCGCGCGGCACCCTGGGCGCATCGACGTGTTTGAGTGGCGTGAAGAGACGCTCGACGCGTTGAAGCATGCTGTCTCGACTGGGGCGCTACAGGAGCGCGTGCAGGTGGCGCGCATCGATCTTGAGTCGCACGTGTTTCAGCCAAACCACTATGCCGGCCTGATCAGCGTCGATGATTTTGCATATTGTGGTCATGGCCCGCGCCTGGCGCAGCAGATCATGAAATGCCTGCGCCCCGGCGCGGCGGCGTCGGTTGAATCCTATATGGGCTTCAAATGCGGCGAGCTTGCAACCGCGTTTGCGTCCTCCTTCGCCGAACCGCAAATCCGTCCGCATGGCGACGTGCTGCAATACCTGACCGATTCCGGCCTCGCGCTTGAGGGCGATGAGGACGTCAGCGAAGCGTTCTTGGCGATGGCGCGCGGTAGTTTTTTACAACTTGGCGAGAAGCTCGCCGAGGCCGCGAAGCTCGACGTGGCGACGGCGCGCGAATTGGCCTGGGAGGCCGAGGCCTGGAAAATGCGCCTGCGTTTGCTCGCGCAAAGGCGGCTCGAACGCCGGCGTTTGCTCTTGCGCAAGCCGAATGACGCGCCGTCTGACGTCGTGGAAGAAGTGGCGTCGCCTATACCCGCGGCCGCGGACGCGCCCGAGAGTGAAAAGAGCAAGAGCTAACGCGCGAACGCGAACGCGCCCGTGGGCGCGATCTCGATGTCCACGCGTTCGCCGAGTGTGGCGCGCGCCGGAACCAGTGCGCGCCACACCAAGCCTTGAGCTTCAACCCGCACGAGATCGTGCGCGCCATGGGGGCGCACGTCGCGCACGCGCACGGCATGGCCTGGCCGCAGCGCGATGGCTTCCGCGCGTACAGCGACGGAGGCTTCGACGCCCTGTGCGAGATGCGGCGCCGCGATGGCGCCGAATGGCGTGGCGACGACGCCATTTTCGACGCGGCCATCAAAGCGATTGATCGGGCCGAGCGCGGCCGCCGCATCGAGTGACGCGGGCTTGTCGTAGGCCTCGCGCGGCGGCGCCTCTTGCAGCACGTGGCCAGCCTTCAGGATCGCCAGCCGATCCGCCGCTTGGAGCGCGTCTTCGGCGTCATGCGTGACAAAAAGCGTGGTGGTGCGCGCCTCCGCGAGCGTGGCGAGCGTGGCGTCGCGCAATTCGGCGCGCAGCACGGGGTCGAGGCCCGAGAATGGCTCGTCCAGCAGCACGGCGCGCGGCGCCGGCGCCAGCGCGCGCGCGAGTGCGACGCGTTGTTGCTCGCCGCCCGAAAGTTCGTGTGGGAAAGCGTGCGCGCGATGCTTGAGGCCGACGCGGTCCAGCCACGCCAGCGCGCGCGCATCGCGCTCGGCGCGGCCAAGCTTGTCGAGCCCGAACGCGACATTGGCGCCCGCGCTCAAATGCGGAAACAGCGCATAATCCTGAAACACCATGCCGATGCGCCGCGCCTCGGCGGGTATGGTGCGATGTGGCGTGGAGACAAGATCGTCGCCGATGCGCACCTCGCCGGCGTCAAGCGGCTCGAGCCCGGCGATCAGGCGCATGATCGTGGATTTGCCGGAGCCGGAGGGGCCCAGCAGCGCCAGCACTCGCCCTTCGGGCGCGGTGAGTGATACGTCATCGAGCGCGGCGGTCGCGCCATAGAGACGACGAACGTTTGAGAGTGTAACGGTGCTCATCGTGAACCCGCGCGCGCCGCGGCGATGCCGCGCGTCAAAAGAAGAATAGGCAGAAGGCCCGCCACAAAAATGAGGAGCGACGGCAGCGCCGCTTCCAGCAAACGTTCATCGCTTGCGTAGGCGTTGGCCTTGACCGCGAGCGTATCGAAATTGAACGGGCGCAAGATCAAAGTGGCGGGCAGCTCTTTGAGGATCTCGACAAAAAGGATCAAAGCGGCGGCGGCGAGGCTTGGCGCGGCGATCGGCAAATCCACGCGCAGAAAGCGCCGCCATGGTCCTGCGCCCAATGTGCGCGCGGAGGCGTCGAGGCCCTTGGAAAGGCGCGCAAGGCCCGCATCGATCGGCTGCACGCCAGCGGAGGCGAAGCGCGCAGCGTATGTCCACATAAGCGCTACGACGGCGAGGCTGGTGCTCAAGCCGCCGACCCAGCCCGCTTCGCGCGCCATCGCGAATAGCGCGAGCGCGCCCATCGCGATCACCGCGCCGGGCGCCGCGTAGCCCATGCTGGCGCCGGCGAGGGCCGCTTTGCCGATGGCGCCAGCGCGGCGTGCGGCCACCGCGATCG
>JAFLCU010000026.1 GCA_017303355.1 Caulobacterales bacterium | reverse complement strand
GTTGCGCCCGCGCCAACGCCCGCGCCGCAACCGCCCACGCCGCGCGCTGAGGCGCCGCCCGTCGCCTCGCAAGTCAGCGTGCCGACGCCCGCACCGCCGCCATCGCGTCCGCGCTCGGATGACGAAGATATCGTCGTGCCGGGCCAAGCGCAGGAGCAAGTGATCGCGCCCGAAGGCGATTTCCGCTCGCGCGCGGAGCGGATGGAAGACATTCGTTCCTGGGACCGCTGCGTCACCAGCGTGCAGGCCGTTTACGAGCGCGACCCGATGCGTCCGCAGCTGACGTCGCCGGAAGATTATTGCGCGCAATCGCTCGGCATGTCGGATCGCAACGCCATCCCCGATAGCCGCATGGATCGCCACCTGCGCCGGCAACGCTGACCCCACGGCGCCTATTGAAAGCGTCAGGCCATGGTGTGAGCGTGCGTACTCTACGAACGTAGAGAAACACGATGAGCGCCACCGGCATCGATATAGAAAAACTGAACGCGCTGGCGCCGAAACTGACGCCCGGTGGGCGCGCCGTTTCCGACTTGAAGCGCCTCTCCGGCGGCGCGAGCCAGGAGACATGGTCGTTCAAGCTTGCAACGCCAGAAGGCGAAGCGCGTCTTATTCTTCGCCGCGCCCCGGAGAGCGCCACCGCGCGCACGCTGGCCATTTCGCTTGAGACCGAAGCGCGCCTGATGCGCATGGCCGGCGAGGCCGGCGTGCCGTCGCCGCGTGTGCTGCACGTGCTCGCGCCGAAGGAGGGCTTGGGCGCCGGCTTTTTCATGGCGCATGTCGAGGGTGAGGCGTTGGGCGGCAAGATCGTTCGCGACGCGGCGTTCGCTGATACGCGGCCGATGCTCGCGCGCCAGTGCGGCGAAATCCTCGCGCGTATCCATGCGCTCGCCCCGCCCGCCGATCTACCCGTCAGCGGCGCCGCGCACACGATTGACGAATTGGAGCGCGCGCATCGCGAGGAAGGTTGGCCAAGGCCGGTGTTCGAACTCGCCTTCCGCTGGCTGCGCGCGAACTTGCCGGCCGATGCGTCGCTGACGCTGGTGCATGGCGATTTTCGCAATGGCAATTTGCTGATCGGCGCCGATGGCGTGCGCGCCGTGCTCGATTGGGAACTCGCGCATGTGGGCGACCCCATGCAGGATCTCGGTTGGCTCTGCGTGAATTCGTGGCGCTTCGGCGCAATTGAGAAGCCCGTAGGCGGGTTCGGCGAACGCCAGGATTTGTTCGCCGGCTATGAAGCGGTGAGCGGTGTAGCCGTCGATCCCGCGCGCGTGCGTTTTTGGGAGGTGCTGGGCGTGCTGCGCTGGGGGATCATTTGCACGGTGTCGACCACGGTGCTGCGTGAAGCCGGCCCGTTCGCAATCGATCGTCCCATGATCGCGCGCCGTGCGTCGGAAACCGAACTCGATCTGCTTGATCTCTTGGAGGCGCGCTGATGCAGGATAACCCGCCGCCCGAGCAAATCCTCGACATCGCCATCGCGCATCTGCGCGACAATGTGCTGCCGACGCTGAGCGGCCGCGCCGTCTTCGACATGCGCGTCACGATCAGCGCGCTCGAACTGGTGTGCCGTTCGATCGTCTTGACGCCCGGAAGCGACGCCGCCGAGCGCCAGCGGCTCTCCGAATTGCTTGGCCAAGACGGTGATCTTGAAACACTCAATCGTGCGCTTTGCGATCGCATCGCCAGCGGTGCGCTTGATCTGCAAACGCCGGGTCTCGCCGCGCATCTGCGCGCAACCGCGCTCGAAAAGCTTGCCGTGGATCAGCCCAATTATTCGGCCTACCGCCGCGCACGACAGAGCCAATAGGAGAGCGTCATGGATTTCGAATTGCCGGAGGAACTCGTCGCTTATCTCGCCGAGCTTGACGCCTTCATCGAAGCCGAGATCAAGCCGCTGGAGCGTGAGAACGACAATATCCGTTTCTTCGATCATCGCCGCGAGTACGAGCGCACGGATTGGGAGAAGGGCGGGCTGCCGAAGAAGGAATGGGAGGATTTGCTCGCCGAAGCGCGCAAGCGCGCCGATAAGGCGGGGCATCTGCGTTTTGCCTGGCCGAAGGCGCTTGGCGGCAAGGACGGATCGCAGCTTTGGCTGGCCGTGATCCGCGAGCACCTGGCGGCCAAAGGCCTCGGGCTTCACAACGATCTGCAAAACGAGCACTCGATCGTGTCGAACAATCCGTTCGTGGTGATGTTCAAGGAATTCGCCACGCCCGAACAATATGCGCGCGATTCCGCGGCGTTGCTCGATCACAGCATGATCACCGCGTTCGGCCTTACGGAGCCCAATCACGGCTCGGACGCGACGCACATGGAAACGCGCGCCGTGCCGCACGAGAGAGACGGCAAGCCTGGCTGGCTCATCAATGGCGAAAAGATGTGGACGACGGGCATGCACGTCGCCACGCACGCCATGGTGTTCGCGCGCACCAGCGGCGAGGATGGCGACGCCGCGGGCATCACCACGTTTGTCGTGCCGGTCAACACGCCGGGCGTGAAGGTCGAGGAATATCTCTGGACCTTCAACATGCCGACGGATCACCCGCGCGTGTCGCTCACCAATGTCTGGGTGCCGCAAGACGCGTATTGGGGTGAGATCGGTAAAGGCTTGGGGCTTGGCCAAAGCTTCGTCCACACCAACCGCATTCGCCAGGCGGCGTCATCGTTGGGCGCGGCGGTCTATTGCATCGAGGAAAGCGTACGCTACGCGCGTGAGCGCAAACCATTCGGCAAGCCGCTTGCCGAAAATCAAGCGATCCAATGGCCGTTGATCGAGTTGGCGACGCAAGCCGAGATGCTGCGCCTGCTGATCCGCGAGACTGCGTGGCGTATGGATCGCATGCCGCACAAGCAGATCGAGCGTGAAATCTCCGACAAAGTGTCGATGTGCAATTATTGGGCGAACCGCCTCTGCTGCGAAGCGGCCGATCGCGCGATGCAGGTGCATGGCGGCATCGGCTATTCGCGGCACAAGCCGTTCGAACACATCTATCGCCATCATCGCCGCTATCGCATCACCGAAGGCGCCGAGGAGATTCAGATGCGTAAGGTCGGCGCGTATCTGTTCGGCTATCTCGGGCCGCGGCGGAAGCTGTTCAATTCCTAGTCCGCTTCATCGAGCAGCGTATCCATATCGTCGTCGCTCAAGCCGAAATGGTGGCCGATCTCGTGCACCAGCACGTGCGACACCAATTCGGCGAGCGGCACGTCGCCGTGCGAGATCCACTCGAACAGAATGGCGTGGCGATAGAGGAAGACCATCGGCGCATGCGGCGACGGGTCCATGATCGAGCGCTCGGTGAGGTCCGGGCCTGAATAAAGGCCGGTGAGGTCGAGTGGATCTTCGAGGCCGACCTCGGCCAAGGTCTGCTCGTCCGCGAAATCCTCGATCCGGAAAATGACGTCCCCCGCCAGCGTCCGGAATTCGGCCGGGAGCGCGGCCCAGGCGGCGTGCGCCATGCGCTCAAGATCGTCGAGACTAGGGGGCAAAAGCGCATTCATGGGCGGCTTATATGGGGTCGCGGCCGGCCAGCGGTAAAAAATCGGTCAGTCAAGTTGACGGATGCGTCATTTTTAATTGATCGAGATCAAATTCGCCTGTATCGTGCAGCCTTCAAAACGATGGCCGCACCTCTGACGGCCGCATACGGGAGAGACGACGCGATGGCCGATTCCGCCGCCCCGATCCGCCAGATCACCAAGGACGAAGTGTACGACGCGGTCGCCCCGACCGACTTCGCCGCCATGCTCGACATGACGCGCCACATGAACCGCTCGTCGGCCTTCGACAAAATCATCTCGGCGACCCACGACCATTTCTGGGATCCGCTCGACAAGAAATACATCGATTTCAACGACGATTTCGACGCCGACACCACGGATTTCGTGCCCGATCACATGATCCCGGCGCTACAGACCGATTACGTCACCAATTATTTCGCCGATAAGCCGGCCGAACGCATCCGGTTCAAAAGCCAGATGGCGCGCTGGCAGATGTCGGCGATCCTGCACGGCGAGCAAGGCGCGCTCAACCTTTCGGCTTCGCTCTGCCACGTGCTGCGCGATCCCGGCGCGCAAGAATACGCCGCCAACCAAACGCGCGAGGAAGGCCGTCACGTCACGGCGTTCGCGAAATACATCATCGCCCGCTGGGGTTCGCCGCTGCCGTGTGGCGCTGTGCTCGCAGGCTTGCTACAAGAGATCGTGCACGCGCCGGAGGTCTATAAGAAGATCATCGGCATGCAGATGCTGGTCGAAGGCCTCGCCATGGGCGCCTTCGCTTCGATCTTCAAGGAATGGAATGATCCGCTGGCGAAAAAGCTGACGCAACTCGTCATGACGGACGAGGCCTTCCACCACAAATTCGGGAAGATCTGGGCTGACCGCACGATCCCGAAACTTAGCAAGGAAGAGCACGAGATCGTCGAGAATTGGGCCGCGCATTGCTTCCAGACGCTGCTGTTCAATCTCGTGGCGCCGCACCAGATGACGGCGATCTACGCCGAATTCGGCCTCGACCCGGACAAGGTCATGGAGGGCTTCCAAGCCGTTGCGACCGACGAAGAGCGCCGCGAGCACATGAAGGAAGCCACCAACATCTTCCGCGTGCTGGTGAAGACGCTCTGGAACGCCGGCATCATCACCGAGCGCACCGCGCCGTTCTACGCCACCTACGTGAACTTCGAGGAGTTCAAGGCCGAAGGCGAGGAAATGGTCGGTGACGCGATCGCCGATGAAGGCATCCAATATCTGAAGACGATCAATTTCGGCGCGAACGCCAACGCGCTGAACGAAGTCAAAGCGGCGGCGGTCGCCGCCGAATAAGGAGCGCCGTCGACAGCGCCGAGATCGAACGCCTCGCTCGCCGGAGCGAGGCGTTTTTTTTCAGCCTGATCGCCCGCAAAACTCCACCGGACATCGACGCTTGCTTGATAACAATCAAGCGTCGACTTGATCCTTATCAAAGGCGCTGTAATTTCCGTCGCGGCGCTTTAGCGCCGCTTACAACTTCTTCATTGTGCCAGCCGCTTCCTGCTCGCGACGCTGAGGAGAAGTGGCATGAGAATAGGTCGGTCGATCGCGACACGCATCGCGCTCTTGATCGCGGCGGGCGCGGCTTTGCTTGGCGCCGTGCTGGTGGCGATCGCTGCTTACATGATGATCGCGGAGGCGGGGCGCCTCGCGCAAGACCGCCAGGAAGAAAACATGCGCGTCGCCTGGAACGCGCTTAGCCAATATGGCGACGATTTCCGCGTCGAAGGCGGCGCCCTTTATGTCGGGGCGCAGCGCCTCAACGATTTCTATGAGCCGGTTGATCGCATCCAACAACAGGTCGGCGGCGTGGCGACCGTGTTTCAAGGCGACACGCGCGTCAGCACCAATATCCTGCTTGAAGACGGGCGCCGCGCCGTGGGCACACAGCTCGCCGCCGGCCCCGCCTACGACGCGGTGTTCGGACGTGGCGAGGATTACCGGGGCGAGGCGGAGATCCTCGGTACGACCTATTTCGCCGCCTATAGCCCGATCAAGGATTCCAGCGGCCGTGTAATCGGCATCCTCCTGGTGGGGTTGCCCAAGCATGAATTTCTCTCCGCGATCATGCCGAACGTCGCGTTCATGAGTCTGATCGGTCTTGCGCTCACGGCGGTGATCGCCGTCGGCATCATGATGCTGACGCGTCGCCTGCTCGCGCCGCTCGGCGCCACCAGCGATACCTTGCGCGCATTGGCGCAGGGCGAGATCGATGTTGTCGTGCCTGGCGTTGGCCGTCGCGATGAGATCGGCGACATCGCCGAATCCGTCACCGTTTTGAAAGACGCGCTGTCACAGAAGGCGCGCCTGGAGCGCGAAGCCGACGCCCAGCGCATAGCCGCGCAGCAACAGCAACAGGCTATCGAGCAGGAGCGCGCGGAGGCCGCACGCGAACAAGCAGCCGTGGTGGACACGCTCGCCGCCGCGCTCTCCGACTTGTCGCGCGGCGACCTGACGCGCCGGATCGATCAGGTATTCCCGGGGCAATATGAAAAGCTCCGCGCTGACTTTAACGCCGCGATCGCTCAACTCCGCACCGCCGTAGGCGGCGTCATGGAAAGCGTGAGCAGCATGAAAGGAGGCGCCGCCGAGATCGCGCGCGCCGCCGATGAACTCGCCCGCCGCACGGAGCAGCAGGCCGCCAGTCTTGAGGAAAGCGCGGCCGCGCTCGACGAAATCACGGCGACCGTGCGCAAGTCGGCTGAAAGCGCTCAAGGTGCGGCGAGCCAAGTCGCGGCCGCGCGCGCCGACGCCGATCAGAGCGGCGCTTCATCTCGGCGCGCGGTCGAAGCCATGAACGCGATCGAAGAATCCTCCAGGCAAATCACTCAGATCATCGGCGTGATTGACGAGATCGCGTTCCAAACCAATTTGCTCGCGCTGAACGCTGGCGTTGAGGCGGCGCGTGCGGGCGATGCGGGGCGCGGCTTCGCGGTGGTCGCGCAGGAAGTGCGGGCGCTTGCCCAGCGCTCCGCCGAAGCCGCCAAGGAGATCAAGGAACTGATCGCGCGCTCCACGCAGCAAGTGAGCGAAGGCGTCGATCTCGTCGGGCAGACCGGCGCGGCGCTCTCGCGCATCGCTGGTCGGGTCGGTGAAATCGACGCGCTTGTTCGTGACATTGCCGTGTCCGCCGGGGAACAGGCCTCCGGCGTGTCACAGGTCAACATCGCCGTGAACCACATGGATCAAATGACGCAAGAAAACGCGGCGATGGTCGAGCAAACAACGGCGGCGAGCCAAGCCCTTTCGCAGGAAGGCGAGGCGCTCGCGGACGCTGTTTCGATCTTTCGCGTGAGCGATGCGACGAATGCATCGACGCCAACATCGCCAAGCCAGCACGCTGCGTCATCGCCCGTGCGCGTGCTTCAGGCGGCCGCCGCGCAAGCGTTCGATCCGCTCGGCGGCAATGTGCGAGCGAGTGGCGGAAACGCTAGCTAGCCGCGCGGATCGGGCGTGGGCTGTGGCGTCGCCGGTGCGTTGGTCGCGCCGGTCACGCTATCGAGCTGCTGCAGGTTTTCGCCGACTTGCTCGGCGACGGCTTGCGGATCGATCAATTGATAGCCGGGCGGCACGCCGAACAGCGCCACATCCTGCGCGCCGCGTTGCAGTGACGTGGCTTCCCACAGCACGCGCTCGTTTTCGCGCACGCGCAGCACGACGCCGTCATCGGTGATGCAGGCGGTGCGCTCCACGCCTGGCGCGGGCGCTTCGCGCGGCGTCCATTCGTGGCCGTCTTCGCCGGCGACCTCGCAACGGCCCGTCGAACGCGCGTTCTCGGCGCCAAGTGCGGCCCATGCGGTTTCAAGCGGTTGCGGCGCGTCCGCGTCCTGAATGCGCACGGCGACGCCCACGACTTGCGGTGCTGGCGCTGGCGTCGCGGCCGTAGTCGCGGGCGGCGTGCCCGCGTTAGGTGGTGTTGTCGTCGGCGGCGCTGTGGTTGCAGGCGCCGCGCTTGGCTGCGCGGTCGGAACAGGCGCCGTCGGCACGGCGCCTGTTGGGTTCAGCACGTAAGCGGCGTTGGTGCTTTCGTCGAACACAATAGTAGCCTGACCATAGGTGGGCAGCGTTGCTTCCACGCGCATTTTTGGGCCGTCGCGATAGATCACCGTCTGCGTCGTGGCGCCCGTGTCGAGCGAGGTGGTGCGGCCTTCGATACGGTATGAGGTTTCGGAGAATTGGGGATAGGCGGGCGCGCCGAAGCCGCAGCCAGCCAGCAAAGCAGCCGCCGCGGCCGCGGCGAGGAAGCTAAACTTGCGCATGGAATTGTCCTTCCGTTTGACGGGCGGCGAAACGCGCGGGCTGCGCCGCATGTTCCTGTCGTGCTTGTTCCGTCTCCTCCGCGATGCGAAACTGCGCCTATGGACGCGCTGCCGCTTTCCCGGCCGGATACGACGCTCGCGCTCGCGCGGGGCGTGACGCGCATGCTGGGCGATCACGGCTTGGCTTCCGTATTGGAAGTGCCGTTGGCCAATGGCCGCCGCGCCGACTTGATGGCGCTTACCGCCGCGGGCGAGATCTGGATCGTCGAGACGAAATCATGCCTCGCGGATTTCGCCGTCGATGCGAAATGGCCGGATTACATCGAATATTGCGACCGCTTCTTTTTCGCCGTCACGGAAGATTTTCCCCAGCACCTCATCCCTGACGATGTCGGCCTGATCGTCGCCGATGGCTTTGGCGGCGCCATCCTGCGCGAAAGCCCGCATCGCCCGCTGGTCGCGGCGCGCCGCAAGGCGGTGACGCTGCTGTTCGCGCGCCTTGCGGCGCTGCGCTTGGCGATCGCTAGCCAGTAAGCGCCGCAACGCTGGCGCAGACATCCGCGCGCGCGACCTGCGCCGCCGCATCATAGGCGTCGCGCGTGGGCGCCAAGCGCCGGATCAGCGCGATGCCGCGCCGGCTGGGGCTTTCCACCACCATCGACGCGCCTTCGGGATGCGCATGCCCGCGCCGCACCAAAGTGATCTCCGCGCCGTAGCGCGCCTCGCGGTCATCAATGACGAAGAAATTGTCGCTGCTGTCGGCATAAAGCGAGAGCGACCAATACGCGTCCCAAGGCGCCACCGCCATCACGACAGGGCCATCCGCCAAATCGTACGGGCAAGCCGAATAGGCAAAGTCGGGCGAGGGGCGGACGATTGTGCGCGACGCTTCCGTTACGCGCGGCGCGAATTGCCAATGATTGACGCCGCCGACGCCCAAGCGCGTGATCGCGACATTCATCATCACACGCGGAACCGCATATACGAATGCCAGATGCGCGATGATCGCCGCCGCGATCGCGCTCCATACATATTTGCGCCAACGCTCCATCATGACGCCTCCGCGCAGGAGATCGTCGTCAGCGTCGGGAAGACGCGTTCGTCTGGGCGGAACTCGCGCTGCGGATTATAGACGCGCAGCGTCAGCGAGAAGCCGCGCCGCGCCCCGCGCGATGAAAGCCAATGCACCGCGTCGCCCCGCACCGGCGAGATGCGCGCGCGCCATCGCCCGTCCGGACCAGCGCGCACGCGCGACGCGTCGATGGCGTGCGCGTGATCGGAATTTTGCGCCAGGAAGCTATCGTCGGCGTACAGCGTGACTGACCACCAGCGCGTCGCGAGATCGCGTCCGGTGAGCTCATAAATGCAGCTTTCGCTCAGCGGACGGCCTTCATCGTCCTCGAACAGCGTGAAATAGAGCGCCTCGCGCGCTGACAGCGCCAGCAGGCCGTCTCGTGCTATGATCGCGCGCGTATAGGGGCCCGCCGCTTCCGAGCCCGCCGCGCTGCTATGGGTCCAGG
Organism: Caulobacterales bacterium; assembly: GCA_017303355.1. Classification (GTDB taxonomy): domain Bacteria; phylum Pseudomonadota; class Alphaproteobacteria; order Caulobacterales; family Aquidulcibacteraceae; genus Vitreimonas. The sequence goes on along the minus strand of JAFLCU010000026.1, from coordinate 16,077 downwards.
GGCCAAAATTTTCCACAAAGCGCGTGCGGCCAAATTCGAGCGTGGCCCATGCCGAGGCCGCGCCGATCAAAGCGCCTATGAGTATCGCCGCCGCCCAAGCGAAGATCCGCCCCAGCACGTCCAACCCCCGCACGCCTAGGAGGCGCCTGCCTCCGATGGCGTTCTTAGGTCTAGCGACAAGGCGTGCAAGCCTGTGTCGAATTCTTCACGAAGGGTGCCGTACACCAGCCGTTGACGCGCCACGCGCGAAAGTCCGTCAAACGCCGCCGACACCAGCGTCAGGCGGTAATGCGTCTCGCCGCCCGGCCGCGCGCCGGCATGGCCGACGTGCTTTGCGCTTTCATCCTCCAGCGACATCGCCACAGGCGAAAGCGCCGCGCGCAATTGTGTTTCGATGCGCGAAGCACGCGAAAGATGCGAATTGTGCTCTGTCAATTCCTTGTCCGCTTAACCCTTGGCGCCCATACTCAACACCCCATGTCGCGTGCGTTTGAGTATAAGCCGAAATTCATCGACATCCGCGTCAAGAAACCTGGCGCGGAAGAGGTGGAACGTGCGCCCAGCGAGCGCCCTTGTGATCATGTAGGATGCAAACGCCCCGGACTCCACAAGGCGCCGAAAAGTCGGCAGCGCGAAGGTGAGTTTTGGCATTTTTGCCAGACCCATGCGGGCGAGTACAATCGCCGCTGGAACTATTTCGCCGGCATGAGCGAGGGCGAGTGGGCAGACTATCAGGCCCGCGAGGAGATCGGCCACCGCCCGATCTGGACCTTCCGCGGCGGTCGGCTCGACAAGCACTCGGCGGCGATGCGCGGTTTCAAGGCCGGGCAGGGCTATGACCCCTTCGGCATGTTCGGAGCCGAGGGCGGTGCGCAGCCGGTCCAGCCCAAGCGCCGGCTGACCAAGCTCCAATCGCTCGCGCTGGAGGTCATGCAACTGGAGGAGAACGCCGACTCCGGCGCCATCCGCGCCAAGTATGCCGAGCTGGTCAAACGCTGGCACCCCGATTCCAATGGCGGCGATCGCGGGGCCGAGGAGCAGCTGCAGCGGGTGCTGAAGGCGTATCAGACGCTCAAGGCTAGCGGGCTGGTCTAAAAACGCTGCGGCAGCCCGTCATTTCGCCGCCTTTCCCGCCATGCTGCGGCGCGGTAAGCTGGCGCGCCAATTAGAATAGAGACGCAATGAGCACCGCCGACGATCTCCTCTCCATGAAGCCCGACAAGCAGGTCTCGGCCCGCGATTTCGGCGTCGATAGCAACATGAAAATCCCGGCCTTCTCGAAGCGCACCGAATACGTGCCCGAGGTGGACGAGGCCTATCGCTTCGACCCGCAGACGACGCTCGCCATCCTCGCCGGCTTTGCGCACAACCGCCGCGTCATGGTGCAGGGCTATCACGGCACGGGGAAGTCGACGCACGTGGAGCAGGTGGCGGCGCGGCTCAATTGGCCGCTGGTGCGCGTGAACCTCGACAGCCACGTGTCTCGTATCGATCTCGTCGGCAAGGACGCGATCGTGCTGAAGGACGGCAAGCAGATCACTGAGTTTCGTGAAGGCATGCTGCCGTGGGCGCTGCAGCGCCCGGTGGCGATCTGCTTCGATGAGTATGACGCCGGCCGCCCGGACGTGATGTTCGTGATCCAGCGCGTGCTGGAATCGAGCGGCAAGCTCACGCTGCTCGATCAGAACCGCGTCATCACCGCCAATCCGTTCTTTCGCTTGTTCGCCACCACCAACACGATTGGCCTCGGCGACACGACCGGCCTCTATCACGGCACGCAACAGATCAACCAAGCGCAGATGGACCGCTGGTCCGTCGTTACCGTGCTCAATTATCTTGAGCACGATGTCGAAGCCGACATCGTCGTCGCCAAGGCGCCGAGCTACAACAACGCCGAAGGCAAGCGCACGATCATGGCCATGGTCCGCGTCGCGGACATGACGCGCAACGCCTTCATGAACGGCGACATCTCCACCGTCATGAGCCCGCGCACCGTGATCACCTGGGCCCAAAACGCCGAAATTTTCGGCGGCGATGTCGGCCTGGCGTTCCGGCTGACGTTCTTGAACAAGTGCGATGAACTGGAACGGCCGACCGTGGCCGAGTTCTACCAGCGCGCATTCGGCGCCGATCTGCCGGAAGCGGCGACCCGGGTGAAGGTGGCTTAATGCGCTGCGCGGCGTTTTTTGCCGTTGCCCTGGGTTCGATGAGCCTGATCGGCCAAACCGCTTCCGCATGTGTGCCAATTGACTACCGCGGAGAGTTCCCACGAGGTGGTGTCGTCGAGCAGATGGTTGTGCGCGCTGCGACCATTCAAGTGATGCGAGCTACGGCTCGTACTTTTGCGTGGCGCGATCCCTACGATGCCTACCCAGCATTTTATACTTTTGAATTTGAGCCGGTCGATACTTGGAAGGGGTGGGATCTGGGCGCTCTACGAATCAATGGACAAATCGCCGGCGCCGAACAATTTGACTGGACTGGTGAAGTTGCGATGGTGCTGCTCGCCGAAGGCCGAGCATGGGAACATCCGGACCTGATTGAGATGTATCAAGCTTGGGTAGAGCCCGTTGATATAGACTCGTTGGGATGCCGCTTGCATTTTTCATTTCGCGTTGGCGACACCTATCTTGTTTTCCGCGATGCAACCGGCGCGGTGTTGGAACAGTCCTTTCGAATGACAATATGGGGCCAAGAACGCTGGTTTCGCGGGCCCGTCGTCATGCCGATGAGCGAACCGAATAATCGCTGGGCGCGCGCTGTTCGCGTTGAGATTAGCAACGATTGGAGCGTCGCGCCTTAAGCGCTCCTCCAGGAGCCGCTCACCAAACCCGCTTCGCCCCAAGCGCGCTTAGCTTTTCGTCGTTGCTGACGATAGCCATGTCTTCGACGATGGCTTGCGCGGCGAGCATTCGATCCCACGGATCGCGGTGAAGCAGTGGTAGCCGGCCAGCTTCAACGCCGTGGCGCAGTGTGCATTCCATGTGACGAAAGCCTTCGCTCAACAACGTCACGCTGAATTTCGGAATGAGCGGCGCGCAGCTCGGCAATTTGCCAAGCATCACTTTGAATGAGATTTCATAAGCGCTCGCGGTGCTGATCCAGATTTCGTTGCTCGTGTCGCTGATGAGGTTTTTTGCGGTCTTCGTCAGCTTCCGATCTTCCAGCCACCAGATCAGCGTGTGCGTGTCGAGCAGAAGCCTCACGGCTTCGGCTCGACATTACTGGCCAGCCCAAGCTCTTCATCGCTCAGCGGATCGAAGAAGCTCTCGTCCAACGTGATCTCGCCCCTGAGGGCGCCGGGCTTACGTGGCGTCTTGCCGTCCCAAACGCCCGGTTCGCCCCATTCGGGATCGCTGTCCATGATGCCGGGGCTGAAGTCCTTTGCCGACCATGGATCGTAGAACGTGTCAGGGATGACGACCTTGCCTTTGAGCAAGCCGGGCTTGCGCGGTTGCTTGCTGCTTTTGGCGGCGGAATCGTCCCACACCGTTTGCTCTTCACGAACTCCACGCGCCCCGATCGGGGTGAGCCGCGCGACTTCCTTGTCGCCGCGACAAATCAGAACCTCTTCGCCGGCTTCGACCCGAGCGATGAGCTTGGAGAGGTTTGTCTTGGCGGCGTGAATGGTCACCTTGATCATGACCAGAGCTTAGCTAACTTACTTAGCTAACTCAACCCGCGCGTTTATTGCTCAATCGTCAGCCGCTTATCTTCCGCCGCGCCGCCGCCGCCGCGCAGCAGGTTGCGCGCGCCGCGCGCGACCGAGCGCAATCGGTCCCGCCCTGAGAACAGCACATCGCCCAGGCTTTGCGGGTTCTTGTCCGAGAGCATGTTGAGGAAGCCCGCCTTCATGCCGTCGCGCAGCCGCGCTTGTCCGGGGCGCGGCGGTTTGAGGCCGGCGCTGCGCAGCAGGTAATTCACCTGGTGCACTTTCGCCGCTTCGTTGGCGTCGTGGCGGCAAACGCCGAGCGACAGCGAGATCGAAATCTCCGGCCCGTTCTGCACCCAATGCGGCGCGTTCACCGGATGATGCACGCCTTCGCCCGCCTTCAAATCATACGCCATCGGCGTGTCCTTGTGCTTGGCGATCTGGAAGCTGCGCATGTACCAGCGCTCGATCTCGGCTTGCGGCAGGATGTCTTCGTCGTGTGCGTCGTAGAGATAGACTGTCTTCGTGCCCTGCACCTGGAGCAGATAATTCCAGGTGTGGTCCATGTGATAGGGCGTCACCACGTTGGGCGAGGAGATGAAGAGCGTCACGAACGTCTTCATCACGTCGTCGCGGATATTGGTTTGGTGCAGCTCCGAGAGATCGTCGTAGAATTTCTCCACAACCGCTTGAAAGCGCGGGCTCACTTCGTCGACGCGCGTCAGCCGCACCCAGGCGTTTGACGTGTTCAGCGCCGCCAGCGCTTCCTCGACCTCATGGTGCTTGCCGGGCGCGGCGTAGCTTGCGTTCGTCTCCGAACCGCGGCGATAGAACACCTGATCGTAGCGCTTTTCCTCAAGCAGCTGATGGGCGATGGCGCGGATGTCTTCCAGCGTCACCGTCTGATAGGCGCCGGCCATGCCGTGATTGAAGCGGAACGAGGCCATGTCGCGCGCGCGCCCCGTCTCGGCGGCGTCCACGGCGGTGATAACCTTAAGCGCGTCCGTCATTCTGCGGATCCCATAAACACTGCGTCGTTTATGCAAACAGGGCACCCCAACGCCCGGTCCCAATGCTCGGGGCCGCCTACATATTAGCATGCCGTAACGGCGCGGGAAGCCGCCGCCGCGCCGCGCTTGTGAGCGCCCCATTTCAGCATTAATCCCGGAGCGCGATGTCCCAAAAGGAAACCCCGACCGAGCTGTTCAAGCGCGCGCTGGCGCAATCCACGCGTGCGCTGGCCGGCGCGGAGGAGGAGCTGGAGGTCACTTTCGGCTCCGAAGGCCCCAGGCTTTCGCCCGGCAAGATCGTGCTGCCGCACCCGCCGCGCGTGGTGTCCGATCCGGAGGCCGAGCGTATCCGCGGCCAGGCCGACGCCCTGGCGCTCAAGCTGGCGCACCACGATGCGGTCAAGCACGTGCGCAATCGTCCGCAGGGCGCGGACGCGCGCGCCGTGTTCGACGCGGTGGAGGAGATGCGCGTTCAGGCGCTCGGCGCCAACGCCATGAAGGGCGTGTCGAACAATCTCACCGCCTCGCTCACCGATCAGCTGGAGCGCAAGGGCAGCGCGCGCCTCACCGACAAATCCTCGGCGCCTTTGGCCGACGCCGTCGCATTGATGGTGCGCGAGCGCCTCACCGGCCTTGCGCCGCCGCCGAACGCCACGGCCATGGTCAATGCATGGCGGGCGCAAGTCGAAAGCGATGCGGGCGCCGCGCTCGATAAATTGGGCGCGGTCGCGGCCGATCAAACCGCCTTCGCCAAGCTGATGAAGGACGTGCTCACCGATCTCGGCATCGGCGACGAACTCACGGCCGAGGAAAGCGACGAGGACGACGCAAGCAACACGGAAGCGAACGAACCGCCGCCCCCGCAACCCGATGAATCGCAAGGCGAAGAAGAGCAGGATCAAGAAGCGCCCGCCGATCTGGAGATGATCGACGGCGAGATCGACAACGACACCGATCGCACGATCTCCATCGAAACCGATCAAGACGCGGAAGACACACAGGATTCCGAACAGGAAGACCCCGGCGAAAAACCCATCCGCCCCAAGACCCGCGACAATGTCGAAGATCCCAACGCGCACTACAAGGTCTTCACTCACGCGCACGACGAGCAGATCACCGCCGAAGAGCTGTGCGATGCCGAAGAGCTCGCCCGCCTGCGCGCCTATCTCGATCAGCAGCTGAAGCCGCTGCAGAGCATTGTCGGCCGCCTCGCCAACAAGCTGCAGCGCCGCCTGTTGGCGCAGCAAAATCGCTCCTGGAGCTTCGATTTGGAAGAGGGCGTGCTCGATACCGCGCGGCTGACGCGCGTAATCGTCGATCCGCTTTCGGCGCTCTCGTTCAAGCAAGAAAACGATATGCCGTTCAAGGATACGGTGGTCACGCTGCTGCTCGACAATTCGGGCTCGATGCGCGGCCGGCCGATCATGGTTGCGGCACTCTGCGCCGACATCCTCGCGCGCACGCTGGAACGTTGTGGCGTGAAGGTTGAGATTCTCGGTTTCACCACGCGCGCGTGGAAAGGCGGGCGTTCGAAGGAAGATTGGCTCGCCGCTGGCCGTCCGCCGCAGCCGGGCCGCCTCAATGATCTGCGCCACGTGATTTACAAAAGCGCCGATGCGCCGTGGCGGCGCGCGCGCCGCAATCTCGGCCTGATGATGCGCGAAGGTCTGCTCAAGGAAAACATCGATGGCGAAGCCTTGATGTGGGCGCACGATCGCCTGATCGGGCGCCAAGAGCAGCGCCGCATCCTGATGGTGATTTCCGATGGCGCGCCGGTCGATGACAGCACGCTATCCGCCAATCCCGGAAATTATCTCGAACGCCACCTGCGCACGGTGATCCATTGGATCGAGACGCGTTCGCCCGTCGAGGTGATCGCCATCGGCATCGGCCACGACGTGACGCGTTATTATCGGCGCGCCGTCACCATCACCGACGCCGAGCAGCTGGGCGGCGTGATGATTGAGAAATTGGCTGAATTGTTCGAAGAGCCCGTAGGCGACGTATCGGCGCCGCGTTCGCCGCGCGAGGCGCGTGAACGTACGCGGACGATGGCCTGATGCTGCGCGGCGTTCTGATCGTGGGCGCGCTCGCGCTTGCGAGCGCCTGTTCGCCCTCGGCCGCGGACGCGCCGATCACCGAACAATGGCGCGCGCTTGATCTCACAATAACGCCGGTCGAACTGGGCGCGGAGCGTGTCGGCCAATTGCGCTTTCGCGGCGGCCTGCATTTGCAACAGGGCGCCACGCAATTCGGCGGCCTTTCCGGCCTTGAGGTGCTGGAAGACGGCCGCCTCGTCGCCATCACCGACGATGGCCGATGGTTCGAAGCGCACCTGACGCTCGATGAATCCGGCGCGCTTGTCGGCCTGACGGACCCACGCATCGCCATGATGCGTGATGAACGCGGCGAGCCGTTCGCCAACAAGGCAGAGGGCGATTCCGAAGGCCTTGCGCAATTGGCGGACGGCCGCTTCGCCGTGAGCTTCGAGCAGAACCAGCGCGTACTGATCTATGATCTCAATCGCGACGGCCCGTTTGGCGCGGCGGTCGCTGGCCCAGCACTCGAAGGCGTGTCGCGTTTGCGCGACAATGTCGGCCTCGAAGCGCTCGCCGCCGCTGACGAGGCGTTGCTCGTGGGCGCGGAAGGCGCAGAGGGGCGCGCGACGCCGCTTTGGCTGGCGCCGCTTAGCGCATCAACGCCCGCGCCACGCCGCTCGCGCTATCCGCTCACGCTTGGTTTCGCGCTCACCGGCCTCGATCGTTTGCCGGATGGCGGCTATGTCGCGCTGGAGCGCTTCTACGCGCCCGTCATCGGCGGCCGCGCGCGCGTCACGCGCTTTTTCGAAAACGCGCTCGCGGCGCCGGGCGAACGGCTCGAAGGCGTTGAGCCGCTGGCCGAACTCGCGCCGCCGCTTGCGGTCGATAATTTCGAAGGAATCGCCGCCGTGCGCGCGCCCGATGGCGGCGTGCGCCTCTACATCGTCTCCGACAACAATTTCCGCGATCGCCAGCGCACGCTGCTGCTGGCGTTCGATCTGGTGGAGTGAGGGACGCGAACGGCCCAATTCATCCCATCGTCATCCCGGCCGTAGCGAAGCGGAGAGCCGGGATGACGATAGTGTTTGCGTCCGACACAAGCGCTCTATCCCCGCCCCAACGCCGCTCCCGCCCAATAAAATCAAGCACACACAAAAAACGTATCCTACACCCGCAAAACCGAGCGATACTGGCGTGGTCCGCACTTGGGAGATTTCGAAGACGTCCGAAACTTTGGGATGTGCGTGACGTGGTCGGCGTGGATTTGTGCGCGGGGAGTGAAACCGCGAAGTCCAGAACAACGGAAGTTCTGCACGCGGCACCGGTGAATTGGGAATGGAGCTAAGCCCCAAGGCGCATGATCCTTCAATGGAGGGTGAGCGCCGGAAGCGGGGAGAGCGCGGGTCGCAAGACGCGCGTTCGGTGATCCGCCGCCATCGTTCAGGAGGCGAGCCGTCGCAAGACGGCGTTCAACAACTCCTCGTCCCAGTCCGGGAAAAACGACTGAATACGGGGCGCGTGCAACGCGCATGGCTCGCGCAAGCGAGCATTTAGAGACTACTCGGCGCCGAACACGCGCCCCGACTCCCAAACGGAGCGATGAGGAAAAACGCCCAAGCGGACGCGCAAAACAAAACGCGCGTGCCGCTCAGCACGCGCGTCCGAAATTCAGCTCGGATGAAGCTTAGGCCGCGGCGGTTTCCGCGAGCTTCTTCTTCAGGTCGCGGCGGATCTTGGCCGCGCGCGTGGAGAGCTCGGCTTCGTCGGCCTTCAGCAGGTATTGATCAAGGCCGCCGCGATGATCGACCGAACGCAACGCGGCCGCGGTGATGCGCAGCTTGAAATCGCGGCCCAGCGCGTCGCTCGCCAAAGTGACGTCCACGAGGTTCGGTTGGAACTCGCGCTTGGTCTTGATGTTGGAGTGGCTGACCTTGTGGCCAATCTGGCGATTGACGCCGGACAGTTCGCAACGGCGGGACATGGGTACGCGCTCTCTGCTCAGAGGGAAAATTGAAGCGCGGACGCATACGCGAACGGCCTCCAGGGGTCAAGGCGAGCCGGTGGGGAAAGCCTCGTTCCGGGCGCGCTTCCGCCCCAGCCTCCATGAAACGGCCCGATTTGGTTCATGACTGGATCAGTAAAGGGGCTCTAAGAGTTGGACCGCATCGCTTGGCGTGCCCGAGGGTAGGATCGATGAAGATGTTCGTTCGCAAGGGGAGTTTGGCCGCGCTCGTGGCGCTTGGCGCCGCCGCGCTGGCGGGGTCGGCCAGCGCTCAAACCGCCAACCGCACGTTTGACGGAACCTATGCCGTCATCGCCCGTGGCGTCGAAGCCGGCGATTTCACCTACCGTTTCCGCCAGACCGGCGCGGCCTATGAGGCCAGCGCCAACCGGGAAATGAAGGGATGGGTCGGCGCAGCGCTCAATCGCAGTCAGGATTACCGCTACAATGTCCGTGGCTCGGTCGCCGCTGACGGCACGCTGCGCCCCAGCGCCTATGAGCATCAGGGCGGCCGTCGCCGCGAGGATCGCCCCAATGGCCGCCTGATCCAGGCTGCTTTCACCGCCAATGACGTCGTCACCACCGCCTCGCCGGGCCGCGCCAATATGGGCGATCCGCCGGCCACGGCCGAGCAGCGCCGGGGTGTGATCGACCAGATCACCGCCATCGCCACCATGGTCACCACCAGCGGCGACCCCTGCGCCCGCACGCTGCGCGTCTATATGGATGGCCGCGCCCGCTTCGATTTCGTCATGACGCCGAATGGCAATGTGAATATCCGTTCGCGCGCTTACGAAGGTCCGGGCGTGCGCTGCCGGGTCCAATTCCGTCCGATCGCCGGTTTCGGCGAGCCGCCGGAGGCCGCCACGCTGACCTTCCAATTCGCGCGTACGCCAAGCGGCATGTGGGCGCCGATCACGATCGAAATGCCGACCGATGGCGTGGGCGTGGTCCGCCTTGAGGCCCGCCGGCTCAGCTTCAACGGCGAGCGCCTGCGCTAACCGAAACGCTCAAGCAACGATCCATGCCGCCGGCCACTGGTCGGCAGCTTTTCGCTCGGATGATAGTCTTGTGTGTTACTTAAGTCTTAACCACAAGACTTAGTCGTGAACGAACAGCCAACGAATCGAAATAACTGATTCGAAGCTGATTCGTTCTTGATTCTTTCTCTTGCGCGCCGCTTCAGCGAATACTTGTGCCTTGGCTTGAAATCGCCATCGCCGCCGCCCATCGTCGGTTCATGAGCACACGCCCGCGCGTGAAGGCGGTCCTCGGCCCCACCAACACTGGCAAGACCCATCTCGCCATTGAACGGATGCTGGGCCACGCCAGCGGCATGATCGGCCTGCCGCTCCGGTTGCTGGCGCGCGAGGTCTATGACCGGGTCGCCGCCGCCAAGGGCGAAGCGCTCGCCGCGCTGATCACGGGCGAGGAAAAGATCGTCCCCGAGACGGCCCGCTACTTCGTCTGCACCGTGGAGGCGATGCCCCTGGACCGGGCGGTCGAGTTCATCGCCATCGATGAAATCCAAGTCGCCCGCGACCTCGATCGCGGCCACATCTTCACCGACCGCATCCTCAATGCGCGCGGCTTCGGCGAAACCATGCTGCTCGGCTCGGACACGATGCGGCCGATGATCCGCAAACTCTTGCCTGACGCCGAACTCACGCGCCGTGAACGCATGTCGACGCTGGCGTACGCCGGGCATCGCAAGATCACCAAGCTGCCCAAGCGCTCCGCCGTCGTCGCCTTCTCGGCGGAGGAGGTTTACGCCATCGCCGAACTATTGCGCCGGCATCGCGGCGGCGCGGCTGTCGTCATGGGGGCGCTCAGCCCGCGCACGCGCAACGCGCAAGTTGCGCTCTACCAAAGCGGCGAGGTCGATTTCCTTGTCGCCACCGACGCCATCGGCATGGGCCTCAACATGGATGTCGATCACGTTGCCTTCGCCTCGCGCCGCAAGTTCGACGGCCATGCCTGGCGCGATCTCCGCGCCGACGAGATCGCCCAGATTGCGGGCCGGGCCGGGCGCTTCACGCGCGACGGCGCCTTCGGCGAGACCGGCGAATGTGCGCCCTTCGACGAAGACATCATCGGGCGTGTCGAGGCGCATGAGTTCGAGGCCGTGGAAGCTATTCAGTGGCGCAACGAGACGCTGAAATTCGACACCGTCGAACGTCTCATCGCGTCTCTGGCCAAGCCGCCGGAGCGGCCTGGCTTGCTGCGTGTGCGCGGGGCTGACGATGAAGCCGTGTTGCTGCGCCTTGCCGGTGACGACGATCTGATGGACCGCGTGCAATCGCCGGCGGACGTACGGCGTTTGTGGGACGCGTGCCAGTTGCCGGATTTCCGCAAGGCCACGCCGGACGAGCACGCGGTTCTGGCCGGCCGTGTCGCCAATTACATTCTCACCGGCAAACGCCGCATTCCCGCCGAATGGGCCGCGGTCGAGGTTGAGAAGCTCGATCGGCCAGAAGGCGATCTGGATGCCCTGCAGTCACGCTTGGCGCATGTGCGCACCTGGACCTACGTCGCCAATCGCGCCGATTGGCTTGAGGATGTCGAGCATTGGCGCGCCCGCACCCGCGAGGTCGAGGATCGCCTTTCGGATGCGCTGCACGCTGCGTTGACACAACGCTTCATCGATCGCCGCACCAGCGCCCTGCTGAAGGGCTTGAAGCGCGAGGACGCGCTCTTGGCCGGCGTTTCGGATGAGGGGGAGGTGACGGTCGAAGGGCATTTCGTCGGCCGTTTAGAAGGCTTGGAATTCAAGCCCGATCCGCGCGCGACCGCTGGGCTCGAAGGCCGCGCCGTTCGGAACGCCGCGCTACGCGCGCTTCGCCCGGAGGTCTCACGTCGCCTCGCGCGAATCGCGGCGGCGGCGGACGAAGAAATAAGCTTGCTTCGCGATGGCCGCGTGCGTTTCGATGGCGCGATCGTCGCCAAGTTGGCGGTGAAGCAACCCGTGCTGAAGCCGCGGCTCGAACTGGTCGGCGCCGAGAGCGCCGCGCCGCTGGAGCGGGGCGTGGCGCATGAGCGGCTGGAGCTTTGGCTTGCCCAAACCGTGGCGCACGATCTGCGCCCGCTGGTTCAACTCGAAGCGGCGTGGCGCGATGGCAAGCTGCCGGCCGACGCGCGCGGGCTCGCGTTTCGTTTGATCGAAAACGCCGGCGCGCTCGATCGCGGCAAGGAAGACATCGAGCATATCAGCGAAGCATCGCTGGCCGCGTTAGCGCGCGCGGGCGTGCGCGTGGGCCGGCACGACATCTTCATGCCTGGCCTCATCAGACCGCGCGCGGCGCAGACGCTCGCCATTCTCTGGCACAACGCCCATCCCGGCGAGCCGCGCACGCTCTTCCTTGCGCGGCCCGGCGCGCTGAGCGCGCCTCTGGATCGGCATCGCAGCTGGGGCGAGTGCGCGGCGGCCGGCTATCGCGCCTGCGGCCGCGTCGCCGTGCGCCTCGACATTATTGAACGCTTGGCCGACGCCATCGCCGCCGAGCCGCCCGCCGCGGACGCGAACCTCGCCCGCCTGATCGGCAGGCCGGTGCGGGAATTGCCTGGTGTCCTGGCTTCGCTTGGATATCGGCCAGCGGCCGGTGAAGAAGGCGCTCCGCCGCGCTGGGTGCTTGGCCAGCGCCGTCGCAAGCCCGCGCGCCCGCGTCCGCCTCCGGAGGACAACGCCTTCGCCGCGCTGGCGAACCTCTTGCCCGCGTCGGACCAGCCGCCGCGCCGCCGGAGACGGCGTGCGTGAGCCCAGCGCCTCGTCAACGGGTCGATCTTTGGCTGCATCGGGCGCGTTTCGCGAAGACACGCGCGGCGGCCGCGCGGTTGATCGCGGAGGGCGGCGTCCGGCTGGTGCATGATGGGCAGACGCGCCGGCTGGAGAAGCCGTCGGTCGAGGTGGCGGCGGGCGACACATTGCTCTTCCCTCAACGCGGGCGTCTGATTGCCCTGCGGATCGAGGGGTTGGGCGAACGGCGCGGGCCGGCCTCGGAAGCGCGCCTGCTTTACGTTGAACTTGACGCAGAGCGCCTCGCTTGACGCTCCGCGCCAGCTTGGCCATGTCAGCCACGCTGGGAACGGAAGCAAATGACCTACATCGTCACCGACGCATGCGTGCGCTGCAAATACATGGATTGCGTCGAGGTTTGCCCGGTCGATTGCTTCTATGAAGGCGAGAACTTTCTCGTCATTCACCCTGATGAGTGCATCGATTGCGGGGTGTGCGAGCCTGAATGTCCGGCCGATGCGATCAAGCCGGACAGTCAAGACGAGCCGGACGGCAAGTGGCTCAAGATAAACACCGAATACGCCAAGATCTGGCCGAACATTACGGTGAAAGGCACGCCGCCAGCGGATGCTGACGCCCTGAAGGACGAGAAGGGTAAATTCGAAAAATACTTTAGCCCGGCCCCTGGGAGCGGGACCTGATCTTGCGGCGCCAAGCCGCTTCAAATTCGCCCAATTCTGTGATATACGTCACCTTCAATCGAAAAAGGCGCGTTGGCGCGCCGCAGTCGGATCAATCCATCGCGCAATAGGGCGCGCAGTGCACGGAATCTCGCGGGCGGGGCGAAACCGTCCGCTTTTGCTGTGCGTTGCGGCGGGCCACGCTTTGGAAAAGATCCGGTTGACCAATGAATTGGGACAACGGAGCTTTTGATGCAAACCACCGCGACGCCGTCTATCGCCTTCCGCCCGGGTGACCACATTGTCTATCCGGCGCACGGCGTCGGCCGTGTCATGGGCGTCGAAAAGCAGGCGGTGGCCGGCATCGATCTCGACGTCTTCGTGATCTCGTTCGAGCAAGACAAGATGACGCTTCGGGTTCCGACCACGAAGGCGAAGTCATGCGGCATGCGCCCGCTGGCCTCGGGCGATGTGGTCGATCAGGCCTTGAAGACGCTCCAGGGCCGCGCCCGCATTAAGCGCACGATGTGGTCGCGCCGCGCACAGGAATACGAAGCGAAGATCAATTCGGGCGACCTCGTCTCGATCGCGGAAGTGGTGCGCGACCTGCACCGCGCCTCGGATCAGCCCGAGCAATCCTATTCCGAGCGTCAGCTCTATGAGAGCGCGCTGGACCGCATGGCCCGCGAACTCGCCGCCGTTGAAAAGGTTACCCGCGATGACGCCGTGGCCAAGGTGACGGCGTCGCTGGCTTCGAAGAAGCAGGCCGCCGCTGCCGCCTGATCGACGCGGGAACTTTCGGAATTGAAAAGGCCAGGCGCCAGCCTGGCCTTTTTTCTTGGCGCCATGCGCCTACCTCACGCGTTCGTGATGGGCGTTTGTCGCCTTTGACAGACGTTGACCCAAACCTGTCGCATGCTGGGGCGTATCAATAGATATGGCGCTATCCGAAACCTCCGAACTTCAACGCGGCGCGCAACGTTACGTGCGCTACGCCATGCGCGCGCCGCTGCTGCAGGCCGATCACGAACGCGACTTGGCGCGGCGCTGGCGTGACGAAGGAGACGAGAGGGCGCTGCATGAGTTGATCACGGCGTATCTTCGCTTGGTGATCGCGATGGCCAGCCGCTTTCGCCATTATGGTTTGCCCGTGAGCGACCTGGTGCAGGAAGGCAATGTCGGCCTCATGCAAGCCGCGGCGCGTTTCGAGCCGGAGCGCGAGGTGCGGTTTTCGACCTACGCCTCGTGGTGGATCCGCTCAGCCATGCAGGATTTCGTGCTGCGCAACTGGTCGATCGTACGCACCGGCACGACCTCGGCGCAGAAGGCTTTGTTTTTCAATTTGCGCCGTCTGCGCGCCAAGATCGGCGATGTGGGCGATGGCGGCATGAGCTTTGAGGCGCGGACGCGGGTCGCGCGCGCGCTCGGCGTGGCGGAAGCGGAAGTGGATTCGATGGCCGCGCGCCTCTCCGCGCCGGATCGCTCGCTGAACGCGCCGCTCACCGAGGATGGCGACGGCGAATGGCAGGACATGTTGGCCGATGGCGCGGCCGGCCCAGAGACGACTGTCATGGAGGCGCATGACGGCGCCGCGCGCGCCGAACTTGTGCGCGAGGCGATGCGCGATCTTTCCGAGCGCGAACGTCTCATCATTCGCGAGCGCAAGCTGGAAGAGGATGCGGTCACGCTCGAGGCACTGGGCGAACGTCTGGGCATCTCCAAGGAGCGCGTGCGCCAGATCGAGGGCAATGCGCTGGAGAAATTGCGCCGTGCTCTTATCGCGCGCGTCGGTGATCCCGTCGCCGCGGGCTACGTCGGCTGATCCTCCGTCAGCACCTCAAGCTGCGAGGCGTGTTCCAAGCACAGTTGCGCCTGATCGCGAAACATGCCCAATGGCCCACGCGCCCGAATCCGCGCGCCGCTCAATCCAGCGAGCGAAGGGCCATCCCACGCACTAAAATTCTCGCCGAACACGACGATGGTGAACGGAGCTTCCGCGCTCGCGCCTTCTAATGTCAGCGATGCGCGCCGTTCGAACGTGCGGGCCTCGGCGACGCGCGCTTCGATGATGCGATAAGGCGCATCGCCGCGCAGGCAGCTGCCGCCGGCCTCAATCGCGATATTCGTCGCGGTGCGCGTTGTCAGCGGGCGATAGTCGCGTCTGCCCCATAGACCACGCTCCGCCTCGCGTGCGTGCGCCTCAAGTTCAAGCAGCGCCTCGGTGCGTGCATGATTGTCCCGCCGTGGCCGCACAAAGGCCGCGCCGCGCGTGACCAATTCGTGCTGCAGCCAGAACCAGCGTCCGCCCTCGCTGCGCACAAACACGTGCGCGATGGCGGCTTCTGGCGGCGTCCCGGTGTCGCCCTCGCGTGGGCGGCCCACCCAGCGTTTCACGCCGCCATAGGCGAGCAGCACCTCGCGATGCAACGCCAAAGCTTCGAGTTCGCCTTGCGCTTGCGCCGCGTAGGTCGCGTCGCCGCGCGGCGCATCGATCTCGGCCAGAAACACGCGCAGGCCAGATTCAAGCTCCAGCGTGTCGCCGCTGTAAGCGCGCACGACGCGGCCTTCTTCGCCGCGCTCCAACTCGTCGATTTGCGGGCCGCACGCGGCGACAAAGAGCGCGATGACGAGGGCGAGCCTGCGCATCAATAGCCGCCAGCGCTGCCGTCTTTGCGCATTTCAGTGGCGGCCTCATAGAAGCCGCTCGGGTGGCGCATGATCGCTTGGTAGCCGCCGAATGAGCCGTCCGCCGGGCGAATGCGGTGGCCGCGCTCCTCAAGTGCGGCGCGCACCTGCGGCGGCACGCCATTCTCCATGGCGACAAAACCTACGCCGTCGGGCGCGTCGCCGGTGGGTTCGGCGCCGCCATAGAAACGATAGCGTGCGGCGTCGCCGGCTGCCTGCAAATCCATGTCGTAATCGATCAGATTGACGATGATCTGCACGTGGCCTTGCGGTTGC
>JAFLCU010000025.1 GCA_017303355.1 Caulobacterales bacterium | reverse complement strand
TCGACTGGGGGCTTGGGGGATTTGCACCGGGCACCGCTTATCGTGACGAAACCACTCCGGTCCAAGATATTGAAGTTGATCTGGCCGACTATGCCCGTTCGCAGAACGCTAGCGCCGAAGTGGTCACTGCGGCAGAAGCCGTTGAGTCTGCGATCCAAGGAAAGATACCGCGCGGCAGACACCGGGCTACATTCTGTATGGCATTAGAGCTACTGGAGAGCGGTGGCCAGGCGCTTCCGACTGTAGTTTCCAGGTTCGGTTTCCCAAAGAAACCGACGAGCTGGGAGACGTTTGACGCTCAAATGGAGTCACGCCTCCGTCAGGTTCTTGCGGACTACAAGATCGGGACGCAACAGGCATCTGCGACGGCGTCCGGTGCTCCCGCAACGTCTTCGGTAGCCGGCTCAGCGTCCGCCCCCGCAACGCCTGTGGTATCGGCCCCACCTGTCGCGCCGATGTCATTGCCGAAGAACTACGACTATTCCGGCGCGCTCGTTGCTGCGCCGTCTCCGCCAGCGAAAGCTAAAACTACAGGGCTCATCGCGAAGCCTCCGAAGAAAGTGGATCACGTAAAGAAGGCCACAAAGGACGATGCGGTTGGCAAGTTGGGCGAGGAGTTTGCCTTCCAGTTCGAAAGGTGGAGGTTGCGAAATCACCCCGACCTGCTTGGCAAGATTGAGCATGTGTCTAAGACCGATGATACGCTCGGCTACGACATTCTTTCTTTCGAGACCGACGGGACGCCACGGTATGTCGAGGTAAAGTCCACCGTCGGGCCTATCGAAACACGTTTCTTCATTTCGGCAAACGAAGTGGCATGTGCCCAAGCGAAGGGGGCAACCTACCTTATCCTGCGCGTGGGCGATCTACCTGATCACCCAAAGTGCTGCGAAATTCGTCACCCATTCGACGATACGGTCGAATTGCTTCCGGCGACGTACGCTGTAACGTTCAAACCTTCGAGTGCCCCGGATTGATCCCGCGCGGCACGAAGCCCGCCAATGATTCGAAAAGTCTGCACGCACTTGGCAGCGCTAGACGGCGAGACGGGCCGGTTCCGTGCACACGGTTAGGAACACGGTTCGCAATGCAAGCGGTAACCGCAAAAGTTGCCATTGCTCTTTAGAAGTCGCGATCAGAACTGCCGCCTAATGGGCGGTGGCTTCTTCACCGCGCTTGATCCGCGCAATGACGTCCATCGCCAATGTGCGCGCCTCGTCCAGTGCGAGGTCGTCTGAGGTGCCCAAGGTGTGGCTGACCGTTTTGACGAGCCGGCGACGACCGCGCGCGCCCACCCACAAATCGCGCTGAACTTTGTAGGACTTGCAGGTCTTGTTCACGACCAACATTAGGCCGGTAACGGCAGTGTCTCGTACGACGTAAGGCTTGGTCGGTTGGGCGAGGCCTCGGACGAATGCCTCTGTCAGTTTGCGTGGTTTCATTTGCGAACCGTGTGTCCGCCACCTCACAAACCGTGTACGAACCGCGCCGGTGGCGGGCTGTAGCGGGCCGCACCGGCTCAACTGTAGGTAGAGACTCCTTTCCAGCAATGGAAAAGGGGTCGTGAAGGGTCATAAAGGGCCTGGAATCAACACCTTCTAAGCGGACGGTTGCGTGTTCGAGTCACGCCGGGGTCGCCAGCGTTTCTAGATACGATGCACGATGAACGCGCGGCTGAACGCGGTGTAGCGTCGATATTCCTCGAGTTCGATGTTTGGATTGGCGCCAAGCCATTCGCGCACCGCGCGGCGTTCGCCTTTGTCGTTTGAAGCCGCGAGCTGGTCGTAGTCGTCGAACAACAGCAGCGCGCCTTGGGGAAGGACGGGCGTAATAAATTGCAGCGCCAACAATGCCGGTGCGTAAACGTCGGTGTCGATATGCACCACTGAGGCACTTTCAATGCCGTAGCTTTGCGGCGTGCGGTTCATCAAAGTCTCTTCGAAAAAGCCCGCCGTGGCGGTGATGCGCTCACGCTCTGCGCCGGCAAAGCGCATGTTGTAGTGCAACGTCTCGACATTGGCGTAGTATTGACCGTCACCGAAGTGCGTGCGTTCCGCATCGATCGTGCCGCCAATGCCCTTGAACGAGTCAAAGGCATGGAAGCGTGTGCATGTCGCTTTGAGATTGTGGAACGCCATGGCGAGCGTATTGCCGTCGAAGACGCCAAACTCGACATAGTCGCCGCGCGGGAGCGTGGACGCATAGATGCCAGCGAGCCAATACATCGCCGGTGCATGCAGAACGCCCTGATCACCATTCGCCGGCGCTCGCGCGATGCGGCGCTCCGGCACGCAGATCACCACGGCCGCGCCAGCGTTTTTCGCGGCAGCGAGGTTGGAATAGAGTTGTCGGGCGGCTTGTGTGGTCTCTGCAAGCGCAACTATCACGCCGTATGAGTCCGCATCGATCGCCGAACGGAGATCGCTTAGCTCTATGCGGCCTGTGAGTTGATGCAACGCGTCGCGATAGCGTTCTCGCGCGCCCTCCGTCGCGATCACGAGCACCGGTCGGGGCGCGACAATTTCAAGATGGCGTTCGATCTCGGCGAGAACGCTATGGTTGGCCCAATCCAGCTTCTGCATGGCCGGCAACTTAGAGGCGCCCTAACGGCCCCTCAAGCGCTGGCCCGGCCTGATCGCGAGCAATTTTGACGACCTCGGCGGCCACCGCCTAGAAGTGTGGCTAGGTGTCTAGGATGGAGCGGCCCGCGAATGCAAAGTTTTGAAGAATTCGTTGCGCATTGGGGACCGTGGACCACTACAAACATCGAATTCAAACCAGGGCGCTTCACGATGGGGCATGCGGCAGAGGCGGATTGGCCGAAACTGCGTGCGACTTGGATCGCGCAGCTGGCGGAGTTCGGCCTACGCAAGCCTCTCTCAGACATGCGCGTGCTGGACATCGGCTGCTTCGAAGGCGGGGTGTCGCATAACCTCGCGGTCTTGGGCGCTAAGGTTGTTGGTTTGGAAGCACGCGAGACGAATTTGCGGCGCTGCGAGTTCGTTGCGCAGGCGGCAGGCTTATCGAATGTCCGCTACGTTCTCGGCGACATGTTGCGGCTTGATGACCATGGGCTTGGAGAGTTCGACCTCATAGTCGCGTCTGGTGTATTGTATCACATCGATGCGCCTGACCTGCTTCCGTTTCTCAAGAGTGTTCGCGCTCATTGTCGTGGCGTTGTTCACCTCGATACGCATGTCGCCTTGGAGCCGCTTGAGGCCTTTGAGCCGCAGCCAGGGCTGACGGTGTATGGCCGTTCCATCACAGAGCATACGCCCGGTACGGATGACGCCGCGAAGGATGAACGTGTCCTATCATCTTTCCGGAATAATTATGCATTCTGGCTCACCGAGCGCAGCCTTATGAACATGCTCAACGCTGCTGGATTTTCGATGGTGTTGAAGCCGATGCTACCTATGCAAGAATGGAACTGGCGTGACCGGGGAACGTGGATCGCGGATGCGCGCACGCCGTTGGGTCACGCGTTAATATCGGCGAAGTACCGCGATCCGGACCCTAGGATGCACACCCACCCGCAGTTTGATCGCGCACATCATATGACGCCGGGCAATCCGGCGACGGCCGATCTATACTAATTTTAGCGCGAGCCCAGAAACGCGCCCACCTCCGCCAAAAACCGCTCCGCTGCTCCCAGTGCGGGATAGTGCCCGCAATCGGCGATGCGCTCGACGCGGACGCCTGGCAATAGCACGGGAGTGATCTCGGCCTGCCTGACGAGGAGGAGATCCTGCTCGCCCCGCAGTACGAGCGTCGGGCGCGCTCCCGCACGCC
This sequence comes from Caulobacterales bacterium, assembly GCA_017303355.1. Lineage (GTDB taxonomy): Bacteria > Pseudomonadota > Alphaproteobacteria > Caulobacterales > Aquidulcibacteraceae > Vitreimonas. Next base: position 23,385 of record JAFLCU010000025.1, on the reverse strand, counting down.
GAGCGGGCCAAGGCCTGCCTTCAAGGTACGCACGAAAGCGCGGCGCCAACGCATTTCGAGAAGTGGGTTCCCCAGCGCATAACCGATCAGCGGCGGCGTAGCGTACGTCGTGCCAGATGAGCCTCGCGGGCGAAGCCGCCGGGCCCCATCAGCACGGCGTGATCGATCCGATGATCAGACACGTCGCAGGCTTACGCCAGATGCGCAAAGCCCGCATCAAGATCGGCGATCAGATCGTCGGGGTGCTCAAGGCCAATCGAAAGGCGCAGCAAAGAACCGCTCTCCGCCCAGTGCGTCGCGGTGCGCGTGATGTTGTCGTTGGTGGGAATGATAAGGCTTTCATAGCCGCCCCACGAAAAGCCCATGGAAAAGAGCTTCAGGCTCTCCAGCACCGCTTTTACCCGGCCCGCGTCAGTGGTGTGGAGGCGCACGCCAAAGACGCCGGCCGCACCCGTGAAATCGCGTTTCCAGAGCGCGTGATCGGGATGTGAGGGGAGCGCGGGGTGAATGACGGCCGCGACCTCAGGCCGTGTCTCAAGCCACGCCGCGACTTTGAGCGCGGACGCAGCTTGGCGCTCCAGGCGAACGCTCAGACTGCGCATGCCGCGCAGAACAAGGTAAGCGTCATCCGGCGATGCGCCGAGGCCGAGTTGCTTGTAGGTCGCCTGCACGCGCGCGCCCATGGCGGCGTCCGCGCTGAGCACAGCGCCCATGAACGCGTCGGCATGGCCGGCTTGATATTTCGTGAGCGCCTGCACCGACATGTCCACGCCATGCGCGAACGGTTTAAAATAGAGACCCGCCGACCACGTATTATCGACGATCACCGGCACGCCGCGCGCCTTGGCCGCGGCTGCGATCGCCGGCACGTCTTGCAGTTCGAATGTGATCGAGCCTGGTGTCTCCAAGAACACGCCACAGGTGTCTTGGTTGATCAGGCCCGCGATATCGGCGCCGATGCGCGGGTCAACATAGTGCGTGCGCACGCCGAGGCGATGCAGCACGGTGTTGCAGAACCTGCGCGTCGGGCCATAGACGGAATCTGAAACGATCAACTCGCCGCCAGCACGCGCGACCGCGAGCAAGGCCAGCGTGCACGCGGCGAGCCCCGATGGCGCCAGTGCGCAGGCCGCGCCGCCTTCGACCGCGAGCAGCGCATCCTTCAGCGCATTCTGCACCGCCATGCCTTCGAGCGCGTAGGTCTTCTTCGGGGTGTCGTAGAGATCGTCCGTGTCGGGGATAACAAGCGTCGTCGCGCGATGGATGGCCGGGTTTACCGCGCCCTCGAAACGCTCCGTATCGCGCCCGGCGAGCGCCAGGCGCGTTTCGACGTTGAGCTTTGAGAGGTCCAAATTCTTGCCGGCCATTTACCCGCCCGTTTCGATGGGCGCATCCTCGAGCGCGCCCCATTCCGCCCAGGCGCCGTCATAAATGCTCGCGTCCCACCGTCCAAGCCGCGCCAGCGCCAAGGCGATGATCGCGGCGGTGACGCCGGAGCCGCATGTGCAGATAGCCGGCTGACTGGTGTCGGCGCCCGCCTCCGCGAAGATGCGGGCGAGCTCGTCGGCGTTGCGGAGCGCGCCTTGCTCATTGACCAGCGTCGAGGAGGGGACGGAGCGCGCGCCCGGCATGTGGCCGCTGCGCAGGCCCGCGCGCGGTTCCGCGGCCTCGCCGCGGAACCGAGGAGCAGGCCGCGCATCAAGAATGGGCGCCCGTTGTTCGCTCACGGCGCGGCGCATGTCCGCCACACCGCGAACCAAGTCGCCGCGATAGCGGGCGGTGAAGTGGCGCTCGGTGCGTTGCGCTGGCGGCCCGTCTTCGATCGGAAAGCCGCCACGCTCCCAAGCGGGAAAGCCGCCGTCGAGCACGGCGACGTCTTCGTGGCCCATGACGCGGAAAGTCCACCATACGCGCGCGGCGGAGAATAAACCCTGGTTGTCATAGACGACGATGCGCGCGCCGTCGCCGATGCCGAGCTTGCGCATGCGCGACGCGAACTTTTCCGGCGACGGCAGCATATGCGGCAGATCGCTCTCAGTGTCGGCGATGTCGTCAATATCGAAGAACGCGGCGCCGGGAATGCGGCGCTCGGCGTAAAGCGCTTTCGCGTTGCGCCCGTCGCCCGGCAAGAACCATGTGGCGTCCAATACGCGGATGTCGGGGGCGTCGTGGCGCTCGGCCAGCCAGGCTGGCGAAACGATCGGATCGGCTGTGCTCATGGGCGGACGCTAGGCCGCCCTCGCGCCGGCTTCAACTATAGGCGCGCCTTAGCGCGGCTGAATGGCGCGTCAGGCGGGCTTGGCCAGCTCCAATTGCACCACGTCGGTGCGCCCAGTGCGGAAGCCGGCCTCGCAATAGGAGAGATAGAACAGCCAAAGCTGCTTGAACCGTTCGTCGAAGCCCAGCCCGCGAATATCGGTCCATTTCGCCTGAAAACGCCGCGACCATTCGGCGAGCGTCTGCGCATAGGATTGGCCAAACGCTTCGACACGCCGCCATGCGAGGCCAGCTTTGGTGGTTTCCTCCTTCAGCCGTTCGATGCTTGCGAGCATGCCGCCTGGAAACACGTAGCGTTGGATGAAATCAGCGCGGCGGCGGTAGCTCGCGAATAGGGCGTTGTCGATCGTGATGATCTGCAGGCCAGCACGGCCGCCTGGCTTCAACACATCGGCGATCTTGCCGAAATAGGCGGGCCAATATTCTTCACCCACCGCCTCGAACATTTCGATCGAGGCGACTTTGTCGAACTGGCCTTCGACGTCGCGATAATCTTGCTTGCGGATTTCGACGCGATCGGAGAGGCCCACGCGCTCCATGCGCGCACGTGCGTAGGCAAGTTGTTCGTCGCTGATGGTGATGCCGGTGACGCGTGCGCCATATTCCCGCGCGGCGAATTCGGCAAATCCGCCCCAGCCGCAGCCAATCTCCAGCACGTGGTCTGTGGGTTTCAGATCAAGATGTTCGGCCAGCGCACGATACTTGGCGCGTTGCCCGCTTTCGAGGTCGGCGACATTGGCGTCGAAGCGCGCGGACGAATACGTCATCGACGGATCGAGCCAGGCTTCGTAGAAGCGATTGCCCAGATCATAGTGCGCATGGATGTTGCGCTCGGAGCCGGCGCGCGTGTTGGCGCGGGAGATGTGGCGCCACCAATTGAGCGCCTTGCCCAACACGCTGCCTTCAAACACGCGGCGAAAACGCTCGATATTGCTGGCGAGCAGAGTCAGCAGACCCGATAGATCGGATGTCTCCCATTCATGCGCCATCCAAGCCTCGGCAAAGCCGATGTCGCCGTTCTTCAACACCCGCGCGGCGAAGCGATAGTCACGCACCGTGAGGTCGATCGGGGGCGCGGTGTCGTCCCCCATGAGCAGGGTTTGACCGTCTGGCAACCTGATCGCCAGCGCGCCGCCTTTGATATTGAGAAGCGCCAAAAGCACCGCCTTAGCGCGGGCAGGCGCCTTGAGGCGGCGAATGATGGCCGGTATCGCACGCACCGGCTGAGGGTCCGTCGAACGCTGCATGTGCATGAGATAGGAGACCCCGGCCTTGGATTAAAGTTCCCACCCGATACGCGGGAACTCAGCCGACGGATGACAATGTGGCGAAAGCTTCCAACGCACGGGCGCGGGCGGCCGTGTGATCGACGATGGGGGCAGGGTAGGTGACGTCGAGTTCGACGCCAGCTTTGCGAAGCGTCGCTGCATCGGCCTCCCACGGACGGTGGATCACATCGTCAGGCAGGTTCGCCAATTCGGGGAGCCACTTCCGGACGTAGGCGCCTTCGGCGTCGTAGCGCTCGCCTTGGGTGATGGGATTGAAAATGCGGAAATAGGGCGAAGCATCAGCGCCGGAGCCAGCCACCCACTGCCAAGACGCGGCGTTATTTGCGAGGTCGGCGTCGAGCAGCGTATCCCAAAACCATGCCTCCCCATGGCGCCAATCGATGAGCAAGTGTTTGATCAAAAACGACGCCGCGATCATGCGTGCGCGATTATGCATCGTGCCGCTGATCCAAAGCTCGCGCATGGCGGCGTCAACGATCGGATAGCCGGTTTGCCCGCGCCGCCACGCACGCAATGCTTTCGCGTCGTCGCGCCAGGGAAATGCATCAAAATTGTCGCGCCAATTCGCTTCAGGCAGCGTCGGCCAATGGAAGAGGAGATTGGTCGAAAATTCGCGCCAGCCAATCTCGGTCATGAACTTGTCCGCGCCACGCTGCAGCGCCGGCGCATCGTGAATGGCGCTCTCGATCGCCGCGCGCACTTGCGCCGGCGAGATTTCGCCAAAGTGCAAATGCGCCGACAAGCGCGACGTGCCATGCACGCCCATCGTGTCGCGCGCTTCCGGATAGTCGCGCAGCCGATCCTTGATGAACAAACGCAACGCCGCGAGCGCACCAGCCTCGCCAGGCTTCCATTCGTCCTCGAACCCCGCTGCCCAATTCGGCATGGTCGGCGACAGTTTCCAATCCGCCAACCGCTCGCTGGCGACATCGCCCGCATAGCCATTGAGCTTCTTCGGCGTCGGCAGTGGCGCGCGCCGCTCCGCCACTTGCCGCGCCGCGCGCCAATAGGGGGTGAACACCTTGTATGGCTCGCCGGTTTTCGTTTTCACCACCCACGGCTCATTGAGCAGCGCGCCATTGAAGCTCTGCACCTCAAGGCCGTCAGCGCTCAGCTTCTCCTTCAGCGCCTTATCGCGCGCGATCGCGTACGCCTCGTAGCACCGGTTCCAAAACACGGCGCCCGCGCCGATTTCCTTCACCAGGTTCGGCAACACCTTCGCGGCCGCACCCTTGCGCAACACCAAACGCGCGCCGCGCTTCTCAACGTCCGCGCCCAACGCGCTCAAACTCTTATGCAGCCACCAACGCGATGCGCCACCTAGCCTCCAACGCCCCGGCGTCTCGTCATCCAGCACATAGAGCAAAACCAGCGGCCGCTTGGTCTCGATCGCCGCGCGCAGCGCTGGATTGTCGCCCAGCCGCAAATCCTGCCGCAACCAGACAATCGCCGGCGCGTCAGACATCCTTCGCCGCGTCGCGATTGCGCAGATGGATTTCCACCATCTTCGCGTCTTTCAACCAGCGCCCATGCGCCGCAATCGACGCCATCGCAAAGCCGTACCAACCCGCGCGCCACATGCCACGCAGGACGTAATGGTTGAAGAAATAAAAGGGCCGCGCCAGCACCATGCGCAGCGCGCACTGCCAAAGCGGTTTCAGCTTCGTATCGCGCGCACGGCCCGACGAATTGCGATTAAATTTTTCTTCCAGCTGCGCGAGGTCGCGAAACGAATAGTGCAGCAGGCGGCCATCGAGCTTCCCGACGGCGACGTCGTCCGGCACTTTGAATTGATCCCAATTCGGATGATCAGGCTGCCGTACCGCGCGGCGATCATAGAGCTTACGCCGATCGACCAGATAAAAGTCGCGCCAATCACCACTGATCGGCGGCGCCGTCGCCATCATCATTTCGAACGCGCCCACGCTCGGCGCGCCCTTGGCGAAGACGTCGCGAATTTCCGCCGCCAGCTCCGGCGTCACGATCTCGTCGGCGTCCAGATCGAGCAGCCAATCATGCACGCATGCGTCTTCGCCGATGCGCTTCTGCTTGCCGCCGCCCAGCCACGCGCTGCGCACCACGCGCGCGCCCAAGCCCTCGGCGATCTCGATGGTCTTATCGGTGGAGCCGGAATCAACGAGCACGACCTCGGATACGACCTGCTGCGCGGCGCGGATCACATCACCAATCATCCGCTCCTCATTCTTGGTGCGGATGTAGGCGGAGATGGGCGGGTTCTGGCTCATGGTGCGATGAAGCGCGAGGGCGGCGCAAAAGCAAGTATGGACCGCCGGCGTCCCGCCGGCCGACATCAACGCATGCCGGCGAGCCGCCGGCGGGCCATAAGTTCTTACCCGCTCCGCGCCAATTCGGCTGCGTCGGCATAGCCAAAGATGTTGAGCACGAGGCGCACGGCTTGGCCGCGCGGGGTTTGCAGGTCCGGATCGCGCTCCACCGCGAGCCGCGCTTCCTTGTCGGCCGCGCCCAGCATGTCTGCGTGCGCCTCAGGCGAGACCAATCGGAACGGCGGCAAGCCCGATTGTTGCGTGCCCAGCACATCGCCCGCGCCACGCATTTTGAAATCCGTCTCGGCGATGGCGAAGCCGTCGTCATTCTGGCGCAGCGTATCCAGCCGCTCCTTCGCCGTCGGCCCAATCGGCGGCTTCCAGAGCAGGATACACGAGCCGCGCTTGTCGCCCCGACCGACGCGCCCGCGCAGCTGATGCAATTGCGCCAAGCCAAAGCGCTCAGCGTGTTCGATCACCATGATCGTCGCTTCCGGCACGTTGACGCCGACTTCGATCACCGTCGTCGCCACCATCACGGTGGATTCGCCTGAGCGAAACCGCTCCATCGCCTGCTCGCGCTGCGTCGGGGAGATGCGCCCATGCACGATCTCCACGCCCTTGCCAAACAACGCCTTCAATTCCTCGTAGCGATCCTCGACCGCGGCCAGATCGACGGCCTCGCTTTCCTCAATCAAAGGGCACACCCAATACGCGCGTTCACCCCGCGCCGTCGCTTCGCGGATCGCATCCATGATCTCATGCGCGCGCGTCGACGGCATCGCCACCGTGCGGATTGGCTGACGCCCCGGCGGCTTCTCATCCAGGATCGAAATGTCCATGTCGCCATGAATGGAGAGTGCAAGCGTGCGCGGAATCGGCGTGGCGCTCATCACCAGCACGTGCGGCGCGAAACCCTTGGCCACCATGCGCATCCGGTCGGACACGCCAAAGCGATGCTGCTCGTCAATCACGATCAGCCCCAAATCCTTGAAGCTCACATCGTCCTGAAACAGCGCATGCGTGCCGACGACGACAGCGATCTCACCGGACGCCAGCTTTTCCATGATCGCGCGCCGGTCCTTCGGCTTGTCGCGCCCCGTCAGTACCGCCATCGAAATGCCGGCTGCTTCCAACAAGGGCTGCAACGTCACGCCATGCTGACGCGCCAGCAAATCCGTCGGCGCCATCATCGCGCTCTGCAGGCCGGCTTCCGCCGCGCGCGCCATCGCCAGCGCCGCCACCAAAGTTTTCCCCGAACCCACATCCCCCTGCAGCAAACGCAGCATCGGCGCGGGCTCATTCATATCGGCGTAAATCTCGTTCACCGAACGCTGCTGCGCGCCCGTCGGCGAGAAGGGGAGGCTGGATACAATCTTATCCGCCAAGCTGCCGTCGCCCGTCACAGCGCGACCAGGCTCCTTGCGCCGATGCTGTCGCCGTAGGCGTAGCGCGCATTGGCGCGCGAACAATTCGTCATAAGCGAGCCGCGTACGGAACGCGCTCTCCGGCGCCACGTCTTCCGGCGACGTCGGCCGGTGAATGTGTTCCAGCGCGGTGCGGAAATCCGGCCAATCGTGCGCCTTCACCGTCGAAGGCTCCAACCATTCCGGTGCTTCAGGCACCGTATCGAGCGCAGCCAAAATTGTACGTGCCAGCGTCCGCCCGGCGAGCCCTTGCGTCAGCGGATAGACCGGCTCCACTGGCGGCGGCGCCTCGCCGCGATCAGGATCAACCACATGATCCGGATGCAACATCTGGCGCATGCCGTCGTAAAACGTCACCGTGCCGCTGACCAAACGCTTCTGGCCCACCGGCCACATGCGCTCGAACATTTCCTTGTTGCCGCGGAAATACGCGACCGACAGAAAGCCGGTCTCGTCACGTAGCCGAATGCGGTGCGGCAAATTCTTATAGGCCGGCACGTAACCGTCGACTTCGGCTTCTATCGTCGCGATGTCGCCGTCCTGCGTCTCGCCAATCGGCACGCGCAGCCGGCGATCGATCGCACTATTCGGCGGCAGAAACACGAGGTCACGCACCAAGCCGCCGCCCGCAACCTTGGCGATCAGGCCAAGCGCGTCCTTGCGCGCGCCCTTCGGCAAACGCGCCTGCGCCAGAAGCGCTGTCAGGGCAGGGGGTGAAACGTCGCTCATGCGCCTTCTCGACGGCGCTGACACGGCCGCCCATATGGGTTATAGCGCGGCCCCCTCCGGTTTAGCCGCCTTCTTTCTCCGCCCAGACGCCCGCATGGATGACCGCCGCAAGAAGCTGAAATTCCGCGCCTGGCGTCGGGGCTTTCGCGAGATTGACTTGATTCTAGGCAATTTTGCCGACCGTCATCTGGCGACGCTGACCGAGACGCAAGTGGACGAGTTCGAGCAGCTGCTCGATGCGCCCGATCAGGACGTCTATGCCTGGATCACCGACCAGGCCCCGGCGCCCGCCGAATACAACACCCCAACCCTCGCGCTGATTCGCGCGTTCCGACCCGAGATCATTCCGCGCCACGATGCCTGAGACAGCCCTGAACCCTCGCCTTGTTGAGACGCTCGCCAAGGCCAAGGCGGCGCTTGTCGTTACCGGCGCGCCCGAAGGCATCGATGCGGCAGCGCTCGGCGAAGCCGCGCGCACGCGCGGCGGCGTGACGCTCTTCGTCGCCCGCGACGAAACCCGAGCCTCGTCCTTTGAAGCCGCCGTGCGCTTCTTCACGCCGGGCCTCGCCACTTTGCGTCTGCCGGCGTGGGACACGCTGCCGTACGACCGCATCTCGCCAGCCGCCTCCGTCGCGGCCCAACGCTGCGCCGCTCTGGCCGCACTCGCGCGCCGTAAGCCGAGCGAACCGCCGCTGCTCGTGATCGCCACGGCCTCCGCCATCGCCCAGCGCGTGCCGCCGCGCGCGCGCCTCAACGCCGCGACCTTCGCCGCCGCGACCGGCGCCGAAACCTCGATGGCCGACCTCGAGAATTATCTCGTCGTCAACGGCTATTCGCGTTCCTCCACCGTCCGCGCCCCAGGCGAATTCGCCGTGCGCGGCGGCCTGATGGACGTGTTTCCCCCGGGCGCCGTCGAGCCATTGCGGTTCGATTTCTTTGGCGACGAACTCGAAGCCATCCGCAGCTTCGATCCCGAAACGCAAATCTCCAAAGCCAAGCTCAAGGAAGCGCTGCTCACGCCCGTGAGCGAAGTGCTGCTCGATGACCAATCCGTGCTGCATTTCCGCAAGCGCTTCGGCCAGAGCTTCGGCGCCGTCAGCGATCCGCTCTACGACAGCATCAGCGCTCGCATCCGCCGCCAGGGCGTCGAGCAATGGCTCCCGTTCTTCTATGACATCTTAGAGACCGTGTTCGATTACGTGGGTTTCGACGCCCTGGTGGCGTTTGATGCACTTGCGGAGGAGGCGCTGAAAGAGCGCGTCGAAACCGCGCGTGACCATTTTGAATCCCGCAAAGGCGCGCCCATTTCACGCGGCGGCGCGCCATTCCGCGCCCCGAACCCCGAATTGCTCTATCTCTTTGATGACGCGCTGAATGTCGCCCTCGGGGCGCGCGACGTCCGCCGCTTCACGCATTTCGACACAGACGCGAAGAACAAGCTCGATCTCGGCGGCCGCGCCGGTCGCGATTTCGCCGCCGAACGCCAGACCGCCGACACCAACATCTTCGAAGCCGCCGCCAAACACATCGGCGCACTTACCAAGGCGCATAAGCGCGTTGTCGTCGCCGCCTGGTCCGATGGCTCGGCCGAACGCCTCGCCGGCGTGCTCACGGATCACGGTGTCGACACGGTGATCCGCTCTGAATCCTGGCCGCACGCCTCGTCCCTGCCGCGCGGCGCGCATGCGCTGGCCGTGCTGCCGCTTGAACACGGCTTCGAAACCGACACGCTCGCTTTCCTTTCAGAGCAGGACATTCTCGGCGACCGCCTGGCGCGCCCGCGCAAGCGCCGCAAAGCCTCCGCCGTAATCGCCGAAGCCGCAGCCATGAGCCAGGGCGATCTCATCGTCCACCAAGACCACGGCGTCGGCCGCTATGAAGGCTTAAAAACGCTCGACGTCGCCGGCGCACCGCACGATTGCTTGGATCTCACCTATGCAGGCGGGGACAAGCTCTACCTGCCGGTCGAAAACATCGAACTTGTCAGCCGCTATGGCGCCGAGGATGCGGAAGCCCAACTCGACAAGTTAGGCGGCGTCGCCTGGCAGAGCCGCAAAGCGCGCGCCAAGCAGCGCCTGCGCGATATGGCGGAGGAATTGCTCCGCATCGCCGCCATGCGCGCCACGCGCACCGCCGAACCGCTGGCGCCGCCCGAAGGGCTGTGGGACGAATTCTGCGCGCGCTTCCCGTACGAAGAGACCGACGACCAGCTCAGCGCCATCGATGACGTCGTTGGCGATCTCGCCGCCGGCAAGCCAATGGATCGCCTGATCTGCGGCGATGTCGGCTTCGGCAAGACCGAAGTCGCGCTGCGCGCCGCGTTCCTGGTGGCGATGACCGGCAAGCAAGTCGCCGTCATGGCGCCGACCACGTTGCTCTGCCGCCAGCACTACCGCACCTTCAGCGAACGCTTCCGTGGTCTGCCGATCCGCGTGCGCCAGCTCTCGCGCTTGGTGACAACAAAAGAAGCCAACGAAACCAAGGCAGGCCTTGAAGCCGGTACGATCGAAATCGTCGTCGGCACCCACGCGCTGCTCTCGAAAACCATCAAATTCGCCGATCTCGGTCTGATGATCATCGACGAAGAGCAGCATTTCGGCGTGAAGCACAAAGAGCGCATGAAAGATCTGCGCGCCGAAGTGCATGCGCTGACGCTCTCGGCCACGCCGATCCCGCGTACGCTACAGCTCGCGCTCGCCGGCGTGCGCGAGATGAGCCTCATCACCACGCCGCCGATCGACCGCCTGGCCGTTCGCACCTACGTGACCGCGTTCGACAACGTCACCGTGCGCGAAGCTTTGCTGCGCGAGAAATATCGCGGCGGCCAGAGTTTCTTCGTCGCCCCGCGTATCTCCGATCTCGATGAAGTCTCCGATTTCCTGCGCCGCAACGTACCGGAGGTGACCTTCGCTGTAGCGCACGGGCAGATGCCGCCGAGTGGCCTCGATGAGATCATGACGCAATTCTACGACGGCGCCTTCGACGTGCTGCTCTCCACCAGCATCGTGGAATCCGGCCTCGATATTCCGCGCGCGAACACGCTCATCGTCTATCGCGCCGATATGTTCGGCTTGGCGCAGCTCTACCAACTCCGCGGTCGCGTCGGCCGCTCCAAGCTGCGCGGCTACGCTTATCTCACCACCGCCGCCGAGCAGGCGCTCACTGTCAGCGCCGAAAAGCGTCTCAAAATTCTTTCATCGCTCGACAGCCTGGGCGCCGGCTTCACGCTCGCCAGCCACGATCTCGACATGCGCGGCGGCGGCAATCTGCTCGGCGAAGAGCAATCCGGCCACATCCGCGAAGTCGGGGTCGAGCTTTATCAGAGCATGCTCGAAGAGGCGGTGCAGGCGCTGCGCGAGGGCAGGGACGAGGAGGAATTCTCCGAGAAATCCTGGTCGCCGCAGATCAATGTCGGCGCCTCGGTGCTGATCCCGGAAGATTACGTCGCCGATCTCACCGTGCGCTTGGCGCTCTATCGTCGCTTGGCCGAACTCGACAGCGATCAAGAGCGCGAAGCCTTCGCCGCAGAATTGATCGACCGCTTCGGCCCGCTGCCGGCGGAAGCCGATCAATTGATCGCCGTCGCCGCGCTCAAATCACTCTGCCGCCGCTGCCAGATTTCGAAATTGGACGCCGGCCCGAAGGGCGCGGTGCTCACCTTCCGCGAAATCGGCTTCCCCGATCCGCTGGCGCTCGTGCGCTACGTCCAGGAGCGCCCCGACGATTTCAAAATGCGCCCTGACGGCAAACTCGTCGTCACCGGAGGCTGGCCCGAAGCCACGCAGCGGCTGAAAGCCTTGCGCGGCGTCCTGGACGCACTCTCACGTATGGCGACGAAGAAGGCAGCTTAGTACGGAGCGCGGGTCTTCAGACCCGCGACAAACGCCCCACTGTCAAACGCGGGTCTGAGGACCCGCGCTCCGTATTAAGCGCTCTCAGCCGGAATAAAATCCAGATCGAGCGCGCGCAACGCGCGGGCGAGCAGGGCGGCGCCGCTTTCGCCGGGCTGAAGCTCTACTGTGCTTTGTTCAAAGACAAGCGGGCCGGTGCCGTTGTCGCCGGAGGCGAACGCCGTGCATTCCGCCACCGAGGCGATGCGTTCCGCTGTGCGCTTGGCGCCTTTGAGATCCGTCGCGGTGAGCGCGACCGCGATAACGTCGTGTCCAATCGCAGCGCCCGCATCGGTTTCCCGCATCAAGCGCGCGGCCAAGCTGGCGATTTCATTGAAGCCGCGCTTCCACGCTTGTTCGGTCGGCTCGCGCATGCCCGGCGCTGGCGTCACGCGCAGCACGGCCAACGCGAACGGGCGGCCGCTGTGGTGATGGTCGCCGGCAAGGCGCGCGAGGTGCGTGTCGAACGGCAAACGTTTCAGCAGACCGGTGCGCGGATCGCCCATGACATCGCGCAGCGCGCGCACATCGTGCTCGGCAGCGCGGCGGCGGCGTTCGCGGCGCACCGCTTCAAACAGCCAGCCTAGGCTCGGGCCGTACGAGGCGTTGGTTTCCACGATCGTGCAGGCCCCGCGCTCGATCGCGGCGGCGGCGGTGGCGCGGTCGCCCGGCGCGGTGACCATCATTGTCGGCAAATGATAGAGGCTGGCGTTTCGGCGCAGCGCCGCGCACAGCGAAATCGCGGTGGCTGTGTCTTGCGCGCCGTTGAGCACGACGGCGTCGAACGGCTCGTCGTGCAAGTGGTCGAAGCCCGCATAGGATGAGAACGCCGCCGCGACCAGGCCGCCTTGTTCAGCAAGCGCGCGTTCCAGCGCCAGAAACATTGCGCTCGGCGCGCCAATATAGAGCGCCTTCAGTTTGCGTGGCTCAACCGATTGCGGCAGCGCCGCGCCCATGGCATTCGCCGTCGCCGTGCGGCGCGTGCGCTCGCTCTCGGCGATCGCCACACGCACGCACGCTTCAATCTGCGCGTTGAGCAGCTTGGGCGGCGCGTCGAGCGCCAGCGCGCCCGTGAACACATCCGGCGCGCTCAAGCCCACCGGCAATGGCGACGCTTTCGGCAAAGCAAGCAGCGACACGAGCGGGGGATGCTCGGCGCGCGCCGCATCAGCCGCAAGTTTCGACGCGTTGTCGAAATGGGCGCTCTCGGCCGGAAAGATGGCGATGTCTTCGCCGTCGGGCGCGAGCCGATAGGCGCCGGGAAGCGCGGCCGCCTCCACGCCCGCAGCGGCAAGCGCGGCTTGCGTATCGCGCGCGATACGCGCGTCGGCGGCTCTCACCACAATACGCAAGGGTTGACGCTCCGGCGCCGGCGACGGCGGGAAAGGGATGATGTTAAGTAGCCGAGTATAACGCATGCGCAAATGCAGAGGGTAAACGGAGGCGACGATGGGCAAGGGTCCGCTATCAGGCGTGAAAGTGGTTGAATTCGCCGGGATTGGTCCCGGCCCCTTCGCCTGTATGCTGCTGTCTGACATGGGCGCGGACGTGGTGCGGATCGACCGCAAGGGCGGGCGCAGCGCCAAGTTCGACGTCACCGCCCGAGGGCGGCGCTCCGTGGCGCTCGACCTTAAGGACCCCACCGATGTCGCGACGGCGCAGGCGCTGATCGAAAAGGCGGATGTGCTGATCGAAGGTTTCCGGCCGGGCGTCATGGAGCGCTTGGGGCTGGGGCCTGACGATATGCTCAAGCGCAACCCGAAACTCGTGTACGGACGCATGACGGGCTGGGGTCAGGATGGCCCGCTCGCGCAAGCGGCCGGGCACGACGCCAATTATATCTCCATCACCGGCGCCCTGCACGCGATGGGGCGCGGCAATGCGCTTCCCGCCGTGCCGCTCAATCTCGTCGGCGATTTTGGCGGCGGCGCGCTCTATCTGGCGATGGGCGTGTGCGCGGCGCTGCTGGAAGCGAAAACGTCCGGCAAAGGTCAAGTGATCGACACCGCGATCACCGATTGCACGGCTTCGCTGATGGCGATGATGTACGGCATGCGCAGCGCCGGAATCTGGACGGATGCGCGCGACTCCAACCTGCTCGATGGCGGCGCGCCCTTCTACGACGTCTATGAAACCAAGGACGCCAAGTTCGTCACGATCGGCTCGCTCGAGCCGCAATTCTATGCGCTGCTGCTGGAGAAGACCGGCCTCAAGGACGATCCCGCCTTCGCCGCGCAAATGGATCGCAGCCAATGGCCGGCGATGGAAGCCAAGCTCACAGAGGTGATCAAGTCCAAGACGCGCGACGAATGGAGCGCGATCATGGAAGGCACGGACGTTTGCTTTGGCCCTGTGCTGCCAATGGGCGAAGCGCCGAGCCATCCGCACAACGCCGCCCGCAAGGCCTTCGTTGAGATCGAGGGCGTGGTGCAGCCCGCCCCCGCTCCCCGCTTCTCGCGCACGCCCGGGGAAGTGCAGGGGCCTCCGGCGAAGGTCGGCGCCGACAATGAAACCGTGCTCGCCGAATGGGGAATTTCGCCTCGCGCAACATGATTGCCGCGTTCAGGGCGGGTTCAACCGGCCCGGTGTTTTATCATCCCCGGTTCCGGACGATTTTTCGTCCCTCGCTCGTACCGGGGCCAGGTTCTCACCCCACCTTAGGGGTGAAACGAAAGCGCCGGCGGCCGGCTCAGCCGCCGGCGCAATTCGTTTGTGCGATATGAAACTTGTAGTTCCGCTCCGGAATGTTGCGCCGCAGCGCAAGGCTCCGTAACACGGGCGCTCAAAGAGGGCGCCGCATGGTCAACAAGGTCTACAAGGACGCAAGGTCCGCGCTCGAGGGGCTCACCTTCGACGGCATGACAGTCATGAGCGGGGGCTTCGGCCTCTGCGGTATTCCGGAGAATCTCATCATTTCGCTGCGCGACAGCGGCGTGAAGGGGATTACCGTCATCTCCAACAATGCCGGCGTGGACGGCTGGGGCCTGGGGCTGCTGCTGGAGACCAAGCAGATCAAGAAAATGATCTCGTCCTATGTGGGTGAGAACAAGGAATTCGCCCGCCAATTCTTAAGCGGCGAACTCGAACTCGAATTCAATCCGCAAGGCACTTTGGCCGAACGCTGCCGCGCCGGTGGCGCAGGGATTGCCGGCTTCTACACCAAGACCGGCGTTGGCACGCTGGTGGCCGAAGGCAAGGAGACGAAGGTCTTCAACGGCGAAACTTATGTGCTGGAAACCGGCCTCGTCGCCGATCTTTCGATCGTCAAAGCCTGGAAGGGCGATAAGGAAGGCAATCTGATCTTCCGCAAGACGGCGCGGAACTTCAATCCGATGATGGCGACCGCCGGCAAGAAGTGCGTCGCTGAAGTCGAGATCCTGGTCGAAACCGGCGAACTCGATCCCGACGCGATCCACACGCCCGGCATCTATGTCGACCGCATCGTGCAAGGCAGTTTCGAAAAGCGCATTGAACAGCGCACAATCCGCACGCGGGAGAACGCATAATGGCTTGGTCCCGTGATCAACTCGCACAACGCGCCGCGAAAGAATTGCGCGATGGCTTCTATGTGAACCTCGGCATCGGCATCCCGACGCTGGTGGCGAATTACATTCCCGACGGCGTGGAAGTGACGCTGCAATCGGAGAACGGCATGCTCGGCATGGGCCCGTTCCCGTACGAAGACGAGATCGACGCCGATCTCATCAACGCCGGCAAGCAAACCATCACCGCGCTGAAGAAGACCTCCTATTTCTCATCGTCGGATTCATTCGCGATGATCCGCGGCGGCCATATCGATCTCTCGATCCTCGGCGCCATGGAAGTCAGCCAGAACGGCGACCTCGCCAATTGGATGGTGCCAGGCAAGATGGTCAAAGGCATGGGCGGGGCCATGGACCTCGTCGCGGGCGTCAAGCGCGTCGTCGTCGTCATGGAGCACAGCTCCAAGGAGGGCGCTTCCAAGCTCTTGAAAGCCTGCACGCTGCCGCTCACCGGCGTGCGCGTGGTTGATCTCGTCATCACCGATCTCGGCGTCTTTGAGGTCGATAAAGCCGGCAACGCGCCGATGCGCCTGATCCAGCTGGCGGATGGCGTCAGCCTCGACGAAATCACCGCCAAAACCGAAGCCGCGTTTGTGAACGGGCTTGGCTAAGAACAGAGTGACGCGATTTCAGAAGTCCGCGCTTCTGGCCCGGTAGCGTCTTCCTGAGCTTGATGAAGGAGACACGGGCCAAGGCGCTTGCCGTGCGGCGGCCGCACTGGTACGCCCCGCGCCTTCTGGAAGGATGGCCGAGTGGTTTAAGGCAGCGGTCTTGAAAACCGCCGTGGGTGCAAGCCCACCGTGGGTTCGAATCCCACTCCTTCCGCCAGCGCTTAATCGGGCTGTAGTTAATCCGAAAAAAGCATAAATCCTTACGTCACCTAAACAGCCGCGCGCGTATCCTCACGGCTTCGAATTCCATTTGAGGTCGGTTGATGCTCGCAAATTCGATCACGCGCGCCACATTGGGCTTTGTGTTGGCTGTCGCGATCTCTGGCGTCGCCAGCGCTGATCCCGCGCCGATTGTGTTCGCCGGCCAAGGCGGGCAGGGCGCCTCGCCTGCTCCCGTGCAAACAGCCGCCCTCACCGGCGGCGGCGACAACTCGTACGGCTACGGCGAGACCCGCCGCAGCGAACGCGGCGCCGTGATCGATCTGCGTCGCCCCGCCAACCGCGATCCGCGCGCGGAAGCGCCGGTGTTTGTTTCCGCGCCGCCAGAGGCCGACGAAGAAGAAGCGCCCGCGCCAGCCCCCGTCGTGCAGGCGCAAGCCATTACGGCCGCGCCGCAACAGCGCCCGCAATGGCTGGAAGAAGAGCGCGTTGGCCCGCCCTACGAGGCGGAAGGCCGCTGGTACGTGCCCACGCCCGAGCCAGGCTACGAGCAAACCGGCACGGCCTCATGGTATGGCCCGACCTTCCACGGCCAGCGCACCTCAAGCGGTGAAGTCTTCGACGAAGCGGCGATGACCGCCGCGCATCCAACGCTGCCGCTGCAAAGCCTCGTGCAAGTCACCAATCTCGAGAACGGCCGCGAAGTGATGGTCCGCATCAACGATCGCGGCCCGTTCGTTGGCGAACGCCTGATCGACATGTCGCGTGGCGCCGCCCAAGTTCTCGGCTTCGAAAGCAATGGCCAGGCGCGCGTTCACGTGCGGTACCTCGGCCCCGCTCCGCGCCGCGTCGATGCAGGGCAGGGGAGCCCTGCTCCGAACCCCGCGCCGCCTGAAGGCCCCCGCGCGCACGCTGCCAATGAGGGCCCTGTTTCGCTGACGCCGGTTCGCGCCGAACCAGCTGACGACACGCTCGCCGGCGGCCCGGCCGAAGCGCCGCGCCAAGCCGCGCCGACCTATGCCACATCAGCAGCTGGCGGCTATTTCGTGCAAGTCGGCGCGTTTTCCGATCTCGCCAACGCGCACCGTGTCCGCGACGAGGTGCGCAGCGCTGGCCCCGTGGTCGTCGATGTGCGCCAGACAGCGACCGGCGGGGAATTGTTCCGGGTCCGGGTTGGTCCCTGGAATAGCCGCGAAGAGGCGGATAGCGCGCGCCGCAGCTTGGCCAATCTGGGCTATGGCGAGACAATCGTCGCTGCGCGCTGATCCGCCGGTTTGTTGACGTAAAGCCGGCGTCTCGGTTTGATTCAACGCTACGCCCGGAACTGGGCTTACGATTCGGCGGGACAAATGAAATTTAGCCGCGCGCTGTGTGCGTTCACACTCATCGCAGCCATTGCGTTCGCGCCAGCCGCTGACGCGCAGCGCCGTCGCGCGCGTACGCCCGCGCCGCCTCCGCCGCCCGCGGTCGCCCAGCACGTAACAATCATGGACGGCGCCAGCGGCGCGATCCTCTCTTGCCAGGATTGTCAAACGCCGATCCCGCCGGCCTCGATGGCCAAGCTGATGACGATCCTGATCGTGCTCGAGCAGCTGCAGGCCGGGCGCATCACCTACAATACGCAATACACGGTCAGCGAATATGCGTGGCGCGAACACGGCGCGCCATCGGGCGGCTCGCACATGTTCTTGCCCGTGAACGCGACTGTCTCCGTGCGCGATCTCATTCAAGGCGCGGTGATCGTGTCCGCGAACGACGCGTGCGTCGTGTTGGCCGAAGGCATCGCCGGCTCCGAGGAAGCGTTCGTGGCGATGATGAACCGCCGCGCGCAGGAACTCGGTTTCACCTCGGCGCGCTTCCGCAATGTGACGGGGCTCGATGATCCCGAGCAACGCATCAGCTCGGCCGATCTGGCGCGCTTGGCGCGGCACATCATCGTCAACTTTCCGGACTTCTACCCCGTCTATGGCCGTCGCGAATTCACCTACAACAACCGCACGCAACCCAATCGCAATCCGCTGCTCGGCGCCTATCCCGGCGCCGATGGGGTCAAGACCGGACACACCGATGAATCCGGCTACGGCCTTGTCGGCTCGGCCGTGCTGAACGGCGAGCGCCGCATCATCGTGTTCAACGGCTTGCCGACGATGGCGGCGCGGACATCCGAAGCACAGCGTCTGATGCGTGCGGCCTTCAACGATTTCGCGATCTCGCAGATCGCCGCCGCGGGCGCGCAAGTGGGCGAAGCCGAGGTGCGCCTGGGCTCACGGCGCACCGTGCCGCTCTTGGCGCAGGGCGACATCACCATCGGCGGGCCACGCGGCGTGCAGCAAGAGCTGACGGCGACGATCGTCTATGACGGCCCGCTGCATCCGCCGATCGCCGAAGGCGCGGAGGTCGCGCGGCTGGTGGTGGAAGGCCCTGGCTTCCAGACGCAGGAATTTCCGCTGGTCGCCGGGCGCCGCATCGGCAAGGCAAACTGGTTCTCCCGTGCATGGGAAGGCTTGCGCCTGACGCTGTTCGGCGGTTGATGGAGCCATGGCGCAGGGCCGGTTCATCACCCTCGAAGGCGGCGAAGGCACAGGCAAGTCGACGCTTTCGCGCGGCCTGGGCGAAGCATTGCGCGCCAGGGGCCGCGACGTCGTGCTGACGCGTGAACCCGGCGGCGCGCCGGGCGCCGACGCCATCCGCGCGCTGCTCGTTTCCGGCGACGCCGGACGCTGGAGCGCGATGGAAGAAGCGCTGCTCTTCGCGGCGGCGCGCCTCAATCACCTGACGCACACAATTCTGCCGGCGCTCGCGCGCGGCGCGTGGGTGATCTGCGATCGCTACTACGATTCAACCCGCGCCTATCAAATCGCGGCCGGAGGTCTCGCTCCCGCGACCCTGGAAACGCTCAACGCGCTGATCGGAGCGCCAGCGCCGGATTTGACCTTGGTGCTGGATATGGCGCCCTCGGCAGGGCTCGCGCGCTCGCAAGGCGCGCGCGCTGGCGAAGATCGCTTCGAACAGAAAGCCATCGGCTTTCACGAGCGCGTCCGCGCCGAGTTCCTGGCGATCGCCGAACGTGAGCCCAAACGCTGCGCGGTGATTGACGCCAGCGCGGATGCGGGGACCGTTTTAGCGCACGCGCTGGCGGTGGTCGGGCAACGCTTGTGAAAGCCGAGAAATCTCTCGTCGAGCTCGACAAAGAGCCGAACACGCCCCATCCGCGCGAAACGTTTTCGTTCGTGGGGCATGACGAACAAGAGCAAGCGTTGCTCGACGCTTATCGCAGCGGCCGCATGCATCACGCCTGGCTGCTGACGGGCGCCAAAGGCCTGGGCAAAGCGACGCTGGCGTATCGCTTCGCCCGCGTGGCGCTCGGCGCCAAACGCATCGGCCCGCGCCCGCTCGATGTCGATCCCGAGGATACGATGGCGCGCCGCGTCGCCGCGCTCTCGCATCCGGACTTGTTCGTACTGCGCCGTGGTCTCAACGAGCGCGGCAAGGCGCGCCGTGAGATCGCCGTCGATGATGCGCGTGAGCTTGGCGGCTTCTTCGCGCTTGCGCCGTCCGAAGGCGGCGTGCGCGTGGCGGTCATCGATGCGGTGGATGATCTCAATCGCAACGCGGCTAACGCGATCCTGAAGACGCTCGAAGAACCGCCGCCGCGTTCCGTGTTGCTGCTTGTGTGTCATGCGCCCGGCGCGGTGCTGCCGACGATCCGTTCGCGCTGCCGGCGTTTGACGCTGCGGCCGCTCAGCGATGCACAGGTGCGCACCGCGATGGGCCAGGAGGCCGACGACGGCGTGATCGCGCTGGCCAAGGGGCGGCCCGGGCGCGCAATCGCGCTCAAAGCGCAGGGCCTTGATGCGAGCCTGGGGATCGACAAAGCGCAAGCGCGGCTCACGCGCGGCGAAGCTGGGCCCTTGCTCGGCGCACTCTATGAAAAGATGGGCGGCGAACCCTTCGAGAAGCTCGCGGCCGTGCTGGAACTGGCCGAGGAATGGACGCGCGCCGTCGGCGTTGAACAAGCCGACGAGCATTGGGCGCAGGCGTGGTCGGAGCTTGAAACGCTGCGCTCCGAAGCCGAAGGGCTCGATATGGACCCGCGCCACGCACTCGCGCGTGCGGTGGGCTTGCTTGATCGCGCCGCCGCGGGCGCACGTAGATGAGCGCTATGCTGATCGACAGCCACGTGAACCTGCACCACCAGAGCTACGCGGAAGATCGCGAAGCGGTGATCGCGCGCGCACGTGATGCCGGCGTCAGCCGCATGATCACCATCTGCGATAAAATCGAAAACTTCCCCCAAGTCCTCGCCATCGCAGAAGCCCACGCCGACATTTACGCCAGCGTCGGCGCGCATCCGCATTACGCCAAGGATCACCTCGAGCTCACGGCCGAGACGCTGATCGAACTCGGCCGCCATCCCAAGATCGTCGGTATCGGCGAAACCGGCCTCGATCAGCATTACGGATTCAGCCCGTTCGAAGACCAGATGCAGGTGTTTCGCGCCCACGCCGCCGCCGCGCGCGCGCTCGACAAAACCCTCATCATCCACACCCGCGAAGCCGACGAGGCGATGGGGGATTTGCTGGAAGAGGAGGCCAAGAAGGGAGACCCTCTGCGCATTCTCATGCATTGCTACACGTCCGGCGCCGACCTCGCTCGGCGCGCCATCAAGCTCGGCGCCTTCATTTCGTTCTCCGGCATCATGACGTTCAAGAACGCCAACGACGTGCGCGCGATCGCGCTAGAGACGCCGCTTGACCGCATCATCGTCGAAACCGATTGCCCCTACCTCACGCCCGTGCCGCATCGCGGCCAACGCTGCGAACCGCACCACGTCGCTGACGTGCAGGCGGCGCTGCTCAAATTGAGGGGGCTCGGAGAAGAGGAGGGGAGCGCCCTGCTCGCCGAAAACTT
Organism: Caulobacterales bacterium; assembly: GCA_017303355.1. Classification (GTDB taxonomy): domain Bacteria; phylum Pseudomonadota; class Alphaproteobacteria; order Caulobacterales; family Aquidulcibacteraceae; genus Vitreimonas. Next base: position 2,205 of record JAFLCU010000025.1, on the reverse strand, counting down.
CTTCCGCATCTTCCCAGGCGTTGCGCGGCCATGAGGCGCAAGCGTCAACAAGTTGGAGCGTGCGGCTCCTGCCGCGCCCCCATACTTCAAGGTGCGGCGTGATGGGCACGCTGCGCGTCACCATTCTTGGCTGCGGATCATCCGGCGGCGTGCCGCGCGCCACTGGCGATTGGGGCGTGTGCGATCCCAGCGAACCGAAGAACCGCCGCACGCGCTGCGGGCTCTTGCTGCAGAAATGGAATGGGGCGCCAACGGAAGCGGGCGAGGCGACCAGTGTGCTGATCGACACGCCGCCTGATCTCCGCACGCAGCTCGCCGAAGCAAAGCCCGCGCATCTCGACGCCGTGCTCATCAGCCACGACCACGCCGACCAGACCAATGGCTTCGACGACGTCCGCGCCTTCGCCATCAAAGCGCGCCGCCAAATTCCGATCTGGATCGACGAACCCACGCGCAAGACCTTCCTGCGTCGCTTCGGCTACGCGTTCGAAACGCTCGGCGGCTATCCCGCGATCGTGCGCGACGCCGGGCATATGGCGCCGCTCGTGCCGGTCGTGATCGACGGGCCAGGGGGCAAGCTCGAAATCCTGCCGTTGGAGCAGGACCACGGCTTCTCCGTCTCACTCGGCTTCCGCGCCGGTCCTGTGGGCTATTCCAACGACGTCGTCGCCATGCCCGAGCGCACCTTCGAAGAACTCGCCGGCCTCGATCTCTGGATCGTCGATGCGCTGCGCGAGACGCCGCATCCCACGCACGCGCATGTCGGCCGCAGCCTCGAATGGATCGAACGCCTCAAGCCAAAGCAATCCGTGCTCACCAACATGCACATCGACCTCGACTACCAGACGCTGAAAGCAAAGCTGCCAGCCGGCGTCGAACCAGCCTACGATGGCTGGCAGGCCGATTTCACCCTTTGAGTCGGCCCGACTAAAGTCATCAATCATTTCCCATAATCTATCTTATGCGAGAAACGTATGTCAGCCCAACACGCTGAAAAGATAGAAGAAACTAAGGTCGAAAAGCACGCGCGCAACGCGTCCTCCACCCAGGCCGTGCTCGACGTGATGGCGCGCTTACGCGATCCGCAGCGCGGCTGCCCGTGGGACATCGAGCAGAATTTCGCGACCATCGCGCCCTACACGATCGAGGAAGCCTACGAGGTCGCCGACGCCATCGAGCGCGCCGACATGCCAGCGCTCAAGGAAGAGCTGGGCGACCTCCTCTTCCAAGTCGCCTTCCACGCCCGCATGGCCGAAGAGCAAGGCGCGTTCGATTTCGCTGACGTCGCCCAAGCGCTCGCCGACAAAATGATCGAACGCCATCCGCACGTGTTCGCCGAAGCGGGCGATGGCCGCACGGCCGCGCAGCAAACCGTCGCTTGGGAAACGCTGAAGGCCGAGAAGCGCGCCGCCAAGGGCGCGCCCTCTCTGCTGCACGACGTGCCGATGGCCCTCCCCGCCCTGATGCGCGCCGAGAAGCTCACCAAGCGCGCCGCGCGGATCAATTTCGATTGGCCGACGCCTAACGAAGTGCTGGCTAAGCTCGACGAGGAATTGGCCGAACTGAAAGACGCGCAAGCCAGCGGCGATCAAGATCACATCGCCGAAGAGATGGGCGACATCCTCTTCGTCATGGCCAACCTCGCCCGCAAACTCAAAGTCGATCCCGAAGAAGCGCTGCGCCGCGCCAACGCCAAATTCACCCGCCGCTTCCAATACATCGAAGCCAAACTCGCCGAACAAAGCCGCACCGGCCCCCAGCCGCTGGATGATATGGAAGCTCTGTGGCTCGAGGCTAAGGCGGCCGAGCGCAAATAATATGGACCGCCGGCGCCTCGCCGGCCCGCACAGGCGTCCAGAGAAGCCTGAGTGTATGGGCCGGACTTGGCGCCGCGCGCCAATCCGGGATGGGTGAATTTATTGGAGAATGCGCGGCGGTTTAAAAGTTGGAGCGCGTCGCTCCGCGACGCAGCGCGGCGGAGCCGCGCGCGCCCATTTTCAGGCGCCGCGTGTGGGATAGAGCGGGCGCTAATCCTACGGCGTCATTTTTAAAAACACCGCAACGCCAAGCTCTTGCAAGAATCTTCGCGCGAATAATCCGACCGCTTCACAACAGGCGCATAATGCGCGCCATGAAACAGCAACCCCGCCCCATCGTCAGCAAAATAGAAATCGAGGCCCTCGTGGCCGCGATGATCTATGGGCT
>JAFLCU010000024.1 GCA_017303355.1 Caulobacterales bacterium | reverse complement strand
ACATCGGCGGCGCCGGCGGCGCGGGCGCGGCGCGCGGCGTCGACGCCGTCACAGGGCGGGCGCGTGGTTCTGGGTTGTATCGTTCCGGCTCGGACGGCGGCGCGGGCGCGACGGGCGGCGCCGGCGCATGCGGCACGCGCACATTCACCTCGGGGTTCGGAACTTGGAAATTCTGAACCTCGCCATTGAGCCCGTGAATTTCGACCGTTTCCGTCTCACCGTCGCTCCGGCGGATAATGACGCGGCCACCTTCCACTTGAACGCGTTGCTCCAGGCGCTGCGCCAGGCGCTCCGCCGCGGCGGCCTGACGTTCAGCCATCGCCTCCGCGCGCGCCTCGATGCGCTCGCGCTCACGCTCGCGATCAATCTCGCGCGCGTGCTGATGCGCGGTCATCTCTTCTTGTTCGTGCTCAAGCTCGATGATGCGTTCGCGCGCCGCCCCCAAGCGCTCCGCCGCTTCCTCGTGATCAGCGCGCGCCTGCTCGGCCGCCGCTTGCGCATCTTCCACGGCTTGCTGCGATTGTTCGGTCCAATCTTCCAGCTCGGCGACGCGAAACACGAAGGTGTCGCTCTGCACCACGTGCGACGCTTGAATGCGGATCTGATCCGGCCGGAGATCAATCGCCTCAGCCAATTCGATGCGCGTGCTGCTCATCGCCGGAGAATCGATCTCCTCCGGCGGATCGGCGCGCACGTCCCAGATCATGCCGCGTTCGTTCATCGGCCGGCCGAGCGCGATCATGTGATCGTAGCCGGCCTGGAAATTGTCGGCCACGATGTCGGCGCGCATCACGTCCGGGGGGCGCGGCGGCAGGAAGATGACGATCGCCAGCGTCGCCACGAACGCCGCCGCCAGCGCCAGCGCCACAAGCGCGCCCAAATACGCCGCTATCGGAAGGCCGCGAGTTTCGCGCATCAGGCGCTCGGCTTCACGGCGAAGAGATAGCCCTCGCCGCGTACGGTGCGGATGATCTCGATACTGCCAGGCCGCTCAAGCTTGCGGCGCAAGCGGCTGACCTGCACGTCCACGGCGCGGTCGAACACATCGGAATCGTTGTCGAACGCGTAATCGAGCAATTGCTCGCGCGAGAGCACGCGCTGCGGCCGCTCCACGAAGGCGCGCAGCAAACGAAACTCCCCCGCCGACAGCGGGATCACCACATCGTCGGGATCGACCAATTCGCGGCGCGCCACATCAAGCCGGAAGCCGGCGAAGCGCACGGCGTCCGCACTCGCCGTCTCGCCATCGCGGCCGCGCCGGAGCACGGCCTTGGCGCGCGCCACCAATTCGCGCGGGTTGCAGGGCTTGGCCATGTAGTCGTCGGCGCCTATCTCTAGGCCGACGATGCGATCAGCGTCGTCGCCCAGCGCAGAAAGCATGATGATCGGCGGTCGGCCCTTGCCGGAAAGCCGCTTGCAGGCCGAGAGGCCATCCTCGCCCGGCATCATCAGATCGAGCACGATCAGATCGGCGCCCTTGGCGGCGAGGGATTTTTCCATCGAGGGCACGTCGCCCGCGGACGAAGCCATGAAGCCGGCGCGCTGAAACACTTCGACCAGCCCCTCGCGGATGTCGGGATCGTCATCGACGATCAGCACGTGCGGCGCGGCTGGGGCTTCGGTCACGGCGAGCATTTTATTCCGGCAATCGGGCTTGCGACAGGCTTTGCGCCCAGGTCGGTACAGGGGCGCATCTGGCCTGGAGCCTTACGCGGGCTCTGTTTCGGCAATGTTTCAGCACTGACGTACGCAGGAAACGTGGCCGCCCCATAAGCAGCGGCATCGAACGCGCCCCGCCAGGGCGAGAGAGGGGAAATTCACCATGAAACTGCCTTTGGCCTTGGGCGTGGCCTTCGCGGCCCTGACGGTCGCCGCATTCGCTCAAAGCGAAACCAGCCGCGTCATCATTCGCCACGGCGCCGGCCACGCTGACCTGAACTTCGACGCCAACAATGATGGCTGGCTGAGCCGCGACGAAGCCAGCGCTGGCGCCGACCGCATGTTCGCGGAGATGGACATCAACAATGATGGCCGCCTCACCAGCGAAGATCGCCCGCCCGCGCGCGCCATTCATTTCCGCGGCCACGCGGCCCCCGACATCGAGATCGAGGATGAGGGCGGCGAGCGCCGCGTCCGCGTGATCACGCGCGGCGGCGATGTCAGCGAAGAAGAGATCGAGCGCATCATCGAACGCGCCGAACGCCAGGCGGAACAAGCCGAGCGCGACGCCGAACGCGCCGAGGCCCAGGCCGAGCGCGCCGCCGAACAGACGGAACGGCACGCCCGCCGCGTCGAGCGCGAAGTCGTGATCGTCCGTGGCGACGATGTGGAATGGACCGACGAGGATGGCGACCACGTCGCGCCAGTCGCGCCAGTCGCGCCAGTCGCGCCCACGCCGCCCGTGCCGCCGCGTCCGCCGATGTTCATGATGCTGATCGCCAACTCGGACGAAGCCGACACCAACGGCGATGGCGGCCTCTCGCGCGAGGAATTCCGCGCCCAGCAGCTGCGCTTCTTCGACGCCAGCGACGCTAATGGCGACCGCCGCATCCGCTTCGAAGCGCCCCCGGTCGCGCCAGAGCCGCCGGCGCCGCCCGCTCCACCCGAGCCTCCGCGCCGGAACCGCTGAGGTTTGGGCTCGCTAAATGCCCAAATCTGGGAGCGCCGACGCACGCCGTCGGCGCTCCCAACGCGCAACGTGACCAAGGTCACGGCGCCCCCCGCATCCAAAAGCTAGCTTGGGTGCATCAAAGGTTCAGACACGGGTTGGCCAAGCCGCCCCACCAGATTTCGGAGTTTTGAAATGACCAAGTTCTTCAGCCTTGTCGCCGCCGCCGCTCTCTTCGCCCCAGCGATGTTCGCCACGGTCGCCCAAGCTGCTTTGATCGTCGCCTGATCCCCCAAACCCGCCTGCGACGGTCATGACGGAAGACGCGGACTCGAAAGAGTCCGCGTCTTTACTTTTTGGCGGCGCGCACGGCTTCAACACCAAAAATCGCGTCATCCTGAGCCCGTCGAAGGGCGACGCGACGCACCGGCGATTTTGCATACGAGTCTTGCGCGCGAAAATTCGCGACCGAACGCATCCGTCGAACGCTCACACGGCATCTCAAAGTCATCGAACAACGAAACACTTTCGGGGAATAAGAGATGACCAAGATCGCAAGCTTCGCCGCCGCCTTCGTTTTGTTTGCGCCAGTCGCCGTCGCGGTGCTGATGCAAGCAGCGCAAATCGTCGCGTAAACCCTCCCACACGTCGACGATCGAACGAAAGCGCGAGCCGAAAGGCTCGCGCTTTTGGTTGTGCCGTACGTACATCGAAATCACGCGAAAAATCCGCATGAAAACGGTTTAACACGCATCCACCAAAACGATCCGAGGCATCTCCATATCAACAGCAACGCATTGACCTCGGGAGCAACGACGATGACCAAGATGATCACCTTCTCCGCCGCATTCGTGATGGTGTCCTTGGGCTTTGCCGCAGCACTCCTGCAAGCCGCGCAAATGCTCAGCTGAAAAAATTCACCATGCCGCATCCAAACGCTTCGGCTGCGGCATCTCAGATACAAGAGTTCAAGAGAGATACGACAATGACCAAGATTTACAGCCTCACAGCCGCCTTCGTTTTGTTTGCCCCGGTCGCCATTGCGGCCCTCATGCAAGCCGCTCAGATCGTCGCGTAACCCCCGCCTGCCCAACTCGCCTCGCGACGGTCAAACGGAGACGCGGATCCTGACGGGTCCGCGTCTTTGTTTTTGCGCGATGCATGGCGGCGCAAACGCGATGAAATCAATTCAACAGGACCGAGACAATGAGAAAGCCTCTCTCAATGCTCGCCGCGATCGTGGCCTTCGCGCCACTCGCCTATGCGAGCCTCTATCAAGCCGCGCTGATGTTTGCGTGAGCTCAAAACGCGGGCGCGAAAGCGTCCGCGTTTACTGACCGAGTATCCTTCCTCTGAAGGGAAGCGCCGTATCCGTGAGGAATATTGGCGCCTCTGGCGCGTTACGCTTAGCGTGGCGATACAACTGCCCCAGGTCAGCGCCGCTCGAAATTCTTCGATGGTGCGCTCTGTTTGGCGCCAGCCAAATATGCAAATAATCGTCGGGCTCGAAATAACTGATGATCCACATTTCACTTCTCCGCCCCTAATTACGTTCGGGCCAGAGAAAGCTACGCCGCGGCGGGTCCATCAATGGGGAATGGCGTAGCCGTGACCCCCGTCACATCGCCCGGCCCAAAGCCATACTACCTTCTTCACATCGAAACACGGCGAGCCCGCCGCGCACGAAGAAGGGAGCAGCACATGACCAAGTTTTTCTGCCTCGCCGCCGCTCTCGCGCTCTTCGCGCCGGCGGCTTTCGCCACTTTGAACCAAGCAGCTTTGATCGTCGCGTAACGCCCGCCCTGCCCCAAACCAGCGGCGATCGAAACAAGGCGCGGATCTCAAACCCTGAGATCCGCGTCTATTGTTTTTACGCGCCGTCCAACCCTCTCCCTCGCGGAGAGGGTCGCCGCGTAGCGGCGGGGTGAGGGGCGTTCCGACGTGCGGTGCCTGAAGAGCGAGGTGCGTTGCTTCGATCTGCAAACGCCGCTGGCTGAACGCCCCTCACCCCCTGGCCCCCTCTCCGCAAGGGAGAGGGGGAAGTGATTAGCCGCGATCTCTAATGCGCACGCGCACCTGCGCGCGCTCGCCATCGGCATCGACGACAGTGACGTCGTAAAAGCCAGGCGCGCGTGGGCGCCAAATCGCCCGCCCGCTCGTGGGTTCGCCCGCGACACGTTCGCCCTCGGCATACCAAGTGAGGGGTCCGCGCCCGCCACGCGCCGAGAGCGAAAGCCCACGCCCCTCGGCGCCGTAATCCAGCACCAGCACCTCGGCGTTCGCCGGCGGAAACAGGATCGAGAGCCCCTCGCGCTCGTTGCCTTCGAACCGCACCAAAGCAGGCGCTGCGCCGCGTTCTTGCTGCTGCGGCTGATGCGCGGGCGCTTGCGTGACGCCCAGCAGATCGAACGCTTCGAACAAAATGGGCAGCGCCGCTTCCCGACCCGTCGCGCCGGGGCGCGGCGCGCCATCCGGCCGGCCAACCCATACGCCAATCGCGTAGCCGTTCGAAACGCCAACCGCCCACGCGTCGCGGAAGCCGTACGACGTTCCCGTCTTGAACGCGACTTGCGGCGCGCCTTGCGCCACGTGCGCCGGAATGCGGCCGGCCGGGTGCGGCGAGGTTGCAAGGATCTCCAGAACACGTTCGGCTGTCTCCGGCCGCACGAAGCGGCGGGTGAGCGCGAACGTGCCGATGTCATCGGTCACCAACGGCCGCGCGCGGCCGCCATCGCCGAGCGCCGCGTAAAGCTGCACCAGATCCTCAAGCGTCATGCCGACGCCACCCAGCGCAAGCGCCAAGCCCGGCTCCGCATCGGCGCGGCGCGGCAAGCGGATGTCGGCGCCCGCGCGCGTGAGCGATGCATGAAAGCGGCCCGCGCCAATGCGCTCGAGCGTGGCGACGGCCGGCAGGTTCAGTGAATGGCGCAGCGCATCCTCCAGCGAAACATCGCCATGGAAGCGCCGATCAAAATTCTCCGGCAAATAGCCGCCGAACCGACGCGGCGCGTCGCGCACCAAGGTCTCGGGTGCGGCGATGCCTTCATCGAACGCGATCGCATAAAGAAAGGGTTTCAGCGCCGAGCCGGGCGAACGGATCGCCCGCGTCATATCGATGTAACCGCCCGCGCGATCACGGCCAGCGCCGCCGATCCGCGCGTGCACGGCGCGATCGTCCACTTGCACGGCCAGGATCGCGATCTGCGTATCGCGCTCCAAGCTCGCGATGCGGCGGCGCGCCAACGCTTCGAGATCGCGCTGCAACGTGGCGTCCAGCGATGAGCGGATCACGCCCTCGCTCGGATGCGCGGCAACCAAGGCCTCAGCCGCGTGCGGCGCGGAATACGGGAAAGGTGCGCGCTGTTGGATCGCGATCTGGCGACCCTCGTCGGCGCGCCGTTGATTGATCGCGCCCATGCGCACGAACATGTCGAGCACGCGATCGCGCGAAGCGCGCGCCGCTTCCGGATGACGATCCGGCCTGCGCGCCTCCGGCGCCTGTGGCAGCGCGATCAGCAACGCCATCTCCGCGTCGTCCAGCCATTGCGGGTCGCGCTGGAAGTAGGCGCGGCTCGCGGCGCGCACGCCTTCCAGATTGCCGCCATAGGGCGCCATCGTCAGGTAAGCGGCCAGAATTTCGCGCTTAGACCAGCGCCGCTCGATCTGCATCGCGCGGATGATCTCGATCAGCTTCGAGGAAATCGTGCGCGGCCTGGGCTCCAGCAAGCGTGCGAGCTGCATGGTGATGGTGGAGCCGCCCTGCGTCACGCGCCCGGCGCGAACATAGGATACGCTCGCCCGCGTCAGCGCGATCGGGTCGAATCCGGGGTGAAACCAGAAGCGCTCGTCTTCGATGGCGATCAGCCGGCGCTGAAATTCCGGATCGATCTCATCGAGCCGCGCCTCAAGCCGCCACGTGCCTTGGCGCGTCGTGAACGCCATCAGCCATTCGCCATTGTGATCGAGCACAACGGGCGAGATATCGCGCACGCGCGAAAGCGGCGGCGGGAAAATTTGGTCAAGCGCGAACAGCGTGACCATGCACGCCAGCAACAGGCAGGCCCAGCGTTTGCCGCTCTGCGTGAGCGGCAGCGCGACGCGTGGACCTCTCCCCCTCCCCTTGAGGGGAGGGGGTTGGGGGGTGGGGTGAGGCGCGTCGCTTGACGTCATTACTCTTCGCGAAATTCCCGGGAGGCGGCGCTTCACCCCGCCCCCTGCCCCTCCCCTCAAGGGGAGGGGTTGAGTTCTACCCGCCTCGCGACGCGATGCGGATCGTGCCGGTATCGGTGCGCGCCATCACGCCGGGGCGATACATGTCTTCGACTTGCGCCGCCGGCATGGTGTAGCGCCCAGGCGAGACCGCACGCGCGATGTACGCGTAACGGAATTGGCCGCGCAGATTGGCCGAAGCGACGAAGCGATCGTCACGCGATTCCTGCACTTGCGTGTAGGTGATGTCGCCAATCCACGAGAACGGCCCGGCGCGGCGGGAGCCATCGTACCGCACCTCGCCCAAGCCATCCGACGGATTGAGCAGCGTCTCAATCTCCAAGCCCGCGGGCAGCAGATCAACCACGACCGTCGGATAATTGCGCGCGCCTTCCGGCTGACCGCTCAACACCACAATGACGCGATCGCCTTGGCGGATCGTGTCGAGATTGGCGATCGTGCCGTCCATGTTGAACACGCGCTTATCGAGCGTGTAGCCGGCCTGCATCGCGGGCGGCGCTTCGATCGGCGCGCCCGAGAGCGAAAGCGTTCGCCATGTCGGCCCACGCGCGTTGTTGCGGAACACAAGGCCTGTCGCCAGACGCTGCGCATTCGCCATGACGCGGCGCTCGGTGAGCGCCTGGCCATTGAGCGAGACGTTCACAGCGCCCGCACGCTCAAGCAGCGCGTTGGACGCGAGCAGCAATTGGACTTGCTCCTGCGTCATCAAGCGGCCCGCTTCCGGCGCGTCGCGTTGCAGGCGACGGCTCAAGCGATCGACCAATTCGATCTCGCCCGCTTCGCCCGCCAAGGCGAGAACGCCGGCCAGATCGCGCAACGGCGTCTGATACCAGTCGCCCACATTGCGATAGCCCAGCGCCTGCTCCGCCATGCGGAACGCGTTGCGCGAGCGGGCGCGATCGCCCATGTGCGCCAGCGCCGCCGCGATATGCGCGCGCGCCAGAGGCGAAGGCTCATCGCGCAAACGCGCGTCGTGGAAATAGCGCACCTGACCGATATCAGCCTCGCCGGCCTTGGCCAGAACGTAGAGCGCATAGGCCGCCGAACGTGAGCGCAGCAACTCGTTCGTATCGTTCGAGCCCGGCCAGCGATAGACCTCGAACTCGTAGCCGACCGAGCCGAAATCGTTGAGCCGCGCGATACGGCGCAAGGCGCCGTACGCCAGCTGCATCGGCTGGCGCGGCACCGCGTAGCCTTCACGCTGTGCGCGAGCCAGGAAGTCGGTGACATAGACGCCGATCCAAGGGTTGGCGTGGCGATCACCCGCGCTCCACAGGCCGAACGAGCCGTCAGGCGCCTGGCGATCAAGCAATTGCGTGACCGCGTCCTGCACACGGCGGCGAATCCGCGGATCGGTAGCGGCGCCCGCATCGCTGGCGAGCGTGTTGTAATAGAGCAGCGGCATCGCCACCGAGGTGAGCTGTTCCGAGCAGCCATACGGATAGCGATAAAGCTCATCCAGCAATGGCGCGGGATCGATGCCCGCGAGGTTGGAGAACGAGATCAAAGCCTGCGACGACGGCTGGAAGCGCGCGAGCGCATCCGCCGGCGCACGCCACGACGCACCAGGCGCTTGTGGCGTCGTGGTCGTGATCGTGATCGGCAGGAACGGCGCGCGCGATTGTATGTCGTACGTCCGTTCGACCGGTGTGAAGCCTTGCGGGCCTTCAAGCCGGAGCGAGATACGGCCCACGCCAAGCGGACCGCCGACGATCGGGATCAGCGCCGTTTGCCGCTGCCCGCGATTGAGCGTGAAGCGACGCGGCTGCTGATTGATGCGCGCGGAATCGCCGCCGCTGATCGTCACGGTGTAGGCGCCGTTTTGACCCTCGACGTTGTCGAGATTCAGCGTGCCTTGCGCTTCGTCGCCGGGCGCCACAAAGCGGGGCAAGATCAATTCGGCGACGACAGGATCGCGCACGATGATCTGCTCGGCGTCCTGACCAAGCGCGCTCTCGCTCCACGCCACGGCCATCAGGCGCAACGTGCCGTTAAAGTCCGGGATATCGAGCGGGATCATCGCCCGCCCGCCGCGCACCTCGACGATGTCGGAGAAGAGCGCGACCGTGCGCGTGGGCACAACGGTGAGCCCTTCGCCGCCCAAACTATCGCCGCCTTGGCGCGCGTTGGCCGGCGCGCCGAGGTTTGGATTAAGCAAGCGGCCGTAATCGTCGCGGATTTGCACGCCCAGCGCGCGCCGGCCGAAGAAATGATCGACCGGGTTCGGGCTATCGTATTTGGTGATGTTGAGGATGCCCTCATCCACCATGGCGATGGCGACACGCACGCGCTCGCCGCTCGGCGCGTTGCGCACTTGCACTGGAATTTCGACCCGCGTGCGCGGACGAATATTCTGCAAGCCGTCGCCCGCGATCACTTCAAGCGTGCGCTCGCCCATATCGACGGGCACATACGCCACGCCAATGGCGCGGCGCGGCACTGGCAAGTTCACCGGATCGCGCGGCGTCATCACGGTGACGAGCACGTAAGCGCCCGAACCCCATTCGGCGTTCACCGGCAAATCGATCGTCGCGCCCTCGGCGCTGACGCGCACGGTGCGCGTTTCGATCACGCGATCAGTGGCGACCACAATCTGCGCCTCGCCCGCATAGGGCGGACGAATTTGCACGCGCGCACGACCACCCGGCCGGACTGGATTTTCCGGCGCAACGACCGAGACCATATCCGGCGTCGCGTCATCATCCGCCGGGCCACCCCAACCGACGCCGAAGCGCTGCGAGGTTTCCGCGCCAGCGGCGCGCACGATCAGACGATACGAGCCGGAACGCAGACCATCGCGTGCAATGCGCAGCGGTTGGTTGGCGGCGAGATCGACCGTGGCGCCATCGACGGGAATGTCGCGCCCCGTGCGCCGCCAGCGCCAATTGCCGCCATCGAGATACCAATCATAGCTCCAATCCTCGCGCACGAGTTGCCACTGGACACCGCGCACGGCGGCGCGGCGGCCCTCGGCGTTCACGCCGATCACATCGAACGCGACGCGTTCGCCCGCGCCAGCGCGACGGTTCTCGAATTGCGGGCTGACGCCCAGATACACGTCGTTCAGCCGCACCGGCACGGTGAAGCTTTCGCGCACGAGGCGCCCGCCCGGATCGGCGACGCTGGCGATCATGCGCGCGCGCAACGGCAGCGTAGTTTGCGGCTCGTCTTGCAATTGCATGACGAGTTGCGCCGCGCCGGCGCCATCGGTGACGGTTGGCGAGAGTTGGAAATAGCGCTCGTCGAAGCTCTCGTCAGCGCGGCCGAAGCTGTAGCCTTCGAATTCCGGGAACGGGTTGGGGTCGACCATCAAGCGGCCTTCGCCTTCAACCGCCAAGCCAGAACCTGGCGCGCCATAGAGGAAATCGGCCTGCACATTGATCGGGCGCGTTTGCCCGCGGCGCAGCACGGCTTCGCTTGCCTCGATCTGCACGCGCAGGCGCTCAGGCACGAAATCTTCAACCGACCAGCTGACTTCGCCAGCGATCGCGTCTTGACCATCGACGATCAGCTCAGCGCGCCACACGCCGCGCGGCGAGGAGCGATCGAGCTGGATGTTCTTGGCGATGGCGCCGGCGTCGACCGCTTCCGTCATGCGGATGCGGCGCGCTTCTGTGCCGTTCGGGCGATAGACGACGAGCGTCGATTGCCGGTTGGCGATCGCGCGGCCGACTTGGTCGCGGATGAGGCCAACGAGGCGCACGCGCTCACCAGGGCGATAAATGCCGCGCTCGGTATAGAGATACGCATCCACATCGCCCGGTGCATAGCGACCATCGACGCCGCGATCGGAAAGGTCGAGCCCGGCGCGCTGCAGGTCGAGCGCCGCGAAATCGCCTTCAGCGCCGTACGCCATCACGTAGCGCGCACGCGCAGGCCCATCGCCGTTCACGAGCGCATCATTGAAGCGCACATGGCCTTCAGCGTCGGTGCGGACGCGCGCCAGCTCTTCGTTGTTCTGCGCGATCAGCGTCAGCGTCACGTTCGCCATGGGGCGCGCGGTGCGCAGCGAGCGCACGACGACATCAAGCCCGGTGGTGCCGGAGAAACTCTGCAGCGCCATGTCCGTGTAGAGAATCCAGCGATAGGCCGAGGCGACGGAATCATTCTCCGAATCGCCGCGCTGGCCCGCGCTCGGCGAGGCGTCGCGCACCTTGATCACGTAGGCGCCGGGGCGCAGCTCACGCAACGCCGCGCCAAGCGCGAACACCGTGGTGACGGCGCTGTTGCGGCGCGACGTATCCACGTCGATTTCGCCTTCATACACTTGCACGCCGACTTCTTCGCCAGCGCTGTTGAAGCTCCAATAATCCCAGCCGCCCTCTTCGTTCTGGCCGCTGTTTTCAACGGAATATTGCGACAGGATGCGATCCGGCACGCGCAGCACCTCAACGCCAATGCGCGACACGTTCACGGTTTCGATGGCGATGCCGTCGGCTTCGGCGCGCGGCAGGATCATGCCGCTGCCAGCGAAGCCCACATAAGATGGACGATCGCCAAATGTCAGCATGAAGGTTTCGTCGAACTCAGTACGCTCGCCCGTGGCGGACGGCAGACCCTCGCGGACCGTGACTTGGCGCTCGGGCTCAAACGGCAGGCCGCTGAGGCACAAGAGATTGCCGGAGATATCGGTTTGATACGTCGTCGCCGGATCCATGACGAGGTAATCGGAATAATTGATCGACGCGTCGGTGGAGAGCGCTTGCGAGAATTCCAAGCACGCGCGCGGCTCGGCGGCGTTCATCTCCGTGCGCAGGCGCACGAAGGCCATGCCTTCGACTTGGGGCGCGCCCGCGCGCGGCGCGTCGGCGTCGCGTGCATTGCCGCCGGCGCCGATCGAGCCGAGCTGCGCGAATTCAAACGCCGGCGCGCCTGTTGAGACGCGGCCCAACACCGCCCCGCCCCAAAGGCCGACGAGCAAGGCCACCGATGTGGACAAGACGGTCGCGCGGTTGGCCACCGCCCAGTCGCGTGCGGGGGTGATCCATGACCAATTGAGTTTGCGCGGATCCAAACGCTCCGCGAGCGCTTTCCAATCGAAGGCCATATCGCGCGTCTCCCGTCCCGCCTGGGCGTAGCGTCATGCTTGCCTCAGGCTCGCGCACCCCACAAGCACCATTAAATTTCGGCAAAGTTCTGTCGGCCGCGTGCAGTTGATGCGCACGCAGCAACGTGTTTCAAAAGGGAGAACTCAAAAAATGACGCAGGCGGCGCCTTTGCCGCCGCGCGCGGGAGGAAGCGATGACTGAAGCCGCCAAGCCGGCCTTTCCAGCCATGTCCATTGCGCAGGCGCACGCGCTGCTCACGCAGCCCGGCACGCCGCTGGAGGTCGGCGAGGAGGCGGTCCGCGGCATCCCTATGAAAGTATGGAAGAATGCGCCGCCGACGCTGCGCGAAGTCTATGCCCTGGGCGAGCCGTTCGGGCCGCGCGACCATCTGGTGTTCGAAGACGAGCGCGCCACGGTCGCGAGCTTCCGCAAAGCGGTGTCGAAATTCGCGCACCAATTGATCGCCGACGGCGTGAAACCGGGCGATCGCGTGGCCGTCATTATGCGCAACGTGCCGGAATGGCCGGTGGCGTTTTGGGCGGGGGTTCTCGTTGGGGCAATCGTCACCCCCCTTAATGCGTGGTGGACGGGATCGGAGCTCGAATACGGGCTGAAGAACTCGGGCACATCGATCGCGGTGATGGATATCGAGCGCTACGAACGCGTGCGCGAGCACCTCGACGCCTGCCCGGACATCCGCAAGATTTACGTCTCGCGCGCCAGGGAAGAGATCAACGATCCGCGCGTGGCGTCTGTCGAAAGCGTGATCGGCGGCACGAATGATTGGGCGGCGCTGCCGGAGGCGCCGCCGCCAAACATGACGTTCGGACCAGACGATGACGTCGCGATCTTCTATACCTCCGGCACGACCGGCCATCCGAAAGGCGCGGTGATTTCTCACCGCAACATCATCTCGAACATCCTGAACAGCGCCTCCGCGCAAGCACGCGCGTTCCTGCGCCGCGGCGAGGCGCCGCCACTCCCCGATCCGGCCGCGCCACAAAAGGCGTTCTTGATCTCAGTGCCGTTCTTCCACGCCACCGGCTGCTTCGCGATCATGATCCCGTCGCTGATGGGCGGCGGCAAAATCGTCATGCAACGGCGTTGGGACGCGGACCAAGCTCTGCCGCTGATCGCCAAGGAACGCGTCACGCACTTTGGCGGCGTGCCGACGATCGCGTGGCAAGTGCTCGAGCACCCCAAGGTCGACGACTACGACCTCTCCTCCGTCGAAGGTGTTTCCTATGGCGGCGCACCGGCCGCGCCCGAACTGGTGAAGCGCATCAAGGCGCGTTTCCCGACCGCGGCGCCCGGCCAAGGCTGGGGCATGACCGAAACCTCGGCGACGGCCATCTCGAACGGCTCGGAAGATTATGAGCGCAAGCCCGCGAGCTGCGGCGTGCCATCGGCCACGGGCGAAGTGAAGATCGTCGACGACAAGGGCAATGAATTGCCCGCCGGCGAAGTTGGCGAGCTTTGGTACAAGGGACCGATCGTCGTGCGCGGCTATTGGCAAAATCCGCAAGCCTCGGCCGAGACCTTCATCGATGGCTGGGTGAAAACCGGCGACCTCGCCAAGGTCGATGACGAAGGCTTCGTCTATATCGTCGACCGCGCCAAGGACATGCTGATCCGCGGCGGCGAGAACATCTATTGCGTCGAGGTCGAGAACGTCCTTTACGACCACCCCGCCGTGATGGACGCGGCCGTCATCGGCAAGGCGCACGTGCAACTCGGCGAAGAGCCGCTCGCGGTGGTGCATCTGAAGCCCGGCATGAAAGCCACCAACGACGAGCTTCGCCATTTCGTGGCGCAAAAGCTTGCCGCGTTCAAAGTGCCGGTCGAGGTGATCTTCTGGCCCGAAACGCTGCCGCGCAACGCCAACGGCAAGATCGTCAAGAAGGAGCTGAAGAAGCAGCTCGAGACGCCGGAATTCTAAAATCAGCGTGGCGACGAGGTTTGATCTGCGCCTGACGCGGGCGTGATGGCGCGCCGGCGCGATCAACAATAGCCTTGCTTTCAAGCGCGGGCGCGCAAATCTAGTCTAGGAGGCAGGAGAGCGCGCGCATGACCAAGATCGTCTATGAAATCATCAAGCACGATGGCGGCTGGGCGTTCAAGCTGGGCGACACGATCTCCGAGACGTTCAAGGATCATGACACCGCCTACGCCGCCGCCAAACGCGTCGCACGCGAGCAGATGACTGTCGGTCAGACTGTCGGCATTTCCTGGGAAGACGAGCGTGGCCGCTGGCACGACGAAATTTCGCGGGGCGACGACCGGCCCGATGTCGAGGTGCGGGATTGAACATCGGACCGCCGGCTTCCAGCTGGCAACCAATCGCGTCACTTTGTGCCTGTCGAAGGGCGACGCGACGCACGTTGCCGGCGAGGATGCCCGCTCCAAGAAGATTGCGGCTGCCGCTTGGAGCGGGCTTCAGAAGGAGGGAGCGCGCGGCTCCGCCGCGCATGCGTCGCGGAGCGACGCGCTCCATTCTTTGAAGACTTGCGCCATGCCCGCGGGGGCGCCGGCGGTCCATATTGGGCGCAGCACTTTTGGCCGCGTGGAGCGGGCTCCACACGGTTGTTGTGTGCCAGGCATGCCGGCGCGGCGAGCCGGCGATCCGATTAGGAGGAATCGGCGGCGCGGATGTCCGTGATCGCGAGCGAGCGCACGGCGTGCGCGGGTGGCGACGCGATGATGCGCGCCGAGATGCGCGTGAGACGGCGCTTCAGACGCGGGAGAATGCGCGCGACGTAGCGATCGATGTTGGCGAGCGCATGCAGCAGGATCGAAATGCGCGCGACGGGGTCGCGATGGCGCAGGGCTTTGCGCAGCCATGAGCCGTGGGCGGCGCGGATGAGGCTTTTCGGGCCAGTGCGTTGGTTGAAGCCGCGTGTGCCGAACACGCGCACGGTTTCTTGCGGGCGCGCGTAGAGGCTGAGCAGATTGATGGCGCGATGATAGATGATGGCGGCGACCTGGGTGGCGAGATGATCGAGCGTGAGATCGCCGTAGCGGCGCAGGCGGCGTGAGTTTTTGCAGACGCCAGCCAGAATCCCGGCGACCCACACGAGCATCAGCCGCGACCAAGTCGCGAACCTTTCCAAGCGATGCTCTGAGATGTGGGGCCGGTGATGTTTCATGCGGCGCATTATATGCGCGTGGGGAGCAGGTCGGATTGATTGCGCGAAGATTCTTGCAAGCGCTTGGCGTTGCGGCGTTTTTAAAAATGACGCCGTAGGATTAGTGCGTGGTCTATCCCACACGCGGCGCCTGAAAATGGGAGCGCGGCGCTCCCACTTTTGAAGAGCCGCAGGAGCGGCGCGCTCCAACCTGCAAACAGTGCTGAGTTTGCGCGCTCCGGGAGCTAGGGGTGAGGAAGCGCGGCGCTTGGGTCCAGTATGTGGCTTGCGCCTACAAATGCGCTTCGATGAACCACAAATCCTTGTCCATCTGGCGTGACACGCCGGTGAATAGATCGGCTGTATCCTTGTCGCCGGCCTCATCCGAGGCATCGATCGCCGCGCGCACGTTCTTGCCGAACGCGGCGATGCGATCGGCGACGGCCTTCAGATGCTCTTTCTCGTCGGCGAGGTTTACCGGGTACGGCGGGAGCGTCGAATTTTTCACCGCGACTTGCGCCGTGCCTTCGGCGACTCCAGCCAGCATCACCGCGCGTTCAGCGATATCGTCCACGAACGTATCAATACGGCCCTGAATCTGATCGAACAGCTCATGCAACGCGATGAAGCTCGGCCCCTTCACGTTCCAATGCGCCTGCTTCACGGCGAGGCGCAGGTCGATCGCGTCGGCCAAGCGCGCGTTCAACAGCGCGATCATCGCCTTGCGGGTGTTGTCGGGAAGGTCGTTACGGGTAGCGCCCATCTTCATGGTCCTCAAAATGCGTATGGCTGTTATGTGGCTCCTATTTTCGCCGGGGCAACATGATCACCCATTGATATTGGTCAAAAGCGCCATTGAACGGCTCTATATTCAAAGTGTTTTCAGCCAATCGACCAGGATGCGCGTGCATTCGGCGGGCGTCTCCTGCTGGGTCCAGTGGCCGCTGTTCGGGATCAGATGCACGCCCTGCAGATTGGGCAACATCTCCTTCATGCGCTCGGTCATCGCGGCGATATCGCCGTCGCCAAACATTTTGAGCACCATGTCCTGCGCACCGGCCACGAACAGCGACGGCTGATGGATGCGGCGATCCTCGACGCCGCCCATCATCGCCCAATCGCGCTCGAAATTGCGATAGCGATTGATCGGGCCGCGGAAGCCGGATTTCTCGAACTCGCCGACATAATAGTCGATGTCCGCGTCGCTCAGCCACGCTGGGAATGGATTGGGATCTTCCAAGCCCTTCAGCATCGGCTCGTCGGCAGGCTTGTGCAGATTGCCCCAGCGCCCGCTCGAGTCCGCGGAGGCGGCCATATAGAGCTTGCGCAACGAGCCGCGCACGTCGGCCTCGAACTCCGCTTCCGCCACACCCTCGTTTTGGAAATAGGCCATGTAGAAGAATGTGCCCTGGTCCGTGTACATCATCTTGAAGATCTGATTGAGCGGCGCCGGCGGGCGATCGAAATACGGCACGGAGAGGCCAGCCACCGCGCGCACTTTGCTCGGATGCAGCACGGCGCTGTGCCACACGATCGGCGCGCCCCAATCGTGGCCCATCAGCACGGCGGGCTTGCCGGGCGAGAGCGCATCGACGACGCCCGCGACATCGGCCGTCATTTCCTTCATCGCGTAGGCATCGACAGCGTGCGGCTTATCCGAGCCGCCATAGCCGCGCACATCGATCGCGCACGCGGTGAAGCCCGCATCGGCGATCGGCTTCATCTGATGGCGCCATGAATACCAACTCTCGGGGAAACCGTGCACCATCACCACGAGCGGGCCGCTGCCCTCGATCGCGGCGCGGACCTTGATGCCGTTTGTGTCGATCATGCGAAATTCGGGCATGCGTCTCTCCCCTTTTATTGGGAGCCTAGCAGCAAAAGTGGCCGCGCGAACTGGCGACGTAGCGTCAGGCTTCCTCGGCTTCGCCGATAATGTCTTCCGCCTCTTCGTTGATCGCCTCGCCTTCCTTGCGCGGGCGCGTGAACGGCGTCGGCTTCGGCGTCTGCATGTTGCCACGCATCAGGGCCCGCCCCGCTTCGATGCCGCCGGCGAGTTGCATTTCGAAGCGCTCGGCGTCGCGGTCGCGGACGTCCTCGATGGTCTCGGCGATGTCGATATCGGAGAAGCCCAGTTCGCGCAGCACGGCGGCGCTGAAGGTGAGCGAGGACTCGAACAACTCGCGGATTTGATACTCCACGCCCGCTTGCACTAGGCGCATCGAATGGCCGCGATCGAAGGCGCGGGCGAAGATTTTGACGTGCGGAAATTCGGATTTGACCAATGCTACGATGCGATCGGCGACCTCCGGCTTTTCGACACAGATCAGGATCGCTTCGGCGTTCGCGGCGCCCGAGGCGTGCAGCACGTCGAGCCGCGTGCCGTCGCCATAATAGACTTTGAAGCCAAAAGAAGCGGCGGCCTGGATCATTTCCACGTCGGTTTCGATCAGCGACATTTCCACGCCGCGCGCGAGCAGCCCTTGGCTCGCCACCTGCGCGAAACGGCCAAAGCCGACGAACAGCACGCGGCCGCGCAAATCCTTGGCGTCTTCCACGCCGTCGCGGTTTTCGACCGGTCGCGGCAGATAGCGGCGCACCACGAGCACCACGAGCGGCGTCAGCGCCATCGAGATGATCACGATCGCCGTCATCACTGCCGCGATCCGCGCATCCATCACGCCGCCAGCCAACGCCGCCGAATAGAGCACGAACGCGAACTCCCCGCCCTGCGCGAACAAGGCGGCGCGCGTAATGGCTTCGCGCTGATCCGCGCCGAACGCGCGGGCGATGCCGTAAATGCCCAGCGCCTTCACCAGCATGAACGCCAACACGCCAGCGCCGATCAGCTGCCATTCGGCGAGAACGACGCTCACGTTGAGCGACATGCCGACGCTGATGAAAAAGAGCGCCAGTAGAATGCCGCGGAACGGCTCGACATCGGCTTCGAGCTGATGCCGGAACACAGAATCCGACAGCAGCACGCCGGCGAGGAACGCGCCCATCGCCATCGACAAACCGCCGACATCCATCAGCAGCGCCGTGCCCAGCACCACCAGCAACGCCGCCGCCGTCATCACCTCACGCGCGCCGGAGCGTGCGAGAATGCCGAAAAACGGATTGAGCACGTAACGCCCGGCCAGGAACACCACCGCGATCACGCCGACGCCCAGCAGAATGCTCTGCCAAAGCGGCGGCGCGTCTTCTGGCACGCCCACGGTCAAGCCAGCGATCACCGCGACGAGCGCCAGCAGCGGCACGATCATCAAATCTTCAAACAGCAAAATCGAAATGTTGCGCTGCCCCGCCGCGCTCGACGCCTCGCCGGCGTCGTCCATCATTTTCATGATCACGGCGGTCGACGAGAGCACGAAGCCGGCCGCGCCGATCGAGGCCGCCGCCCAATGCAAGCCGGCAGCGATGCCAACGAACGAGAGCAGCACAATGCAGGTGATCACCTGCGCCGCGCCCAGGCCGAAGATTTCCTTGCGCAACGCCCAGAGCTTGGCCGGGCGCATTTCGAGGCCGATGATGAACAGGAACATGACCACGCCGAATTCGGCGACGTGCAAGATGTTCTCCGGATCGCGGAAAAGCCCCAAGCCAAACGGGCCGATCACCAAGCCGGCCGCGAGGTAGCCGAGCACCGAGCCGAGGCCGAGCCGGCGAAACAACGGCGCCGCGATCACGGCGGTTGCCAACAACGCCACCGCGTGTTCGAGGCCCAAACCGCCTGCCGCTTCAGCCGCCATGCCGCTTCCTTGCCTCGTTGTAAGCCAGACCCGGCATAACATGGGTTTGCGCACGGGCTACCCCAAGCGCATTAGACACAGCGCGAATCTCTCTATGGTCCGGGGCCTTCCCCGTTCGGAGCGCGCGATGATCGAGAATACGAAGCTGACGGCGCTTGTCGCCTCGCGCATCTGCCATGACATGGTCGAGCCGATGAGCGCGATCATCCAGGGTCTTGAGATGATCAAGGACGGCGACGGGAAAACCGATCCGGACGCGCTCTCGCTGCTCGATCATGGCGTCGGCAAAGCCTGGGCGAAACTTGAGTTTTTCCGTTTCGCGATGGCTGGCGCGACCGCCGAGGGCGACAGCGAACTTGAGGAAGGCCGCGCGGTCGCGATCAAATTGTATTCGGTGCTGAAGCCGGAACTGATCTGGTCGGCGCCGGCGGTGGCGATGCCGCGCCCCGCCGTGCGGGTGATCGTCAATTTGTTGCTGATCGCCAACGAATGCCTGCCGCGCGGCGGCACGGTTGAAATTTCGGCGGCGAAACTTGCCGAGGGCGGCGAGGTCGTTGTGACCGCGAAAGGTCCGCGCGCGAAATTGCGTGAGGCGACAGCCACCGCACTGCGCGGCGACGAAGGCGAACTTTCCGGCCACACCATCCAGCCGACCTTGACTGGCTTGCTGGCCCGCCAAGGCGGCGTCGAGCTTTCAGCCCGCGAAAGCGAGGAGCAGGTTCAGCTGATCGCCCGCTCTCCCGCCTTCAAACTCTGATCTCGTAAACACTCGTTAACCGCGGCTGGGCACTGTCGGAACAATTCCGACGGAGCTTGATTCATGAGACGCTGCCTTGTCGTCGACGACAGCCGTGTCATCCGCAAAGTGGCGCGCCGCATTCTTGAAGACATGCGCTTCGAGATCGAGGAAGCCGCGGACGGCCTGGAGGCGCTGCAAGCCTGCCGCCGCAACATGCCGGACGCCATCCTGCTCGATTGGACCATGCCGGTGATGAGCGGCATCGATTTTCTCAAACAGCTCCGCCAGGAGCCCAACGGCGACAAACCGACCGTCGTGTTCTGCACCACGGAAAACGATGTCGAGCGCATTTCCGAAGCGCTGAAAGCGGGCGCGGACGAATACATGATGAAGCCGTTCGACGGCGACATTCTCCATTCCAAGTTTGCTGAAGCGGGCCTCGTCTGATGCTCAACGACGCTGAGTTCGCCCTGGTCGCGCGTGAGGTGAAGCTGCGCTCGGGCGCGGTGCTGACGCGCGAGATGAGCGGGCCGGCGGAAATGCGTCTGCAGCCGCTGTCGCGCCGCGAAGGCTTCGGCTCCGTGGTCGAGATGATTTCCGCCGCGCGCATCCGCCCGGACGGCGTGCTCTGGAACATGATCGCCGATTGTCTGGCGCAATCGGAAACACGCTTCTTCCGCGACCGCGCGCAGTTTGAGCGTTTGCGCACAGAGATTTTGCCGGAGGCGCTGCTGCGCCGCGGCCATGAACGCGTGCGCATCTGGTCGGCGGCTTGCGCGACGGGGCAAGAGGCGTATTCCATCGCCATGATGGCCGAGGACCTTCGCAACGAAGGCCTCAACGCCGCCGTCGAAATCGTCGCCACCGATCTTTCGGAGCGGCTACTCGATAAGGCGCGCGCGGGGCTTTACACGCAATTCGAGGTGCAGCGCGGCCTACCGATCCGCAAGCTGATCGCGCATTTCGAACGCGCCGGCGATTTGTGGCGCATCTCCGACCGTCTGCGCGCGGGCGTGAAATTCGAAGCGCACAATCTGATGAGGCGCCCGGGCCATCTTGGCCAGTTCGACATCATCCTGCTCGCGCACGTGCTTTCCAGCTTCGACATGGAAACGCGCGCCGCGGTGATCGCGCGTGCGATGGATAATCTTGCACCCAATGGCGTGCTGATGCTCGGCGCCGGCGAAACGCTGCCTGATGGCTGCGACGGCGTCGTGCTCGAAAGCGGCTTCGTGCGCCGCGCCACCGCCGCGCGCGTCGCGGCGGCTTAGCCGCTCAAACCCCGCAGGTCGGCGCCGCGTGTGCAGCGGATCGCTTCCTTTGGCGTGATCACCCAATCGAGATAGGCGTCATGCGGGCCTGTCGGCACGCGGCCCATCTCCTGCTCCGCGTAGGCGATGCCGACGGCGATGGCGCCATGCGCGCGGTAGAGCGAGATGATCCGATCATAATGGCCGCCGCCTTGGCCGAGGCGGCGCCCCGCGCGGTCGAATGCAATGAGCGGCGTGAGGATCAGACGCGGCGCGACCTCTTGCGCGCCTTTGGGCGGCGACGGCACGCCGAACGCATCCGCCGTTAGCATTTCACTGCCACGCCACACCAGAAACTGCGCCGGCCCCGCGCGCGTCTGCATGCGCGGCAGAGAGACGACATTGCCGACCTTCGCCAACGCCGCCAGCAAGGGCCGCCCATCGATCTCGCCGCCGACCGGCCAATAGCCGCCGACCGGCGAGACGCGCGCCAGCTCCAACGGAAAGTGCTCGATCAATTTCAACGCGGCGTCGCGCGGGTCCACCGCACTTCGCTCAGCACGCATCAGCATGCGGGCGTCAGCCTTTTCGGCCTCAAGATCAGCGTCCGTCATGCGCGCTCAAAAATGGTCGGGCGGAACCACATGCGCCGTAAGGATTGCTCATCCCCTCAGAACCCTAGCAAGACTAGGTGGGCGCCAGGTGCTGCAGACCAGGGTCCGCGACAGAGCCAGCTCCCGAGAGAGATGATACGGTCCCTGGGATGAAAGCGCCTCTCGCACGCCGCAGTAACCGCCCTGGCGGTGAATCTAAGCGCGACCGCCGCTTTGCTCAAGGCGCGACCTTCAGGCTTTTTGCTTGATCGGCTTGGGGTATGGGCCGTGCTTGTTTGGCCCGCGCGCCGAGGGGATCAACTCGCAGATCACCAGGAAAATCCAGGCGACCGGAAACAGGATCAAAAGCACCCACCAGCCGGTCATGCCGATATCGTGCAGCCGCCGGATGGTGACGCAGATATGCGCGGGCGTGAAAAACAGCGCCACGCCCAAGACAATAAGCGGCTCGGCCGCCGCGAACGAAGCCGTGAACGCCTCGCCCGCGTAAAACCAGCCGACAACGCCCACCCCCCGCAGGAACATCGACGTCCCAAACACGAACATCATCGAGAAAAGCACGAAGCTCCAATATTCCATGCGGCGCGCACGGCCGGTCGCGTTGAACGACTTGCGCATGCATTTGATGAAATAGCCCCAGATATCGAGCTTCTCGGGCGCCGGCTCGGAGAGAACAGCAATGTCGCCCGCGCTTTCGCCACGCGCCGCGAACTCAACACGCGCCTTCGCGGGCGGCGGCGTAAACTCGATCAAATCCGCGCGGCGAAAGCGATATTGCACGCCGTCTTCGCCACGGATCAGGCCGCTATCCGCGCCCACGTCATAGGAAAGAACTTCACCACGCATGCCCGCCCCCGGCGGCCATGTTCAGCATTGCGCCGGGACCGGCGCAAGCCTCAGGCGGCGCCCTGCGCTAGGCGCAACGCGCCGACGCGGCCGAGGTCATCATTCACCGGCGCGCTCTGGGCCTCCAACCGCGCCTCGACCACCATGTCCGTCAGCCGCTCGATCTCTTCG
Source organism: Caulobacterales bacterium (assembly GCA_017303355.1). Lineage (GTDB taxonomy): Bacteria > Pseudomonadota > Alphaproteobacteria > Caulobacterales > Aquidulcibacteraceae > Vitreimonas. The sequence continues at coordinate 6,686 of JAFLCU010000024.1, read as the reverse complement.
CGCGCCAGCGCCAGCGCGGCGCTGGTGGCCTGGGTCTGATCGAGCAGCGCGAGTGCTGTGAGCACCAGCCGGCGCATCGCGTCGTCATCGCCCGAGAAACGGGCCAAGCGCGCATCGAGCGCTTTGGCCAAATCCTCGAGTCGGCGCTGATCGCAATCGGCGCATTCGATATTGAATTGCTGGTTCGCTATGTTCAGGACAGCCTGCATCAGACGTCCTCCTCCCTGACCGCCGCACCGAGCGCACGGACCGGATCGGCCAGCGCCTCGGCTACAACATCAGCGTCAGCGCCTGGTTCCAACGCGTCGAGCCGCGCCTCGATTGTGCTCAAGGCTTGGTTCAGCGCGCTCGCCTGGGCGGCATGCGCCTCGTTTGGGGAATCTCTTCCCATTGCGACGAAATGTTACGGGATTGATCGATTCGATGAAAGCCTGCTCTGCGGTTCCAGGCATGGACGCGGCGGCAGTACGGGTCTAATCCCACGCCACACTTACAATCAGGAGCAGAAATCCCATGGGCGTGAAGGTGGCGATCAACGGGTTCGGGCGTATCGGCCGCAATGTGCTGCGCGCGATCTACGAATCCGGCCGCACCGATATCGAAGTGGTCGCGATCAACGATCTGGGCCCCGTCGAAACCAACGCGCACCTGCTCCGCTATGACAGCGTCCACGGCCGTTTCCCGGGCGAAGTGAAGTCGGGCGAGGATTGGATCGATCTCGGCAAAGGCAAGATCAAGGTCACCGCGATCAAGAACCCGGCCGAGCTGCCGCACAAAGCTTTGGGCGTGGACATCGCGCTCGAATGCACCGGCATCTTCACCGCGCGCGATAAGGCGGCCGCGCACCTCGAAGGCGGCGCCAAGCGCGTGATCGTTTCGGCGCCGGCGGACGGCGCGGACTACACGGTCGTCTATGGCGTGAACCACCAGGGGCTGACGAAGGATCACGTCGTGATTTCGAACGCCTCGTGCACCACCAATTGCCTCGCCCCGGTGGTCAGCGTTCTGCATGACGCGATCGGCATCGATCACGGCATGATGACGACGATCCATAGCTACACCGGCGACCAGCCGACGCTCGACACGCTGCACAAGGATCTCTACCGCGCCCGCGCCGCGGCGCTGAACATGATCCCGACCTCGACCGGCGCCGCGAAGGCGATCGGCCTGGTGATACCGGACCTGAAGGGCAAGCTCGACGGCATCTCGATCCGCGTGCCGACGCCGAACGTCTCGGTGGTGGATTTCAAGTTCGTGGCCAAGAAGGCGACGACGAAGGAAGAGATCAACGCGGCGATCAAGGCCGCCGCTGACGGCCCACTCAAGGGCGTGCTGGGCTACACCAACGCGCCGAACGTTTCGATGGATTTCAACCACGATCCGCATTCGTCGATCTTCCACAACGACCAGACCAAGGTGATGGAAGGCAAGTTCTGCTCGATCCTCACCTGGTACGACAACGAATGGGGCTTCTCGAACCGCATGGCGGACACCGCCGTCGCGATGAGCAAGCTGATCTAACAATCGCTTTGCCCTACTCTCTCCGTCATCCCGGACGCGCGGAGCGCGATCCGGGACCCAGGGCAAACGCACAGCTTGCGGCTCCTGGGTCCCGGCTCTCCAGCGCTTCGCGCTTCCGACCGGGATGACGGAAGATGCGGTTTCCAACTCTCACCCCCGTCGCCAAAGCGCAGCTTTGGGGTTTGCTTGTGGGCACGGCGCTGGCCGTGCTGGCGTGCGAGCGATTGGACCTTGGCTATCGCGTGATGCTGATCTCCGGCGCGATCGCGTGGGTGGCGAGCGAGCGTTTGCTGGCGCCTCGGCTTACCGGTTCGGACGCCAAGACCGTAGCACTCGCCGTCGCCAGCGGCCTCGCGTTTCCGTGGATCGGCGTCGCCACCGCGCTGCTGCTGAACGCGATAAAACCTTAGCTCCGATTATGGACCGCCGGCGTCCCGCCGGCCGACTCCGGTGCGTGCCGGCGGTCCATACGCGCACGCGGCGAAACTCGCGCCGTTTTGGTTGAACGTACAAGCGTTGCGTCGAACGCAGGGCCAATGTGGCCCCCATGGCCGCACGCCGCTTGTCAGATGTCACGATCGCCGCTGGCGATCTTGCGTTCGCGCTTGCAGCATTCGCGTGCGGCTTGTTCAGCGCGCCAGTTGAACTGACGATCGTCGCCGGCTTCGGCATGGTGGCGTTCTGGCTCGCATCGCGGCGCCCTATTCTTGATCGCCTCACCAGTCGGGCGTTTTTTCGCCTTAGCGCCCTCGCAATCGCGGTGCTCCTCACCATATTGGCCGGCGCGTACTGGCTCGGCCTCGGCATTGCCAGCGCGCTTTAGGGGAAACATCCGATATGAGCAAAGTTTCGATGTACGCGTTCAGCGCGCCAACCTTCACACGCATGCTGAAAAATCTTTCGGCCATGCTGGGCAAGGCCGAAGCGCACGCGAAGGTCAAAGGCTTCGATGCGAACGTGCTGCTGAACGATCGCCTCGCGCCAGACATGTTCACGCTGACGCGCCAAGTGCAAATCGCCACCGATCACGCCAAGGGCGCGATGGCGCGCCTCGCCGGCCATGTGCCGGAGGCAATCGAGGATACCGAAACAACCATCGCTCAATTGCAGGCGCGGATCGCCAAGGTGATCGGCATTGTCGAAGCCTATAAGCCCGAGCAGCTCGCCGGCGCCGATACGCGCGAGGTGACGATCAAGATTCCGGGCTCCGAACTCAAGTTCGACGGCGCCGCCTATCTCAACACCTGGGCGCTGCCGAATTTCTATTTCCACCTCACCATGGCCTACGCGATCCTGCGTCATAACGGCGTCGAACTGGGCAAAAAGGACTTCCTGATGAGCTGACGCGGATGATGCGCAAGCCAAACATCCGCTCGGCGCTCACCGATGTCGTGTTCGTGGTGCTCGCGTTCATTGCGGGTATCGCGAACGCGCCTTTGGCCTATGCCGGCTTGATCGCGCTCGCCTCGGCCATCGCCTGGGCCTGGACGCGGCGGGCCGCACTCGCCTCCATGCCTCTAGCGCGGCGCGCGACAAATACCGCGCTAGCGCTCGGCATGATTGGCGCTGTAATGATCGCCTTCTATGGGATCGGCCGCGCCGCTGGAGGACATTTATGAGCTTTCTTCGAGAAGCCCATGACAATTGATACGTCCGGAAAGTGGTGGGTTGGAAGTGAGCCCGCAGATGTCGAAGAATACCTCAAAGCCTTCAAGGCGGAGGGCTATGACGTCGATCGCTTCAAACTCGCCCGCTGCCAATGCAAAGCGGAGAGCTTTCACCTCGCCATCGATGATGACGAGGGTGCAGCAAGGCGAACCTGCTCGGCTTGTGGCGCAGAAGGCTTCATTGGGGATAGCGGCAAATATTTCGCAAACACGACGCAATCCTACGAATGCGTGGAATGCCACTCGTTGACATGCAACGTAGGGGTCGGGTTCTCACTCTACGAGCTCAATAACACCGATGTTCGTTGGTTGAGCGTGGGCGTTCGCTGCTCGCAATGCGGTGTTTTGGGTTGCATGATTGACTGGAAGGTCGGCGGGGGTAATGACCCGGACTTTCTTGAGAGGGTTTGAATCATGAGCTTTCGTCGCATTGAAGATGCGCCCGCCAACAAGACGGCGCTGGTCCGCGTGGACTTCAACGTGCCGATGGCCGATGGCGCGGTAAGCGATGACACGCGCCTGCGCGCGGCTGTGCCGACGATCCAGGCGCTCACAGCAAAGGGCTGCAAAGTCGCCCTGCTCGCGCACTTCGATCGCCCGAAGGGCAAGCGCGTGCCGGAAATGTCGCTGAAGCCGGTGGCCGCGCCGCTCGCTGCTTTGCTCGGCGCGCCGGTGGCGTTCGCCGACGATTGCGTCGGCGCCGAAGCGAGGGCCGCGATCGATGCGCTGCCGGCCGGCGGCGTGATCCTGTTGGAGAACACGCGCTATCATGCGGGCGAAGAGAAGAACGATCCGGAGTTGGTCCAGCAGATCGCAGTACTCGGCGATTTCTACGTCAACGACGCCTTCTCCGCCGCGCACCGCGCGCATGCGAGCACGGAAGGCCTCGCGCACGTGCTGCCCGCTTATGCCGGCAAGCAAATGGAGCGTGAGCTTGATGCGCTTGAGGCAGCACTTGGTACGCCGAAGCGCCCGGTGCTTGGCATCGTCGGCGGCGCGAAGGTTTCCACCAAGCTCGATCTTCTGCGGAACTTGATCGACAAGCTCGACAAGCTCGCCATCGGCGGCGGCATGGCCAACACCTTCCTCTATGCGCAAGGCGTGGAGATCGGAGCCTCGCTCGCCGAGAAGGACATGGCCGACACCGCGCGCGCCATCATGGAAGCTGCCAAGGGCAAATGCGAAATCCTGCTCCCCGTCGATGTGGTCGTGGCGAAGGAAGTTAAGCCGCACGCGGAGGCGCGGATGACCGGGCTCAACGACATCGCCGCCGATGAAAAGATTCTCGACGCTGGCGAAAAGACCGTCCGCAAGCTACGCGAAGCGATGAAGCATTCGCATACGCTGATTTGGAATGGCCCGCTCGGCGTGTTCGAGGTGCCGCCGTTCGATCAGGCCACCGTCATCGCCGCGCAGGAAGCCGCGGAACTCGTCAAGGCCGGCAAGCTGATCGCCGTGGCCGGCGGCGGTGACACGGTTGCAGCGCTCAACCACGCGGGCGTGAGCGGCGACATGACCTTCGTCTCCACGGCCGGCGGCGCCTTCCTGGAATGGATGGAAGGCAAGCCGCTCCCGGGGGTTGAGGCATTGAAGCGCTAAGCGCCCCTGCGGCAACCCAACACAGGCAAAATCTCCCCCATTTCCACACCCGGCTTGGCCTTTTGAGCGGAGCCGGGCTAAACCCCCCGCCATCCATTCAAACGCGGGGCCTGCCCCGCCAAAACGGGGCGCGGACACGTGAATCTCGACGCATTGAACAAAGTCGCTGAAGCCATGGTGGCGCCGAGCCGTGGCATCCTGGCGGCCGACGAATCCACCGGCACGATCAAAAAGCGCTTCGACGGCATCGGCGTCGAAAACACCGAGGACAATCGCCGCGATTATCGCGAGTTGATGTTCCGTTCGAAGGAAGCGATGGAGTTCATCTCCGGCGTCATCCTGTACGATGAAACCATCTGGCAAAACGCCAAGGACGGCACGCCGCTGGTGAAGCTGATCGAGCAAGCCGGCTCGATTCCGGGCATCAAGGTCGATGAAGGCACGCGCCCACTCGCCGGCGCCAAGTCGGGCGAACTCATCACCAAGGGTCTCGACGGCCTCGATAAGCGCCTGCCGAAATACTACGAACAGGGCGCGCGCTTCGCCAAATGGCGCGCGGTGATCGATCCGACCAACATCTCGTATGCCGGCCTGCTCGCCAACGCGCACGCGCTCGCGCGCTATGCGAACCTCTGCCAAGAATTCAACATCGTGCCGATCGTCGAGCCGGAAGTGCTGATGGACGCCGACAACGACATCGACACCACCTACGCCGTCACCGAATGGGTGCTGAAGGAAGTTTTCCAGCAGCTTTATTATCTGAACGTGCCGCTCGAAGGCATCGTGCTGAAGCCGAACATGGTCGTGCCGGGCAAGAAGGCCGCCAAGCAAGCCAGCGTCGATGAAGTGGCGGAGAAAACGATCCGCGTGCTGAAGGCCTGCGTGCCGAGCGCGGTGCCGGGCATCGCCTATCTCTCCGGCGGCCAATCGGACGAACTCGCCACCGCGCACCTTTCGCGCATGAACGAGATCGGCGGCTTCCCGTGGAAGATGACCTTCTCCTACGGCCGCGCCCTGCAAGCCGCGCCGCAAAAGGCCTGGGGCGGCAAAGCCGACAATATCGGCGCAGCCCAAGCCGCGTTCCACCACCGCGCCCGCATGAACGGCCTCGCCAGCCTGGGCAAGTGGAACGCCGGCCTGGAAAAGCAAGCCGCCTAAACCACACTGCTTCGCTTCAATACTCGCGCCGCCAGTTCACGCTGGCGGCGCTTTTGCTTCCGCCGCGTTGAGCGGAGCGCGTAACGCTTTGGTGACCTTGTCATTTATCAGCGCCTTAAACGCTTTTGCGTACACTTCGACACAGAATTCACAAAAGGCGCCTCCTCCAATGGTTGACCTGTTGTTCAGCATGCGCGGGCGCATCAACCGCCTGCATTATTGGCTCGGCAATTTCGGCGTTGGCTTTGCCGGCGCGGTTTTGATGTTCGCCATCTCCTCGATCGCCATCGGCGCGGGCAAGGCGGCCAGCATTCCAATGCTGCTCGTGCTTGTGCTGCTGTTCGGCGTAATGGGATGGTGCGGCGTGGCGCTGCAAGTGAAGCGCTTCCACGATCGCGGACAGAGCGGCTATTGGAGCCTCCTGCCTTTCATCGCCACCGTGCCGCTCTGGACGACGTTTTTCGGCGGCGTGTTCACCGATGCGCCGTTCAAGGCGATCGCAGGCGATCTTGCCACGTGGGTCGGCGTGCTGACGCTGATCAATTTCGGCCTCTTCATCAATCTGGGCTGCCTGGCCGGCACGAATGGCCCCAACAAATATGGAGACCCGCCGGGCTCGTCTTATGCCGGCGGCGGCGCGCCCAGCCCGCAAGCGCCGCGCGCCAATGCCGCGAGCGCCGCGTTCCTACTCGGCGGCGCCGACAAGGCGATGGAGCAAGCCATCGCCGAGCGCGCACGCGC
>JAFLCU010000023.1 GCA_017303355.1 Caulobacterales bacterium | reverse complement strand
GGCGCCGCTGGCAGCCAACCGGCCGCCGCCGCCGCGCCGAAAGTGGAAGCGCCGAAGCCAGCCGCCGCGCCCGCGCCGCAACCGGCCAGCAATGGCGCCGCCAAGCAGGCGCCGCCCTCGGTGCAGCGCATCGCCTCCGAAGGCGGCGTCGATGTCTCGGGTATGACGGGCAGCGGCAAGGATGGCCGCCTCACAAAGTCCGATGCGCTCTCGATCATCGAGAACCGCGCTGCGTCCACGCAACCCGCTGCGCCGCCGCAAACCCTGGTCGCGCGCCCGGTCGGTGAACGCGAAGAGCGGGTGAAGATGACGCGCTTGCGCCAGACGATCGCGCGCCGCTTGAAGGAAGCGCAGAACGCGGCGGCGATGCTGACCACGTTCAACGAGGCCGACATGTCGGCGATCATGGCCGCGCGCAACAAGTACAAGGACAATTTCGAGCGCAAGCACGGCGTGAAGCTGGGCTTCATGAGCTTCTTCGTGAAGGCGTGCGTCGCTGCGCTGAAGGAAATCCCGAACGTCAACGCCGAGATCGACGGCGACAGCATCATCTACAAAAACTTCTACGACATCGGCATCGCCGTCGGCACCGATCGCGGCCTTGTCGTGCCGGTGATCCGCGACGCCGATCACAAGTCGATGGCCGAGATCGAAAAGGAAATCGGCGAACTCGGCGTCAAGGCCCGCGATGGTCACCTGAAGCTCGAAGATTTGCAGGGCGCGACGTTCACGATCTCGAACGGCGGCGTCTATGGCTCGCTCATGTCCACGCCGATCCTGAATGCGCCGCAATCGGGCATTCTCGGCATGCACAAGATTCAGGATCGCCCGGTCGTCGTCGACAAGCAGATCGTGATCCGCCCGATGATGTATCTGGCGCTCAGCTACGATCACCGCATCGTAGATGGCAAGGAGGCCGTCACGTTCCTGGTGCGCGTGAAGGAAGGCCTGGAAGATCCCGAGCGCATGCTGCTCGATCTCTAAGCGCTACATCGATACCTGATATTCCGCGTGCGTGGCGGCTTGGCCGAGCGACGCGGACGCACGCCGGTAGCGTGCTTCAAGCCGCGCATCTTCCGCGTCGAGTTTCGCTTGGCTCTTGGCAGCGCGCGCGTTCGCTGCTTCAAGTTGCGTGGCGATGCGCGCGAAATATTGGCCCATCGGCACGAAGCCGTTCGTCTCGCTGCGTGCGCGGAGTTTCGTCACTTGCATTGGGCAATCTCCAGATCGCCCGCCCGAAACTCTAAATGCTGTTCACGCACCAATGTTGCGTGTTTCGCACGCGGATCATTGTGGGTAACTCACTTCTCCTTGTGCAGCACCGTGAGCGCGAGGCCCGCAAGCGCAATCAGCACAAACGCGATGGCGCCGGGGTCGGCGACTACATAGTACGTGTCGTGCAAGGCCGCGTCTGGTGCCGTCGATGTGGTGAACGGAAGCATCAAAAGGCCGGCTGCAAAACCCCAAGCCCCAGCAAGCAGGCGCAGGCCGCCTGACATCTTGCGTAGCGTGCGAAAGCCGCCGACCAGCAGCCCAAGCGCCGCGCCGACGTAAACCCATCCCGCCACGCCGGTTGCGAACAGGAAGTACGCATTCACTGCGAACAACGCACCCACCGCCATCGCTGCGATACCGCTGACTTTCCCCATCCACATCATACCGGTTCCCTCCGCCCGCGCAGGCTAACGCCGCCGCTCGCCCGTTAGAAGAGCCTGACTCGAAAGGCTTTCTCGCAAGCATTGGCGTGGGCGCGCGGAAGCGTATAGTTTCCTGGGTTCTGCTCGGGGGAGCGGAGGGGAAGGGGACACCCCATGACGTTCATTCTGCGCTGGCCGGCCATTCTGGTGCTTTTGGCCTTGGTGCTTCTGAGCTTTGCCGGCGCGCTCGCCGCTGCGGGCGTTTTGGCCGACTTTCAAGCGCCGGCTGTTGGTGTGAGCCAGGTTGATGGTCAAGTCGCGCAAGCGCAGGCTGCGGCCGAGCAAACCGGCGCTGCCGACGCGAGCTGGCTCGATGTTGGTCTGCTGGCGGGCGCGGGGCTCTTTTTCCTGATCGCCGCGATCCGATTGATGCGGCGTACGCAGGGCTTCTGGACCTGGCTGATCGGCTTTGCGCTCTATGGCGGGCGCTGGGCCTGGTCCCAGCAGGGTGAACTCGTCGCCACGGTGCAGAGCATCAATCCGAGCGCCTACATGCAGCCGCAAGTGGTTCTGGCCGACCTCGCTACGCCGGAAGCGCAAATCGGCCTCCTGGGCGTGATCCTGATCGTTGGCCTGTTCGTCTTTATCGTGGACGCCGCCGACCGCGCCTATTGGGACAAACACGGCGCTTAGGCGCTCGTTTGCCTGCTGTGCAGATTTGCCGGCTAGATGCCGGCGGCGCGACCTCATATGTATCGGCGATCGTTTCACGCGCGCCGAACGCAGCGCCACGTCTCCATCGGAGCTTTCATGTCGTACGATCTCGTCATCATCGGGGGCGGCCCCGGCGGCTACAATTGCGCCATCCGCGCTGGCCAATTGGGTTTGAAAACCGCCATCGTTGAGAGCCGCGGCAAGCTCGGCGGAACCTGCCTCAATGTGGGCTGCATCCCCTCAAAGGCGCTGCTGCACGCGAGCGAGTATTTCGAAGCGGCGTCGAAGACGTTTCCGTCGATGGGCATCAAGGTCAGCGGCGTCTCGCTCGATCTGCCGCAAATGCTGAAGCAGAAGGAAGACGCCGTCGAAGGTCTCACCAAGGGCGTCGAGTTCCTGATGCGCAAGCACAAGGTCGATTACGTCAAAGGCTTCGGCCGTATCATGGGCGCCGGCCGCGTCGAAGTGAAGGGCGCCGACGGCGCGACGCAAACGCTTGAGACCAAGAACATCGTCATCGCCACGGGCTCCGAGCCGATGGGCTTGCCGGGTGTGGTGATCGACGAAGAGAGCGTCGTCACCTCAACCGGTGCGCTCGCGCTGCAACGCGTGCCGGGCAAGATGATCGTGATCGGCGCCGGCGTGATCGGGTTGGAATTGGGTTCAGTGTGGCGCCGCCTCGGCGCGGAAGTCACCGTGGTCGAATTCCTCGATAAGATCACGCCGACCATGGACAGCGAAATCTCCACGGCGTTCCTGAAAATCCTCAAGAAGCAGGGCATGAAATTCGAACTCGGCCACAAGGTGACCGGCGCGCAAAAAACCGGCGGCGGTTTGCTTGTCTCAATTGAACCGGCGCAAGGCGGCGCGGCGCGTACGCTCGAAGCCGACGTTGTGCTCGTCGCCATCGGCCGCAAGCCATTCACGCAAGGGCTTGGCCTGGAGACGGTCGGAATTGTCGCCGACAAGCGCGGCTTCATCGAAACCGATCACCACAAAACCAATGTCGCCGGCATCTACGCCATTGGCGATTGCACGCATGGGCCCATGCTGGCGCACAAGGCGGAAGAAGAGGGCATCGCCGTCGCCCAGATCATCGCGGGCCAGTGGGGCCATGTGAACGCCGATATCATCCCCAGTGTGATCTACACCGATCCGGAAGTCGCCAGCGTCGGCAAGACCGAAGAAGAGCTGAAGGCCGCGGGCGTCGAATACAAGGTCGGCAAATTCCCGATGATGGCCAATTCGCGCGCGCGCACGAACCATGAAACCGAAGGCATGATCAAAGTGCTCGAAGAGGTCGCCACCAAGCGCGTCGTCGGCGTGCATATGATCGGTTCGGGCGTCGGCGAGATGATCGGCGAGATCTGCGTCGCGATGGAATTCGGCGCCGCCGCCGAAGACATCGCCCGCACCTGCCACGCCCACCCCACCATGAGCGAAGCCATCCGCGAAGCCGCCAAGGGCGTCGATGGCTGGGTGATGCAGGCTTGACTGGGATTCTCGACCCGATCCTGAAAGCGCGAGCGCTTCAGGAGTTGGCGAGAGGCTTGCCGGCGGGCGCGCGGGATCAGGCGTCGCTGTTTTGGGACAATGACCAGGGCGGCGCTGGCGTCACCATCACGAACACAGGCTGCACGGTGTTTCTGTTCGACGCGGAGCAGGAAGTGGCTTCATTGTCCGAAGCGGGCGAACTGCTCAGGCGGATATTCGCCGACGAGATCATGGCGGTTCGCGCCTACGCCAACGAGGTCTTCGTCTATAGCGGCTTGGCGCCAGTGAACGATCCGAGCGCTGGCTTCAACAGTTTGATATCGGGCACATCGCGAAGCGTAAGCATGCCGGAGATCGATTACGTGGCGAAAGCTACGTGGTCGCGGGGTTATTTCGAGGACACCGAATAGCGGGCAGAACATCACCCTGTGGATATTGCAGAATGCTCACTTTGTTGTGGGCGGTTCCTGCGTTTTCCTCATGCGCGTAGCGAGCGAGGGGAGAACGGGTCTTGCTTATTCTGAGCACGGGGCGCTTGGCGCTTCTGGCGTTGGATCATGAACTGGCCGCATTGCAGGCTGGCAGCCGCGCGGCCTTCTTCAACGCCATCGCGGTGACGCACGAGCCGATCTGGCCGCCCGCGCCGTTTGAGCCGGCCGCGTTCGAGTGGGCGGTCCAGCACCTCGCGCACGATCCCGAAGGGCAGGGCTGGTATGGCTGGGCCTTGCTCGCCAACGAAGGCGAACGCGCGCCGCCGCGCCTGGTCGGCATCGCTGCTTTGATCGGGCGTCCGGATGAGGACGGCGATGTCGAACTCGCGTTCGGCCTGCTGCCGGAATTTCGTGGTCGCGGCTATGGTGGCGAAACCGTGCGCGCGCTCGCGGCCTGGGGCTTCGCCAATGGCGCCCAGCGCGTCATCGCGCATCTCGATGCGGAGGATGAAGGTGCGGCGCACACGCTGTCGCGCGCAGGCTTCGCCGATACGCGCGAGCAACCGTATCCAGGTGTGGCGCGCTGGGCGCTTAGCGCCGCGGCCTAATTGGCGCTTTCGCCGCCGATCGCGCCCTGAATCGCCGCGTGCGTGGCGCATTGCACCAAGGCGTCACGCGTCGTCGGCTCGATATTGGACGCGCTCTCGGCCGCGGCCTCCACGCTCGCGCCTTCCACCGTTTCGCGCACCACGCCGGTGATGGCCGCCACGTGTTCCTCGGTGATTTCCGAACCCAGCCGCTCCTGTACGCAGCCGCAGAACGCCTCGGATTGGCCCGCCAACATGCAGGCCGTGCGCGTATCGACGGCGCCGCGCGCCGCCTCAAGCGCCTGACCGCCAATGTCGGCCGCTTGCTGTTGTGCATGCTCGAGGCTGGGAACATCGCAAGCGGTGAGCAAGGCGAGGGCGGCGAGGGCGGTGAAAATTCTCATGCCGCTGTAATTGGCGCGCGATGCGCATGCGCGCAAGCGGCGCAATGTCACTCCGAGGCGCGGATCAGCGCCTGAATGCGGTTCAGATACGCGATCCAAGCCGCGCGGCCGCTTTTGGTGAGATGTACGAGCGTGATCGGTTTCTTGCCGGCAAGCGTCTTTTCCAGGCGCACATAGCCGGCTTCCTCAAGCTTCGAGAGATGCGTGGAGAGATTGCCGTCCGTCGCATTCACTTTCGCCTTCAGCTCCACGAAGGGCGCCGGCGACACGGTCGAAAGATACGCCATGATCCCCAGCCGCAAGCGGCCGTGGATCACGTCGTCGATGGCGGTGTGATCGAAGCGGGACAAGAACTACACGATCGCGGCGGGTTCGCGCTTCAGCAGAAGCGCGCCGGGCCAAGCGAGCACCAGCAGACTGCCGATCGCGGCGTAGAGATAGGCCCAATCGGCGTTGGCGAAGAGGCACAGCGTCAGCGTGACGCCGAACGAGAGCCAGGCGAAGCCGCGCATCCATGTTTGCCCGGAGAGCGTCGCGACGCCAAACAGCGTTGCGCCATAGATCGCGAACGCCGCGCCGAAGATCGCGTTGGGCGCTGTTGGATCGTCGGTCATGAGCATGCGCGCCAGCGAACCGACGACGATCGCGATCAGCGCAAGGCCCGCACCACCCCAAGCCGCGCGCTCTGCGCGTGTGCCGACGGCGTTGAGGCCAGGTTTGACGTCCGTCCGCGCGCGCAACGCAAGCATGCCAAGCGCCGCGACCAAGCCGTAGCCGCCCCACACAATCGCGAAAATCATGCCGTCGAGATAGGGCAGATAGCCCGTAAGGATCGCCCAATGCGCGGTGAAGGCGATCGCGTTCAAGACGCCCCAAAACACCAGATACGAGCCGCCCAGCAACGGCGCCTGCCGGCCTTCTTCAGCCAACGCGCGCACGTAAGCGACATCCTGCAGCAATTCCTCGCGCGTCATCATCGCCTCCGACACATCAACTTTGAAAAACAAAGTATGCGCAAAACATTGATGCGTCAAGGCGAATGCAAAGGGCGATGCGAATGTGAGCGGAAGAGGGGAGTGCGAAACGCGTCGGATGAAATCAACGACGCTGGAAGGGGTGCTCGGTTTTGAAGCAATAGCGAGAGAGACGTCGGCGTTCGTAGCGGGAGCGTGGGCAGCGTATCACCGGAGAACGCATGTGATCCTTTTTGAAGGGCTGATCGCAAGTCCCTGAAACGGCGAAGGGGGACGCTCGTCAGCGTCCCCCTTGCCTTTGCGTCTTTTAGACAGCGGCCGCCGGCGCCTTCACGACCTTGCGGGTCGTCTTGCGGGCCTTGCGGACGGTCTTCTTCGCAGCCTTGCGAACCGTCTTGCGGGCCGTCTTCTTGGCGGCCTTGCGGACCGGCTTCTTGGCCGACTTCTTGGCGGCCTTGCGAACCGTCTTGCGAGCGGTCTTCTTGGCGGCCTTGCGGACCATCTTCTTCGCCGGCTTCTTCGCGGCCTTCTTTACCTTCTTAGCCATTTTCGTTTCCTCATCTTTACAAGTGTTGGTACTGGGTTGGATGGGAGTTGTTTGACTCTCCGAGGATTTTTTTGCAGCAATTTGGTTTGCAAGTAGTTTCCGCAAGTACTCGCGCGAATTTTTCTGCGTGTTCGATTTTTTGTTTGCGCGAACACTCCGCGAGATCGTCGCGCGCCTTATTTTTCAAGGCTTGCAGAGCAATTGCGCGATGCGTTTTTCGTCACGCGCGCGGATGCGCGCGCTGATACAGCTGCAAAATTTTTTTTGCTTCGACGCTCGCATACGCCTGAGTCGTCGACAGAGATTCGTGTCCGAGCAGGTCTTGGATCGCGCGCAGATCGCCGCCGTTGGCGAGCAAATGTGTTGCGAACGCGTGCCGCAAAGCGTGCGGCGTGGCGCTCGAAGGCAGTCCCAAGCGCCCGCGCAGACGCTGCATCAGGTCCTGCGCCATGCGCGGAGAGAGCGCGCCGCCGCGCACGGCGCGGAACAGCGGGGCGTCTTCGGTCAGTGCATAAGGGCAAAGTTCGGCATAGCGCTCCACCGCGTCGTGCGCGGCCCGCAGCAGCGGCACAATGCGCTCCTTGCCGCCCTTGCCGAGCACGCGCAGCATCTCCGGCAACGGCCGATCCGCGCCGGTAAGCGCCAGCGCTTCGCTGATACGAAGGCCCGCCGCATAGAGCAGCGTGATCAGCGCCGCATCGCGTGCGCCGACCCATTCCTGGCTGGCGCTTTCTTCGGCTTGCGTGATCAAATCGCGCGCGGCGCCTTCGGAAACGGGGCGCGGCAGCGGCCGCTTGAGCTTGGGTCCGCGCACCAGGGCGAGCCGCGCATTCTTCACGCCATGGCGGCGTTCGAGATAGCGATAGAAGCCGCGAATGGCCGCCAATGCCCGAGAGATCGAACGATCGGCCAGCGCGTCAGGGCCCTGACGGCGGTGCGCAAGATAAGCGCGCAGATCGCGCGGTTCGAGCTGCGCGAGATCGCCGCCAGAGGGCTCGCCGCCCAAATGGCTTTGTAAAAAGCCCAAAAACGCCGCAACGTCGCGTTCGTACGCTTCAACCGAATTGGCCGCGAAGCGCCGCTCATCGCGCAGATGCGCAATCCAGCTTTGGAGAAGGGCGGCGGCGTGCATAAGCGGGATTGAACGCGCGCCGCGTCAATATCTCGTCAACGACTGCGCCAGCCAGTACGCATACTCAAAGTGCACGCGCCCGTTGGTCAGCGTGTAGCGCGGCCGATGCTTGCGACCCGGATGGATCAAGAGATCGTCCGGCAGGCGCCACGGGCTTTCATTGGTCGCGCGCGCGACCGCAAGCTGCTCCTCGAACGCGATCAAGCTGCGCATGGGCAAGGCAAGGCCAAGCTCGGCCTTCGGGTAGAAGCCGTTCTCCAGCCGCGCGGCGACCGCGCGCACAAAGCTTTCGCGGCGCCAATCGGAATGACGCCGTTGTCGCCTCATGGCGACATCGGCTGGCGCGCCGAGGCAGAGCGCAAGCACCGCCGTCGCCCGGTCGCAGGTGCGCTGGGAGGTGAGCCAGTTCAGTTCCGCAACGCCATGATCCCAATCCCAACGCAGGACGATCTCATGCCAGTCATCCGGGCCCATCTGCTGGATCAGGGCAAATAGGCTCTCGCCCTCGATGTCGAGCGCCGCCGCCTGGCACTCTTTCCAGCGGTTAAAGTAGAGGCGCCGCTCCTGTTCGGCCGCGTCATGGGCGATCAGATCGGCGATCACCCGTTCGCGCGCCTGTATAAGGAGCGCGCGAAACGCCGGATCGCCGCGCCAGAGCGAAAGCTGAAACGCGAATCCCTCCGAACGCTCGAAACAGGCGACGTACGCGGACACGAACTTGCGCAGCGGCAAATCAGTCAAATGCTCGAGCGCCGCTGTCGCTGCGAACCGTGCGACCAGCGCGCGAAAGTGCAAATGTTGCGGCGGCACGAACTCGCCGGGCAGGGCGTTCGCGTATTGCTCATGGAGCGCCGCCAGCACGTGCGCCGGCGCGCCTTCGGGGGCAAAAGGCGTAAACAGGTGATCGTGCGCGCTGCTGGGCGGCGGTGGGATTAGGCGCGAGATCAGCTTGGCGAGCATGGCGGCCCGAATGCTCACGCCCGTACGGCTAACAACACATAAGTTACCAAGGTAAAAAGCCGTTCAGTAACAGCGCGGCAACATCCAGCGCTTCCACCGAATCCCCAGGCCCCCTAAATTCAAACCAATGAGTTCGACCGCCCGCCGCCGCGCCATGGACGCGCTGAAACGCCAGCGCCCGATGGCGCCCGCCGGGCCGCTCTTCGCCGTGGAAGAAGAGGGCGCGGCGTTCGAGCACGATACGCTCGACAAGGTGGCGGTGCTGTTTCCATTGCCGCTGCCGGAGCCGTTCGATTATCGCGCCGCCACTTCGCTTGGGCTTGAGCCCGGCATGCACGTGATCGCGCCAATCGGCTCGCGCCTGGTGCGCGGCGTGATTTGGAGCGTGGAGCGCAACAATCCCGCCGCCGCCAATCTGAAAGCGATCGAAGAGGTGCTGCCTGGGCCGCCGGTGCCCGAGATGTCGCGCCTCTTCATCGATTGGGCCGCCAAGTATCTGGTGCGTCCGCCCGGCGATCTCGTGCGCATGGTGGTGCGTTCGCCTGAAGCGCTGTTTCCACCGCCGACCCATATCGTGCTCGCGCCAACCGGCGAGACGCCACCAAAACTCACCGAAGCGCGCTCGCGCGTGCTGGAGGAAGCGGCGAAGGAACAAGTCAGCGCCGCCGAGCTCGCGCGCCGCGCCGAAACCTCATCCGCCGTTGTCAAAGGCCTGGTCGATTGCGGCGCGTTGGCGAAGCTGGAGATCAGCGAGGACCCGCCATACCCAGCGCCGGATCTCTCGCGCGTTGGCAAAGCGCTCTCCGATATTCAGCAAGCCGCGGCTGATGAAGTCTGCGCCAGCGTGCGCGCCGGCGGCTTCCACGTAGCACTACTCGACGGCGTGACCGGCTCAGGGAAAACGGAGGTTTATCTCGAAGCCGTCGCCGAAGCGCTGAAGGCCGAGCCCGACGCACAAGTGCTGGTGCTGTTGCCCGAGATCGCGCTTACCCAAGCGGCGATGAGCCGCTTCAACGCGCGCTTTGGCGTCACGCCCGTCGAATGGCACTCCGCTATTTCACAAAAAGCGCGCCGCCGCGCGTGGCGCGAGATCACGGCGGGCCGCGCGCGGCTCGTCGTTGGCGCGCGCTCCGCGCTCTTTCTGCCGTACAAGAATCTGAAGCTTATCGTCATCGATGAAGAGCACGATTCCTCCTACAAGCAGGAGGAGGGCGTGATCTATCAAGCGCGCGATCTCGCCGTGGCGCGCGCGAAGCTTGGACAATGCATGGTGATCCTCGCCAGCGCCACGCCTTCGCTTGAAACGCTCGTCAACGCACAGCTCGGGCGCTACGCGCACGTGAAGCTGCAAGCACGCCACGGCGCGGCCGAATTGCCCGACGTCGAACTCGTCGATCTCAAGAGCGATCCGCCGGAAAAGGGCAAATGGCTTTCGCCGCGTCTGGTGCGCGGCGCGGCCGAAGCGATGCTGCGCGGCGAGCAATCGCTCTTCTATATGAACCGTCGCGGCTACGCGCCGCTCACACTCTGCCGCGCCTGTGGCCATCGCATGAAATCGCCGGAGACGGAGAGCTGGCTCGTCGAGCACAAATATTCGGGCCGGCTCGTGTGCCACCTCACGGGCTTCTCGATGCCAAAGCCGAAGGCGTGCCCGGAATGCCTGACGCCCGATCCGTTCACCTCGATCGGCCCCGGCGTCGAGCGCATCGAAGAGGAGGTGCGCGAACTCTTTCCCGAGGCGCGCATTGAAATCTTTTCCTCCGACACCACGCCGAATGGCGACGCCGTGCGCGAATTGGTGGCGCGAATGGAAAACAACGAGATCGACATTCTGATCGGCACGCAAATTGTCGCCAAGGGCCACAATTTCCCGAACCTCACCTTCGTCGGCGTGGTCGACGCCGATCTGGGCTTGAAGGGAGGTGATTTGCGCGCGGGCGAACGCACCTTCCAACTCGTGAGCCAGGTCGCCGGCCGCGCTGGCCGTCACGAAAAGAAAGGGCGCGCGCTCATTCAAACCTACGCGCCGCATGAGCCGGTGATGCAGGCGCTCGCCGCGCAAGATCGCGACGCGTTCTTCGCCGCCGAGATCGCCGAGCGCGAAGCGGCGGGCATGCCGCCTTACGGGCGGCTGGCGGCGGTGATCGTCTCGGCGCCCAACGAACAGCTGGCTACCGATGCCGCCAAGGCGATGGGGGAGAAGGCGCCGATCGTGGATGGCCTCGATCTCTGGGGCCCGGCGCCCGCGCCGCTTTCGGTGATCCGCGGCATGCATCGCCGCCGCTTTCTCATCCGCGCCGATCGCGGCGTTGATCTTTCCGCGTTTCTTGCCGCCTGGGCGGCGCGTGTGAAGCTGCACAGCGCCGTGCGTGTGCAGATCGACGTCGATCCGTATTCATTCATGTGACGGTTGCATGTCGTACGAAAAATACAACTTTGTGTTGATCGTGGGATTTTGAACGCTAGCGTCTCCGAGTCTCGATCACGGGGGTGAAGATGGCGCGCGTCAATCAAGGCAACGCGGAGAAGATCAAAAAATATTTCGGCGGCGCCGGGCGGATGCTGCCGTGGATCCTCATCGGCATTCCGTTGCTGTTCGCTATTCTCGGCGTGCTCTTCATCGGCGCCGGCATCTATATGCTGAGCCGGCGATCGGCGCCCGTGGAAGATTCCAAGATCGATGCCTGGTCGCGCGAGATCATTGCTGGCCACGATTATGTTTCGCGCGCACGCGAACTGAGCGGCTCGTGCGCCCGCCGTATTTGCGTTTGAAGGGCAGCAATGCCGCCGCCTGGGCCAGTGCGCAGGCGCGGCTGATCGAAGCGCAAGCACCGGCGCCGACAAATGGCTACACCGCCCTGAGCCTCGCGCTGTTGCGTGCTTTCCTCGGCGAAGCCGCTTCGGCGCAAGCCGATGCTGAAACCGCATTGCGGCATCTCCCGAACGTCGCGGACGCGTACTACGCTGCGGCGCTCGCCGCTTGCATCAAGCAAGCGCCGGATCGGCGCGCGAAACCGGAAGCCGACGCCATCCTCCGCCCGTCACGCCCGCGACCTTGATCGAGGAGGGGCTTGCGCGCGGCGCACCTAACGCAGAGGAACGCCAGCGCGTTTGGGACCTTGAAGGCAAGAAGCTCAATGCGCCGCTCCGGTCGCTCGCGGCGCAGCGCATGGGCTTCGAGATTTGAATCTTGCCTCGCGCGGATGGGTGGCGTCATAGTCGCGCGATGAAACGTGGCTGGCATCATCGAATAACACGCGGCGCCGTTGTGGCGGCGCTGCTCACGTCGATGGCGTCGAACGCGATCGCCAATGATCTTCAAACACCGGAATGGGCCATCCAGGAGCAGGCGCGCGGCGAAGCGTTGTTCCAGGCTAATGATTTTGTCGGCGCCGAAGCCGCGCATCGTGCAGCGCTCTCGGTCCGAACGCGCGAAGCTGATCCCCAAGGTTGGGCGGAATCCATCGCGTCGGCTGGCGCTGCGCAATCGTTTCGCGGCATCCGTACGCGTGATGTGGGGGCGCTGAGCGGCGCCATACGCGACTATAGATCGGCGCTTGAGGTGTACTCGCGCGAAGCCACGCCGGAGCATTGGGCGCGCACGCAAAACAATCTTGCGACGGCATTGGTTTGGCTCGCGCAGGTGCGCGGCGACACCTCCATCGACGAATTGGCCGCGGCTGAGATAGCGTTCGCAAATGTCTTGCACGTGACGAGCGTTGAGGCAGCGCCGGGCGATGCAGGCATGGTGCTCTACAATATCGGAACGGTGCAGGAGCGCATTGGCGATCGCCTTACCGGCGTCGAGCAACGCGCCCGTTACCAGGACGCGTCTTCCACGTATGCTCTAGCGCTCGACGCGCTGCGTCGTGGCGGACGCTTTGACTATGCGTCGAATGTTGAGCGGCGCGTGAGCCCATTCATGAATCGTGTCGCGGCAATGGATTGAGAGCATGGCTTACAAACCCTTTGATCTCACCGGCAAAGTTGTTCTCGTCACCGGCGGTAATGGCGGCATTGGCCTCGCGATGGCCGACGCTGTTGCGCAGGCGGGCGCCAGCGTTGAGATTTGGGGCACCAATACCGACAAGAACGCCAAGGCGTTGACGCAACTCAAGGCGCATGGCGTCAAAGCCAATGCGCGCGTTGTCGATGTGTCGAAGGAAGAGAACATCGTCGCCGGCATGCAGGCCATGCTCGCGGAGTTCGGCCGCATCGACGCATGCTTCGCCAATGCCGGCGTCTCCAATCGCTGGAAATCCTTCCTCGACATTGGCGGCGAAGACTATCGCCGCGTGATGGCGATCAATCTGGACGGCATGATCTGGACGATGCGCGAGGCTTGCCGCCACATGAAGGCGCGCGCCGAAGCCGGCGATCCGGGCGGCTCGGTCGTCGCCGTCGCCAGCACGGCGGCCTTGTTCGGCGCGGCGCGGAATCAGGATTACGGCGCCACCAAAGCCGGCATCATCGGCGTTACCAACGCAATCGCGGTGGAGTTCGCCCGCTATGGCGTGCGCGCCAATTCGATTCTGCCTGGCTGGATCGCCACCGACCTGACGAGCCAAGCGCAGGAGAACGAGGGTTTCACGAAGAACGTCATCAGCCGCGTGCCGATGCGGCGCTGGGGCAGGCCGGAGGAATTGGGCGGCATCGCCATCTATCTCGCCAGCGATGCGTCAAGTTTCCACAGCGGCGACTCGATCCTGATCGATGGCGGGTACGCAAAGTTCTAGACGTCGTCTTCGCCTGTTGCGCCGCCTTCGCTTTCAAGGCGGTTCAGTTGCTTCACGTCGCGGCGCGTGAAACGCAAGCGTACGCCCGCGCCCAGATCGTCTTCATCGAGAAAGACCGCGCCGGCGCTTTCCAGCGCGTGCCTAAGCGCCGCGCGTGCATTCGTGCCGGGATCGGCGTCGCCCGTCTCGAAATCGCGGATCGTTTTTCTGGCGACGCCCGAAGCGTCCGCCAATTGCTCGCGCGGCCACTGCACGAGCGCACGTGCCGCGCGACACAAGGGTCCTGTCAGTTGCATCGTCGTCTCCACACCATCTCAATGTGGCGCGGCGCGTGCGTTACGCAAGCTTGTGCTTGAACGTACGCGCCAGCAGCCACATCGCGATCACGCATTGCGCCACGACTGACGCGACCGAGAGCAGCCACACGTGATCGATCGTGAAATAGGGCTGATAGGAAAGCCACAGAACCGGGATCACGAACGTCAGCATCCGCGTGGCGCTGGCGAAGAGGGAGGGGCGTGTGTCGCCCATGCCCTGAAACAAGCTGCCGGCCGCCATCACCAAGCCGCTGAACACGAAATTCCACGAGACGATCTGCAGATAATCGTTCGAAACCGCGAGCACAGCCGGGTCGTCCGTGAATGGGCGCGCCAACAGATCCGGCCGCACATGGCACAGCACGCTGAGCGTCAGCATGATGCCGGAGCCGATGAGCGCGGTGATCTTGAACGTCTCGCGCACGCGGTCATAGCGCTTGGCGCCGTAATTCTGGCCGGCGATCGGCGCCGCCGCGAAGGCGATGGCCATCGCCGGCAGGAAGATCGATTGCATGATCCGCCCGCCAATGCCGAAGCCAGCCTGGGCATCGGCGCCGAACTGACGGGTGACGCCGTAAATCACGATAAAGATCACGAACATCATCAGGAATTCGAGCGACGTCGGCAGCCCGATAAAGATGAGCCGCCGCCATGCGTCGAAATTCGGTTTCAGCCGATCGAGGTGCAGGCGCAGATAGCTCTGGACGCGCGGAAACATGAAGACGAGCGCGGTCGTGCCGATGAAGCCGGAGATGCTGCTCGCCCAGCCCGCGCCCGCGGCGCCAAGCGCAACACCCGTGCCCCAGCCCGCGATCAGAACGGGCGCAAGGATCGCGTTCAAGACGATGGTCGCGGTTTGCAGCACCATGGTCGGCATGGTGACGCCAGCGCCGCGCAGCGCCGAGGTCATCGCCGAGACCGGAAACATGAGCGCCAGTTGCGGCAGGAAGGCGAAGAGGTACGCGCGCCCAGCGGCGGCGCTCGCGGCATCGGCCGTCAGCGCATCGACGCCGATTCCGCCGAACGCATAGCCGAGCGCCAGCATCACGATTCCGAACAGCAGCGACATCGAAATCGCCTGGTCGGAAAAGAGATTGGCCTCGGCTTCATCCTTCTTGCCGACGGCCTGCGCCACTGTCGCCATCACGCCGATGCTGATCAATTGGCTCGCCGCCAGCGCCAGGAAGAACACATTGCCCGACGCGCTCACGCCCGCGATGGCCGCGCTGCCCAGCTGGGAAACGAAATAGAGATCGACGATGAAATACATCGTCTGAAAGATCAGGCTGACGCCGATGAATGCCGCCATGCCGAGCAGGTGCGCGGTGATCGAGCCTTGTGTGAGATCACGCACGTCGAAAGCCCCTGCGCGGCGGCGTCGGAGCGGAGAGCGTTAGCCCTGGCGGAAGCGCAGGCGCGCGCACACCTGATCGGGCGAGTAGGGCGGCGCTTCGAGCACGCCGTCGGGCCGCGTCTCGAACTGGATGGCCTGGCGCAGGCCAACCACCAGAAGCGTGCCGTCCGGCGCTTGATACGCGCCGATCGCCGCTGGCCCTTGCGGTCCGCAAAAGAATGCGCCTTCCGATCCATCTTGGCCGCCTACGGCATGATAGAGCGTCGTTGCTTCCTCGCCGGGCAATCCCATGATCTGCGCCAAGGCGCCGCCCGCGCGCTGCGCCATCAGATCATGCGGCGTGTGGTTGGCCTCTTGGAAGGAGAGCCGGCGTCCATCCGCGTGGCGCAGTGCGAGCGTGACGAGCGGATCCATGCCTTCGCGGGCTTGCCGTGAGGAACGCTCTTCCGTGATGCGGTTGCCGACGGCCAGCTGCGTCGCGGCGTCGGTTGACACCAGCGTGCGTGTGGTCACTGGCGCCGGCGAGGCGCAAGCGGCGAGAACGAGTCCGGCCGCGACGATCAGGTTGCGCATTAACGTTCCTCCTAGTGCGCGGCGGGCGGCGCGCCTTGCGCCGCCTTCTTTTTCTGTGCGTTGCGGGAAAGCATGTTGAGCCCCTCGACCATAGCCGAGAACGCCATCGCCGCATAGATATAGCCCTTCGGCACATGCACGCCGAAGCCTTCGGCGATCAGCACCATACCGATCATCAGCAAGAAGCCGAGCGCCAACATCACAACGGTCGGGTTGGCGTGGATGAAGTTCGCCACCGGATCGGCGGCGAGCATCATCACGGTGACGGCCACGATCACGGCGACGACCATGATCGGCACGTGGTCGGTCATGCCGACGGCCGTCAGGATCGAGTCGATCGAGAACACGAGATCGAGCAAAATGATCTGAAAGATCGCCGCGCCGAAATTCATCGCGATCGGCGCTTTCTTATCCAGCACGTCGCCGGTTGGCGTCGGATCCACCGTGTGGTGGATTTCCTTCGTCGCTTTCCACACCAGGAAGAGGCCGCCCGCGATCAAGATCAGGTCGCGCCAGGAGAAGGCTGTCTCGAAGCTGGGATTGCCGTGATCGTCGACGGCGCCGACCAGACCCAGATCGAACAGCGGCGCCGTCAGGCCCACGATGAACGCAATGGTCGACAGCAGCACCAGCCGCATGCCGAGCGCCAGGCCGATGCCGATGCGGCGCGCGCGTTGGCGTTGGCTCTCGGGCAGCTTGTTGGTCAGGATCGAAATGAAGATCAGATTGTCGATGCCGAGCACGACCTCCATCACGATCAGCGTGATGAGCGCGGCCCAAGCGGCCGGGTCCGACAAAAGCGGGGCGATATTCCAATCCATGCGGTGAATCCCTCTCCAGGGGACGGATGTAGGAGATTGCCCGCGCGCCGGGAAGGGCGTCCGAAGATGGCCGCCATGAAAGCCGACGTTTCCGCAATCGCTACGGCGAAATCATCCCACGGGGGCTCGTCGAAGCCGATCAGTTTGGACGAAGCATTTGGTCCGGAGGCGCTTTTTGGCCTCGGCGATTGCGGTCACGCCGAGATTTTGGGTTCGCGGCTGATCGAAAGCAGGGCGTCCCACATCTCATCGGCGAAGCGGATGATGGCGACGCCGGCTTTCACCTGCGTCTTCGCCTCGATCATGTCGACCATGGCTTCGCCTAAAGCCGCGTCATCAGCCCCAGTGGCCGCTTCAACCGCACGGGAAGCTGCGGAATCGAAGCGGCCAAGGGCGCTGGTGAGGGCCATGGCGGCGTGGGGGATCGCCGTCATGCAAAGACACTAGCAGAGCTGGTTTAAGCTTCTGTTCAGAAAGCTGGTGAATGCGTGAAAACTATAAAGGCATTAGGCAATGGGGCTTGGGCAGTAGGAAGCGCTCTCCCCCACTACCTATTGCCAACTGCCCATTGCCTCATCACGCATGGATGTCGCGGTTTTTCGTCTCCGGCCAGAAGAAGAAGGTGACGAGCGCGGCGATGGCCGTCGCGATCGCTGGAAACCAAAGTCCTGAATAGATCGAGCCGGTCGCTGTGTTGATGGCGAACACGATCGCCGGCAGCAAACCGCCGAACCAGCCCGTGCCGACGTGATAGGGCAGCGACATCGCCGTGTAGCGAATCCGCGTCGGGAAGAGTTCAACCAGCGCCGCCGCTTGCGGGCCGTAGAGCGCGCACGCGGCGACGATGAACAGCACCATCACGGCGATGACGCCCCATTTCTCGCTGAACACGCGGCTGATTTCCGCGACGCTCCAATTTTGCATCGCGCCGGGCGCCGCCGAAGGATAGCCGGCTTCCGTCAGCGCCGCGCGCAGGCGATCGCTGAATTCCGCGCGCGTGGCGCGGATTTCCGAGAGCGTTTGCCCGGCGGCGCTGACGCCTTCGAGTTCAATCTGATCGCCGATGCGAATGCGCGTAAGCGCGCCGGCGGGACCTGCCTCCGTCGTGTAGCCGACGCCCGCATTGGAAAGCGCGCCCTTGGCGATGTCGCACGAGGTCGAGAATTGCTGCGCGCCGCCGGTGAGATCGAGTTGGAACGTGCAATCGGCCGGATCGGCGATCACGACGACGGGCGTGTTGCGTGACGCCGCATCGAGTGCGGGATTGCCGGCTTGCGTGATGAAATGGAAGCCGGGGAAATAAAGCGCCAGCATCAACAGCATGCCGAACAGCATCACTGGCTTGCGGCCGATCGAATCCGAAAGCCGCGCGAAGAAGATATAGAGCGGCGCCGAAACCAGCACGACCGTGATCATGATCAAATTCACGGTCTGGCTGTCGATCTTGAGAATGCGCTCAAGGTAGAATTGCGAATAGAAGTGCGCCGTGTACCAGACGACGCCTTGCGCCATCATCACGCCGAACAGCGCGATCAGCACGATCTTCAGATTGCGCCATTCGGTGAAACTCTCGGCGTAAGCGCGTTTCGAGATGTTGCCTTCTTCCTTGAGCTTCTGGAACGCGGGGCTTTCCTCAAGCTGCATGCGGATCCAAACCGAGATCGCCAAGAGGCCGATGGAAACCAGGAAGGGGATGCGCCAGCCCCATGCTCGGAACGCTTCTTCGCCCAAGATCGCGCGCGAGATCAGCACCACCGCCAGCGCGCCAATCAGCCCGACCGACGCCGTGCCTTGAATCCAGCCCGTCGCCGCGCCGCGCCCCTTGTCCGGCGCGTGCTCGGCCACATAGATCGCGGCCCCGCCATATTCGCCGCCCAGCGCGAAGCCCTGCGCCACCCGGCACGTCACCAGCAGAATCGGCGCCCACACGCCGATCGTCTCCGCCGTCGGCAGCATGCCGATCGCGAAGGTGGCGAGGCCCATAATAGTAATAGTGATCAGGAACGCGCCCTTGCGGCCGGTGGAATCGCCGATCTTGCCGAACACCAGCGCCCCGATCGGGCGCACGATGAAGCCGACAGCGAACGTCAGCAGCGTGAAGACGAACGCCTGCGCGTCCGGCAGGCCGGCGAAAAAGTGCGCGCTCATCACCGAGGCCAGCGCCCCATAGACGAAGAAATCGTACCACTCGAACACGGTGCCGGCGGCGGATGCGGCGACCACCTGGCGCAGCTTGGCCGGCGATACGTCTGCGGCGCTCGTCGCTGGCGCTTGGGCGTCGGTCATTCGGATTTATCCCCCCTGTCTGACCGGCGTTTCCGATCAGGCTCTTTTGTCGCTGATCGGGGGGGCTCGGGCCCCGTTGTCAAGCCCGAACGGGCCGTGGTACGTCGCGCGCGCGTCATCAGAACCGCGCGCAAGTGTCGTCGCGGTCTGCTGGCGTTTGGGGATTTATCCCCAGTGGCGTCACCCAAGCCGCCGGTTTTTCGAGCGCGCACCGCAAGAAGCGATGCGGCCCGTGAAATCAGCGGCGGAACCAGCGAGACAGATGTGGCCGAAGGGTTCGACGGCGTAGCTTCCGAGGCGGCGGCGCGCTACGCGCAAGCCGTGTTCGACTTGGCCAAGGAAGCCAAGGCGCTGGAGGCTGTGGAACAGGATTTCTCCAAATTTTCAGCGGCTTGGGCCGAGAGCGCGGATCTGCGCGCCACCGCCCGTTCGCCGTTGATCGATCCCGACGCGAAGGCCAAGGCGATGGTCGCCGTGGCCGCCAAGCTCGGCCTCTCCGATCTCGGCCAAAAGTCCATCGGCACGATCGCCAAGAACCGCCGCGCCGCCGAGTTGCCGGCGATCGCCGCGACCTACCGCAAGCTGGTCGCCCGCGAACGCGGCGCCCGCCAAATCGAAATCATTTCCGCAAAGCCGCTGGCCGACGCGGAAAAGACCGCCATCGTTGATGCGCTCAGCAAGAAGCTGGGCGCCAAGGTGGAAGCCGAAACGTCCGTGGACGAAAGCCTCATTGGCGGCTTCGTCGTGCGCGCCGGCTCCCGCCAGTTCGATGCATCCGTAAAAGCCAAGCTGGACGCGCTGCGTCTCGCTCTGAAATCCGCCTAAGGGGTTACATAGATGGACGTCCGCGCCGCAGAAATTTCCGCAATCCTCAAGGAACAGATCAAGGGCTTCGGCTCCGAAGCGCAGGTGGCCGAGGTCGGCCGCGTGCTTTCGGTCGGCGACGGCATCGCCCGCGTCTATGGCCTCGAAAGCGTCCAGGCCGGCGAAATGGTCGAGTTCCCGGGCGGCATCAAGGGCATGGCGCTCAACCTGGAGCGCGACAATGTCGGCGTCGTTATCTTCGGCGAAGACAAGAGCCTGAAGGAAGGCGACACCGTTAAGCGCCTCGGCGAGATCGTCGACGTGCCGGTCGGCAAGGCTCTGCTCGGCCGCGTCGTGAACCCGCTGGGCGAACCGATCGACGGCAAGGGCCCGATCGCCGCCACCGAGCGCCGCACCGTGGACGTGAAGGCGCCGGGCATCATTCCGCGCAAATCGGTGCACGAGCCGATGCAGACCGGCATCAAGGCGATCGACGCGCTGATCCCGATCGGCCGCGGCCAACGCGAACTGATCATTGGCGACCGCCAAACCGGCAAAACCGCCGTGGCGCTCGACACCATCCTTTATCAGCGCGAAGCGCACGACCGGAACGCGCCGGAAAGCGAAAAGCTCTATTGCATCTATGTCGTCGTCGGCCAAAAGCGCTCGACGGTGGCGCAACTCGTGAAGACGCTCGAAGATAAGGGCGCGCTCAAGTATTCGATCGTTGTCGCCGCCACCGCATCCGAGCCGGCGCCGCTGCAATTCCTCGCGCCGTTCGCCGGCTGTGCGATGGGCGAATATTTCCGCGACAACGGCATGCACGCGCTCATCATCTATGATGACCTGTCGAAGCAGGCCGTCGCGTATCGCCAAATGTCGCTCTTGCTGCGCCGCCCGCCGGGCCGCGAAGCCTATCCGGGCGACGTCTTCTATCTGCACTCCCGCTTGCTGGAGCGCGCGGCGAAGCTGAACGAAGACAACAAGTCGGGCTCGCTGACGGCGCTGCCGATCATCGAAACCCAGGCCAACGACGTGTCGGCCTACATCCCGACCAACGTGATCTCGATCACGGACGGCCAGATCTTCTTGGAAACGGATTTGTTCTTCCAGGGCATCCGTCCGGCGCTCAATGTCGGCATCTCGGTGTCGCGCGTCGGCGGCAACGCCCAGATCAAGGCGATGAAGCAAGTCGCCGGTCCGCTGAAGGGCGAACTCGCGCAGTACCGTGAAATGGCTGCGTTCGCGAAGTTCGGCTCGGACCTCGACGCCGCCACGCAACGCCTGCTGAACCGCGGCGCGCGCCTCACCGAATTGCTGAAGCAGCCGCAATTCTCGCCGGTGCCGGTCGAAGAACAAATTCTGCTGATCTATGCCGGCACGCGCGGCTATCTCGATAAGGTCGCCGTCAGCGATGTCGGCCGCTTCGAGCAAGAATTGGTGTCTTGGTTCCGCGCCAAGAAGGCCGACGTCTTGAAGGCGATCGTCGACAAGAAGGACATCGGCAAGGACGGCATCGAGGACAAGCTCAAAGCCGGCCTCGAAGAGTTCACGGCCTCGTTCGCCTAAGGGATCGCAATGCCGAGCTTAAAAGAGTTCCGCAATCGCATCGCCAGCGTGAAATCCACGCAGAAGATCACCAAGGCGATGCAGATGGTGGCGGCCGCGAAGCTGAAGCGCGCGCAAGCGTCGGCGGAAGCCGCGCGTCCGTACGCTGACCGCATGGCGCGCGTTATCGCCAATCTCGCCGCGGCCGTGAAGGGTGACGACGCGCCGGCGCTGCTGCGCGGCACGGGCAAGGATCAAGTGCAGCTCGTCGTGGTGATGACGAGCGAGCGTGGTCTGTGCGGCGGTTTCAACACGCAGATCGTCCGCGCCGCGCGCGAGAAGATCAGCGAGCTGATCGCCGCCGGCAAAACCGTGAAGATCCTCGCCGTCGGCAAGAAGGGGCGCGATCAGCTCCGCCGTCTCCATGGCGACAAGATCATCGGCTATGTCGATCTCTCGGGCTTCCGCAACATCAATGGCGAAGCCGCGCAGATCGTTGGCGACAAGATCAACGAACTCTACGCCGCCGGCGAATTTGATGTCGCCACGATCTTCTTCTCGCGTTTCAAGTCCGTGATCAGCCAGGTGCCGACCGCGCTGCAATTGATCCCGGCCAAGGCGCCCGAAGGCGTCAACCCGCCGGATCTGAAGGGCGCCGCGTACGAGTACGAGCCGGGCGAAGGCGAAATCCTCGAAGCCCTGCTGCCGCGCTACATGAACGGCCAAATTCTGCAGGCGCTGCTGGAGAACCAAGCCGGCTTCTTCGGCGCGCAGATGAGCGCGATGGACAACGCCACCCGCAACGCCGGCGACATGATCAAGAAGCTGTCGCTGCGCTACAACCGCCAGCGCCAGGCCAACATCACCAAGGAGCTGATCGAAATCATCTCCGGCGCTGAAGCTTTGTAAGGAGGCGACGATGGCGGACGCGCTCTTCACGACGACGGCGATTTCCAAGGGCGGCCGCGCCGGCGGCAAGGTCGCCCTGGCCGAAGGCGGCCTCTGGATTCACACCGAGCATTCCAAGGGGCTCGGCGGTTCGGGTGAGGGCGCGAACCCCGAGCAGCTCTTCGCGCTCGGCTGGTCGAATTGCTTCAACAGCGCGGTGCTGTTCGCCGCCACGCAAAAGAAGATCGATGCGTCGAAGGCCGTGGTGAAATGCGAAGTCAGCATCGCCCGTGAAGAGACCGGCTTGGGCCTCTCCGCGAAGCTCACGCTGGCGATCCCCGGTATGGAGCGCGCGCAAGTGCAGGAACTCATCGAAGCGGCGCACCAAGTTTGCCCGTATTCGAAGGCCACCCGGAACAACATCCCCGTCGAGCTGATCGTCGAGGGCTAACCCAGATTTCGCGGCGCGAGCCGCCGCACATGAACTGACCGAGGAAGAGAGAATGGCACAGCAAGGAAAAGGCCGCGTAGCCCAGGTGATCGGCGCCGTCGTCGACGTCGAATTCGATGGCGCGCTCCCGAACATCTACAATGCGCTTGAGACCACGAACGGCGGCAACCGCCTCGTGCTCGAAGTGGCGACTCACCTCGGCGAAAACACCGTGCGCACCATCGCCATGGACGCGACCGATGGCCTCGTGCGTGGCCAGCCCGTCACGGATACCGGCGCGCCGATCTCGGTGCCGGTCGGCGAGGAAACGCTGGGCCGCATTCTGAACGTCATCGGCGAGCCGATTGACGAAGCCGGCCCCGTCAACAACACCGCGACGCGCGCCATCCACCAGCCGGCGCCTGATTTCGTCGATCAAAAGCCGCTGCCGGAAATTCTCGTCACCGGCATCAAGGTCGTCGATCTGCTCTGCCCGTATTCGAAGGGCGGCAAGATCGGCCTGTTCGGCGGCGCCGGCGTCGGCAAGACGGTGCTGATCCAAGAGCTGATCAACAACATCGCCAAGGCCTATGGCGGCTATTCGGTGTTCGCCGGCGTCGGCGAGCGTACGCGCGAAGGCAACGACCTCTATCACGAAATGATCGAGTCGGGCGTCAACAAGCACGGCGGCGGCCAAGGCTCGCGCTGCGCGCTGGTGTTCGGCCAGATGAATGAACCGCCGGGCGCGCGCGCCCGCGTCGCGCTCTCGGGCCTCACCATCGCCGAGCACTTCCGCGATCAGGGCAAGGACATTTTGTTCTTCGTCGACAACGTGTTCCGCTTCACGCAAGCGGGCTCGGAAGTGTCGGCGCTGCTTGGCCGTATTCCTTCGGCGGTCGGCTATCAGCCGACTTTGGCGACCGAAATGGGCGCCATGCAAGAGCGCATCACCTCCACGACCAAGGGCTCCATCACCTCGGTGCAGGCCATCTACGTGCCGGCCGACGACTTGACCGACCCCGCGCCAGCCGCATCGTTCGCGCACTTGGACGCCACCACCGTGCTCTCGCGCGACATCGCGGCGAAGGGCATCTATCCGGCCGTCGACCCGCTCGATTCCACCTCGCGTATTCTCGATCCGAACGTCGTCGGTGAAGAGCACTACCAAGTCGCGCGTCAGGTCCAAGAGACGCTGCAGAAGTACAAGTCGCTGCAGGACATCATCGCCATTCTCGGCATGGACGAACTCTCGGAAGACGACAAACTCGTCGTCGCCCGCGCGCGTAAGATCGAGCGCTTCCTGTCGCAGCCGTTCCACGTCGCCGAAGCCTTCACCGGCTCGCCGGGCGTGCTCTGCGATCTGAAGGACACGATCCGCGGCTTCAAGGGCCTAGTGAACGGCGATTACGATCACCTGCCGGAACCGGCCTTCTACATGGTCGGCTCGATCGAGGAAGCGGTGGCGAAGGCCCAGCGTCTCGCGGCGGAGGCGGCCTGATGAACGCGCCCGCCGGCATGACGCACAGCCAGCTCGCGACGAAACTCATCGTCGAGGGCTGCCTGGCCTATGTGGCGGGCAACGTTCAGGGCAAGATGTCCGGCGCGCCGACGCAGCTCACGGAGCTCGAGCGCGCCGACATTGGCCTGAAGCCTGGCGGCCAAACCTATTTCTACACCGTCCTACCGACCGGCGTATTCTTCGACATGCAGGGCTCGGAAGCGACGGTGTGGTTTCAGCAAGCCGATGGCGATCGCGCGTTGGCTTCGCTGGACGCGGCCTTGAAGCGCGCCTATCCGCGCGCGCGCCAGCTTGAGGATGGCGCCCATCCCCAATACGCGGACGCCCGTCTGCGCAGCTACGAGGTCGATTTCGGCAATGCGCGCGTCGCGTTGCTGAACGTCGAATATCCGCGCCCCGGCGCGCCGCCGCGTCGCTTCCTGGCGCGCATCACCGCGCTCGCGCGCAAGAATTGAGGCGCGCCATGGCGAACATCACGCATCGCGAATTGGCCGCGCGCCTTGTCATCGACGCCGCATTGCGCGGCATGGATGGAACGGTCTCCGGCCAATTGCCGGTGAGCCCCACGGTGCTCACCGATGAATCGGCGCGCGTGCTCGGTATGCCGACCGGCACGACGGCGCTGCATTACCAGATCGGCGAGCGCGGCGTGTTCTTCGATATCGCCGGTTCGCGCATCGCCGTCTGGTACAGCGGCGCCGATGCGGATCGCGCGCCCGCGCATCTCGATGCCGAGCTGAAGCGCGCCTATCCGCAAGCCAAGCAAGTGAAGGACGAGCCCCATCCCGAGGAAAGCAGCCAGCGCGTGCGTCTGTACGACGTGAAGCTGGGCCAAGGGCGCATGGCGAACGTCGAGGTGAGTTATTCCAAGCCGGGTGAGCGCACGCCGAAATTCGGCGTGCAGATCGTCGCCCTGGCGATCAAGAACTGAGATTGAGCAATGGCTGACAAGCTGAACTTCGCCCTCGTGTCGCCCGAACGTGAATTGTTTCACGGCGACGTCGATCAAGTCGTCGTCCCCGGCTCGGAAGGCGAGTTCGGCGTGCTGCCGAACCACGCGCCGGTGATGAGCGTGATCAAGCCGGGCGCGCTGCGCGTGATCGATGGCGCCGCCGAGCGCCGTATCTTCGTCAATGGCGGCTTCGCCGACGTGACGCCCGATGGTCTCACGGTTCTCGCCGAGGAGGCGATCGATCTGGCCGATGTCGACGCGGCGCAAGTCGAGCAGGATCTGAAGGCCGCCGCCGAGGATCTGCGCGACGCCTCGACCGACGCGCAACGCGAAGCGGCGCAGCGCAAGCTCGAGCGTCTCGAAGGCCTCAAGGCCGCGCTGGCGCGCTGAGCCCATGCGGCGCTAGATAGCGCCGCATGTCGCCCCATCTTCATCTCTGGCCTGCGCTGATCGGCGCGGTGATTGGTTTTGCGCTGCTAGCGTGGGCGAGCGTGGCGCTTGTCCGGCGCTGGCGCACCTTGCGGCCGCGCACGCGCTGGATCGCGTTCGCCGCGCTCGCGCTGGTAGAGGCCGTGCTCTGGCTCGGCGTCTATGCGGTCTTCATCGAGCCCAACACGCTCGTGGTGCGCCGTGTCGAAGTCGAAAGCGCCGATTGGCATGGCACGCCGCTCACCATGGCGGTGTTGAGCGACACGCACGTGACGGGCCCGCATGTCGACGCCGCGCGCGTCGGGCGCATCGTGCAACGCGTCAACGCGCTGCGCCCGGACATCGTCTTTCTGCTTGGCGATTATGTCGGCGGCCACGCGCCGGAATCGGAGCGTTCGCCGGCGGAGCAGCAAGAGATCGCGGGCGGCATCGCCACGTTCGCTGCGCTCAACGCGCGCTATGGCGCCGTCGCCGTGATCGGCAATCACGACGTCTGGTACAATCGCCAGAGTGTCACAACGGCGCTTCAAGATGCGGGCGTCGCCGCGTTGTGGAATCGCAATGTCGTCATCCGCCGCAGCGGCGGGCCCATCGCCATCGCCGGCCTTGCCGACGATACGACAGGCGATCCAAATTTCGCCGATGCCTTGGATGGGATCGAACCGGGCACGGATACGATCATCATCAGCCATTCGCCCGATCCGTTCGCGCACATGCCTTCAGGCCCAGCCTTGATGCTCGCCGCGCATTCGCATTGCGGGCAGGTGACGATCCCTTTCTTCGGCCGCCCCGTGCTGCCGATCCACAATCGCGCCTATGCGTGCCATCTGGTCGAGCAGAACGGCCGCACCATGTACGTCACCGGCGGCATCGGCACGAGCATCGCGCCCGCACGCTTCCTCAACCCGCCCGAGATCGTGCTGATCACGTTGCGTGGGACTACGACAGCTTCCGCTGCCCAACGTTAGGAGCGCGCGGCTCCGCGGCGCATGCGCGGCGGAGCCGCGCGCTCCCATTTTCAGGCGCCGCGTGTGGGATAGACCACGCACTAATCCTACGGCGTCATTTTTAAAAACGTCGCCGCGCCAAGCGCTTGCAAGAATCTTCCCGCAATCAATCCGACCGCTTCCCAGCGCGCATATAATGGCGGCCATGAAACATCACCGGCCCCACATCTCACAGCATCGCTTGGAAAGGTTCGCGACTTGGTCGCGGCTGATGCTCGTGTGGTTTGCCGGGATTTTCGCTGGCGTTTGCACCAAATCACGCCGTCTGCGCCGCTATGGCGATCTCACGCTCGATCGTCTCGCCGCCCAAGTCGCCGCCATCATCTACCACCGCGCCGTCAATCTGCTCAGCCTCTACGCGCGTCCGCAAGAAGCCGTGCGCGTGTTCGGCACACGCGGCTTCAATCAACGCACCGGCCCCAAAAGCCTCATCCGCGCCGCGCACGGTTCGTGGCTGCGCAAGCACTTGCGCCATCGCAATCCAGCGGCGCGCATCTCCATCCTGCTGCACGCGCTGGCCAATATCGACCGTTACGTCGCGCGCATCCTGCCGCGCCTGAAGCGCCGCCTCACGCGCATCTCGGCGCGCGTCATCGCGTCGCCACCCGCGCACGCCGTGCGCTCGCTCGCCTGCGTCGAACCTTGCGCGGCAGATTCCTCATAATCGGACCGCCGCCTTCCAGGCGGCGTTCCTGCACACATCAACCGTGTGGAGCCCCCGCTCCACGCGGCCAAATGCGCTGCGTGTTTTGCAGGTTGGAGCGCGCCGCTCCGCGGCGCATGCGGGGCGGAGCCCCGCGCTTCCATTTACGAAGACTTGCGCTAAGCCCCCGCGCTGTCGCCCCAGCCGAACAGCGAGAGCTGTTTGCGTTTGGCTTTCACGGGCTTTGGCCCGATCTCGCGCGCGGCGAGCCATTGCAGCACCATGTCGGACACTTGCGGTGTTTCCGGTTCGCCGACGAGCCAATGGCTCATCTCGGAAAATTCGTGGAAGTGCGCTTGGCCGTTGGGAAAGCGCGAGATCACGCGCCGCACCGTGCTGGATGGGTTCACGCGATCCTTGCCGCCGGCGAGGCCAAGTACGGGCGCACTGATACGATAGACCGGCGCTTGCGCGGCCATCGAATGATCCGACCACCATTGCACCGCTTCGCGAATGGCGCGCCCGCTCTCCGGCACGAAGCGTGCGAACACATGGCGCGCGTTGTCGCGCTCGAGGCGATCCAAAGTGGTCGAGCGGGCGACGCGATAATCAGGCGGAATCGGTCTGCGCCAATAGTCGCCGAGCAACGACAAGCCGAACTGGCTGCCATGTTCTTCAAGCGTCGTCGGCATCACGCCCCATGGCGCGCTTGGCGCGAGCAACACGATGCCAGCGACGGGCGCATGCATCGCCGCCATTTGCGACACCAATCCGCCAAGCGAATGGCCCACCAGCACGGGCGGCGCGCGCAAACCATGCAGATAATGCACGATCGATTTCGAATATTCCTTCAGCCCCGCTTGCGCGAGCTGCTCGAGATCGGCGCCGCGTTCGTGATGGGGAAGATTAGGTGCGTGCGTTTCGAAGCCCGCGGCTTCGAACGGTTCGCGGAAGGCGTCGAACGCCCATCCGCCGCAAAACGCGCCGTGCACGAACACCACGGGCGTCACGACAGAACTGCGTTTCATGCGCGGGCAGACCTTGCGGCGCCCATCGGGCAAACATTCATTTGGAAACCCCCACGCTGAACTTCGCAAACCGCTGCGCCACTTCTTCGTAGGTGGGGCGCTTGAACGGTATCACGAGGCCCGGCGCGGATTCGAGCGGGGCCCAACGCCAATCTACAAACTCCGGCGTATGCATATCGAGTCTAATATCCGCGTCACGTCCCTTGAAGCGAAACGCGAACCATTTCTGCCGCTGCCCTAAATAGCGGCCGCGCGGCTTCATTTGCGTGCGCACGTCGATGGGGAATTCGTAATAGAGCCAGTCCGCCGTTTCCTCGAGCAGATCAACGTGCTGTGCCCTTACGCCAACCTCTTCCTCAAGTTCGCGATAGGCGGCCTCCACCGGCTTCTCGCCGCGATCGACGCCGCCTTGCGGCATCTGCCATTGATAAGGGCCTTCGGTGTTGGCGCGTTTGCCGAGGAACACCAAGCCGTCGCGATGAAACAGCGCGAGGCCGACATTCGGGCGAAACTTTTTCGGGTCGTGGGGCGTGCTCATCGGCGCGCGGCGCGTGCGTTGAGCACGGCCGATGCTGGCGCCAATTCATACCCACGTTGTTCGACGTCGCGCGCCCAACGGCCAACCTGTTCCATGGTGACAGGATAGGCGAAACCGGCGCCGATAGCGTTCTGATTTTGCAGCGCCAGCGCCTCCAGATTGAGCAATTGATCGTCGATCGCCTCGGCCTCGCGGCGCGTGTCGATGATGCGGTCCGCCGCCGTATTGGGCAGATTGGCGCGCGCCGCTTCAACGCTGAGCGCGGTGCGCTGGCCGATGCCGGAGGAGACGAACACCAGTCCGCGCCGGCGCAATTGCTGCACCACCGGTTGCGACGCTTGCGCCGAGGTGGCGAAGCGCGCGCCCTGATAATTCGTCACGCCGAAATAGCCGGTGGCGCCGGAGAGCAATTGCTCGAGGCGCGAGACGTTCTGTTGCGCGGTCGCGGTCGCCAGCAAGGTTTGTGGGCCGGTGTCGTCCGCGTCCGGATCGAACGGCTCCATCGGCAGTTCGAGCATCACTTCATGGCCACGCGCGCGCGCGCGATCGATCCAGCTCTGCAGATCGTTCGCGTAGGGCACGAAAGAGAGCGTCACTTCTGGCGGCAATTCATCGATCGCTTGCGTTGTCGCACGCGCATTGAAGCCAAGCCCGCCAATCACGATCGCCACCATCGGGCGGCCTTGCACTGGCGTGAACGGCCGCGCGTACGCTTGCGCCGGCGTGCGCCCGTTGGCGGCGACGATCGGCAGCAACCCGTTCGGGCCGCGTTCGGTAAGCCCCGCGATCGGCGCGCGTGGCAAAGGCGACGCCGCCGGCCGCCGCGGCGTTTCCGACGACTCGACGACGGCGACGCGCAGTTCGCCGTCGGCGCCGATCTCGCCGACCTCGCCCGTCTGCGGCAGCTCGTCCAAGCTGAACGTCTCGTAGTCGCCGCCCATATCGATGGCCGCGTCCTCGAACGCAATGCGCGGCGCAGAAGCCGCCGCTTCGCCGGGCGCCAGCGCCACCACACGGCGCGGACCTGCAGCACTCGGATCGCCGAAGATTTGGATCACGCCAAACGCAAGCGCCGCGACCACGCCAACAGCGCCAAGCGCTAAGATGCGTTGGTCGATCTGCGGCAGGCGGCGCTGCCGCGGCTTTGGCGGCGTCGCGCCTTTCCGCGCAAGCCCCGGTGCGCTCGTTCGCGGGCGAATCATGGGTGCGAAACATCCATGAATTCGCGCACGCCGTCACTAGGCCATGCGGCCTGAGTGCTTTGAGTTCAAAGTGTTAACGTGCTCAGCCGGCGCGTTGGCGCAGGCGCTCCGCAACCGTGCCCTGACGCAGGAAATCCATGGCGCGTTGCAGCTGGTAATCCTCTTCAGCGTCCCAGTTTTCCGGCGGCATGTCTTCTGGCACGTGGATGGCGCGACGTTGCGCGCCTGAATCGTTGTCGAGCGCGTTCGGCAGATCCGCTTCCGAGACGCCGAGCCGTTGCAGGCGCGCAATGTCTTCGGCGCTGACGCGGCGCGCGGCGACTTCCATGTCGGGCGTAATGCCGGCGCCTTGGATCGAACGGCCCGCCGGCGTGTAGTAGCGCGCGGTGGTCAGGCGCAGAGCGCCATCGCGGCCGCCTTGCAGCGGGATCACGGTTTGCACCGAGCCCTTGCCGAAGGAATCCGTGCCGACGATCAGCGCGCGGTTACGATCCTGCAGCGCGCCGGCGACGATTTCCGCCGCCGAGGCGCTGGCGCCATTGATCAGCACGACAACCGGCACGCCGGCGAGATCCTCGCCACGGCGCGCGTTGTAGCGCTGCACATCCTCAGGCTGACGGCCGCGCGTGGAAACCACTTCGCCGCCATCGAGGAACGCGTCCGAGACTTCGATGGCTTGATCGAGCAAGCCGCCGGGATTGTTGCGCAGATCGACGACGACGCCGCGCAGACGGCCGCCGGTGTCGCGGCGCACGGTGCGGATCGCATCCTGCAACATGTCGCCGGTGCGTTCGTTGAAGGTCGAGATGCGGATGACGCCCAAATCGCCGCCTTCAACGCGCGCCGTCACGGCGCGCACATTGATGATTTCGCGCGTCAGCGTCACGTCGAAGGGATCAGTGCCTTCGCGCGCAACGGTCACGATGATGTTGGAGCCGGCTTCCCCGCGCATGCGGCGCACAGCATCGTTCAGCGTGAGGCCGACAATGCTTTCGCCATCGATGGCGGTGAGATAATCGCCCGCTTGGATACCGGCGCGCGCGGCCGGCGTGCCGTCGATCGGCGAGACCACGCGAACGACTCCGTCTTCACTCGTCACTTCGATGCCGAGGCCGCCATATTCGCCGCGCGTCTGCGTTTGCATTTCGCGATAGTCGGCGGCGTTCATGTAAGAGGAGTGCGGATCAAGCGAGGCGAGCATGCCTTGAATGGCCGCTTCCATGGCTTCTTCTTCGTTGATCTCGGTCACGTAATCCTGCTCGACGCGCGCGAGCACGTCGGCGAAAAGCTCAAGCTGTCGGTAGATGTCGCCGCGGCCGGTGTCTTCCGGCGCTGACCAGGCCAGCGCGCCAACCAAAGCCGCCATGCCGGCAAGCGGCGCTGCAATCCAAGCTACGCGCATCTCGTACTCCCCCGGGGCGTAACCTTCGCCCGCCAGGTGTTAACCAGCTCTAACACTGCGATCAGCCGTAAGCCCGCGTGCGCTGAGCCAGCGCCCGGGATCGACCACCTGATCGCCCCGCCGTACTTCCACATACAAATCCGGCGCCGTCATGTCAGATCGTGGCATTTCACCGACAACCTGGCCTGCGCGGACAGTATCTCCTACGCGCGCTTGGATCGTTTCGAGCCCGGTAAGCACCAGAGCGTAACCACCGTCCAGGTTCAGGATCAAGACTTGGCCGTAGCTTCTAAACACACCAGCGTAGGCGACTTCGCCTGACGCGGGCGCCACCACGGTCGCGCCGGAACCTGTCCTCAGAATTACGCCTTGCGAGGCGGGGCCGTCGCCGGTGCGGGCGCCGAAGCCGCGTGTAATGTTCCCTTGCGCCGGCGCCAGCCAGCCGGCCGGGATGGCGGATGGGCCGGACGGGGCGGCCGCACCCGCGCGCGGTGCGCTG
>JAFLCU010000022.1 GCA_017303355.1 Caulobacterales bacterium | reverse complement strand
GGCGGGGCGCGTTTGTTGCGGCGCTTGTTGGCGCGGCGCGGCTTGTTGGGCTGCGCGTTGTTGCGGCGCGGCCGGCGCGTCGGCGTCGACGCGGCCCGGTTGGAAGAAGCCAGAAGGTTGGCGCGGCGCCGGCGCCGGCAGCGGCGGCACGCCAGCTTTGCTCGTCACCAATTGCGCCAGTTCGCGCCAGGCCGGGAAATCGTCTTCGCCGCGCCAGCCGGTCAAATTCACACTCTGGTCGCTGCTGAATTGTTGCGGCGTGGCCGCGCTCTGCATGTTGGCGTGGATCAGCTTGCTCTTGCTGCGCGCGAACGCGACCTCTTCGGCGATCGGCGCTTGTTCGATCGAGCGGGGCGACCACAAGGCGA
Organism: Caulobacterales bacterium; assembly: GCA_017303355.1. Lineage (GTDB taxonomy): Bacteria > Pseudomonadota > Alphaproteobacteria > Caulobacterales > Aquidulcibacteraceae > Vitreimonas. The sequence continues at coordinate 39,894 of JAFLCU010000022.1, read as the reverse complement.
TCGTCACCGGCGCGGCTTTTACCGCGGCGCGCAATTCATCGCCGGGCTGCTTTTCGAGCACCACTTCGAGCTTCGCTTGGCGCAGCTTTTCGGCCAGCGCCCGCGCGGGCAGGGTGTCCTCCGCGGCGTGAATGACCACAACCGTTGCCATCTCAGTATTTCCCCACTCTTTTCAAGCCCGAAGGCGTACGGAAGCAATCCGGCCAAAATTGGCCGCCCGACACCACCGTCCCAGCGGGCCGTTTATGCCCCGGAACAAAGCTGGTTGGGAAGCCTGACCGCCAGCGCCGGGGCTTCCCCTGCAAAATGCTCGCCTAACGGGGGCGGGCGATACTGGCGCTTGCGCGGGCCCCGCGCTCTGCTAACGGGAGCGCCCATGTCTCAACTTGAAACTCGCATCAAGGAAACCGCCGAGCGGGTTAACGCCGCGCTCGATGGTCTCCTGCCGAAGGCGCAAGGCTCGGAATCGCGCCTGCTGACGGCCATGCGCTATGCCGCGCTCGCCGGCGGCAAGCGCCTGCGCCCGTTCTTCACCATGGAGGCGGGCCGTCTGTTCGACGCGGACGAAGGCCACTTGCTGCGCGCGGCCATCGCGATCGAATGCGTGCACACTTATTCGCTGATCCACGACGATCTGCCGTGCATGGACGACGACGATCTGCGCCGCGGCCGGCCCACCTTGCATCGCGCTTTTGACGAAGCGACCGCGGTGCTCGCCGGCGATGCGTTGCTGACCTTCGCGTTCGAGTTCATGGCCGAACCGGCCACGCACCCCGATCCGCAAATGCGCTGCCTGTTGATCGCGGGCCTTGCGAAGGCATCCGGCGCGCAAGGCATGGTCGCGGGTCAAGCCGCCGACATGGCCGGCGAAGACATCGGCTCCGACCTGATCGCTGTCACGCGCATGAATCGCTTGAAGACCGGCGCGCTCATCAATTTCGCGGTCGACGCCGGCGCTCTGATCGGGTGTGCGTCCGACGCCGAGAAAACATCGCTCTCACGCTACGCCCACGATGTCGGCCTCGCCTATCAGATGGTCGACGACCTGCTCGACGCCGAAGGCGTGGTGCGCGACACCGGCAAGGCCGTCGGCAAGGACAAGGATCGCGGCAAGGTGAATTTCGTCACCGTGCTCGGCGTCGACGCCACGCGCGACCGCGTGCGCATGCTCGCCGACCAGGCCAAGCGCCATCTCTCTATCTTCGGCCCGCGCGCGCGCAGCTTGATCGACGCCGTCGATTTCATCATCGAGCGCCGCTACTGATCAATCGATCAGGCGCTGCGTCAGATACATGTACTCAAGCGTACGCCGGCGCGCCGCTTCGCGCAGATTGGCGTTGGCCGAATGCCCGCCATCGGTGTTCTCGTAATAGAGATAGGGGATGCCCAGCTCATCGAGGCGCGCCCCGTATTTGCGGGCGTGCCCTGGATGCACGCGATCGTCTTTCGTGGACGTGTAGATGAACACGGTTGGGAAATCGTCGCGCGCGCGCAGGTTTTGGTAGGGCGTGATCGTCTCCAGGAACGCGCGCTGTTCGGGGATCGACGGCGAACCATATTCGCCTACCCATGACGCGCCGGCGAGCAATTGATCGTAGCGCAGCATGTCGAGCAGCGGCGAGCCGATGATCGCGGCGTTCACCATTTCCGGATGCTGATTGAGCATCACCCCCATCAGCAAGCCGCCATTCGAGCGGCCGGAGATGCCGAGCCGGCGCGGGCTGGTGACATTGCGCGCCACCAGATCGCGCTCGACCGCATAGAAATCGTCATAGATGCGCTGACGATTGGTGAGCAGGCCGGCGTCGTGCCAAGCGGGGCCGAACTCGCCGCCGCCGCGGATATTGGCCAGCACATACGTGCCGCCCTGATCAAGCCACAAGCGGCCGATATAAGCGTTGTAGCTTGGGATTTGCGAAAGCTGGAAGCCGCCATAGGCGTAGAGCAAAGTCGGGTTCTGTCCGTTCATTTGCATGTCGCGGCGGCGCACCACGAAATAGGGCACACGCGTGCCATCCGCGCTCGTCGCTTCGAATTGCTCGGTCACGTAGCGCGATGCATCGAATTGCGCGGTGAGCGAGCGCACGGCGCGCGCTTGTGCGCCGTTGATCGCGTAGAGTGTCGGCGGCGTGAGGAAGTCTTCGTAGGTGAAGAACGCGGAGCTCTCGCTGGTGGACGAGCCGGCCATGGTTATGACGCCCGTCGGCGGCAATTGCACTTGCTGCTCACGCCACGCGCCGTTTTGAAGCGTGAAGCGCCACAGCCGGCCGCGCACATTGTCGAAGCCGGGCGCGAGCAGGCCCTCGCTGGTCGCGTCGACGTCGCCGATCGATTGGCGCGCGTTCGGCGTGAACACGACCTCGATGCGAGGCTCCGGCAGTGTCGCGTGCGACAGCGGCAAGGCTAGCACCGCGCCCGAAGCATAGGTTTGTCCGCCGATCGTCCAGGCCTCTTCCAGCGTCACGATCAGGCGGTCGTTGAAGAATTCATGGATCGTCGATTTGCGCGGCAGCGTGATGCGGACCGGGCCTTCAAGCGTGATGAGTGAGTAGATAGTCTCGAAGAAGCTCTCGGCTTCCACGGCGATGGCGATGTGATCGCCGCTTTCATCTTCAAAGGTCGCGACGGCGATGGAAACATCGCTCGCCTCGCCGCGCATGATCTCGGTCGCGCTCGAGAGCGGCGTGCCGCGCCGCCAGGCTTTGAGGATGAATGGGTAGCCGGACTCGGTCAGCGAGCCTTCGCCCCAATTGGTGGCGATGAGCAGCGTGTCGCGGTCGAGCCAGCCGGTGCGCGACTTGGCTTCCGGCACGACAAAGCCGCCCGCCACGAAGCTGCGCGTTTGCAGATCGAACTCACGCTCCGTCGATGCGTCGAGCCCGCCATTCGAGAGCGAGATCATGCAGCGCACGCCGGAAGGATCGCAATCCGATCCCTGATACACCCAATTGGCGCCCTCGCTGCGCGCGAGCGCGTCGACATCGAGCACCGTCTCCCAGCGCGGCGCGTTCGCCGCGTAGCTATCAAGCGGCGCCCGCCGCAGGATGCCGCGCACGTGATCAGGGTCTTGCCAGAAATTGTAGAGATAGCCGCCGCGCACTTGGCCAAGCGGCAGACGATCGCGGCTCTGCGCCACTTCAAGCGCTGCGTTCAGCAACCCGGGATAACGGCGATCATTTTCAAGCACGGGCAGCGAACGCGCGTTCTGCTGATTGACCCAACCCAGCGCGCGATCGCCTTCAACCTCTTCGAGCCAAAGGTAGGGATCGACCGCTGCGTTGTTTAAGGGCGAGGGCGTCTCGGCGCCGGGCGAGGCGCAACCGGCCAAAGCCAAAGCAAACAGGCAAGCGTGGATCGTGTGTCGCACCGAAGCGTCCCCCAAACATAAGTCGGGCGGACGCTAGCGGCGGCAAGCGCTGTTCGCCAACGGATTTGCGACTATTGGCGCTCGGGCGCCGCGGCCGGAGGGGTCAGCTGATCGACCATCTCGCGGCTGATGTCGCGTTCTTGCGCGCCTGAGCTGTAGGAATTACGCCGCGCGCCATAGAGGCTAGTCAGATAGGCGCGGTCCCATTCGGTGAGTGTGGTGGGGCGCTGGCCCTCGCCGAACAGGTTGAGGATGCTGGGATAGGCCGAGGTATCGGCGGTGAGATCGAGTTGCGCCAGCGCCACCATGGCGATGTAATCGGCTAGCGAGTCGCGGTTGACGCCGGCCGCGCGCGTGGCGTCGACGACGATGATCACGCGGCTGAAATCCTGCCGCGTGCCGCGGCTCAAGCGGCTGCCGCTGCTGCGCACTTGCTGGGCCGCCTCGCCCAACTCGAAGCCGTCGGCGCTGGTCGTGTTGGTGACGTGCCACCAGCGCACAATGCGCGGCGTGGCGACGAAATCGTCCATCGCTTCGAGCCCGAGCGTATGCACGTTGTTGGTGGAATAGACGTTCATCATCTGCCGGAACGTCGCGCGCAATTCGGCGGCGAGCGCTTGCGAGTCCGGCGTGATGAAGACGATCACGTCCGCGCGGCAGCCGGGGCGGGCAACGTCAAGATCAACCTCATACGCACGCTGCGCGATGCGATCGATGATGGCTTGCGCGGCGGCGCGGTCTTGCAGACCGATAATGCCAGGGCAGATGCGCCCGTCCCAGCGCGCGATCTGATCCTCCGAACCGGGGGCTGCGGCGACCTCGCCGACAAACTCGCGCACGATTTCTTCCAGCCGCGCGCCGGTGACGACGATATCGTCGCCGGTGGTCGTCTCCTGCGCCAGGGCGGCGGTGGCGAAGCAAGCTTGCGCGGCGAGCGCCGTGGCGATGAGGCGGAACCTTTTCATGGTCCAGCACTAGCGCCGTGGCCGGGGCGGCGCAATCAGGGCGGGATCAGCGGCTGCGCGCCCTTGCCGCACGAAAATGCTAGAAAAATCCTGGGGTGCTCGGCTGGAGCGGCGTCGCCACGGGCGCCAAACGGGGGTAGCTTCCGCGTCTGAAAACTGACACTTGAGGCTTCATGGCCCCGCAGACACCGCTTCTCGACCAGATCAAGTTCCCCGCCGATTTGCGCAAGCTGCAGCCAAGCCAGCTGCGGCAGGCGGCCGATGAATTGCGCGCCGAAACCATCAGCGCGGTGTCCACCACTGGCGGCCATCTCGGCGCGGGTCTTGGCGTGGTCGAACTCACGGTGGCGCTCCACTACGTGTTCGACACCCCGCGCGACATCGTCATCTGGGACGTTGGCCACCAAGCCTATCCGCACAAAATTCTCACCGGCCGGCGCGACCGCATCCGCACGCTGCGCACCGGCGGCGGGCTCTCCGGCTTCACCAAGCGCGCCGAAAGCGAATACGATCCGTTCGGCGCCGCTCACGCCGCGACGTCGATCAGCGCAGCCCTCGGCTTCGCCGTCGCGCGCGACAAGCGCGGCGACGACAACAACGTCATCGCCGTGATCGGCGACGGTTCGATCTCGGCCGGCATGGCCTATGAGGCGATGAACAACGCCGCCGAGAGCACCAAGCGTCTCATCGTTATTCTCAACGATAACGACATGTCGATTGCGCCGCCTGTCGGCGGCATGTCTTCGTATCTCGGCCGCTTGGCTTCATCGAAGACCTATCGCCGCTTGCGCAAGACGGCGAAATCGGTGGCCGAGCATCTGCCGGCGCCGATCCACGATGTCGGCAAGAAGGTCGAGGAATACGCGCGCACGCTCGTGACAGGCGGCACCTTCTTCGAAGAACTGGGCTTCCACTATCTGGGGCCGTTCGACGGCCATGATCTTGATACGCTGACTTTGATCCTCAAGAACGCCAAGGACTTCACCGATCGCCCGGTGCTGATCCATGTCGTGACCAAGAAGGGCAAGGGCTACGCGCCGGCGGAAAACGCGGCCGACAAGTATCACGGCGTCTCCAAGTTCAACGTCGTCACCGGCGAGCAGGCCAAGGGCGCGAGCGCGCCGAGCTACACCAAGGTGTTCGCGCAATCGCTGGTGCGCCAAGCCGAGAAGGATGAGCGCATCGTCGCCGTCACCGCCGCGATGCCGTCCGGCACCGGGCTCGATATTTTCGGCAAGCAGTTTCCCGACCGCACCTTCGATGTCGGCATCGCCGAACAGCACGCGGTGACGTTCGCGGCCGGCCTCGCCGCCGATGGCATGAAGCCGTTCGCGGCGATCTATTCGACATTCCTGCAGCGCGGCTACGACCAGGTCGTGCACGACGTCGCCATTCAAAAGCTGCCCGTGCGTTTCGCGATGGATCGCGCCGGTCTCGTCGGCGCCGATGGTCCCACGCATGCGGGCTCGTTCGATGTCGGCTTCATGGGCGCGCTGCCGGGCATGGTGCTGATGGCCGCGAGCGACGGCAACGAACTTTCGCGCATGGTCGCCACGGCCGCCGCGATCGATGACGCGCCGAGCGCCTTCCGCTATCCGCGCGGCGACGCCGACGGCGTGCTGGGCGCTGATTGCGATACGCCCCTCGAAATTGGCAAGGGCCGCGTCGTTCGCGAAGGCACTTCCGTCGCGCTGCTCAATTTTGGCGCGCGCATGGGCGAGGCCAACAAAGCCGCCGATAAGCTCGCGGCCATGGGGCTTTCAACCACGCTTGCCGACGCGCGCTTCGCCAAGCCGCTCGACGAGGATCTGGTCCGCCGCCTCGCGCGCGAGCACGAGGTGCTGCTGACCATCGAGGAGGGCGCCGAAGGCGGCTTCGGCGCGTTCGTGCTGCATTTCATGGCCCGCGACGGCCTGCTCGATCGCGGCGTCAAAATCCGCACGCTGACACTGCCGGATATTTTTCAGGATCAAGACAAGCCCGAGCTGATGTACGCGCAGGCCGGCCTCGATGCCGACGCCATCGCCAACGCCGCGCTCCTGGCGCTCGACCGCGGCGCGAACGACTTGTCCGCCGAAGCGTCAGCGTAGGCGGAGGCACGGGAAGCTTAGGTTTCCGAGTGCTGTGCGCCAGCGCACGATGCTCACTGTGAGGTAAGTAGCGATTTCGTCAAGTTTAGCATTCGCTGATGTCGTGCGCGAAGAGCGCTCATATCCCAGATGGGAAGCGATGCCAAATTTGCTGTAAGCGCAAAAACATTTCCATTCTCCGTGCCGAAAATGGTGGCTTTTTTCGATGAGAAGGGACGGTTCTTTGCGGCGGCATTTATAGAATGGGTCAGTAGCGCCAGATTGCCCATTCTGTGTGTCCAAGCGGATCTTTCCGGTGCGTTTGGAAAAACTTCGAGCCACTCGCCCCTCGGCGTCTGCGGGAGTATATGCTCGATCGTGACCTCCTGCGGAAAGTAGGGCGGGATGGCGTCCGCGCACATCTCTACGTTCAGCCGCAACAATAGATGCTTTGCGAACTTGGGGAGTGGTCTCAGATTCGCTTCGAACTTGGTGAGCGCCTGGGAGAATTCTGCTTGTCTAATAGTTAACGGAGACGATTGAGCAAAGGGATCATTACCTTCGGATAGCCATTTGGTGCATGATCCAAAGCGTTTGCGGACGGTAGATCTCGGAGCGCCGCTTATATGCAACGCGAGCGCCGCCGCCTCTAATCTCGAAAGAAAGCGATAAAGCTGATGGCCGCTCGGACCTTGCGTCATAAATAGCAGTAATGGGGCACGCCAGTCGTCAAACGGAAGATGTCGGACGCACTCCAGTCGCCGGTTGATGAGCGCGGTGTCGGCGCCATACTCAAGCTCGTGTCCTTCGATGGCTGCGTGCGCGTTGAGAAATTCGCGCATTCGGGAATGGAGCGAGACGCTGAGCTGTGGATCAGACATCACCGAACGAAACGTCAAAGCAAGGTCACCATCCCATTGCTGGGGCGCAACGGATTGTACCACAGCTTCGATGTATCGTTGAAGTTCATCGGGGCCGAGAACATCTTCTGCCTCGGCCCAGGCATCCGCGACTTTGCTTGAGTCCTCATCAGGGCTGCCAAGTAGTTCGGCGCGAACCAAGTCCAGAGCGTCAAGTTGCTGCCCTCGACTATTGATGCCGCGGAAGACTCGATAACCCGTCACCAATGTTGGAGCTGAAATCTGAAGTACGACGCATTTTTCAAGAATGAATCGCGCGATTGCGTTTAGGTGAGTCTCAGTGACGTTCCCAATTTCCTGCTTTAGGCAAACTAGTGCCGTCAGAAGGCGCTCTTCGGATGGCGTCTCGGCCGTTGTGGGTAGATCAATTGTGCCGCCATCTGCCTGCACGAGGGTTTTGAAGCGATCTTGGTCAAGCGCGCGTATTCTCAATCGAGGGGCGGGTGCTGTCCCATGCAGGGGATTGAGCGGTCTCCAAATGAATGAGTTGAGAAAGCCGCGAAAATTAGGGTCCGCGCTTTTGTCGCGCAAAATTGCGAGCAGGGAGGTCAACGTCACAAGGCGCTGCTGTCCGTCGATAAGATCGGACGGCGTTGTCGGCCCGTTCGGTACCACAATGATCGGTCCAAGAAAGTAGGGTTCGTAGTTTTCGAAGCGAGAAGTATGAACTTCATTCGCTTGCATGGCCGCGTAGATATCGTCGAACAATTGAACGGCTGTTTCGTACTCCCAAGAATATGGGCGTTGAAAGACCGGCATCCTAAAGGATCCGTTCTCTAGAAGCTCTCCAACCGTAAGTGATCGCGCCTGATACATCCTGCCCCAGTTCTTTATTACCTCGGCAGTTCCATCCTGCAACTAGTGCGGTGGCTCTGGGCGGCTAATAAGGAGCTGTCCTAGGAAACGGCACTGTCTGAGAGCCTGATCCAGGTCTTGAGCGTTCGTAAGAGTTCGACGGGCGAGTGGTAGTTGAAGCGCTATTCGCGGAGGCGCAGCGTAGGACGCGGTCGGCGTGATCTGTTCGCGGGGAGTGAAACCGCGAAATCCTGAGTGGTCGGATACTCAGCGCGCGGCGCCGGCAATGCGGGCATGGAGCTAAGCCCCAAAGGGAAAGCCGCTCGATGGGCGGCAATCCCGGAAGGTCCATCGTCCAGGAGGCGGATCGGCAAGCGATCCATGTCAACTCCTCTGTCCGCACCGGGAAAAACGATCGCCAAGGGCGCGCAAAAAGTGCGCGCGCCGCGCGGGAGACCGCGCGGCGATCCTAATAGAGACTACTCGGCGCAGAGTTTGCGCGCCCTGCCTCCCTTGGGAGGAAACGCCAAGTTGGATTCAAACGAACGCGCCCGCGCGATTGCGGGCGCGCGCATGATCGCGCGAGCGGGAACAAGTGCAGGGGCGCGGTGTTTGAACTCCAATATACGCCCAGGAGCCTCCATCATGAACACCCGCACGCGCGCAGCACTCTTTGTCCTGCTCGGCCTCACGGCGCCATTGGCCAGTGGCTGCGCTTTGGCCGCCGGCGCCGCCGTCGGCGCGGCCGCAGTCGACTATTTCTCGGATGATAACGACGAGTGCAACGGCCCTAACGACGAGGGCCTGCTCGATAGCGATTGCAGCGAGAACCGCTAAGCGCCGACGAAGCTAGGCAATGGGCGGCGGGCGGCGCTCGCTGAAATTTCTGTTGCCTATTGGCCAATCTGGATTTCCTAATCTCCGTCGCCACAGCGACGGAGATTGATCCATGGCCAAAGGTCAGATGCGGTCCAACAAAGAGAAGCGTAAGCCCAAGAAGGACAAAGCGCCGAAGGGGGGCGCGAGCACGAGCGGCGGCAAGAGCTGACGCAATCCTTCGGACCGCCGGCTTCCAGCCGGCATTTGCACATTGTACGCCGTTTAAATCGCTGATGCCGGCTGGAAGCCGGCGGTCCGACAAAAAAAGCCCGCGCTTGCGCGCGGGCCGGAGGGGTCTGCGGGGAAAGGGGCTTAGTTGGCCGTGTCCTCGGCGCGCTCATCGGCGGTTTCGAGATCGGCTTGGATTTCATCGCCGGTTTCCTCGACCACATCGCCGGCGCGGTTGCTGGCCGTTGCGATAGCGTCTGAAGTGTTTTCCGCGAGTTGCGCGGTTTCGCGATCGATCGTGCGGCCAACGCGCTCAGCCGACATATCGTTGTCGACCCACGCATAAACGCCCAGCGCAACGGCGGCGACGAGCGCCACCGTCGCGAACGTGCGGCCGCTGCCGCTATGGCCCGCCGCGTGCGCGCCGCCGAATGTGTTGAACAGAATGGAGAGAATGAAAAGGGCGAGAAACACCCAGAACAACAGCACGGCGATGCCGCTGAACGCCGACGCAATGCCGCCGAAGCCGAACACGGCGGCCACTAATGCTGCAACGAAAAAGCCGATCGCCCAGCCGAGCATGGGAAAATCTCCGGTTACGAAACTGACGGCCAGTGAACGTCAGTTTCGCGGAGAAAGTTCCCGGGATCGGGATTGGCGGTTAGGGATTGGGGATTGGGAGGTGAAGAGATCGCGCACGTTGCGACGCTTCGCTAATCAACCAATCCCCAAACCTAATCCCTAAATCGGCATACGCAGGATTTCCTGATAGGCGCTGATCACTTGGTCGCGCACGGCGATCACGGTCTGCAATTGCGTTTCGGCCGCCGCGATCGCGGTGACGACATCGACGATGTCGGCTTGGCCCGCGGCCACGGCGAGCGATTGTTGCTCGGCGACGCCAGCGCTTTGCCCGGCTTGGCGTACGGCCTCTTGCACGAGTGAGCCGAAATCAACGGAATCCGAAGCGCCTGCATCGCTGCGCGATTGCATCGCTTGGGCGGCTTGCTGATAGGCGCGTGCGGCGGAAAGCGGATCGACGGCCATCTAATTATCTCCGGAGCAATTCGAGCGCGCGATTGGTCATGCCGCGCGCGGCTTCAATCATGTTGAGGTTGGCTTCGTAGGCGCGCGTGGCCTCGCGCAGGTCCATCATCTCGACCAGCGTGTCGACGTTGGGCAGGCGCACATAGCCATCCTCGCCGGCGGCGGGGTGGCTTGGATTATACTCGGTGCGGAACTCGGTCATGTCGAACGCGGCGCCGCGCACCTCCACGCCCTGCGCGCCGGATGCGAGCGTCGTCGTCTCCAGCAACGGAATGCGCCGCCGGAACGGCTCTTCGTTCGGATTGGCGCCGGCGGAATTCGCGTTGGCGACGTTCTCGGCGGCGATGCGCATGCGCACGGTTTGGGCGCGCATGCCGGACGCGGCGGCGGAAATGGCGGCGTTGATATCGGTCATGAGCGATTACCTTCCCGGCGCGCGCGCGGCCATGCGGATGAGATCGAGGCCCTTCTGATAGAGCGCGAGGCCGGTCTCGAACTGCATGCGTGTTTCGGCGGCGCGCGCCATTTGTTCTTCGAGCACGACAGCGTTGCCGTCGATGGTGGTCTCCGAGTCGTCGCGCGTGATGACTTGAACATCGCCTCCGCCGCCGCCGGGCGACATGTGGCCAGCATTGGTGCGGCTCATGGCGAGGCCGCCGCCGCTCGCCCGCGCCGCCAGCATGCGCTCGAACGCGCCGCTATCGACGTCCCGCGGGCGATAGCCCGGCGTCGAGGCGTTGGCGATATTTTCCGAGATCAGCTGCTGGCGTTGCGACAGATGATCGAGCCGCTGGCGCAGCAGACCGAAGAAGGATGAATTGGCGAGGTCCAAGGCGTGTCCGACTCAGGGCTGCAAACTTTGCCTAGTTCGCCAGTTTATGGTTAAGCGCGACTTAATTTCGGATCGGAAAATTAATCCCTCGTTTACCAAACCGCCTGAGGTCATGAACGCCTGAGCTCCAGAACGGAGGCGTTGGTGGACCTGTTGGACTTTGCGCGCGCGATCTTCGCGCTGATCGCGACGTTGGCGTTGATCGTCGGCGTGGCCTACGGCGCGCGCCGTTTGGGCATGCTGCAGGCGAACCCGCAGGCGCCGCGCCGACTCAAGCTAACGGAAAGTCTGATGCTCGATCCGCGCCGGCGGCTGGTGATCGTGCGCTGCGATGGGCGCGAGCATCTGCTGCTGCTCTCGCCGGCGGGCGACGTGGTGGTGTCGGAAATGGCGGCGAAAGAGGAGAGTGCGGCTTGAAGCGCGCCATTCTGTTCAGCTTGTTCGGGGCGCTGGCGTTGTTCGGCGCGGGGGACGCCTATGCCGCCGCGCAACCCACGCTGTCGATCGACCTGGGCACCGGCGATGGCCTGACCGCGCGCGTGCTGCAGCTGGCGGCGCTGATCACGGTGCTATCACTGGCGCCGTCGATCCTGATCATGACGACGAGCTTCGTGCGCATCGTCGTGGTGCTTGGCTTGCTGCGCACCGCCATCGGCCTGCAGCAGGCGCCGCCGAACGTGGTGATCGTTTCGCTTTCGCTGTTCCTCACCGCGTTCGTGATGCAACCGGTGTGGGAGGCCTCGTATCAGGCCGGCATCGGCCCGGTGATGCGTGAGGAAATGCCGCTGGATGAGGCGTTTCCGCGTATCGTGGAGCCGCTGAAGGCGTTCATGGCGACGCAGACGCGGGAAGACGATCTGGCGCTCTTTATCGATATGGCGCGCCTGGAGGCGCCGCCTCAGAGCGCTACGGATGTGCCGCTGCGGGTGCTCGCGCCCGCGTTCATGATTTCGGAGCTGAGGCGGGCGTTCGAGATCGGCTTTATGTTGTTCGTGCCGTTCGTGATCATCGATCTCGTGGTGGCGTCGCTGCTCATGGCCATGGGCATGATGATGATGCCGCCTGTGACCGTCAGCTTGCCGTTCAAACTGATCTTCTTCGTCCTGGTGGACGGATGGCGCCTCGTGGCGGGCAGCCTTGTCGAGAGCTTCGCCGCGGGTGTCCCTCCCGGCGGCTAGCGGCGGATTTTAGCGTTCAATCCCCAGGTCAGAGATCAGCAGCGATTTGAAATCGTCTTCCTTCCGGGCGAACAGGCCCCGGAGAAATGCTGCAATGGATCGAAAAGCACTCATCGGACTTTCCCCTCAGTTCTTGTCTTGAACGCCTTCTGCGCTCGAGCACGTGCAAGGTCTCAGCCGCGCCTGAACCTAAGATGAGGTGGATTCGGTAAATTGGATGCTGCTTGCGGAAACTCAGTCACACTGTGGCGGCGAGAGCACGTTTTGCTCATGCAAACGGGTGGGACGACCTTTCCTGATGGTAAGTGGCTGGGGTCTGTTTTGGAAACGTCCCGTTAACCACGACTGGCGTCCTAGTGGCCGCGCGCCCGGCAGAATTTGCCGGGCGACGTGTGGGAGGAAGCCATGTCGGGCGCCGAAGTCCTCGACCTTGGGCGGGAAGCGATCTGGATCACGGTGCTTGTCGCGGCCGGGCCCATGATCGTGGGCTTGGTGGTGGGCTTGGTTGTCTCGCTGCTGCAGACGCTGACGCAAATTCAGGAGCAGACGCTCGTCTTCGTGCCGAAGATCCTGGCGATCTTTTTCGCCATCCTCCTCTTCCTGCCGATCATGGGCGGCCTCATGGGCAATTTCATGGACGGCATCTTCGAACGCATCGCGGCGTTCTGATGGACCTGACGATCTACGGCGTCGAGATTTGGAGCGTGGCGCTGCTGTTCGCGCGCATCGGCGGCGTGATCATGCTGTTGCCGGGGTTTGGCGAACCGGCCGTGCCGCCACGTGTGCGCTTGGGCATCGCGCTGACGATGGCGATCTGTGTCGGGCCCGCGCTGAGCGATCGCGTGCCCGAAGCGGCGACGAGCGCCTGGGGGCTTGCGCTACAGGTAGCGAGCGAGGCGGTGATCGGCGTGATCATTGGCGCGGCGGCGCGCTTTCTTGTCACCGCGCTTGCCACGGCGGGCCAGATCATCGGTCTAGAGATCGGCTTGGCGTTCGCGCAAACCGCTGACCCGACCATGACGCAATCAGGCCAGCTGACGGCGGTGTTCCTCAGCATTCTCGGTGTTGCGCTGATCTTCGCCACCGGTCTGCATCACATGTTCTTGCAGGGCATCGTCGGCTCTTACGATTTGATCGCGCTTGGCGCGCCGCCGCCGGTGGGCGATGCGGCAGAATTGGCGCTTGAGACGGCGTCGACGTCGTTCCGCGTCGGCTTTCAGATCGCCATGCCGGTGATCGCGGCGGGACTGATCTTTCGCGTCGGCCTGGGCGTGCTGTCGCGGCTCATTCCGCAAATTCAGGTCTTCTTCATCGCGCTGCCGTTGCAGGTGATGGGCGGCTTGGTGGTGTTCGCGCTCGGGCTCTCGGCCGGCATGCTGATCTGGCTCGATAGCGTCGAGAGCTACGCGCTGTGGATCGGGTGATGCATGGCGGCTGACGACGACGATAAGACGGAAGAGCCGACACCGCGAAAGCTGGATCAAGCGCGCGAGAAGGGTGACATCATCTATTCGACGGAAGTGGGCACGGCGCTCTCGCTGATCGCGGCCACCGGCTTCGTCGCCTTCATGGCCGGGCCGATCACGCAGAGCATGGCGCATAGCTTCATCGCTTTTCTGGCGATGCCCGATCAGCTCGGCGCCGATCCCGCCTCGTTGCGCGCCATCATGGGCGCGATCGGCCTCAAGCTGCTCGCCATCTTCGGCATGACAGCGCTCGCGCTAGCCGGCGCCGGGATCGCTTCGCGCTATGTGCAGGATCGGCCGACCTTCACCGGCGAACGCCTCACGCCAAAGCTCGACAAACTGAACCCGATAGAGGGTTTCAAGCGCGTCTTCGGCAAGCAGGCGGTGGCGACGTTCTTGAAGTCGCTGGCCAAGCTTGTGCTTGTGGGCGCCGTGCTGGGCTGGGTGCTGTGGCCGCGCGACGCGACGCTCGAACGCATCTCGCTGCTCGATCCATCGGCGCTGCTGCCGTGGATCCAGGATCGCGTCGTCGCCATGCTGATCGCGCTGGCGAGCGCGGCGGCGCTGTTGGCGGCTGTGGATTACGTCTTCACGCGCCAGTCCTACATGGAACGCATGAAGATGAGCCGGCGCGAGATCAAGGAGGAGTTCCGTCAGAACGACGGCGATCCGATGGTCAAGGCGAAGCTGCGGCAAATCCGCCACGAGCGCGCGCGGCAACGGATGATGACCAACGTTCCGAAAGCGAGCGTGATCATCACCAACCCGACCCACTACGCGATCGCGCTCCGGTACGAGCCGGGTGAAATGGCCGCGCCAGTGTGCCTTGCCAAGGGTGTCGATGCGGTTGCGTTACGAATTCGCGAGATCGCGGAAGAGCATAGCATTCCGATCGTGGAAGAACCGCCGCTGGCGCGGGCGCTGTTTGCGACCGCCGACATCGACGAGCCGATTCCGCGGGAACATTACGAGGCGGTGGCCAAGATCATTGGCTTTGTCATGCGTCTGGCCCGACGGCGGGGCCGGCCGCGGCGAAATCTGTAACGGAGACAATCATGGCGGATGGATTTCCTACCGCGCCCAACAGTGCTCCAGGACCCGAATCGAGGTCAATTGGCCGCCCAACAGGCGCGCCAATGACAGATCACGTAGAAAACCAACCGCCACGCGGCGGCGGGCGGCTCGATCCGCTTCAGATCCTTTTCTGGGTCTCGATTGCGCTTGGCCTGGGCGCGGCTGGCGTCGCCATCATGTTGGGCTCGGACGCGGGGCAGGCTGGCGCCATCCTGCTGATCCTGCTCGCGGCTGTCGGCATGGTATTGTTCTTCTGGATGTCGCGTGGCGCAGGCCGCAAGCACGGCGCGTTTCCGGAGCGTGGGGCGATCGCTGCGTCGGCGCTAATCTCTGGACGCAGCGACTTTGCGATGATTGAGGCGCTGGATGAAGCGGCGCTGATTACGGATACGCATCTGTCGCCGCTGACGGCGAACCAAGCCTATCTCGATATCGCGCACGCCGCCGGTGTGTTGGGCGAAAGCGATCGTCCGCCGATGATGAGCCGCTTGTTCGGCGCGGACCCGATGCTGTCGGCGCCGATGTTTCGTTTGTCGAAGGCGGCGCAGCAGGGGCAAACACGGCGCGAGGAATTGCCGGCGACGACGGCGCTCAGCGGCAAGCATGCGCGCTACGAGGCGTGCGTGGGCCCGGTGCCTGGCGGGCATGTGCTATGGCGCTTGCGCGAATTGAGCGCGGGCGAAGTTGGCGTCGGCAGCGATGACGGGCGCCAGATTTTCCTGGATGACGCGCCGGTTGGGTTCTTCGCGGCGGGCGCGGACGGCACGATCGCTTACATGAACCGCGCGTTGCGCGCGGTGCTCGGTTTGGGTGAAGATCCATCGCTGCTGCGTGTGCGCGACATCATCAAGGAAGATCCAGCGAAACTGTTGCGGCGCGATCGCCGGGGCTTTGGCCCCACACGCGCGCGCGTCACGCTGCGCGGGCTCGATGGCCACGAGACGCAAGTAACCGTGCTGTCATTCTGGCCGGATGACAACAGCGATGGCGCATCGCGGACGCTTGTATTTTTCGCCGATGCGGAAACGCCGGACGTGAGCGCGCCCGCACGCGCTGGCGGCGTTTCGGCCGAAGCGGAAGGCGTATTCAGCCAGGCGCCGCTCGGCATCGCCGTGCTCGATGGCGCAGACCCCGCCTCGGCGGCGATGTTGGATTCCAACGCGGCCTTGATGGAAATGACGCAAGGCCGCGCCATGCCGGGCGCTGGCTTCGCCGATCTGTTCGAAGCGGGCGAGGGGCCGACCGCTCTGGCGCATCGCTTGCGCCAAGCACTGCACGATCCGATCGAGATCACGCTGGCGACCGCGCCGCCGACAGCTGTGCACGTGCATTTCGCACGTTCGCCCGATGGGCGCGGCATTGCCTACGTGATGAACGTGAGCCAGCAGCGCGAGCTTGAAACGCGCTTGGCGCAGTCGGAAAAGATGCGCGAGATCGGCGAACTCGCCGCCGGCGTGGCGCACGATTTCAACAATCTGCTCACGGTGGTGATGCAAAATTGCTCGTACCTGCTGCGCCGCCACCCGGTGGGCGACGCGGATTATCCGACGCTGCAGGAAATCTCCGACAACGCCGCGAGCGCCAAGGAGCTTTCGGAAATGCTGCGCGCCTATGCGCGCCAGCAGACGTTCGCGCGCGAAGTGTTCGACGTGGGCGATTTCGTCGGTTCGCGCCAAGAGCTGATCCGCCGCATCATGGGTGCGTCGATCAAATACGAAATCCGGCACGGCCGCGATCTGCCGTATGTGAAGGTCGATAAAACGCAGCTTGAGCGCGTGATCATCAATCTCGCGACCAATGCGCGCGATGCGATGACGCCGAAGGATTCGCCGATCCCGAAGGACGGCAAGCTGACCGTGCGCACCTCGGTGATCAACGCCGAAGCCGCGCGCGGGCTTGGCCACAACCCGATCGAGGATGGCCAGTACGTGATGATCGAGGTGGAAGACACGGGCTCGGGCATCAAGCCGGAGCACGCGGCGAAAATCTTCCGCCCGTATCACTCGACCAAGGAAGCCGGCAAAGGCACCGGGCTTGGCCTCGCGACCAGCTACGGCATCATCAAGCAATCGGGCGGCTACATCTTCTTCAGCTCGAAGATGGGCGTCGGCACCACGTTCCGTATCTTCCTGCCGGTTTATGATCCGACGGCGGAAGAACTGGAAGAAATCGCCGCGAAAGAGCGCGCTTTGATCGCGCCGCCGCCGAAGGACGTGGCGGGGCGTGGCAAGATCCTCTTCGTGGAGGATCAGACTGCAGTGCGCCGCTCGATCGTGCGCAATCTCAAGGAGTGCGGTTACGAGGTCGAGGAGGCGGAGAACGGCGAAGAAGCGCTCGAAGTGCTCGGCCGCAATCCGGGCGCCTACGACATCATCATCTCCGACGTCTCGATGCCGATCATGACCGGCCCCGAGATGTTGCAGGAAGCCGATCCGGCGATGATCGGCGCCGCGAAAGTGCTCTTCCTCTCCGGCTACGCGCCCGAAAGCTTCAGCCACATGCTGGAGCAATATCCGGTGCATTATATGAGCAAGCCGGTGACGATGGAGCAGCTGGTCGGCCGGGTGAAGGAGCTGCTGGCGGCTTAGGTGTTGTGGTGCTTGGTGCGCCCGCTCTTACGAGCGACGCTAAAGGCGATCGGCTGCTAACGCGTTCCGATGCGCAGTGTCCCGATAAGCGCACCGATGTTGCTCGATACATCCGAGGACACGGGCCCATCCACACTGCAGTCGATGAGTATCTGCGTGAGCGTTACACCGTCCCCAAGATAGAAGAGACGGATGTGCCGATAAGTCGGCCCATTGTAGATCGCGTCAATGGTGACGACGCCATCGACATCAACGAGTTGGCTCGACGTCGGAATTCCGGCTGTGCTTTCAAGCATATCTCTGTGTCGCGCGGACGATATGGTGTTCACGTTCGCTTGCGTCATTGAGGCAGGTGTCGGCTGAGCATGTCCCGTCACTACACAGATCGGCGTGTCGCCATCCACCTCCGTATGACCGCGCTCAATCATCAAGATATCGCCTTCTGCCGCGTCGATTGAAAACTCATTCCATCCGAGGGGACGGAAATCGAGGCTGAATCGCCCCTGGCTATCCGTCCAAGTTGTCTCGGGCAGCCCCAAAGCTGAGGACGCAATGCTCCACAATAGGGTTGAGAAGAGGACTGCGTGTAAGGGGCGTGCTCGCAGGGGCATGATATCATCGTAGCCGAAGCGCCTATCGCGAACAACGTCGCTGGATTCGCTCAGACGATCTCGCGTGAGCCCTACGAACACCCCTCGACATTCTGAATGCTCGGCCCGCCGGCGTGCACGGCGGTGACGATTCCCTGCGCATTGGTTTCGTAGCGGACGCCGCGGGCGTTTGTGTCTTCGACGAAAGGCGCGGCCGCGCTTGGGCCGCCGACGCTCCAGATCGTGATGTACTCAGCGCCTTCGACGTATTTGTGCGGCTCGGAGACGGCGCTTGCGCCGTAGGCGGTTTTGATTTCGGCGGCGCTTGACCCGACGCCGAAGCCGCGATCGGTGCGGAGCGTGGTGTTGTTGCGCAGGATGATGGAGGTCAGCAGGTCCTGCTGAATCATCACCAGCATGCCTTCGGGCGCGTAGGCGGGATGGAAGAGATCGCACGCTGCCGGATCGGGCCCGCCGACTGCGCCGGGCGTCGCGGTCGCGCCGACGGCGGCGGTGACCTCGGCGCGGGTCATGCCGACGCGGAGTGTGTTCCAGCCGTCGGAGGTGATGGCGTTGGCGAGGGGCGCTGGGGCTTCGGTGACGGGCGGCTCAATCGGTTCGGGCGGCGTGGCTTGCTGACCGCAAGCGGCGAGCAGGGCGGCGATGGCGACGGTCGCAAGCAATCTCATGGAGCGGTCCTCGTTTGATTGAGATGCAAAACCGATGGCCGTGCGCCTGTTCCGGCGGGCGGTGTCAGACGTGTGCCTTATTGCGCGGAGACGTCGCGCGCCTATTTTCGCTGCATGAGAAAACTGCTTGCTCTTCACGACGCGCCGCGCCCGCATTGGGTGGGGGATGGGTTTCCGGTGCGGTCGATGTTTTCGCCGCAGACGCATGGCGATGCGGTGAGTCCGTTCATCTTGATGGATTACGCGCAGCCGTTTGAGTTCGCGCCAGCGGCGCAGAAGCGCGGCGTGGGCGTGCATCCTCATCGCGGCTTTGAAACCGTGACCATCGTCTATATGGGCGAAGTCGATCACCGCGACTCCACTGGCAATGGCGGCCATATCGGGCCGGGCGATGTCCAATGGATGACGGCGGCGTCCGGTATTCTGCACGAGGAATTTCATTCGGCCGCGTTCACGCAAAATGGCGGCACTATGGAGATGGTGCAGCTTTGGGTGAACCTGCCGGCGAAAGATAAAATGGCGCCGCCCGGCTATCAGACCTTGCTCGATGCGCGGATCCCGTCGGTGGATTTGCCAAACGACGCTGGCCGCTTGCGCGTGATCGCCGGCGCATATGCGGGCGCACAGGGCCCGGCGCACACGTTCACGCCGATCAACATTTGGGATGTGCGCTTGAAGGCGGGCGCCAAGGCCGAGTTCAATCTGCCGGAAGGCCATACGCTCGCCTTGTTGACGCAAAGCGGCAACGTGAAGCTCGATGACGGCAAGAGCGCCGGGCCGTCGCAATTCGCGCTTTACGCGCGCGAGGGCGGCGCGATTGCGATTGAAGCCGAGAGCGATGCAAAGCTCTTGGTGCTGAGCGGCGAGCCGATCAACGAGCCTGTGGTGCAATACGGGCCGTTCGTGATGAACACGGAAAACGAAATCCGTCAGGCGATCACCGATTTCAATTCGGGCAAGTTCGGCGACATCAGCGCGTTCGCTTAGCGGCCAGTGCGCGGCACGCGCTTGGCCGCCAGGATCGCGAGCTTTTCGCTTGGCGGGTAAACCACGACGCCGCCGTCAGGCGACGTGAGCAGCACCATGTTCGGATCGGCCTTTTGCGGCGCGGCCGGGCGCGAGAGCGCGGCCGTCTTCACGCGGAAGGAGCTCATGCCTTCCAGCGTGGCCGGTTGCCCGCCGCGCGGCGGTCTGGGTGCAAGCGACGATGCCATCGCGCAATCCTCTCATATTCCTCCAGCGAAACCATTAAGGCCGGAACTGGCGCGAAGGGAATAGGGGTTGCGCTGCTCGCGGGATTGGGGACTAGGGATTGGGGATTGGCGGGTGCGGGCGCTCAGGCTCCTCTAATCCCAAAACCTAATTCCCAATCTCGAAAATGTTCTGCTTGTGTTCTAAGAACAAATAGTGCACATTCGATTCCTGACGCGGACATGCGCAGCGCCTGTAGTCCAGGGCATGGACTCGACCTATCGGGAGACGGACATATGGCCAAGTTGAAGCTTGTTGAGGCGGAAGTGGAAACGGACAAGCAGAAGGCTTTGGCCGCAGCTCTCGGACAGATTGATCGCGCCTTCGGCAAAGGCTCGGTCATGCGCTTGGGCGAAAAGCCCGCCATGGAGATCGAGGCGATCTCCACCGGCTCGCTGAGCTTGGACATCGCGCTGGGCATTGGCGGTCTGCCGAAAGGCCGCATCGTTGAAATTTATGGCCCGGAAAGTTCGGGCAAGACGACTTTGGCGCTGCACTGCATCGCCGAAGCGCAGAAGTCGGGCGGCGTGTGCGCGTTCGTGGACGCCGAGCACGCGCTCGATCCGATCTATGCCCGCAAGCTGGGCGTTGATCTCGATGATCTTCTGGTCTCGCAGCCGGATACGGGCGAGCAGGCGCTCGAGATTACCGACACTTTGGTCCGCTCGGGCGCGATCGATGTGCTGGTGGTGGACTCGGTTGCGGCGCTGACGCCGCGCGCTGAAATCGAAGGCGAGATGGGCGACAGCTTGCCGGGCCTGCAAGCGCGCTTGATGAGCCAAGCGCTGCGTAAGCTCACGGCCTCGATCAACAAGTCGAACACGCTTGTGATCTTCATCAACCAGATCCGCATGAAGATCGGCGTGATGTACGGCAACCCGGAAACGACGACGGGCGGCAACGCGCTGAAATTCTACGCGTCGGTGCGTCTCGACATTCGCCGCACCGGTCAGATCAAGGAACGCGACGAAGTCATTGGCTCGGAAACCCGCGTCAAAGTCGTGAAAAACAAGGTCGCGCCGCCGTTCAAGCAGGTACAGTTCGACATCATCTACGGTGAGGGTATTTCCAAGACTGGCGAGTTGATCGAACTCGGCGTGAAGGCTGGCGTGATCGACAAGTCCGGCGCCTGGTATGCCTATGGCGGGCAGAAGATCGGCCAAGGCAAGGAAGCCGCGCGCCGGTTCTTGAAAGAGAACAAGGAAGTCGCGCTCGCGATCGAGGATCAAATCCGCGGCAAGTCGAGCGCAATGGCTGACGAGATGTATTCGCCGCCCGAAGGCGACGAAGACAAGGAATAGGAGCGGGCGCTTCGCGCGCTTCCCAAATTTCGCTGGCCGGTTCGGGGATGCTCACCGACCCGACCCCATGCCCTGGTGCGTCTCCGGGCCGGCCGGCGGATTCCTTGGAATGACCCCCGTAGTTACGGAGTAAGCGCGATGGAGCCGCGCGTTTCCCTCATCACCCTGGGCGTCGTGGATTTGCGGCGCTCTTTGGTATTTTACGAAGCGATGGGGTTTCGCGCGTCGTCGCTCGGCGGCGGAGAGGTATTCTTTCTGCAGGCTGGCGCGATTGGGCTTGTGATCTGGTCGCGGGCGGATTTGGCCTCGGATGCCGGCGCGCCGGAAGCGGGCAGTGGCTTTCGCGGCATCGCTATCGCTCACAATGTGCGCGAGGAGCGCGAGGTGGATGAGGTGCTCGCGGCGGCGGAAGCCGCTGGCGGCAAGATCACCAAGCAGGCGCATCAGGCGCCGTGGGGCGGCCGGACTGGATATTTCGCCGACCCGGATGGGCATCTCTGGGAGGTCGCCTGGAACCCGCATTTCCCGCTGGATGAGAAGGGCGCGCTGACATTGCCGCCGTAGTATGGAACGCCGGCGCCCTCGCCGGCATTGCAGCCGAGGCTGCGCCGACCCGCCCGCTTGGCGTTGTGCGCCGCACTACCTATACCAAACCGGAACACCTGATTTGGCCGCCTTTGGGCGACTGAACGGCTTTTGATACGGCTTGGTAGAGTGATGACGAGCGTCAACGACATCCGTCGGCAGTTTTTGGAATTTTTCAGGTCGCGCGAGCACGCGCTGCCGGGCTCGTCGTCGCTGGTGCCGCACGATGACCCGACGCTGCTTTTCGTCAACGCCGGCATGGTGCAGTTCAAGAATTATTTTACCGGCGCCGCCAAGCCGCCCTATGCGCGCGCGGCGACCAGTCAGAAATGCGTGCGCGCCGGTGGCAAGCACAATGACCTCGACAATGTCGGCTACACCGCACGTCACCTCACCTTTTTCGAGATGCTCGGGAATTTCTCGTTCGGCGATTATTTCAAGGAAGGCGCGATCGACGCGGCCTGGACGCTGATCACGAAGGATCTCGGTCTGCCGAAAGATAAGCTGCTCGTCACCGTCTATCACGACGATGACGAAGCGGCCGGGCTTTGGAAGAAGATCGCGGGTTTCAGCGACGACAAGATCATCCGCATCGCCACGAGCGATAATTTCTGGTCGATGGGCGACACGGGTCCGTGCGGTCCGTGCTCCGAAATCTTCATCGATCGCGGCGACCACATTTGGGGCGGCCCGCCTGGTTCGCCGGAAGAGGATGGGGATCGCTTCCTCGAATTCTGGAACCTCGTGTTCATGCAATACGAGCAATTCGGCGATGATCGTCCGCGCGCGAAACTGCCGAAGCCGTCGATCGATACCGGCATGGGGCTCGAGCGCATGGCGTGCGTGCTGCAGGGCGTGGACTCGGTGTTTGAAACCGATCTGTTCCGCACGCTGAAGGCGGCGTCCGAGGAACTCACCAAGACGAAGGCGCAAGGCGAGCAGGCGCCGAGCCACAACGTTATCGCCGATCATTTGCGTTCGTCGTGCTTCCTCATCGCCGACGGCGTTTCCCCGTCGAACGAAGGCCGCGGCTACGTGCTGCGCCGGATCATGCGCCGCGCGATGCGGCATGCGCACATCCTCGGCGCGAAAGAGCCGCTGATGCATCGCTTGGCGCCAACGCTCATCGCCGAGATGGGCGACGCCTATCCCGAATTGAAGCGCGCGCAGCCGGTGATCGAAGCGCAATTGCGCGAAGAGGAAGAGCGCTTCCGCCGCACTTTGGGCAATGGCTTGAAGCTGCTGGAAGAAGAGCTTGAAACGGTGAGCGCCGGACAAAAGCTCGATGGCGCGGTCGCGTTCAAGCTTTACGACACGTTCGGATTTCCGCTCGATCTGACGCAGGACATTCTGCGTGGGCGTGGCCTCGAAGTGGATATTCCCGGCTTCGATAAAGCGATGGAAGGCCAGCGCGA
Source organism: Caulobacterales bacterium (assembly GCA_017303355.1). Classification (GTDB taxonomy): domain Bacteria; phylum Pseudomonadota; class Alphaproteobacteria; order Caulobacterales; family Aquidulcibacteraceae; genus Vitreimonas. The sequence continues at coordinate 16,715 of JAFLCU010000022.1, read as the reverse complement.
GCGCGGCCGCGAAAGCTGGACGGGCAACGAAGCCGGCGACAATCCGGCGATTTGGCTTTCGATCATCGAGCGCACCAGGGGCAACGAATTCCTGGGCTACGGCGCCGAAGACGGCGCGGGGCAAGTCACGGCGATTGTCGCGGGCGGCGCGGAGCAACACGAATTGCGCGAAGGCGTTTCCGGCGCGCTCGTGTTCGATCGCACGCCGTTCTATGCCGAAAGCGGCGGTCAAGCAGGCGATCACGGCCTGATCAGGTTCGCGAACGGCGCCGAATTTGTCGTCGAAGATACGCAAAAGCACGCCGGTAGTTTGCATGTGCATCTTGGCCGCATCGTAAAGGGCGCGGTGAAGGTGGGCGACAAGGCGATGCTCGAGATCGATCACGATCGTCGCGGCAAAATCCGCGCGAACCATTCGGCCACGCACTTGCTGCATGCGGCGCTGCGCAACGTGCTGGGGCCGCACGTCACGCAAAAGGGCTCGCTGGTGGAGGCGGATTATTTCCGCTTCGACTTTAGCCACGGCCAAGCCTTGACCGCCGATGAGATCGAGCGCGTCGAGGACGAGGTGAATGCGGTGATCCGTCAAAACGCCGAAGGCGTGATCAAGGAGATGGCGCCGGCGAAAGCGATCGAGGAGGGCGCGCTTGCGCTGTTCGGCGAGAAATACGGCGATCAGGTGCGTGTGCTGCGCCTGGGCGATGCGCTCGACAAGAACGGCAAGGCTTATTCCGTCGAATTGTGCGGCGGCACGCACGTGAAGCGCACCGGCGACATCGCCGTGTTCGCCGTGCTCTCTGAGGGCGGCGTGGCCTCCGGCGTGCGCCGGATCGAAGCGGCGACGGGTGCGGCGGCGTTGGCGCGTCTCAAGGCGCAAGCGGCGTTGGCTAAGATCGCCTCCGCGAGCCTTAAGGCGCCGTTGGCGGATTTGCCGGAGCGCGTCGCGCAATTGCAGGACGAGCGCCGCAAGCTTGAGCGCGAACTTACGGAAACGAAAAAGAAGCTGGCGCTCTCAGGTGGCGGCGGCGCTGCCGGGCCGGAGCAAGTCGCGGGTGTTTCGATGCTTGCGCGTGTGCTCGATGGCGTGCCGACGAAAGAGCTGCGCGGCTTGGTTGATGAGGCCAAGAAATCGATTGGCTCGGGTGTGATCGCTTATGTCGGCGTCGAGAATGGCAAGGCGGCCGTCGCCGTTGGCGTCACCGATGATCTGAAGGCGAAAGTTTCGGCGGTCGACTTGCTGAAGGCCGGTGTCGCGGCCGTTGGCGGGCAAGGCGGCGGCGGCAAGCCGGAGATGGCGCAAGGCGGCGGCCCGGATGGCGCCGCGGCGCCTAAGGCGCTCGACGCTATTCGTGCGGCGTTGGAAGGCGCGCTGGCGGCGTGAGCGCCTATACCTACCGCGATGCGAACGCGGCTGATGCCGAAGCGCTGGCGGCGTTCGCGGAGGCGACCTTCACGGATACGTTCGGCCATTTGTATCCGCCCGAAGATCTGGCCGCCTATGTCGAGGCTAAGTATCGCGCGCATGTTGTCGCCGCCGAGCTTGCGGACGCGGAGACACGCTATCGGCTCGCGCTGCAAGACGACGTGATCGTCGGCTATTGCAAGATGGGCGTTGTCGATATGGACGTCGATGCGACCGGCGCGCTTGAGCTGCATCGGCTTTACGTCGATCCGGCCACCAAGGGCGCGGGTGTCGCGCAAACGCTGATGGATGAGGCGTTGGCGTGGGCGCGCGGCAAAGGCGCGAAGGCCATGTATCTGAGCGTTTGGGAAAACAACGCGCGGGCGCAGGCGTTCTACCGCCGCTACGGCTTCGAACATGTCGGCGAGCACAAATTCATGGTGGGCCGCGTCGCCGATCGCGATTTTATCTGGCGTCTCGACCTGTGAAATTGAATGAGCGCCGCGCTGGTCCGTGCGCCGCGCTAAGGCGGATATAGCGTTCGTCTCGCTCCAGTAACGTCTCGGAAACCAAATCAATCGTTTTTGGACGACTCGATTCGGTGTGGGGACACGGGATGACTCAGAACGACGCGCTGGCTGCCTATCTTGGGCCGGAAATCTTTCAACGGCTCGATTGGGCGAAGCTTACGCATACGCAGCGTGATGCGATTCTGTCCGTGTTCCGAGTCGGATTAGGCGCTGGAGCGCAATCGGGCGTGGTTTCGACCATCGACGCGGTGATGGCGCGGGGCAAGGTGCTGATCTGCGAGGACGGTTCGCAATGGGAAGCACGCGAACGCGACGACGCGGAATTGATCGAGGATTGGGGTGCGGGCGCGTTGGTGGCGATCCACCGCCAGCTGATTTACCGGCTCGACCCGTATCAGGCGGCCGAGGTTGAATTGCTGCGTCTGTGACGCGCGCCGGGCGTTGCCTTGGCGGAACGGAAAGGTGCTAGGCTTCGCCGAAATGCGGAGGAGCGCCTGTGGCTGAATACGAAACCGTCAAACTGGATGTCGAGGGCGGCATCGCCACGCTAACGTTGAACCGGCCTGACCGGATGAACGCGTTCACGCCGCGGATGGCCAGGGATATCATTGCTGCATTTGACGAGACCGACGCCAACGACGATGTGCGCGTCGTCATCGTGACGGGCGCGGGGCGCGCTTTTTGCGCCGGCGCTGATTTGGGTTCCGGCGGCGCGACGTTCGATTACGAAAAGCGCGCCGAGGCGCGCGGTGAAAAATTCGATCCGGCCAATGAGCGTGACGGCGGCGGCACTGTCGGCATGCGCATCTATGAAAGCTTGAAGCCGGTGATCGCGGCAATGAATGGCCCTGCTGTTGGCGTGGGCGCGACGATGCAGCTGCCGATGGATATTCGGCTTGCTGTCGAGGGCGCGAAGATGGGCTTTGTGTTCGCGCGCCGTGGCATCGTGCCGGAGACGTTGTCTTCATATTTCCTACCGCGCTTGGTCGGCATTCAAACCGCGCTTGAATGGACGATGACAGGGCGCGTATTCACGACGGAAGAGGGCAAAGAGCGCGGGCTTATCCGTTCGTTGCATAAGCCCGAAGATTTGTTGCCGGCGGCGCGTGCGCTGGCGCGCGAGATCGCCGACAATACCGCGCCGGTCTCCGTGACGCTGACGCGGCGCATGATGCTAGACATGTTGGACGCGGATCATCCGATGGAAGCGCATCGCGTCGAGAGCCGCTGGATGGTGTCGCGCGGTCAATCGGGCGACGCGAAGGAGGGTGTGTCGTCGTTCCTTGAAAAGCGTGAGCCGCGCTATCCGGACAAGGTGTCGCGCGATCTGCCTGATACGTGGCCGTGGCGGAAGACGCCGGACTTTCGCAAGAAATAATCGAACGCTCACCGCATCCGTGGGCTGGCGCGTGCGGATCGCCGTGGCTGACGCGAGCGTGATTTGCGTTCGATCAAGGCGATCTCCGTGGTGGGAGAGGATCATTGCCGCCGCGAATTAGAGGGCGGTCATGCAGAACATCGCGAACCTTCATGTTGATCCGCTGGCGCTGACGGCGCTGGGCTTTCTGGGCGCTGTCTTGGTGCTCACGTTTGGCTTGTTCGCTTGGCTGATGCTGCAGGGCGGCAAGCGCAAGAAGAGCTAGGGCCGGTGATATTGGATGAAGCCGCTCTTGCTGGCGACTTGATCGTAGAGCTTGCGCGCGGTGGCGTTGGTTTCGTGTGTCAGCCAATAGACGCGGCCCCAATCATTGGCTTCGGCGCGGGCATATACGGCTTCGATGAGCGCGCGGCCCAGGCCTGCGCCGCGCGCGTCGGCTGAAACGAACAGGTCTTCGAGGTAGCAGAATTTATTCAGCGACCAGCCGTGGTCGTGCAGTACGCATTGCACGATGCCGAGCAAGGCGCCGTCTTCGCGTTCGGCGACGAGCGCGAAGAGATTTGAGTTGGGATCAAGGAAGCGCGCGAAGGTCGCATCCGTGATCTCGGGCGCGAGCGTCGCGTTGTAGAATTCGAGATAACCGGCCCAAAGGGGCTCCCAATTGGGCCGGTCCTCCGCACGAAGCGCTCGTATGTTGAAGCTCATGTCTCACTCCGTCATTCCGGACACGCGGAGCGTGATCCGGAACCCAGGGGCCACGCGCACATCGTTTGCCCTGGGTTCCGGGTTCGGCTTGCGCCCGCCGCTGAATGACGGGCTGCATTACGCCATCGCCTTGTCGAGATTGTCGCCGACGGCGTCGAGGAAGCCTTCGGTGGTGAGCCAGGATTGCTTGTCGCCGACGAGGAGCGCCAAGTCCTTCGTCATCTGGCCGGCTTCGACGGTGTCGACCGTGATCTTCTCCATGAGCAGCGCGTAATCGATCAGCTTTTGGTTATTGTCGAGCTTGCCGCGATGCGCGAGGCCGCGCGTCCAGGCGAAGATCGAGGCGACAGAGTTCGTGCTGGTCGGTTCGCCCTTCTGGTGTTGGCGGTAGTGGCGCGTCACGGTGCCGTGCGCGGCTTCCGCTTCCATCGTCTTGCCGTCCGGCGTGATCAGCACCGAGGTCATGAGGCCCAGTGAGCCGAAGCCTTGCGCAACCGTGTCGGATTGCACGTCGCCGTCATAGTTTTTGCAGGCCCACACATAGCCGCCCGACCACTTGAGAGCCGAGGCGACCATGTCATCGATCAGGCGGTGTTCGTAGGTGAGCTTGCGCTTGTCGAATTCGGCTTTGAATTCGGCGTCGAAGATTTCTTGGAAGATGTCCTTGAAGCGGCCGTCATAGGCTTTGAGGATCGTGTTCTTCGTCGAGAGATAAACCGGCCAGCCCTTCATGAGACCGTAGTTGAACGAAGCACGGGCAAAATCCTTGATGCTCTCATCGAGGTTATACATCGCCATGGTGACGCCGGCGCCCGGCGCCTTGAACACTTCCTTCTCGATCACTTGGCCATCGTCGCCGACGAACTTGATGGTGAGCGTGCCTTTGCCCGGGAATTTGAAATCGGTGGCGCGGTACTGGTCGCCGAAGGCGTGACGGCCGACGACGATCGGCTGCGTCCAGCCCGGCACGAGGCGCGGCACGTTCTTGCAGATGATCGGTTCACGGAAGATCACGCCGCCGAGGATGTTGCGGATCGTGCCGTTCGGGCTCTTCCACATTTCCTTCAGGTTGAATTCCTTCACGCGGGCTTCGTCCGGCGTGATGGTCGCGCACTTTACGGCGACGCCGTATTGCTTGGTGGCGTTGGCCGCGTCGATGGTGATCTGGTCGTTGGTCGCGTCGCGGCTTTCGACGCCGAGGTCGTAGTATTTGAGGTCGATGTCGAGATAGGGGTGGATCAGGCGCTCTTTGATCGCCGCCCAGATGATCCGGGTCATTTCATCGCCGTCCATATCGACGACCGGATTGTCCACCTTGATCTTCGCCATCGCTCGCACCTTCCAGTTCCGGGGAAATTTCGCGTGGCGTGGTAGCAGTTCAGGGGCGTCGCGCAAACTGCGGCGGGTGGTATCGCCGGCCTTGCGGGGCGGGTCGCGATGGGAAAAGACGGGGCGCAATGACCCGCGCCGCCAACATGCCGCCCCCGATCGAGGAGCAATGGCCCGCCATCTGCCTGGTGCGCCCGCAAATGGGCGAGAACATCGGCGCGGTGGCGCGGGCGATGCTGAACTTTGGCCTGACCCAGCTTCGGCTCTACGCGCCGCGCGACCGCTGGCCCAACCCGAAAGCCGAGATCGTGGCTGTCGGCGCGGATGTGGTGCTGAAGAACGCGCGTGTGGAATGGACGCTGGAGGATGCGCTGGCGGATGCGACGTTGGTGATTGCGGCGTCCGCCCGGCCGCGCGGCTTGGAGAAGCCGGTCTGGGGGCCGCGCCAGGCGGCGGAGAACATCCGCGCCGCGCAGGCCAAGGGCGAACGCGCGGTCGTAATGTTTGGGCCGGAAGCCTCTGGAATGGAGACGGATGAGATCGCGCGCGCCGATGCGATCCTAACGCTGCCGGTCAATCCGGGTTTTGCCTCGCTCAATCTGGCCAATGCGGCGAGTGTGTTTTGCTACGCTTACGCCGAAGCGCGCCAGGCGAGCGATTTGCCGTCCTGGTTTCAGCCGCCCGACAGCCCGCCAGCGACGCAAGCCGAGCTTGAGGCGATGTTTGCGCACCTTGAGCAAGAGCTTGAACACGGGCGCTTTTTCCACCCGGACGACAAGGCGCCGCTGATGAAGCGCAATCTACGCGCGCTGTTTCTGCGTGCGCGCCTTTCCCAGCAGGAGGCGCAGACACTGCGCGGCGTGATCAAGGCGCTGACGATCGGGCGCGGCGGGCGCAAGAAGGACGATCCCACGGGATAATGCATGATGCGGCTTTTGGGTCGCGACCAAGCGCTTGATCGCACCGGCATTTTGCGCTTTCGCCGAGGCTCGCGACGCTGACGCGCAGGAAATGTCTTTCCCGAATTAAGGGAACTCGTTATCCACATTCCCCGCATACCGCCGCCGGGGACTGCATGCTCAACGCCAAGCGTCGCGCAGAACCAAGACCAGAGCCAAGGGCCTCCTCACGCGAACTCGTGCCGTGGGGCGGCGAGCGCGTCGATGTTGATCGTTTCTGGGCGGAAAGCTGGGTGGACCTGCTGAACCGTCAGCGTTGGCTGCAGAAAAAGCTGAAGCTGGATACCGCGCCTTGGGTCGTGGACCAGAACGCTGGCATCATTCAATTCGATCGTAAGGATGGCGCGCTGGTGACCGCGCCCGTGCAGATCATCGGCGCCTGGAATCCGCGGACGATGATGTTCCGCTGGGGCTGGGACCATCCGATGGTGCAACAGCGTTTACGCAACGACGCCGAGCGCACACGCTGGTTCGGCGACAAGCACGGCCTGGAAGAACTGACTGAAAAGTCGCTCAAGATGACCGAGCAGGAAGCTTGGCAGATGACGGCGCTGGCGATGAAAGTGAACGCCAGCCACGGCGTCTATCGCGCACCGACCGAAGGCCCGGTGATCTTCATGACGCTCGGCGAGCCGAAGGTGAAGAAATAAGGGGCGCGTTTGGACATCGCGTTACGGTTTGGGCGCGTCGGTTTTTGAGATCAGATTTTCCACGAACTGGCGAAGATCGGCGGGCGTCGTCTAGCCGGCGACAACCTCATGATAGCCGATCCCGGCTCTCCGTAGCGCTTCCTTCTTCACCGCGTCACGCGCTGCCGCGCTCCCCTGATAGTGAGCGCCGCCTTGATACTCGATGGCGTGCCGCGGTCGGCATGTCTCATCGATCAAAAGCATGTCGACGCGCTTCGAATTGATGCACCCGAACGCTTCGGTGTCCTTACTGCGGAGGATTTCGCCAAGCGACACTTGCGCCATCACGCGCCAGCCGGGCATGCAACGGCTCACGATCTGGCAGAGTTCTTCGAACACGCGCACTTCGCTTTGATTGAGAAGCGGACGGGCGCTGAACTCCGAGTTCATCACGATCCGCAATTGCTCGACAGCATCCTGCGTTCGCGAAGGCTCGACGGGCGGCGCTTCCCATGTGGGAGCTTGATCGTAGTCATACGAGCGCGCGCGCCTGCGTCGGGCGCCCGCCCTTATGCGCCAGATGAAGCGCTGAAGCCCCATGCCGAGCCACGCGCCGAAAGCCAGCAACGCGATACTTGGTCCGAATTGGATAAGGGTATCGACCGACATCCCGAGGTTGTACCGGAGGCTGCAGGTGTCGTCATTGGCCTTCATGAATGCGGTGAAATTCGTGAATTCGCCGACCTCGATGCGCGTTGCTGGCGGTTCGGCCGCTGCTAGATTGCGCCCATGACGACGAATGTAGAGGCTCGTTTTGCGCGGCTGGCGACGCTGGTAGGCGGCGTCGGACCGGTGAATGAGTTTTTCGTGGCCGAGGAGTGCGCGGCGCTGGCCGAGGCTGGGCACGTGGGGGCGATGCTGCTCGCCGCCAATGTCGCCGCCTTGGGGTATGGACGCGAGCGCAGCATCGCCGATGCGCTGGATTGGCTGACGCGCGCCGCGGCCGCTGGCTCGGATTCAGCGCAGGCGCAACTCACTTTGGTTGGCGACCGAATTGCCGACTGGACGGCACCGCGTGCGACGAGCAGCGTCGTGGCGCAGCCGCGTATTGGCATATCGGAAGGCTTTCTGGACGCCGCAACATGCGCTTGGCTGATTGAGCGGGCGCGGCCATTGCAAAACGCGGCGCTGGTTTATGATCCGCTGACGGCCAAGCCCAGGCAGGATGACGTGCGGTCCAATAGCGTCGGCACGTTTTCGCTGCTTGAGTTGGATTTGCCCGCCATCCTCGTGCGCGAGCGCATTGCCAACACGATCGGCGCGCCTTCCGCGCAGTTCGAGCGCATGTCGGTGTTTCGCTATCAAACGGGTCAGACGTTCGCGCCGCATTTCGATTTCCTGCAACCATCGCCGCAAACCAACGCCGAGCTGAGCCAATACGGCCAGCGGCATTTGACGTTTCTGGTGTATCTCAACGACGCATTCGACGCGGGCGAGACGCATTTCTTGCGGCTCGAGAAAAAGCTGCGCGGCGGCGTGGGCGATGCGCTCTATTTTTACAATGTCGATGAGTCCGGCGCGCCTGATTATCGCACCGAGCACGAGGGCGCAGCGCCGACACGAGGCGAAAAGTGGCTGCTGTCGCAGTTCATCCGGGAGAAGCCACAGCTGCAAGGCTAACGTCGCGCCTGCCGACGGCTATGTTCTCATGGCTCGAATGCGATGGTTGAAGTTGTTCGGGTTGGGAAGCGCCCGATAGCATGCGCCGTCTGGCGCTTGAGCTGTCACTTGAGCGCCCCGACCATCTCATGGCCTTCGCCGCCGAGGATTTCGAGTTCGCGGATCGCGCCTTCGGCGACCTCTTCATCGCTATCGACATAGGTGACGCCGTCGATTTCGGGGGCGTCGGCCTTGGTGCGGAAAGCGTAGGCTTCGGCGTCCTCGTCCCAGCCGTCGCAGATGGCGTAGACGGTTTTGCCGATCATGGATTGGAGGCGCTGGTGGGCGAGCGCGGTTTGCACCTCCATGAAGCGGTTATAGCGCTCGTCGACATCGTCCTGATCGACATGATCGGGGAGATCGCGTGAGGGCGCGCCGTCGACGTTTTCGTATTTGAATACGCCAGCGCGATCGATTTCGGCTTCTTCGATGAAATCCAGCAGCGTTTCGAAATCGTCCTCGGTTTCACCGGGGAAGCCGACGATGAAACTCGAACGGATGGTGAGGTCTGGGCAGATTTTGCGCCATGTCTTGATGCGATCGAGGACTTTGTCCTGGTTCGCCGGGCGGCGCATGGCTTTCAGCACATTCGGTGAAGCGTGCTGGAATGGGATGTCGAGATAAGGAAGGATTTTGCCTTCGGCCATCAGGCCAACGACATCGTCAACATGTGGGTATGGATAGACGTAGTGCAAGCGCACCCAAGCGCCCAGATCGCCGAGTTCTTTGCAGAGATCGTAGAATTTGGCGCGGACCATACGGTCCTTCAATTTGCTCTCGGCATATTTCACGTCGACGCCATAGGCCGACGTGTCCTGGCTGATGACCAGCAATTCCTTGACGCCCGCTTTTACAAGCGACTCTGCTTCTTTCAAAACGGCGTTGGCGGGGCGCGAGACGAGGTCGCCGCGAATGCTTGGGATGATGCAGAAGGTGCAGCGATTGTTGCAGCCTTCGGAAATTTTCAAATACGCGTAGTGGCGCGGCGTGAGGCGAAAGCCGCCTTCGGGCACGAGATCGACTTTCGGATCATGCGCTTGCGGCAGGTGCGTGTGCACGGCGCCGACGACAGCCTCGTATTGATGCGGGCCGGTGATCTCGAGCACCTTCGGATGCGCTTCGCGGATCAGGCTCTCTTCTTTGCCCAAACAGCCGGTGACGATGACCTTGCCGTTCTCGGCGATGGCTTCGCCGATGGCGTCGAGGCTTTCGGCTTTGGCGCTATCGAGGAAGCCGCACGTGTTCACCACGACGAGGTCGGCGCCTTCGTAGCTGCCGCTGAGTTGATAGCCCTCGGAGCGCAGGCGCGTGATGATGCGCTCGCTGTCGACGAGAGCTTTGGGGCAGCCGAGCGAAACGACGCCGATGGTGGGGGCTTTGGTCATGCGCGGGGGCTTCTAGCGCATGGGCGCGCGCGACCCAAGCGACGCCGGCTGAAAAAGGCTGCACGGAAGCGGGAATATGCCGAGGCTGATCGATTAGGCGATCACCAGAGGGCTTGATTGCTTCACGAAGCGCTCTGGCGGCCGCTCACCATAGTCGTAGCTCATGCCCTCGCCGATGCGGATGCGGTTAAAGGCGCTCTGTTCGGTCATGTGCTCGCTGGGATGCCAATGCTCATGCATTTGATTGAAGGGGCTCATCCAATAATCGAACAGCTGCGCGCCGAGGGCGTGACGGCCGATGCCACGGACGTGGTCGTGCCCGCCTGACTTGTCCAGATGATTGAAGCCGACGAAAATCTCGTCAGGACTTTCAACCTCGAACGAGATGTGGTGCACGCCGGCTGCGGCGCCGCGAAATACGAACAGAATGTGATGGTCTTGCGGCGTCTCGCCCTGGTTGATGCGCAGAAAGCGGCCCAGCGTGTTGTCTTCCTGACCCACATAAAGTTCGTCGGTGGGAATGAGCCGCAGCTTGGTCTGAAACCAATCCAGCGACTTCACGAGATCAGGCGTGGTGAGGGCGCAGTGTGCAAAGCGGCGCACGCGCGCGGGACGCTCGGTCACGCTGGCGCCGGCGGCGTCCCGCGTTTTCGGACGCGGCGGCAGCGGGGCGGCGGGCGTCTGTCCGGTGATCAATGCGATCTCCATGCCGTTGGGATCGCGCAGCCGGACGCGCTTGCCGCCGCCGGGCTCGTCAATCTGTTCGACACCGGCTGCGTCGCCCGCTTTCACCAGGTCGCGCAGCACCGCTTCGTTCGCCGCGATGTAGGAAAAGCCGGCCACGCCGGGCGCGCCGCGTTCGGTCACGTGGATGAAGGGCGCGTCGCCCGAGCCGCGCATGAACAAACGATCCTTGTCGCCATCGACATATATCAGGCCGAAATCCTCGAGAAACGCACGCATGCGGCCGAGATCAGGTGCGCTCAAGCGCGCGTGGGCGACGCCGGAAATAAGAGAAGTCATTGGTTTGTCCGTATGTGTTGAGTGATCAAAGGATGGCGGCGACGTAGGCGTCGCCAGATTCCGGCGGCAATTGCGCGGCCTGCCACGTTGCGCAGCCGTCCTCGCTCCAATGCACCTGGCCGCCGCGCGTGACGTAAACGACTTTGCCGGCGTCACGCGGGTGCGCGCCCATGCCCATGATGGTGGAGCGCGCCGTGACGCTTTCATCCGCACGGCGCCAGGTTTCTCCCGCGTCGGTGCTGCGATAGAGCGCGCCAGCTTCGCTTCGCGATGAGATCGATAGCGCAAGATAGAGGCAATCGCCGTCCATGGGGTCGACGCGAATGTCGCGCGCGTACGAGATGGGCGCGAAACGAGCGATCTCGTGGTCGCGCCAAGTGCGGCCTAGATCACGTGTTGAGAAAAGGCCGACGCGGCAGGCATAGAACACAAGACCCGGATGGTTCTTGCTCACGCAAACCGCATGGCCGTCGAGAATGCCTTCGTTGTCGTCGGGGACGTTGATCTGGTTGCGATAGCTTGGCGTGCTTCGCACGATTTCAAGTAAGGCTTGGCTACGGTTTTCCCAATGCACGCCACCGTCTTCGCTGACGACAAAACCCGCCGTTTCGCATGCGCCGAAGGCCAAGCGCGGATTGTTGGGATCGAACGTGAGGCCCATCAGGCGCGAGTGCTTGAACATCTTGCCGACGGACATGTCGCAGACCTCGGGGAGCGCATCGGAACGCGTCCAGGTCTCGCCGCCGTCTTCGCTGCGATGGACCCGCAGGGGCGAGGCCCCGACTGTGACCAGGTGCGGGCGCGATGGGTCAAACGCGACGGACCAGAATTCTTCTCCGGTCGTTGTCGGCGCCAGGACGCGCGACCAAGATGCGCCGGCGTCGCTCGAACGAAACACGCCGCTTTTTGTCGCCGCATAGACAAGGCCGGCCTGTGTGGGATGCGCGGCAATGGCCTGGACGCCCGTATCGATCGGAAGGCCTTTGGTTGGCTCAAACCGCTTGCCGTCTTGTGAGCGGTAAAGTGTTCCGGTCGCGCCGATACGCGTGTTGGCGCTGCCGATGAGAAGTGTCGAGGCCATTGGGTGCTCCGTCGGTTAGGCGGGCACTATGCGGGACACGCTTCCGACGAAGGCATAGGATCGCCTTGCGGCGTCATAAAAACATAACAAAAACAGAAAGATGGCATAAAAATACGGCGCCTGTCCGGTGGGCAGACGCGTACATGCGCAGGGGCCGGATGCTGTCAGCTGTCTTCAGGGGCGCATTGATCAGGGTCAAAACCGGAGCATGAAGCCGATGCGGCGTCGTGGACTGCTGAGAATGACTTGCAGGAGCGGCCGCTGCTGGTTAGATTTTATTTGCGTCTGAGAGTCAGTCGCCAATTTCGCTTTTGCATTCAGAGAAGTGCTGCATGTACGTCTGCAATTGTAACGGCGTGACTCGCGCGGAGGTGGACGAAGCCATCGCCGCGGGGGCGCAGGGTCCCGAAGAGGTGCTCGGCCATCATGGCTGCGAGCCCTGTTGCGGACGCTGTCTCCCTGAAATCGCCGATGGCATCACTTGCGGCGGGATGGGCAAGGCCCGGAGTCTCGTCGCCGCGGAGTAAGGCGATGAAGGGCGATCCCGACGTTATCAAAAAGCTCAACGCGATCCTCACGAACGAGCTTACGTCGATCAATCAATATTTCCTGCACGCGCGGATGTACGAGAGCGACGGCTACGGCAAGCTCGGCAAGAAGACCTACGAAGAATCCATCGAAGAGATGCAGCACGCGGACCGCCTCATTAAGCGGATCCTGCTCATCGAAGGTTTCCCGAACCTGCAGAACCTGAACAAGCTGCAGATCGGCGAAAGCGTGTTGGAGCGCCTGCAAGGCGATCTGTCCGCCGAGAAGAACGGCCACGCCGCCATCAAGGAAGGCATCACGCTCTGCGAAGAGAAGAAGGATTACGTCACACGTGATCTGCTGACCGAGCTTCTCGACGACACCGAAGAGCACATCGATTTCCTTGAAACCCAGCTCCAGAATCTCGATCAAATGGGCCTGCAGAATTATCTGCAAAGCCAATACGAACTCGATTCCGGCGGGGATTGAGGCTAGCGCGTCTGCGACGCGACGGCGCCAAAATGGGCGATTTCGCGAAAGCCCTTGCCTGAGGCGAGCATGGCGGCGTGCTCTGGATTGAGCATCAGCCAATCGCTCGCGCCGTCGAACGTCTCGAACAGGCGCACCTCCGCCCAAGGCGAGCCGTGGCTATTGCGCTTCGTCATCCAATGGTCGAGCAGGCGCTGGCCTTGAGGGCTTTCGCATACCCAAGCCGAGCGTCGCATGAACAACAGGTTCAGCGGCTCAAACAGATCGCGGTGGGCTTTGAACACGCCGTCGAGATCGGCCAGCGAAAAGCTCGTCGCATCCAAATCCGCGTGGATGACGCTGACGCAATCGAAGCCGAGCCAAGCGGGTTGCGCGGCGTTGAAGGCGGCGTGGTCGTGCATGTCGCGCGCGCGCACCACGCCAGCATATTCAACCCGGCTGACTTCCAGTTCTTCGTTGTGACGCAAGATGATGGGCATGGGCGGAGGCTAGCGTGGGAGGCCGCGTGTGGGCGGCATGCCGGAGCGGAAGATTTCCTCAACGCCCGTGCTCGGGTTGAGTTCAAGCGCTTCGTTGTGGCGCGGATGGATCGACACGAGGTTACAACTCCTGGGAAAAAGGCTCTGCGCCCTAGCGGTTGCTGAAAGGTTAAGGGGGTTTGCGTCGTCGCAGCACGTCAGCCAACGATGCAAAGGGAGTTGACTTGGCGCGCGGGCGAGTGCGCCTTGGCGGCATGCGTATTCTTTTCCTTGCGTGCGTGGCGCTGGCCGCGTCTTGTTCCTCCGAAGCGCCGGCGCCGGTCGATGTCGGGCCTGTCGTTGAAGCCGAGCGTGCATTCGCGGCGCAGGCGCGGACGATAGGCTGGGTGGAGGCGTTCGAGGCTTATGCGACGCCGGACGCCATCGTGCTGGAGGCGGGGCCCGTCAACGCCCATCAATCACTTGCGGGCATCGATCCGGCCAATCGCGGCGACACGTCTCTGAACTGGGGGCCGGAATTCGCGGGCGTCTCGCGTGGAGGTGATCTGGGTTTCACCACCGGCCCTTACAATGGGGGCGACACCGCCTTCGGCCAATATTTCACCGTGTGGCGTCGCCAGACCGACGGCTCGTGGAAATGGATTTACGACGGCGGCGCCAACCAGACGTCGCCGACGATCGTGAACGCCGCGGCGGAGGTGGAGGCGCTGCCGATCGGCGCGCGTGGCGCCGGCACGGAAATGGCGGCGATCGAAACGGTGCTGCGTGAGGAGAGCGAACTGGCTCAAGCTGCGGCGTCGAACGCCGGAGGCGCTTATCAAGCCGTGTTTGCCGTCACCGGCCGGATGAACCGGGACAACCAGCCCACGGCGTTGGGCCGGGGCGCGGCCGCGGCGTTGGCCGGCGATGGCGCGATCGGCTTCAGCGCGCCGCAGATCGTCCAGGCGAGCGGCAATGGCGACATGGTGTTCACGCTCGGCCAGGCGCGCTGGGAGGGCGGCTCGGGCTATTATTGCCGCATCTGGGTGCTCCAGACCGAGGGCTGGCGCATCGGCTACGACCAGATCCTGTCGCGGACCCTGGGTGAGCTGAACGCGCCGCCCCAAGCGCCCTGATCCGGTTGACTTGGCGGCGGCCATCCGCCAAAAGCCCCGCTTTCCGCCGCCCCGGCTCGTTCTGGGGCCGGATCATACTGGGCGACGGGCACACCGCCAGGGCAGTCGCGGCTTCATTCTGTAGCCGCCGGTCCCCGTCACGGAAGAAGGCGCCTCCAGCGCATGACGAAGCGTATTCAAGCCAAATACAAGTCGGACCGCCGTTTCGGCCAAAACCTCTGGGGCCGTCCGAAATCTCCAGTCAACAAGCGCCAGTACGGCCCGGGTCAACACGGTCAGCGCCGCAAGGGCAAGACCTCCGACTTCGGCCTGCAATTGGTCGCCAAGCAGAAGCTGCGCCTCTACTACGGCAACATCACCGAAAAGCAGTTCCGCAAAACCTACGAGGAAGCCGCGCGCCGCAAGGGCAACACGGCTGAGAACCTCATCGGTCTGCTCGAGAGCCGTCTCGACGCGGTGGTCTATCGTTCGAAGTTCGTGCCGACCGTTTTCTCGGCGCGTCAGTTCGTGAACCACGGCCACGTGAAGGTGAACGGCCGCCGCGTGACGATCCCGTCCTACTTGGTGAAGGTCGGCGACGTGATCGAGGTGCGCGAGAAGGCCAAGTCGATGGCGATCGTTCTCGAAGCGCTGCAAAGCGGCGAGCGCGACACCCCGGACTATATCGAGGTCGACCCGAAGGGCATGACGGCGCGCTATCAGCGCGTGCCGACCTTGGCCGACGTGCCGTACCCGGTGCAAATGGAACCGAACCTCGTCGTCGAATACTACGCGTCGTAAGGCAGTAGGCAGTCGGCAATAGGCGATGGGAACGGCGGTGCGAAAGCGCCGCCGTTTCTTTTTGCGCCGTCGCTCTTGCCTAGCGCCCATTGCCCATTGCCTATTGCCTCCATGACTCACGACTGGAAAGCGATCGACGCCGCCGTGCGCGTCGAGCCGGGCAAGAAATCGAAGCTGCGCGCGCGCGATTGCATCGGCGCGGACTTGTTTCCCGAGCGCGAGGCGGCCGAAGAGGCGCTGAAGGAATGCGCCAAGGCGATCGATGAATTGCAGGATCGCTTGTGGGCGGAGCGTTCGCGCGCGTTGCTCGTGATCCTTCAAGGCATCGATACGTCCGGCAAGGACGGCACTGTGCGGGGCGTGTTCAACAAGTGCGGGCCGCTTGGCGTGAATGTCACCGCATTCGGCAAGCCATCGGAGGATGAACTCGCGCACGATTATCTTTGGCGCGTGCATATGGCGGTTCCGAAGAAGGGCATGATCGGCGTGTTCAATCGCTCGCACTATGAAGATGTGCTGGTGGTGAAGGTGCGGGGCTTGGCGCCCGCCGAGGCGATCGAACAGCGTTACGCGCAGATCAATGCGTTCGAAAAGCATCTGAGTGAGAACGGCGTCACATTGCTCAAATTCATGCTGCACATCTCAAAAGAGGAGCAGCGCGAACGCTTGCAGGCGCGGCTCGATGAGCCGGAGAGCAATTGGAAATTCAATCCGAGCGATCTGGAGGATCGCAAACTCTGGGACGAATACCAGGCCGCCTACGAGACGCTGCTTGATCGCTGTTCGACCGCGCACGCGCCGTGGCGCGTCGTGCCGGCCGACAAGAAATGGCGGCGCAACGCCATCATCGCCGCGATCGTGCATGGCGCGCTGGAAGAGATGGCGCCCGCCTATCCGCGTGTGGATTGGAGGCCGAGCGACTTTAAGGTGGAGTGAGGCGAGGAGTTCTTGGACCGCTGGCGGTCCAAGACGATTGCGGCTGCCGCTTGGAGCGGGCTTCAGAAGGAGGGAGCGCGCGGCTCCGCCGCGCATGCGTCGCGGAGCGACGCGCTCCAACCCGCGAAGGCCGGTGCGGGCCGGCGGGGGCGCCGGCGGTCCATATTGGGCGCAGCACTTTTGGCCGCGTGGAGCAGGGCTCCACACGGTTGAGGTGTGCTGGGATGCCGCCTGGAAGGCGGCGGTCC
>JAFLCU010000021.1 GCA_017303355.1 Caulobacterales bacterium | reverse complement strand
GCCGGCGCGGCCCCGCTCGTCAGTGAACGCCGCGGCGACAAGCAGCCCGCCGCCGACCTGCAGCCCGTGGCGCTCACGCAAGTTGAGCTTGATCGCCTGCGCTCAAGCATCGGCGCGCCCGCGCTCGCGGCGGCGGTGCAAGCCGAGGCCGGGCCGATGCTCGGCTGGGTGTCGGGCGTGCGCATGCGCGGCGCGCCCGATCAAGTCACCGTCAATGATCGCTGGCACGTGGGCTCGATCACCAAATCGATGACGGCCACGCTCGTCGCGCGCTGCGTGGAGGCGGGGCTCGTCACTTGGGACGACACGATCGGCGATGTGCTGGGCGAACATCTGCCCGAAATTGAAGAGGCGTATCGCGACGCGAGCTTCGTGCATCTGCTTTCGCATCGCGCCGGGCTGCAAACCGACGTGATGGATCTCGGTGTGATCACGCTTCCATTTCGCGAAGCCGATGCGCGCGAAAGTCGGCTGGTGGTCGCGCGGCATGCGTTGCGGCAAACGCCGGTTGGCCCGCGTGAGGAAACCTTCACGTACTCGCAGAGCGGTTACGTCATCGCCGCCGCCATGTTGGAAACCAAGATTGGCCGCTCGTGGGAAGAGCTCATGCGTCAGCACGTGTTCGCGCCGCTCGATATGCAAAGCGCGGGTTTCGGCCCGCCGGGGCTCGGCGATGAAGGCGAGCAACCGGTCGGCCACGCCTCATGGATCACGCAAAGCATCACGCCGCGCCCGCCGGGCGAGGGGCTCGCCGATATTCCCGCTGCTTGGGCGCCGGCCGGCGCCGTGCATGTCGCGATGACGGATTTGTTGAAATTCCTAAACGCGCACCGCGATTGCACGCCGCTGCTCGCGCCAGAGACGTGGGAGAAGCTGCACGCGCCGCCGTTCGGCGGCGATTACGCGCTCGGCTGGTATCTTCGCAATGGCGGGCTCTGGCACAATGGCACCAATTCGATGTGGTACGCCGAAGTCCTCGTCGATACGGCGCAGCGAAAGTCCGTCGTCGCCGTATGCAATGACGGGCGCCTCGAAACGGTGACGCCAATCGTGCACGCAGCGCTCATGAGTGCTGTGCTGCACGATAGCGTCCACGCCGATCAAGGCGCGCCGTTGCTTGAGCGCTCTTAGGCGCTCTTAGCGCGCGAGCGGATCGTTGGGGTGCGCGGCGCGCCATGCCTTGACGTCCGCGGCGTCGGCGCCGACATATTCGCTGACGCCGGGCCGGCCGATGAGCGCGCCCAATTGTTCGACGAGCTTTATCCAGGCGGGGTTCGCGGCGTTGAGCGGGCCTGAACTCAGATCTTCCGCGTGCACGAGATTGAACGGCGGCGTCAGTTCGCATGGCTCCAGCATGCAGGCGCACAATACATTGCGCTGACGTCCGATCGTGGCTTCGCCGCGCACCCATTCGGAGGCGATCGCGCCAGGCGACCAGCACACCAGCACCGCCTTCGCGGCGCGCACTTGCTGGTTGATCTCATCGTCGAAAGCTTTGCCGGAGGTGAGGCGCGCGTCGAACCAGACATTGAATTTGAGCGCGCGCAGCGCTTCGGCGATCGCTTCAACGCGCGGCCGTTCCTCGCGCTTGTAGGAGATGAAGATGTCCGGCGCGCCGGCGTCCGATGTCACCGCCGCCTCGAACAATTTGCGCCGCGCGAGCATCAGCGAGAGCGCAATCCAAAGCGCCGACAAGACCTCGGCGCCGGTCAGCCATGAGGTTAGCACGCTGTCGGTGACGCCCAATCGTTGCTCAAGCGCCCAACCAAGGACGGAGGCAATGTCGGTGATCCCGAGCGCGATGAGCGCGTAGATGAGCACCCGAAAAACAGCCATGCGCGGCGCAAATAGAATGAGCGCGAGCAGCAAGGCAGCCCATGCGCCAAGTAGCGCGAGGTCGGGAATTGCCTCCAATTGCCAATAGAGCGATGGAAACGCGCCATAGGCCCATGAACTAAGCGAGGCGCCGCACGCCGATAGCCAGAACAATCCGAACAGCGCCAAAAGCGGCGCGGCGCGCGAACGTGCGAGTAACGCTGCTGCGGCGAGGGGAATAATTGCGATGAGCGGACTCCATTCCAGGCGGATGAAGTCGTCATCGATTGCGCCGCCCCAGAAAATGACGAACGCGCCGAGCGCAAAGGCGACGGGTCCGATAGTGCGTTGGCGGAGCAATGCGCCAGCGGCGATCAGCGCAATTCCGGCGACGAGTGCAAGCGCCGGGAGCGAAGAGTCAGGGTAGCCGAACTGGTTGGCGTGGTGGGCGCCAAACGTGATCAACACGGCGCCGACCAAGCCAAGCGCGAAAACGCGCCAAAAGCCGTAAGAGTACGCGGCCCCCGCGATGGCGATCAGGCCCGCGATGCTGGCGAAATATCCTTCCATGCGTCTCCCCCTAAAGGAAGAAGAGGGCAGTTGTCAGCGCTTGTCCAGCCTCCAACAAAAAAGCGCTCCGGCTTTCACCGGAGCGCTTTATATGCGTTTGCGTGCCTGCGCTTAGGCGCTCTTAGCCAGTTCAGCCTCAAGCACGCTGACCAAGCGCGGATCGTCGGCCGTCACGTCCGGCGCGAAGCGGGCGACAACCTCGCCATTGCGGCCGATCACGAACTTTTCGAAATTCCAGAGAATGTCCGGCGCGGGATTGGTGGCGATCTTGAAGCCTTCGAGGCGCGCGCGATGCGGGCCTTCGCCGGTCGCGGCCGGCTGCGCCTTCGTCAGCGCGGCGTAGAGTGGATGCTGATCAGCGCCGACGACGGAGATTTTCGAATAGATCGGGAATTGCACATTATAGGTCGTCGTGCAGAAATCGGCGATCTCGGCGTCGGCGCCCGGTTCTTGTTCGCGGAAATTGTTGGCCGGGAAGCCCAGCACTTCGAGCCCTTGCGCGCGCTTGGCTTCGAACAGCTTTTCCAAGCCTTCATATTGCGGCGTCAGCCCGCACTTGGAGGCGACATTCACCACCAGCAGCACTTTGCCCTTGTGGGCGGCCAGCGTGTCAGCGCCGCCATCGATGCGCTTCAGCGGAATGTCTTGGATGTTGGTCATGTCGGCTCCTCGAATTTGTAGGTGGGATGCGCTATCTAGCTAGCCATGACGATCGACAACGACAACGACCTTGAAGCGCTGAAGAAGATTGGCGCCATCGTCGCGCGTACATTGCAGAGCATGGGCAAGGCGCTCGAGCCGGGCATGACCACGCGCGAGCTGGATGAGATCGGCGCCAGGCTGCTGGAAGCGGAGGGCGCCCAGCCCGCGCCGGCGCTCGCCTACAATTTCCCGGGCGCGACCTGCATCTCCGTGTTCCCGGACATCGCGCATGGTATTCCGGGCGAGCGCGTGTTGAAGGCGGGCGATCTGGTCAACATCGACGTCTCAGCCGAGCTCAACGGCTATTTCGCCGACACTGGCTCCAGCTTCATCATGCCGCCGGTCGCGCCGCGCATCGAGCGCCTGACGCGCGACGGCAAGCGGGCGATGTGGGCGGGCGTGAACAGCGTGCGCGCCGGCGCCAAGCTCGGCGACATCGGCCGCGCCGTGCAGAGTTTCGCCGACAAGAACGGCTATACGCTGATCCGTAACCTCGCGAGCCACGGCGTCGGCCGCGGCCTGCACGAAGAGCCGACCTCGATCGCCACCTGGGACGACCCCAGCGAACGACGCCGCATCCACGAGGGCATGGTGTTCACCATCGAGCCGTTCCTCTCGCTCGGCTCCGAATGGGCCATCAACGGCGATGATGAATGGACACTCCGCGCCGATACCGGTCGCCACACCGTCCAGTTCGAGCACACCCTCGTCGCCACCAAGCGAGGGGCGGTAGTGCTGACAGCCGCCTAAGTAATTACATCGCGCTCATATAATACCGTCATCCAATTGGTATTATCAGACAAGTTTACAAAACAAACTAGTTGATGTACTAAGCGCTATAGGATGGTGGAGAACGGTCATGAATGGCGCGATGGGAAATGAGAGCGGCCAGCGCTTGCACGCCTTGGACGCGGTGCGGGGCGGGGCGTTGATGCTGGGCGTGCTGTTTCATGCCTGCTTGCCGTTCCTGGTGGGGCCACAGCTCTGGATCGTGGACGAGGCCGGCAGCACCGAACTCAGCGTCACCTTCTTCGTACTGCACATCTTCCGGATGACGGTGTTCTTCCTGCTGGCCGGGTTCTTCGCGCGCATGCTGCTGCAGCGGGTCGGGCTTCGCTGTTTCGCGCTCAATCGCGTGAAGCGGATCGCTGGGCCGTTCTTCATGTATTGGCCGCTGGTGTTCACCGCGTTCGTCGCGGTGCTGATCTGGGTGGGCATACGCGCCAATGGCGGAGCGATGCCGACGGAAGAACCGCCGCCATCGCCGCTCACCGTGGAAGCGTGGCCGCTGCTGCACCTCTGGTTTCTCTATGTGTTGATGTTTTTCTACGCGGTGGCGCTTGCGCTGCGCGGACTGGTCGTCGCGATCGATCGCAATGGTGCGTTGCGCGCGCGCCTTGTCGATCCGGTCGTGAGATTCATTGCGGGTCCGGCGGCGGTGTTCTTCTTGGCGACGCCCGCATTCGTGGCGCTCTATTTCGCGCCGGGCCTGTTGCTGTGGTTCGGCATTCCGACACCCGACACCGGCCTCATCCCCAATCTCACCGCCGTTGTCTGCTATGCTGTGGCGTTCAGCTTCGGCTGGCTCGTGAACCGTCAGCCTGCGATCCTCGAAAGCTGGGCCACGCATTGGCTTTCGAACCTAAGCCTCGGCGTCTTCTGCACCGTCGCGTGCTTGATGCTGCAGGGCCCAGCCCCGGTACTCACGCCGGCGGAGCAGGGCGTCGATAAGATGCTCTATGTGGCGCTCTACGCGCTCGCGGTGTGGGGCTGGGCGTTGGGCCTGATCGGCGCGGCGGTGCGGTTCATCAAGCGCGAGAACGCGGCTGTCCGTTATGTCGCCGATGCGTCGTATTGGATTTACATCGTTCACTTGCCGATCCTGATCGCGCTGCAGGCGGCGACGCAGCCGCTCGACCTGCCGTGGTTCGCGAAATATCCGATGGTCGTCGGCCTGACTTTCGCGATCGGTTTTGTGAGCTACGAGCTTTTGGTGCGCTATTCTTGGATCGGCGCGAATCTCAACGGCAAGCGTGAGCGGTTGAAGAAGATCACCCCGGCGCACCTCGCCGTGGCGGAATAGGAGACGACGATGGCAACCGATCTTCAAACCGCGCGTGACGATCTCGCCTATTTGCGCGGTCTTGTCAGCGGCACGGGCGCGATGCAGGCCACGATCGGCGAAGCGTTCTTCTGGGCCGGTCTCCTCTATGGCGGCCAATGCTTCTTGCACTGGCTGCAAGTGCTGGGGCTGGCGCCGGATCAGGGAACGGCGGCGCTCGCCATCGTGTGGCTGCCCACTGTTCTCTTTTGCGGTGTGCTTGCGGTGATCATCTGGAAGGATCGCAAGACCAAAACCACCGGCGCCGCCGCGCGTGCGTTGGGTTCGGTGTTTCAGGGCGCGGGCCTTGCGAACCTCGTGATGGCGTTCGTGTTCGGATATGGCGCGCAGCACACGGAGAGCTTTGGGCTTTGGCTCTATCATCCGATCGTCGTGTGCATGTTTCAGGGCGTTGCTTGGTACGTCGCCTGGTCGATCCTGCGCCGCACCTGGCTCGCCTTCGTGGCGGCCGGATGGTTCATCGCGACGGTGTCGCTGGGCGTCGCCGTGCATGGCGATATCGGCGCCTATCTGCTCATTCTCAGTATGACGCTGACGTTTCTGATGGCCGTGCCCGGCTGGGTGATCTGGCGCGGTTCGAGGAAGGCCGCGTAGCATGGCGTCGTTCGACATCGGCAAACTGGATGACGTGATCCACGGGCGCTTGCGCCTGGGGATCATGGCGTATCTGGCCGATGCGGAAGCCGCCGACTTCACCGAGCTCAAGGAGCTGCTCGACGCCACGCAGGGCAATCTGTCAGTGCATCTGCGCAAGCTCGAGGAAGCAGGGTACGTCGCCATCGACAAAAGCTTCGTGAACCGCAAGCCGCTCACGCGCGTGCGCATGACGCCGGCGGGGCGGGGCGCGTTCGCGGCCTATCTGGAGGCGATCGCGAAGCTTGTCGGCGACGGCGGTTAGTGGCGCCCGCATCGCCTGATGCGTGTCTTTCCGATCGCCCTATGAGCGAACGGCTTGCCAAGCGCAGAAAACTGTGCCTGCGCCTCTTGCGGCGCTGCAATAAACCGTGCATATGCCGCGATCCGGCGGGGCGTTAACTCGCCGGTACCTGTCCGAGACTGCAGGCGCCACGTGTATGGCACGCCCAATAGGGCCTCATGCGCGTGGCTTAAATCGTTGAAAGCTTTGGCTTTCAGGCGCCCGCAATAGACAGAGCTGACGTTTTTCGGGGCCGGCTGTCAAGCCTGCCTCTCAAGACCCGGCCTCTGGGACAGGCTGCGCGTGGATCGCGCGCCGCTCGGGGTCTAACCGCCGGCCGGCTGGTCCGCGTGCGCTAGGGGCGCCCGGATTGGCCGGGGGCCCTAATGAGGAGACCGTAATGGATCGTGCTCAGAAGGCCGAATCGGTGGAGGCGCTGAAAGGCGTGTTTGCCGGGGCCGGGGTTGTGGTCGTCGGCCACTATTCCGGTTTGACCGTTGCGGAATTGACGGTGTTGCGCTCGCGCCTTCGCTCTGAAGGCGGCGCGCTTAAAGTGGTGAAGAACCGCCTGGTGAAGCTCGCCATCGCCGATACGCCCAAGGCGTCGGCGTCGGACTTGTTCACAGGCCCCACGGCAATCGCTTACTCCGCTGACCCGATCACGGCCGCCAAGGTGGCCGTCGCGTACGCGAAGGAAAAAGAGAAGTTCACCATCCTCGGTGGCCTCTTCGGCGACCAGCTGCTCGACAAACAAGGCGTCCAGGCTTTGGCCACGCTGCCTTCGCTCGACGAGCTGCGTGGGAAGATCATTGGCCTCGTGCAGGCGCCCGCGACCAAGATCGCCGGCGTGCTCGCAGCGCCCGGCGGCCAGCTGGCGCGCGTGCTCAATGCCTACGCGACCAAAGACGCCGCATAACCGTCATTTCGCATATTGAATTGAAATCAGACAGAAAACGTCAGGAACCACATCATGGCAGACCTCAACAAAATCGTCGAAGATCTCTCGGCGCTCACCGTTCTCGAAGCCGCTGAACTCTCCAAGCTTCTCGAAGAGAAGTGGGGCGTTTCGGCCGCTGCTCCCGTCGCCGTAGCCGCCGTTGGCGGCGCCGCGCCGGCCGCCGCTGCTGAAGAGAAGACCGAATTCACGGTCCAGCTCACCAGCGCTGGCGACAAGAAGATCGAAGTCATCAAGGAAGTCCGCGCGATCACGGGTCTCGGCCTGAAGGAAGCCAAGGACCTCGTTGAAGGCGCACCGAAGCCGGTGAAGGAAGGCGTGAACAAGGCTGATGCCGAAAAGTTCAAGGCCCAACTTGAAAAGGCCGGCGCGAAGGTCGATCTGAAGTAACTCGCAGACATTGAGCGGAAGCAGAGGTCGTCAAAAACGGCTTCAGCTTCCGCCTTTGCGTGTCTCCACCAGAGACGCGCCGGAAGAGCCGCCCGCCCGCGGTTCTCCGTACACGGGTCGGGCTTGTGGGGTTTTCCCTCAAGACCAGGGGCGGAAAAGGCGGCTCATGCGCCGCGCTTGGCGAGCCTAGTGGCCGGGGTTCGCGTCAAAGCGCAGCGCGCATTGGGAAGAACAGATGGCTCTGTCCTACACCGGTAAAAAGCGTATCCGTAAGTCGTTCGGTAAAATCCCGGAAGCGGGAAGAATGCCGAACCTGATCGAGGTGCAAAAGAGCTCCTACGATCAATTCCTGCAGAAGGACGAGCGTTCCTACGAACGCATCGATGAAGGCCTGCAGGCCGTGTTCAAATCGGTGTTCCCGATCCGCGATTTCTCGGACCGGGCCGTGCTCGAATACGTCTCGTACGAATTCGAAGAGCCGAAGTTCGACGTCGAAGAATGCCAACAGCGCGACATGACCTACGCGGCTCCCTTGAAGGTGAAGCTGCGCCTCATCGTCTTTGAAACGGACGAAGAGACGGGCGCGAAGTCGGTTAAGGACATCAAGGAACAAGACGTCTATCTGGGCGACATCCCGCTCATGACCGACAAAGGCACGTTCGTCGTGAACGGCACCGAGCGCGTGATCGTGTCTCAGATGCACCGTTCGCCGGGCGTGTTCTTCGATCACGACAAGGGCAAGACGCACGCTTCGGGCAAGTTGCTGTTCGCCGCCCGCGTGATCCCGTATCGCGGCTCGTGGCTCGATTTCGAGTTTGACGCGAAGGACGTGATGTACGTGCGCATCGACCGGAAGCGGAAGCTGCCGGCGACGACGCTGCTCTACGCGCTGGGCATGTCGAGCGAGCAAATTCTCAGCACGTTCTATCAATCCTCGATCTACAAGCGCACGCGCGCGGGCTGGACGACGAAATATCGCGCCGAACGCTGGCGCGGCGTGAAGCCGACTTACGATCTCGTCGACGCGAAGACAGGCAAGGTCGTCGCCGAGGCGGGTAAGAAGATTTCGGCGCGCATCGCCAACAAGCTGGTCGAAGACGGCGTCGTGGACATCCAAGTGCCGTCGGAAGATTTGTTCGATCGCTACATCGCCGAGGATATCGTCAATCCGGAAACGGGTGAAATCTTCTGCGAAGCCGGCGACGCGCTCAGCGAAACCGTGCTGGCGACGCTGATCGAAGCGGGCATCGACGAGCTGCCGATCCTCGACATCGATCCGG
Organism: Caulobacterales bacterium; assembly: GCA_017303355.1. Lineage (GTDB taxonomy): Bacteria > Pseudomonadota > Alphaproteobacteria > Caulobacterales > Aquidulcibacteraceae > Vitreimonas. Next base: position 32,893 of record JAFLCU010000021.1, on the reverse strand, counting down.
CGACCGTTGGCCCCTACATCCGCAACACGCTGAAGCTCGACAAGAACGAGAACCGCGAACAAGCGCTGTTCGACATCTATCGTGTCATGCGTCCGGGCGAACCGCCGACGATCGACACGGCCGAGGTGCTGTTCAATGGCCTGTTCTCGGATCAGGAGCGCTACGATCTCTCGGCCGTCGGTCGCGTGAAGATGAACATGCGTCTGGGCTTGGATACGGATGACTCGATCCGCATCCTGCGCCTGGAAGACATTCTCGAAGTGCTGAAGACGCTGACGGATCTGCGCGATGGCCGCGGCGAAGTTGACGATATCGACAATCTCGGCAACCGCCGTGTGCGCTCGGTCGGCGAACTGATGGAAAATCAGTATCGCATCGGCCTCTTGCGCATGGAGCGCGCGATCAAGGAACGCATGTCGTCCGTCGACATCGAAACCGTGATGCCGCACGATCTGATCAACGCCAAGCCGGCCGCCGCCGCCGTGCGCGAGTTCTTCGGTTCGTCGCAGCTCTCGCAATTCATGGACCAAACCAACCCGCTCTCCGAGATCACGCACAAGCGTCGTCTCTCGGCGTTGGGGCCGGGCGGTCTGACGCGCGAACGCGCGGGCTTTGAAGTCCGCGACGTGCACTTGACGCATTATGGCCGTATCTGCCCGATCGAAACGCCGGAAGGCCCGAACATCGGCCTGATCAACTCGCTGGCCACGCACGCGCGCGTCAACAAGTACGGCTTCATCGAAAGCCCGTACCGCAAAGTCGCCAACGGCAAGCCGACGAACGAGATCGTCTATCTGTCGGCGATGGAAGAGGCCAAGCACAAGATCGCGCAGGCCAATTCCGAACTTGATGCGAAGGGCAATCTCGCCGAAGACCTCGTGCAAGCGCGCGAGAATGGCGAAGCGCAACAGATCGTGCGCGACGAAATCGATCTCATGGACGTGTCGCCGAAGCAGGTTGTTTCGGTCGCCGCGGCGCTGATCCCGTTCCTTGAGAACGACGACGCCAACCGCGCGCTCATGGGCTCGAACATGCAACGCCAAGCGGTGCCGCTGCTCCGCGCCGACGCCCCGATCGTGGGCACCGGCATGGAGGGCACCGTGGCGCGTGACTCGGGTGCGGCCATCACCGCGCGTCGCACGGGCATCGTCGAGCAAGTGGACAGCCAGCGTATCGTTGTGCGTGCGACGGAAGAGAAGGACGCCGCCAAGCCCGGCGTCGATATCTATCGTCTGCTCAAATTCCAACGTTCGAACCAGAACACCTGCATCACGCAGCGCCCGATCGTGAAGGTCGGCGATCTGGTGACGGCTGACGACATCATCGCCGACGGTCCGTCGACTGAACTGGGCGAACTCGCGCTCGGCCGCAACGTGCTCGTCGCGTTCATGCCGTGGAACGGCTACAATTTCGAAGACTCGATCCTGATCAGCGAACGCATCGTCAAGGACGACGTGTTCACCTCGATCCATATCGAAGAATTCGAAGTCGCCGCCCGCGATACGAAGCTTGGTCCGGAAGAAATCACCCGCGACATCCCGAACGTCGGCGAGGAAGCGCTCCGCAACCTCGACGAAGCCGGCATCGTGGCGATTGGCGCCGAGCTTGAACCTGGCGACATTCTCGTCGGCAAGGTGACGCCGAAGGGCGAAAGCCCGATGACGCCAGAAGAAAAGCTGTTGCGCGCCATCTTCGGCGAAAAGGCCTCCGACGTGCGCGACACGTCGCTCCGTCTGCCGCCGGGCGTGAACGGTACGGTCGTCGAAGTGCGCGTGTTCAACCGCCACGGCGTCGATAAGGACCAGCGTGCGCTGCAGATCGAGAAGGAAGAGATTGAGCGTCTGGCGAAGGACCGCGACGACGAACTCGCGATCCTCGAACGCAACATTTTCGGCCGTCTGCGCCAAATCCTGATCGGAAAGTCCGCGACGACAGGCCCGAAGGGCTTCAAGAAGGGCGAGATCACCGAGGACTCGCTCGAGCCGCTGTCGAAGGGGCAGTGGTGGCAGTTTGGCGTCGAAGACGAAAACGCCATGATCGAGATCGAGGCGTTGAAGAAGCAATACGACGACGCCAAGAAGCGTCTCGAAGCGCGCTTCCACGACAAGGTCGACAAGCTGCAGCGCGGCGATGAACTGCCGCCCGGCGTGATGAAGGTCGTCAAAGTGTTCGTCGCGGTGAAGCGCAAGCTGCAGCCGGGCGACAAGATGGCCGGCCGGCACGGCAACAAGGGCGTCATCTCCAAGATCACGCCGATCGAAGACATGCCATTCCTCGATGACGGCACGCATGTCGATATCGTGCTGAACCCGCTGGGCGTGCCTTCGCGCATGAACGTCGGTCAGATTCTCGAAACGCACCTCGGCTGGGCGTGCGCGGGCTTGGGCCGCCAAGTGCGCGAGGCGCTCGAGGCTTACGAGCGCGACGGCGATAGAAAGCCGCTCGAGAAGAAGCTGAAGGACGTCTATGGCGATGGCATCGAGCTGCCGAAGGATACGGGCGAGATCACTGAGCTCGCTCGCAACATCTCCAAGGGCGTGCCGATCGCGACGCCCGTGTTCGATGGCGCCAAGGATAGCGATATCCGCGAGCATCTGCGTCAGGCCGGCTATGCCGAGACGGGCCAGGTTCAGCTGTATGACGGCCTGAGCGGCGAGCCCTTCAAGCGGCAAGTCACGGTCGGCTACATCTATATGCTGAAGCTGCACCATCTCGTGGACGACAAGATCCACGCGCGTTCGATCGGCCCGTACTCGCTCGTCACGCAGCAGCCTTTGGGCGGCAAGGCGCAGTTCGGCGGACAGCGTTTCGGCGAAATGGAAGTGTGGGCGCTCGAAGCCTATGGCGCGGCCTACACGCTGCAGGAAATGCTGACGGTGAAGTCGGACGACGTCGCCGGCCGTACGAAGGTCTATGAGGCCATCACGCGCGGTCACGACACGTTCGACGCGGGCATCCCCGAGTCGTTCAACGTGCTCGTGAAGGAAATGCGTTCGCTCGGCCTCAACGTCGAACTGGTCGACGGCGCGCGCTTGAAGGCCGCCGAGTGAAGAATTGGAATTGCCCTGCTCCCCCGCTTGCGGGGGAGCTGTCAGCGAAGCTGACTGAGGGGGCGGGCGTCGGCCGCGGCCGGACCGTCCCCCTCCCGCTCGCTTCGCTCGCGACCTCCCCCGCGCGCGGGGGAGGAGTGAACCGGTAGGTGAAACGATGAATGCAATGAACCAAGACCTGATCAACAACACGTTCGGCAACCAGCCGCCGGCGCCTGTGTTCGATCAGATCAAAATCTCGATCGCGAGCCCCGAGCAGATCAAGTCGTGGAGCTTCGGCGAGATCAAGAAGCCCGAGACGATCAATTATCGCACGTTCAAGCCGGAACGCGACGGGCTGTTCTGCGCGCGTATCTTTGGGCCGATCAAGGATTACGAGTGCTTGTGCGGCAAGTACAAGCGCATGAAGTACAAGGACATCATCTGCGAAAAGTGCGGTGTCCAAGTTACGCTTCAACGCGTCCGCCGCGAGCGCATGGGCCACATCGAGCTGGCCGCGCCCGTCGCGCACATCTGGTTCCTCAAGTCACTGCCGAGCCGCATCGCGCTGATGCTCGACATGGCGCTGAAGGACATCGAAAAGGTTCTCTATTTCGAGCAATACATTGTGCTTGAGCCGGGTCTGACCGCGCTCGAAGCCAAGCAATTGCTGACGGAAGAGGAATATATCCGCGCGCAGGACGAGTACGGCGAAGATAGCTTCACCGCTTCGATCGGCGCCGAAGCCGTGCGCGAATTGCTGATGCAGCTGAACCTTGAAAAGGAAGCTGAATCCCTGCGCAAGGAAATTGCCGAGTCCACGTCGGAACTGAAGCCGAAGAAGCTCGCGAAGCGCCTGAAGCTGGTCGAAGCGTTTATTCGTTCGGGCAATAAGCCGGAATGGATGATCCTGACGATTGTGCCGGTGATCCCGCCGGAACTGCGTCCGCTCGTGCCGCTCGACGGCGGCCGTTTCGCGACGTCGGATTTGAACGATCTCTATCGCCGCGTCATCAACCGTAACAATCGTCTCAAGCGGTTGATGGAGCTCCGCGCTCCGGACATCATCATCCGCAACGAAAAGCGCATGCTGCAGGAAGCTGTCGACGCGCTGTTCGACAACGGCCGCCGCGGCCGCGTCATCACGGGCGCCAATAAGCGTCCGCTGAAATCTCTCGCCGACATGCTGAAGGGCAAGCAGGGCCGCTTCCGTCAGAACCTGCTCGGCAAGCGCGTCGACTATTCCGGCCGTTCGGTCATCGTCGTCGGCCCGGATCTGAAGCTGCACCAGTGCGGCTTGCCGAAGAAGATGGCGCTCGAATTGTTCAAGCCGTTCATCTACGCGCGCCTCGACGTGAAGGGCCTCTCCGGCACCGTGAAGCAATCGCGCCGCATGGTGGAAAAGGAACGCCCGGAAGTCTGGGACGTGCTCGAGGAAGTCATTCGCGAGCACCCGATCCTGCTGAACCGCGCGCCGACTTTGCACCGCCTGGGCATCCAGGCGTTCGAGCCGAAGCTGATCGAAGGCAAGGCGATCCAGCTGCACCCGTTGGTTTGCGCCGCGTTCAACGCCGACTTCGACGGCGACCAGATGGCCGTGCACGTGCCGCTGTCGCTGGAAGCGCAGCTGGAAGCGCGCGTGCTGATGATGAGCACGAACAACATCCTCTCGCCGGCGAACGGCAAGGCGATCATCGTGCCGTCGCAGGATATCGTGCTTGGCCTCTACTATCTCTCGCTGATGAAGGAGGGCGAGCCGGGCGAAGGCAAGCTGTTCGCGAACATCGCGGAAATCGAAGCAGCCCTCGAAGCCGGCGTTGTCACGCTGCACACCAAGATCAAAGCGCGCTTCGAGACGGTGGACGCCGACAACAAGCCGATCCGCATGACGATCGACACGACGCCTGGCCGCATGAAGCTCGCCGAGTTGCTGCCGCGTCACCCGAAGATCAGCTACAAGCTGCTCGATCAGACGCTGACGAAGAAGGAAGTCGGCAATCTGATCGACAACGTCTATCGCTTCTGCGGCCAGAAGGCGACGGTGATCTTCGCCGACCGCATCATGCAACTCGGCTTCAAGGAAGCGGCCAAGGCCGGCATCTCCTTCGGCATGGCCGACATGGTGGTGCCGAAGGCGAAGGAAGCGCTCGTTGAAGATACGCGCAAGCGCGTGTCGGAATACGAGAAGCAATACGCCGACGGCCTCATCACCAAGGGCGAAAAGTACAACAAGGTTGTCGACGCCTGGTCCAAGTGCACCGACAAGGTCGCCGACGCGATGATGGACGAGGCGTCCAAGCCGGCCAAACTCAAGGATGGCCGCCTGGGCGAACTCAATTCCGTCTTCATGATGGCGCACTCGGGCGCGCGTGGTTCGAAGAACCAGATGAAGCAGCTCGCCGGCATGCGTGGCCTGATGGCCAAGCCGTCGGGGGAAATCATCGAGACGCCGATCATCTCGAACTTCAAGGAAGGCCTCTCGGTTCTCGAATACTTCAACTCTACCCACGGCGCCCGTAAGGGCCTCGCGGACACCGCGCTGAAGACCGCGAACTCCGGCTATCTCACGCGTCGTCTGGTCGACGTGGCGCAAGATTGCATCATCACCGAGGAAGATTGCGGTACGCAGGACGGCATCCAGATGATTCCGGTCATCGATGGCGCCGACATCGTCGTCTCGCTCGGCACCCGCATCCTCGGCCGCACGGCCGCGGTCGATGTCGTCGAACCGAACTCGGGCAAGGTGATCGCGCCGGCCGGCTCATTCCTTGACGAAGACGTTGTCGCGTCGATCGAGAAGGCGGGCGTGCAGGCCGTGAAGGTGCGTTCGGTTCTGACGTGCGAAACCCGCACGGGTGTCTGCGGCGCCTGCTATGGCCGCGACCTCGCGCGCGGCACGCCGGTGAATATCGGCGAAGCGGTTGGCGTCATCGCGGCGCAATCGATCGGCGAACCGGGCACGCAGCTGACGATGCGTACATTCCACATCGGCGGCGCGGCGCAGGTCGCCGAGCAATCGGTGATGGAATCGGCGCACGACGGCACGATCCGCTTCGTGAACCGCAACACCGTGAAGAACGCGGCGGGCGAACTCATCGTCATGAGCCGCGGCATGCAGGCCGTGGTCGTAGATGAAGAAGGCAAGGAGCGTCAGAGCTTCAAGCTGTCGTTCGGTGCGCGCCTCAAGGTCGATGAAAAGTCGAAGATCAAGCGCGGCGATCGCATCTCCGAGTGGGATCCCTACGCCACGCCGATCCTCACCGAGGTCGCGGGTAAGGCGAAGTTCGAAGACGTCGTCGAGGGCGTGTCCTCGCGCGATGAATTCGACGAAGCCACCGGCATCTCCTCGAAGGTCATCATCGATTGGCGCGCCACGGCGAAGGGCTCGGACCTGCGCCCGAGTATCGTCATCCTCGATGCGAAGGGTAAGCCGGCGAAGCTCTCGAATGGTTCGGAAGCGCGTTACACGCTGCCGGTCGGCGCCATTCTGTCGATCGCCGACGGCGACGACGTCACACCCGGTCAGGACCTTGCGCGTATGCCCACGGGCGGCGCCAAGACGCGCGATATCACGGGCGGTCTGCCGCGCGTGGCGGAATTGTTCGAAGCCCGTCGTCCGAAGGATCACGCCATCATCGCCGAAGGCGACGGCCGCGTGGAGTTCGGCAAGGACTACAAGAACAAGCGCCGCTTGCGCGTCGTGCCGGAAGACGAAAGCCTTGAGCCGATCGAGTATATGATCCCGAAGGGCAAGCACATTCCGGTGCAGGAAGGCGACTTCGTGAAGAAGGGCGATTACCTGCTCGACGGCAACCCGGCTCCGCAGGACATCCTGTCGATTCTGGGCGTCGAAGCGCTGGCGAATTACCTCGTTGAGGAAATTCAGAAAGTGTATCGCCTGCAGGGCGTGCCGATTAACGACAAGCACATCGAGGTGATCGTTCGCCAGATGCTGCAGAAAGTCGAAGTGATGGACGGCGGCGACACCGAATTCCTGAAAGGGGAAGCTGTCGAGGCGCTCGATCTCGAAGACGAGAACAAGCGCGTGAAGGAGCTTGGCCTGAAGGGCGCAACGGCGCAGCCGATGCTGCTCGGCATCACCAAGGCAAGCTTGCAAACGCGTTCGTTCATCTCGGCGGCGTCGTTCCAGGAAACCACCCGCGTGCTCACCGAAGCGGCCGCTTACGGCAAGTCGGACACGCTCGAGGGCTTGAAGGAAAACGTGATCGTCGGGCGTCTGATCCCGGCGGGCACGGGCGGCCAATTGCGCCGCTACCAGAAGCTCGCGGCCGAACGCGATGCGCAGCTCGCGATCGAAGCGGCGGAAGACGCGCGCTTGGGTCGTCAAACCGAAGCGGCTGAGTAAGCCGCTTCGGCGGAGGAAACGCTCAATAATAAAAAGAACGGCCCCGGAGCGATCCGGGGCCGTTTGCATTTTGATGTGTGAACGCGACGCTATTGCGGGATCGGCGGCGGGCCGCCTTGCTGCTGATCCTGCGGCGGCCGCTGCGGGCCATCTCCGAACTGATAGGTCAGCGCGATGCGGAAGCGCGTGCCCGGGCTTTGGTATTCGGTGCGCTCGTAATAATCGGCGGTGTTCACCTCGGTGATCTGATCGATGCTGTCGAAAAGATCGTGCGCCATGAAGACGCCGTAGAGCCGATCGGTGAGCTTCCGGCGATAGGTGAAGTTCGCCATGTAGAAGGGCTCGACCTCGGTCTGCAGACCGTAGCGCGGACCCTGGAAGCGCAACTCGAATTGCAGCTGGTCCGCGCCGACCGCGTTTTGATCCGGATCGCGATAATCGAGTTGGAATACGCCGTCGTATTCCATCTCCTCGCGCCGCTGCAGCGTGCCGCCGCTGAGATAATCGAACTCGCGGCTGAGCACATTGCCGCTCACCGAATAGCGCCAACGCTCGCCCAGCGGGCCGCGCAGCAAGGCTTGTAAGCCGCGCTGCTCGCTCTCGCCCGCGTTCACCGGCATCGAGACGATGACGCCATCGCCATTCTCCTCCAGAAAGTTGGAGACGATGTCCTGGCTGATGCGATCGAAGAAGGTGAGGCTGAAGCTCGCGCCATTGGCCTGATAGACCAGATTGGCTTCGTAAGCGTCCGTCGTCGTCGGTTCGAGATTGGGATTGCCCGAGGCGGCGCGGTTGACGTCGATAAAGCGCAGCGCCGGATCGAGTTGCTGAATGCCGGGGCGCTGAATGCGTGAGGAATAGCTGACATCGAGATTGAGGTTCGAGCTCAGCGCGCGGCGTATGTGCAGGCTTGGGAAGAGGCGGTCATCGACCGTGTCTGTTTCGGCCAGTCCCGACACCACCTCGCGCCGATAGCTTTCGCCGCGCAGGCCTGGAAGCCAAGTCCAGTCGCCGGTCTCGAACTGATAGGTCGCATAGCCCGCAAGCGTTTGCTGACGCCCTTCGAGCAGCGCGTCGTACGGCGCGGGGCCAGGGCCGGAGACGATGTCGAGAACGTTGTTGATCTCCTGATCGTTGAAATTGAAATTCAGCCCGTAGGTGAGAAAACTCTCGTTCGCGCGCGGGCTCTCGAAATCGAGCTTGATATCGGCGCTGTTGTTTTCCTGATCGGTGACTGCCCGATACTCGCTGGCGACGCCCAGTACGGGCGTGATGGCGTAGATGCTGTTAGACGTGTTCTGAAACTGATTGAGCGCGACATTCAGCTTGAACAATTCGCGTGGCTGATCGCCGTTGCGTTGCCATTCGAACGTGAATTGGTTGTTCTCGCCGGAATTGTCCGTCGCCGACACGCGCGAGGAGGTCGGCGTACCCGCGCTGAAGAGATCGGAGCTTTGATCGAAGCCTGAGTTAAAATTGCCGAAATCGAACGCGGCGGTGAAACGATGCTGCTCATCGGGCCGATACCCCGCCTGCAGGCGGCTTGCGTACCAACCGTCCCAGCTGATCTCGCGATCGCCTTCCTCCGTCAGCAGCGGGCCGGCCGGCAAATCTTGGCGCTCGCGCACCAACGACTGATCCTGCCCGCCAGAATACACACCGACTTGTGCGCTCAGCGACCATGGCCCGCGCGACCAACTTGGGGCCAAGCCCAAATGGTAGCCGCCAAGCGAGTCCGCGCCGGCTTGCACCGAGCCATTGAGGCCGCCCTCGAAGCGCTGGCGCGTGATGATGTTGATGATCCCGCCAGAGGCCTGCGCTGAGTATTGCGCGGAGGGGTTGGTGATGATCTCGATGCGCTCGACCTGCGAGCCCGGAATGCCGCGTAGAATTTGCTCGAGGTTCTGGCCGGGCACAGGTTGGCCATTGATCTGGATGACCACATCGCCCGCGCCCAGCAGCGTGACCTCGCCGGCTGGCGACACGCTGACGGAAGGCACGCGGCCCAGCACCTCGTACATGTCCGTGGATTGCGCGGTCGCATCGTCACGGATCGTGTAGGTACGGCGATCGATGCGCACCTGATCGCCGGGCTCGGCGACGACGATGATATCGTCCTCGGCCTCGTCGCTCTCGGACGCGGCAGGCGCAGGCGCAGGCGCTTCCTGCGCCAACGCCACGCCACTCGCCGGCACAAGGAAAGCCGCCGCCGCCACAAAATATCGCTTCACGATTCGACCCCGCGTTTCGTTCAGCTCAAGACATGACCTGAAAACGTCAACGGAGTATCGATTGGCGGCATCCGTCGGGCGGCGGCTGACGCCTAGTCGAATATGTCGAACAGATCGAAACCGCCGCGCCGGCGCCGGCGGCCGTCCTGGCCATATGCGCCGCGTTCGCCGTACTCGCCCCGCTCCCCATATTCGCCGCGCTCGCCATAGCCCTGCTGCGGACGTTGTTGCGGCGGCTGGTATTGTTGTTGCGGTTGTGGCGGCGGCTGGGGGTGCGAGCGCCGATAGGCGTCCGGGTCCTGATAGAATTGCGAGCGATCCTGCTCGAACGCCGCGCGCTCTTCCTTGGCGCCGGCGATGATCTTCTCCAGTTCGCCCCGATCGAGCCACACGCCCCGGCAGGTGGGGCACATATCGAAAGCGACGTCGTTGCGCTTCACCTCGCTCATGGAGGCGTTGCAGTTCGGGCACATCAGCAGCGGCATTGTCTTCTCCAGTGTCGTTGCGGCTCTTGCCGCGATATAGGGGCGGCGATCGGGCGCGGCCAGAGAGCCCATAAGGGACGCTGCGCCGCAGGGGCGGGGCGCCCTAAGGTGGCCGCGCACGCGAATCGAACGGGGCGAGTGATGACCAATTCAGTTTCCGACGCGCTGAAGCGCGTAAAGCCATCCGCCACCATCGGGATGAGCGCGAAAGCGCGGGCGCTGAAAGCGACCGGTCGCGATGTGATCGCGCTCTCGGCCGGCGAACCGGATTTCGACACGCCGGAAAACATCAAGCAGGCCGCGATCCGCGCCATCCAGGACGGCAAAACCAAATACACCGACGTCGACGGCATCCCGGAGCTGAAGGACGCGATCTGCGCCAAGTTCAAGCGCGAGAACGGCCTGGAATACAAGCGCTCCCAAGTGAACGTCTCGCCGGGCGGTAAGCCGGTCATCTTCAACGCCTTCCTGGCGACGCTCAATCCGGGCGATGAGGTCGTGATCCCGGCGCCATATTGGGTGAGCTATCCTGACATGGCGCTGATATGCGGCGGCATGCCCGTGTTCGTCGAAACCCGGATGGAGAACGGCTTCAAGCTCGATCCGAAGGATCTGGCCAAGGCGCTGACGCCGCATACGAAATGGGTGCTGCTCAATTCGCCGTCGAACCCGTCGGGCGCCGCCTATACGCGCGCCGAGCTCGCGGCGATCGCGGCGGTGCTGATCGATTTCCCGAACGTGCTCATCCTCACCGACGACATGTATGAGCACCTCGTCTATGGCGATTTCGAATTCACGACCATCGCGCAAGTCGAGCCGCGTCTCTACGACCGCACGCTGACGATGAATGGCGTCTCAAAAGCGTACGCGATGACGGGCTGGCGCATCGGCTACGCCGCCGGTCCTGAATGGCTGATCAAAGGCATGGGCGCGGTGATGACGCAAACAACGTCGAACCCGTCCTCGATCTCGCAATGGGCCGCCGTCGAAGCGCTCAACGGCACGCAGGATTTCATTCCGAAGAACAAAATGCTGTTCCAGGAACGTCGCGATCTCGTCGTGTCGATGCTAAACCAGGCGCAGGGCTTGAAATGCCCGACGCCGGAAGGCGCGTTCTATGTCTATCCGTCGTGCGCGGGCCTGATCGGCAAGAAGAGCCCGAGCGGCAAAGTGATCGACACGGACGAAACCTTCGCGCTCGAATTGCTGGAAGCGGAAGGCGTCGCGGTCGTTCATGGCAGCGCCTTCGGCCTCGCGCCCAATTTCCGCATCTCGTACGCGACGTCGAACGCGGAGCTTGAAGACTCCTGCGCACGGATCCAGCGCTTCTGCGCGAGCTTGAGCTAAGAATATGGACCGCCGGCGCCTCGCCGGCCAACTCAGCTGCGTGCCGGCGAGGGCGCCGGCGGTCCATATTCACAATCGCATCGTTCTGAGATTGTCGAAGGTGACGCGTCGGGCTTAGTTCTCTAACTTGAACTTGAGTCCGGCCCGCTCCTGCAGACGATCGATCAACGCGTCGCCCATCGCGGCGGCGGGCGTCCAGATGCCGCCGGGCGTGGTTTCGCGCGAGGTGTCTTTCAAGCAGAGCGCCGCCTCGGAGATCATCTTTGACGTCGAGCCGTAGCCCGGATCCTTGTCGCCGCTGACGCCGACGCGCAGCGAACGCCCGTCAGCGAGATTGCCAACGTAGAGCACGTCAAACATCCCAGTTTCGCGCTGCGCCTTATCCGGGCCTTGGCCCGGCTTCGGCAGCGCGAACTGACGCAGCAGCGCGCGCGTAGGCGCGAAGTTCAGCAGCGCGTTCTGCATGCGCGATTGGCTCAGCACGCCGCGCGCGCGTTTTTGACCCTCGGCGCCGCCGCCCGTCATCATCATTTCATCGTAGGTGAAATCGCGGCCATAGGGATAGCCGGCAAGCGCGTTGGTGCGGTGCACGTTCTTAGTGTTGATCGCCGCCATCACGAAGGGGGCGGCCCACGAGCCGATGTCGGAATCCTCAACCACGCCATCGCCCTTCGGCTGCTCGGCGCCGCGCGCGGGGGAGAGTGCGAATGGATCGAGCATCGCCGCGCCCACGCTTGGATCGCGCTTGGCTGCGTCCAGCGTGGCCAACATCGAGGCCATCGTGCCGCCGGAGAATGTGCCCTTCGTCTTGCGTACGCGGCCGCGCACGCTTTGCGCTGGAGCGCCGAAGCGTTCGCGCGCTTGCTGTTGCAAGAACCAGACGCCGCAATCGAACGGGATCGAGTCGAAGCCGCAGGAGAACACGATGCGCGCGCCGCTTTGCTTGGCGGTGGCGTCGTATTTTGCGATCATCGCCTGCATCCAGTTCGGCTCGCCGCAGAGATCGACATAATCCGTACCGGCCTTGGCGCAGGCCGCGAGCAAACCCTCGCCATAAAGCTGATAGGGGCCGACCGTGGTGATGATCACGCGTGCGCGGTGGGCCAGGGCGTCGAGCGAATTGGCGTCGCGCGCGTTAGCCTCGATCAACGGCAGGCTCATCGGCGCGCCGATCTCGATAGAGACCGCGCGCAGCTTGGCCAGATCGCGGCCGGCCATGGCCCAGCGCACATCGCCTTCCGCACCGTAAGTTTTCAGCAGATGCTCGGCCACCAAGCGCCCGGTGAAGCCCGTCGCGCCGTAAACGACGACGTCGAATTCCTGTGCGCTCATCCCGCGCCCTCCCTTTGATTTGAACGTAGCACGCGCAAGCAAACTCTCCACCCATTCCCGGAGCTTCGCGAAGCGCCAAGTCCGGGAATGGGTGGTGACGTGTGGCGCGCACTCGTGCATGACACGCGTACAACATGCCGCCGCTCGCCATTGCCGCAGCGCTCAGCTCGGCCCTCATTCATGCAAGCTGGAACGCCGCCCTAAAAGGCGGACGTGGCGATCGCGTCGCGGACGCGTTTCTGATCGCTGTCGGCGGCATCTTGATGTGGGGCGTCGCGGCGCTCTTCTTCGGTGCTCCCAAGGCGGAGGCCTGGCCTTATCTGATCGCCTCGGTGTTGATCCATCTCGTCTATTGGGTCGCGTTGTTTCGCGGCTACGACATGGGCGATTTGAGCCACATCTACACGCTCTCGCGTGGCTCGGCGCCGTTGCTGGTGGCGGTGGGCGCTGCGATCACCGCGCACGAAGTGCCGGCGCCGCTGAAGATGGTCGGCATCGCGCTGGTTTCGCTCGGTGTGCTGGCCGTGGGCGCGAGCCCGAATGCGCCGTTGAAGGCGACGCTCATCGCGTTGCTGATTGGGCTTTGCATTTCCTCTTATTCGCTCGTGGACGCGCTCGGCGCGCGCGTGGGCGGCGATGCACTGGTCTATGTGGCGTGGACGTCCGGCGTAATGGGCGTGCCGATGATCGCGTTCGCGTTCTGGAAGCGGGGCGTATGGCGGATGTTGCATGACGCGGCGGCGGCGCCGTGGCGCGGCATCGCCATCGGCATCATCTCGTTCCTCGGGTACGGCCTCGTGCTCTGGGCGCAGACCTTCGCGCCAATCGCGTAGGTGACGGCGCTGCGCGAAACCTCGGTCGTGTTTGGCGCGCTGATCGCGTTTCTCGTGCTGCGCGAGCGCTTGGGTCTGCGGCGTTGGGCGGGCGCGATAATCGTCGCTGCTGGCGCTGGCCTGATCGCCTTCGGCTGACTAGATTGCCCCCGTGGCAGACCTACACATCATCCGCATCGACGACGCCAAGGCGCTGGTTCGCGTCGGCGTGCCCGATCCCGAACGCGCGGCCCCGCAAGAGGTGCGCATTTCCGTCGTCATGGCGCTGGCCGATCCGCCGGATTATCCGCGCGCGGACCGCATCGGCGCCACGGTCGATTACGACCGCATCATCTATTTCATTCGCGACGATCTGGGCGAGCCGGCGCATCTGATCGAAACCTTGGCCGATCGCGTAGCCGGGCATTGCCTCTCGCTCTCCGAGCGCGCGCGCTGGGTTGAGGTGACGGTGAAGAAGCCGTCCGTGCTTTCGGGCGACGGCTTGGTGTCGGTGACGATTAGGAGGGAGCAGAATTGAGCGATGCTCCTTCCCTCGTCATTCCGGGGCGGTCTCGCGGAGCGAGAGCGAACCCGGAACCCAGGGGCAAACGCAGAGATGGCGGCCCCTGGGGCCCGGATCACGCTTCGCGTGTCCGGGATGACGAAGTGTGTGCATTTGCAGATGGAGCGCGCGCATGAGGTGGGTGCTCGTAACCGGCGCCGGCCAACGGCTTGGCCGCGCGGTGGCGCTTGAGCTGGCGGCGCATGACTGGGGCGTGGTGATCCATTATCGCCACTCGGCGGACGAAGCCGAAGCCGTCGCGGCCGAGGCGCGCAAGAGCGGGGGCGCGGCGGGCATCGTCGGCGCTGATCTGGATGACGCGGCGGAGCGCCATGCTTTGATCGCGCGCGCCACGCAAGCCGCCGGTGCGTCGCTCAGCGCGCTCGTCAACACAGCCGCGATGTTCGAGCACGATACGATCGACACGCTGAGCGAGGAATTGTTGCAGCGCCATATCGCGCTCAACACGTTCACGCCGTCGCTGCTGGCGCGCGAGTTCGCGGAAGCCTTGCCGGACGGCCAGCGCGGCGTGGTGGTGAACTTTCTCGACTTCAAACTGGCGAGCCCGTACCCGGATCATTTCTCCTACACGCTCTCGAAATACGCGCTCGCGGGCGCGACGGAGCTGTTGGCGCGGGCGCTGGCGCCGAATGTGCGCGTGAACGCCATCGCACCCGGTTATGTGTTGCCGGCGCCGGGGCAGGCGGAGGCGGACTACAAGCGCCTGCACGACGACACGCCGCTGAAGAGTGGGCCCACGCCCGACAATATCGCGCACGCTGCGCGCTTCCTGATCGAGAACGACGCGGTGACGGGGCAGACCATCTACGTCGATAGCGGCCGGCGTTTTCGTTCGTATGAGCGCGACATGGGATTCATGTAGGTAAAGCGGGGGCTTGCTATGGAAATTTTGGTTATTCTGCTTGTTTGCGGTGTAATATACTTCCTTCCCACAATAGTAGCTGCCAACCGAAATCGCGCTGTGATGGGCGTGTTCTTGTTGAACCTATTTTTTGGATGGACGCTACTCGGTTGGGTGATCGCATTGATATGGGCAGTTACTGAACGCAGTTCGCGGGAGGAATACGAACACACTGGTGCAAGCAGTGTGACGCCGCCACCCGTCGCGCCTGCCTACACGCCAATGAAGAAGTGTCCGCAATGTGCAGAGGATATTCGCGCCGAGGCGATAAAGTGCCGGTATTGTGGTTCTGACTTATCGAACGCCAACTCGGCGATTGCGTAGCGTGCCCTATGTGTTTTTGATTGGGGCGATTATCGCTGAAGTGGTGGCGACGACATCGTTGAAGGCGTCGGAAGGATTCACGAAATTCTGGCCGTCGGTCGCGGTCGTGGTCGGATATGCGATCGCGTTTTATCTCTTGTCGCTGGTGTTGAAGTCGATCCCGACCGGCGTGGCGTACGCGATCTGGTCAGGCGTGGGCGTCGTGTTGATCGCGCTCGCCGCGTGGCTGCTGCAAGGCCAAAAACTAGACGCCGCCGCGATGATCGGCATGGCGCTGATCGTCGCTGGCGTCGTGGTGATGAATCTCTTCTCGAAGACCGTGGCGCACTAGAGCGGCAATCGGGATCCGGCAGTCGGTAGATCGGAACGGCGCTACATCGATTGCCGACTGCCGGATCCCGATTGCCGCTCCTCCTGTGCCTGCGGTCACATCGTTATGACTAAGGCTCTACTACCTTCAACTCATCGGGGCGCGGTGCTCCGGTTCACAGAGTTGGAGCTCAGTAAATGACCAAGTTTTACGCCCTCGTCGCCGCCCTCGCCGTGTTCGCGCCGGCCGCCTACGCCACCTTTTGGCAAGCTGCTCAAATCACGGCCGTCTAAGCTCTCCGCCCCAAATCCCAAGCCCTGAAGGGCGCAAGATCAAAGGCTGGAAGATGAGAATGCTGGATATTTGAAGGGCGTCGGTCTAACCGGCGCCCTTTTCCATGCTGTAGAATGTTCTTGTTATGTTCTAATATGTGACTATAATCCTAAATTATGACTCGCGACCCATTGCATGGACGCGGCGCGCGCACGAATGCGAGCGGCCGATACGAGCGCTTTGCCCGCGAAGAGTTCGATGACGGCTGGGCCAATGAGCCGGTCGAGAAGCTGGAGACGATCGTCACGCCGGAGCTGGCCAAGACCATCATCTCCACCAATCAAAGCCCCGACATTTCCTTCGACCAATCGATCAATCCCTATCGCGGCTGCGAGCATGGCTGCATCTATTGCTACGCGCGGCCGAACCACGCCTATGTCGGCCTGTCGCCGGGGTTGGATTTCGAGACTAGGCTTTTCGTGAAAGCGAACGCGGCGGAGCTGCTGGAGCGCGAGTTCGCAAAGCCCTCCTATCGCCCGCGCACGATCATGCTGGGCGGCGTCACCGACATTTATCAGCCGATTGAGCGCGGCTACGGGATCACGCGCGCACTGCTGGAGGTGATGGAGCGCTGGCGCCATCCGGTGGCGCTGATCACGAAATCGCAGCTGGTGGTGCGCGACATCGACATTCTCGCGCGCTTGGCGGAGCGGGGCCTGGCCAAAGCCGCAATCTCGGTGACGAGCTTGGATCGGCGCATTTCGCGCGTGATGGAGCCGCGCGCGGCCGCGCCCCATCGGCGCATCGAAGCCATCCGCATGCTCACGGAAGCGGGCGTGCCGACCACGGTGATGGTCGCGCCGATCGTGCCGGCGATCAATGACCGCGAGATCGAAGCCATCCTCGAAGAATGCGCGAAGGCTGGCGCCGGTGCGGCAGGCTATGTGGTGCTTAGGCTGCCATTGGAGATCAAGGATCTTTTCCGCGAATGGCTGCACGCGCATTTTCCCGACCGCGCCACACGCGTCATGACGATCATGCGCCAGATGCGCGGCGGGCGTGACTACGACCCGGAATGGGGCAAGCGGCAGAAGGGCGAGGGTCCCTACGCGAAGCTGATCGCCGATCGTTTCGCAACTGCGTGCCGGCGCTTGGGGCTGGATAAGCCGCGCCTGCCGCTCGACCACACCCAGTTCCGCCGTCCGCCTGATGATGGCGATCAGGGCGATCTGTTCGCGGTTCAGTAGCGCAGGCCGGCGTCTGCGGCTAAGACCGTTCCGCGAGGCAGGAGGACAACAATCCATGCGCACCGACAATCAGCGCCGTTCGGACAATTTCGAGGATCGTGGCCGCGGCGCGGGCGGCGGTGGCGGCGGCGGTTTGCCGGCGGCGGCACTGTTCTCGATCCTGCGCCGCATCGGCATTCGCGGCGTGCTGATCGTCGGCGTGCTGCTCGCGGGCGTCTATTTCTTTGCGCCGGCGGGCATCAAGCAAATGATATTCGGCGCGCTCCTGCCGGGGCAAACCCAAAGTGCTACGGGCGAGGGCTCCACCTGCGAAGCGAACGCACAGGCGTGCGATTTCTCGCGCGTGATCCTGGGCTCCACCGAAGACGTGTGGCGCACGCAATTCCAGCAAGGTCGCTTGCCGAATTACGGCGTGAACCCCGGCGCATATCGTGACCCGACGCTCGTTGTGTTCTCGGGCGCGGTCAGCACCGCGTGCGGCAACGCGTCGAGCGATGTCGGCCCGTTCTACTGCCCGGGCGATAGCTATCTCTATATCGACCCGACCTTCTATCAGGTGATGCAGGATCGCCTGCGCGCGCCGGGCGATTTCGCGCAAGCCTACGTGATCGCGCACGAGGTCGGCCACCACGTGCAGAATTTGATTGGCGCCACGCAGCGCCAGCTGCCGGGCGAAAATCAGAACCAAACCTCGGTGCGCGTCGAGCTTCAGGCCGATTGCTTCGCGGGCGTTTGGGGCCATACGGCTCAAGCGTCGCTCGCCATCGATGACGCCGATCTGCGTGAAGCCTTGAACGCCGCGCACGCGATCGGCGACGACGCACTCGGCCATTCCGATGAGCGCCAGTTCACACACGGCTCGTCTGCGCAGCGCATGCGCTGGTTCCGCCGCGGCTTCGACAGCGGCGACGCGCGCCAGTGCGATACGTTCGCGGTAAGCAATTACGGGCAGCTCTAAGGCTTGTAACCGCTCCAAGCATCCAAGAGGGCTCGCGTTTGTTCTGGGAAGGCCACAACAAGCGCGCGCTTCTCTTCTGCATGTGACTCAATCGCGTAGAATGCGATGCTTAGGTAGGTCAGCAGCTCCTTGCGGGGCAGGTGCGGCGTGCCCTCATGCAACAACAGGATGCGCGAGTTGCCGATCCAGCTAAGGTCGCGCAGCCAATCGCTGAATGCGTCCCAACTATTGCCCTTGAAGTAAGAAGGAAACTGTAGCTTCGCGCCGACTTCTCGCATGAGCGCGTGCTTGTCGTGAATTCCCGGACCGATGCGCGCGATGAAGTCATTTTTTGAAACGGACACATCACGCAAGACGGCGAATGGATACGCCGTCGCGCTCACGGTTCCCAATCTTCTGATTGATCGATCAGGAATTGGCGGAAGGCGGCGATGCGCTTGGAGCGCTTCAGATCGCTCGGGTAGATGAAATAGACCTCGAAGCTCGGGCCCTGCAGCGTCGGCAGCACTTTCACGAGATTCGGATTTTCGCGCGCCATATAGTCCGGCACGGAAGCGATGCCAAAGCCGCTCTCGACCGCGCGCAGCATGCCATAGACATTGTTGATCTCTAAGAGGGGCGGGCGCGGTTTTGCGTCTTCGCGGCCGGCGCGCTGGGCCCAATCCAACTCGCGCATCGGCGTGGGGATGTTGGCCTGGTAGGCGATGATGCGATGGCTATCGAGGTCTTCGACATTCTTCGGCGTGCCGTGGCGCTTCAGATATTCGTTCGATGCGTAGAGGCTCACGCGCACCTCGAGCAGCTTGCGCTGGATGAGGTCGGCGTGGGTGGCGGCCCACAAGCGGATCGCGCATTCGGCTTCGAGCTTGAGCAGATCGAACTCGCGATCGTCCAACAAGCATTGCACGCGCGTCTCGGGATATTTGTCGGCGAAATGCACGAGACGCGGTGCAAGCCAGGTCGAGCCGAACGCCACCGGCGCTGTGATCTTCAGATCGCCGATGACCTTTTCGCGCGCATCTTTCAGCGTACTTTCGGCGATGACGGCCGCGCCCGCCATCTCGCGGGTGAACTCGCGTAGCGCCATGCCTGGGCCGGTCAGCAGCAAGCCCCGCGCGTGCCGCTGGAACAGGGGGACGCCCATTTCGCTTTCGAGCGCCGCGATCTGGCGGCTCACGGAGGATTGGCTGACGCCCAGTTTCTCCGCCGCGGCCGTCAGCGAGCCGGTTTCGGCGGCGAAATGGAAGGTTTTGAGCTTGTCCCAGTCCATCAAGGCCGTGGTTCCCCGCCTATGGGCGCCCGCTCGGCGGCCTCTTTCATTGCAATATTGCATAGCTCACCGGCGCGGTCGATAGAGGACGGTGAAGGATTCACGGGATGCTTTTTCAGGACATCTCCCACGTTCAGCTGTTCCGGCTGGGGTCGTCGGTCGTGACGGTGGGCGGCGTGGTCGGCGCGCTGCTGCTGGTCGTCATGTTCATGGCCGCCTCATGGGTGATCGGGGCGGCGCTGAAGCGGTTGCGTCAGCGCCAGATCAGGGGGCAGGGCGCGGCCGCGCTCTACATCACCGAGAAGGTGCTCTCGTACGGCCTTGTCGTCTTCGGCTTGGTGGCGGGGCTGTCTTCGCTGGGGATCGATCTCTCCTCCGTGGCTGTGTTCGCGGGCGGTTTGGGCGTCGGCATCGGCTTGGGCTTGCAGGGCATCATCAAGGAATTTGTTTCTGGCCTTACGCTGATCTTCGATCGTGCGATCCAGATCGGCGATTATGTCGAGATGCACGACGGCACGCGCGGCGTGGTGCAGGAGATCGGCCCGCGCGCCACGCGCGTGCGCAACAACGACAACGTCTATCTGCTGATCCCGAATTCGAAGCTCATCGAAAACACGATGATCAATTGGACGCGCCGTGGCGAGACGCGGCGCATTCACGTTCCGTTTCAAGTGGCGATTGGCGCCGACAAAGAAAAGGTCCGCGAATGCGTGCTGGCCGCCGCGCGCGACGTGCCGTTCACGCTGCCCGACAATGACGAGCGGCGTACGCAAGTTTGGCTCGTCGGCTATGGCGACAGCGCTTTGAATTTTGAACTCATCGTCTGGCCAACGCTGGAAGCGGTGAAGCGGCCGAAAGCGATGAACGCGGCCTACACTTGGGCCATCGACGATGCGTTGCGCGCCGCGGGCGTCGAGATTCCCTATCCGCAACGCGACGTGCGCTTGCGCGCCTTCTTTGGTGAAGAGGGCGAAGATGCGCTGGAGGCGTTGAACCTCCAACGCAAACCGCACGCGACGCCAGCGGCGCCAACGCACACGGTGAACGACGCGGCGGAGGATCTGCTGCGCCCGCATCCCGAGCCGCCGCCGGAGCTCGAAGCGGAAGAGCGCCGCGACGCTAAAGCCTAGGCGCTGGCGGCGATGCGCGGCGCGCTATGATCGAGTTCGAGGTTCGCCAGATATTTCTCGGCTTCGAGCGCGGCCATGCAGCCCATGCCGGCGGCGGTGACCGCTTGGCGATAGGTGTCGTCGGTGACGTCGCCGGCGGCGAACACGCCGGGAATGGAGGTCTGCGTCGTGCCCGGCTTCACGATGATATAGCCGCTCTCCTTCATCTCGACCTGGCCCTTGAACAGCTCGGTCGCGGGCGCGTGGCCGATGGCGACAAAGACGCCGTCGAGCTTGCGCTCCTCGCGGACGCCCGTGTTCAGATTCTTCAGCACGATGCCGGTGACGCCAGGCGGATTCTCCGTGCCTTCGATTTCCTCAAGCGCGGTGTTCCAGACCACCTCGATGCGGGGATGATTAAAGAGGCGCTCCTGGAGCACTTTCTCCGCCCGCAATGAATCGCGCCGATGGATCAGCGTCACCTTCGAGGCGAGGTGGGCCAGATAGAGCGCTTCCTCGACCGCGCTATTGCCGCCGCCGATCACGGCGACTTCCTTGCCGCGATAGAAAAAGCCATCGCACGTCGCGCAAGCCGACACGCCGAAGCCCTGGAATTTTTGCTCGCTCGGCAGGCCTAGCCATTTCGCTTGCGCGCCGGTGGCGATGATCAGCGCGTCGGCCAAATAGATTTTGCCGCTATCGCCGGTGAGCTTGAACGGCCGCTGATCCAGTTCGGCCTTCACGATCAGATCCTCGACGAATTCCGTGCCCACATGCAGCGCTTGCGCTTTCATCTGCTCCATCAGCCATGGGCCTTGAATCGTGTCGGCGAAGCCCGGGTAATTCTCCACGTCCGTGGTGATGGTGAGTTGGCCGCCGGGCTGAAGCCCCGCGATCAGCAGCGGCTTGCGCATCGCCCGTGCGGCGTAGATCGCGGCGGTGTAGCCGGCCGGGCCGGAGCCGATGACGATGATTGGGGCGTGGCGGGCGACGGGTTCGGACATGAGCAGGCCTTGCAGGGATTCGAGTCCGCTCAATATGGCGTCGCTCGGCGCCGATCGAAAGCCCGTGGCGTGATCACAGAGGTGCGGCTTGGTGTGCCGGATTGCGCGGCCACAGGTTGTGTATATGTTTTGAAGACAGGGCGTTTTTACGAGGCGGGCCGTGTCGTTGCGGATCAAGATCTTGGTGGTCGAAGACGATCTGCTGATCGCCATGGAGCTTGGCGAACGCCTGTCGGAAATGGGTCATATCGTTTTGGGCCCGGCGCATTCGATCGAGCAGGCCGAGTCGCTGCTGAAGACACACCATCCCCACGCCGCCTTGCTCGACGCCAATGTCGCGGGAACCTCCAGCGTCCCGCTTGGCGAGCGGCTGGCGGGCCTCGGCGTGCCGATCGCGTTCTGCACGGGCTATGACGAGATCAAGAACCTGCCGCCCGCGCTCGCGAACGCACGCGTTCTCACCAAGCCGGTGAGCGACGCCGAACTGCAGGCCTGCGTCGCTTCGCTGATTGCCTAGCTCTCCGGCGCCTTGGTGCGGATTGCATTCGGTGCGCCGGCTTTAGAAAGAGGGAGCGCGCGGCTCCGCCGCGCATGCGTCGCGGAGCGACGCGCTCCAAGCCGCGAAGGCCGGTGCGGGCCGGCGGGGGCGCCAGCGGTCCATATTCGGCGCAGCACGTTTGGCCGCGTGGAGCGGGGCTCCACACGGTTGAGTGTGTGTCAGGCATGCCGCCTGGAAGGCGGCGGTGCGATTAGGAGGAATCGGCGGCGCGGGTTTCGACGCGCGCGAGCGAGCGCAATGCGTGCGCGGGCGGCGCTGCGATCACGCGCGCGGCGATGCGCGTGAGCCGGCGCTTCAGGCGCGGCAGGATACGCGCGACGTAACGGTCGATGTGCGCCAGCGCATGCAGCAAGATGGAAATGCGCGCGACGGGGTCGCGATGGCGCAGGGCTTTGCGCAGCCATGAGCCGTGGGCGGCGCGGATGAGGCTTTTCGGGCCAGTGCGTTGGTTGAAGCCGCGTGTGCCGAACACGCGTACGGTTTCTTGCGGGCGCGCGTAGAGGCTGAGCAGATTGATGGCGCGATGATAGATGATGGCGGCGACCTGGGTGGCGAGATGATCGAGCGTGAGATCGCCGTAGCGGCGCAGGCGGCGTGAGTTTTTGCAGACGCCAGCCAGAATCCCGGCGACCCACACGAGCATCAGCCGCGACCAAGTCGCGAACCTTTCCAAGCGATGCTCTGAGATGTGGGGCCGGTGATGTTTCATGGGGGCCATTATGCGGCCGTTGTGAAGCGGTCGGATTGATTGCGCGAAGATTCTTGCAAGCGCTTGGCGGAGCGGCGTTTTTAAAAATGACGCCGTAGGATTAGTGCGTGGTCTATCCCACACGCGGCGCCTGAAAATGGGAGCGCGGCGCTCCGCGCCGCATGCGCCGCGGAGCGGCGCGCTCCAACTTTTAGGGGTGTTGTGATATGATGAGGTTAGCGTTGAACGCCTTGGCGTGCGGACCATGCGGTTAGCACGGCGGCGGCGACGCGATCGGTTTCGAGCAGCGGCGGGTAGGACCAGGTTTCGAGGCGGCCGGTGAAGCGGCGCGAGCAGCCGCGACGGGCGAGGCTCTGATGGAAGCGCTCAAGCTTTCCGCCTTTGCCGTCGACATCGAGGATATGAATTGGCTTTGCGGTCGCCGCGGCTTCGGCGGCCATGTTCACGCTATCGGCGGTGACGAAGATGTGGTCGGCGACGCCGAGCATGGCGAAATACGGGTTCACGCCTTCGCCTTCGTAGAAGACAGCGCAATGCGGCGCGAGATAGGTGCGCAATTGCATGCGCGCGGCATTGCCGGTGCGCCGTGAGAGCGTGACCATGAGCGAGCCGCCGGTTTCGCGTTGCACGGCGATGAGCGAATCCGAAATGTCGCGCGCGCGTTTGGCGGAGATATCCTGGCGCTTGGATTTGCCGCCGATCAGCACGGCAAAGCGCGGGCCCGGCAATTCATCCAAGGCTTGCGGAAAATCGAGCACAGCCTGATCGAGCCGATCGGGTGTTACGCGATGGCATGAGCCGACGATCGGCAGCACGTTCGGGCCTTCGAGGCGATCGTGGATCGGCGGCGTCACCACGTCGAACTCGCGCGGGTTCACGCGCGGATCCTGCAGCTGCACCACGAACGTCTTGTGATTGGACCAATCGCGGATGCCGAGCGCGAAGGGGATCGAGGCGCGGCCGCAGCCGATGAAGATGTCCGGCCAAGGCGGCTCGATGGCGTCGGACTCGAGGCCGAGCGCGTGGCGTGGCCACGGCACGAAGCCCGGCGGCAGCCACGACCATGGGGTGCGCAACTCGACGTGGCGGGTGATGATCTGGATCGGCGTGCGGCGCGCGATCGCTTCGGCGAGCCCCAGCGCCTGGTTCTCGATGCCAGCGCGGCCGTCGCTGACGGCCCAGACCTTGAGCGGTTCGGCGGGCTGGAAGCCGACGCTTCTCATCGGTCCAGCTCCGCCCGATCCAGGCTCAGAGGTACTTCACCTTGACGATCTCGTACGATTTGGCGCCGCCCGGGGCCATGACCTCTACGACGTCGCCTTCTTCCTTGCCGATCAGCGCGCGGGCGATCGGGGAGGTGATGGAGACCTTGCCGGCCTTCACGTCGGCTTCGTCTTCGCCGACGATCTTGTACTTTGATTTATCACCGGAATCTTCGTCGATCAGGTTCACGGTCGCGCCGAACTTGATCTGTTTGCCGGAGAGTTTCGACACATCGATGATCTGCGAGCGGGCGATCTTGTCCTCGATCTCGGCCACGCGCGTCTCGATGAACGCCTGGCGCTCCTTGGCGGCGTGATATTCGGCGTTCTCGGAGAGGTCGCCGTGGGCGCGCGCTTCCGCGATCGCCTGGATCACGGACGGGCGCTCTTCCGTCTTGAGACGCTTCAGTTCTGCGTCGAGGGCCTGATAACCCTCGGCGGTCATTGGAATTTTTTCCATGGCTGTATGTATTTAGTCCGTCTAGGAAAGGGAAATTTGTATCCGCTCCGGCCCCACGTCAAGCATAGGCCTGGAGCGCCCGAACGCCTAGGGGCGCGCCCGTTTTCAGCAGCCGGATCGCCTGGATAGAGGCCCGGGCGCCCGACACAGTGGTATAATAGGGAATATTCTGCGTCAGTGCAGTACGGCGGATCGAATAGCTGTCCCGATAGGATTGGGCGCCTTCGGTTGTATTGAAGACCAACTGCACCCCGCCATTCTTCATGACGTCGACGATGTGGGGCCGGCCTTCGGCCACTTTGTTTACGCGCTCGATATTCAGGCCCTCGGCCTTGAGGCGGTCGGCGGTGCCGCCGGTAGCGAGCACGCGGAAGCCGAGCGCGATCAGATCGCGCGCGACCGCCACGATGGCCGGCTTGTCGCTATCTTTCACCGAGATGAACACCGCGCCTTCGGTGGGCAGCACCGTGCCGGAGGCGATCTGGCTCTTGGCGAAGGCGGCGGCGAAATTGGCGTCGAGGCCCATGACCTCGCCGGTCGAGCGCATTTCCGGGCCGAGCACCGGATCGACGCCCGGGAAGCGCGCGAACGGGAAGACGGCTTCCTTCACCGCGACGTGGCCCTTGGACGGGCGGTCGAGTTTGAGTTCGCTGAGCTTCATTCCGGCCATCACCTTGGCGGCGGCGGCGGCGATCGGGCGATTGATGGCCTTAGCGACGAACGGCGCGGTGCGCGAGGCGCGCGGGTTGGCTTCGAGAATGAAGATCTCGCCGTCCTTGATCGCGAACTGAATGTTGATCAGGCCGCGCACATCGAGCGCGAGCGCGAGCTTCTTGGTCTCTTCCTCGATCTGGTCGACGATTTTCTTGTCCAGCGAATAGGGCGGCAGCGCGCAGGCGCTATCGCCTGAATGCACGCCGGCCTCTTCGATGTGCTCCATCACGCCGGCGACGAACACGTGTTCGCCGTCGCAGATCGCATCGACATCGACCTCGATCGCGTCGCGCAGATAGCGATCCACCAGCAGCGGGCGCTTTTCGCTGACCACGAGTTCGCTGGGCCCGCCAAGCGCGCGCGAGATTTGCGCGACATAGGCTTCGAGCTCTTCTTCCGTGTGGACGATGCGCATGGCGAGGCCGCCGAGCACGTATGAGGGCCGCAGCATGACCGGGTAGCCGATCTTGCCAGCGGCGGCGCGGGCGGCGTCGAGCGAACCGGCGATAGTGTTTTCCGGCTGTTTCAGGCCGATTTTGCGCAGCAGCGCCTGGAAGCGGTCGCGATCTTCGGCGAGGTCGATCGCATCGACGCTGGTGCCAAGGATCGGCGCGCCTTCGTCGGCGAGCGGTTGGGCGAGTTTCAACGGCGTTTGCCCGCCGAATTGCACGATCAGGCCTTCGACTGTGCCGCGCGTCTTTTCCGTGTCGACGATTTCGAGCACGTCTTCAGTGGTGAGCGGTTCGAAATAGAGGCGGTCGGATGTGTCGTAGTCCGTGCTCACCGTTTCCGGGTTGCAATTCACCATGATCGATTCAACGCCGATCTCGGCGCAGGCGAACGCGGCGTGGCAACAGCAATAATCGAACTCGATGCCCTGGCCGATCCGGTTCGGGCCGCCGCCGAGAATGATGATCTTCTTGCGGTCGCTCGGATCGGCTTCGCAATCGGGCGCGGCTTGTTCGCCTTTGAGATTGAACGCGCCGATCTCGTAGGTGGAATACATGTAGGGTGTGGTCGCGCGGAATTCGGCGGCGCAGCTGTCGATGCGCTTGAATTGCGGGCGGACGCCGAGCTTGCGGCGCGCGGCGCGCACGTCGCGTTCGCGCTGGCCGGTGAGCTTGGCGAGGCGCGCGTCGGAGAAGCCTTGTGCTTTGAGCGCGCGGAGTTTCACCGCATCCTTCGGTAAGCCGTTGGCGCGGATATCCGCTTCTTTCGCGATGATTTCGGCGATCTGGCGCACGAACCACGGATCGAAATGCGAAGCGGCGCAGATTTCTTCGACGGAGAGGCCGCGACGCAGCGCTTCGGCGCAGACGAGCAAGCGATCGGCTTTCGGCGTGACAAGGCGGGCGCGTACGGCGGCGCGGCCATTGTCTTCGTCGCTCGCGCCTTCGATTTGGATTTCGTCCAAACCGACCAGGCCGGTGTCGAGCGAGCGCAGCGCTTTTTGCAAACTCTCTTGGAAGGTGCGGCCGACAGCCATGGCTTCGCCGACGCTCTTCATGCTGGTTGTCAGCGTGGTGTCGCTGCCGGCGAAGCGCTCGAAGGCGAAGCGCGGGATTTTGGTGACGACGTAATCGATCGTCGGTTCGAACGAGGCCGGCATCGCGCCGCCGGTGATGTCGTTGGCGATTTCGTCGAGCGTGTAGCCGATGGCGCACTTGGCCGCGACCTTGGCGATCGGGAAGCCAGTGGCCTTCGAGGCGAGCGCCGATGAGCGCGACACGCGCGGGTTCATCTCGATCACGACCATGCGGCCGTCGCGCGGGTTCACGGCGAACTGCACGTTCGAGCCGCCGGTTTCGACGCCGATCTCGCGCAATACCGCGATCGAAGCGTTGCGCATCAATTGATATTCGCGGTCGGTCAGCGTCAGCGCGGGCGCGACGGTGATCGAGTCTCCGGTGTGCACGCCCATCGGGTCGATGTTTTCGATCGAGCAGATGATGATGCAATTGTCCGCCTTATCGCGGACGACCTCCATCTCGTACTCTTTCCAGCCGATGATGCTCTCTTCGACCAAGATTTCCGTGATCGGCGAAGCGGAAAGGCCGCGCTCGACGATCTCTTTGAACTCTTCGAGATTGTAGGCGACGCCGCCGCCCAGGCCGCCGAGCGTCAGCGACGGGCGGATGATGGAGGGAAGCTGCACGTGGTCGAGCGCTTCGAGCGCTTCTTCCATCGTGTTGCACAGACGCGAGCGCGGGCTCTCAAGGCCAATCTTGTCCATCGCATCGCGGAATTTCATCCGGTGCTCGGCCTTCTCGATGACGTCGGCATTGGCGCCAATCATCTCGACGCCGTGCTTCTTCAAGACGCCGGTGCGTTCCAGTGTCAGCGCGCAATTGAGCGCGGTCTGGCCGCCCATGGTCGGCAGGATCGCGTCCGGCTTTTCCTTCTCGATGATCTTCTCGACCATCTCCGGCGTGATCGGCTCGATATAAGTCGCATGCGCCAAGCCTGGATCGGTCATGATCGTGGCTGGGTTCGAATTGACGAGGATGACGCGATAGCCCTCGGCCTTCAGCACCTTCACCGCCTGCACGCCGGAATAATCGAATTCGCAGGCCTGGCCGATGATGATCGGCCCCGCGCCGATGATCAGGATCGAGGAGATGTCGGTACGTTTTGGCATGCGTCTCCGCCCGCGTTCGCGGCGTCAGAATCGATCCAGGAGGGGATCGCGCGTGCTTAGCGGCTGAGGCCGGGCCGGACAAGCCCGCGCCTGTATGCGCGCGGGCTTTGGCGCGGCGTCAGGCGGTCGCGGATTGTGGTTTGTGCAGCAGTGCGGTCGCGGCCGCGCCGAGCGCCAGCGCGAGGAAGCCGCCGATGCCGACGATGCCGTTCCACGGGAAGGTCGGATTGGTCAGTACGATGATGCTGAGCCCGCCCAGCGCGTTGAACGTGCCGTGGAAGATGCCCGCCGCCCACACCGAGCCGGCGCGTTCGCGCACCAGGGTGATGATCGGCGACAGCAGCACGCAGAATACAACGAAGAGGCCAACGCCGAGCGCGCGATGGTCTGGGTAATTGTGGCCGAAGAGATAAATCATCGGCGCGTGCCAGACGCCCCAGAGCGCGCCCGTGCCGAGCGAGGCGCGCCAGAAGCCGGCGGGACGCCACAAGCCATACAGATAGCCACGCCAGCCAAGTTCTTCGCTGATCGTCAGCAAGACGCCGTTGATCAAGGCGCCCAGGATGAGCGCTTGCGCGAAAATGATGGCGCCGAGATAGGGAATGGCGCGCAGTTGATCGACTTGCGCCGGCGCCAATTGCTCAGCCATCGCGATCGAAGCGACGCCGGGATCAACATAAGCGCGTCCTGAAAGCAGCATCGTCGCGATGACGGCCGTCGCGGTGAGCGCGATGGGAACGAGCCAGGCCAGCAGCCACCAAAGGTTTGGCTTGAAGACGAAGCCGAGGGCTTCCGCGCGGCGGCCTTTTTCAAACGCGAAAACGCAGATCAAGGCGGCGATCGCTGGACCGAACATCGAGAGCGCGAGCACGCCTTGCGCGATCTGGACGTTCTCATGCAGGCCCGCGGCCCATGCGCCGATCACGATCGCCCAGGTGATTGCGAACGCCAGCACAAGGAAGATGATGGATTTATTCGCCGTCGGCATCGTTTCCCCCATTCGCGCCGTCTTTGTTGGCTTCTATTTTCGCGCCCCGAGCGCGCAGCGCTTCGCGCAGCAGCACCTCGATTTCCGCGTTTACACTCCGCAAATCGCCAGCCGCGAGGCGTGCGAGCGTGTCGTAAAGCGCGGGATCGAGCCGCAGCGCGAAGGCTTTGCGTTCGGAGGCCATGGCGCCGGTCCCTAACTCCTCCCCCGCGCGCGGGGGAGGTGGCGAACGAAGTGAGCCGGAGGGGGAAAATCCGGCAAGCGCTGGCGCCAGGCCGCCCCCTCAGTCAGCTTCGCTAACAGCTCCCCCCGGGATCGCGTTGCGATCCCCTTTCCAAAAGGCCCGCTCGCCAAGCGAGCGGGAGGCGGGGGAGAAGTTTTCTGCGCGCCTTTCATTACTGGTAAAGCGACCCGGTGTTGACGACCGGCTGGGCGTCGCGATCGCCGCAGAGCACGACCAGCAGGTTGGACACCATCGTCGCGCGGCGTTCGTCGTCGAGCTTGACGATGTCGCGTTCGCTCAATTGCTCCAGCGCGTGCTGCACCATCTCGACGGCGCCCTGCACGATGAAGCGGCGTGCCGCGAGGACGGCTTCGGCTTGCTGACGGCGCAGCATGGCGCTGGCGATCTCCGGCGCGTAGGCGAGGTGGCTGAGCTTGGTTTCGTCAACGACGACGCCGGCGACCGAGACGCGCTCTTGCAGCTTCTCGCGCAGCAGGCTGGAGACCTGATCGGCGTCGCCGCGTAACGTCGGCTCGTCGGCCTCGGCGTGGTCGTAGGAGAAGTGCGAGGCGATCTCGCGCACGGCGGTCTCGATCTGGATATCGACGAAGCTCTGATACTCATCCACATCGAACAGCGCCTGCGCCGTATCGGTGACGCGCCAGACGACGACGGCGGCGATCTCGATCGGGTTGCCGCGCTTATCGTTCACCTTGAGCTTCTCGCCGGTGACGTTGCGCACGCGCAGGCTGATCTTCTTGCGGCTGTACCAGGGCAGCATCCAGCGTAGGCCGGGCGTGCGGTCGGTGCCCTTGTAATTGCCGAACAGGGTGATGGCCGCGCCCTCGTTGGGCTGCAGCGTGTAGAAGCCGCAAAGCTGGAGCGTGAAGACGAGCGCGAGCGCCGTGACTGCGATGCCGTCTGATCCGTTCTCATAGCGGATGAGGTTCACGGTCACCCAAATCAGGGCGAGCAGCACCAGCAGCGTCGCTAGTAACATCATACCGCCATTGGAGGTATTGGCTTTACGTTCTTGTGTGTGCCGAAGTGCTGCAGCGGTCATGACATACCCTCTCATGCCATCAAAGTGATATCACTTTAATAGCAGAAAGTTCCCCCGCGCAAGCGAAATCGGACCCGTTCACCAAGTTCCCAAATCGGCCATTAACGCGCTTCGCGTACAACCGGCAGTCCGTAAGGGTCCGTTTTAAGGCCAGAAAAATGCTTGGGTCGATGGTGAGCGGCGGGGCCTCAGAGGCCTTTATTCGATCGCGCGGCGGCAACGTCGCGATGATGTGGGGCCTCATGGGCGCCGTGCTGGTGGCCATGGTCGGCCTGAGCGTGGATTTCACGCGCGCGCAATCGCTCCGCATGCAGATGCAGAACGCGGCCGATGGCGCGGCCCTGGTGGCCGAGCGCAGTATCACCATGACGTTGGCCGAGCGCACCGTGGCGGCGCGCGCCTATTTCGATGCCGAGATGGGCGATCTGGCCGCCGGTGTCGCGACCTTCAACGTTGAAGATTTGGGCGATGTCGGCCACCGGGTCGAAGTCAGCATGCCGATGCAGCTGACGATCGCCTCGCTCATTCGCGATGAGCCGTGGATGCTCAACGTCGCCTCCGAAGCCGAGCAGGGCGGGCGCGATCTTGAGGTTGCGCTGGTGCTGGACACGACGGGCTCGATGGCGGGCTCGCGTATCTCCGACCTGCGCGCCGCGGCGACCGATTTCGTGAACATCGTCGTCGCCGATGAGCAAGAGCCGTATTATTCCAAAGTCGCGCTGGTGCCGTATTCGCTGGCGGTGAACATGGGCTCGACCTACGCGTCGTCCGTGCGCGGGTCGCTGACGGGCGGGCGCTCGATCAGCAACGCGGCGTGGGCGTCAAGCGTACAACGCAACATCAGCGGCGCCACGCGCACCAATCCGATCGTGATCACGTCCAACGGCCACGGCTTTTCCAACGGCAATCGCGTGCGCATCCGCAGCGTCGGCGGCATGACGCAGCTGAACAACAACACCTATACGGTGGCGGGCGCGACGACGAACACGTTCCAGCTGCAAGGCGTCAACGGCACGTCGGGTTACAGCAATTATTCCTCGGGCGGCAATGTCACGCGCTGCGCGCGCACCAATTGCGAGGTGGTCGTCACCGCGAACTCGCATGGCCTGTCGACGAGCGATTACGTCTATATCACCGGCGTCAGCGGCATGACGCAGATCAACAACACCACCAATAGCGGCACGGGCGCGGCCTGGCAGGTGACGCGGATCGATAGCGACAGCTATCAGCTGAACAGCACGAACGGCCCGACCTACAGCGCCTATAGCTCGGGTGGGACCTCGTATTGCACGGCCTATGGCTGCGAGTATCTGCGCTTCGTCAATCCGTCGAACACGCAGCGCCGCTTCCGCGCCGACAATTGCGTGACCGAGCGCACGGGCGCGGAGCGCTATACGGATGCTTCGCCCAGTTCAGCGCGCGTCGGCATTCATTATCCCAACGGCGGCACGGGCAACGATGCGTGCGCGTCAGCGCAAGTGATGCCGCTCACTGACGATCGCGGCGCGTTGAACACGCGCATTTCGTCGCTGAGCGCGACAGGCTATACGGCCGGCCAGATCGGCATCGGCTGGGGCTATTACATGCTCTCGCCGAATTTTGGCTCGATCTGGCCCGCTGACAATCGCGCCGCCGATTATGATCCGGAGAACGTGCTGAAGATCGCCGTGCTCATGACGGACGGTGAGTTCAACACGCACTATTGCAATGGCGTCGTGTCGAGCAATTCGTCGTCGGTCTCGTCCTCGAACCGCATCAATTGCAGCGCATCCAACGGCACCGGCTTCGAGCAGGCCGAAGATATGTGCGATGCGATGAAGGCCGATGGCATCATCATCCTCACGGTGGGCTTCGATCTGGGTTCGAGCCCGGGCGCGCGCGACGTGCTTGAGGAATGCGCTTCGGGCGCTGGCAATTTCTTCGAGGCCGACAATGGCGCGGAATTGCGGGCGGCCTTCCAGCAGATCGCCAACGCTATTCAGCAGCTCCGCCTCACCCATTAGCGGGTGGCGCTAGCCGATCACCTCGTTGTGCTCGTTCAGGAGCACGACGGAGGGGCTGTAATTGCGCGCTTCCTCGGCGGGCATTTGGCAATAGGCGATGACGATGATCGGATCGCCTTTTTCCGCCAAGCGCGCGGCCGCCCCATTGATGCCGAACATCCTGGACCCGCGCGGCGCCTCGATTGCGTACGTGGTGAAGCGTGCGCCGGTATTGATGTTCAGCACATCAACTTGTTCGTTCGGCAGGATGTTGGCGCGGTCCAGGAGATCGGCGTCGATCGAGATCGAGCCCTCGTAGTGCAAATCCGTCTGCGTCACGCGCGCGCGGTGCAGCTTCGCCTTCAGCAATGTCAGTAGCATCATTCTGGCGCCTGGAACGCGACGGCGATGCGCGCTGTGGCGCCCACGGCGTTCGTACCATCGGACAATGTGGCGCGTGCGCGATACGCGTTGGCCGCCGCCAGCGCCGCGCGGCCGAAGCCGACCCCCGGCGTCGATTCAGAGGCCACGGAGCAGGCCAGCGAAAGATTGGGTTGCACCACGCAGTTCAATTGCACGCGGCCGCCGAGATTCTGGCGCGCGGCGGAGTCCGGGTAGAGATCGGCAATGCGGCGCGGCGTCGGGCGCTGGGTGAACACGACAGCGCCGGGCGCGGCGGCGCGTGGCGGCGTGGTCGTCGCCGGCTGCGGCGTC
>JAFLCU010000020.1 GCA_017303355.1 Caulobacterales bacterium | reverse complement strand
GTTCGACGGGTCTTTGCTCGTGAAACGCTGCGTCGGCAGATAGAGTTCGTGCATCTGGCCAAACTGATTGATCCAATAATCGAAAATCTGCCCGCCCGGCGGGTGATAGCCCACGCCGCGCTCATGATGCCATTTATTGAGGCGCTTCAAATGCCCGTGCCCGATCAGAAGGTCTTCCACGTCCGCCACGACGTATGACGCGTGCTGCAGCCCCTTCTTGGACTTGTTCCAATAGACATTCAGCACATGATGGTCGACCGGCTCGTCGCCATGATCGAGGCGGTAAAAACCGCCGATAATGTTCTCCCGATCGCCGATGTAAAATTCGTCGGTGCACAACAATCCGAGCGTGTCGCGAAACCACGCCAACGTCGGCGCAAGGTGCGGCGTGCACACAACACCGTGCGACAAACGCTTCACGTGCGCGGGGCCAAACCTGAGACGCTCGACGTTGCCGATCGTCTCCATCACCTCCGGCGCCCAATTTGGATGACGATATACGACGGGCAGTTCGGACAATTGCTCGATGCCATATACGATCTCGACGTTGAAGCCATTGTTTGGCTCCTTGAGCAGCACGCGCCGCCCTCCGCCCGGCTCTTCAAGCGTCTGCACGCCAGACACCGCATCTGGGTGATCGGCGATGCGATGGAGATCATCCTCACTGCGCGCGTAATACGCCAAGCTCACGAAACTAGGCTCGCCAAGCTCCGTGATATGCAGATGATGCGCTGGCCCCGTGCCACGCATATAAAGCGCGCTCTCCGTGCGCGCGCTTTTGACCATGCCGAACTCGGTGAGGAAGTCTTCCATCGCGTCGAGATCCGGCGCGCGCAGCCTCGGGTAGGCGATGTCGAGGATCTTGATGCCCGGCGCGCTCATTGAAGTCCTCCGGCAAATTTCTTCGCCGCGCCATCGGCCAGGGATGGATAAAGCGCGGCGGCTGTGTTCCAGAAAATGTTGGCCTGATCGGTCAATGGTAGAAATGCGAGCGCGGACTTCGCCTCGTCGACCTGCTGCTTCAGCGTGCCCTGCTCGTTCGGAAAATTCGAGCCCCAGGCGATGTGATCCGAGCCGAACGCCGCCACGAGTTTACCGAAGAAGCTCTCCGCCGTCGCCGCGCCATCGTTGGCGCGTCTGACATTGTTGGTCGTCAGCTTCATATGGACCTGCGGAAAATCCGCCAGCCCAAACAGCGGCGCAGACGCCGCATAGGGCGGCCCGTCCTCAATCGGGGAAAGCATCAAATGATCGACGATAATGCGCACTTTCGGAAAGCGCGTCATAATGTCGATGAGATATGGAATCGCATCTTGGCGGATTGAGAGCGCGACCGGCGCGTCCAGATCCTGCGCACACGCCCAGGCCCGGTGCGTCGCGGCATGGGCGATCCAGGATTGATCAGCCTTCACAGTGCTGCCGGCCGCGAACAGGCGTAGCCCATGCAAACCGCGCGCAACGCTCCAATGCCGGATTTGATCCGGCGCGTCCGGCTCGCGCACATCAATCGCATAAACACCGGCGAACCGATCACGATGCGCATCGATGGCGTCCGCCACGTACGCCGCATTGTATCCGTACGTGGTCGAGGAATGGACGATCGCCGCCTTTTCAATGCCCGCCGCATCCATCTCCGCGACGAGACCTGGGAAATCGCACGGCCTTTCCTCGGACCATTTTGAGCGCTTTCCCCCGAGCGGGGTGATCGGATAGCGCGACGTATCTGGCGAGATGATGTGCGGATGAATGTCGATAATTCTAAGCATGATCTTTCGTTCGCGTTGAGCGGCGCGGTTCGCGGCTCATGATCTTGGTGTCGATTGTGCAGCGCGAAGATACGACTTCAGCTTACGCCGCATCATAACAAGCCAGCGGACGCCATAAGATTTGCGGTCGCCCCGCTTATAGAGCGCCGCGTTTCGCGCCTACGCTTCCGTCCAAGAACCGAACCGGCGGCGCACGCTTCGCGACGAGCCGTTCATGAAACGGGGATGGCAGTGCTTATCGTCGACGCCCAGGTCCACATTTGGACGGCCGGCAAGGCCTCGCCCCACCATTCGCTCGGTCGCCCTGAACCTTACACCGCCGACGCGTTGCTCGCGGAAATGCGCGAGGCGGGCGTCGATTGCGCGCTGCTTGCGCCACCAGGCTGGGATCCAGGCGGCAACAAAGCTTCATTGGAGGCTGCAGGCACGGCGCCAGATCGCTTCGCCGTCACCGGCGATGTAAATTGGATGGCCGCACCCGATCCCGAACGCATTCGCAATTGGCTCACGCAGCCCGGCATGTACGGCTTGCGCCTGAATTTCAACTCGGCCGAAAAGCAAGCGCACCTCGCCGGCGACGGCTTGGATTGGATCTGGCGCGAGGCGGCGGCCGCCAACATTCCCGTGATGCTGTTGCTGCCGGGCGGCGTGCCGCTGGCGGAGCGCTTGGCGCAGCGCTTTCCGGGCTTGAAGCTGTGCGTCGATCATCTCGGCATTCCGCGCGGCGCCAAGAACGCGGCGGCATTTGAACATCTGCCGCAAGTGCTGCGACTCGCGCGCTATCCGAATGTCTCGGTGAAGGCTGGCGGCCTGCCGACCTATTCAACCATCGATGCGTTTCCGCATCCTTCGCTGCATGGCTATTTCCGGCAGGTTTTCGAAGCCTTTGGGCCGGAGCGCATTTTCTGGGCGTCGGATATTACGCGCATGTCCTGTTCGTATCGCGACGTCGTCACCTTCATCACCGAAGGCATTCCGTGGCTCACATCGGCGGACAAGCGCCTGATCATGGGCGAAGCGGTGTGCAAATGGCTGAACTGGTCGCCGCAACGCGCCGCGCAACCGCGCGCCGCGGCACAACAATAATCAGGCAGGAAACACACGCGATATGGCGCATAGCGATCAAGCCATTGCTGGCACTCCAACGCCCACGCAAGCGCGAGGCGGCATCAATCTGACAGGCAATCAGTGGAAGGTTCTCTGGTGCTGTGCGCTCGCCGGCATGCTGGAGACGATGGATCTCTATCTGATCGGCTTCGTGCTGGCGGACATCACCGGACCGTGGGGCCTGAGCTATGGCGTCTCCGCCGCCATCCTGCTTGCATCCGGCGTCGGCGCGATCTTCGGTGCGCTCACCTGGGGCCATATCGCCGACTCGATCGGCCGCAAGAAGGCCTTTCTCATCACGATCCTGATTTGCTCGCTCTCCAGCATCGCGCTCGCTTTCACGCCTTCTGGCGATTGGGTGTTCCTCGCCATCGTGCGCACCATCCTTGGCTTCGGCGCGGGCGGCTTCTTCCTTTTCATCATGCTGGTGCAGGAATTTGCGCCGGCAGCCAATCGCGGCATGGTCAGCGGCATTGTCTCGACCGCGGCCGCCAGCGGCTTGATGCTCGGCGCGCTCGCCGGCTCGTTTCTCATGCCGATCCTCGGCTGGCGCGGCATGTTCGCACTCGGCGTCCTACCCGCCTTGGCCGGCATCCTCGCCTTCTACCTGATGCCGGAATCGCCGCGCTGGGCGTTGGCGAAGGGTTATGTCGAGCAAGGCCGCAAGGCATTGCGATGGGCGCTCGGCGAAAACGCCGACATCGAACCGATCGTGCAAGCTTATTCGAAAGTTGAGAAGCAGCCGGGCTGGGGCGAGGTGTTCAAGCTGCCGCGCAGCCTGATTGTCGGCACGGTCGTGAATTATTGCGTCGTCACCGGCTTCTACGGCGCGGTGCTCTGGGCGCCGACCTTGATCGGGCAAGTGCTGCATTTGGAAAGCAGCGAAGCCTCCAAAGTCATGCTCGGCATCAGCATCGCCGGCCTTTGCTCGCGCTTTCTTACGGGCCTCCTTGCCGATGCTGTCGGCCGCCGCACCTGTGGCGCTTTCTCCGCCGCCGCCGCCGCGATTTGCCTGGTGCTCGCCGCCCTGGTCGCGCACGGCGATTTGCTGAGCCGTGAAATGTTCTGGCTGCCGTTTGGCGCCGCACTCGTGCTGGCGGATTCCAGCTTCGCCGTGCTTGCGCTCTACACTTCAGAACTCTGGCCCTCGAAGCTGCGCGGGCGCGGCTCGGGCATCAATTACGGCATCGGCGGCATCGGCAAGATCATGGGTCCGCTTGGCCTCGCGGTCGCCGTCGGCTCGACCAACATGATCCGGCCAGCCGCGACCGTGGATTCCATCGTGCCGGCGTTCGGCTACCTCGCAATCATGTTTGGCGTCGCCGCTCTGTTTTATGTCTTCGTCGCCCGCGAGACGCGCGGCAAGACGTTCGAGGAAATCGACAACAAGTCGAGCGCCTAAGCGCTTCCGCCCAAGCCAATTTCTATGGCCGCCGCCGCTTTCCAAATAAGCGACGGCGCAAGCGCGGCGTTACCAAATTCGCACTCACGCAAACAATGGGGAGACGATCCATGCGCGGCGTCATCTTGGTTGGAACCGCAGTCACCCGTCCGGACTCGATTGGCTCACTCTATCGCTTCGAAGCCGGCCGAGGCTGGGAGAGGCCCGCCAGCCTCAGCGACGATGTCGCCGTGCAAGCCATCACCCCGCACCCGACTAAGCCCGACACAGTCTATGTCGCCGCGCGCAAGGGCTTGTTCGTTTCCGACGACGCCGGCGCCACCTGGACCAAGCTCGCTGCGCCCGACGACGTTCAATATTGGAGCTTCCTTATCGATCCTGAAAATCCCGCGCGGATGTTCGCGGGCACGTCGCCGCCCGGCGTCATGCGTTCCGAGGACGGCGGCAAGACATGGGCCAAGTCTGAATGCGACGACACGGAGCGCTATCAAATCAAGTTCGGCGCCTCGCGGATGATGAAGCTCGCGTTCCACCCCGCCAACAAGAAGATCATGTACGGCGCCGCCGAAATCCAAGGCATGTTCGCAAGCACGGACGGCGGCAAGACATGGAAGCGCGCCAACGAGGGCATCGACTACCTCTCCAAGCAACCGCACCTGAAGAACACCGAACTCACCGATGACGACACCGAAGGCATGTACGACGCCCACGCCGTCGTGACCTCCGCCGCGACGCCGGACAGCGTCTATTACATCTGCCGCATGGGGGTGTTCGAAAGCGGCGATCTGGGCAAGACCATGCGCGACCTCGAAGTCGGCAAACAGGCGCCTTTCAAATACACGCGCGATATGCGTGTAAGCCCGCGAGACCCCAGCAAGATCTACGCCTGCTTCTCGATCTCCTCCCGCAGCGAGCGTGGGGCCATGTTCCGCTCGAACGATCTCGGCAAAACATGGGAACGCGCCGATCCGGACATGGATGTCCGCAGCACCATCATGGGCTTCGGCCAGCATGTCTCCGAACCGGGCAAGATCGTCTCCGTCACGCGCCACGGCCAAGTGTTCTACACGCTCGACGATTGCGCGAGTTGGAAGGAAGAGCAGCTTCCCACCAATGCCGGCGACGCCTTCTGCGGCACGGTGCTCTGATGAGCGACATCCGCCTCAATTCCGTCATTCGCGCGCTCACCTCGGGCCAGCGCATTGCCTTCACCACGTTCATCCAGGCGGAGGTGGAGCAAGCCGTCACCTTCGCGCAATCGGACAATGACGGCGTCGTGTTCGAACTCGAACACAATCCGTGGGACATCCGCGCGTTGCGCGAGGCGATGCAATTCATGCTGCTGCGCGAGCAGATCGCCATGAACGGCCTTGCCAACAAAGTGACGCCGATCGTGCGCATTCCGCCGAGCGGCAGCGAGATGAACCAATGGTTCGCCAAGCAAGCGCTCGATCTCGGCGCCTATGGAATCGTCTGGCCGCGCATCACGACGCCGGAGCAGGCCTATAACGCCGTCGCCGCGTGCCGCTATCCGACGCTCCCGGGCGTCGAGCGCCACGAACCCGTCGGCCTGCGCGGCGATGCGCCGATGGCGGCGGCGCGCTATTGGGGCTTGAGCCAACAAGCCTACTACAAGAAGGCTGATGTTTGGCCGCTCGCGCCCGACGGCGAAATCCTCGTCATTCTGATGATTGAAGACGTAAAGGCGTTCGACAACCTCGAAGCCATTCTGCGGGACGTGCCAGGCATAGGCTGCATTCTGATCGGCGAAGGCGATCTGACCCAGGAGCTGGGCGCACCGCGTCAATATGATCATCCCGAATGCCTGCGCTTGATGAAGCACGCCGTCGAAGTCGCTAAAGCATATGACGTGCCCGTCGGTCACCCGCACGTCGACGCCAGCAATGTCGCGGCCGTGATCGAGGATGGCTATCGCTTTTTGATGACCTTTCCACGCCGCGATTTCAGCGCGCTGAACAAGGGCCTTGCGCTGAGCGGGCGCAAATAAAACGGGGCTCGGTGAATACCGAGCCCCGCCCCTTTCTCTAGTGCGCCGGCACAGGCGCGCCCGCACGCGGCAGCGCGATCAGCGGCACACACATCAGCACCAGCAACACCACCGCAAGAGCCGCCATCAGCGCCGGATTGCCTTCGTGTTCGAGCCAGAAGAAGGTTGGCGGACTGATCAACACGCCAAGGAACGACCCCTGCGTGATCAGGCCCGCCGTCGCGCCTGCCGCATCCGTCGAAGGCGCGGCGGCTTGAATGAGCGACCACACCAGCGCGTTCGCCGCTCCGATCGTCAGCGTGAACGCCATTACACAAGCGAGCGCAAGCGTTAGGTCTGCGGTCACTTCCGATACAATCACAAAGCTGAGCGCGGCCGCGCACGCCGCACTGATCGGCAGCGCCACCGCGGGTGCGTTGCGCAGCTTCGTCGTCACAATCGCCATGGCGCCGATCCAGTTCACGGCCATCGCCGCCACGATCACCAGCGCCCATTCCGGCCCGGTGAAGCCACGCCCCTCCTGCAACAAATGCGGCAGCAGCACCATCACGCCCACTTGCAGCATGCCGGTGGCGCCGGCGCCGATCGCGACAGCGTATGGCCGCACGCTCGTCAGCACCTTCAACGCGCCAGCGGACCGCTTCAAATCCGCCTCCGAGCGCGCACTGTTCAATGCAAACAGGGTAAGGCCTATGACCAAGGCGACCGCGGCATGACCAATAAAGCTGAACCGCCAAGACATATCCGCTGCAATCAATTGCGCGCCGAAATAGACCGCGACGGCGAAACCAAGCGGCGTATGCGCGGCCCAAAACGCCATCGCCGCGCGCCGGCGATCGCCCGTCGTCGTGCGCTGAATGAAAGCGGGCCCAGCGACGCTCAAGCACACATAGCCAAAGCCCTGAAAGAAGCGCGCCGCATAAAGCCAATTGAGATCCTGGGCGAAACTCACGCCCAAATCCCCCAAGATCACCAGCACCACACCCGTCAATAGCAAACGCACATCGCCGACACGATCGACGAGGAAGCCGCATGCGAGCGCGCCCAGCGCGCACACCAGGGTTGGGAATGAAACCACCCAGCCCAAGCTCGACCGGTCCACGCCGAATTCCTGCGAGATCGTACCGATGATCGGCACGGTCAGCGGCACCAGCGCCGTCGCCAAGCTGCCGGCGACGAAGACGATGGTGATATGCGTCCAAACCTTGTTCGCGTCCGATCCCATCTTTTGCTCCCTATCGCGTACGATGCCCGCGCGCTGTTTTGTCGGACGCTAATGCCTTGGCGGGGCGGCCTTAACCGCCCCTCCCGCAATCTAATGGGTTTCGCCGATTTGTTATGGTTGCAAAAGCGCTTGCGGCGCCTGCGTCTCGAAGCGCCTGGTGGCGCGAAGCTCCGGAAACCAGCGCGACCACAGAACAGCTACAAGGATGGCGCCGACGCCGCCGGCCACCACCGCCGCCACAGGCCCTATCCAGGCCGCGACCAAACCCGATTCCGCGTCGCCAAGTTCGGACGATGCGGCGATCGACAGCGTCGACGCCGCCCCGACACGGCCACGCAGCTCATTCGGCGTCAGTATCTGAATCAATGACTGGCGGACAAACACGGAGACCATGTCGGATGCGCCCAAGATCGCCAGGCACAGCAACGAAAGCGGCATCCAGCGCGAAACGCCGAAAGCGATCGTCGCCAAGCCGAACACCGCCACCGATATGAGCATCTTCGCGCCCACGTCGTCGCGCAGCGGCCGATGCGCGAACCATACCGCCGCCAGCAATGCGCCCGCCGCCGGCGCCGCATGCAAGTGCCCAAGTCCAGCCGGGCCGACGTGCAGGATGTCGCGCGCGAACACCGGCAGAAGCGCCGTCGCGCCGCCCAGCAGCCCAGCAAACAGATCCAGCGAAATGGCGCCCATCACGATCTGATTGCGCCGAATATATTGGAGCCCCTGCACCAGCTGCCGCAAAGGCCCGATGCTCAGGTTCAAGGTCAGCGGCGGCAATGGCCGAAGCAGCAATGCGCAAACCAAAGCGACGCAAAACAGCGCCGCGCTGACCACATAGGGCGAGGCGGGCGACGCTAAGTAAAGATAGCCGCCGGCGGCAGGACCAAGAATGGCGCCAGTGCGATTGGCGATCGAGTTGAGCGGGATGGCGCGCGGCACCACCGAGATCGGCACTAAATTTGGCCCCATCGCGTTCTGCGCTGGCCCATAAAAGGCGCGCCCGACGCCAAGCAAGCTCGCCAGCAAGAAAAGCGAGGGCAGCGAGCTTGCGCCACTCACCGCAAGCCAGGCCAGCGCCAGCGCGCACCCCGCTTGCGCGGCAATACAAAGTTGCACGATCAAGCGCCGATCAAACCGATCCGCCAGCCAGCCGGACACGGGCGTCAAGAGCAACATGGGCGCGAACTGGGCCAAGCCGATGAAGCCCAATTGCAGCGCCGCCTCGTTCAGCCCCATGCTCGCCCGCGCCAAGTCGTACACCTGCCAGCCGACGATAACGATCAGGCAGTTCTGCGCCAGCATCACGCAAAGCCGCGCCACCCAAAACAATCGAAAATCCCGATATGCAAACGGGTGCCGCGCCTCGCTCATGGCGACATGATCTAAGCGGCCGCGACGCAGGCGCTCATAGAAACCGCCGCCACGCCCATCAGCACTGCGACATAGGATGGGCGCGGCGCGCTTCTAATTATAGAGATTCACCGCCGGCTCACCTTCAGCCATCGGCGCGGAGAACCTGCGTTCGCTATCGAAGGACGGCGGCTGCATCCGCGCGTTCCAGCCCTCGAACTCACGCGTAAGCCGTGCGACGATTTCTGGATGCTCCGCGGCGAGATTGCGCGTCTCGCCCGGGTCGTCGCGCAGATTGAAGAGATGTGTCACAAAGCCCGCGCCGTCGGTGCGCTCCGAAACGATCAGTTTCCAATCGCCGCTGCGCAACGCGTAATTGGGCCCCGTGCGCCACACCAGCGGCCGATCCGGCGTTGCACGCCCAGCGGCCACCAATGGCAGCACATCAACGCCATCGACGGGCTGATCGCCAACAACCGCGCCCGCGGCCGCCAATATGCTGCGCGACCAATCGAAGCTCATCACCGGCGCCTCATACACGCGCCCCCGCGGCAGCCGCCCCGGCCACGCCACGATCATCGGCACGCGCACGCCGCCCTCCAGATACATCCCCTTAAAGCCGCGGAACGGCGCATTCGAGCACACGCCCTCGCCGATATAGTCCGGGCAGCCATTGTCGGAGAGAAACACCACGAGCGTATTTTCAGTGAGGCCGCGCTCCTCCAGCCCGTCCAGCACGCGCCCGACATTGTCATCCAACGCCGAGACCATCGCCGCATAGATGCGCTCGCTTTGGTTCTCGATGTGTGCGTAGCGCTCAAGATAGCGGCGTGTCGCCTGCAACGGCGTGTGCGGCGCATTATAGGCCAGCGTCAAGAAGAACGGGCGCGAACGATCGGCGTCCACGAACGCGAGCGCCTCGTCGGTGAGAATATCGGTGAGATAGCCATCGCGCGGCGCGGCGCGCTCGTAGCCCTCCTCCAAGCGCATGTCGAAGAAGCCTTGCGGCACGCCTGGCACCGGATCCGGCAGCCACTCATCGCCATCGCCCGCCGCATGCAAATAGCCGGTCGCGCCCGGTGAAAAGCCGATGAAGCGATCGAAGCCGTGATTGAGCGGATGGGTCTCGCGCGTGCGCCCCAGGTGCCATTTTCCGATCAAGGCCGTGCGATAGCCGCGTTCGCGCAAGAATTCCGGAAGGATGCGCACACCCTGCGGAATGCCGACGCCTTCGAGATCGCGCCGCACCGGATTGAACTCGTAGCCAAAGCGCTGCTGGTAGCGCCCTGAAAGCAAGCTTGCGCGCGAGGGCGCGCACACCGCCGATGTCACATATCCGTTGGTAAAGCGCACGCCGCGCGCGGCAAGCGCGTCAATGTTGGGCGTTGCGATCCGCCGGCCGCCATAAACGCCCAGATCGCCGTACCCTAGATCATCCGCAATGATCAGCACGATGTTTGGCGGCGGAGCCTGCTCGGCGCTGGTCGAGACGCAGGCGCTCAAGGCAAGCGCGGCGAAACCTAGGAGCCATCGATTGAACATTGCGCCGCCCTTTCGGCAATGGGGAGGCGCTGGCGGGACGCACGAGTCGCCCCGCCAGCGTTGAGAGGCGACGCCCTCAATAGTTGAAGCTCAATTCCGCGCCATAGGTGCGCGGGTCGCTCCAATAGACGTTGCTGGCGATCGTCTGGATCGTATAGATTTCGTCCGTCAGGTTCTTACCATAGATCGAGAACCGCCAGCTGCCGCTATCAACGCCGATGCGCGCATCCACGCGTTCGAACTCAGCGAATTCACGTGAGTTTTCGGCGTTTTCGAAGCCGCCCAATTGGGTT
Organism: Caulobacterales bacterium; assembly: GCA_017303355.1. Classification (GTDB taxonomy): domain Bacteria; phylum Pseudomonadota; class Alphaproteobacteria; order Caulobacterales; family Aquidulcibacteraceae; genus Vitreimonas. Next base: position 38,677 of record JAFLCU010000020.1, on the reverse strand, counting down.
TGATAGCTGGTCGAGACGAAGCCGTCGAAGCCCGCGCCGATTTCGTGGCGATACATCAGGTTCAGCGTGCCGATAAAATCGCGCGTCCGGTTCATCCGGTTGCCCGAAATATCCGTCACCACCCCCCCGATGATGGCCGTCGTCCCGTCTTGGAATTCGCCATCGCTGGTCGAAAGGCCCAAGCCAAAATTCAGACGCCCGCCCGCCAGGTCGAAATTGCCGCGCGCCTCGATCTCAGCGCCCCACACCTCGGCGCCGACGCCATTTTGCAGAATGAACGCCGTATTCGTCGCGCTCGCCGCCGTGACGATCTGAACGTCTTCCGTTTCGGTGAAATAAGCCGCGCCCTCGACATATACATGGCCATCGAACAGGCCGAGCTTGAAGCCGGCTTCGTACGACGTCGCGAACTCCGGATCGTATGGGATCAGATTGCCTGAACCCGGAATGTCGGACGGAATGCCGACATTGAAGCCGCCCGGGCGATAGCCCGTCGCCACGCGGCCATAGATCGATGCATCATCCGAAAGCGAATAGCGCAACGTCGCCACGGGCATGACATTGGTCCAGGATTCCTCCAGGCGAACGCCCAGGATTTCCACCGCCAATGAATCCGCCGAGCCACGCGTGCGATCGAATGCGAACGTCTTGTCATCCGTCTGCACTCGCGCTTCAAGACCAAACGCCAAGCGCTCGGTGATGTCGTATTCAATCGCGCCGAACAGCGCCACCGATTCCAATTGCTCGACCGAGTCATCGGTGCGCAACTGCGCCCGCAGACCCGCGCCCGATCCCGCGAAGCCCGTGGTGCTCAGCAACACCGCCGAGCGGTTTTCCTGATATTCCGCGCCAACGAGCCATGTGAGGCGATCTTGCGCGTTTGGCGAGGTCAGCACGCCGATGACGCCGGCGCGGTTGAAATCCTCGTATTGGTTGGACACCAGATCGATCAGCCGTGGCGGCGTCGCTGGCGGAAACACCGACGTGTTGCCTTGAACGCCGAGATAGTGATCGAGGTCGTCATTGGTGCGGCCAGCGTCACGCAGCTTGAAACTGCCGCGCACGGCCAGCTCCGCCCAGCCGAAATCGTGCTCCAGGTCGAGATAGCCGGCATTTTCGGTGATTTCCGCGTATCCCAGGCGATCGAGATCACGCACGAACGGATCGGGATCGAGCGTCGACAAGTTGGTGCGCTGCGCGCGATAGCCGTTGATGCCGAAACTCGGCGCGGTTGAATCATAATATTCGTAGGTGACGCGGATCGTGGTGTCCGGCGTCGGCGTCACTTGGAAAACAGCGCGCGCGCCGCTCGTCTCTTCCGTGTCGATCGTATCGCCGGTCGACAATTGCGTGACGAAGCCGCCTTCCTGATCATACCAGAAGCCGCCAATGCGGAGGGCGGCGTCCGGCGTGATCGGCACATTGACCACCGCTTCTACCTCCGTGCGCTCGATATCGTTGTACGACACCGAGCCGCGCACGCCGAACTCATCATCGGGACGGTTGGACACCGCATTGACCGCGCCGCCCACCGCGTTGCGCCCATAGAGCGCGCCTTGCGGGCCGCGCAGCACCTCGATGCGTTGCAGATCGAACAAATCAATCGCGTTGAAGCCACGGCCGCCGAAGCCGCCGCCGGCGATGTAGTGGCCGTCGCGATAGACGCCCACAGCCGATTCCGAGAAGCCGTTGCGGCCGCCGCCTTGGCCGCGCAACGACACTTCGTTGGTGTAGGCCGGGCCGCCATTCACCAGCGCGGCGCTCGGCAATTGGCGCAAAATGTCGGCGGTGTTGCTGATCACATAATTCTGCTGATCCGCCGCCGTGATGGCCGAAACGGCCGCCGGCACCTCGATCATGCTTTCTTCGCGGCGGCGCGCGGTCACGACGATATCGCCTTCATTGGCGGTCTCGTCCTGGCTTGTGATCGGGGCGTCCTGGGCCATTGCCGGGGCGGAAAGCGCGAAAAAGCAAACAGGCAAAGTGGCTAGAAGCACGTGGCGCATATGGTGACCCCTCCCTGGGCCGCCGGTCTGAGATGATCGTCCCGCCGGATTGTCGACAAAATATAGGCCCAACTTTTCCATGCTGTCCACCCCCTGTTCGCCAGCCGCGCGCATGCCGCCTTAGCCGTGGCGCGGGTGAAGACAACTTAAGTGTTGCTTTAGCGGCGCTGGTGATTGACGGACGGCCCCGTTCTCTTGCCAATAGACAAACATCAAGCATTCGACCGAAGATAAATGGCCAAACCCACCGCGAAACCCAAAGTCGTTCCCTTGCGCACGCCGGACGCGCGCGTCTCTTCCTTGAGCATAGCGCGCGCCACCGCGCGCGATATCGAGCGCGGCGTCTATGTGCCCGGCGCGCGCTTGCGCGAGCAGGAATTGGCCGATCGCTTTCAATGTTCGCGCGCGCCCGTGCGCGAAGCGCTTCGCATTCTTGAGAGCCAGGGCAGCGTGGTCATCGAGCCCATGAAGGGCGCGCGCATCGCGACGCCGGACGACGCGAATTTCTACGAGGTGTTTCTCATCCGCCGTGCGCTCGCCGGGCTCATGGCGCAGCAAGCGGCGACGGGGCCAAAATCGAAGAATAAGAGCCATTTCATTGTCATGACGCGGGATCTTCCCGCGCGAGCGGAAGCCAAAACCGGCCCTGAATTCGCGGACGACGTCCGCGCCGTCATCCTTGCGCTGATCGAAGCGGCCCAGACGCCGCGCACCGTGCAACTCGTCCGCAGCCTCACCTTTGGCCATGAGGCGTTTCAGGATGAGATCGTGGATTCGAAAAAGAATCGCCTCGTACAGGCGCGCTATTGGGCCGACATGGGCGAAGCCGCGGCGGCCAGCGATCCCGAGGCCGCGCGCGCGGCGATGGAAGCGATCTTCGACTACTCGCGCGCCTATTTCGAAGGCATGCGCAATGTCGCCGCCGCGAAGCCCTCACGGCCGCGGCGCGAAAAATCGCGGAAATAACTAGCCCGCGAAAAGAATCTCGGGGCGCCAATCATTCACCGCGCCGTGCAGCACACGCCCGCCGAGCTCCACGGTCACGAACGCGCCGCGCCATGCTTGGCCATAGAGCGGAATCGTGTAGCGTCTGATCGCGGTCGCACGGCCTTCCAGAAAGTCATCTGGCGCAAAGTCGATGCGCAGCAAACGCGGCTCGCTTGGCGCCGAGATTCGCACCCGCCCCAGCCGCGCCGGCTGGCCGGCCTCCAGCATATAGCCGCCGGAATCATCTGGAATTTGCAGCATGGTGACGCCGACATCCTCGCCCCACAGCGTGGCGAAAGTGAACGGCGTCGTGAAACGCGCCTCGGTCTGGCGTTGCTCGTGGAATTGCCCTCGGCCGCGAAGCCGCAGCGTCCGCCCATGGACTTGAAGCTCGCCCTCCACCGCGCCGAACGCCTCCACGCGTCCCGGCAATAAGCCCGCGCGCATGAGTGTGGGCGTAAAGCTGAAATCGCCCGCCAGCGTCTCGCCGTCGCCACGCCTCACACGCGCCGAAAGCGCCGCGCGTTGCGGCGTCTCGGTCGCGCCTTCGCGTGCGAACGTTAAAACCCGCGCCACGTCGGCATAAGTGACGCGCGCGCCCTCCGGCGCCGCTTCGCGGCCGCACGGCGCGGCATGATCCACGAACGCGAAGAATCCATCCGCCGTTTGCACATGCACCCAAAGCCAGGCCGCGCCGTATGCGGGATAGCGGCAAAGGCGCGCCGTGAAATGAACGCCCGCGCTTGCATCCGTCATCGACAGCATCACCGACTCGCTCGGCGTTTCGATCCCTTGCGGTGGCACAAACTCTTCCTGCATGCCTGCTGCCGCGCAGCCCGCCGCCGGTGCGGCGGCCAAAACCGAACGCCGGGAAACCAAGGACGAAAAGGCGCGCATCAGTGGTGCTCAAATAAGATTGTCGACTCTTTACAGCATGTCGCGGTAAGCTTCCCGCCGCAAGGCGGAGCATGCCGCCGGGAGAAACGCGCCGATGCTCACGCGACGCACCATATTGGGCGCCACGCCAGCGGCGATCGCAAGCACGGCCGGCCCGGCGTACGCCGATGCCGACATTGTCGCGGAAAGCCTGGCGCTGCTCGATACGCGGACGCATCTGCGCACCGGCGGATCCGGCGACAGCGCAGTTGCCGACCATGTCCGCGCCACGCTGCGCCGCCACAATTATCGCGTCTCCGCGCAAAGACTGGAAGCGCCCAGTTTCGAGGCCCGCCGCGCTCACTTGGGTTGGGACGGCGGCGAGGTCGCGATTGAACCCCAAGCGCCGGTCCGCGCCACCAACAGCGCCGGCATTCGCGCGCCGCTGCGCCTGTGGCGCGACGCGACGGACACCGCCCATGTGTCAGGCGCAATCGTCGTCGCCCTGCTGCCGCCTGGGCGTCACTCGCAATTGCTGGCCGAGCCTAGTCGTTCGATCGTGACGCAAATCGCCAGCGCGGGCGCCGCTGCCATCGTTCTCATCACCGATGGGCCGACCGGCGAGACGATCCTTCTCAACGCGCCAATCAACCCAAGCGACGCGCCCAATGTGCCGATCGCGGTGCTTGGCCCCAAGCCGGGCGCGGACGCCATCGCGGCCGCGCGTGCTGGCGGCGACGGCGTCTTTGTCATGGAGGGCGAACTCAGGCGTGTACGCAGCGCCAATATTTGGGGCACGCTCGATCGCGGCGCGCCCTACGTGGTCGTCTCCACGCCACGCACCGCATGGACGCCCGCCGTCGCCGAGCGCGGTCCCGGCTTTGCGGCGTTCAACGCACTTGCGGCCTGGGCGCCCGCCGCATTGCCCGGACACAATCTGCTTTTCGTCTCCACCACCGCGCACGAATACGACAACGCCGGCAGCCACGATTTTTTCGAACGCCACGCGCCGGCGCCCGATCGCGTCGCGCTATGGCTGCATCTCGGCGCCGGCTTCGCCGCGCGTGATTTTCACGAGGTCGGCAGGTTTGCGCTCGCGCCGCTGCCGAGTCCGGACGCACAGCGCTTTCTGCTTGGCTCCGACGCCCTCGTGCCGATGTTGCGCGAAACGTTCGCCGGGCAAGCCGGCCTTGAGTGCGCCTACCCGACATCAGCGGGCGCGGGGGGCGAGTTGAACGAGGTGCTGGCGCGCGGTTATGCGCCGGCTTTCGGTCTCTTCGCCGCTCATCGCTATCACCACGTCGCGCAGGATCGGCTGGACAAAACTGATCCGCGCTGGATTCACGCCGCCATCGATGCGCTCAAGACATCGATCCTGCGCGCGCTTAACTGAGGAGCATCGGATGAGATTTATCTATGCCATCGCCGCTCTTCTCACGCTCGCGGCATGCGCCAGCGGCGGTGCGGCTGCGCAAACGGATGTGCGCGTCGAAAGCGGCGCGCTGCACGGCGTGATCGAGAATGGCGTTGTGGCGCACCGCGGCGTTCCATTCGCGGCGGCGCCCATCGGCGAGTTGCGCTGGCGGCCGCCCGCGCCCGCGCCGCATTGGCGCGGCGTGCGAGACGCAAGCGCCTATGGTCCAGCTTGCCCGCAACCCGAGCGCGGCGATCGCGGCGGCGGTGGCCGCGCCGACAATCAAAGCGAGGATTGTCTCAATCTCAATGTCTGGGCGCCGGAGGGCGCGCGCGATTTGCCGGTGATGGTCTGGATTCATGGCGGCGGCCATCGCATCGGCTCCGGCGCATTTCCGATCTATGACGGCGGCGCGCTCGCCCGTCAGGGCGTTGTTCTTGTCACGATCAATTATCGCATCGGTCTCTTGGGCTATTTCGCGCATCCCGCGCTCACACAAGAAGCAAGCCCCGAGGCGCCGCTCGGCAATTATGGCATGATGGATCAGATCGCGGCGCTGGAGTGGGTGCAGCGAAACATCGCCGCGTTCGGCGGCGATCCGAACCAAGTGACGATCTTCGGCGAGAGCGCCGGCGGCGCAAGCTCGCTCTACCTCCTGGCCTCGCCACGGGCGCGCGGTCTTTTCCATCGCGCCATCGTGCAATCCGGCGGCGGGCTGCAACGCCCCGCATCGCTGCGTACGCAGGAAGAGCAAGGCGTCGCGGCGGCGGCCCGCATCGGGCTCGGCGCCGACGCAAGCGCCGCCGACTTGCGCGCGGCGACCTCCGCGCAATGGATCGAAGCCTTAGGCAATCTCGAAGGCCTAGGCTTCGGCCCCTTCATTGACGGGCGCTTGATCACCGAAGCGCCGTCGCGCGCATTCGCCGAGGATCGCGCCGCCGACGTGCCGTTGATGATCGGCGCGAACGACAACGAAGCCAGCGTCACCACATCGCTCGGCGTGCCGGCCAATGCGCTCAACGTGCTGGGGCCCGGGCTTGCTACGCTGCGTGCGCTTTATGGCGACGTCAGCGAAGCGGAGTTTCAACGCCAGGCGCTGGGCGATGCCTTCTTCGTCGCGCCCGCCGCGTGGGTCGGCGCGCAAGCCGCTGACGGCGCGCCGAGCTATCTCTATCATTACACTTATGTGCCCGCGCGCCGGCGCGGCGCCTCCGCCGGCGCCGCACATGGCAGCGAAATTCCATCGATTTTCCAAACTTGGGATCGCCTCCCCATCCCGCCGGCCCTGATCACCGATGAAGACCGCGCCTTCTCGGCGATGATCTCATCATGCTGGGTCTCGTTCGCGCGCACCGGCCAGCCGGCGTGCGCGGGCGGCGCGGCTTGGCCCGCCTATTCAGATGCGGATCGGATCATGCTGTTCGGCGCCGACACGCAGGCCGCGCCGCAGCCACGACGCCCCGCCATCAATTTCCTGATCAACGCACTCACGGAGCGCGCACAATGATGATGACTTCCCGACGCTCGCTGCTCGCTGGCGCGGCTTCCCTCGGCCTTATCGGCTGCGCGCACGGCGCCGCTGACGATCCGATCGATCACTACGTCGCGGCCTATTATTACGCGTATCCGATTTATGAGTTCGCGCGCACGGCATGGGTCGCCGCCGCGCCCAATGCACAGCGCCCAGTGCATCGCTACAATGTCATTGCGCATCGCCGCGGGCTCACGGATCATACCGGCCGCAGCGTCACCACGCCGAATAACGACACAGTCTATTCGTCCGCGCGGCTTGACCTCACCAATGGTCCGCTGCTGGCGGAATTCCCGACCTTGCACGATCGCTATTTCTCGATCGCGTTCATGAACGCCTACACCGACAATTTCGCCTATATCGGTACGCGCGCCACCAATGGCGAAGGCGGCCGCGCGCTGATCGTGGGTCCAACATGGCAGGGTGAGGCGCCCGCTGGCGTACGCCTCATCCGCTCGCAAACCGATGATGTGTGGTTGCTGGCGCGCATTCTTGTCGAAGGCCCAAGCGATTTGGCCGCCGCCAACGCGGCGCAGGATGGCATCCGCTTCCTTGAAATTCCCGAAGCCACGCTACTTCCCGTCGCGCCGACAAGCTCCGACGACCTCGCCAATCTCATCGCCGTCACCAACGCCATGCTCGCGCGCGGCCCGCTCGTCGATCCGGTGGGCCGCCGCGCCGCGAATTTCGCCGACACCGGCCTGCGTCCGGGCGCGCTCGACGCCTGGCCGACGATGACGCAAGCGCAGCGCGACCATTGGACGATCGCGGCCGCGCGCGCGCAGGAAATCATGCGCGGCGGCTTCACGCTGCGTGGCGAAACCGTCAATGGCTGGCACTATCCCCCGCTCGGCATCGGCGCGCCCGGCGACGCCGACGATGTCCGCGCCACGGTCGCGCTCTCCGGCCTCGCGGCGCTCGAAGCGGTGGAAGCGACTTACACGCGCGCCGATGACGACAATCACGGCGCACCGCTCAACGGCGCCAATCGCTACACGCTGACGATCCCGCCGAACGTACCCGCCGGCGCCTTCTGGTCGCTCTCAATGTACCAGCTTGAGCCCGATGGGCGCTTGTTCTTTACCGAGAACCCGATCCGGCGCTTCGCCATTGGCGATCGCACGCCGGGTCTTACGCCCAACGCCGACGGCTCCATCACGATCGCGCTGCAACGCGATGCGCCTGCATCGTCGGCCAATTGGCTGCCCACTCCGGCCGGGCCCTTCGTGGTGACGTTCCGCTTCTATTTGCCAGAAGCGCCCATCCTGAACGGCGTTTGGCGTCTTCCGCCAGTGACGCGGCTAAGCTGAGGCTAAAGCGTCGAGACTTAAATGCGACCCACATTGTGGATCAACCACCGTGTCGCATTTAAAGACGCTTTTGAATCAAAATTTTCCAAAGCAACTTATGGACTTTAAATTCGCTCCGGGTTCGCCCTCAAACTGAGGCGAATTTAAAGTCCGTTGCTTTAGATCATCACGCCCAACGGTGCGACGCCAGTGCCGGAGAACGCTTCAAAGGGACTGGCCGTCATCGATCACAAAGTCCGAGCCAGTGACGTTGCGGCTTGCGTCGGACAAGAGAAATAGCAGCGTCGCATCCAGCGCGTCGTCATCCAGCATGCGGCGGCGCGGCCAGGAATTGATCTGCTTTTTGCCGCCCTCAGTATCAAACCAATCACCAGCCAATTCGGACCGAATGTAACCCGGCGAGATCAGATTGACGTTCGGCCCCGTGCGCGCCCACTCGCGCGCCAGCACTTTGCCCAGATGCGTGACCGCGGCTTTCGAGGCGCTGTAGGCCGCCAAGCCCGGGCTCTGCATGAGCGCTGTGATCGAGGAGATTAGCACGATCCGCCCGCTCTCGGCGGCGCCCGCGCGCTGCAGCCGTCTGGCGCCTTCGCGCGCGGTCAAGAACACGCCGCGCACATTGACGGCGAACACTTGGTCGAAATCGGCGACGGCAAGATCGGTCGCGCGCCCATCCTGATTGATTCCGGCATTCGCGACGACGCTGTTTACGAGCCCGAATTTCCTTTCCGCCGCATCATACGCCGCCGCCACGGATTTCTCGTCGGCGACATCGAGCGCAACCGCGAGCGCTTCGCCGCCGGCGGACACGATCTCATCCCGCAGCGCCTCCAGCCGATCCACGCGACGCGCACCGATCACAACGACCGCACCGCGCGCGGCGACGACGCGCGCAAATCGCGCCCCAATGCCCGAAGACGCGCCCGTTATCAGCACGACCCGTCCGCTCAAGGTTTTATCCATGCACCAAACCTCGTTCATCAGGCGCACGCGCCGACATTGACGTAGCGGCGCGCCGCGACGGGGCGTGGAGGTTGCCACTTTTGAGTGCGTGACTCCAGCCTGTGCGTCGCCTTCCGTTTTCAACATTGATGGATGATACTGGCCGCTGGAGGAACGCGCATGAGCGAAGCACATCGAATTCCCGTGATCGCGGCGATTGGCGAGCACGTGGATCGGCCCATCTCGCTTGAAGCGTCGCTTGAACCCGTCGCATTGATGGAGCGCGCGATCCGCGCGTGCGAAGCCGATGCGGGACGTGACCTAGCGTCAAACATCACCTCGATCAGCTTGATCGGTCTTATAAGCTGGCCTTATCGCGATCCGGTTTCGCTGTTGTGCGAGAAACTCTGCATCTCGCCCGCTGAACGCGTGAACGCGAGCATGGGCGGTGAAACGCCAGTCCGCTTGGTGCACGAAGCCGCGGCGCGGATCGCCAAGGGCGAGAGTGTCGTTGCGGCAATTGTCGGGGGCGAGTCCAGCGGCTCCAGCGGGCGCGCGCGCAAGCAAGGCGCTGCATTGCCTTGGACCCCCGCCGTCAAACCAGAAGACGCGGTGCGCTTTCCGTCCAGCCGTTTCGCGATGAGCGACGTCGCAAGGCGCCTCGGCATCATGGACCCAGCACAAGTCTATCCCTTCTATGAAAACGCGACGCAGGCCGCCTGGGGCGAAAGCCCGGCGCAGGCCCAGCACGCGTCGGCGCAATTGTGGGCGCGCTATGGGGAGGTCGCGGCGCGCAATCCATCAGCCTGGATTCAAACCTCGCCAAGCGCCGAGACCATTGAAACGGTCAGCGCCGACAATCGCATGATCAATTGGCCTTATCCGAAGCTGATGGTGGCCAACCCTTCGGTGAACCAGGGCGCCGCCATCATCGTGATGAGCCTCGCCAAGGCGCGCGAACTGGGCATCGATGAAGCCAAGCTGATTCATATCTGGGGCGGTGCCTCCGCACTTGAGCCGGAAGATTATCTGCAACGCGACCGCTACGATCATTCAACCGCGCAGCAGGCCGTGCTGGAGAAAGCCGTCACGCTCATTGGCGGCGACGCGGCGAAATTCAAACACCTTGAGCTTTATAGTTGCTTCCCCGTCGTGCCGAAGATGGCGCTGCGCACGCTTGGACTCGACGCCGGCAAGATCGCACCAACGGTCGCGGGCGGCCTCACTTTCTTCGGCGGGCCGCTCAACAATTATATGAGCCACGCAATCGCCGCGATGGCCCGGGCGTTGCGCGCGCACCCGGGCGAACTTGGCCTCCTCTATGGCCAAGGCGGTTACGTGAACAAGCACCATGCGCTGATCGTGAGCACGGCCGCGCCCAGCGCGCCGATGTCGACCGAGTATTCCGTGCAAGCGGCGGCTGACGCCATGCGCGGGCCGGCGCCACCCTTGGCCGACGCTTATGCAGGCCCGGTGACGATCGAGACTTACACCGTCACCTACGCGCGCGACGGCGCGCCCTTGGCCGGCATCGTGATCGCGCGCACGCCCGATGGCGCTCGTGTGATGGCGCGAGCGCCCGCCGACGACGAGACGACGATCGCGGCGCTCACCTCGATGAGCAAATCCGCGATCGGGGCCGCCGGTTACGTACATACCGATGTGTTCGGCAAGCCGACCTTCAATCTCGGCGCGACACAGCGCCGCCGCGAACGCAAATCGTGCCTAGTCGAGAAAGACGGCCATCTCACCATCATCACGATCAACCGCCCTCAAGCGATGAATGCACTCGACCCGGGCGCCAACGCCGAGCTTGCGGAAATATTTGACGAGTTCGCCGCCGATCCAGCGCAATGGGTCGCCATTCTCTCGGGCGCCGGTGACCGCGCCTTCTCTTCAGGCAACGATCTCAAGGAAACGGCGCGGCGCATGGCGCGTGGCGAGCCGTTGGAAACGCCCGTATCGGGCTTTGGCGGCATCACATCCCGCTTCGACTTGAATAAGCCGCTGATCGCGGCCGTGAACGGCGTGGCGATGGGCGGCGGCTTCGAGATCGCGCTCGCTTGCGATCTCATCATCGCCTCCGACAATGCGACCTTTGCATTGCCCGAGCCAAAAGTCGGTCTCGCGGCGCTCGCGGGCGGCTTGCTGCGCTTGCCCCAGCAAATCGGCCTCAAACGGGCGATGGGGATGATCCTGACGGGCCGTCACGTGAGCGCCGAGGAAGGCCGCGCGCTTGGCTTCGTCAATGAGGTGGTCCCCGCCGCGCAACTCATGGAAGCGGCGCGACGCTGGGCCAGCGAGATCATGGCGGTCAGCCCGATGTCGCTACGCGCGTCGAAGGAAATCGTGCGCAACGGCCTGGCGACGGCGAATGTCGCGGATGCGTACGCCAATCAGGGCGACGCGCCCGCGGTGCGCGCCTTGTTCAAATCCGCCGACATGCGCGAAGGCCCGCTTGCGTTCGCGCAAAAGCGCCCGCCGCGCTGGACTGGCGCGTGAGCCGGCGCCTCGGATTAGCGTAGTATCCGATCGACGGAGGCAGCATCGACACGGCGGCCAAGCTTCTTGTCGACGATGCGCGACAGGCCTTCCACCATGCGCTCGCGTTCAGCGTATTCGGCGCTGCTCAACAGGCTGAGGCTGTGCATGGCGTCGATGTGGGTGCGCACGGTTTCCTCATCGATAACGCCGCCCGCGCCGATCGCCACGATGTAACGGCCGAGCGAACGGGCCGCTGCGCCGAGCGCCTGGTCGCGCGATTCATCGGCCAAGCTCTCCGTTTCCTTCACCGCCGAGAACACCTCACGCAGCTTTTGGCGATCACCAGCGGAGAGGCCAACCATGAGCTCGCTGATCTTCTGCACGCATTTGCGGACAGCTTGGCGGTGCGTTTCACTTTCCCAGAGAGGCGCGCCGGGCATGTCGTCGATCGGATCCATGAAGCGGCGCATCGGGCCGCTATAATCCTCGCGCGTGCGCCGGCGTCGGCACGGGCCGACATAGGTGGCGCTGTCGACGAACTCGCGCTTGCGTTTCATCGCCGCGGCGATACGCTCAAGCACCGCCTCCCCCGTAAACGGCCGCACCAGCATCTCATCGACGCCGCTCATCATCGCCGCTTCGAGAAACGCCTTGGTCGCCGTGTTTGTCATCACGATAATCGGCAGATCACGCGGCACGCTTGCGAGGCCGTCACGCACACGGCGCGTGAAATCAAGGCCCGACAGCTCAGGCAGACGCGACGTCGTAATCACCACGTGGGGATTGAACTCGATCGTATGCTGCACCAATTCGCGCCCGCCGCGCGCGGCATATACTTGCTCCACGCCGGCCCCGCGCAACACCTCCGTCAGGAGGCGAAGCACGCTTGAGGAAGCGTCCGCGATCAATACGCGCAGCTGTTTTCGCGAGTCCGGCATTCGAAATCCCATTAAGGTTGCCGCAAGTTACCGCAAAAGGGATTTCGAATTGGTTTTCCGAAGCGCTCGCCGACCCCAAAAACGTAGCTAATTTTCGGTTATCACCAGCGATTATGCACTTTTTCGGCAAAGCCGATCAGATCGCGCACGACAAGCTTCGAGCCGTCATCGAGCCTGACTTCGCCGCTGAAGCGGCCGAACACCTGGTGCTGGTTGGATTCGATCACGCCCAGATTCATGTGCGAAGCACGATCGACGATCGGCGCGAAGCTCATCTCGAAACGACCGTCGTCGCTGCTGAACCGCCAGGGCGCTTTGTCGAGCGGCCCGTGCGGCAAATGGAAGGTTACCTGCGAGAGTTTGTGCGCGCGGCCATCCACGAACACCATGTTCTCGCTCGCGGCCGACGTATCGCCAAAGCCGTAGCCAATGTTGAAGCCGAACGCGCGGCCATCGACCACGCCGGAAGCCGAGCCCCAATACCACGTGTTGTCATAGGTCCAGACGCCGCGCCCCCAATCGAGCACGCCCATGGCGCTCTCTGGCGCAAACTCGAAGCGTTCGCCGCCAATGATCACCGCACCGCTGGCGCGCATGCAATTGATCTTTTGATTGTAGTAGAAGGCGCGCGGCGCATCGGGAAACGGCGTGGCGATGGTCATGCGATCCATCGCCGGCTGCGCCAGAAATAATTCGCCGCTCAAGCCTCGGCCGCCCGCGAACTCCGTTGCATTGAACGTCAGCGCCCGTCCGCCCGGCGCATGACGATAGGCGATGTTGAGCGTTGGCGTGCTCTGCACCACGTCGCCGGTTTCAACACTCTCCGGCAAACGCATCTTGCCCATGGGAAACGGAACCAGCGCGTCCGCGCTTGTGGTTGCGCCCGCGCGAAAATCGAGCCAGGTCACGCCGAGGAAGCCGACATAATCATTGTCGGCCACGGTGAGCGCCACGCCATAGGCGTCGTTCAACACGCAATAATAATCCCATTCCTTGATCCGCAGCGGCCCGGCTTTGATCGCGGCGCGGCGGTAGCGGCGCGCCTCGTGCGTGGCCCAGCCGCGCTCGACCAGACGCCCCCGTGCGTCCAATAACTCGCCTTCACCCATTTTGCGCTGCATGTTCCCCCCGTTCGCCGCCTTTTTGGCCGCCGCCGAAGCGCTAGCCAAGCCCACGCGCGCGCCTTACTTTAGGACGCGGAGATCGGATTCATGTTTTGGGTTGTTATCGGCGTTCTGTTTCTCGTCATTTTCGGCGCCTCGGTGCTGATCGCCAACGCGCTCAAGCCGAAGAGCCAGCCGATGTCGCGCCATGAGAAAATGACCGCGCTCAAGGCTTCCGGCGCGCTGCGTCACCGTAAGTCGAACCGCAACTGATGGCGGAAACCCAGCGCGTCCCGCTGCCGGAAGGCAAGCGCGAACGCTACGCCGCGTTGCGCGCGGAAATCGCCGCCGTGATCGCGGGCGAACCCAGCCGCACCGCGCGCTACGCCACCGCCGCCTCGCTGCTTGCCAGCGCCTTTCCGGATCGCTTTTTCTGGACCGGTTTCTATCTGGTCGATGACGCCAAGGGCGACGAACTGGTCGTTGGCCCCTACCAAGGCACGCTCGGCTGCCTGCGCATCGCCTTCGGCAAGGGCGTCTGCGGCGCGGCCGCCGCCCAGCGCCAAACCATCCTCGTGCCGGACGTCCACGCCTTCCCCGGCCACATCGCCTGCGACAGCCGCTCCAATTCGGAAATCGTCGTTCCCGTGTTCGACGCCCAAGGCGCGCTCGCGGCCGTGCTCGACGTCGATTCCACACAATTCGCCGCCTTCGACGCCGACGACCAAGCCGGCCTGGAAGCCATCTGCGCGGACTTGCTGACGCGGGCTTAACACCACGCCTTGGCCCGGCGCCCGCTTGGCGCTAAGCACAGCGCCAAATCAGCGCCCCAAGGACGATCCCCGTGAACAAAGCCGCCACCGGCATGATCCTGACCCAGATCGCGCAAACCGCGACCGAGGTCGCCGCCATCGCCAGCGCCCGTCTGCGCGGCTTCGGCCGCAAGAACGACGCCGACCAGGCCGCCGTCGACGCCATGCGCCGCTCGTTCCAGGACGCGCCGTTCGCCGGCAAGGTCGTCATCGGCGAAGGCGAGATCGACGAAGCGCCGATGCTCTATATCGGCGAGGAACTCGGCGCCGGCGGCATCGCCGTCGATATCGCCGTCGATCCGCTCGAAGGCACCAAGCTTTGCGCGCACGACGCGCCCAACGCGATGACGGTCGTGGCGCTCGCGCCCAAGGGCGGGCTCTTGCACGCGCCCGATATGTACATGGACAAGCTCGCCATCGGCCCAGGCTATCCGCCCGGCCTGATCGATCTTGATCTCTCCCCCACTGAAAACGTCACCCGCCTCGCCAAGGCCAAGGGCGTGCCAGTGAGCGCGATCCGCGCCTGCCTGCTCGACCGCGAACGCCATCACGGCATCATCGAGGAGCTACGCCGCGCCGGCGCTGGCGTACGCCTCATTCCCGACGGCGATGTCGCGGGCGTATTCTGGACAACGGAAGCCGCGCGCTCGGGCGTCGACATCTATTTCGGCTCGGGCGGCGCGCCCGAAGGCGTGCTTGCCGCGGCCGCGATCCGCTGCGCCGGCGGACAAATGCAAGCGCGCTTGAAGCCGGAAACGCCCGAAGAAGAAGAGCGCGCGCGAAAAATGGGCCGCGACGTGCACGCCAAGCTGACGCTCGATCAGATGGTCTCCGGCGACGTCGTGTTCGCCGCCTCCGGCGTGACGCACGGCTCGATGTTCGAAGGCGTGCATTTCGAAGGCGACGGCGCCCACGTGGATTCACTCGTCTGGGACAGCTTCACCGGCCGCCGCACCCGCATCCGCTCCGTCTGGGCGCAGGCTTAAGCGCTAATTGCGCCTCCTCGACCGCAAGTCTGCTCTAAGCTCCTGGCAAACACGTCCTTGTTGCGCCACTGCACGCCCTAAGGCGCGACTCGAAGTCCACACTCGCCCCATCCAGTTCACAGGATTGTTCGGCCCGACTATTCGCGTGCCGTTCGCAACAGCGTCGCCGGTCTCGGCCAATCGGCACGCCCGGCTCATGTTACGCTCAAGACGCGCTAGCTCACGGTTTGCGCGATCGGATTCCTCCTGCGCGCGTTGACGCTCGCGCTCGAGACAAGCCGTGCGCTCAGCACCTCTTAAGCCCGGACAAATCGTTGGATTCTGAGCGGACGCATCAATGTCTAACATCAGCACAAACATCGCAGAAAAGAGAATGAAGAGAACTCGACTCAATGACGCCTCCCTTGCCTAACGCTGCCCCGCCACCAAGCGATTGGCGATCTCTGTGAAAATCCAAGACTCGTTGTGGCCTGACGAAATGCCCTCATTAAAGACCGCGCCGTCGCGCGAAATATGCACCTCGCGATAAACCCAAACGCCGGTGCGGCCTGGCCCCAAATCCTCGACACGGATTGCGTAGCTATCCTGCCAAGTCGCCGCGACGTGGCTCCTTTGAATGGAGCCGGTACGAAACACGCCAGCGCGGCGATCCGAACGCTCAATGGGATTTCCCAAGCGCGGTAGAATGCTTTCGACGATGCCAGCCACAAGCGCACGATCCGCATCATAGGATCGACAGTAAGGTCGATGCGACACAGGTATTCGATTGAAAGTTCGCCCATCTCTTACAGATGGGCTAATCATCGCCTCGCGCACGGCTTGCGATACGGGCCGATCGGTCAAACCTTCACTGAGTCCCTGGGCCGCGCCCTCCATCCAAGCGGAGCCCCAGGTCGTGTGATAATACTGCGTGCTGTACACATCGACACGCGACGCTGCGGACACGTTCCGACAATTCGGGATCAACGGCCCTTCGCCGTCATCCGTAGATGTTCGCAATTGCGGCGTCCCTACCGTCGAACAACCAGCAAGAATTAGTACTACACTTAATATGAGGCTGCGCATTCCCGCCTCCCACGCGTCCATGTAGCATTATACTTTAAGTAGAGCACGCAAAATCTTTTCGAGGTAACGCAAATTGTACAACACTCTGCGTGCGGGCATTTTGGCGCCTCCGATCGCGCTCGCACTGCTTGCATGCGGCGCGCCTCCACAATCGCGCACGACAACCGCACCAGCGGTCACAGCGCCAGAGTCGGTCATCGCTTCAACTGCTTCGAATGAGCTTAGCGACGAACCCACACCCGCCATCACAGTGGCGCCAGAGTTGTTGGCGCAGTGG
Organism: Caulobacterales bacterium; assembly: GCA_017303355.1. Classification (GTDB taxonomy): domain Bacteria; phylum Pseudomonadota; class Alphaproteobacteria; order Caulobacterales; family Aquidulcibacteraceae; genus Vitreimonas. The sequence goes on along the minus strand of JAFLCU010000020.1, from coordinate 21,946 downwards.
GGACCAATCGCGCGCCTTGCTGGGCGCTATTGGATACTGAACGATCAGGGCACGGCGCAGTATCTTGAGTTTAACTGGCAGAACGAAGGCCGTGTGCTCGCCTTCAGCGGCATGGATCGCGACGGCAATCTGCTAGCGGGACAGTTCATCATCGACTCCACAACAGGCCAAGTCGCAGGACTCAGCGTGCACCGGGGCGAAGCCTACGAATTGATGCTCGATCAACACGCCGACGCATTTGTCATATCGTCCAATGTGGCCGGCGAAAACATTAGAACCACTTACCAACCCAACGGCGCAACGTCGTACCGCGTGACGCAGGAAGCTCTCCGGCGCAGCGAATGGCGCCTCACGAGATCGCAAACGTTGACCGTGGGATCAGCGCAAATTGTCCAGACTCTTGGATGGCCCGCGCGAACGGCCGAAATGGAAGCAGCGGAGGCGCAAGCACGCGAAGAATTGATAGAACGACGACCAAGCTTCTTCTCAAGACTTTCATCCGCATTTCAGGACGGCACGGTCGCGGGCGTGGAGGAAGGCACGAGAGATGGCGTAAGCACGGTCACGCGCCAAGCCATTACAGGCGACGATGAGAGCGACAACTCCCTCGCGAGCAGCGACGAGCCGCTGGAAACCGGCGCCGAAGATACCATAGAATAGGCGCTTGGCGTGGCGAGACAGCGCTAATCCCCAAACCCCACAAACACCACGGCCTCATCCACGCTCTTGCGGTGTGAGACGACGGCGTTGGCGGGGAAATCGTCGTCCGGGAAACCCATCGCCACGCAAATCATGATCACTTGATCGTCGGGGATGTGCGCGTGCTCGCGCACGACGGGCGATTGCATGATGCCTTGGCTATTGATCACGCAGCCAAGCCCGCGCGACCACGCCGCGTTCACCAGCGCATTCGTCACCGCACCGCAATCGAACGGCGCGATATCGCCGCCATGGATGGAGCGATCATACGTCACCACGATCGACACCGGCGCATCGAATTGGCGAAAGCCGCGCAGCACCCAATCCTTGCGCTTCTCAGCGTCCTGGCGCTCGATGCCCATCTCCGCAAAGAGCTGTTTTGCGATCTCGATCTGGCGTTCGCGATGCACGCCCTCATAGGCGCCATGCCCGCGCGACTCGCGCGATTCCGGCACGCCGGCCAAATTGCGCTCGGTATTGCCAGCGCGAATGCGATCCAGCGGCGCGCCGGTGATGACGTAGAAATTCCAAGGCTGCGTGTTGAGCGATGACGGCGCACGCATCGCCAGCTCGATCACCTCGCGCACCAGCGCCTTCGGTACGGGCTCCCGCTTAAAGCCACGAATGCTCCGCCGCCCGCGCACAACATCATCGTATTTCATAGGGCGAGGCTAAGCGCACACCCGCGAGCGCGCTAGATGCCGATAGGGCAGGCGCTACGGCGTTTCGTCCGCCGCCGCGTCTTCCGGCGCGATCGCTTCTTCCGGTCCGCCTGCTTCGCCATCGGGCGCTTCAAGCGCGGGCGCGGGTTGTTGCGGTGCGGCCGGGCGGCGCGCGAACGCCGACAGGCCCGGCACGTTCACCGCGCCGTCAAACACATGGATCGACGCACCCTCGAACGAGGCGCCCACCGGCTCGACGCGTCCGCCCAAGCAATCACCCAGGAAGTGCTCAAGCACAGCGAGATACGAAAGCCGGTTCTGCGCCCGCACCAAATCGCGACCCTCATCTGGAAACACCAGATAGGTCACCGCGCTGCGCGGGCGCAAAATCTGCGCCACTTGATCCAATTCGCCGCGCCGCGCGCTCGGATCGCGCGCGCCCATGGCCAGCAAAAGCGCGCCGCGAATCTGGCCCGCATGAAACAGCGGCGAGCGCACGCGCAGCACGTCACGCCCTTCCGGCGTGCGCGCATCGCCGACGCGTTGATAAAGCGCATCGCGCTCCGCCGGCCCCGCGCGATCGAGCATCGCGAACAAATTGGCCGGCGCGCCAAAACTCGCGCCGCAGCGATACTGATCCGCCGATCCCGCGAGCGCCGAAAGCGTCGCATAGCCGCCAAAGCCCGCGCCCATGATCGCCACGCGATCGGCGCGCGCGACATTGTTCTGGATCGCCCATTGCACGGCGTCGGCGATGTCTTCCTGCATTCGCCCGCCCCATTCGCGATTGCCCGCATTGAGGAAGGCTTTGCCGAAGCCGCTGGAGCCGCGCACGTTCACGCTCAGCACCGCATAGCCGCGATTGGCGAGCCATTGATGCTGCGCGTTGAAGCCATAGGAATCGCGGGCCCACGGCCCATCATGCACCGCCACCACCAGCGGAATCGGCGCTTCGGGACGTCCGTCACCGTTCGCATCCGATCCGCTCGGCAGCGTGAGATAGGAAACCAAGGTCAGCCCGTCGCGCGCTTCGATCTCGAGCGGCGTCATCGGCTGCAGCGGCAGCAATTCAAGCGCCGGGCGATGGCGGAACAGCAACGTGAGCCTGCGCCCTGCCGCGCTCGCGCGATCATAGAGATACGAGCGCGCCGGGTTCGTCGGCCCTTCTTCGACGACAATCCAGCGCCCATCATCGGCGCTGCGCGAGACGATGTTGAAATCACCCGTGAGCTGACGATCCAGGAAATCGATATCGGCTTGCGTCTCGGGATTGAGCGCGCGCCATTCGCGACGGAGATATTCCGTCGCGAACGCTTCCGGCGCATTGGTCGCCGGATCGAGCCACGCATCCACCACATCTGCGCGCGCGCTTTCGCCCAGCACAGTCTTGGCGCCGCTCTCCGCATCGACACGCACCAAAGCCGTGCGATCACGCCCTGTCGTGTCGAACATCAAGAACGTGCGGCCATCGCCCTCGAACGCGATCGGCGCGGTCGTCATCGCGTCTTCGAACGGGATCGGAAACAACGTCGTCGCGCGCCCATTCGCGTCGAAGCGCACAAGCTCAGCGCCGCCATCCGGCATCGGCCGCACGCCCAAGCGCACATTGTTTTGCCGATCGAGCACGAAGCGCGCAAAGCCGCGCGGCCCCGCATTGCGCATCAACACCGAGCGTTCGCCCGAACGCACATCGAGCCGGATCACGTCCGGCCAAGCCGCATCGCGCTCGTTCAAGCTGATCACGACGCCCGCCGGATCGTCGGGGCTCGATCCCAGAATCTCCGCGCGCGAGCCAGCTGGCGTCAGCGCACGCGGCGCCCCGCCCGCGACATCGACCGAATAGAGCCGCCAATTCTCGTCACCCTGGTCGTCCTGCAGATAGAGCAGCGCGCCGCTATCCTGCGACCAGCGGAAACGGCGAATGCCGCGCACGCGATCATCGGTGATCGGGCGCGCATCCTCCATCGCATCGACGGAAAGCACCCAAAGGTTCGTCACCCCATCGCGCGGCGCCAGGAACGCGACCTGATCGCCGCGCGGCGAAAGCTGACCGCCATAGCGCGCCGGATCAGCAAAAAGGTCCGCGCGCGAGATCATCGGGCGCCGGTTTGCGTCCGCTTCGGGCGCGCGCGCGTCGCGGCCGTCGCAGGCTGCGACAGCTAGCGCGAGCCCCAGGGCGGCAAGGGCCCCGGCCCAAAATCTGGTCGCTCTCGTCCCCACACCCGAACCTTACAAGGTCGTCATCCACCGTCCAACGCGCATGGCTGACATAGCGTTCACCTTTACGGCAGGGGTTGGGCGACGCCTGCTCTGGGGCGGGTTCTTCCCCAGCTGAGCGACTGAAATCGCCACTTTGACACCCCGGCCAACGCACCCTATTCCACTGCCGCTTTGACAAAATCGACTCATTCCTCCGCCGCCCCAAACGGCGCGCCTACAGGCGCACTTGTGCTCGCCGATGGAACCGTTTTCTTGGGGGAGGGCCTCGGCGCTGAAGGTGCGGCCGATGGCGAGGTCTGCTTCAATACCGCCATGACGGGCTATCAGGAGATCCTGACCGACCCCTCCTACGCGGCCCAGATCGTCGCCTTCACCTTCCCTCATATCGGCAATGTCGGCGCCAACGTGCAGGACACCGAAACCTCATCGCCGGCTGCCGCGGCCGCCGCGCGCGGCGCTGTGTTTCGCACCAATCCGACGCAAGCCTCGAACTGGCGCTCGGAAGATGAACTCGGCGCCTGGCTGAAGAAGCGCAACATTATCGGCCTCGCTGGTCTCGACACGCGCGCGCTGACGCGCCGCATTCGCGAGCATGGCATGCCGAACGCCGTCATCGCGCACGCCGCCGATGGCAAGTTCGACCTCGAAGCGTTGCACAAGCGCGCGCAAGCCTGGCACGGGCTCGACGGGCTCGATCTCGCGAAGGAAGTGACGACCGCGCAAAGCTACGTCGTCAACGAAAGCCTCTGGCAATGGCCGCTCGGCGTGCCGGAGGTGAAGAAGCCGGAATTCACCGTCGTCGTCATGGATTACGGCGTGAAGCGCAACATTCTCCGCTCACTCGGTGAGATTGGCGCAAAGACGATCGTGCTGCCCGCGACCGCGACCGCCGAAGAAGCGCTCGCGCACAAGCCGGACGGCATCCTGCTTTCAAACGGCCCCGGCGATCCGGCGGCGACCGGCGTGTACGCCGCGCCCGAAATCAAGAAGCTCGTCGACAGCGGCAAGCCGGTGATGGGGGTGTGCTTGGGCCACCAAATGCTCGGCCTCGCGCTTGGCGCCAAGACTTTGAAAATGCAGCAAGGCCATCACGGCGCGAACCATCCGGTGCAAGACAAGAACACCGGCAAGGTCGAGATCGTGTCGATGAATCACGGCTTCGCCATCGATCGCGACACGCTGCCGAAAGGCGTGAAAGAAACCCACGTCTCGCTGTTCGACGGCTCCAATTGCGGCATCGCGTTGGAAGGCAAGCCCGTCTTCTCGGTGCAATATCACCCCGAAGCCTCGCCCGGCCCGCAAGACAGCCACTACTTGTTCGAACACTTCGCCAAGCTGATGAAGAAGAGCGGCAAGGCGGCTTAGGGCGCGCGACATGGGGAAGCACCGTGCATGACGTTTTTATTTCCTATGCCAGACAAGAACGCGCTGCGGTTGAGCTGATCAAAGAACGACTCGAGCAACGCGGCCTATCAGTATTCTTCGACGCCGATGGACTCGATGGTGGCGATCAATTCCCTGACGTGATTGATCATGCGGTAAAGTCGGCCAAATGCGTTCTGGGCGTCTGGAGCCCATTAGCGATCACCCGACCTTGGGTAAAGAACGAATGTCGGGTCGGATTTCGGCGCGGCGTTCTTATAACGGCAGCATTGAGCCCAGTTGATCCAGACACCATCCCGACGGAGTTCGGCGCACCGCACCTCATTTCGGTGCATGATGAAACCGCATTGTGGCGTGCGATACTCGCGAAATTGGGCGAAGACCCAACCGCGCGCGCGGCCGCCAGTCGCGACAATAACGAGAGATCCATCGGAGTTACATTTGACTATTGGATTTCTGCGTCCACGCAATTCATGGACGGCATCCAGCTCTATTGGGGAACCGAACACGCGCAAACGAAATCGCTAAAATATCAGGGCTCCGACGCCATGCTTCTAGCACCGCTGCTTGCGATTCCCGCGGTTGGGCTTCTCGCTGCCGCGGGTGCCGTGGCAAAGAGATCTGACGGATTAAGGGCCGAGCCCAAGGGACCGCAAGCAGGTTGGCCAAGAGCGAGAGAACTTTTGGAGAGAGCGGCGCGTTTGGGACACCCCACCGCTATGGAGCACTTCGCCATCATGCTTGAGCGCGGCCACGGCGGCGCGAAAGACGAGCAAGCGGCTTCACTTTGGAGGAACGCGGCCAAATCTCTCACGAAACCCTCAGGGTGATTCTTGCGGACTCAAAAGCGGCGAAGGCCGTTGCAGCACGCTACATGCAACAATATGCGGACTGGCTGTGCCTAACTTGAAGCTTCCGCCCCTCGTTTCTCTCGCCCCTATGGCCGGCGTGACGGATATTCCGTTTCGTCGGCAGGTGAAGGCGTTCGGCGGGCGCTATTGCGTGTCGGAGATGGTGGCCTCCGAGCAATTGGCGCGCGATCGCGTCGACATGGCGCGCCGCGCCGCCGGCTTCGGCTCTATTGCCCCGCTTGTCATTCAACTCGCCGGCCGCGAGGCGCATTGGATGGCCGAAGGCGCGCGGCTTGCTGAAGACGCCGGCGCCGATGTCATCGACATCAATATGGGCTGCCCATCGAAGAGCGTGACCTCCGGCCTCTGCGGCTCCGCTTTGATGCGCGATCCCAACATGGCGCTGAAGCTGATCGAAGCGACAATCGCCGCCACCAAGCTGCCCGTCACGCTGAAGATGCGTCTCGGCTGGGACCACGCCAATCTCAACGCACCAGACATCGCCAAGCGCGCGGAAGGCGCCGGCGTGCGCATGATCACGATCCACGGCCGCACGCGTCAGCAATTCTATACGGGTGTCGCCGATTGGTCCGCGATCGCGGCGGTCGTTGATGCCGTGCGCATCCCCGTCATCGCCAATGGCGACATCACCAGCGCCGCCGACGCACGCCGCGCGCTCCAGCTCTCGGGCGCCGCCGGAATCATGATCGGTCGCGCCGCGCAAGGCAAACCCTGGTTGCCCGGCGCGATCGAACACGCGCTCAAGCACGGCGGCGAAGCGACGCCGCCCGCACGCGAACGCCTGCTCACGTCATTGCTGGCGCTCTACGAAGACACGCTTGATTTCTACGATCTGGGCCTCGGCCTCCGCATCGCCCGCAAACACATCGCCTGGAGCATCGACGCCGTCATCGGCCCCAGCGCGCGCGAACAGCGCAAAGCCATCTGCACGCTCACCGACCCCAAGCGCGTGCGCGAAGAACTCATCGCGCTGTTCGAGCGTGAACCAGAATTGGCGGCGGCTTAATATGGACCGCCGGCGCCTCGCCGGCCGGCTCCGGCGATTGCCGGCGAGGGCGCCGGCGGTCCATAGTCCAAGCAATGACCAAACCGGCCCTCCTCGTTCATCCCCCGCTCGGCCTCTTCGAATTGCGTCTCGTCGACTACGACATCGTCCGCTGGCCCACGGATCGCAAAGACATCCGCGCCGCGATCACGATCGGCCATATCGGCCTCAGCAACGACATAATCGACGCGCTGCCGGAGCTGCAATGCATCGTGTGTTTTGGCGTCGGCGTGGATGGGCTTGATCTCGCCTATTGCAGCGCGCGCGGCATTGCCGTCACGCACGGGCGCCACATCAATCACGAAGACGTCGCCGACGTCGCCATCGGCCTGATGATTGCGCGACTGCGCTTCTTCACCGAAGGCGAGCGCGTGCTGCGCGAGGGAAAATGGACGCCGCCGCTCGCCGTGCCGCCACAGAAGCGCTTGCGCGGCCGCAAGCTCGGCATCGTCGGCATGGGCGCCATCGGCGAAGCCATCGCCGTGCGCGCCGAAACGTTCGGGCTTGAGATCAAATGGTACGGCCCGCGCGCCAAGCCCGCGATCAAGCACGCCTACGAACCCGATCTGATGAAGCTCGCCGATTGGGCCGAGGTGCTGATCGTCGCCGCGCGTGGCGACAAGACGACCGAAGGCATTATCAATGCCGATGTGATCAAGGCGCTCGGCGGCGACGGCACATTGATCAACGTCTCGCGCGGCAACGTCATCGACGAAGAAGCCGCGATCGCAGCACTCAAAAGCGGCGCGCTCGGCGGCGCCGGCCTCGACGTGTTCGTGGAAGAACCGACGCCGGCGTCACGCTGGGCCGACGTGCCCAACACCACACTCACGCCGCACCTCGGCGGCGGCGCCCGCGAAGCCCTATGGGAAGGCTCGCAAAACGTGCTGGAAAACCTGCGCCGCTTCTACGCCAGCGAAGAGCTGCTCTCGCCGGTCGCGCACTAACATGCACCGCCGGCGCCCTCGCCAGCATCTATAAGCGATGGTGTTTGCAGGTTGGACCGCGCGGCTCCGCCGCGCATGCGGCGCAGGAGCGTCGCGCTCCCACATTCAGACACTCGCGCGCAGCATCGCCAGAAGCTCCGCCGCGCGTTTCGTCAATTCCCGGCCGCCTTCGGTCGCGAGAAATTTCGGCAGCGGCGGCAGCTTATGGTATTTCGTGACAATACGCTCATAGAGCGCATCCATCTCATTGACGGCGGCAAGTTGATCGGCGGGCAAGGCCTGAAACCGCGCCCGCCCGCTCATCGCGGATCGCCAAGTGAGATAGAGCTCGTCCGACGTGTCCATGAAGCCAAGCGCCTCGTTGCCGCTTTGCCCATGATAGCGCGCGATGCGCTCAAGCGCGGGAAGCAGGCTCGTTCGCGCCGCTTGGCTTGGGTCCACTACGTCCGCCCGTACGGCGTCGAGTTGAAAATACCCATCTCTTCTTCGCTCATGTCCGCGCCGATATCGGCGAAGAGCGGCGTGGAGAGATAGCGCTCGCCCGTATCCGGCAGCATCGCCAAGATGTTCGCGCCAGCTGGCGCGCTCTTCGCGATTTCCAGCGCGCCCGCGAGTGTTGCGCCCGAAGTGATACCCACGAACACGCCCTCTTTCGCCGCAAGCTCTTGCGCGCAGCGCAGCGCATCTGGCCCAGCAATCTGCACCACCTTATGCAGGCGGCTCAGATCGACATCGCCCGTGAGCTTCGGAATGAAATCCGGCGTCCAGCCTTGCATCGGGTGCGGCTTCCACGCCGAATGGCCCACGGCTGGCGTTCCGTCCGCATTGCGCTCTTGCGGCGCGCCGCTCGAGAGCAACGCCGCGTCCGCCGGCTCGCACACGACGATCTTCGTGTCCGGCATTTCCTTCGCGAGCACGCGCGAGACGCCATTCAACGTGCCGCCGGTGCCGTAGCCCGTGACCCAATAATCCAACTTCACATCGCGGAAATCCTCGACGATCTCGCGCGCCGTCGTCTTCGCGTGCATTTCCGGATTGGCTTCATTCTCGAACTGGCGCGTCCAATACCAGCCATGCTCTTGCGCAAGTTCGATCGCCTTTTGCACCATGCCGGTGCCGCGCAACGCCGCTGGCGTCGTCACCACTTTGGCGCCGAGAAAACGCATCAGCTTGCGGCGTTCGACCGAGAAGCTTTCCGCCATCGTCACCACCAGCGGATAGCCTTTCGCCGCGCACACCATGGCGAGGCCAATGCCGGTGTTGCCGCTCGTTGCCTCCACCACCGTCATGCCCGGCTTCAATTCGCCCGAGCGTTCCGCCGCTTCGATCACGCCCAGCGCCAAGCGATCCTTCACCGAGCCCAGCGGATTGAACGCCTCCACCTTCACGTAAAGGTTCACGTTCGCCGGCGCGATGCGATTGAGCTTCACCACCGGCGTGCGGCCGACAGTTTCCAGAATGCTGTTATAGCGCGCCATGAACTCATACTCCTTGGGAGGTCCGCTTATAGCGCGCGGCCACGGTAAAGAGAATGCGCCCCGCGTTACACCGCGCGGAACCAGCCTCCGCGCCATCGGTTCATTCCTCGCAAGCACTGGAGAATGAACATGGCTGACAATCAAAACGGAGGCGGCTCTTCCCCGTGGGTCGCGTTTCTCGCTGGCATCTTCCTCGTCGCGATCGTCGCGGTGGGCATCGTTGCCTATAATGGCGGCCTGCAACGCCAGGAAACCGCGCAATTGGAACTCAATGTTCCGGACGTGAAGATCAATCCGCCGGATGTGGAACTCCCGCCGATGCCGGCGCCGCAATCGCCGCCAACGGCTGAACCCGCAACAGAAACGCCGTAAGCAAAAAGGGCGGCCCTCGCGGACCGCCCTTTCTTCACGTGCTTGGCTTCACGTGCTTGGCCTTCGCTTAGCGCAGTTCGAACGTCACGCTGACGCTCACGCGCGTTTCGATTTCACCCGGTGCGATTGGCGGTGGCGGCGCAGCGGCGACCGCATCCATGCGCGCGGCCATCGGATACGGGATCGGCGGCGAATAGCCGCCGCCTTCGCTGACGGCAACGATGCGATTCACGCGCATGCCCAACGCGTTGGCATACAATTCCGCGCGGCGGCGCGCCTCCGCGATCGCGTCGCGGCGCGCGGCGTCAAGTTGCGCATCCGGGTCCGCGTGCGAGAACGTCACACCGTTGATATTGTTGCCGCCCGCCGCGACCGCCGCGTCGATCACGCGACCCGTGTTGTTGATGTTGCGGATTTTCGCGGTGACGGTGTTGTTGGCCTGATAGCCCGTGATCAGCGGCGGCTGGTTTTCGCGATATTGCTGCTGCGGATAGACTGAGACGTTCGAGGTCTGAATGTCGCGCTCGGCGATGCCGGCGCGGCGCAGCGCCTGGTTCAATGCCGCCATGCGGCGCGAATTTTCTTGCAGCGCGGCTTGCGCGGTCTGCCCTTCGGTGGTGACGCCCAGACTGATCGTCGCCAAATCCGGGCGCGCCTCGGACGTCCCCTCCGCGCTGACACTCAGCAACGTGCCCTGCACGCCGCTTTGCGCGTGCTCCGGCGTCACCGTCTGCGCGACCGCCGCGCCTGGAACAGCCACCGTCGCCATCACGGCAAACGCAGCCGCGGCTTTGATGAAACGCATTTCATTCTCCTCTCCAGATCCCCTCTGGCTCGCTTTCTTCCACGCGCGCGCGGCGCCCGAATTACGGCAAGGTCAGGTTTTTTCGACGCCTAGCGAAAATGTGAGCGGGCAACCTTTGTTCCAGCCCGCGCGTTTCTCTCCACGACAGGAGATAGGACATGGAAAAGCAAATCCAGCCCCCGAAGAAGCCCGCCCCGCCGCCAAAACCGAAAAAGGTCCGCGACGCTGGTCCTGACGCCATGGAAAACCCGCCCAAACGCTGGACCGAGGTCGACCAAGCCTCCGACGAAAGCTTCCCAGCGAGCGATCCGCCGGCGAAATACTGAACTCTACGCCTGGCCGGAATCCTCGCGGAACCGGTCCATCTGGTGCATCCGCTCGTGCAGGATCGTCACGATGCCGACATCGCCATTCGACAAGCGCCGCCAGTAAACGAAATGCCGCTCGCAGCGGAAGAAATAGCCTTCAACGCCGAACTCGGCGGGGACGGGTTTCGACGCAACGCCATGTGTGTCGATCTTGTCGAAGGCCTCGAATAAACCGGTGATATAGCTATTTGCTTGCTCGCTGCCCGAGCGATCCCGCGTGTAGCGATATATCTCATCAAGGCGATGCGACGCCGCTTCCTGGACGCGGAAGGCCATCCGGTCAGGTCCGGTTTCGCGCAATCACCTCGGCCGCACTCAACGGCTTATAGGATGCCTCGGGTGCGGCGAACGCATGCGCAAGCTCAGCCTTAAGCCGTTCAAACGCTTCCCGCTCTACCCGTTCCTTGTCGCGACGGATCAAATCACGAATGTACTCGCTGACATTCTCGTAGGCGCCATTCTCGTCCACATTCGCGGCCACGAAGTCGCTGAGCGCGCCGCTCAAACGAACTGTCATCGTCGTTGTTCGAGACATGGGTGCGTTCCCTTTGCGAGATACGTCTTCAATATAATCAAAAATGAATACAGCTCAAGGCCACCAAGCGCGATCCGCTCGTTCCGCAACCGCAGCGGACGCCAGTTTTGGGTAACCGAATCACGTAAGCTCCGCTTTTCAGCCCGGTTGACGATTTGCGCTTCTCAGACGCCTTCCTGCGCCAAGTGCGCGACCGCGTGTCCATCGCGGATTACGCCGGGCGGCGGCTGAGCTGGCACAAGCAAAAGTCGCGGCCAAGCGCAGGCGATTATTGGGCCTGCTGCCCATTCCACCAAGAGAAGAGCCCGTCCTTCCACGTGCTGGATCAGAAGGGCATCTTCAATTGCTTCGGCTGCGGCGAGAAAGGCGACGTGTTCACGCTCGCCATGAAGCTTGAAGGCCTCTCCTTCCCCGAAGCCGTCTCGCAAATGGCCGAACGCGCCGGCATGGAGATGCCGAAGGACGATTACGAAGATCGCGGCGACAATGATCGCAGGAAGCGGCTCTATCAAATCACGGCGCGCACCGCGAAACTCTACGCTGACGCTTTGCGCTCCAGCGGCGGCGGCGACGCACGCAAATATTTGCAAGGCCGCGGTCTCGGCCCCGACGAATGGGAGCGCTTCGGCATTGGCCTTGCGCCCGATGAATGGACCTGGGCGCTTGATAAATTGAAAGCCGAAGGCTTTACGCAGGAAGAGATCGTCGCCGCTGGCGTCGCGCGCGAAGGCGACGAAGGCAAGCGCGCGATCGATACGTTTCGCGGCCGCGTCACTTTCGAAATCACCGATCCAGCAGGCAAAATCATCGGTTTTGGCGGCCGCGCGCTCGCGAAGGACGCCAAGGCCAAATACATCAATTCGCCCGAAACCGCGCTCTATTCGAAGAGCCGCGTGCTTTATCGCTTGAAGCACGCGCGCGAATTGCTGGCGCGCACCAAAGCCGACGGTCTCGTCGTCGGTGAAGGCTATCTCGACATCATCGCCTTCGAACGCGCCGGCATCGCCGCGGTCGCCCCATGCGGCACGGCGCTCACCGAAGATCAGCTGCAATTACTCTGGCGCTCAGGCGGCGAGCCGGTGATTTGCCTCGACGGCGATAGCGCGGGCCAGCGCGCGGCCGAGCGCGCGCTTGAGCTGGCGCTGCCGCATCTGTCGCCCGCGCACACGCTGCGCTTCGCGCACGCGCCCGCCGGTCAAGATCCCGACGACATCTTCCGCAGCGGCGGCGCCGATGCGCTGCGCGATCTCATCGCCAACGCCGCCCCAGCCGTCGATGCATTGTTCGAGCGCGAGAAAAGCAAGCGCGAACTCACTACACCCGAAGCGCGCGCCGCGTTCCAAGCGGGCCTCAAGGAAGCCATCGGTAAAATCGCCGACCGCGACACGCAGCGACTTTATTTCTCCGAACTGATGAGCCGGGCCAACGCGCATCTGCGCAGCCTTCGCCCGCCCTTCGAGCCGCGCCCCCAAGCCCAGCCCGGCCACGGCTGGGGCCGTTTCCAGCGCGGCGCTCCCTTCATTCCGGGCGCCACCGAGCAGCTCAAGGCCATCGCCGCCAACGTCCGGCTTCGCCCGGCCGCCGAGAGCTTCCTGCGCGCCGCGATCGACCAGCCTGACGTGCTGGCCCGCTACGCCGATTGGGTCGAGCGCCTGGAAATCGCCGATCCGGACCTCGAAGCCATCCGCGAAGCCCTGCTGGAGCTGGTCGATGAGGCAGCCCATGCCGAAAATGACGCCCTCTCCATTGACCGCGCCGCCCTTAGCCTCCATTTGACCCGATCGGGTCAGGAACGCGCTGCTGCGCGCATCGAGCGTTGGAAACACGAGGAGAAGCCCCCCGGGCGCAAGGGTGAGCCGAATACCGGCCCCGCTGCCAGCCCGAGCGAGTGGCTAGCCGTCGTGACACGCGAGGTCGTGCTTCCAGCGATCAGGGAGGAATTGTCTGAGTTGCAAGCGGCGGCCGCCGAAGGCGACGACGATGCGTTCGTCCGCTTTCAGGGGCTGAGCCGCGAGGCTCGTTTGATCGAAGCCCGCGCCCGCGAAGCGAAACTGGAAGAACCTGCCGCCACTGAAGACGACGACGCCGACGGGCTGGTCGCCTGACCGCCTCAACCCTATTTCGAGCACGTAAGAGCCGAGTTTAATGAGCAAGACCGAAGAGACCGCGACGGAAGAAAAGGAAGCGCCGGACGGCCCGATCCTCGACCTCTCCGACGCCGCCGTGAAGAAGATGATCAAAGCCGCCAAGACGCGCGGCTTCGTCACGCACGAAGAGCTCAACAAGGTCCTGCCATCGGAAGAATTCTCCTCCGAGCAAATCGAAGACGTGATGTCCGAGCTGAACGGCATGGGCATCAATGTCGTCGACAATGAGGAAGAAGGCGAAGCCGCCGAGGAAGCCGAGGCGAAAGCCGTCGTCGTCCGCGAGGATGGCAAGCCGCCCGTCACCAACACGCGCGAAGACGCCGACCGCACCGACGATCCGGTGCGCATGTATCTGCGCGAAATGGGCAGCGTCGAACTGCTCAGCCGCGAAGGCGAAATCGCCATCGCCAAGCGCATCGAAGCCGGCCGCGACGCGATGATCCGGGGCCTATGCGAAAGCCCGCTCACGTTCGAAGCCATCATGGTGTGGCGCGACGAATTGCGTGAGCAGAAGATCCTGCTGCGCGACATCATCGATCTCGAAGCCACCTACGGCGCCGAGATGGGCATCGTCCCGCAATCGGCGCCCGGCGTGAACGCCGATGGCCTGGTCGATCCCGAGCAAGCGAAAATCGAAATCGCCGAGGCCGAACGCAAGAAGGCCGAGGCGCTTGCCGCCCGCAGCGCACCGAAGCCCGCCGCCACCGACGAGGACGGCGAAGAGAAAGACCCGGGCGAAGCCGCCGCCGAGGCGGACGCCGACGGCGAATTCGACGACGAACAGGCCATCTCGATGTCGGCGATGGAAGCCGAACTCAAAGAAGGCGTGATGTCGACGCTCGACGCTATCGCCGAAGCCTTCGGACAATTCCGCAAGCTGCAGGAAAAGCGCATCGAGCTGCGCCTGCAAGGCAAGGCCCTGCCCGGCGCCAAGAACGAAGCTTACGAGACCGCGCAAAACACGATCATTGAAGAGCTGAAGAAACTGAAGCTCAACAACGCGCGGATCGAGAGCCTCGTCGAGCAGCTCTACGCGATCAATCGCAAGCTCATTCAGCTTGAAGGCAAGCTGATGCGCCTGGCTGAATCGAACGGCGTGCCGCGCGGCCAATTCCTCGAAGCCTATCAAGGCCACGAACTCGATCCGAAATGGACCGAGAAGGTCGGCGTCAAGTCGAAGGCCTGGGGCAAGTTCGTCGCCCAGGAAGTGGACGACATCGCCGACATCCGCAGCGAAATCGGCGTGCTCGCCCAAGAAACCGGCGTGCCGATCGACGAATACCGCCGCATCGTGCACGCGGTGCAAAAAGGCGAACGCGAAGCGCGCCAGGCCAAAAAAGAAATGGTCGAAGCGAACCTCCGCCTCGTCATCTCCATCGCCAAGAAATACACCAATCGCGGCCTGCAATTCCTGGATCTGATCCAGGAAGGCAATATCGGTCTGATGAAGGCCGTCGATAAGTTCGAGTATCGCCGGGGCTACAAGTTCAGCACGTATGCGACGTGGTGGATTCGCCAAGCCATCACCCGCTCCATCGCCGACCAGGCGCGCACCATCCGCATCCCGGTGCACATGATCGAGACGATCAACAAGCTCGTCCGCACCAGCCGTCAGATGCTGCACGAAATCGGCCGCGAGCCGACGCCGGAAGAACTCGCCGAAAAGCTCGGCCTGCCGCTGGAGAAGGTCCGCAAGGTGATGAAGATCGCCAAGGAGCCGATCTCGCTCGAAACCCCGATCGGCGACGAAGAGGATTCACACCTCGGCGATTTCATCGAGGACAAGTCGGCGATCCTGCCCGTCGACGCCGCGATCCAATCGAACCTGCGCGAAACCACCACGCGCGTGCTCGCCTCGCTCACGCCGCGCGAAGAACGCGTCCTGCGCATGCGCTTCGGCATCGGCATGAACACCGACCACACGCTGGAAGAAGTCGGTCAGCAATTCTCGGTGACCCGCGAACGCATCCGCCAGATCGAAGCGAAGGCTTTGCGCAAACTGAAGCACCCGAGCCGAAGCCGGAAGCTCCGGAGCTTTCTGGATAATTGAGTGATGCGATGATCGCCGAGCAGCATCCTGACCAAATTCATCGTTTGGTGCTCGCCGAAATCCAATTTCGACTCGCTTCTGCGGTGAGGCTCGCGACATCTTTGCAGGAGCAGCCGCTCGATCTGCCGACCGAGTGGACCCACGGCGGACATACCGTGCGATACGAAGAAGTTGCGCTTAAGCCCGATCAGGCCGAAGTCGCCGCGCAACTTCTCCACCAATCAGCGACGTTCTTGATGGCAACCACCATCCGCGGGGCAATCCTCGCGGCCGTCGGAGATGCAAAGAACCACTCTGATGTGATTGTTCGCAGCGCCTATCAAATCGCACGCATGATCAGGAATGCATTCGCACACGATCCAACGCATCCTGTGTGGTCAATCGACCAAGACTGCCGCGATCAGACGTTCGAAGTCTCCAACGTGATCCGCCTCGATACACGCGGCATCAATGGCAACGCATTAAAATGGGCTGATTACGGCGGCCCTCTTGCCATCCTTCGCCTCAGTCAATTCGTGCGCTTCGACATTCTCCGAGATGAGCGCCGCGAACGTAGGCCATTTGCGCCCCCGAAGAATGTGATCGTCCAGCAAGGCAATCTAATCCTCCGCAAGGTCGATCGAATGCCGGGCGGACTCGTGCCGGCCGGACTACCCAAAACCGAGGACGGCGGTTATCGTATCGACGGCGAGCACGTCATCTACTTTACACGCTGATGCGCCGTCATTCCGGACGCGCGTAGCGCGATCCGGAATCCAAGGATCGTAGAGCGCCGCGCGCCCGCCCTAGATTCCGGGCTCTTCGCGTGCCGCGAAGCCCCGGAATGACGAAACGGGCGACGCGTGCTATACTTCCACTATGGCCGAGCCCAGCACCCTCACCTTGTCTCCCGAGCTTACCGAGAACCTCCAGGCGGCCGCTGACGCCTGTGACATGCCGTTCGAGGAGTTCGCAAGGCGCGCGCTTGAGCGGGAGGCCCACTTGGCCGCCGAAGCGCTCGGCTGGAATGGCCCCTCAATCGAGGAAGACCTCGCCGCCTTGGAAGAATATGAGCGAACCGGCGAGGCAATCCCTGCCGAGGATGTCTTCGCCTGGATGCGCTCCTTGCACACGGACAACCCACTCCCGAGGCCACAAGCTCGCAAGCTTCGCTAAAACTAGATGCCGCGCAGCGTTCGCTATCTTCGTAGCGCCGAGGCCGATATCGAGCGCATCATTGCGTTCTTGTCGAAGGAAACTGCAGGCCGCGCAGAACGCGCCATTGATCGGCTCGAACACGGCTTTGAAAATCTATGTGCGTTTCCGGAGATGGGCGTCGCCATCGGCAGAGGCCTACGGCAAATGGTAATCCGCGATCGGTGGAACGCTTTTGTCGTTCGCTATCATGTCAAAGATGACGCCATCCTCATCACCCGCATCTGGCACGGCCTCGAAGACCGCCCGCGCTAGCGTGCCCCGCCCCTACCAAGAATAATTGAAGCTCACGCTCACGCGCGATTTCTTCGCGGCGTTCGCCACCACTTCGTGGCGCAGATAGCTTTCCCACATCAGCACATCGCCCGCCTTCGGCGTCACATAGACGAACGTGCGCTCCTCTTCCGGCGCGTCTTCCAGGCGAGGGGGTGCGGCCATCATCATGGCGTGGCGCGGGTCTTCCAGCTTCAGCGCCGAAGCGCCCGCGGGCGTGTCGACGTAATATGTGCCGCTCACCACCGAATGCGGATGAATGTGCCCCGAATGCACGCCGCCCGGCTCCAGCACATTGATCCAGATCGAATCCAGCTTCAACTTGCGTCCGCCCAGATCGAGATGCAGTTCGCGCGCGAATTTCGCGACGTGCTTGTCCAGCATCGCCTTCAGCGCGGCGATACTCGGATCGCGCTTCGGCAAATCATCGAGCGACGCATAGGAGGTGTAGCCCTTATAGCCCTTCTCCTTGCTCCACGCCTGCCCCGCGCCATCATCGGCCGCGATCGCGCGACATGATTTGAGCAGGTCGGCGTTGAGCGCGCGCGCTTCTTCCAGCGCCGCGCGATAGAGCTTGGTGACGAACAGGGTTTTGATCTCGGACATGGGCGCGAGCTTAGAGCCCAGCAACGCCGCCCGGTCCACCAGCTTCGCCCAACAAAAATGCTCCCCCGCGTGAGCGAGGGAGCAATATGCGAGGTCCGCGCGGGAGGCGCTTAGACGCTCAGGGCATTCGCGAACGGCTTATTGGGCCGAAGCGGTTTGGATCGTCGGCGAGATCGCGATGATCGTCGGCTCTTCGCCGCGCGTCGCGTCGCAACGGACGTTCTGCAATTGGCTGCCGCGCCACACGTCGAGATCGACGCGGACCGTGGTGCCGCGCACGCGGGCCTGGTCAAGGCGGACGTCCTCGACCGTGAGGCCGGCTTGGGCGGCGATCTCGGCGCGGCAGGTGCGGATCGCGGCGGCGCGGTCGGCGGCGGCGCTATCGGCGGCCATGGCCGCGTTCGGGACGATCAAAACAGCGGTCAGCGCCATCGCCGACATCAGAAACTTCTTCATTACACCCTCCGGGGAAGAGACTGGCGCCGGTCGCTACTATGACGACCGGTCTAGTTACGCTTACCAATAGACCGGTCGTCATACAAGTGCTAAACTGCCTGAAATGGCCAAAGCTTCATCTGCTCGCGAGGATTTGATCGACGCCGCCGTCGAGCTGTTTCGGGCGCGCGGCTACGAGGGGGTCGGCGTCGCTGAATTGCTGCAAAAATCCGGCGCGCCGCGCGGCTCGCTCTATTTCCATTTTCCCGGCGGTAAAGAGCAGATCGGCGCGGAGGCGGTCGCCCGCGTCGGCGCCGAGGTGGAGCAGCGCTTTCGCGAATTGCGCCAGTCCGGCGTCGATCTCGACGCCTATATCGACAAGGTCTTCAAAACGACCGCCCAGGAAGTGAAGGAGCGTGAATACCACGCCTCCTGCCCGATGGCGGCGATCGCGGCGGAATTCTCAAGCGCGCACGGCCCTAATTTGCATGCGGCTGTACGCGGCGCGTTCAACGCCTGGCAGCGCGAGATCGTGCTCGCCGCTCTGGAATCCGGCATGAACGCCAAGAACGCGGAGATTTTCGCCTCCGCCATGCTCGCCTCGATGGAAGGCGCGTTCATCGTCTCCAAGGCGCAAGTTTCGCCCGCGGCGCACGCAAACTCCGCGCGCGCCATCAAGGCGCTGGCGTCGGTGCTGCGCGCGAACTAAGCGTGTTTCGCGGCTCAGAAATGATCGATGCCGAAGCCTTCGACGATCGCGGCCATGCCGAAGGCGCCGATGAAGGCGAACACGGCGAGCGTCGCCAGAATGCCGATCGAGAGCAGCACCAGCGCGCCGATCCAGGCGATGCGTGAAAGCAGAAGCGCGGTGTCGTCCCGCTCCGCCTGCGCTTGCGATGCGCCAATAGCGCCCAGCACGAAAGCGGCGATCGTCGGCAGCAGCGGAATGACAAAGCCCAGCACCAAGCAGCCAACGCCGATGGCGCCGAGGACGAACGAGCCGGAATAGCGCCCAGGCGCCGCGCTCGTCGCGCCCGGCACGACAAACACCGCGCGCGCTTGGCCCGCATCCTCCACGAAATCGACGATTTGCCCAGCGCTTGGCGGCCCGGCCGAACGCCATTCGGTCATCGGGAACTCGAGCCGCTGCTCGCCCGCGAGCAAGACACCGCGCCCGTCATGCATGCCGAGAATGGTTCCGCGCATCAGCAAACCTCGCTCCAACTGCCGCACCATGATCCCATTTCACCGCCGCGCACTCAAGCGCGCCCTGCGATCATTCCGCGATCAACCGGCTGGGCGCCCGGATCGAGTCCGGCGATTGGTTGAGCGCAAGAATTTCCGCGATCAGCGACAGCACTGAAGACGAGCGATCGCCCTCGTCGGCCACATCACGGCACACGCCAGCACTCGTGGCGACGCCGCATGAGCGCCCAATCGCCGGCCCCGCCGCATAGCGCGCCCCGCCATACTCGACCTCAGCAGCATAGATTCCGTTGTTCGCGGCGCTTTCCGGCAAGATGCGGAAAAGCGGCACGCCGCGGCCGCCGCCGCGCAGACCCGCCGCGCGCACATTCACTTGCGCCTCAATCGCCTCGCCCTCGTCCGCGACCATGGCGCCGGCGCGCATCAATTCGCCGACATAATAGACCATGTCGTCCAACGAGCGCAGGCGCAGCCGCACCGTCGACGCGCCAATCACAAACACCGGATCGCAATCGACGCCTGCGCCCGGCCCTATCGCCCGCACCGGATTCGTCGGCGCATAGACGTCGAGCACACCGCACAGCGGCCGCCCCTGCGGATTTGAGCCAGCGACACGCGGATGCGCTTCGGTCGCCGCCATGAAATCGCGCACCTCGCGCACGAAGGCGCAGCCTTGCGTCTCGGCCTGCTCCATGCCGCCCGCGCAATCCGCGAAGATGGTGTTGGCTTCATTGGTGAACACCTGCACGCGGCCTTCACCGTCCGTCTTCTCGATCGCTTCCACCATCACCAGCAAAAGCAAATCGCGCGGCCAGCCGCTGCGCCAATAATGCGCGAAGATGTGCGGCGCCGTAGGCTCGAACGCGGTCCGCGTCAGCGTCTCGGCGCTGAAGGGCTGCACGGCGTAGCTCGGCCGCGTCTCGGTTGAGCGCGACGCTTCGATGCTGCCGAAGCCCCATGGTGAGCCGCTCTCGCCCAACGGGATCGAGCCGATGCCGAGAGTTTGGCTTTGGCTGAGCGATGGGCTGTCGGAGATGCCCGTCATGGCGAGATAGTAACGCGGCAGCCGATCGCGCGAGCGCAAGATGTTGAGCAGGATCTGCGCCGAAACCGCCTGGCCGTACGCCTCGTTGAAGGCGACCGCGTCATCGGCGATCTGGCGCGTGAGGCGTTCGCGCTGCGACGGCAGATCCGGCGCGCTGGCGCATGCGGCGGCAAGGCACGCCGCGGCGATGGCTGACCACAAACGTCTCATATTCCCCTCCAGGGCGTGAGATTGCCCGCTCCTAAGGCGGCGCCAAGTCAGTTCGCCCGATTGAGGGCTTGCCCTTCGCGCCGCACTTCGCTTGAACGGCGTCATGCAACACCTGATCGATGGTTACCGCATCTATCGCGAGAAGCGCTGGCCGGAACTTCAATCGCTCCACCGCAAACTCGCCGAAGGCGGCCAATCTCCAAAGACGCTGGTGATCGCCTGCGCCGACAGCCGGGTCGATCCCGCCACCATCTTCAACGCCGGCCCCGGCGAACTCTTTGTGGTGCGCAACGTCGCCAATCTTGCGCCGCCGTTCGAAGAAGCGCCCGGCTTTCACGGCGTCAGCGCCGCCATTGAGTTCGCCGTTATCCATCTCAAGGTTGAGACCATTCTGGTGCTGGGCCACGCCCAGTGCGGCGGCGTGGCGGCCGCGCTCGACGATCGCCCGCGCGATCCGCGCTCGTTCCTCGATTCCTGGATCAGCCTGCTGGACACCGCGAAAGCGCGTATTCTGCACTACAATGGCCATCACCCGACGGCGCTTGAGTATGAATCCATCCGCGTGACGCTCGAAAATCTGGCCACCTTCCCGTTCGTGGCGGAGGCCATGAAGGAACGTGGACTAAGCCTTGCAGGCGCTCGCTACGGGGTCGCCGATGGCGGCCTGGAAGTGCTGGATCAGACCACGGGCGCGTTCACTCCGGTGGTTTGACGCGAATTCACCGTAATCCCGAGGCAATCCGGTATTGCGGCGGTCAGTTCCGTGTTAAGGCCCCTGGAGGTCAGGGGGCGCGCAGGAGACGTCATGGCGGACGTGCTCATCGTTTGTGTCCGGGAAGACGAGCCGCGAGCCAAGGCGCTCGCGGAGATGTTTGAGGCCGCGGGCTTCTCCATAGGCGGCGCGCCAAACACAGACGGCGCGTTGCGCTCCAGCGGCGCTGGCGTTGTCGTCTGGTCGCAAGCCGCGATCCGCTCCCGCCCCTTTCTCGACGCCGCCCAGCGCGTCATCAACGCCGACAAGGCCGTTGTCGCCAGTCTGATCGAGCCGCCGCCGCCCTCGAGCGTCGGCAATTCCACGACCTTCGATCTCTCGCGCTGGGATGGCGATCCGAACGATCCCTCGCTCGATCCGCTTTTCTTCGCAGTCGATCGCATGGTGAACGCCTCGCGCGTGGGCGCCACCGCGCCAGCTCCGGCGCCCGCGCCATACGAAGAGCCGTCGCATCGCGCGACCACGCGCATTCCGCCCGCCCCGCGCCCAGCGCCGCCGCCACCGGCGCCGATGCCCGCCGCTGATCCCATCAATGCCGAAGCCGAGCATTGGCGCGCGATCCGCGACAGCCGCGATCCGGCGGCGTTTCTGGATTATCTCACGCGCTATGGTCCTCAAGGCA
>JAFLCU010000002.1:57500-344054 GCA_017303355.1 Caulobacterales bacterium | reverse complement strand
CCCCAGCCGCGCCCGCGCGCACACCGCCCGCGCCTGATCCAAGCGAAAATCCCGAATATCGCTCGGAAGCGTACTACCGCGTCAAATCCACGATCTTCAACGCGCTGATCGAAACCATCGACTTGACGCAACTTGCGCAGCTCGATCCGGAATCCTCGCGTGACGAAATCCGTGACATCGTCGCGGAAATCATCTCGATCAAGAACGTCGTCATGTCGATTTCGGAGCAGGAAGCCCTGCTCGACGACATCTGCAACGACGTTCTGGGCTATGGCCCGCTCGAGCCGCTACTCGCGCGCGACGATATCGCCGACATCATGGTCAACGGCGCCAACGCCGTGTTCATCGAAGTCAACGGCAAGATTTCAAAGACAGGCATCCGCTTCCGCGACAACGGCCAGCTGATGAACATCTGCCAACGCATCGTGAGCCAGGTTGGCCGCCGCGTTGATGAAAGCTCGCCGATCTGCGATGCGCGCTTGCCTGACGGTTCGCGCGTCAACGTCATCGCGCCGCCGCTGGCGATCGATGGGCCGACGCTCACCATCCGGAAATTCAAGAAGGACAAGCTGAAGCTCAGCAACCTCGTTGAATTCGGCTCGATCTCGCCTGCCGGCGCCAAGGTTCTGCAGATCATCGGCGCATGCCGATGCAACACGCTGATCTCCGGCGGTACGGGCTCGGGCAAGACCACGCTGCTCAACACGCTGACCGCGTTCATCGATCCGACGGAACGCGTGATCACCTGCGAAGACGCCGCTGAATTGCAGCTGCAGCAGCCGCACGTGGTGCGTCTGGAAACGCGCCCGCCGAACCTTGAAGGCAGCGGCCAGGTGACGATGCGCGATCTGGTCAAGAACTGCCTGCGCATGCGTCCTGAGCGGATCATCGTCGGCGAAGTCCGCGGCCCTGAAGCGTTCGACTTGCTGCAGGCCATGAACACGGGCCACGATGGTTCGATGGGCACGCTGCACGCCAACACGCCGCGCGAAGCCCTCTCGCGTCTGGAATCGATGATCACGATGGGCGGCTTCTCGCTGCCGGCGAAGACCATTCGCGAAATCATCGTCGCCGCCGTCGACGTCGTGATCCAGGCCGCGCGTCTGCGCGATGGTTCGCGCCGCATCACGCAGATCACGGAAGTGCTCGGCCTCGAAGGCGATACCATCATCACCCAGGATTTGCTGACGTACGAAATCCAGGGCGAGGATCAGAACGGCCGCATCGTCGGCCGCCATCGCGGCACCGGCGTCGGCCGCCCGCGCTTCTGGGAGCGCGCGCGCTATTTCGGCCTTGAGAAGGAACTCGCCCAAGCGCTCGATGAATCGGAGAACGCGTGATGGATCCCGCGCTGATCGTCGCCGTGCTGGCCTTCCTGGCGATTGGCGGCGTGGGCATTGTGTTCGCGGGCGGCGACAATCAGCCCGCGACAGCGCAAAAGCGCGTGAAAGCCGTCGCCGGCGCGCGTGTTGATAAGCGCAACCAAGCCGTTGAAATGGCCGCGCTCAAGCGTCGCCAAACCACGGCCGAAGCGTTGAAAGAACTTTCGCAGAGCGAAAAGCAATCGCGCAAGCGCCGCCTTTCGATCAAGGGCCTGATGGCGCAGGCCGGCATTAAGATGACGCCGACGGTGTTCTGGGCGTTGTCCGCGGGCTTGGGGCTCGTGCTGGGCATCGCCGGCTTGATCATCCAAGGCTGGATCGGCGCCGGCATGGGCTTCTTCATCGGCCTGTTCGGTTTGCCGCGCTGGATACTCGGCTTTCTCGTCGGCGGTCGGCAAAAGAAATTCGCCAACCAATTGGCCGACGCCATCGACGTCATCGTGCGCGGCGTGAAATCAGGTCTGCCGCTCAATCAATGCTTACGCATCATCGCGATGGAGAGCCCTGAGCCGATCAAGAGCGAGTTTCAGGCGCTCTGCGACGGCCAGGCGATGGGCGTGCCGCTCGAAGTCGGCCTGCAGCGCATGTATGATCACATGCCGCTGCCGGAAGTGAATTTCTTCTCGATCGTGCTGGTTATTCAGCAGAAGACGGGCGGCAACCTTTCGGAATCGCTGGGCAACCTCTCCACCGTGCTGCGCTCGCGCAAGCTGATGAAGGAGAAGGTGAAGGCGCTTTCGGCGGAAGCCACGGCGTCAGCCGGCATCATCGGCTCGCTGCCGGTGCTCGTCGGCACGCTCGTGTGGTTCACGCGCCCTGATTATATCAGCATTCTTTTCACGCACCCGGTCGGCAATCTCATTCTGATGGGATGCGCCGTGCTTATGTCCGTCGGCATTTTCGTGATGTACAAGATGGTCAATTTCAAATTCTGAGGGCGCTATGAACGGCATCATCAACGCCATCATCGACCCGGTGAACATCGCCAGCGTGCTCGCGGCGATCGCGTGCTTCGCGACCATAGTCTCCGTCGCTTCCCCCGCGATGAGCGACAACAAGCTCGGCTCGCGCCTGAAGGAAGTCGCCAAGAAGCGCGAAGAGCTGCGCAAGAAAAGCCGCGCCGATCTCGCGCGCAATGGCAGCCTACAACACAAGGGCGCCAACCAATTCGCCAAAGGACTGGTCGATCGCCTCAATCTGCAAAAGGCGCTGGCCGACGATACGCTCTCGGAAAAGCTCATCCGCGCCGGCCTTCGCGGCCACGCCGCGCAGACCATGTTCTATTTCTATCGCGCCGCCTTGCCGATCGCCTTCGGCGTGGGTGCGTTCTTCTATGTGATGCTGCTCGGCGGGCAGTGGGAAATGCACATGAAGCTGGCGGCCGTGGTTGGCGCGATCGCGCTCGGCTATTATGCGCCCAACCTTTATCTGCAGAACCTCGCCGATAATCGCCGCACCAAGATCATGGAGGCGTTCCCGGACAGCCTCGATATGCTGCTGATCTGCGTTGAAAGCGGCATGTCGATCGAAATGGGCCTTGGCAAGGTTGGTCAGGAAATCGCGCCCGCCTCGGTCGAGCTGGCGGAGGAATTCGCCCTCACGACGGCCGAGCTCTCCTATCTGCCGGAGCGTCGCATGGCGTACGAAAATCTCGCGCGCCGCACCAACCATCCCGGCGTGAAGGCCGTCGCGATGGCGCTGACGCAGGCTGAAAAGTACGGCACGCCCGTCGGCCAAGCGTTGCGCGTGATGGCCAAGGAAAACCGCGAAATGCGCTTGTCGGAAGCCGAGAAGAAGGCGGCGTCCTTGCCGCCGAAACTCACGGTGCCGATGATCGTGTTCTTCTTGCCGGTGCTGTTCGCCGTCATCATCGGCCCGGCCGTCATCCAGGTGAACGAAATCCTAGCCAGTCGCGGCGGCGGCTAATCAGCGGCGCCAGCAATCCAGTTTGAGATTCGTGGCGGCTTTAGCCGCCGCGCCCGACATCGCCCCAGCGGCGCGGATCGGCGAGAAGCCCGCGCAGATATTGCGTGTTCGCGGCGGCTTGCGCGGCCGGCAAATCCGTACGCGACATCTGCTCGGATTCCTCGAAGCGGCCCTGCAGTGCGAGCGCGATGGCGAGGTTTTGGCGCGCTTCGGGCGGCGCGCCAGAGACAGCGGCGGCTTGGCGCAGCACCGTCTCCGCCTCCTCCGCTTCGCCGGCCATGATGTGCGACACGCCGATATTGGTCAGCACGCGCGGTTCGTTCGGCTGGATCGCGAGCGCTTCGCCATAGGCGGCGCGCGCTTCATCGAAGCGGCCGAGCTGATCGTAGGCAGCGCCCAGCGCCGAACGCACACGCCAATTCTCCGGCTCGGCGCGGGCGATGAGGATCAATGGCTGCAGCGCATCGGCAGGCCTGCCATTGGCGATCTGCGCGAACGCGTAAGTGTGCATCAGATCGCGATCATCCGGGAAACGCGCCAGCGCCTCCTGGGCGATCTGCACGGCGCGGTCGTTGCGCGCGCCCTTGCGGAGCGCATCGGCGAAACGGCGCGCGGCTTCAATATCGTTCGGGAAGGTCTGGTACTCGGCAGCCCAGAACGCCATCTGAGTCAGCATGTCTTCGCGGCCGATGCGCTCGCGGGCCTGGCGATCGACGCGCGCCGGGGCGTTGGCCAGCGTCTGGCCAGCATCCTGCGAAGCGCCCTCGCCGGTGGTGGCGCAGGCGGCGAGCGCGGAGAGCGCAAGCAATGCAGCAGGCAGTCGGGACATGGGCCGCGAATCCTAACAATTCGACACACGCTGCCGCGACATGCTCAACAAAGGCCTAACGGCGTACCAAAGCAACGGACTTAAAATCCGCCTCAAGTTTGGCGGCGGGCTCCAAGCGGATTTAAAGTCCATCAGTTGCTTTGGAAGCTTTAGGGTCTAAAGCGTCTGATGGGCCTTAAATGCGACGCCTGTCAGGCCCACGCTCTGGGTCGCATTTAAGGCCCGACGCTTTAGGTATCGCAGATGACCAGCCTTCCCTTCCTCACCGACAAAGACGCCCCGGCCACGCCGATCCACGCCATCCGCGCCAGCGAATGGAGCCAATGGATAGAACGGCATTCGGAGACGCTGCGGCGCTTGGCGGCCGCGCACGATTTCCAGGCCCAGAACGCGCGCATCCTGCTTGTGCCGGCGACGGACGGCGCGATCGAGCGCGTGCTGTTCGGCGTGGGCGACAAGGCGAACGTCAATGTGATGGGCGCGCTGGCGCAGCATCTGCCGAGCGGCGATTATCGCATCGCCTTCGCGCCGCGCGAGTTCGCGGCGACGCAAATCGCCACCGCCTGGGGTTTGGGCGCGTACGCGTTCGACCGCTACAAGAAGCGCAAGCGCCCCGCGCCGAGCCTCGCGCCGCCCGAAGGCGCCGACACGGCCGAAGCCGCGCGCATCGTCAGCGCCTCGTGGCTGGCGCGCGATCTCGTCAACACGCCGACCAACGATATGGGACCGGAAGCGCTGCAGGCCGCCGCGAAAGCCGTGGCGGAGACGCATGGCGCGGAGTTCGCCGCGATCGTCGGCGATGAATTGCTGGAGCAGAATTACCCCCTGATCCACGCCGTTGGCCGCGCCGCCGCGCAAGCGCCGCGTTTGCTGCATCTCTCCTGGGGCGATGTGAGCGCACCGCGCGTGGCGATCGTCGGCAAGGGCGTGACGTTCGATACAGGCGGGCTCGATATTAAACCGTCCGCTGGCATGCGCATGATGAAGAAGGATATGGGCGGCGCGGCGCACGCGCTGGCGCTGGCGCAGATCGTGATGGAGGCGAAACTGAATGTGCGCCTCGATCTCTTCTTGCCGGTGGTTGAGAACGCGGTCGGCGGTGACGCGTTTCGCCCCGGCGACGTGATCGCCAGCCGCAAGGGGCTCACGGTCGAGATCGATAACACCGACGCCGAAGGCCGCTTGATCCTGGCCGATGCGCTCGCGCGCGCGAGCGAAGACAAGCCAGCTCTGCTGTTGGATTTCGCTACACTCACGGGTGCGGCGCGCACGGCGCTCGGCCCCGATATTCCGCCGTTTTACGCCAATGACGACGCACTCGCGGCCGAGTTCGCGCAGGCTTCGGTCGAGACAAGCGACCCGATTTGGCGGATGCCGCTTTGGGATGCGTATGACGGCGACATGGATTCGCCGATCGCCGATCTGAAAAACACCGGCGACGGCGCGTTCGCGGGCTCGATCTACGCCGCACTCTTCCTGCGCAAGTTCGTCAATGCCGGCGCCTGGGCGCATTTCGACATCTTCGCCTGGGCGCCGCGCGAGAAGCCCGCCCGCCCCAGCGGCGGCGAAGCGCAAGCGCTCCGCGCCAGCTGGCACGTGCTCAAGAGCCGATTTGCAGGCTGAAAATCGCCAGCTGGCGCACGGGTCGTTTCGGGTTCCGCTGGATAGATATTGTTAACCAATTCGCCTTGCCCACAAGATGTTGTGGTTGCGGTATTGCATCGACCCCCAAATCAGCGAATCCTCTCACTTGCGATTCAACTGAAGGGGAGCGGTATGGAGCTCGGTCAGAACCAAGTAGAAGCATTGGACCTGTGGCGTCGGGTTACCGTCACCACGGTTCGCTCGGACGCGCCGGACCTCACGGCGCGCCAACTCGCCGTCCTCATGACGGTGCGCCTGCAGCCGGCGCCGCACACGGTGCGGGGCCTCGCCTCGACGCTGAATGTCGGCAAGCCGGCGATCACGCGGGCGCTGGATACACTGTCGCGCTTGGGCTTCGTCCAGCGCCGCCGCGACCCAAAGGACGGCCGCAACGTGTTCGTGGAGCGCACCGATAAGGGCGACGCCTTCCTCGACATGCTGGGCTCGACCATCCTGCAGGGCGAAGGCGAAGCGCCGGTTCGCCCGGCGCTGGCAGTGGCTTCGTAACAGCGAAGCGCTTCGGCAAAACAAGAACGGCGTCTCGGGAGACCGAGACGCCGTTTTTGTTTGCGCAATAAGGCTTTGACTAGTGCGGCGCGGGCGCCGCGGCCTGCTCGGCCGGCGCGCCTTCGGCGGGCGCTGCGGCTTCAGCCGGAGCGGCTTCCGGCAACGCCGCCGGCAGCGGCACGCTGTTCGGCGAAATCGAGCGCAGATAGGCGATCATCGCCACGCGGTCTTGATCGTTGCGCAGGCCGGCGAAAGCCATCTTGGTGCCGCGCACCACAGTCGATGGCGAACGCAAGAAGTCGTTCAGCGCCAGATAATCCCAGCGGCCGCCATGAGCGACCATGCCTTCGGAATATTCAAAACCACCATGCGTGCCGGGCGTGTTGCCGAACGCCGTGGACAAGTTGGGGCCGATCCGGTTCGGACCGCCGGCTTCGAAGGTGTGGCACGAGGTGCACTGGGCCGAGACGCGCTGGCCGCGGGCGATCAGCTCTTCCAACTGGGCGGGATCAGCAAAGAGCCGGCCGAAATCTGGCGGGCCAGCCGGTGTCGCCGCGCCGCCGCCGCCCGGCGTTTCCGTCACCTCAGGCAGGAAGCCGGCCTTTTCTGGATAATTCGGCTGCACAACGGCTTCGGCGGCGATGCCGATCACCATCACGCCAAGCACCGAGGCGAGAACCGCCCCGAAAATCGAATTCATCCGAAGATCGCTCATTGCCCTGCCCTGATGGCCGATCGGTTAGAGATTGGCGCGTCTTATGGCCTGCGTCGCGCTGGGAGCCAAGCCGGGCGCGGCGTTCTGGCGCCGCTTGAGCGGCCTTGCGCGTCGAACCGCCGCACGGCATCCCGAGGGCAATGAACCCGATCGTCGTCATCCCCGCCCGCATGGCCTCCACGCGCCTGCCGGGCAAACCCCTCGCCGATATCCACGGCCGCCCCATGATCGCCTGGATGGTGGAGCTGGCGCGGCGCGCCAATGCTGGCCCTGTGCTGGTCGCCGCCGCCGAACCGGAGGTGGCGGAGGCCGTGCGCGCCGCTGGCGGCGAGGCAGCGATGACCGATCCCGATTTGCCCTCTGGCTCGGATCGCGTGCATGCGGCGCTGGCGGCGTTCGATCCCGCCGGGCGTTACGACGTCGCGGTGAACCTCCAGGGCGACATGCCGACGATGCGCGCCGAGGACGTGGCGAAGGCGCTGGCCGCGCTGCGCGACGACGCCGATATCGCCACGCTGGTCTCGCCCTCGAACGATGCCGGCGAACGGGCGAACCCCAATGTCGTGAAAGCGATCCGCGCGGCGGATGGGAGATGCCTCGCGTTCACGCGCGCGCCAGCGCCGTGGGGCGATGGCCCGATCGAACGCCACGTGGGCATTTATGTGTATCGACGCGATGCGCTGGCGCGCTTTGTCGCCGCGCCGCCCTCGCCGCTAGAGTTGCGCGAAAAGCTTGAGCAATTGCGCGCGTTGGAAATGGGCATGGTGATCCGCGCCGACGCGATCAGCGATTTTCCCAAAGGCGTCGACAGCCCGCCCGACCTCGAGGCCGCGCGGGCTGTGCTAGGCGAGCGCTAGTTGGAGCGCGGGTCTTCAGATCCGCTTTCGCGCTGAAGACGCGCGCTCCGTCTGCTGTCAGCCTGGGAAGCTCTGCACGCCGATCCACTCAACGCCGCTCTCGCCATGGATAATGCAGCGCATGCTCTCCATGCCCTGGACGTAGCAGAACATCGGATAATTGGCGGCGCGCATCGCGTTGTAGCTTTCGCGCGTGTAGCCTTCGTTCAGGTAGAACGGAAATTCGCCGTTTTGCGGACTATCCGCGTTGGGCGGCCATTCCGGCAACGCCGTGGTGCTCTGCATCGCCGTGCCGTTCGCGGTCCATTCGCCGAGCGCGGTATTCATCGCGGCGATATCGTGCGCGGGCGCGAGCACCATGATGTCGGCGGCGATATGCGCATCCGCCCAGACCGGCTCGCCGCTGGCGTTGCGAACCACGAGCGTTGCAACGGCGCGCGTGCAATCCGGCCCGCTGGTCGCGCCTTCAACCGAAAACGTCTCGGCGCCGATATTCCAAGCGCCTACGCCGCGCGCGTCGCAGCCTTCCGACATTACGTCCTGCTCCTCAGCCGGCGCGCACGCCGCCAGCAGCGCGAGCGCGCCCGCGATCACCAATACCCGCATTTGAAATTCCTCCCCGCGCGAGCTTAGCGCGCGAGTTCCTGGCGTATCAATCCGCCGACCTCCTCAAGCGCCTTCACGGCCAGCTTGGAATAGTGCGTGAGATTGAGCCCACCGTGGGTAAGCGCCGCGTATTTGCGTTCGAGCACGCGTTTTTCGGCTTTGCGTAGCGCATCGACGAACGCCTTGGCGTCGGCGCGCACCGGATCGAGCGGACCGCCGCCGGCGACAATGGTCGTGGGCGCGACGGCGAGATCGACATCGAACAACGAGGGCAACGCTTCCGCCCCCAAACTGCGCGCGATGTAGAACGCGGCGACGCGTCCGAGGAAGCGGAAATTGCGCACTTCCTCCTCGGCCCAAAGCGAATCCTGCACATGGATCAGGGGATACAGCAGCACTTGCAGCGGCGCCGCGCCGGGCGTCGCGCGGTTGATCTCCAGCGCCATGGTGGCCGCGAGATAGGCGCCGGCGCTGTCGCCGGCGAGTACGAGCTTGTCGGAGGGCGCGCCAAAGCGCGGCGCGTTCTGGAACGCCCAGGCGCAGGCGGCGCGGGCGTCTTCGATTTGTCCGGGGAAGCGCGTCTCGGGCGCCAGGCGATAATCGACGGAGAGGACGCGCCCCGAGGCCGCCTTGGCCAAGTATGAGCAGATGGAATCGTGCGTATCGATATCGCAGGTGACGAAGCCGCCGCCGTGGAAAAACAATA
Source organism: Caulobacterales bacterium (assembly GCA_017303355.1). Lineage (GTDB taxonomy): Bacteria > Pseudomonadota > Alphaproteobacteria > Caulobacterales > Aquidulcibacteraceae > Vitreimonas. Next base: position 334,882 of record JAFLCU010000002.1, on the reverse strand, counting down.
CCAATGGCGCACCGCCCGCGTCGGCGGCTTCGTAATAGCGCGCGCGCATGGGGCCGGCGGGGCCCGGTATCTCCAACTCCTGGACCTTGGCGAGGCCAGGTGCGCGCGCCTTGGGCGTGACCAGCATCGCCTTCATCGCGCGGCGGGTCTGCTCTAGAACCGCGAGCTCGGTTTTTTCAATGAAGCTCATGAGGCGACGCCCCTACCCGAACCGTGGCGCATGCGCTAACGCTCGCCGCATCATGTCCAAACTAGTTGTCCACGAGCGCATTTCTTTTCAAGGCGAGCCCGGCGCGAACTCGCATATCGCGGCCAAGGAAGCGTTTCCGGATATGGAAACGCTGGCGTGCGCCTCGTTCGAGGACGCGTTCGCCGCCGTGAGCGAGGGTGAAGCCCGCTATGCGATGATCCCAGTGGAGAACTCGGTCGCGGGGCGCGTCGCCGACGTACACCACCTGATCCCGGAATCCGGGCTCTTCATCATCGGCGAGCATTTCGTGCCGATCCGTCACCAATTGCTTGGCCTGCCGGGCGCGACGCTCGAAAGTCTCACGCATGTGCGTTCGCACCCACAAGCACTGGGGCAATGCCGCAAGCATCTACGTGTACTGGGCGTCGAGGCCGTGAAAACCGCCGACACCGCGGGCGCCGCGCGCGAGATCGCGGAACTGGGCGACGCCAAGATTGGCGCGCTCGCGTCTTCGCTGGCGGCGGAAATCTATGGGCTTCAAATCCTGAAGGCCGATATCGCCGACGCGGCGCACAACACGACGCGCTTCCTCGTGTTCTCGCGCGAGCCGCAAGACGCGGCGCCCGATAGCGGCCCGTGCATGACGAGTTTTGTCTTCCGCGTGCGCAACGTGCCGGCCGCACTCTACAAGGCGCTGGGCGGCTTCGCGACCAACAGTGTCAACATGACCAAACTCGAAAGCTACATCGAGGGCGGCGCGTTCTCGGCGGCCATGTTCTTCTGCGAGGTCGAGGGCCACCCGGAAGACCGCAACGTGCGCCTGGCGCTGGAGGAAGCGAGCTTCTTTTCCACCACGCTGAAAGTGCTGGGCGTTTATCCGGCGGCGGCGTATCGGCGGCAGTAGTTGAGCGCGAAATTCCGCTACCCTGAGATGTGGTCAAGGTCATAGCCATTGATCTGAGCGACGAACATGCCCGCTTCACTGAGGAGTTGATAGCTGCGACCGGCTTCGCAAGATTGCATCGCCCGTAACCGACGAACCGGGCTCGACGTAAGAGGCTTCGGAGGGAATGGCGGACGAAGCCGCACTCAGAGCCTTGCTGCTCAAGGGCCTCGCCGGCGACGAGGCGGCCCACCGCGCATTCCTGACGGAAGCGGCGGCGCTGTTGCGCGCCTTCTTCCGCAACCGCCTGCGCAGCCGGCCCGAGGACGCCGAGGATCTGGTGCAAGAAACACTGGTGGCGCTGCACACGCGCCGCGACAGCTACGATCCGAGCTACCCGCTGACAGCCTGGATGTACGCGATCGCGCGCTATCGGCTGATCGATTTCCTGCGCCGCGCCAAGAAACGCGATCACGCCTCGTTGGATGGGATCGATATTGGCGAACCGGATCCGGATTATGAAGCTCGTGACGCCAAGCGCGACGTGACCGCTTTGCTGGACCAGCTGCCGGAGAAGCAACGCAAAGCGATTCAGCTGGTGAAACTCGAAGAGAAGAGCGTGCGCGATGCGGCTGCCGAAACCGGCCTCTCCGAATCCGACATCAAGATATCGATCCATCGCGGCTTGAAGGCGCTGATGCGCCTGATGGCGGAGAAAGGCGCGACATGAAGACCGACAAGCTCATCGAGATGCTCGCGCGCGGCACGACGCCCGCCGAGAAACCGCATTGGAAACGGAAGCTGGCGATCACGCTGTTTGTCGGCCTTGGTGTGGGGGGCGCGCTCGTGGCCATCGGTTTGGGCGTGCGGCCTGACATTGGCGCGGCGCGCATGCCGGTGATGTGGAAGACATTGTTCGCGGCGGCGGCGGCGATGGTGATGCTCCCGCTCGCGCTGCAATTGATGCGTCCAGGCCGGCCGCTCGGATGGCGCATTGGCGCGGTTTTCGTGTTCTTCGCGCTGTGCGCGCTCGCGACAATCATCGCGCTGATCGGCGAAATGCCCGAGCGCCGCTGGGAAGCATGGATGGGCGGCGCGGCGTTCCCGTGGTGCGTGGTGCTGATCCCGGTGATCGCCGCGCCGACGGCGGCGCTGCTTGTATGGCTGATGCGCGCGTTCGCGCCGACACGTTTGGCGATGGCGGGCGCGGCGATCGGTGCGCTTTCGGGCGGCGTCGGCGCGATGGCGTACGCGATGTATTGCCCGACCGATTCAGTGGCGTTCGTGACGACATGGTACGCGCTGGCGATCGCCTTGTGCGCGGCGCTGGGCGCGCTGATCGTCTCCAGATTTTTGCGCTGGTAGCTACCCGGTCGAACTTGTCGTGCGGAACACGAGCACGACGCCCTTGCCTTGCTGTTTGCGCTCGACGCGCAAGCGCGGCTCGCGCTCGGCGAGGTGCTCGATAAAGCCCTTGTAGGATAGCGTGGCCCAGTGCTGAGCGCCGTGGACGAACCCTTGCTGCCCCATCAGCAAGCGACGAACCAATTCCTGGCCGAGATACACGAGTTGGTTCTCTTCCGCGTATTTCACGACGATGGCGGCGGCGGCGGCGAAATCAAACCGACCGCTTGAAGCGGCCGAGCTTGACGGCGGCGCCGCCGGTGCGCTGGCTTTGGGCGCGGGTGCGGCCGGCGACGGCGCTTGCGCCGCCGGCTTTTCCTTGCCCAGCCCAAACCAGCCGCGCTTGGCCGGCACATAATCCATCGCACGCATGAAATCGGGCTTCTCGATGGTGAGATCGACGATGTTGCGAAAGGCCTGCGCGAACTTGGTTTCGGGATCGACCATGCCGACGCCATGGATATCCTGCAGCTGAATGTGGTTCAGCACGCTGACGAAATCGGAGTCGAACGAGAGAATGATGATCTCTTTCAGATCACGATGTTCGTGACGCAACTCGGCGGCGCGGATGGTCAAATCGAAATCGGCCGAACTCGCCTTCTCCTTGCGGATGGCGCGGCACATGTGGACCTCGAAATCGCGCTGCAGGAATTCGAGCCGATATTTCTCGAACGCCGGCACCCAGAACACCTGCTTGGAGATGAATTTGCGGCGCACGCCCTTGGGATCGAACTTGCCATGCTCCAGCCACAGCATCCAGCGATCGAGACTCTCGACAAAGCGGCGCCCGCCGCACTTGACGTGCAGATTTTCGAAATCGATCAGCAGCGCGCTTTTGCGGCGATATCCGAACACCGATCCCCCCGGCGCCTTGGCTTGAGCTCAATCTAGGCCAAGACCCGGGGTTGAGTCACGGCTTAGGCCACGGCCTGGGCCGCGCTCACGAGCGCCGTGCCGATCGGCGCGCCAAGATCGCCCGCGCGGCCGTCATTCGCGGCGGCGACGGCGGCGATGCCGCGCGCGCGGTCGAACATGACCTCGGCATACCAGAGCGTGTTCGAGCCATTGTGCCAGAGCATGCCCTCGCGCACCGCCCAGCCCATGGCGTACTCGCCCCCGAACGGCGGCGTGTGCAGCGCGTCCCAGCTTTCGCGACGCAGGAAAGGCGTGCGGTCGCAATGCGCGCGGAGATATTTGAGCACGTCGTCAAACGCGGCATGCACGCGGCCCGCTGGCCCGAGCGCCGCAGGATTGTCTGTGACGCCCACGCCGGGCAGCGCTGGGATGAGCGGGCGCGTGGATTGGCCGTTGATCACCGTCGTCGGGCCTTCGCTGTGACCGCAAGGCTGATCATAGGCGCCCGGCGCACCTGGCGCACCCTGCCCCGCGCTCGTCATGCCGAGCGGATCGAACACGTGTTGCTGGATCAAGCTTTCCCACGGCGCGCCGAGCTTCGCTTCCAGCATCGCACCTGCGATGACGTAACCGTTGTTGGAATATTCGAATGTCCGTTCTTTCGGGCCACTCGGCGATTGCTGCAGCGCCAAGCGCGCGAACGCGATGCGATCTGCGCGTGAATCCGCACTTTCACGCGGGAAACGGACGAGATGCGATATCTCGATATTCGCCTGCAAGCCGGCGCGATGGCTGAGCAGATGGCGGAACGTGACATCGCGATACTCGGTGCGCATGTCGGTGATCGCGCCGCCAAGCACGCCGCCGACTGTATCCGTCCATGAAATAGCGCCCGCCTCGACCGCGCGCGCGACCAAGGTCGCGGTCATGGATTTGGTGATCGAGCCCAGGTGCCATTTGTCGCTCGTCGTCACGCGCTCTTCGCGGCCGATCGCGCGCACGCCGTCAACGAATGCAATCGCGCGGCCGTCGCGATTGGCGGCAGCGGCGGCGAAGGCCGGCGATGCGACGCTGGCGCGGAGTTCAGCCAAGCGCGCTTGCGTAAGCGCCGTGGGCGCGGGCGCCGCCTCCGCTTCGCCGCGCGTGAACACGAGCGGCAGCGCGCCCCCCTGGGTGAATTGCCCTTCGATGCGCCCGCCGCTCAGCGCGCCGCGAAAGCTTGCATTGATGACCGGCAGCGACAGCGTGATCTGCGCGCCCTCGATGCGCGTGGTCGCGACAGGAATGGCGGAATTGCCCTGGTCGACGCTGTAGAGAACCGCGCTCGGCCCCTCGCTTACAACCAGGCGCAGCCGCAAGCGCTGCGAGCCCAGATCAAGCGCGCCATGCCACTCGCCCATGAAATCGGCGACGGTCTGCGCGTGGGCTGCGCCGCCAATCAGGCCTGCCGCAGCGGCGCCCATCAAAAGGGGGCGACGGGAAATCAACATGGGGTCTCCTTAGAAGCTTCCGCCGTCTTGATGCCGGCGCCAATGACCATCGATGCGCCCGGGCGCGGCCTTCTGTCTCGATAGTCGCATTGACGGACGTTTTCTTACGCCGCTAGTGTCCGGCCGCGATTGTGCGCTCGCGAAGGCGCTGGCGATTGTCTCAAGGATTTCAAGCATGAAGGTGCTCGTCCCGGTCAAGCGGGTGCTCGACTATAATCTCAAAGTTCGCGTCAAGCCGGATGGCTCGGGCGTGGATCTGTCCAATCTGAAGATGTCGATCAACCCGTTCTGCGAAATCGCGGTCGAAGAGGCCGTGCGCATGAAGGAAGGCGGCGGCGGGCACGCGGCGGGCGCGGCGACCGAGGTGATCGCCGTCTCGATCGGCCCGGACCAGGCCCAGGAAACGATCCGTAACGCGCTGGCCATCGGCGCCGACCGCGGCATCCTGGTGAAGGCCGACGGCGAAGTTGAGCCGCTGGCGGTGGCAAAGATTTTGAAGGGCGTGATCGACGCCGAAAAGCCGGACCTCGTCATCCTCGGCAAGCAGGCTATCGACGACGATTCCAACCAGACCGGCCAAATGCTGGCCGCCCTGCTCGGCTGGCCGCAAGCCACGTTCGCGTCGAAGGTTGTGCTGCATGGCGGCAAGGCCACGGTGACGCGCGAAGTCGATGGCGGCCTGCAAACCATCGATGTCGAACTGCCGGCGATCATCACCTCCGACCTGCGCCTCAACGAGCCGCGCTACGCCTCGCTGCCGAACATCATGAAGGCGAAGAAGAAGCCGATCGACGTGAAAGCGCCGGCCGATTTCGGCGTTGATACGACGCCGCGCCTGAAAGTTGTGAAGACGGCCGAGCCGGGCAAGCGCGCCGGCGGCGTCAAAGTGAAAAGCGCCGGCGAACTCGTCGGCAAGCTCAAAGAAGCGGGAGTGATCTAACATGGCCGTTCTTGTTGTTGCCGAGCACGACAATGCGTCCGTGAAGGACGCGACCAACAAAGTCGTCAGCGCCGCGAAGGCGATGGGCGGCGATGTTGACGTTCTCGTTGCTGGCTCGAACGCGGGCGCCGCTGCCGCCGCCGCCGCGAAAATCGAAGGCGTGCGCAAAGTGCTGCACGCCGATGGCGCGACACTCGCCAAGCAAATGGCCGAGCCGCTGGAAGCTTTGATCGCGCCGCTGATGGCGAATTACGACGCCGTGCTCTTCCCCGCCTCCACGACAGGCAAGAATGCAGCGCCGCGCGTCGCCGCCAAGCTCGACGTGATGCAAGTCTCGGGCGTCATCGGCGTTGAAGGCGCCGACACGTTCGTGCGCCCGATCTATGCCGGCAACGCCATCATCACGGTGAAGGACGAACAGCCGAAGAAGGTGCTGACCGTGCAGCCGACCGCGTTCAAAGCGGCCGGTGAAGGCGGCGGCGCCGCGGTGGAAACCGTTGCGGCCCCTGGCGGTCCGTTCAAGGCGGCGTTCGTCTCGGAAGAGATGGCGAAATCGGATCGTCCGGAGCTGGCTTCGGCGAAGCGCGTCGTCTCGGGCGGCCGTGCTTTGGGTTCGAGCGAGGAATTCAACCGCGTGCTTGAGCCGCTGGCCGACAAGCTCGGCGCCGCTGTCGGGGCTTCGCGCGCCGCCGTCGACGCCGGCTACGCGCCGAACGATTACCAGGTCGGCCAGACCGGCAAAGTGGTCGCGCCCGAATTGTACGTGGCCGTCGGCATCTCCGGCGCCATCCAACACCTCGCCGGCATGAAGGACTCGAAAGTCATCGTCGCCATCAACAAGGACGAAGAAGCCCCAATCTTCCAGATCGCCGATTATGGCCTGGTCGCCGACTACAAGGCCGCCGTGCCTGAATTGATGGACGAGCTGACCAAAGCGGGCGTCTAAGCCGCATCTGGAAAGCCAGAGATTCAACCGCTAGGGTGCGCCGTCGCGATTTGCTTCGCGGCGGCGTTTCCGCTTTTGGCGGCCTGTAGAAAAGATGCTGCGCTGCAACATTAGCCGTGCTAAACGGTCATGTTCGCGCAGAAGAAAAGCGTGATGGCCGGAGCAAGATGACCGACATTCGCACCGTAGGCGTGGTAGGCGCCGGACAGATGGGCAATGGCATCGCGCATGTGTGCGCGTTGGCCGGCTATGACGTGCTGTTGAGCGATGCCGATACCGCACGCATCGACGCCGCCATCGAAACCATTCGCGGCAATATGAGCCGCCAAGTTCATCGCAACACGATCACGCAGGCCGACGCGGATTCCGCGCTGAAGCGCATCAAGGGCGCAGGCAAGCTCACCGATCTCGGCGCCGCCGATCTTGTGATTGAATCGATCGTCGAGCAGGACGACGCCAAGCGCAAAATTTTCGCCGACCTGAAAGCGGCGCTGAAGCCGACGACGATTCTGGCGTCGAACACGTCCTCGATCTCGATCACACGCCTGGCCGCGACCACGGATCGTCCGGACAAGTTCATCGGCATTCACTTCATGAATCCGGCGCCGGTGATGAAGCTCGTCGAGCTCATCCGCGGCCTGGCGACTAGCCAAGAGACGTACGATACGTCGGTGAAATTCGTCGAAAGCCTGCACAAGACGATCGCCAACGCCGAAGATTTCCCGGCTTTCATCGTCAACCGTGTGCTGGTGCCGATGATCAACGAGGCGATCTACACGCTGTACGAAGGCGTGGGTTCGGTCGAAGCGATCGATAAGGCGATGAAGCTGGGCGCCAACCACCCGATGGGCCCGCTTGAACTGGCGGACTTCATCGGCCTCGATACGTGCCTTTCGATCATGCAGGTGCTGTATGACGGCTTGGCGGATTCCAAGTACCGCCCCTGCCCGCTGTTGGTGAAATACGTCGAAGCCGGTTGGCTTGGCCGCAAGACGCAGCGCGGTTTCTACGATTACCGCACCGACCCGCCGACGCCGACGCGCTAGGTTTGGCGCGCTAACCAAACACGGCGCCGCTCTTGCATTAACCGTCCCGTACTTGGGGACGTTACGCACGCATGAGCATCACCAGCATTGGCGCGAGTTCGCTCTCGCAGCTGTTTTCGTTGAATCGCACGCGGGAAAACGCCTCTCAACCGGCGTTGCAGCCTGCCGTAGGCGTGTTGAGCGGCGCGGCAAGTCCTGCCGCTGGTGGGACGATTTTGCCGGCCGCGAACACGAGCCTCGGGCTTTCGTTCGAGACCATCCTCAATCTGCAGAGCCTCGAAGAGCCGGAAGTGAATGCGGTCGAGCCGCCCAGCGCCACCGACATCTTCCTCGAAGAGGCGCGCAAATCGCCGATCGAGCGGATGCGCGAGCAGATATTGGAGGAACTCGGCCTGTCCGAAGAAAGCCTCGCCGCGCTACCGCCGGAGGAAAAGCGCGCGATGGAAGACAAGATCGCGAAGATGATCGAAGAAAAACTGCGTCAGAGCATGGGCGCCGAGGAAGGCGTGACGCCAAGCAACGCTTCGATGATCGAACTCGTGGCCTAAACGCCTATGGACTGTCGGCGGTCCATATTAGCGCTCAAATATCAGTGCGAAATTGTTCGCGGGCATTTCGATCATCTCACGCAATGTAAGCCCTTGCGCGCGCGCCGCCGCCTCCACCTCTTCCAGATCGCGCACGCCGAAGCGCGGGTCGCGCTGCTTCAGCCAGTGATCGAAGGTCTCATTCGATGGCGCGGTATGCGCGCCACCGCGCGTGTAGGCGCCGTAGGTGACAAGCACCCCGCCGGCGCGCAGCAATCGCCCCGCGCCAGCCATCAGGCCGAGCGTCGCCTCCCAGGGCGAGATGTGGATCATGTTGATGGCGACGAGCGCGTCGTAAGGGCCTTCGGCGTCCCACGCCTCCGCCGCCACATTGATCGCGCGCGGCGCAAGCACATTGGCAAGGCCCTCGCTTGCGATCCACGCCGCGACGCTGGCGCGCGCCTCCACATCAGGGTCGCTGGTTTCCCAGGTGATTCCGGGCAGCGCCCTGGCGAAGAAGACGGCGTGTTCGCCCGTGCCGGAGGCGAGTTCCAGGACACGCGCATCCGCCGGCAGCACGCGTTGCAAGACGGCAAGAATTGGTTCGCGGTTGCGGGCGACGGAGGGCGAGTGCTGGCGCGGATCCATGCCGCGCTTCAACCACGCTGACGCGCCTGGGGAAAGCGCGTATCGCCCGGCGCGTGCGCCTTGCTGACGCCGCGAAGCTGGCCCTTACATTGGCTCCATGGCTCAGGCCCCGATCCCCCAGCGCATCGCGCCGCTCTCCTGGCGCAAGCCGGCGTTCCTCTGGACGCCGCTGGGCTTGGCTTTGGGCATCGGCTGGCCGCTGGCGTTGTTTTATGACGATGTCGCACCGCAGCGCCTGGCGCTGACCGGCCTCTTCATCGTCTTCGCCATCGCGCTGGTGAGCCTGGGCGCCAGTTGGGTGCTCGGGCGGGCGCCGAAGGCGCGGCGCGTGGTCGTCAGCCATGTGGTCACCGCCGGGCTGATCACGGCGCTGATCTCGCCGTTCGTGCTGACGCAATTGTTGGAGAACGTGGCGAGCGCGGAGAATTCAGGCGCGCATTTCACGTTCGACATGGCGATGGCGATGATGCCGTTGGCGCTGGTGCTGGGGCTGCCAATCGCGCTTGTCTCGGGCGTGCTGTTTGCGTGGACGGCGTTGAAGCCCTCGGCGACGGGCGCCAGCGATCTGCTCGACGATGGCGTGTTCCGCGGCGACGTGCAGCCGTTCCGCTAGCGCGCCCACATGCGCAGCAAGTTCGAGATCGATTTGTCCATCAGCAGCACCTGCTCGCGCGGCGCGCCGGCTTCGGAAAAACGCGCGCGCGCAACGGAAAGATCGAACAGAATTTCGCGCTGCGCCGCCTCCGCCACATAGCTCTGAATCCAGCCAACGGCGGCGATGCGCGCGCCGCGTGTTACCGGCGCGACATAGTGGATGGTGGTCGCGGGATAGAGAATAGCGTCACCGGCGCTGAGCTTGAGCGATTGATCGCCCAGGGCGCTTTCGGTCACCAACTCGCCGCCATCATAGGCGCTTGGGTCTTCCAGGAAGATGGTGAAGGCGAGATCGGTACGGAGTTTATCTTCCGCCGGCCCCATGAGCGCGTCGTCGGTGTGTGCGCCGTAGGTCATCCCCGGCTCGTAGCGGGAGAAGAGAAGCCGCGTGATCCGCGCGGGGCGCGCCGCGATCTCGAACAAGGGATGCCGGCGCAGCGCGTCCACGACGAAGCGCTCCAACCCTTGCGTGCGCGGGTCACCGCCATCGGCCTGCAGGTTTTCCTTCACCCCGCGCGCGGCCGCGCCGGCGGTGCGCTTGCCGGACTTCCAGGCGATGGCGCCCAGGTCCTCGCGGACGCGGGCGAGGTCCTCGCCCTCGAGCACATGCTGCAGAATGACGCTCATAGGTTTTACCTTATTGCGAATAATTCTCAGATGGTCCAGTTTGCGCGCCGATTTGGATTTCTGGGAGTGGGCGAATGATCGCGTGGAAGCTGAGGCACTGGCGGGCGGTTGGCGCGGTCGCGGCGTTGAGCCTGGCGGCGTGCGGCGGCGAAAGCGACCAAGCCGCGACCGGTGATGGCGGCGATGCCGGCGGCGACGGCGCGACAGTTGCGCCGACCGCGCCAGAGGCCGGCGGTGAAGCTGGCGAAGCCGCGATCGGCGAAAGCGGCGGCGAGCACGGCGAAGCCGGCGTCATCTCGGCCTATGCGGGCCTGACCGGCGACCAGCTCACGGCGTTGCGCATCCAACACCTGCGCGGCTTTGTCATGGCCGCCGAGCAGATCGTGCAGGACGGCTCGGCCGGCGGCGAACCGGCGGAAGCGGCGGTACTCGTTCAGCAAGGCATGCTCGAAGTCTATGACAGCGCGCCGGACGGCTTTAACGGCCTCGACGTCACCGCGTTGCGCGAAGCGTCGAGCGGCTTTGAGTTCACGCGCCCACAAATGCAGCAACGCTTGCGCGCCAGCCAAGACGCGCTCGACGCTGCGATGGCGGGGCTGGATGTGGATGAAGCCGTGCTGGTCGCGCGCTTGGTCGATATCGCCACGGGCCTCTATCAGCACGTTCTTGTCGATGGCATGGCCGACCCAATCGAATACACGCACAGCCATGGCGCAGCACTTGCGGCGCGCAATCTGCTCGTATTGCACCAAGATGAGCTGCGGCGGCGCAATCTGGCCGCCTATAGCCGCTCGCTCGGCGAGTTGAACCGCTTCACCGCGCTGTGGCCGGGCCGTTTGCCATCCGACAATCCGGCGACCTACCAGCAGGTAGTGGTGCAAGCGTCACGCGTGCGCCTGGCGCTATCGCCGTACCTCTAAGGCCGGCGCAACAGCACCGAAGGCGCGCCTTTATACTCGGACCGCGCATACTCGGCATAGCCGAGCCTATGCGCGAGTTTGAGCGAGGGCGCGTTTTCCGGCGCGATCATGCAGACGAAGTCCGTGCGCGCGAAATGCGCCACGCCCCAGGCGAGCGCCGCGGCCATGGCCTCGTGCGCATAGCCGCGCCCCTGCGCCCACGTCGCCAGCGCCCAGCCCTGCTCCGGCGCTTCAAATGGCGGGTCGATATCGCGCTTGAACGAGCCGAAGCCGCCTTCGCCGACGAAGCGGCCGCTGGCTTTTTCTTCGATCAGCCAAAAGCCGTGGCCAAGCAGAGCCCAATGACCGTGGTAGCGCAGGAAGCGGCCCCAGCTCTCCTCACGCGTCGATGGCTTGCCGCCAATGAAACGGCTGACGTTAGCGTCGGCCCACATGGCGGCGCTCGCATCGAAATCGCGCAATTCATGCCCGCGCAAACGCAGGCGTTCGGTTTCCAGAACGGGGGTCACGCCTATTCTCCGGCCAGCACGGCTTCCAGCAGCGCCACGGATTCGGGGCTATCCCAATCAGCGCCGCCGGCCAAACGCGCGACCTCGCGGCCTTCGCGGTCATAGATAATCGTCACCGGCATGCCGGCGGCTTGCGCGTCAAACAGCACGCCGCGGGTGATATCGATGAGGAAGGGCAGTGAACCGCCGCTGAGTTCCGCCAATAGGCGTTGCGCGTTCTCCCGCTCGCCCTCGCTATCGACGCTGATCGGAATAACGCGCAGGCGCCCTTCGAAGCGCCGCTGCAAGGCGCCCAGCGTCGGCATCTCTTCCACGCACGGCGCGCACCACGTCGCCCAGAGATTGACCACAAGCACATCGCCGCTGAAGGCCTGGAGGTTGGTCTCCGCGCCAGTCGCGTCACGTAGCGTGCGCGTAGGCATCGGCGGGGCGACTTCCATGGTCTGCAGACGCTGCATTTCGCCTTGTGCAAATCGCATCAGCCCGGCTGTCTGTTCGGGCTTTGATGCAGCCGCGAAAAGCACGTAAAGGACAGCCATCGCCCCAGCCGCCAACATGACGGCGGCGGCCCAAAAGGCCCAATTCGTCGGCGCCTTAGAGGAGCTTGCGTTCGTGTCCAATTTCAAACCCTCGTCCGATTCTGGCGCTGGCCAGAAGATGTGGGGCGGCCGCTTCGCCGCGCAACCCGACGACGCCATGCAAGCGATCAATGCCTCGATCGATATCGACAAGCGCCTGTGGCGCGAGGACATCGAAGGTTCGAAGGCGCATGCCGACATGCTGGCCGCCCGCGGGATCATTACGCAAGAAGACAACCAGGCGATACAGGGCGGACTGGATCAGATCGCCGCGGAAATCGTCGCCGGCGAGTTTCCGTTCTCGACCGAGTTGGAAGATATCCATCTTAACATCGAAGCGCGGCTGACCGAACGCATAGGCGAAGCCGGCAAGCGGCTGCACACCGGCCGCTCGCGCAACGACCAGGTGGCGACCGATTTCAAGCTCTGGACAATGCGCGCCTCGCGCGAAGCGGCCGACGGCCTACGCGCGCTGCAGAAGGCGCTCGTACGCCAAGCGGACGCGCACGCCGACTGGATCATGCCGGGCTTCACGCATCTACAAACGGCGCAACCAGTGACGCTTGGCCATCATCTGCTCGCGTATGTTTCGATGTTCGAGCGCGACCGCGTGCGCTTGATTGGCGCAGCACTTGAAGCGGCGTGGGAGTGCCCGCTAGGCGCGGCGGCGCTCGCGGGCACGCCTTATCCGATCGATCGGGATATGACGGCGCATGCGCTGGGCTTTCATGCACCGGCAGGCAATTCGCTCGACGCTGTCGGTTCGCGTGATTTCGCGCTGGCCGCACTTGCCAATCTTTCGATCGCGGCCACGCATCTTTCGCGCCTGGCCGAAGAGATCGTGCTCTGGACCAGCCCGCAATTCGGCTTCGCCGCGCTCAGCGATGCATGGTCGACGGGCTCTTCGATCATGCCGCAGAAGCGCAATCCCGACGCGGCCGAGCTCATCCGCGCCAAGGCCGCGCGCGTGGGCGCCGATTTCGCGGCGTTGAACGGCATCGTGCAGAAGCTGCCGCTGGCGTACGCCAAGGACCTGCAGGAAGACAAAACACTTACGTTCAACGCGTTCGATTCTTTCGCGCTCTCCGTGACGGCGATGATTGGCATGATCCAGACCATGCGCTTCAAGCGCGAGCCGATGCGCGCGGCCGCCGCGCGCGGCTATTCCACCGCCACCGATCTGGCCGATTGGCTGGTGCGCGAACTGAAAGTGCCGTTCCGCGAGGCGCACGAGATCACCGGCAAAATCGTCCGCCGCGCGGAGGATGCTGGAATCAGCGAATTGGGACTTTTGACGCTGGACGAGTTCCAGGCGGTCGATCCGCGCATTACGGACGCGGCGAAGGCGTTGTTGACGGTTGAAAAATCGGTCGAGAGCCGGGATAGCTATGGTGGGACCGCGCCTCAACGGGTTCGCGAACAAGTTGAGCGCTGGAAGGAGACGTTCGAATGAGCCGGATCATGCTTGCCCTCGCCGCGCTGACCATGCTGGCGGCCTGTGGCGTCAAAGGCGATCTCGACCGCCCCGATCCGCTCTGGAATTCCGACGCTGCGATCCGTCGCGAGTGCCAGCGTCAGCTTGAAAATAATGAGCGGCAGGACGCACGCTGCGCGCAATACCAAAGCGGCGCCCAGACGACGCCGTGAACCATTTCGAGTATCGCGATGGCGTGCTCTGCTGCGAAGGCGTTTCGTTAGCCGCCATCGCGGACGCCGTCGGCACGCCGGTTTACGTCTATTCGAGCGCCACGCTTGAGCGGCACTATGAGGTGTTCAAGCAAGCGTTCGCGCCGCGCGACACGCTTGTCGCCTTCGCCGTCAAAGCCAACGCCAACATCGCCGTCATCAACACGCTCGCGCGCAAAGGCGCGGGCGCCGATACGGTGAGTCAGGGTGAAATCGAACGCGCGCTAATCGCTGGCGTGCCGCCGGAGCGCATCATATTTTCAGGCGTCGGCAAGACCGAAGACGAATTGGCGTTCGCGGTAAAAACCGGCGCGCATCAGATCAATGTCGAGAGCATCGCTGAGCTTGAGACGCTTTCGCGCATCGCGGCGAGCCTAAACGCCAAGCCGTCGATCGCAATCCGCGTCAACCCGGATGTGGGCGCCGGCGGTCACGAGAAGATCACCACGGGCAAGGGCGATACAAAGTTCGGCGTCTCGATCGACCAGGCGCTGCAATATTACGGCCGCGCGCATAACGATCCGCATCTGCACGCGCGCGGCCTCGCCGTGCACATCGGCAGCCAGATCAAGGATCTCGCGCCGCTCGAGGAAGCGTTCAAGGCCATGCGCGGCATGGCCGAGCGTTTGCGCGGCGCGGGGCTCGGCATCGATCGCCTCGATCTCGGCGGCGGCCTGGGCGTGCCCTATTTCGATGAACCCGATCCGCCGACGCCATCTGCATACGCGGCGATGGTCAATCGCGTTTTCGACGGCCTGGATATTGGGCTTGCGTTCGAGCCCGGCCGCATGATCGCCGGCAATGCCGGCGTGCTGCTCGCGCGCGTGATCCGCCTGCAGGAGCGGCCGACCCGGCCCATCGTCGTGCTCGACGCCGGCATGAACGATCTCATCCGGCCCGCCATCTATGACGCCTATCACGGCATCAAGCCGCTCCGCGAACCCAAGGGCGACGCGGAAACGGCGTACGACGTGGTCGGCCCCATTTGCGAAACGGGCGATCTGTTCACGCGCAATCGCGCGCTGCCGCCGCTCGAAGCCGGCGATCTCGTCGCCTTCATGACGGCCGGCGCTTATGGCGCGACGATGTCGTCGACGTACAACGCGCGCGCCTTGGTCGCCGAGGTGCTGGTGCGCGGCGATCGGTTTGAGGTCGTGCGCAAGCGCTGGGAGCTGAAGGATCAGCTGGCGCTTGAACACATTCCGGATTGGAGTTGAAACGATGCGAAATCTGATGATCGCGGCAGCGCTTGGACTTTCCGCTTGCGCAAGCGCGCCGGCGCCATCGCCGCAAGATTCATTCTTCGCCAATCTCTCGGCGCTGTGCGGAAATTCTTACGCAGGACGCGTCGTCACCACGGACGCGGCGGACGCGAATTTCGCCAGCCAGCCGCTGGTGATGCACGTGCGCGATTGCGGCGCCGAGGAAATCCGTGTGCCGTTCAATGTTGGCGAAAATCGCTCGCGCACCTGGGTAATCACGCGCACGGACGCGGGGCTGCGCCTGAAGCACGATCACCGTCACGAAGACGGCGGCGAGGATGTGCTCACGCAATATGGGGGCGACACCGCCACGCTCGGAACGGATCAGCGCCAGGAATTCCCGGCGGATGCGCACTCGCGCAATCTGTTCGTCGCCAACAATATCCCCGCCTCGACCACGAACGTGTGGGCGGTCGAGGTGCATCCGGGGCGAATTTTCGCCTACGAATTGCGCCGCCCGAACCGCCATTTCCGTGTCGAGTTCGATCTGACTCAGCCGGTTCCCGCGCCACCGCCTTCGTGGGGCGCGGCGCCTGCGGCGCATTAAGCCTCTTTTATCTGCCGAAGCGCACGCCAAGGCGGATGTTGGCCTTGGTTTGGCCTGACGCGGCCTGTTAGGCTCGCGCCGCCGGCATGAGACACCAGGACGCCCTCGACCAACTCACGCGGGAGACGCGCCGCGCTCGCGGCCGGCTGGCGCTGGAGCGGGCGCTGCGGGCCGGTTTCATTCTGCTGGCGGCGATCGGGCTTTGGGCCTTCATCGCGCTGCTCGGCGCGCACGAAACGCTGCCCCTGCTGCTGCAAAGCCTCACAGCGCTGACGGCGGTGTTGGCGTTCGCCTGGCTCGGCTATCGCGCGCGACAAGCGTGGCAAGCGCCAACCGAGGAAGAAGCGCGGGCGCGGCTCGCCGCCGATTCAAAATTTGACGCCGGCGTCTTCGAAACGCTGCGCGATCAACCAACCAAGTACGATGCCTTCGCCATGGCGCTTTGGCAGCGCGAACGTGAGCGCGCGATCGAGCGTGTGGAGCGCGTGCGCGTCGGCCCGCCACGTGCACGCCTTGACGATCTCGATCCCTACAAGCTGCGCTATGTGTTGGCGGTCGCGCTGATCGCGGCGGCGGTGTTCGCGAACGTCAATGCGCCGGATCGTTTGGCGCGCGCCTTCATTCCGGACCCCGGCCCGCTGCTCGGCGATCAACCGATGGCGATCGAGGCATGGGCCGCGCCTGCGGAATATACGGGCGCGGCGCCGATCTCGCTGAGCGATCTCGTCGGCGAGCGCGTGGAAACGCCGCCCAGCATCGAGGTCACGGTTCGGCTCACCGGCCCAACTGGCGCACCGCGTTTGAAGTTCGATGGCGGCGGCGTGCATGAAGAGATGCGCTTCACGCGCGCGGCCGACGGCGCCTGGGAGGCGCGCATGGCGATTCCGCGCGCCGGTCGCCTGCGCATCGTGCGCTTCCACACGCGGGCGCATTGGCGCATCGCGCCCGCGCCGGACAATGCGCCGAGTGCTGCGTTCACCGCCCCCATCAGCACACTGCCGGACGAGCATGTCTCGATCTCGTGGCGCGCGCGCGATGATTTCGGCGTGCGCCGCATGGTGTTGCGCGTGCGCCCGGTCAACCCGCCGGAGGGGCTCGTCCGCGCCGATCCAATCGATACCGATCTGGAATCGCCGGCGGGCGCGCCGGTTGAAGCAGAGTCGGAGACGACGCTTGATCTCGCCGCGCACGCGTATGCGGGCATGGAGGTCGAAGCGCGCGTGGTCGCGATCGATGCGCTCGGCCAGGAAGGCGCGAGCGAACCGATGCGTTTCACGCTGCCGGAAAAAGTGTTCCTGCAGCCGCTGGCGCGCGCCGCGATCGAAATCCGCCGTCACATTCTCGCGGAACGCCGGCCCTATCAGCCGGCGCGCGAACAGGCGCGGCGCACTATTCCCGCCGGCGACATTCTGCTCGGCAATCAACGCATAGAAATTCGTGACCGCGATCGCGCGCCCTCCTTGCAGCGCGCGCCCGAAGGCATACGCCGCGCCGCGCGCTTGATCGATGCGCTGACGATGGCGCCGCAAGACGGTTATTTCCGTGATCTGGCTGTGTTCCTGGGCTTTCGCGCCGCGCGCGCGCAATTGGCCACCGCTGGCGAAATCAACGACACAGCGATCGCCGCGGACACATTGTGGCGCACGGCGCTGCGCGCGGAATATGGCGGCGCGGCCGACGCCGAGCGGGCGATGCTCGCGGCTTACATGGCGCTGCTGGAAGCCATCCGCGACAACGCGCCGCCAGATCGCATCCGCCAACTCACCGACGCGCTCCAGCGCGCGAGCGAGCGCTACATGGACGCGCTGGTTCAGGAAGCGCTGCGGCAAGGCAATATCCGCACCGACGACGACACCGAAGAGCAAGTCACGATCAGCCAGCAGGATCTCGACGAGATGTTGGACGAGGTGCGCCGGCTTGCTCAGCAAGGCGATATGCAGGCAGCGGCCGCGATGTTGGCGATGCACGCCATGATCATGAACAATCTGCAGGCCAGCGTCGATCAAGCCAGCAATGGCGACGGCGAGCAAAGCCAGCGGATGCAAGAGAGCATGGACGCACTCTCCCAGCAGATGGGCGAGCAACGCGCGCTGCGCGACGAGACGCGCCAGGAGCAACAGCAGGGCCAAGGCGGCAGCGGCGGCCAGCAGCAAGGCGGCCAAGGCGGCGACGATCTGGCTCGGCGCCAAGGCGAAATTCGCCAAGGCCTCGCTGAGGCACAGCGTATGGCCGAGGAATCGGGCGCCGCGCCCAGTGAGGCGCTGAACAATGCCGGCGAAGCCATGGGCCGCGCCGAGGATGCGCTGCGCCGTGGCGATCTTGAGGGCGCGCAAGCCGCGCAAAGCGCGGCGCTCGAGAATTTACGCGAAGGCGCCGAAGCGCTCGCAAGTGAAATGCGCCAACGCGGCGAGGGCGAGCAAGCCGGCGGCGATGAAGGCGATGGCGCGACCGACGCCGATCCGTTGGGCCGTTCCACGGGGCGCAACGATTCCACCATCGGCGAAGGCGTCGGCAATTCCGATCCGACCAGCACGCGCGCCATCTATGATGAAATCCGCCGCCGCGCGCAGGATCCCAATCGCCCCGAAGCGGAGCGCGAATATTTGCGCCGCCTGCTTGATCGCTTTGGCGACAGCTAAATCAAAACCGGAGGAAACATGCGCAAGCTTCTAATGGGCGTCGCCCTCGCCGCTTTTGTCACCGCCTGCCAGCCGCCCGCGCAGCGCCCGGAAGCGCCGCCTGAGGCGCCGCCGACGGTCGCAGCCTGCAACGCGATAACGCCGGACGCCGCGCGTCAAGTGACGATCGAGGACGAACTCGCGGTCGCGGCCGCCGCGTCCGATTTGCGTGGCGGCCGCATTGCGCCTGGCCTCTATGATCTGACGCGCGCCGTGCGCATTGGCGGCGCGACGGGCTGGAGCGGCACACGCGCCGTGGCGCTCGACGTCGCGGAAAATCCAGCGGGCGGCGTGACCTTCAATTGGGCGGGCCGCGACAGCAATGGCGCGACGGATACGTGGACGGCGAATTTCGCCGAAGCGCCGACGCCGCGCCTCAGCTACACGTGCGGCCGGATCGGCGATGTGGACGCCGAATTCACGGCGGCGAACGATACGCTGCAATTGCGCCTGCCGGATGGAGCCAATGGCCGCCTCCATCTCGATTTCCAGCGCCGACCCTAGCCCCATATTCATGCGGTTGTGAGAACGCCCCGGCGCGGCCCATCCCGTGAGCGACGGATACGCCGTCGTTTGCGGAGGGCATGATGAGACCGGGCACAACACTGGCTTTGGCGACAGCTTTAGGCGCGGGGCTATTCGCAAGCGCCGCCGGCGCGCAGGACATGCGCGCATTCGATGAAATACGCGGCGCACGCGCCGCCGATGAAAACGCCGCGCGCGTGCGCTTCACCCTGCCGTTCGGCCAAAGCGAAGCCAATCGCGAGGCGCCGCGCATGGCTTTCGGCTTCAGCCGCGCCCTGGATGACGGCCAACGCGCCGAACTCGACGTACTCTCGTTCTCGCTGGCCGGGCCAACGCCCCGCCTGGAGACGCCGCTGGCGCTCGGCGCCGCCGACGATGGCGACCGCGCGTGGTATCAATCGCCGCGCAATTTGCTTCTTCTTGGCGTTGGACTCGGCGTCGCCTGGGCGATCTACGATCACAACCAGGATGACGACGACGAAGAGGTCTTCATCCCTGACTAAGTATCGAATCTTGCTGGCGCGGGCGGCTCGCGTAGAATCCGCCCGAAAGGACCCCCAAACTTGAGCCATGCAAACCCTCGCGCACGGGTCGCCATCGTCGAAGACGATGCGATCCTGCGCGAGGAATTGGCGCGCGTGGTCGACGGCGCGGACGGACTGGAAATCGCGGGCCTTGCCGAAACCTTGGGCGCGGGCCGCGCGTTGCTGGCGAGCGATCCGGACGTGCTGCTGATCGATCTGGCGCTGCCAGATGGCAATGGCGTCGATCTGATCCGCCAGGCGCGCGCGGAAAACGCGGGCATCAAGATCATCGTCGTCAGCATTTTCGGCGATGGACGCAGCGTGGTGCGCGCGATCGAAGCCGGCGCCGATGGCTATCTGCTGAAGGGCGCCGATCCGCGCGAAGCGGAGGCCGCGATCCGTAGCGTGCTGGATGGCGGCGCGCCAATCAGCCCAACAGTCGCGAGCCACATCCTTGCGCGCATGCGCGAACGCGGCGCTGGCGCACGCACCGAGCTGGATGCGCCGTTGACGGAAAAGGAAGTCGCGATCCTGAGCGATCTCGCGAAGGGCTTTCGCTACAAGGAGGTCGCGCGCCTGCATGGCATCTCGCCCCATACCGTCGCCGACCATGTGAAATCGATCTATCGCAAGCTTGCCGTGAATTCGCGGAGCGAGGCGGTGTTCGAAGCGGTGCAGGCCGGCCTGATTCGGCTAAAGGACTAGCGGCCCTGCGCGGCGCCGGGCTAGTGACCCTCTCGTGCTTTTGACCCGCGCCACACCGCCGCCCGCTTCGCGCCTCACCTGGGCGTTGGCGCTGGTTATCGTGGCGCTGCAATTGGCGTTTAGCGCCGGGCTCCTTTGGGTCAATTTTCGCACCGAAGACATACCGGGCCGGCGCGTCGCGGAGGTGCTCGCCGCCGAAAGCCCCACGCCCGGGTATTCGGCGCTGCGAGCGGATGCGTTCACGCCGACCGCTATACCGCGCGAAGAATGCTGTGCGACCAACGCCATCATCTATCGCACGCGGCTGACGGCGGCGGATGCGAGCACGCGCTACCCGGCGGTTCTGATCGTCTCAGCGCACGACAATGCGCTGATTTACGTGGATGGCGAACTCGTCGGCGGTCTCGGGCGCGCGAATGGGCCTGCGCCCGTGATGAGCCGGCGCCCGCAGCTTGTGCGCATTCCCTCGGTCTTGGCGCACGATAACGCAACGCTCGACATCGTCGTGCAACGCGCCGTCGGCTTCGGCCATTTGCGACCGTTTCATATCGGCGATTATGATCGGCTCTATCCATCCTATCTGATGCTGCGGCTGCTGCGCGCGGATTTGCCGTTCGTGAACGCGGTGATCGGCGCGTTTGTCGCGGCGTTCTGCTTTTGCGCGGCGCCTTTGTTTGGCGCCCGCGCGTTGCTGTTCTCGCTTGGCGGCTTGGCGGCGGCATGGGCGGGACAGCATGTCGGCTTGATGCTGACGGAACCGCCCTGGGGCGCGAACGCCAATAACGGCGTCTATCTCGTCTCATTTCTCGCCACGCTCGTGTGCACGGCGTGGTTCTTCGTCGAATGGACATCCGTATTCGGCCGCGCGCGACCGAAGCGCCATCCGCTGCTCGCTTTCGCGCTTGACCCATGGGACTGGCGTGAGCGCCGATGGCTGGCGCTCGCTTCGGCCGCGGTCATGATCGTGGGCGCCGCACTCATTGCCTGGCGCTTGTCATTTGACCCCATGATCGGCGCACAGGACGTCAACCGCATCGTCGGCCGCTTCGGCTTGCTGGTGATGACGTTTTGCCTCGTGCGCATCATCGCCTTTTACATGCGCACCGGATTTCGCGAGCCGATCGAAGCTTCCGCCTTCACATTCGTGATCCTGGCCGCAATCGCCGACATCGCCATGGTGCAATTCCTCGGCACGTATGGCGTGTTCCTCGGCGCGGCGGTCACGTTCTTTCCACTGGCGCTGCTGCTTTCGCTCGCCGTTCGCGCGCGCGGCGTGTTCGAGGCGGCGACAACGACGGCGGAGAAACTCAATCTTCTTGTCGCCGAGCGCGAACGCGAAATCCTCGACAATATCGAGGATGCGCGCCGGCACGAACGCGCGGCCATGTTGCTGGAAGAGCGCGGCCGCATCATGCGCGACATGCACGATGGCATCGGCGGGCAATTGCTGGGCCTCATCCTGCAAGCGCGATCGCGCAAGCTCTCGGACGACGCCCTCGTCGGCGGCCTGGAGCAAAGCCTCGATGATCTCCGCCTCATGGTGGATTCACTGGAGCAAGGCGAAGGCTCGCTGACTGGCGCGCTAGGCGCCTTCCGCGCGCGCATCGAGCCGCGCTGCGAGGCGGCGCACGTCGAGCTTGAATGGGCGATCGAGGATGTCGGCGACACGCCCCACATCGGCCCGGATAAGACGCTGCAAATCTACCGCATCCTGCTCGAAGCCTGCACCAATGCACTCAAGCACAGCAGCGCCAAGCGCATCAGTGTTTCGCTACGGCGCGTGGGCGAGACGCGGATTGAAATCGCCCTGAGCGACGATGGCCAGGGCTTCGACGCGCAGGCGCGCACGAATGGGCGTGGGTTGGCGAACATGCGCACGCGGGCCAATCGCATTGGCGCGGCGTTTGAGGTGCAAGCAAGCGCGCAAGGTTCGCGCGTTTTGCTTACGCTAGACGCGTAAGCGCTACTCGATCGCGGCGATGTACGGCAGGCCGCGATAGCGGCCGGCGTCGTCCATGCCATAGCCGACAAGATAATCACCCGGCGCGTCCCAGCCGATCGCATCGATCGGTTCACCCATGGCGAGCGGCTTGCGCACGAACGCGCACGCCAGAGTGCGGGTCGCGCCCTTGGCCATCAGATGCGCGCGCGCGTAAGCAATGGTGCGGCCGCTATCGAACACGTCATCGACGATCAGCGCTGGGCGGCCCTCAATGGGCCGCGAAATATCAGCGCGCACCACGACCTTGCCCGAGCTTTCGCGCGCATCGCGATAGCTCTCAAGCCAAAGCGAATCATAGATCGGGTGGCGTCCGCGCCGCTCGATAGCGCGCATCAAATCCGCCGCGAACGGGATGGCGCCTTGCAAGAGGGCGACGACCGTCCAGTCGTCGCCCACTTCGCTGAGTTTATCGGCAAGCTGTTCGATGCGCGCCGCGATGCCCGCTTCATCGAGCAGGACGCGCAAGCGCGCGTCAGCCATTCGTGAAGCGCAAGCCTTCGACCGGGCCGAGTTCGCTCGTCGTCGCCGGCGCGGTGTGGCCGTCGACCGGCTGATCGAGCAGAAGCTCTTCGTGGCTTTCAGCCGGCGCTGTCGCGGGCGACACGCGCACCGGGCTATCGGCCAAAGCCAAATCCGAGAAATTGCCAAACGTCGCTTCAAGATCGACGGCGTCGGCCGGCGGGTTCTCGACGCGGATTTGGAACGGGATCGCTTCGCCAGCGGCCAGCGGCTGATCGCTGATCGCGTTCACGAGTTCGAAGATTTCCTGCGAGTGCGTGTCGCGCAGCGAGACGCGTACCGGCGGGACGAGCTTGTCGTCGCGGCCGATGTTGCGCACTTCGCCCGAGACCAGGAGGATCGGCGTCGGCCCATCGAACGCGCGCTCGACGGCGAGGTCGTAGAATTCGAGGCCATAGACGTTCACGTCGAGCCCGAGCGCCGCGAACGCGCTGGCCGAACGCGGCCAGATCTCGGCGACGTCCTGGCGGAACGCGACCATGCCAGTGGCGGACGCGGCGAGCGCCGCGCCCGTCGCGGTCCATACCACGGCGGCGGCGCGGGTGCGCTCACGGCGCATGCGCTCGGCTTGCTGGGCGCGGAATTTCGCGGCGGCGGACGGGGCCGGGCCAGGCGCTTCGGCGGCGCGGCGCAATCTTTCGACACGTTCGCGTGTCAAAGGTTCTTGCGCCGCTGGGGCCTCCGCCCGCGTCGCTTCAGCCGGCTCGGCGGCGGTGCGCAGCTCCAGCTGCGGCTCGGCGAACCAGGAGAAACCACACGCGGCGCAGCGCACCGTCCGACCGGCCGGACCGATGGCGGCGTCGTCTGCGTAATAACGCGTCGAGCAAGACGTGCAGGTTAGGATCATGGTAACGATACGTTCAGCTGCCCCAGAGACCACTACAGATGCTTTGATTCTACTAAGTTTGTCCACACATGGCCCGAGCTAACCCAGTAGATTTAGACCTGTACGAACGCGGCGCCCTGGTGCGTTTGGCGGGCGTCGATGCAGGCTATGGCGAAACGACCGTTCTGGCCGGCCTCGAATTCGAGGCGCGCGCGGGTGAAGTCGCTCTCGTGACTGGCCCCGCCGCTGCCGGAAAGACTACCTTCACCCACCTCCTTCGCCTAGCGCTGCCGCCGCGTTCTGGACGAGCTGTAATCCTGGGCGTCGACGTCGCCCGCGCGGGCGCCCGCGCACTCGCGAACGTGAAGAAGCGGATCGGCTATGTTGCTGAAACGCCAGTGTTCATTGAGCAATGGAGCGCGTTCGACAACATCGCCATGCCGCTGCGCCTGACCGGCCGCAAACCTCGCGACTATGTCGATGACGTGCGCGAACTTGTGGATTTCGTCGGCCTGGGCGACGCGGCCGATTTGCCAATCGAACAACTTTCGGGCGCGGAACGACGCCGGACGGCCATCGCCCGCGCACTTGCCGCCAAACCCCAACTCATTCTCGCCGACGATCCCACCGCGAACATGTCGCCCGCGGACGGCCGCCGCGTCGTGCGCTTATTGTCGGAGATGCGCCGCGTGGGCGCAGGCGTCGTAATCGCCAGCCAGGACGAGAGTTTGGCCGATATCTCGTCGGTCGCGCATTGGCGCATGGACCGTGGACATCTCTCGCGCGTCAGCTTTGCGCGCCCCGAAGAGGCCGAGGCCTACGAATGAGGAACGCGCTATCGGGCGTTGAGCACGCGCTCTTCTGGCTGCTTGCGGTGGCGGCTTTCGCGGCGGCGGCGGTGGGGCTCGGCGCGCGCGCGGCCGACCGGATGGCGGTCGCGTATGAGAACCAGCGCACCAATTACGCCATTGTCCGTGTGATCGCGCCGGACGGGCCGGAGGCGATCGCCGCCGCAACCACAGCGCTGGGCGCCGCCCCGCTCGTCACCAGCGCCGCGCCCATGACGGCGGGCCGCGCGGCCGAATTGCTGCGCCAATGGGGCGGCGGCGAGGTGGCCGCCGAGGATTTGCCGGACCTGCGCCTGATCGAGGTGGAGCTTGGCCCCGCGCCAGCGCAGGTGGACGTCTCGGGCGACATCGTCGCCGCGCTCGCGCAAGGCGGCGTGACAGCGGAAATTATCCATGCGCCGGAGGGCGCGGCGGGCGGCGGCTTGGCCACGCAAGTCCGCCAATTCGCGCTCTGGGGCGCGATTGGCTTTGCGCTGGTGATGGCGCTGCTCGTCTCGCTGGCGGCGCGCACGCTGGCGGCGCGGCGGCGCGAAATGGTGACGGTTATGTGCGACCTGGGCGCCACGCGCGGTCAGGCCGCCGGCCGGGTCGCCGACGAAGCCGCCATCCTTGGTCTCTACGCTGGCCTGGTTGGGGGAATTCTCGCGGCTTTCGCCGGCATCGTGGTGTTGCTGCTGGCCATTCCCGGCACGACGCTTGATGCTCTGCCGGAGATGATTCTGCCCATCGATATGCTTCCCGTGGCGCTTGCGCCGGTTGGGGCCGCCGTTGCCGCCGGCGCGGGCGCACGCGCCGCCGCCGGCTATTTTCATGCGCAGGCGGCGAGACTGGGCTGATGCGCACGATCCTGCTGTGGGCGTTGATTATCGGCGCGTTGGCGTTCGTCGCGGATTTTTGGAGCTTCGCCACGCGCGTACGGCAGACGCCTGAGTATCCGCCGCAAGCGCAAGCCATCGTCGCGCTCACGGGCGGCTCGCTGGAGCGGCTCTCCACTGGCGTGCGCTTGCTTGAAGATCATCGCGGCGAACGGCTGCTGATCTCTGGCGTCAACCGCATCGTCACCGACGCGGAATTGTTCGAAGTGCTCGATGTTGATGCGCGCCTGGGCGAATGCTGCATTGATCTTGGCCGCTCAGCGGAAGACACGCTGGGCAACGCCTCCGAGACAGCCGCTTGGGCGCGCGAGCACAATTACACCGACATCATTCTCGTCACCGACGATTATCACATGCCGCGCTCGCACGCGGAATTGTCGCTGGCGATGCCGGAAGCGACGATCCATCCCTACCCGGTGCGCACGCGCTGGACCGACCCCGCGCTCTGGCGCAGCGATCTCAGCGTGGCCGCACGGCTCGGCGGCGAATACGTGAAATACCTTGTCATTCGCGGCCGTGAGGCGTTGATCAGCCTCGGCAGCAACGACACCGAGGCCGAGAGCCCCGCATGAGACTCTTGCGTTCAATCATCTTCGTCATCTGGCTTTACCTGTCGATGGCGGTCATCGGCCTGACCTTGTGGCCGTTCGTATTGTTTGACGAACGCCATGTCTGGACAGCTCTGCGCTCATGGGGCGGCGCGACAATCTGGGGCCTGCGCTGGATCGTCGGCGCGCGCGTCAGCTTCGAAGGATTGGAGCACGTGCCCCAAGGCGGCGCGCTGATCGCGATGAAGCACCAATCCATGCTGGATACGGTGGCGCCGGCGCTGTTCCTGCCGCGCCCGGTCTATGTTTACAAAGCCGAACTCGGCGATGCACCGGTGATGGGCGCGTATTTGAAGAAGAACCAGATCGCGGTGGATCGCGGCGGCTATGCGAAGGCGTTGAAGAGCATCGTGCGCGGCGCGCGCACGGCTGTCGCCAAGGGCGGACAGGTTTTGATTTTCCCGGAAGGCACGCGCCAACTCGTCGATGCGCCGCCGGACTACAAGCCCGGCATCGCCGCGATGTACAAGGACTTGAACATTCCGGTGACGCCGGTGGCCTGCAATACGGGCCTCATCTGGAAACCCAAAGGCCTGATGCGCAGCCCCGGCCATGTCACGTTCAAGGTGCTTCCGCCTATCCCGCCAGGCCTGCCGCGCGAGGAATTCATGCGCCTGCTTGAGGAGCGGATCGAAAGCGAGAGTCAAGCATTGTTGCCGCCGGAAAAGCGGCGCAAGAGCGAAACGGCGGCGGCATGAAACGCAAATGGTTTTGGCTTGTCGGGCCGTGGGCGATTTTCGTCGTACTGGCGGCCGGCTGGGTCATCTATTGGCACACGGTCGCCGGCGAAGCCGAGCGGCGGCTACGGAACGTCATCGCCGAACAGCAAGCGCAAGGCGCGAGCGCCAGCGTCGGCCGCATCGTGCGCCACGGCTTCCCTGCGATGCTGCGTCTTGAGCTTCAGAACATCGGTTACGCGCCGGCGCGCGGCGGTTGGCGGGCGGAAACCGCGCATGTCGATCTGCATCTGAATTTGCTCAACACCGAACACGTCACGCTCGAAGCCAAGGCGCCCATCGCGATCTCGCGCGCCGATGGCGACGTCACGAACGTGGAAGCGGACACGCTGATCGCCAGCCTGCGCACGCGCGGCGGTGCGCTCGCACAAGCAGGCGTCGAGGCCGATAATTTGCGGCTGGACGACCCAGCCGAAGACGGCGTGCTGACCGCGCGCAAGATCGTGATCAGCTTGCGCCCCGATCCGCGCGTCGCGGGCGAGTATCAGCTAGCGTTTGACGCGCTTGAACTCGGCCTGCCGCGCCCGGTACGCAGCTTTGAAGCGTTCGGCCAAGAGGTCGCGGCGATGCGCGCGGCCATCGTCATCGAGCAAGGCGCGACGCTGCTTGAATCGGCGCCCGGTGATCCTACCGGTCCGTGGCGCGAGGCGGGCGGACGCTTGCGCTTCGATGCGCTGGTGCTGAATTGGGGGCCGCTGCAGACCACCGGCACGGGCCATGGCGGCCTTGATTCCGAGCGTCGTCTCACCGGCGACCTGGAACTGCCGATCGACGCGCCGGCGCCGATCTTCGCGGCCTTGGCCGATGGGCCAGACGTCGATGGCGATGCGCGGCGCGCGCTGCAATTGCTCTCCACCGCTTTCATGCTGAGCGGAGACGACATCGATCTTGATGTTGAAGCCGCCAATGGCGTGCTGCGGCTGGAAGGCGTCAGCGTCCGGCGCTTGCCGCCCGTCTATTAGTTCTCGCGGCCCCAATTGGGTGCGGCCGTATCTTGCCCCGCCTCGATGACCTCGCGGCGCATGCGGCGCGCGCGGTCGAACAGATCATAGAGCGTGTCGCCTTCGCCCCAGCGAATGGCGCGCTGCAACGCCGCCAAATCCTCGGAGAAGCGGCCAAGCACCTCAAGCACGGCCTCGCGATTGTTCAAGAAAACGTCGCGCCACATGGTTGGATCGGAGGCGGCGATGCGGGTGAAATCGCGGAAGCCGGAGGCCGAGTATTTCACCACCTCGCTTTCGGTGACGCTCTCCAAATCCTCGGCCATCGCCACGATGTTGAACGCGATCAAGTGCGGCAGATGGCTGACGACGGCGAGCACCACGTCGTGCCGCGCCGCGTCCATCTGTTCGACATTGGCGCCGATCTCCAGCCAGAACGCGCCCACTTTCGCGACCGCCTCGGCATAGTCTGGCCGCGGATCATCCAGCGGCGTCAGCACATGCCAGCGGCCCTTGAACAAGGTGGCGAAGCCCGCGTCCGGGCCTGAATGCTCGGTGCCCGCGAGCGGATGGCCCGGCACGAAGAACGCATGCGGCGGAACGCTTGCACGCACCGCGTCGATCACGGCCGCCTTCACCGAGCCGACGTCCGTGACGATGGCGCCGGGTTTCAGCGCCGGCGCCACCGCCGCGATCGCGCCGTTCATTGCGCCAACAGGCACGGCGAGCACGACCAGATCAGCATCGGCCACGGCGGCTTGCGGATCGTCGAACACATCGCCGATCGCCAGTTCGCGTAAACGCGTCCGCGCGGCGTCGCTGGCGTCATAGAGCGACACCGCGCCAGCGGCGGCGAACTCACGCGCCGCGCGCGCGATCGATGCGCCGATCAGGCCGACGCCGATAATGGCGATGCGATCGAAAACCTGGGTCATAGCTTAGATACGCGCGTAAGAACCAAGCACGCGCACGCTCTCGAGCCCTGAGCGCATCAACGCCGCGGCGCGCGGATCGTCCAACGTCATGAAGCCTTCGACGCGCAGCAGCACACGCGGCTCCGCGCGGGCGATCTCCTTGCCGACCAAGCCTTGCTCGGTCAGCGCACGCTGCAAGCGATGGTGCGGATCGAACGCCAGCAAAAGCGAAATATCGCCGCCCGCCTCTTCGTTGGCGCTCGCCGCGAACAGCGCCGCCTCGGGCTCCTCGTTGGCGCCGCTGAGCAGCGGCAAACCCGCAATCAGGTGGAGCCCGTGGAACCGGCGTTCGGTCAAAGCCGGCCACCAGCCGCCGACGCCCGGCGCTGACAGCCATGTCGTCACCGCAACGACGCTTTCCGGGCTCTCGGCCGCCTTCTGCAGCGCCAGTTGGGGTTCGCCAACATCCTTAATGCGCGTCCGGGCGCCGAAATGACGGCGCGCGATATCGAACAGGCGCGTGGGATCGCCCCGCCCGCCGCCGACCACGACATCGATAACGCGCTGCTTGCGCAAACCGGCCGTGATGATCGCGCGCCAGAATTCCAGCACGTGCTCGCGCTCCAGCGGCGCCGGCGCGGACGCCATTAACTTGCGCAGCATGGAGATTTCGCGGCCCGGCCGGATCGGCGGCCCGGGCTGCGGCGCCTTGAGCGCCGTCAGCTTTTCCGCCTGCTGCAATCGTTGCGCAAACAGAGCGAGCAGGTTGTGATCGATCTGGTCGATCTCGCGGCGGATCGCTTCCGTGGGATCGCCGGCGGGGGGCGTGGCGTCATTCATACAGGGCGACCATAGCGACCTTTGTGCCGCGCCGCCAACAATGCGCGCCAGCGGCGCGTCATCAACAGGCGAGCGCTCTCCCGGGGGATGCTTAACGGGCGACGCAGTTTATACAGTCGACCATGATTCATGCAGGCGGAGCGACGAAGCTGCAATCGGCGGGGGGCGTGCGCGCCCTCTCGTTCGACAATACGGCGGCTTTGCAATTGTCCAGCGGCGAGACGCTCGCGCCGCTCTCGATCGCGTTCGAGACCTATGGCGCGCTCAACGCCGACCACACCAACGCGGTGCTGGTGTGCCATTCGCTGACGGGCGACCAATTCGTCGCCGGCCCAAATCCGATCACGGGCCGCCCCGCCTGGTGGCCGCGCATCGTCGGCCCCGGACGGCCGATCGACACCAACCGCTTCTTCGTGATCTGCACCAATACGCTCGGCGGCTCGATGGGCAGCACCGGCCCTGGCTCGCCGGCGCAGGATGGGCAACCCTATGGCTTGCGTTTTCCGCCGATCAGCATCGCCGACACGGTGCGCGCGCAAAGCATGCTGATCGAAGCGCTCGGCATCGAGAGCCTCTTCCTCGTCATCGGCCCCGGCATGGGCGGCATGCAGGCGTTGAATTGGACGAGCGCCTATCCGCGCCGCGTGTTCGCATGCGCGACGGTGGCGGCCGCGGCGCGCCAATCGGCGCAGAACATCGCCTTCGCCGAACTTGGCCGCCAAGCCATTATGGCCGATCCCGAGTGGCGCAATGGCGGCTATGTGCAGCACGGGGTTCGCCCAAGCCGCGGCGCCAATGTCGCGCGCGCGGCGAGCACGATCACGGGCTTGTCGCAAGACGAGGTGCGCGCCAAGTTCGATCAGGCGCGCTCGAAGGAGCGATTTGCATTCGCGCTTGATGGCGCGGATACGCCACGTCCGCACGGCGCCACACATGTCGATCGCTTTGACGCGAACTCCTATCTGTACCTCTCGCGTGCGATGGATGGCTTTGATCTCGCCAGTGATTACGGCGGCCGCCTTGCCAACGCCTTCCAAGGCGAAGCAACGCGCCACGGCGTCTTCGCGTTCACCAGCGACTGGCGCTATCCCGTTGAAGAAAGCCGCGCCATCGCCCGCGCGCTGATCGCGGCCGGCGCCGAGGCGTCCTATGTCGAGATCAAAACGGAGGCCGGGCACGACGCGTATTTGGGCGAGGAGCCTGCCTTTGAATCGGCGCTGACCGGCTTCATCGACGCGGCCGCAACGGCGCGCGGCCTCGCCCTGCACGGAGGGGCCGACTAATGGCGCAGCTTGAACTCGTCCACCCCGCGCCGCTCGATCTCGACGCGCCCTTAAGCCCGCGCGCGGATCACAACGTGATCGCGCAATTCGTTGAAGAGCGTGCGCGCGTGCTCGATATCGGCAGCGGCGACGGCGCGCTCGTTTCCCTGCTCGTGCGCGAATGCGACGCGCGCGCACGCGGCCTTGAGCTTGATCCGGCCAAGGTGCACGCGTGCGTGAAGCGCGGCCTGTCGATCGTGCAGGGCAACGCAGATAATGACCTCGCCGCATTCCCAAGCGGCAGCTTTGACTACGTCGTGTTCTCGCGCTCGCTGCAGCGCCTGCGCGATCCCGAAGCAGCCTTGCGCGAAGCCGCGCGTATCGGCGAACGCGTTATCGTCACCATCGCCAATAGCGGCCATTGGGCCGGACGTTTTGCGTTGATGTTCGGCGGGCGCATCGCCAAGGCGCGGCGCGGACGCGAGGTGCTGCATCCGATGAGCGTGCGCGACTTTGTCGATCTCGCGCGCTCGCTGCGCCTCAATGTCGAACGCGCCACGCCCATTTCCAAGAACCGCCCGGGCGCGCCGTTCGCCAAGGTGCTGTGGCGCGCCAATTGGTTCGCGGACGAAGTCGTCTTCATCCTGACGCCGTGAGCCGGCGATGAAACGTCTCGTCATTTGCTGTGACGGCACGTGGCAACGTCTCTATGGCGGGGCGCTCACCAATGTGGCGCTGACGGCGCGAGCCGTGGCCTCGCGCGATGCGGCTGGACACCCGCAGATCGTGTTTTACTCCGCCGGCGTGGGCGCTTCGGTTGATGGATTGAGCCTATGGCAAGGCATGACCGGCGCCGACCTCGACGACAATTTGCTCGAGGCCTGGACCTTCCTGAACCTCAATTACGAGCCGGGCGATCAGCTTTATCTGTTCGGCTTTTCGCGCGGCGCTTACACCGTGCGCAGCTTGGCTGGCCTGCTGCGCAAAGTGGGCATTCTACGGCGCGCGCATGTCGATAAAGCGCGCACGGCGCTGGAACTCTACCGCCATCGCGATATCGGCGCCGATAGCGCCGAGGCGGACCGCTTCCGCCGCGCGCACGCGATCGCGTGGCCGCGCCTAACCGCGCCCTTCACGGCGCCGCCGGTCGATCTGCGCATCCGTTATCTCGGCGTCTGGGACACGGTGGGCGCGTTGGGTATTCCGCGCGTACTGCCGATCTCGCTTGGCCTGAACAAGCAATACCAGTTTCACGACACAGCACTGTCGCGTTCCGTCGAATTCGCGCGCCACGCCGTGGCCATTGATGAGCGGCGCGCCGCGTTCGCGCCGACGCTGTGGAGCAATGTGGATGCGTTTAATACGCCGGGTGCGCCGCCACGCGTGGCGCAGGCCTGGTTTCCAGGCGATCATGGCGGCGTCGGCGGCGGGGCCAATCGCGGCCTCTCCAATTGCGCACTGCTTTGGGTGCTCGAAGGCGGCGAGCAAGCGGGGCTGATGCTGGCGCGCGAACCGGGCTCCGTGATCTCAAGCGCGCTCGCCGATATCGACCCGATCAACGCGCCGCTCAACGCACGCGAAGGCTTTTCGCTGTTGAGCGCCATGGGCGCGCGCTGGCGCAAAGGGCTGGCGCGCTATGAGGATTTGCACGAAACCGCGCGGCTGCGCTGGGCCGGCAATGCACGCTATCGCCCCGCGCCGATGGCGCCATTCGCGAACGATGTGGCGCGCTCGCTTCGCGCCCAACGCGCGGCCTAGAGGTACGAAAGCCACCAATCGCGACGGCGGGCCTTCACCCCCTGCCAATAGCGGCACAGTGGATAGAGCAACGCCAGCACAATGATCCAGGCGAGATACACCCAAGGCAATGCGAATCCGAGACCGCTCAGCTTCTCCGGCGCCGTGAATACATTGATCATGTAATCGAACAGGCCGGCCGGATCGTTGCCGGCGGCCGCGTTCACCGCGATCGCCAGCGCGTGGATCAGGTAGATGTGCAGCACATAAAAGAAAAACGGCACCGCGCCGAACGTGTTCAGCACCGATGCGATGGGTTGCGGCAATCGCGCCAGCAATGGCCAAAGCGTCAGCACGATGCCGAGCGTCACCAACGTGAACTGAAGCGATGGCGGATATTTCTGCACGTCGAGAAAGACCATAATCGCCGCGCCGATCGAGTCCTGCTCTCGCCAATCGCGCCACACGCCTTCGGGGCCAGTTGGGAACGCGGGGTCGCCGTAAATCATGGTGAGGCGAAGCAGCGCGAACGCGACGAGAAACCCAAGCCCAATCAGCAGCAATGTGCGATCGCGTTTGGCGGCCTCCGCCGTGAAGATCGCGCCAAAGCCATATCCGAGTGCGGCGATACCAATCCACGGCAATACGGGATAGGCGAACAAGCCGATGGGCTGCTCGCCAATGAAAAGCGGCCCGCCATCGTGCAGGAAGGTCCAAAGCAAGCGCGCCGCGCCGGTGAGTTCGCCCGCATTGATCGGATCGAGCAGGTTGTGGCCGAGCGTAATGGCTGCGCCAATCGCCAGAACGGCGATGCGCGGCAGCCAAACAAGCGCCGCGAGCGCCAGCATGCACCAGCCAATCGCCCAGATCACTTGCAGGAAAAACGCGTACGGAAAGCCGAACGACCAGCCAAAGCTCAGCACCGTGATCTCAAGCAAGATCAGCCATAAGCCCCGCGTGAACAGAAAGCGCGACAAGTTGGAAGTCGCCTTGCCGTTGGCGAATTGCAGATAGGCCGACACGCCGGAGAGAAAGACGAACGTGGGCGCGCAGAGATGCGTGATCCAGCGCGTCGCATAGAGCGCCGGCGTTGTCGTGGTCGGATCGAGCAGATTGCCAATCCCGGCCATGCCTGGCCCGCCAAGGAAATAGTCCCGCACGTGATCGAGCGCCATCAGCACGATGACGAGCCCGCGCAGCATATCGATCTGGGCGATGCGCGTGCGCGCGGCTTGAGCTGGCGTAGCCGTGGATACGTATGTCGTGGTCATGCGCACACTCCGCCCTGATCGAAGCGGCGCGACTATGCCTCAGGTCACGTGCAAGCGCGACGGCGCCGCGATGAAATCAGACGTCCGCGAACGCAAACGCGAGGCGGCCGAGCAGGCCTTGCGGCAAGAGCCGGCCCTCGGTGGCGAAGAGGCACACGCAGGCCTCGTCGCCCTGCACCACCGGCTGGTGGTTCACATCTTGATCGGTGGCGGCGAAATCGCCGGCTCGGAACAATCCCAGCTCATCGCGATAGGCGCCCTTCAGCACGGTGCAGAATTCCGCGCCCGAATGCTCGTGCCGCGCCGTAGGCATCCCCGGCGCGACCGACAACACATAGACGCGGTTGGTGCGCGCGTGCGGCGTCTCCACCCCCGCCACCCACACGCCAGGCGCCACCCATTTGCGCGGCTTCAAAGGCAAACGATCGAGCAAGGGGCGGTTATCGATTTGCGGAACTCTCGGCGTGGGCGCATCCAAGCGCGCCATCACGCGCGCCAGCGCGTCAGCTTCAACATCCGCGCCCGCGATATCGGCTAGCGCATCACCAGAGATTGCCTCGTAAGCGCCAACATGCCCCCGGCACTGCGTGCAGCCTTCCAGATGCGCGCCCACCACGAGGCCAAATCCGGCCTCAAGCACGCCGGCCGCGTAGCCGGCAAGAATGTCAGCCGAGGGATGGTGTTGCGCACTCACTGCAATTGCTCCCAATGCGCGCGCAGCTTGACCAGCGCAAGCCGCAGCCGCGATTTCACCGTGCCGAGCGGCAAGGACAGTCGCTCGGCGATCTCGGAATGTGGACGATCCTCGAAGAACGAGAGCCGCACCACCTGCTTTTGATCCTCGGAGAGTAGCGCCATCGCCGCCTGCATCTGCGCTTCTGTCTCGACGCGTTCGCTCGCGTCATCTGGGCGTTCATCGCTGCTCTCATCGACCTCGATCAGCGTTTTGCGATAGGCAAGCTCAACCTTCTCGCGCCGCAATCTGTCGATCCAAGCGTTGCGGGTGACCACGAATATCCAGGTGGAGGCTTTAGCCTTGGTTGCGTCGAACGATCCTGCCCGCCGCCAAATCGAAACCATCACGTCCTGCGCCAAATCTTCAGCCGCCGCGCCGCGCGCGCCGAGACGGATAAGATAGCCCTTCACCTTGGTGGCGTACCGCCCGAACAGCGCCGCGAACGCCACGCGGTCACCGCTGGATATGCGCAGCAGCAACGCTTCGTCGGTGGCGTCATGGAATTGCTCCATCTCAGCCGCCTGCCTCCGCCGCGCGCGAAGGCCATGGCTCACCGAGCCCACCGACAGTTCTAGCGCACGCATCGGCCCTGTTACGGGCCAGGGCCGATGCTGGATCACACTGAACCGCGACGACGCGCGGGCCGTACCAAATGCAAAGCCGGCGGCGGGCGCTGGGACAGGATTGCGGAATGGCTTTTACCTCCACGCACGCCGCGCCGCGGCAAAATATAGCGGTGATCGGCTCGGGCATAGCCGGAATGTCCACCGCGTGGCTGCTCAGTCAACGCCATGATGTGACCATGTACGAGAAAAACGCGCGCCTCGGCGGTCACTCCAACACCGTGGTGGTGAAAACCAGCCTCGGCGAAACGCCTGTGGACACGGGCTTCATCGTTTTCAACGACGCCACCTATCCCAATTTGATTGCACTCTTCAAACATCTGGACGTTGCGACCAAAGCCTCGGACATGTCGTTCGGCGTCTCGCTCAATGGCGGCGCAATGGAATATTCGTCGAACGACGCATCAGCCTTTCTGTGTGGCGGCCGCAATCTGATCAATCCGCGCTTCTGGTCGATGACGCTTGATCTGCTGCGCTTCTATCGCAGCGCGCCTGGGGAGATTCTACAGACGCGCGCCGACATGATCTCCCTCGGCGAGTACCTGCGGCGGCGCGGCTATGGTGAGGCCTTCCAGCAAGACCATCTCCTGCCGCAGGCGGCGGCGATCTGGTCCGCGTCGATGAATGAAATCCATCACTACCCTGCTTGCGCGTTCGTGCGCTTCTTCGAGAACCATGGCCTCCTCAAACTCAAGGGCCGCCCCAAATGGCGAACCGTGGAAGGCGGCAGCCGCGCTTACGTTGAAAAGCTGACGGCCGCATACGCCGACCGCATGCGCCTCAATGCTGGCGCTGTCTCCGTGCATCGCGACGGCGCCGGTGCGTGGGTACGGGACACAAGCGGCGAAGCCCAACGCTACGACCACGTGGTGATCGCCACGCACGCCGACGACGCGCTCGCCATGCTGGACGATGCGTCATCCGAAGAACACATGCTCCTGGGTGCATTCGCGTATTCGAAAAATCGCGCGGTGCTCCACACCGATGCGAGCTTGATGCCCAAACGCCGCGCGCAATGGTCAAGCTGGAATTATGTAGGCGAGAACCCCGAGGGCGGGTGCGTTGTTTCCTATTGGATGAACAAGCTGCAGGGCATCCAGAGCAAGGAGCAAATTTTCCTCACGCTCAATCCGCGCACCATGCCGCGCGCCGATACCGTGCTCTATGAAACGGAATACGAGCATCCGCTGTTCAACGCCGCCGCCATCCGGGCGCAAGAACGACTCTGGTCGTTGCAGGGCGTGCGCAACACGTGGTTTTGCGGCGCGCACTTCGGCGCAGGCTTTCATGAGGACGGGTTGCAGGCCGGGCTCGCCGTGGCGGAGCAATTGGGCGGCGTACGTCGGCCATGGAGCGTTGACGATGAATCCGGGCGCATCCATCTGCCCGAGCCCTCGGCGATTACGGCGTGAACTCCGGTATCTATATCGGCCATGTAGCGCACAATCGGCCAGGCAAGCACCAGCTGCGCTACAGCATCTTCATGCTGGCGATTGACCTCGATGATTTGCCCCAGCTGTCGCTCAAGCGACTCAAGCACAACAGGCCTGCGCTCTTCTCATTCCATGACCGCGATCACGTTGCTCGCATCGACGCGCCGCTGCCGCCGCAGATCGCCGCGAAACTGGAAGCCAGCGGCATTGATTGGGGTGACGGACGCATCGTGCTGCTGACGATCCCGCGCCTCTTCAACTACGTCTTCAATCCGCTGAACGTCTATTTCTGCTACCGCAAGGACGGCGCGCTGACCGCGGTCGTGCACGAAGTGTCGAACACGTTCGGCGAATGGCATTTTTATGTGCTGCCAGCGCATGAGAATAATGGTGTCGTGACGCAATCCTGCGACAAGCAATTC
Source organism: Caulobacterales bacterium (assembly GCA_017303355.1). Classification (GTDB taxonomy): domain Bacteria; phylum Pseudomonadota; class Alphaproteobacteria; order Caulobacterales; family Aquidulcibacteraceae; genus Vitreimonas. The sequence continues at coordinate 298,144 of JAFLCU010000002.1, read as the reverse complement.
TTCGTCTCGCCGTTCCTTGAGATGGATTTGCGCTACGAATTCCGCATCCGGCCGCCCGGGGATGACGTGAGCGTCGCCATGATCGTGTGGCGTGGCGACGAGGTCGCGCTGACAGCGTCATTCGCCGGCCGGCGGCGCGAACTGACCGACGCCAATTTGCTGCGCGCGTGGCTCGGCAATCCGCTCATGACGATCAAGGTGATCGCCGGAATTCATTGGGAAGCGCTCAAAATGTGGATCAAGGGCGTAGGATTCATTGGCCGCAATCCGAAGCCCGCACAAAAAGAAGCGGCGGCGTGATCGATCACGCCGCCGCAGCTTACTGTCCGTCGCTCAGATTTAGCTGTTCTGCGCCGCCGCCCAGGCTGTCACCAGGCTTTCGGTGACGGTGAGCGGCGTCGAGCCGTTGGCCAACACCACGTCGTGGAAGCCCTTGATGTCGAAGCGGTCGCCCAACGTGGCGCGTGCGGCGTCGCGCATGCGGTTGAGCGCTTGGCGGCCCACCATGTAGCTGCACGCCTGGCCCGGCCACACGCAATAGCGCTCCACTTCCGTGGTGACGTTCGAGCGTTGATCGCCGGTGGCGGCGACCATCGAGTCGATCGCTTGCTCGCGCGTCCAGCCCTTGGTGTGGATGCCGGTGTCGACGACGAGGCGCGAGGCGCGAAACGTCATCGATTGCAGATAGCCGATGCGGCCGAACGGATCGTTCGCATACATGCCCATCTCATCGGCGAGCTGCTCGGCATAGAGGCCCCAGCCTTCGGCATAACCGCTGAAGCCCAGGAGTGCGCGGCGCATGAACGGCATTTCGCCCGCTTCCTGCTGGATCGAAATCTGCCAGTGATGGCCCGGCGTGCCTTCGTGATAGGTGAGCGTCGGCAGCGTGAACTTCGGCCACTCGCTCGCCGGGTCGCGCAGGTTGATGTAATAGGCGCCAGGGCGCGAACCATCGAGCGCGGGCGATTGGTAATAGCCACCCGGCGCGCCAGCTTGCGTATATTCGGGCACGCGCTTGATCTCGAGTGCGGCGCGCGCCTGCACGCCGCAGACCTCCGGCATGCGCGCCGTGATCGCCGCCATTTGCGCATTAAGCAACGCCAGCAATTGCTCGCGGCCCGCGTCAGTCGACGGGAAGATTTGATCCGGGCGGCGGCCGAGCGCTTGGATACGCTCGTTCACCGAGCCGCGCGTCATGCCTTGCGCGCGGAAGATCGCATCCATCTCGCTGGTGAATTGCGCGATCAGATCGAGACCCATCTGGTGGATCTCTTCCGGCTGCATGGTCGAGGTCGTGTAGGCGCGCAGCGCCGCCGAATAGAGCTCGGCGCCGTTTTGCAGGCGCGCGACGCCCGCATCAGCGGTGGCGCGCGGCAGGATGGCGTTCAACGCTTCAACTTGGCGCTGGTAAGCCGGCAGCACTTCGTCACGTACGATCGCCTCGGCGCGCTGCGTCAGTGCGGTCTTATCCGCGTCGGCGATGTCCGCCACGCCAGCCAGGCGCGATTGCAGCGAAGACACAAGCACCGTCTGCGCCGGCGCCATGCCAGCGAACGCACTCAACTGGCTCACAGCGCCAGTGATGGCGAAGTTCGGCGGAATGTAGCCCGCGCCCGCATCCTCGGCGATGCGCGCCGATTCCTGATCGAGCATGCGCGCGTAACCAGAGAGACGCGCCAGATACGCATCAGCCTGATCGCGGTTGGTGACCGGGTGCTGGCTGGCGAGGAAATCCGGAATGTAGGTGTACGAGCCCGTAAGCTGGGTGACGACGTACGGCGACTGTGCGCCGCCGCCATGCTCGAATTGCGAGGCGCGCACCTGATCCTCAAGCGCCGTCTTCACGACGTCGTACGTAACCGCGTCCTTCTGCTCGAGCGCGTCGCGGTTGACGGAGTTCAATTCACCCAGCGCCGCTTCGGCGATGCCGCGCATACGCAGGAAACCTTCCTTCGACGCATCGCTCAGGCGATCGATGTAGCGCCCCCCCGCCTGCTCATCGGAAACAGCGAGGCTCGTCGCGTATTCGGGCGCCTCGCGCAAAACGCTCGTCGCCAGACGATCGAGAATGGCGTTGAGGTCGCCGTTCTGGGCGGTGCGTCCGCAAGCCGAAAGCACAACCGAAGCCGCCGTTGCGCCCAGAAGGCCGCGCCGTGAGATTTGCATGTCCGAATTCCCCTAGTTTTTAGTGGGTAGTCTGCAGACGGGCACCTTAGCCCAGCCGCCGGCCCTTGCACCGGGGAATTGCGACGAACGCCATTCGCAGACGTCTTGAGCGGGCGTTAGCCCTCGATAGCGGCCTGGTCGGTTTCGCCGGTGCGAATGCGGATGACCGTGTCCAGGTCGGTGACCCAGATCTTGCCGTCGCCGATCTTGCCGGTCTTGGCGGCGGCGGCGATGGCCTCGATGGCCTTTTCGGCGATCTCGGTGGAGGCGGCCACCTCCACCTTCACCTTCGGCAGCAGCTTCACCTCATATTCGGCGCCCCGATAGACCTCGGTCTTGCCCTTCTGGCGGCCGAAGCCCCGCACCTCGGACACAGTGAGACCGGCCACGCCGGCATCCTTGAGCGCTTCAAGCACCGGGTCCAATCGGCTCGGTTTGATGATGGCGGTGATCAGCTTCATGTCGGAATAGATAGAAATCAGCCGTCGCGCTTCGGCAAGCCGCCTGAGGCGCCTTGAGGCGTAGTTTGACGCTTTCGCTCCGGGGCGTTGGCCAAAAGGACACGCCCTTCGGAGCGTGCGGTGCTGGCGTAAAGCCGTTTCACGGCCTCCATCAGCACAACGCCGCCCTGCGCCGGCCACATGATCTCGCCCACGCGTTCAAAGGCGTCGGCGGCGCGGACGAAGGGCGGCCAGGTCGAAGGCGGCGCGTAGAGCGCGCGCGCCGAAACCACGGGTTCAAACATCGAATCGCCCAGCAGCGCCGCGAGCTGCGTTCGCGAATACGGGCGACCGTGGCCGAAGGGCGTCGTGTCGGCTTGCGCCCACAGACTCCAACGATTGGCGGCGATGACGACAAGCCTGCCCTCCGGAGCCATCACGCGCCAAATCTCGCGCAGCATCGTGTGGGGCGTGGGCGCCTCTTCAATCGCGTGAACCAGCAGCACGCGATCGAACACGGCGTCCATGAACGGCAAACGCGCCTCATCCGCGAGCGTCGAGAGAACACGGCCGTCCGACGGCCACGCTTCCGCGCCTTGCGCCGTGGGCATCATGGCTATGACGCGCCGCGCCTTGGCGCGGACGGGGTCGAGGTACGGCGTTGTGTAGCCAACGCCCAGCATGTCGAGCCCATCGACGCTCGGCCACAGCGCCGCGAGCCGGCGCGTGGTCGCGCGCCTGGCCGCCTCGCCAAGCGGCGAAGCGTAGAAACGCTGCAGGGCAAGAACATCGACGCGCATGCGATCCAAGCGCTAAGCTAGGATATGCTTCAAATCCATCAATTCCCCTGCCTGTCCGACAATTATGGGTTCCTGATCCATGATCCTGAGACGGGCGCGACCGCCGCGATCGATACGCCCGACGCTGAAGAGATCCTGCGTCAGGCGGACGCCAAGGGCTGGCGCATCACCGACGTGTGGAACACGCATTGGCATCCCGATCATGCCGGCGGCAATGCGGCGATCAAGGCCGAGACCGGCGCGACCGTCACCGGCCCCGCCGAGGTGGAGCGGATCGGCCGAGCGCCCGATCGCATCGTTGACGACGGCGACGTTGTGAAGCTGGGCGGCATACAAGCGCGCGTGCTCAATGTCGGCGGGCACACGCTGGGCCACATTGCGTTTGTGTTCGATGAGGCGCGCGTCGCGTTCGTGGGCGATGCGCTCTTTGCGCTTGGCTGCGGGCGCTTGTTCGAAGGCACGCCGCAGCAAATGTGGGCGAGCCTGCAAAAACTCGCCGGATTGCCGGACGACACCACGCTCTATTGCGCGCACGAATACACGCAATCAAACGCGCGCTTCGCCATCCATATCGACCCGTGCAACCGCGACCTCCAGGCGCGCATCGCCGAGATCGACAAGCTTCGCGCCGCCGGCAAGCCCACGGTGCCGATGACGCTCGCCGCCGAGAAAAGCACGAACCCGTTTCTGCGCGCGCCGCAACTGAAAGGCGCGATCATGCTGCCGGACGCAAGCGATTGGGAAGTCTTCGCGGACCTCCGCAAACGCAAGGACAATTTCAAAGGCTAATTGTGCTGTTCTGTGGCGCGTTCGCTTATTTCTTGGCGCTGAACAACTTCAAAATTCCGACGGTGGCTCCCGCCGCCAAAGCCGCAGGCAGCGCGACCGGAAGCGCAAGCACCGCCCCGATCGCCATCGGCACCGCCGCCACTGTAACGCCCGTTCCAACAGCGGCCATGACGTGGTCGCTATCGCTCTTCTTGTCAGACATTCGAACCTCCTGCTGGCGTGGCATGCTCGTCTTCACGACTTGAACATCGATCAGTGACGATCTCAAGGCAGCCGAGATACGACGCCTTATTGCTCGGGGCCCTGAACACTACCCGTCACGACATTGCGGATGGTGTTGGAAGAAGGGCGCCCCGCATAGCCCAGTTGCGGCGCGACTTGGATCAAAAGCTGGTCGCCGCGAAGTGCAACCGCCGGCGTCGGCCCAAACGTGATGATCACGCGGCGTACGTTCGTCATCGGCGCTTCGGACAAACCCTGCGCCGCGCGCTCAGCCGCATCGAGCACAACACCCGCCGCCGGCGCCGACATCTGCGCAGGCACCGCGAACGTCACTTGTTGGCCGACATTGCGGCGCGCGCGCAATTGCAACTGACGGAAACGCTCCTGCATCTCCGCGAACGCAATCGCCTCCGGCGTCAGCGGCGCGACGTCCGCTTCTTCCGATGCGGGCGAACCGGTGCGCATCGTGCGCGTGTAAACAATGATGCCGCCATGGGGCGTGATGCGCAGCATCACGTCGCCATTCTCGGTGCGATAGATTTCGCCGCCGCCGGCCGCCATGGCCGGGCGCAATACATGAACTTCCGGATCGCCTTCGAAGCGCACCAGCGCCGCCCGCCCGCCTGAGCGGTCGAGCACGAAGCGGACGCCGCCATCGGGCGTCGAGTAACGCGTCGCGCCGGATGAGACTTGATAGAGCGGCGGCGGAGGGGGCGGCGGCGAGCCGCCTTGGCGCTGCGGCTGCTGCGCGTGAGCCAGGCTCGGCGCGGCCAGCGTAAGCGCAGCGGCGACTGCCGCTGCCCCGCCGGACAGACTCAACCTCTTGGACTGGCTCATGGGCGAAGAGGAGAGCGCTCCGACCTGGGCGCTTTTTTGACAGTGTTGCAGACGCCGAGAGGCACTGTTGCGGCAAAGCCGCACTGAATTAGGCGCGCTTGGGCTCATCTTGGCGCGTTTCGCCCTTAACGGGCTCGGCGTCGCCCTCTTTCGGCGCGCGATCAGGATCGACCTTGGGCTCGGGCTTCGGCTCGCTTGCCGCAACGTGAGCGGGCTTCTCAGCCGCCAGAATCGGTCGCTCGTAACGCGCCGAGAGCCGCGTCACGCGATAACGCCGCGCCTCGGCGGCCTCCGTGCGCACCATCGGCGTCAGTGCGCGCGCCGTTTCCGGCGGCGGAAGACGCAAAACGACGCTGGTTCCCGAGTTCGCCGGCGCAGGCGTCGCCAAATCGCCCACGATCCCTGCCGCGAACGACAAGGTGGTGAACGCAAGCGCCACGGCCAGCACGCGGATGGAGGTCGAGAAGTTCAAGGCGATCAGCGTTAACTGAGTCGGCCTCGCCCGTCAGCCGCGCTCGCCCGAAACGCCAAACACGTCAGATTGGGCCGCCCTTTTCGGGCGGCCCGTTCCGTTAGCGCAGCGACTCGCTGTCGAGATTGAGGTCGTCGACAGGAATGCGCTCGGCGTTACGGCGCACGCGGCGCAAGCCGTCATAGAAGTGCTGCGCATCGCCGACGACCACGACATCGGCGCGATCGGCGTCGAAATAGCGAGCAGCGGCGGCGCGCGCTTGCTCGGGCGTCACGTTGGTGATGTCCGAGACGTACGTGCCCAAGCGCTCTGGCGGCAGACCATAAAGCGCAAGCGTCGAAATCTGGCCGGCAAGGCCCGACGTTGTTTCGACGCTGCGGCCGAACGAGCCGATCAGCACCGCCTTGCGCGCGGTGAGTTCAGCTTCAGGCGCAACCGTTTCGCCGATGCGCTCGATTTCAGTGCGCATCAATTCGTACACTTGCACAGCCGCATCATTACGCGTTTGCGCCGAGGCGACGATCGGACCTGGCGCCATGCGCGCCTGCAGGCTCGAACCCGCGCCGTACGACAAACCGCGACGGATGCGGATCTCCGTGTTGAGGCGCGCGGAATAGCCGCCGCCCAGCACGTTGTTGGCGACGAGCAGTGGGAAATAATCCGCGTCCGTCCGCGCCACGCCGCGCAGGCCCATCGACACCGCCGCTTGGCCCGTGTTCGGCAGATCGACGACGATGGTGCGGGCGCCGGCCGCATGGGCGCTCGCATCCGGGCGTGTGGGCAATGCCGTCGTCGGGCGCGACCAATCGCCGAAATAGCGCTCCGCCAATGCAAAGCCTTCGTCGGCTGAAACGTCGCCAGTGATGACGAGCACTGAATTGTCCGGACGCCAGTAGGTGGCGTGATAGTTCGCCATGTCCTCGCGCGTGATGGCGCCGATGCTCGTAGCCGAAGCAATCGCGCCATAGGGCGCGTCGCCATAAATCGCGCGCGTCATGGCGAAACCGCCAATCGAGCCGGGCTGGCTTAGCGCGACTTGCAACCCATCCAAGGCCTCTTGCTTGGCGCGGTCGATCTCTTCCTGCGCGAACGCGGGATTGCGCGCGACGTCGGCGAACACGGTGAACGCCTCCTGCACGCGATCGCTGCGCGTCTGCAGCGAGACCGCCGATGAATCGACGCCCGCGCCGGACTCGATGCCCGCGCCCAGGGATTCAATCTGGCTGGCGATTTCGGTGGCGCTGCGCGTAGTGGTGCCGCGCGTCAGCAGATCGCCCGTCATCGAGGCCAAGCCCGCCCGGCCGCTCGGATCGGCGCTGCCGCCCGAGGCGATGCGCAAATCAGCGCTGACCAAGGGCAGTGCGCGGTTCGGCGCGACGATCACGCGCACGCCGTTGGCGAGCGTGCGCGCCGCCGTTTCCGGGATGCGCGCGTTTACAGGCGCGCCCGCGGCTGGCGGCGCTTCGCGCTGGCCTTCGGCGGCAAGCGTGTAAGTCGGGATTTCCGATTGCGGAATGTCCAGGCGACGCGCCTGAATCGCCGGCGACGTGGCGATGGCGTCGCCCGTGGCGCCCTCTTGCTCTGGCAGATAACGCACGACGACGCGGCGTTGATCGTTGAGGATCGAGCGCGCGACGCGCTGTACGTCAGCCGCCGTTGTCGCCTGCACCGCAGCCAGCAAGCGATCGGCATAAGCCGCGTCGCCATAGCGGATCACCGCATCGGCCAACTCGAACGCGCGGCCATAGGCCGTTTCGCGTTGCTGGATCGTCGATGTGACGATTTCGTTCTTGGCTTCATCCAGTTCGGCTTGCGTCACCGGCTCGTCGCGCATGCGCGCGATTTGCGCGGAGAGCGCGGTCAAGCCGGCGTCAGCGGTTTGGCCTTCGGAGAGGATCGCGAAGACGCCATAGGCGCCCGGGTCTTGCGTCGCCTCGAGGTTCGTGAACACCTGCGCGGCGACTTGCTGCTCATACACAAGCGATTGGTAGAGGCGCGACGATTCCCCGTTCGACATGATCGCATCCAGCACCAGCAACGTCGGCAGATCGGGGCTGGTCGCCGCCGGCTGCGGATACGAGATCATCACCGCCGGCAACGGCACGTTCGGCGCATAGACCGTGTATTCACGCGGCTGCGTGCGCACCGGCTCCACCGGATAGTCACGCGGGATCGGGCGGTTCGGACGCGCGATGTCGCCGAAATATTGATCGATCCAGCGATCGAGCTGCGCCGGATCGAAATTGCCGGAGACCACGAGCACGGCGTTGTCCGGGCGATAATAGGTGGCGTGGAAGGCGCGCACGTCTTCCACCGTCGCGGCGTCAAGATCTTCGATCGAACCGATGCCGGGGCGGCCGTACGGATGCACGGTGTAATTGGTCTGGTTCAGATAGAGGTAGAACAAGCGGCCATAGGGCGACGCGAGCACGCGCTGGCGCAGCTCCTCCTTCACCACATCGCGCTCGGAGGAAAAACTCTCCTCGTTGACGACGAGCGAGCCCATGCGATCGGCTTCAGCCCAAAGCACGCGCTCCAGATGATTGGCCGGCACCACTTCGAAGTAATTGGTGAAATCGTCGTAGGTGGACGCGTTGTTGAAGCCGCCGACATCTTCCGTCAGCCGGTCGAAGAATTGCTCCGGCATATTGCGCGTCGATTTGAACATGATGTGTTCAAACAAGTGCGCGAAGCCCGAACGGCCTTCCGGATCGTCCACGGAGCCCACATCATACCACACCTGCACCGACACGTTGGCCGTGTTCGCGTCCGGCATCGCATAGACGCGTAGGCCGTTCGGCAAGGTCCGCGTCGTGTATTGCAGCGGCGCGACTTCGAGCGCGCTGGAGGCAGGCTGCGGCGCCGACGAGGTGGCGCAGGCCACAAGCGCGAACGCCGCGGCGATCAGGGTGACGAAACGTTTCATGAAAATCCCCGGAAGATATCCGGTGCTTCTAGCAGCGCGGCGGCGCGAAAGGCCACCCCGGATGCGATGAGCGCTGCCCTGCGAAGGACGAAGCGCCGGATCGGGACAACTCGCCGCAAGACACGCGCGGGTTTGCCAAAGCAGCGCCTGGCCGCCGATGATAGCTGAAAGCGAGTGCGAGCCGCCGCGCATGCGCCTTTAGCTTCGCGTGCGAACACCGCGAAGGTCAGGTCTTCAATGCTTCTCCCAAGTGGGAGGCGGGGCGCGCGGAGCGCGCCGGGTAGTGCCGTAGTGTGGCGCTGTTTGCGCAGCGCCTGCGCGATCGACGCGCCCCGTTTTGCATTCGTTTTTCCCGGCCTGGGCGCGAGGAGTTGTACAAAGGCTGACGATGGTCAGCTCGCCTCCTGAGCGGTGCGCTTTCGAAGCCACCCTCCACCGAAGGATGACATCTTGGGGCTTGGCTCCATGCCCAATTCGCCGGTTCCATGCGCAAGGCCTCCGAGACCTTGGACTTCGCGGTTTCACTCCCCGCAAACAGATTCCGCACCGAACACCGCTTTCACATTTCAGAAGCTTCGGAGCTCTTCGAAACCCTCCCGTGTGAAAGCGGCGCCATTATCACTCAATTCCGCGGGTGTAGGATAGGTTTTCTTTGATGTGTTTGTTTTCAGGCGTTTGGCGGCCGAAAAGCATGGATAGAGTGGTCACCCGCATGCGCGGACACGACGGACGACGGAGCGGCGAAATGTGCGTGGGTGTGCGTCACCCTGCGGCCGAAACCAGCCAGCATGCCGCCGAGAGCGCGACGCCGGTTCCGTCGTGCAGCGGCGCGAGCTTATCGACGAGCCGCCGGCGCACCTCCGCCACATCCAGCCCGCGCTCATTGATGGCGCGCGCGCATGGGCCGATGCGGATCAAGAAATCCGCGCTTTCCTCCAGCCCCACGCCGCCAGCGATGATGTTGTGGCCGTCCCAGCGGGTGATCGCGATATCGGTCCAGCCGGCCTGCGAGAGCACGCGCTCGATCTTCTCGGGATCAGACAAGCCGAACGGGCCAGGCACATCTGGATTTGGCGGCGTCCACGGGGTGTCGAACATTGGCTCGATCGCCTCGATCGGCGTCATCGCCCACCCGTTCTCAAATACAGGGCGCCAACTTACGAATGTCAGCCGCGCGCCGCTTCGCATTTGACGTCGAATGTTTGCAAACGCAGCACTGGGCTGTTCGAAAAACATCACACCGAAACGTGAGAATGCCGCGTCGAAGCGCTGATCGAATTGCGCCGTGCTTGCGTCCGCCTCAACGAACGTCACGGGCGCATCCGTGTTCGCGGCGCGCGCCCTCGCGACTTGAAGCAGCGGCGCCGAAATATCGACGCCCGTAACGGAGCCGCCCGGCCGCACAGTTTCCGCCATGCGCAGACTGGTCGCGCCCGCGCCGCAACCGATGTCGAGCACATGAGCGCCGGGCCGTAGCGCGGCGCGCTTTAGCGCATCATCGGTCATCGGGCGCAGCATCGCATCTATGCGCGCAGCGTGCGTGGCCCACTGATCGCCGACCGGCCCGTTCCAATATTCCTTCTGAATCGGCGCACCGGACATGAGCGATCCCTTGCGCGGGCGCCTAGCCCGCAGCCTTCAGCAGCGGATCATAGCTCAAGATTGGCGACAGCCAACGCTCGGCCATCGCGATATCCCAGCCTTTGCGGCGCGCATAATCCTCTACCTGATCGCGATCGATCTTGCCGACGCCGAAATATTCCGCCTGTGGATGCGCGAAATAGAGCCCGCTCACCGAAGACGGCGGCGTCATCGCCATGCTCTCGGTGAGATCGATGCCTGCACGCTGCTTCACCTCAAGCAAATCGAAGATGGTGCGCTTCTCGGTGTGATCGGGCTGCGCGGGATAGCCGGGCGCGGGACGGATGCCTTTGTACTTTTCCGCGATCAGATCGTCGTAGCCGAGCGCTTCGTCCGACGCGTAGCCCCACAGCTCCTTGCGCACTTTCGCGTGCATCGCTTCGGCGAACGCCTCGGCCAAGCGGTCGCACAAAGCTTGCGCCAGGATCGCGGAATAATCGTCATTCGCGCGCTTGAAGCGGATCGCGACCTCTTCCTCGCCAATCCCCGCCGTCACCGCGAACGCACCGACATAATCGTCCCCCTTGGGCGCCACGAAATCCGAGAGCGCGTAATTCGGCTTGCCCTCGCCCTTGTCCATTTGCTGGCGCAGCGTGTGCAAGCGCGCGAGCTCGGCGCTGCGTGTTTCATCTTGCCAGAGCACGATGTCGTCGCCTTGCGCGTTCGCCGGCCAGAAGCCGATGACGCCGGACGCCGTCACCCACTTCTCCGCCACCAACTGGTCCAGCATCGCACGCGCGTCGCGATAAAGATTGCGCGCGGCTTCGCCGACAATGTCGTCTTCGAGGATCGCCGGATAGCGGCCAATCAGCTCCCACGAGGCAAAGAACGGCGTCCAATCGATGTAGGGCACGAGCTCTTCGAGCGGAAAATTCTTGAACTCGCGCACGCCGAGGAAGCTGGGCTTAACAGGCTTGAACTCAAGCTTCGCGCCACGCTCGCGCGCCTTCGCGATCGGCAGACGCGGGCGGCGATCTTGGCCCGCGAAATAGCTCTCGCGCGCCGCGTCGTATTCCGCCTTCGTTTCCGAGACGAGCTTATCGCGCTCCTGGCCGAGCAGCTTCTGCACCACGGGCACGGCGCGCGACGCATCGGTCACGTAAATCGTCGGCCCCGCATACGCTGGCGCGATCTTCACCGCCGTGTGCGTGCGCGAGGTGGTCGCGCCGCCGATCAGCAGCGGTAAATTCATGCCCAGACGCTGCATTTCGCTCGCGACAAACACCATCTCATCAAGCGACGGCGTAATCAGTCCCGAAAGCCCAATCGCATCCGCGCCGATCTCCTTCGCGCGCTCCAAGATTTTGTCGCACGGGACCATCACGCCGAGATCATCGATCTCGTAGCCGTTACATTGCAGCACGACGCCAACGATATTCTTGCCGATATCGTGCACGTCGCCCTTCACGGTCGCCATCACGATCTTGCCGTTGGATTTGCCGGCCATGCCGGTGCGCTCTTTCTCTTCCTCCATGAAGGGCAAGAGATAGGCGACGGCCTGCTTCATCACGCGCGCGGACTTCACCACTTGCGGCAGGAACATTTTCCCCGCGCCGAAGAGATCACCGACGATGGACATGCCGTCCATCAGCGGACCTTCGATCACATGCAGCGGCCGCTCGACCTGCTGACGCGCTTCCTCGGTGTCCTCGACAATGAATTCATTGATCCCATGCACCAGCGCATGCGCGAGCCGATCCTTCACCGGCGTCTGACGCCACGAAAGATCGCGCTCCGCGTCCTTCTTCTTGCCGCCCGCCTTCGCCGCTTCGGCGATATCCAGCAAGCGCTCCGTTGCGTCATCGCGGCGATTGAGCAGCACGTCTTCGACGCGCTCGCGCAATTCCGGCTCGACATCATCGTAAAGCGTCAGCGAACCGGCGTTGACGATGCCCATGTCCATGCCGGCGCGGATGGCGTGATAGAGGAACACGGCGTGCATCGCTTCGCGCACCGGCTCATTGCCGCGGAACGAGAACGACACGTTCGAGACGCCGCCCGAAACGTGCGCGCCCTTCAATTCAGAACGGATATAAGCCGTCGCCTCGAAGAAATCCTTGGCGTAATCGGCGTGCTCCTCGATACCGGTCGCGACCGCGAAAATGTTCGGATCGAAGATGATGTCTTCGGCCGGGAAGCCATTGTCCACGAGCAATTTGTACGCGCGCGTGCAGATATCGATCTTGCGCCTGGCCGTATCCGCCTGCCCCGCCTCATCGAACGCCATCACCACGGCGGCGGCGCCAAAGCGGCGGACTTTGCGTGCGTGATACAAGAACGCCGCCTCGCCTTCCTTCAGCGAAATCGAGTTCACGATCGACTTGCCCTGCGCGCATTTCAGCCCCGCCTCGATCACCTCCCATTTGGAGCTGTCGATCATCAGCGGAATCTTCGCGATATCCGGCTCGGACGCGATCAGATTGAGAAAGCGCTTCATTGCCGCCGGCCCATCGATCAAAGCCGCGTCGACGTTCACGTCGAGCACATTGGCGCCGCTTTCGACCTGCTGACGCGCCACATCGAGTGCGGCCGGATAATTGTCCGCCTCGATCAGCTTGCGAAACTTCGCCGAGCCGGTGACGTTGGTGCGCTCACCGACGATGACGAAATTGGCGAAGAGGTTTGTCGCCTCGGTCATGAGCGCGGTTCCGGTTTCACCAGCCCGGTCAGGCCGTCAATGCTTTGCCCATTGCTCGCATAGCGGCGCTCCGCCCATTCCTCGATCGGGCGCGCCTCGACCCAGCGGCGCAATTGCTCACGCTCGCCGCGGAATTCATAGAAGGGCACACCCCACCCGCAGCTGTCGGCGATCCGATCAACCTGAATGCGGATCACCGCGCGGGCGCGATCGAAGGTCGGGAATAGCGCCATGAGCGCATCAAAGCCAGGCTCGCCCATACACACCGCTTCGCCGCGTCCGTACAGACGCAAGATATTCGCCGCGCCTTCGAACGCGCAAAACATGATCGTGATACGCTCATTTTCGCGCACATGCGCGATCGTCTCCACGCCCGAACCGCCGAGATCGAGATAGGCGACTGTGTTGGCGTCGAGAATGGCGAAGCTGTCATAGCCTTTCGGCGACATGTTCACATGCCCCTCGGTCGACAACGGCGCTGTCGCCACGAAGAACATCTTTTGCGCGCGGATGAAGCCGATCAAACGATCGTCGAGCGCGTCATATGTTTTGCTCATGCTACGCCGCCGCCGTGATATCTGTGTGCGGAAAATCTTTGCCCTTGAACAGCAACGGCGCATCGCGCGACTTCGCCAGCGCGTAAGAAAAGCAATCACAAATGTTGAGTTGGGCGGGATGGCCTCGCCCCTTGCCGAATTTCAGGAACGCTTGCCGCGCCAGAGCGAGTTGCGCCACATCGAACGGCGCGACTTCGATCTCCAGGGCCGCCAGCAATGCATCAATGCCGGCCGTCGCGGCAAGATCGCCCCAGCGACTTGCGACCATCGTTGTCTCGACAAGCGAGGCGGCGGAGATGCAGCGATCTTTGTCCGCGGCGAGCGCCGCTTCCATCGCCAACGCCTCCGGCTCGGCGTTAAGCAGCGCGATTATTGCCGACGTATCCAGGACAATCATCGCGGCAGGCCATTTTCATCATACATTTCCTCGTCGATCGCTTCCTGATCGAGCGGCGGAAAGGGGCCGAATTTGGCGCGGATCGTCTCGATCGCCGCATGCAGACGCGCCCGCTCCGTCTCCTGGTCATGCTCCAGCGCTTGCAGACGCCGCCGCACCGCATCGTCGATCGCTTCGGTCACGCCGAGCCCGGTTGCCTCCGCCAGTTTTCGCACCCTGGCCTCAACGTCTTCATTTTTAATGCTTAATCCCATCTTTGGCGCATCTTTCTAGACTTCAATTTCAATTTCTAGAATAGCTCCTTACGCCGCCGCCGTAAACGGCTCCAGCCCCGCCAGCCGCAGCCGCGCATCCCGCGCCGGGATCGCGCGCGGCACCACGCCTTCGACGGCGTGGCGCATGTGCGCGATATGCTCCGGCGTCGTGCCGCAGCAGCCGCCGGCGATATTGAGCAAACCAGCGCGCGCCCATTCGGCGTAATGCGCTTCCATCGAATGCGGCGTCTCGTCATACGCGCCCATCGCGTTCGGCAAACCGGCGTTCGGATAGGCGCTCACCGCGCATTCGGCGACACGCGCGAGATCGGCGAGGAACGCGCGCATGTCCTGCGGGCCGAGCGCGCAATTCAGGCCGATCGCCCAAAGATTGGCGTGGCGCAGCGAATTGTAGAACGCCTCCACCGTCTGCCCTGACAGCGTACGGCCCGAGCGATCCGTGATCGTGCCGCTGATCCAGAGCGGCAGTTCCACACCCGTCTTATCGAACGCCTCCCATGCCGCCCACAGCGCGGACTTGGCGTTCAGCGTGTCCGTTATGGTTTCGATCAACAGGATATCGGCGCCGCCTTCGATCAGGCCCAGGATTTGCTCCTCATAGCCTTTCGCCATCGTGTCGAAATCGCTGTCACGACGGCCGGGATCACCAACCTCCGGCGACATCGAAAGCAATTTCGTCGTCGGCCCAATCGCACCGGCTACGGCGCGCGGGCGGCCATCCTTGGCCTCGAACGCATCACACGTCGCGCGCGCGAGCTGCGCGGCTTCGACATTGATCTCATAGACGACATCTTCCAGCGCGTATTCCGCCTGGCTGATCCGCGTCGCGGAAAACGTGTTCGTACTGATGATATCGACGCCCGCATCAAGATAAGCGTTGTGCACCTTCGTGATCGTCTCCGGCTGCGTCAGCACCAGCAGATCGTTGTTGCCTTTCAGCGACATCGGATGCTCGATGAAGCGCGTGCCGTGGAAATCATTGGTCGTCAGACCAAAGCCCTGCAGATACGCCCCCATCGAGCCGTCGAGCGTCAAGATGCGCTTGCCCATTTCGGCGTTCAGCGCGGCGATACGTTGATCGCGGTTCATGCCGCTTGCTCCTGCACACGCACGCCCAGAATCCGGCAGATCGCCAGCGTGAGATCAGCCCGGTTCAGCGTGTAGAAATGAAAATCCTCGACGCCTTCCGCCGCAAGCTGCGCGCAGAGCTGCGCCGTGGTCGCCGCCGTCACTAAGCGGCGCGTGTCTGGATCGTCATCCAAGCCATCGAACAAGCGAATGAGCCAAGCCGGCAGCGTCGCGCCGCAGCCTTCGGCCATTTTGCGCAGACCCTTCACGTTCGTGACCGGCATGATGCCCGGCAGAATCGGGGCCGTAACGCCAGCGCTGGCCAAGCGGTCGCGGAAACGCAGGAAAACATCCGCGTCGAAGAAGAATTGCGAAATGCCGCGCGTGGCGCCCGCTTCAAGCTTGCGCTTGAAATTCTCGACATCGTGCGCCCAGGTCAGCGATGCCGGATGCTTTTCCGGATGCACCGCCACCGATATCTCAAAGGCGCCGACGCGCTTGGCGCCCTCGACCAGATCGATCGCGCTCGCATAGCCTTCCGGATGCGGCGCATAGGCTGTGCCGACGCCGCCAGGCGGATCGCCGCGCAGCGCCACGATGTGGCGCACGCCCGCGCTCCAATAATCGCGCAGCACGCTGTCGATCTCGTCGCGGCTGGCGCCAACGCAGGTGAGGTGCGCGGCCGGCTTCAGTGTGGTTTCTTCCACGATGCGCGCCACCGTGCGGTGCGTGCGATCGCGCGTGGAGCCGCCCGCGCCGTATGTCACCGAGACGAAGCTTGGATTGAGCGGCTCAAGCTTGCGGATCGAGTCCCAGAGCTGCGCCTCAAGCACTTCCGTTTTCGGCGGGAAGAACTCGAACGACACGCGCGGGCTGCCCATGCGTTCGGCCGCCTCCGCGATCAGATTGTGCGCGTGCGCGCTCATGCTTTGTCCCCCGCCCAAATTTTCACAGTGAGCGCGCCACGCTTCTCCGGCGCGAGCGTTGTGGCTTTCACCTGCGCGATGCCGGCGGCATCGCACCATTCCCTGATCTCGGCGTCCGCAAAACCAAGCCGGCGATGCGCGTGCTCTTCACGCAGGAATTCCAATTCATGCGGCGCGAAATCGACGATCACCAAACGCCCGCCAGGCTTCAGCGCACGGACCGCTTCCACAATCGCGCGGCCTGGATCGGCCAGGAAATGTAGCACTTGATGTATCGTCACGAGGTCAGCCGCACCCGCTTCGACCGGCGGCGCATACGCATCGCCAAACCGCACCGCCGCTTTTGATTTGAGATCGCCCAACGAAGAGCGCGCAATCGCCAGCATCTGCCGCGACGTGTCGAAGCCCTCGGCGCGGCGCACGCGATCGGCGAACAATTGAATCATCCGCCCCTGGCCGACGCCGACATCAACCATCAATTCAAACGGCCCAACGCCCGCCGCCGCGAGCACGGCGCTATCGATATCCGTCTCAGGCAAATGCAGCGCACGCACGCGATCCCAATCGGCGGCGTTGCGCTCGAAATATTCAGCGGCGGCATCGTCACGCGCGGCGCGTATTTCATTCAGGCGCTCAACATCGCGCGCCAACACCGGATCGCTTGGATCGAGCATGGAGAGCGTCGCGTCCGCGAGATGACGCTCCGTCGTATGTGCGCGTGGCAAGCGATAGAACACCCACGCGCCTTCCGGCGCGCGCTCGACCAGGCCTGCTTCCGTCAGCAGCTTCAGATGCCGGCTCACGCGCGGCTGGCTTTGCCCCAGCGCCTGCGCCAGTTCGCCTACCGCCAGTTCGCCCTCCGTGAGCAGCGCCAGCGCCCGCAGCCGCGTCTGCTCCCCCGCCGCGCGCAAGGCGGCGACGACGCGTTCGGCGTCGCGGCGTTCCGGCACGGGCTGAGTTGGAGATATAAACATATCTTTATGTGACATAACCAAACTGCAAGCGGAAGCCCCTCACGCGCACCGCGCGTTCTCGCGGGCGCAAAAAGATCGTCGGCTGTGACCTGAACGCCGCGCCAGCATGATTTTTGAAATAAAATCAGTTGATTACCTGAGATTATTCGCGGCCAGCCGGCCAAACGCCGCGTTCATCCGGCGTTACGGTAAAGTTGATTAACCGTATCGGGCCATTATTTGCCGTGAACCTCAGAAAGGGGCTCGGAGTCTGGAGATGCGGGGGAAAGTCTCGATTTTGGCGCTAGCTTTGGCGCTGACCGCTCCGAGCGTGGCCTTCGCCCAGGATGACGATGGCGATCCGTGGGAGGGGTTCAACCGCGACATGTATGCGGTTCACGATAGCGTCGATCGCGCCGTGCTTGAGCCAGTGGCGCGCGGCTATCGCGCCGTGACGCCGAGCCCCGTGCGCCAAGGCGTGCTCAATTTCCTGCGCAACCTGCGCGGACCCGTGATCTTCGCCAACGATCTGCTGCAAGGCGAGGTCGGCCGCGGCGGCGTAACCGCCGCGCGCTTTGCCGTGAACACGACGATCGGAGTCGCGGGCTTATTCGACCCCGCCTCGGGCATGGGCCTTGAGCGGCACGACGAAGATTTCGGCCAAACGCTCGCGGTGTGGGGCGTCGACGAAGGCCCCTACATTTTCGTGCCGTTGATGGGCCCGACCAATTTGCGCGACACGACAGGCCGCGTTGTCGATACGGTGTTCGATCCGTTCACATGGATGCGCGGCGATGACGCCTACGCTTATCGTGCAAGCCGCACCGCACTGACGGCGTTGTCGGCGCGCGAGCAAGTCATTGAAGCGGTAGACGATCTGCAGGACTCGGTCGATCCGTACACCTCGATCCGTTCGTCGTATAATTTGCTGCGCGAGAGCGCGATCCAAAACGGTCGCTCTGACGTCCAGGATTTGCCGGATTTCGATGACATCCCGGAAAGCACCGATCCGGTCGAACCGGAGAGTGGGGAAAATCCGCCACAGGTTGGCTCAATCGAACGCGACTATGCCGCGTTAATCTTGGCCAAACGCGAACCAGCACCCACATCCGCCGACAAGCTCGAAGGAGAGACAAAGTGAGCACCCGCCAAACAACCCGCGCCGCATTCCTTGCTGGGATGATGGGGCTTGGCGTGGTCGCAATCGCCTCGCCCGCGCACGCCGCGCGCAATGCCGATGCTGAAACATACGTACAGGCCAACGCGTCCGCCGCGCTCCGCACCTTGGGCGATCGCAGCGTCAACGCAACCACCCGTCGCCAGCAATTCGACACGCTGATGGCGCGCTTCGCCGACATGCCGCGCATCGCCAGCTTCGTGCTCGGCCGATACGGCGCGCAATTGCGTTCGGATGCAGCATTGCGCGCCGAATGGACGCGCGCGTTCCAGGATTACTCGATCGCGGTCTATGAAGATCGGCTCGACCGCTTCAGCGGCGCGGCCATCCGCGTCACGGATTCCGTCGAGCGCACGGCCGGGCGCGATGTGATCGTCACGACGGAAATCGCGCCGCGCGCCGGCGGCCGTCCGACCACGGTGCAATGGCGCCTGCTGCGCTCGGGCGAAGCCTGGAAGGTGGTGGACGTTTCACTGCTGATCGACGGCAACCAGATTTGGCTGGCGCAGCAGCAGCAGCGCGATTTCCTCGCCGCGCTCGACCGCAACAACGGCGATATTCGCGCGCTGATGACGGACATCCGCGGCCTCACCGCCTCGCTGCGCCAGCGCGTGCTCGCGCGCAGCTAACGCGCGTCGGCGCCGATCATTTCTGAAATTGAATCGACACCCTCGGCGGCCAGCAGGCCGTCGAGTTCGTCGAGGACGCGCGCGACCAAGCTAGGCCCCGCAAAGACCATAGACGAATAGAGCTGCACCGCGCTGGCGCCAGCTTTGATCTTGGCGAGCGCGGTGGCGCCGCTCTCCACCCCGCCCACGCCAATCAGCGGCAGGCGCCCGCTCAAGGCCTGCGCGAATTGGCGCAGCACGTGCGTGGATATCTGAAACAGCGCCTGCCCCGAGAGCCCGCCCGCTTCATCGCGCTCGTCCGACGTCAAGTGCGGCGGGCGCTGCAGCGTCGTGTTCGACACGATCAGGGCGTCGAGCTGATAAGTCAGCACAAGTTCGGCGATATCGCGCACAGCAGTGTCATCGAGATCAGGCGCGACCTTCAAGAAGAGTGGCCGCCTTCCATGCGCGCTTTCCAGCGGCCCGCGCGCTTCGCGCAAGCGGCCCAGCAAATCCTCAAGCGCGCCCTTCTCTTGCAGGCCGCGCAAGCCCGGCGTGTTGGGCGAGGAAATGTTCGCCGTCACATACGAAGCATGCTTCCAGACGCGCCCCATGCCGGCGACGTAATCGGCCGCGCGATCAGTGCTATCTTTGTTCGCACCGACATTGGCGCCGACGATTCCGCTTTTGCCCGCGCGCGCGGCGAGCCGATCGGCGTAATCGTCGAGCCCCTTGTTGTTGAAGCCCAAGCGATTGATCACCGAGCGGTCGCCGCTCAAGCGGAAAATGCGCGGGCGCGGATTGCCGACCTGCGCACGCGGCGTCACCGTGCCGCATTCGACAAAACCAAACCCGCACGCGAGCAACGCATCCGGCGCTTCGCAATTTTTGTCGAAGCCCGCGGCCATGCCGATCGGGTTCGGCAGATCGAGGCCGGCGAGCGTGATCTTCAGGCGCGGAAATTTATCGCCGCGCGCGCGCGGCCCCAAGCCCAGGCGCAAGCCATTAAGCGCGGCTTCGTGCGCGGTCTCGGGATCGATCCAACGCAAAGCAGCTGTGGCGATGTCGTGCACTTTGCTCACCCCTCCAGCGCATCGCCGATTCTAACGGCGCTGTCGCCTCTCGTGGAAGGCGCGAGGCGCTGGCGCATCGGCTTGATCGCCAATCTGGATAATATTCCTATATATGGGTTGAAATTCCGGGGCGCACCGCTAAACTCAGCGTCCATGAACCATTCCCAAATCTGGCGGGCGATTGATGCGCTGGCGGCGCGGCGGGGGCTTTCCGCGTCCGGACTGGCGCGGGCGGCGGGGCTCGACCCCACCACGTTCAACAGATCCAAGCGCCAGGCGCCCGATGGCAAGGCGCGCTGGCCCTCCACCGAGAGCCTGACGCGCGCACTGGCCGCCGCGGAATCGAACTGGGATGAGTTCGCCGCCCTGCTCGAAGGCCGCACCGGCGGCGGGCGCGCGATCCCCATCGTCGGCATGGCGCGCGCGGGCGCGGACGGCTTCTTCGACGAAAACGGCTTTCCCGTCGGCGCCGATGAAACGGTGCGCTTTCCGGATTTGGGCGAAGATCGCGTCTATGCGCTGGAGATCGCTGGCGATTCCATGGAGCCGATGTATCGCGCGGGCGATGTCGTCATCGTGCAGCCAGGCGCCGCCGTGCGGCGCGGCGATCGCGTCGTCGTGCGCACGCGCGCCGGCGAAGTGATGGCCAAGGTGCTTGGCCGCAAGAACGACCAGACGATTGAGCTGCTTTCGCTCAACCCCACGCACAAGCCGCGCGAAGTCCCGACGCCCGACGTCGAATGGATCGCGCGCATCCTCTGGGCCAGCCAGTAATCGACATCGCCGATTCCGATTTTACCCTAATCCTCGTCGCGCTCACGTGGCGGCTTCCACGCCGCGATCAAGCGCGGGCCGGCGGCGCGGAGAAGATCGCCTTTGATCTCGAACGCGGCAAACGCCGACGTTGGAAAATGCCCGCTGAAATCGCGCGCGAGTTTCGAGCCATCATGTGCTTGATGCACGAGCATCGACACCAGTTCGCCCATGCCAGGATTGTGGCCAATGATCACGACGCTCTCGGCATCGCTTGAGCTGAACGCATCCCAGACGCCCTCAAGCGAAGCGTTATAGAGCGCATCGTCAAACTGCGTCTCCAGTTTGAAATTCCCCAAGCCGTGCTCGGCGGTTTCGCGCGTGCGCTTGGATGTCGAGATCAGCGCAAGCCCGGGCTTCAGCCTCTCGTCCTCCATCGCCGCGCCCGCGGCGGCGGCCTCGCGCCGGCCACGGCCAGTCAGCCCGCGGGCTTCGTCGCTTTCGGCCTCGTGGGCGCGGACAGCCTTGGCGTGCCGCATCAGGATCAGGGTGCGCATGGATTCGGACTGTGCCGCGCCCGGCAAAAAGCGCAACGCCCCGCATCCGATCGCCGAACCGGCGGCGACTTAGGGGCAAAGCTAGAGCCGGAGCCGCCACATGAAAGTTCGCTGGATCATCCTTGCCGTTGCGGGCGCCATCGTCATCGCCTGCTGGAGCGCACTGGCCATCGGGTATTTTAATCGCCCCAGCATGCCGATTTGGGTCGGACTCGTGACCGCAGCGGCGCTGAGCTTGGAAGGATTTTTCTGGGTCGCGGCCGGCGTGTTCGGCTGGGGCTTCCTCGCCAAGCGCCGCGCCGCACTGGGACGCCTGCGCGATCGCGTGTTCGGCCGCCGTTCCGAACCCAACGCCGAATAGCCCGCTTTGCGCGGCGCGGCGTGACAGTCTAATCGGTGATCCCCAATTGGATTCGCCGATGACAGACCTCACCACGCTCGCCGCCGCCGCCAAGGCCTGGCCCTTCGAACAAGCGCGTCTCGTGCTTGAGCGCCATCAGCGCAAACCGAAGGATGTGGTGGTTTTCGAAACCGGCTACGGCCCCTCCGGCCTGCCGCATATCGGCACGTTCGGCGAGGTCGTGCGCACCTCGATGGTGCGCCACGCCTTCCGCGTGCTCACCGACGATAAAATCCCAACGAAGATCATCTGCGTCTCCGACGACATGGATGGCATGCGCAAGATTCCGGACAACATCCCCAATCCCGCGCAGCTCACGCCCTACCTGCAACGCCCGCTGACCGACGTGCCCGATCCGTTCGGCACACACGAAAGCTTCGCGCATCATAACAATGCGCGCCTGCGCGCGTTCCTCGATAGCTTCGGCTTCGAGTACGAATTCAAGTCCGCGACCGAACTCTACAAGTCAGGCGCGTTCGACGCGGCGTTGCTCGGCGCGTTGAAGGCCTATGACGAGATCATGGCCATCATGCTGCCGACGCTCGGCGAAGAGCGCCGCAAAACCTACAGCCCCTTCTTGCCGATCAGCCCGAAGAGCGGCCGCGTGCTCTACGTGCCGATGAAGAAGATCGACGCCGCCAACGGCACGATCACGTTCGACGATGAAGACGGCGAAGAGATCACCCAGAGCGTCACCGGCGGCAAAGCCAAGATGCAATGGAAGCCGGATTTCGGCATGCGCTGGGCCGCCCTCGGCGTTGATTTCGAGATGTTCGGCAAGGACCACCAGCCGAACCAGCCGGTCTATGCGCGCATCTGCAAGGCGCTGGGCGCCGAGCCGCCGGTCAATTTTGTCTATGAACTTTTCCTCGATCAGAACGGCGAGAAGATTTCCAAGACCAAGGGCAACGGCATCAGCGTCGAGCAATGGCTATCATACGCCGCGCCTGAGAGCCTTTCGCTCTACAATTTCCAGAAGCCACGCGCGGCCAAGAAGCTTTATTTCGACGTCATCCCGAAGGCGGTCGATGAATATCTGAGCTACGTCGAGAGCTATCACGGCCAGAACATCGCCGAGCAGTTGGAGAACCCGGCTTGGCACATCCATGCGGGCAAGCCGCCGAAGGATTTGTCGCCGATCTCGTTTGCGCTGCTGATGAATCTCGTCTCCGCCGCCAACGCGGAAACCAAGGATCTGCTCTGGGCCTTCATCGGCAAGTACGCGCCCGGCACCACGCCGCAAACGCACCCGTTCCTGGATAAACTCACCGATTACGCGATCGCCTATTTCCACGATTTCGTGAAGCCGACGAAGCAATTCCGCGCCGCCGCCGACAAGGAGCGCGCCGCGTTCGAGGACTTGATCGCGCGCCTGGATGCGCTGCCGGCGGACACGAACGACGGCGAGACAATCCAGAACGAAGTCTATGCCGTCGGCAAGGCGCACGGCTTCGAGCCGCTGCGCGATTGGTTCAAGGCCCTCTACGAGGTGCTGTTCGGCGTCGAAAGCGGCCCCCGCTTCGGCCAATTCGCGGCGCTCTACGGCGTGCGCGAGACAAGCGCGCTGCTGCGCAAGGGCCTGGCCGGCGAGCTCTTGCGCACGGCTTGATCGCGCGCGACTCCGAAAGCCGAGAACCGGTCATTGCGGACGCCATGGCTTGACTTTCCCAGCATAGTCACGATCTCATGGCGTATGCGTAAGCGCGCCCCCCTTTTGTCGATTTTCATCCGTGCGGATCGCACGGCCGGTTGCGCTTAGCCCCTAGCTCGCCCTCCAACGCGCGCTAGGGGGCAAATCCATCGTCATTCCACATCTTTTCCGCGGCGCGCCACGGCGCGCGCGGACGCTTGAGGCGCCCCCATGCTTTCCCAACACAACCCCGCCATTCTCGTCACCGCCGACGACCATGACGAATTGATCGAACTCGCGCTGAAGGCGCTCGGCCGCGCGCCGGGCGCCGCCCTGTTGCTGCGGGAAATGCAGCGCGCGCAAGTGGTGGACTCGTTGCCGGACAACGTGTTGGCGATGAATGATGGCGTGGCCTTCGCCTATGACGGGCGCGATTATCGTGATTTCAAGCTGGTTTATCCCAATTGCGCCGATTTCGCCGACGGCCGCATCTCGGTGCTGACGCCGGTGGGCGCCGCATTGATCGGGCTGGCGGAGGGCGACGCGATGACGTGGGCCGACGAAGTCGGCGGCCTGCATCAGCTGACGGTCACGAAGGTCTCGCCCCGCCGCGCCGCCTAAAGCGCCGCTAAGCGTTGGCGCCGCGCTCGGCGCGCCATGCGCTCAGGATGGCTTCGGCGCTGACGTCGATGTCCGCTTCCGTCGTCGCTTCGCCAATGATTGAGATGCGCACAATCTGGCGCCCGCGCCAGAGCGCGCCGCCCACGAAACACACGCCCTCGCGCTGAATGCGCGCGATCGTGCGCGCCGCGAGCGCATCCGACACAGCGCCATCCATGCCCGCGCCGAGCCGCACGGCGACCTGGTTGAGCACCACGTCATTGAGCACTTCAACATCCGCCTCCGCGCTCAAACGCTCCGCCATGCGCCGCGCCAATGCACAATGCCGGCTCACGAGCGCGGCGATCCCTTCACGCCCCCAAGCGCGGATCATCGCCCATGTCGCAAAGCCCCGCGCGCGCCGCGAAAGCTCAGGCACGTAATCGGCGGGATGGCGATGCTCGCCCTCCGGCAGATAGCTCGCCGCGATCAACATGGCGCGGCGATGCGCTTCCGCGTTGCGCACGATGGCGTAGGCGCTGTCATGCGGCGTCTGCAGCCATTTGTGGCCATCGACGCCCCAAGAATCCGCGCGCTCGAGCCCACGCCCGAGATACATGCGATCCGGCGCCGCGCGCGCCCACAATCCAAACGCGCCATCGACATGCAGCCACGCCCCCTTCGCGTGCGCCGCCTCGGCAATCTCATCAAACGGATCGAACGCACCGGAATTGATATGCCCCGCCTGCGCGATCGCAATCACCGGTCCTTCGAGTTTTTCGATCGCCCGCGCGAACGCGCCCTCGCGCATGCGGCCATTGCCATCGACGGGCACACTCACCACGCGCTTGGCGCCAAGCCCTAAATAGCGCAGCCCAGAAAACACCGTGGAGTGCGCCTCTTCGCCGAGTACGACGTGGATCGGCGGCGCGCCAAAGAGCCCATCCGCCTCCACATCCCAACCCACGCGGCGCAGCACCTCGCCACGCGCGGCGGCCAGGCATGTGAAGTTCGCCATCGTCGCGCCGGTGACAAATCCCACGGACGCCGCGCGCGGCAAATCCAGCAGATCAAGCAGCCATGACGCGGCCACCTCCTCGCAGGCCGCGGCCGCTGGCGTCGCCTCGGCATTGCCCGCGTTCTGCGCCCAGCCGCTCGTGAGCCAATCCGCCGCCATGCCGACAGGCGCCGTCGCGCCGATCACCCAGCCGAAGAAACGCGGCCCGATCATGTTCGCGAGCCCAGGCTCGGCTATGTCCGCCAATTCCCCGATCAGCTCGCCAATGGGCGCGCCTGTCTCCGGCGTCGCGCGCGCGAACGCGGCGCGCATGTCGTCATAGTTCCGCATCGGCCGCTGCGGCCGCTCATCGGCGCTGGCGCGATACGCCAACACACGCTCAGTCACCGCCTGCAACGCGGCGCGCAAATCTTGCTGGCTCAAAAGCTTCCCTCCGCTTTTGCACCCTCTCTACGCCCACGGGACGCTCATTTCCATGACCCCGCGTCGCATTGCGGTTTGACATGCGCGCCGCGATCGGTTCGATTGGCGCATCATTTCAATTCGCCAGCAAAGGCGACCGCCGCGACGCGACGGCGATCGCTAGAGATTTGAGGTTCGATGTCCGGTTTCAGCAGCTTTCATATGTGGGTTTGACGCATGGAAAGTCATGCCCTGATCCTCAATCTCGTCGCGGCGATCGCGCTCGCGTTCTTCTTTGGCGCCATTGCGCAGCGGCTGCGCATTTCACCGCTTGTCGGCTATCTCATCGCCGGCGTCGCCGTGGGGCCATTTACGCCCGGCTTTGTGGGCGATTCCGATCTCGCCATGCAATTCGCCGAGATCGGCGTCATTCTGCTGATGTTCGGCGTCGGCCTGAAATTCTCGCTGGCCGATCTCTGGGCCGTGAAAGGCGTCGCCATTCCAGGCGCGCTTGTGCAAATGACCGCCGCGACATTGCTCGGCTATGGCGTCGGCGCGCTCATGGGCATGGGCGCGGCCGAAGCCTTGATGCTCGGCTTCTCACTCTCCGTCGCCAGCACGGTTGTGCTCCTGCGCGCGCTCGAAGAACGTCATTTGGTCAAAACCGAGAATGGGCGCATCTGCGTCGGCTGGCTCGTCATCGAGGACATCGCCATCGTGCTTGGCATTGTGCTGCTGCCCCCGCTTGCGGCGGCGGCGAATGGCGAGGGCGGCGCCACGCCCATGGCCACGCTCACCGCGCTTGGCTTCACCATGGGCAAGATCGCGCTCTTCGTCGGCTTGATGCTGTTCGTCGGCGCACGTTTATTCCCGTGGCTCATTGTTCAAATCGCCCATCTTAAGTCGCGCGAGCTTATGTCCCTGGGCACGCTCACGCTCGCGCTGGGCATTGCATGGGTGGCGTATGAATTGTTCGACGCCTCCTTCGCGTTGGGCGCGTTCCTCGCCGGCGTTGTGCTGAATGGCACCAAATTCACACATAAGATCGCCGAGGATTCACTGCCGCTGCGCGACACGTTCGCGGTGTTGTTCTTTGTCTCCGTCGGCATGCTGTTTGACCCGATGACGCTACTGCGCGCGCCGATTGGCGTGTTGGCGGTCGTCGCCATCATCATCATCGGCAAAATGGCCGCCGCGCTCGCCATCACGACGCTCTACAAGCTGCCGCTACGCACTGGCCTCATGATCGCGGCCTCGCTGGCGCAGATTGGCGAGTTCTCTTTCGTGCTCGCGGGCATGGGCGTACGTCTCGAACTGCTTTCCGAGGAAACGTACAATCTGATCCTCGCGGCCGCCCTCATCTCGATCGCACTCAATCCGGTGCTGTTCGCGCTGGCCGATCGGGTCGCGACCAGCAAAGAGGCCAAAGCCGCCGCGTGACGCGAAAGTTGCACCATTGCAATCTTAGCGCGCCCGTGGATAACTTTGCCTGCAGAGGTCAGGGCGGCGGGCGTGGACGGATTTCCGAGTAAGGCGACGCGCGTCGGCGACGCGCAGCTCGACGATGCGTGCAACGGTTTTCAGCGCGCCCACCCACACCGCTCGGCCAAACGGCGGCTCTATTTCACGCAAGCGCTGGCGATCGCACTCTTCATCGGCGCGCTGGGCTTTGCCCTCGCATCCGCGCCGCGCCCCACTCTGGCGGCGCTCAGCGCCGGCGCTTACGTGCTCTTCACCGCGGCCATCTTGTTGCGCTTGTTCGCGGCGGCGCATTTGCGGCCGGTGCTGACGCGGCTCGCCGCGCCTGCGCAAACACCGGCCTACACCATCCTCTGCCCGCTCTACCGCGAAGCAAACGTCGTCGCCGATCTCGTCACCGCGTTGGAGCGGCTCGACTATCCACGCACGGCGCTGGACATCAAATTGATCGTCGAAGACGACGACGCCGACACACTCGCCGCCGCGCTCGCCGCCGCAAACGCGGCTCACCTCGATGTCATCATCGTGCCGGCGCGCCGGCCACGCACAAAACCCAAAGCACTTAATGCGGCGCTCTCCTCTGCGCGCGGCGACTATGTCGTCATCTATGACGCCGAGGATCGCCCGCACCCGCAACAATTGCGTGCCGCGCTCGCCGCGTTCGAAGACGGCGCGCCCAATCTGGCATGCGTGCAGGCGCCGCTCGCGATCGACAATGGCGAAGCCTCCTGGATCGCCCGTCAGTTTGCCGCCGAGTACGCGATCCTGTTTGGCGAACTCCTGCCTTTGCTCGCAAGTCTGCGACTGCCCTTTCCGCTCGGCGGCACGAGCAACCATTTCCGTATCAATGCGCTGCGCGCTGTTGGCGGCTGGGACCCGTATAATGTCACCGAGGACGCCGATCTCGGGTATCGTCTCGCGCGCGATGGCTATGCCAGCGCAGTGATCGCGCCGCCGACATACGAAGAAGCGCCGGTGACGTTCGGCGCCTGGCTCGCGCAGCGCGCGCGCTGGATCAAGGGCCACATCCAAACTTGGCTTGTGCTGATGCGCGATCCTGTACGCAGCGCACGCGAAATGGGCCTCGGCGCGTTCGCTATGATGCAATTGGTCCTTGGCGGCGGCATTGTCGCCGCCTTCGTGCACGGTCCGCTCGCCTTCATTCTGCTTATTGCAGCGCTTTCGCCATACGATTTGCTTTCACCAAGCGCGTTCGCGCTGGCGATGGCCGGATATTGCGTCGCGGTGTTTTCCGCCCTCACGGCGGTGGCGCTTTCGGGCAATTTCAGCCACGTGCGCGCCGCACTGACAATGCCGTTCTATTGGCCGCTGGCCACGATCGCGGCGCTGCGCGCGCTGTTTGAGTTTATCTTCAAGCCGCACCATTGGGCCAAAACGGCGCATGGCGTGTCACGGCGAAAGCCCATAGCGGTGCGCGGCGACGCGCGCGCTTAGCCGGCTTGCTTGTGCGCCAACGGCGTGACGATCGCTCCAGGCCCGGCGGCCGCGTTTTCATTCCGCTTGCGCGCATAGCGCATCACGGTCGCCGCAAGCACGTCGCGCTCGGCCGGTTTCACGATGTGCTCGGCCGCGCCCAGCGCCAGCGCATGCCCGCGATCCTCGTTCACGGAGAGCACGACGACCGGAATGTCTTGCGTCTTCGGGTCGTGCTTCAAGCTCTGCAGCACACGCCAGCCGGAGCGATCCGGCAAGAAGATATCGAGCAGCACCAGCGCCGGGGCCTTGGCGCGCGCCAGCGCAAGCCCCGCCTCGCCGCCGCCAACGCCCTGCACCGCGAAACCAGCACGCGTCAACGCGCGCGCCGCCAACTCGCGCGCATCCGGCTCATCTTCGATCACGATCACCAGCGGCGCGTCTTCGGCGCCTTGCACCGCATCCACCTGCGCGGCCGCCCCCAGCGCCTTCGAGGCGTCGGCGAAATCGATCGGCACGTGCAGCGTAAAGATAGAGCCCTGGCCGAGTGCGCTTTCAACGCTCACATCGCCGCCCAGCAATTGCGCCAAGCGGCGCGTGATCGTCAGCCCCAGGCCGGTGCCGCCATATTGCTGCGTGATCGTCGGGTCGGCCTGCACGAACGGCTGGAACAGGCGCGCCATATGCTCGCTCGACATGCCAATGCCGGTGTCGCTTACGCTGACGAACAACTGCATCACGCCGTTCAGCTCGCGGCGCTCGACCAGCACATCGATCTTGCCGTTCTTCGTAAATTTAGCCGCGTTCGAGAGGAGATTGAGCACGCATTGGCCCAGCTTCATGGAATCAGTGTTGGCGAGGGCCTGCGCACCGCTTTCACGCAAGGTGATCACGTCGCCATTCTGCTCGGCCGTCGGCCGCACCGTGGCGATCAGATCTTCCAGCAATTCATGCGGATCAAACGCGGTCACACTCACGTCCATACGGCCCGCTTCGATCTTGGAAAGATCAAGAATTTCGTTGATGAGGCTCAGCAGATGCTTGGCGGCGCCGAGAATGCGGCTGAGGTCCTGCACGGTCGCGGTATCGCCGCTGTCCTGCGCATCTTCCTGCAGCATTTCGGCATAGCCGATGATCGCGTTCAGCGGCGTGCGCAATTCGTGACTCATATTGGCCAGGAATTGAGATTTCGCGAGATTGGCGCTCTCGGCGGCATGTCGTGCGTGCGCCAGATCATCGACGCCGCGCTCAAGCTCTACGCCGCCCTCGGCCAAAGTGCGCAGGACTTGGGCGAGGCCCGCTGAAAGCGTCGCCAATGGCGGCGCCGGCTCCACCGGCAGCGAAAGTTCGTTGCGCAACGTCTTCAGCGCTTCGGTCTGCGCCGCCAGAGCCGCCGTCGCGTCATTGATCGCGTCGCGTGGCATCGTCTGCTCGCTCGTCGCGCTATCGCCATGACGCGTCACGCAAGTCAAACGCACCGGCGCGCCATCCGGCGTGGTGCGCACAAACGCCTGATGGCGAACGCGCATACGCGAACCATCGGCGCGCAGCACGCTGTGCGCAAGCGCCACCCGGCGCACGGCGCCGGGCGCGGGCGCGAAAGCGGATTTCACCAGCGCGCGATCCTCGGGCGCGGCGAAACAGCCATGCTCCACCACATCCGCGAACGTCACAGGGCGGCCGACAAGCGCCGAAAGCCGATCCGCGCCGATCAGGCGTTGGCGCACGAAATCGATTTCCCAGGCCGCGGCGTTCGCGTCGGTAAAGCTCATATTGAGTTGGCGCAGCCATTCGGCGTCTTGCACGCGCGCATGCGCGGCGCGGTGCGCATGATGCAAGCTCGCGCCCCACACATAAAGCAAGGCCAGCGCCGCCGTCAGCGCTGACGCGCCGGCCCCCGCGCCGACCGCGTCACCCAGGAACGCAAGTCCGAGCACAATATAAGGTGCGGCGGTCATCACCGCATACACGCGCCCTCGGCGCGCGTTGTAACTCGAGTGCACAAGCAAAGCGCCCAGCACCGCCACCGCCACTACGCCACTATTCGGCCCTTGCGCAAACCACGCCAACGCCGGCGCTACCGCAAGGCTTGCCGAAGCCGTCCCGTCAAGCAACAGACGCCCGTGATTTTGATATCGCGGCACGAGCCGCGCCAGACGCGGCGCGAACATGCGGCAGCCTTCATCAACGAGCAGCGCAAGACCGCACCAGATCGCGCTAAGCGCCGGCCCCGCAGCCGCGGCCACACCCAGCGCGATGACCGCGTAGAGATAGTAGCGCGCGCGCGTGCCGGAAAACACTTCCGTCGCGGCACGCTCGATCGCCGCATGGTTGATGAAGTATTGCACGCGCCGCCCCAATGGCTAATTTCGCGGTAAGCGTAATGCGCCACTGTAAAGCAAGCGTTCGCGCGCATGCGTATTCGTACTGTTTTGAAACGAAAAACGAGCGCATTTCGCGCCAAGCATGAAGAGAACATTGCCAACACGGCGCGGAGTAAAGAGCGTATGAATTTTCGATCCGACAACACGGCGAGCGCAGCGGCGGAAATTCTCGCGGCCTTAACAGCGGTGAACGAGAAGCCAACGCCCGCGTACGGCGAGGATCCGTGGTCGCGTAAATTGGATGAAGCATTCAGCGCCCTGTTCGAGCGCGACGTACGCGTCTTCACTGTCGCCAGCGGAACCGCCGCGAACGCTATTTCACTCGCCAGCGTAACGCCGCCATGGGGCGCGATCCTCTGTCACCGCGAAGCGCATATCGAGTGCGATGAATGCGGCGCGCCTGAATTTTTCTCCAACGGCGCAAAGCTCGTGCTGATGGATGGCGACGCCGCGAAAGTCACGCCGGATGCGCTGCGTGAAGCCATCGCCCGCAACGCGCGCGGCATTCATTCGGTAAAGCCGGCGGCCGTCTCCATTTCACAGACGACCGAGCGCGGCGCCATCTATCACCCTGAAGAGGTCGCCATGATTGGCGCCATCGCCCGTGATGCGGGATTAAAACTACACATGGACGGCGCCCGCTTCGGCAACGCCATCGCCGCACTTGGCTGCAAGCCGGCCGATGTTACATGGCGCGCGGGCGTGGACCTGCTTTCGTTCGGCGCCACAAAGAATGGCGCACTCGCCGCCGAGGCTATCGTCTGCTTCGATCTCGCCGTCGCCGACGAGATCGCCCGGCGCCGTAAGCGCGGCGGCCATCTGCTGTGCAAGGGCCGCTACCCCGCCGCCCAATTCCTCGCCTATCTCGACGGTGGCCTCTGGCTGAAACTCGCTGGCCGCGCCAACGCGCTCGCCAGAAGGCTTGGCGACGCCGCTGGCGCGCACGCTTCCGCGCCCGTCGAAAGCAATCAGGTCTTCATCAAGCCCGGCGTCGAAGCCCTGGCGAAGCTGCGTACGGCCGGCGCCGATTTCTATGATTGGGGCGCGGAAGGCGCCGGCGAGGCGCGCCTCGTCGTCTCTTGGAACCAGCCGGAATCCGACATCGAAGCGATGTGCGCACTGCTCACATCACTTCGATAGCCGCTCACGCATTTGCGTGCGCCGCCAATACGCGCGCGACCACCTCGGTCACGCGCTTGCCTGTTGGGATGTGAAGAAACTCGTTCGGGCCGTGCGCATTCGAATGCGGACCAAGCACGCCTGTGACGACGAATTGCGCCTCCGGGAATTTTTCGCCCAACATGCCCATGAACGGGATTGAGCCGCCCTCGCCCATCATTGCAACCGGCTTACCGAAAGCGGCATGCGATGCATCCTCAAGTGCTGCTTCCAGCCAGGGCGCAGTCCTCGGCGCATTCCAGCCTGAACCCGCTTTCTCACCCTCATAGCTCACGCGCGCGCCATAGGGCGGATCGCGCTCGATCACGTCCTTCATCACAGCACTCGCCTTCACCGCATCCACATTCGGCGGAATGCGCATGGAGAGCTTGGCCTCCGTAAACGGCCGCAGCACGTTGCCGGCATCGAGCGGCGCCGGCGCGCCCGCGAAGCCCGTCACCGAAAGCGCGGGACGCCAGGTGCGATTCAGCACCAGCTCGGCGAGATCCGCACCCGCCGGCTTCATGCCCTCGACGAACGGAAATTTCGCATAGACCTGATCGCCAAGCGCCTGTGCGGCGACTTTCGCTTGCGCCACGCGTTCCGGTGGAATCCGCGCCTTGAGATCGGCAACCGTGACTTCGCCCGTCTCGATATTCTCCAGCCGCGCCAGCACCTGGCGCAAAATGCGGAAGCTGGACGGCACCACGCCCGACGCATCGCCCGAGTGTACGCCCTCTTCCAGCACATCGACACGCACCGTGCCGCCGATCAGCCCGCGCAGCGATGTCGTCAGCCACAAGCGCTCATAATCGCCGCAACCGCTATCAAGGCAGATCACAAGCGACACCTTGCCGATGCGATCAGCCAATGCGTCCATGTAAAAAGGCAGATCGGGCGATCCGCTCTCTTCGCTCGCTTCGATCACGATCACCGCGCGCTTATGCGGCACATTCTGTTGCTTCAGCGTCAATAGCGCCGCGAGCGCGCCGAACATCGCATAGCCGTCATCGGCGCCGCCGCGGCCGTAAAGCTTGTCGCCCTCGATCACCGGAACCCAGGGGCCTTTGCCCTCGGCCCAGCCCGTCATTTCCGGCTGCTTGTCGAGGTGGCCATAGAGCAGCACCGTGTCGCCGCTCGCGCCGCCCGGCACGTCGATGAAAATCAGCGGCGTGCGCGATTTGCCTGCGCTGTCCCTCAGCCGCTCAACGCTCAACGTCGCGCCCAAGTCCGGCAGCTTCTTCTCCGCCCAAGCGACAAAAAGCTCGACCGCCTTTTCCATATGCCCATTCTTCTCCCAGTCGGGATCGAACGACGGCGACTTGTTCGGAATGGCGATGTACTCGGCCAAGGTCGGCACGATCTCGTCGCGCCACATCTCGTCCGTGAATTTGCGCAATTGCGCCTGAGCGATCTCAGCCATGCGGGGCTCCTTTGGCCTAATCCTAGGCCCGAGCTCCGCCGACTTCCATTACCACTTGATCGACTTGCGCAGGCGATAGCGTAGCCAAATCGCCGCGCCATTCATCAAAAGCGTGATCACCAGCAGGACCAGGCCCGCCGCCGCCGCGATCTCCAGGAACTCCGCCTGCGGGCGCGATGTCCAGTTGAACATCTGGATCGGCATCACCGTGAATTCCGACCCCAGCCAGTGGCCCGGCGACCAGCTGGCGACCGCGTCCCCCCAATCAGCGACCGTCTGCACCGTCGTGCCATGCGGCAGATCGTAGGTCTGCCCCGCCTGTACCGGCATTTCCGTGAAATCCGGCAGCACCACGACACCGTCATGCGTGATGCGCACGCTTTCGGTCGCGGTCGGATCGACGGCCGCGCCGTATTGATCGAGCACGCCTATGGTTTCGAACCTCGAATCACCTGGAAGCGTGATCGGCAGAAACGCCACGAAGGTGAGGCCGCCGATCATGATCAGCGGCGCGGTTTCGCCGAGCGCGCGTGAGATGCCGATGATCACGCCCGTCACCACGCCCGGCAGCGCATACGGCATGACGTGATGCTGCGTCGTCTGCCACTTGGTGGCGCCGACGGCGAGCGCGGCGTGGCGGATTTCCTGCGGCACGCCGCGCACCGCTTCGCGCGTGGCGACGATCACGACCGGCAGGATCAGCAGCGCCAGCGTGATGCCGGCGGTCAGGATCGATTGGCCGAACAAATCCGCCGACGCATTGCGGAAGCCCTCCGGCAAGAAGCTGAAATAACGCGCGGGATTGCCGAGAAATTGCACGAAGATGCCGACGGCCATCAGGCCGAACAGAATCGACGGCACGCCCGCCAGATTATTCACCGCGATCTCGATGGCGCTCGTCATCGGATTCTTCGGCGCGTATTCCTCAAGATAAACGCCCGCCAGCATGCCGACGGGAATGGCGACAAGCGCCGTGGTGAGGATCACCAGCAGCGAACCGACCCAAGACGAAAGAATGCCCGCTTCAGCCGGGTTCGCGGATGGAAAGCCGAAAAAGAATGCGGGCGTCAGCCGGTGGCCGCCATCCATGTACAAATCGCTGACCAAGGCCACCAACGTGCCAAGGCCGATAATCGTGGCGACTATGCCCCAGAAGATGAAGGCGCGGTCCTTGAATTTGCGCGCCGCCAGGCCCGGGGGCTGTTCGGCGATGTCGCGTACGCGTTGAACATCGATCGCGGCCATCAATAGGCCTCCCGGAAGCGGCGCTGCAGATAGAACGCCACAAGATTGAACAGGAGCGTCAGCAACAACAGCGCAAGGCCAGCCGCGAAGATGCTGTTATATTCCAATGTACCGAATGGCAGGTCGCCCAGCGCCACCTGCGCGATGAACGCGGTCACGGTCGCGCCTTGCTGGGTTGGGTTGGTGACGACCTGCGGCAGCTGGCCGCCGGCGACAACGACGATCATCGTCTCGCCAATCGCGCGCGACATGCCCAGGATCACCGCGCCGACAACGCCAGACACCGCCGCCGGCACGACCACGCGAAACGCCGTCTCAAGCCGGGTCGCACCCATCGCGAACGAGCCCTCGCGCATTGCACGCGGCACCGCGCGCATCGCATCCTCGGAGAGCGAGGCAATGTAGGGAATGATCATCAGCCCCATGACAAGGCCGGCTGAAAGAAGATTGAAGCTCGGCAGGCCCGGAATGATATTTTGCAGCAGTGGCGTCACGAACAGCAGCGCGAAATAGCCGTAAACGACGGTGGGCACGGCGGCGAGCAATTCAAGCGTCGGCTTGATCGTCTCGCGCGTGCGCGCGGTGGCGAACTCACTGAGATAGATCGCGACGAGCAGACCCAACGGCACCGCCACCGCGAGCGCGACGAGCGTCGACATGAAAGTGCCGGTCAGCAAGGGCGCAATGCCGTATTGCGGGTTGTCGAACAGCGGCGTCCACGTCGTCGAGGTCAGAAACTCGATCATCGAGACTTGGGCGAAGAATTTGGCCGATTCCGAAACGACCACGAAGACGATGCCCAGCACCACGGCGACGGCGGCGGCGGCGGCGGCGAAGAGAAGCCCCTCCATGATGCGCTCGCCCCAGCGCACCTTCCGCGTCGTGAAATCTCTTTCCACACCTACCCCCGACCGCATCGCTGGCTCAGCGTGCGCGCGCGCCGCCAATACTGCAGTTTTGTGACACTTTTGCATAAGTCGCTGGCGAGCAGCCGCCGCGCCGCGCCCGAAGCGCCATTTCCTCAATTATTTCAACTGATAGGCGATTATGATGAGTGGCCATCGGGTTGCGCGGCTGGCCGCCGCCCGATAAGGCCCCGGCGACCCGGTACGCCATGAGCAGCGACTCCCCCTCCCCGCAGGATCTCCAGGCGCTGATCGCCCTCTTTAACCAGGGCCGCCTGCGCGAGGTGATCGCGCAGGCCGAACCACTTGTGCAGCGCTATCCCAACGCGGCGATGCTGCATGATCTCCGCGGCGTGGCGCTGGCGCAGCTGCAAGAATACGCACGCGCGCTCACCAGTTTCGACGCATCACTGCGCTTGCGCCCCAATTCCGCCGATACCTTCAATAATCGCGGCATTGCGCTGCAGCACTTGCGGCGGCTCGATGAAGCGCTCGCTGATTTCGACAAGGCGCTCGTGCTGCGGCCGGATTTCGTCGTCGCCCATTTCAATCGCGGAATCGTCCTGCACGATCTCCAACGCCTGGATGAGGCGCTCTCCAGCTACGACAAGGCCCTGGCGCTGCAGCCCGATTACGCGGAAGCGCACGACAATCGCGGCAGCGTGCTGCAAGACCTCCGGCGCCTCGATGAAGCACTCGCCAGTCATGAGCAGGCGCTGCGCTTCGCGCCGGACTATATCGTCGCGCACTACAATCGTGGCAACGCGCTGCGCGAACTTGAACGCTTGGTGGAGGCGTTGGCCAGCTACGATGCAGCGCTGCGCCTTGATCCGCGCAATGCCGAAGCGCTCAACAACCGCGCCAACACTTTGTGGCGCCTTAAGCGGCTGCAGGAAGCCCTCGCCGATTACAATCGCGCGCTCGCCATTAAGCCCGATTATGCCGAAGCTTTCCACAATCGCGGCAATCTCCTGCAAGATTTGAATCGCCTGGAAGACGCCGTCGCAAGCTACGACGAGGCGCTGCGCTTGCGGCCCGATTACGCGGAAGCCCGCAACAATCGTGGTTCGGCATTGCAGTTGCTCAATCGGCTCGACGAAGCCATCGCTGATTTCGACGTAGCGCTACAGCTTAGGACGGATTTCGCGGAAGCCTTCTACAATCGCACCGCCGCCGCCGCGCGCATGTGCGCCTGGCGCGTCGCGCCCCAGGCGATCGCTTTCTCGGACTTCGGCCTCGATGGCGCCGCCTCACCTTTCGCCAGCCTCTCGGCGATGGATGATCCCGCGCGTCAGCTGCACTGGGCGCGCACCTGGACTCACGCGAAATATCCGCCGGCGGCAAAGCCCTTGCCCGTGCCCGAGACGCGACCGCCAAGACTGCGGATCGGCTATTTCTCCGCCGATTTCCACGAGCACGCCGTCATGGTGCTGATCGCGCGCATGCTCGAATTGCACGACAAAAGCAAGTTCGAGATTCACGCCTTCTCGTACGGCATCAATCGCGACGATGCGATGCGGCGGCGCATCATCGGCGCTGTTGATCACTTTCATGATGTGAGCACGACTGATGACGCAAGCATCTCCGCGCTCGCGCGCAACCACACGATCGACATCGCCCTGGACCTGAACGGCCACACCAGCGACGCGCGCCTCGGCATCTTCGCCCATCGTGCGGCGCCCATTCAGATCAATTATCTGGGCTATCCAGGCTCCATCGGCGCCGATTTCATCGATTACATCATCGCCGACAAAGTGGTCGCGCCGCCTGCCTCGCGCGATTTCTTCTCGGAGAAGCTGATCACGCTGCCGCACGCCTATCAGCCAAATGACGATCAGCGCGCGATCGCGGACAAATCCTTCGACCGCGCCGAGCTCGGCCTGCCCGCCGATGGCTTCGTGTTCTGCTGTTTCAACAACAGCTTCAAAATCTCGCCCGCCGAGTTTGATGTCTGGATGCGCCTGCTGCGCACGATCGATGGCGGCGTGTTGTGGTTGTTGAGAGACAACGCACACGCCGAAGCCAATCTTCGCAACGAGGCTATCGCGCGCGGCGTCGACGCGCATCGGCTTATCTTCGCCGAACGCATGCCGCTGCCCATGCACCTCGCACGGCACCGTTGCGCCGACTTATTCTTGGATACCTTCAACTACAACGCCCACACCACCGCCAGCGATGCGTTGTGGGCGGGCCTTCCCATCGTCACCAGGCAAGGCAAGAGCTTTGCCGCGCGGGTCGCCGCCAGCTTGCTGCACGCCAGCGGCATGCCCGAACTCATCACCGAGACGGCCGAGGACTACGAGCGCCTGGCGCTCGATCTCGCCGCCAATCCCGCGCGGCTGGCGGCGTTGCGTGCGCAACTCGCGGCCAACCGCCTGACGGCCCCGCTTTTCAACAGCGCGCAATATACGCGCGACATCGAACGCGCCTATGAGGCAGCATACCAGCGGCGCATCAAGGGCCTGCCGGCCGATCACATCGAAGTCAATTGAGTGTCAGCCCACACTGGCGGTCCGTGGCGAACTTCGCTAAGAGAGGCGCCGCGCGGGCGTGATGTAGTGGTAGCCTGGAAGCTTCCCAAGCTTCTCGTGCGGGTTCGATTCCCGCCGCCCGCTCCAACCTTCCAGCGCCTTTCACCTCCATTTCCCGCTCAAGGTTTTGCCTCGCCGTTGCCTCGCGAGCCAAGCGAGCGCAATGCGGGCGTGATCGGGGCTCAACGTTCATCGCGCCGCTAAAACCGCGTGCGGAGACCCACCACCAAACGCGTCTCGCTCACATCCTCGCCGTCGGCGCGCGCATAATCGGCGGTGTCGCCGAATCTGGTCTCGTACGAAATGCCGACATAGGGCGCGAAGACGCGGGTGATGTCATAGCGCAGGCGCAACCCAAACTCCGCATCTGTGAAGCCCGATCCGCGCCTAAGCTCTGGAACATCTTCTGCTGAGACGCTGATCTCGGCGTGCGGCTGCAGAATGAGCCGCTGGGTGAGGCGCGCATCGTAGGAACCCTCCAGGCGCGCACTGACGTCGCCTTCGTCGGAGACAAAGAGCGCCCCTGTGGTCTCAAACCAATAAGGCGCAACACCCTCAAAGCCGATCACGGCGTAGGCGCGGTTGGGACTGGGCTCTATGTCATAGCGGACGCCTGTTTGCAGGTCGAAGTACGGCCCGATCGCACGCGAATAGAGCGCCTGCACCTCCGCGCCTTCGACATCGTCTTCCGTCGCTTCGCCCTCTGTCTTGAACACGAAGCGGTTGAGATCACCGCCGATCCAGCCCTCGCCTTCCCACTGAAAGACGGTTTCATCATCGGCGAACGCCAACTCGACGCGGTCAACCATCAGCGAAGAAACGACGACGCCGCCATGCTCGCGCCGAAGCTGGGCGCGCGCCGTGGCCATCTCCTCAGCGCCATAAAAGCGCTCGGCGGCGTGATCCGTCGGCGCATCCGGAGCCGGCTCGTTGCCGACCTCGTCGGTTGCTTCTGCTGCGCGGTGATCCATCTGCGCATGATGCATCACACCGTGGTCCATTCGCGAATGATCGACCGCGCCTTGCTCGGGCGTTTCCCGCGGCGGCGCGGTCGGCCAGGTC
The DNA here is from genome assembly GCA_017303355.1 of Caulobacterales bacterium. Classification (GTDB taxonomy): domain Bacteria; phylum Pseudomonadota; class Alphaproteobacteria; order Caulobacterales; family Aquidulcibacteraceae; genus Vitreimonas. The sequence goes on along the minus strand of JAFLCU010000002.1, from coordinate 259,198 downwards.
ATTTGCGTGGCCGGCGGATCGCTCTGCGCGAACACAGGCGAGGCAAACACCAAAGGCGCGGCGAAGGCGAAGAGAAAGCGCCAGTTCATGAGCGCGTCTCGTCGAGCGGACGCACGGTAACGACGCGGAACATGCCGGCATGCATGTGATAGAGAAGATGGCAGTGAAACGCCCAGTCCCCGGGCGCGTCCGCCGTCAGATCGAACGTCACTTTGCCGCCAGGCAGCACATTGACCGTGTGCTTGCGCGGGCGCTTGCCATCCGGTCCCGTTAGCAATTCGAAGAAATGACCGTGCAGATGGATGGGGTGCGCCATCATGCTGTCATTGACGAGCGTGATGCGCACGCGCTCGTCGCGCCTGAACGGTATGGGTGCGGTCACTTCGCTGAAGCGCTCGCCATCGAACGACCACATGAAGCGTTCCATGTTGCCGGTGAGGTGAAGCTCCAGCGATCGGCTCGGCGCGCGCGTATCCGGATTGGCGTCCAGCGCTTCAAGATCGGTGTAAACTAAGACACGGTGATTGACGTCTTCGAGACCCTGCCCGCGATCGCCCAAGCGATCGACCGGCATCGGCGCGATCGATTGCACGCCTGGCCCCATGCGCACTTGTGGTGCGTTGGCGCCGTCGCGCATCGACATGTCGCCGTGATCCATGCCGCCCTCGACGGCGCTTTCCGTGCCGGGCCAGGCCATGGTCATGGCTGACATGTCCATGCCCATGTCGCGCATGGTCGAACGCGGCCGCGCGCGCAGCGACGGGATTTCGCCGCTCATTCCCGCACGCGGCGCAAGCGTCGCGCGACCCATGCCTGAGCGATCAACGGCTTCAGCGACCAGAGTGAACGCGTGGTCTTCACGCGGCTCGACAATCACGTCGTAGGTTTCCGCCACCGAGATTTGAAACTCATCGACCTCGACTGGCTTCACGTGCTGACCGTCGGCCTGCACGATCGTGAGCGGCAGGCCCGGGATGCGCACGTTGAAGATGGTCATCGCCGCGGCGTTGATGAAGCGAAGCCGCACGCGCTCGCCGGGTTGAAAGAGCGCGGTCCAATTGTCGGCGGGCCCATGGCCATTGATCAGGAAGGTGTAGGTCGAACCTGTCACGTCGGAGATGTCGGTCGGGTCCATGCGCATCGCCGCCCAATCCATCTGATCGGAGAACGACGGATCGCGGCCGCTCAGCGCGCCCGCAATCGTCTCGCGCTGCATGTTGAAATGGCCGGGCTCTTGTTTCAGACGCGCGAAGATCGTGTGCGGATGGAGGAAGCTATAATCAGAGAGCACGATCACATGCTCGCGGTCATAAGCGATCGAATCGTGATGGGCGGGGTCGATAATGATGGGCCCGTAATGGCCCTCCTGCTCCTGCAGCCCCGAATGCGAGTGATACCAATATGTGCCCGATTGGCGGACCGGAAACTCGTAGGTGAAGCTCGCGCCTGGGCGAATGCCGGGAAAGCTGACGCCCGGCACGCCATCCATCTGGAACGGCAGAATCAAGCCATGCCAATGGATCGAAGTGTCCTCATCGAGCGCATTGTTGACTGTCAGCCGCACGTTTTGGCCTTCGCGCAGACGAATGAGCGGGCCAGGCACGGTTCCATTGATGCCGACCGCGTGACCTTGGCGGCCTTCGACATTCAGGTGCATGCGCGCGACATTGAGGGCAATGTCTTCGCCGCTAAGCATCGGCAGCGTGGGGCCGAGCCCATGCGCATGCGTCTGCGCCCAAGCGGGAAACGCACGCGCGGCCATGAGCCCCGCTCCGATGGCGCCTGCACCGTGCAATAATCTGCGTCGCGAAAACATTTCCGTCCCTGTCAAACGTCAAAACGCCATGTGGCCGGCGCCGTGGGTCACTTCGGCGCCGAGATAAGATTGCTCGCCGCGAACGTTGCCGCAAAAGCGAGTATCAGGTTTTTTCTCATGAATCGTCTCCTGTTCATGGGTATTACGCGCCAACGTGAGCTTTCCCGCACCCCTGCGCCGGAAAAAGCAGTGACAAAAGAAGCGGCGTCCGTGGAGGAAACAAGGTGCGCATCGCCATCATACCCGGAGCGAGCCAAGCCGAAGCGAATTGGCGATGACAGAGACCGACGATAGCGCCATGGCGAGCGCGGCGATCATCGGCGACAGAAGCATCCCCGTCAGCGGATAGAGTACGCCCGCCGCGATCGGCACGCCCGCGACATTGTAGGCGAAGGCGAAGAAGAGGTTTTGCCGGATATTGCGCATGACCGCGCGCGAGATGGTGCATGCTCGCACGACGCCGACGAGATCGCCCTGCAACAGCGTCACGCCCGCGCTCTCAATGGCGACGTCGGCGCCTCCGCCCATGGCGATGCCAACATCGGCCGCCGCAAGCGCCGGCGCGTCATTCACACCATCGCCCGCCATCGCAACGACACGACCTTGGCTCTTCAAGCGCATCACCACATCGGCTTTGTGCTCGGGCAGGACTTCCGCCTCGACCTCGGTGATGCCGAGCTTCTTGGCGACGGCTTCCGCCGTGGTGCGATTGTCGCCAGTCAGCATCACCAGCCGAAGACCCTGGGCGCGAAGCTGATCGAGCGCCGCTGGCGTCGTTTGTTTTACGGGATCGGCGATGCCGATCACGGCGGCGACGGCATTGTTGGCGCTGACATAGATCGCAGTGACGCCCTCGCCGCGCAGTTTTTCGGCCTTCGCTTCGAGCGCGCTCGTGACGACGCCAAGCTCGCGCATGTAACGCTCAGCGCCCAGCGCGATCTTTTTGCCTTCAACGAGGCCGACAACGCCTTTGCCCGTCGGTGAATCAAAGTCTATCGCCTCAGCCAATTGCAGACCGCGCGCTCGCGCTGCTTCAACGATCGCTTGAGCGAGCGGATGCTCGCTCTGATTTTCGAGGCTCGCCGCGAGCGTGAGCACGACGGCTTCCTCAAAGCCTTGCGCGACTTCGATAGCGACGACGGCGGGCTTGCCTTCGGTCAGCGTGCCGGTCTTGTCGAGAACAAGCGTGTCGACCTTTTCGAAGCGTTCCAGGGCTTCGGCGTTCTTAATGAGGACGCCGGCGCGCGCGCCGCGTCCGACGCCGGCCATGATCGACATCGGCGTCGCCAAGCCCAGCGCACACGGACACGCAATGATCAACACAGAGACGGCCGCGATCAGCCCGTAAGAGAACGCGGGCGATGGGCCGAAAATCCACCAGGCGGTGAGTGCGATAATGGCGACGCCAATCACGGCAGGCACGAAATATCCCGCAACGCGGTCGGCCAAGCGCTGTATCGGCGCGCGCGAACGCTGGGCGTCAGCCACCATCTGGACGATGCGGGAGAGCATGGTGTCGGCGCCGATGCGTTCGGTCTCGATGACGAGTGCGCCGGTTTGGTTGAGCGTACCGCCGATGACGCGCTCGCCCGTTTTACGCGTCACCGGCATGGATTCGCCGGTGACCATGGACTCATCGATGCTGGAGCGGCCTTCAGCGACGACACCGTCAACCGGGATCTTCTCTCCCGGGCGCACACGCAAGCGATCACCCACCATGATCTGGTCGAGCGTGACTTCTTCCTCGCCGCCATCGCGGATGCGCCGCGCGGTCTTGGGCGCGAGGTCCAAGAGCGCGCGGATGGCGCCGCCCGTGCGCTCACGCGCTTGCAGTTCGAGCACTTGGCCGAGCAGCACTAAGACCGTGATTACGGCCGCGGCTTCGAAATAGACCGCGACCAGACCGTGATGATCGCGGAAGGCCGGCGGAAACGCCGACGGTGCAAAGAGCGCAACGACGCTATAGATCCAGGCAACGCCTGTCCCCAGCGCGATCAAGGTGAACATGTTCAGATTGCGCGTCTTCAAGGACTGATAGCCGCGCTCGAAGAAGGGCCACCCGGCCCACAACACGACCGGCGTCGCCAAAAAGAATTGCAGCCAACCGTTCCAAGTCGGTGGTGCGAAATTATCGATTCCGAAGAAATGTCGGCCCATTTCGAGCGCCAGCACCGGCAGCGCGAGTGCTGCGCCAATCCAGAAACGACGCGTCATATCGATCAGTTCAGGATTGGGCCCAGCGTCCGCGCTCGGCATCATCGGTTCGAGCGCCATGCCACAGATCGGGCACGAACCGGGCCCGTCGCGCACGATCTCGGGATGCATTGGGCAGGTCCATTTTGAACCCGCCCGCACAATTGCAGGATCGACAGGCGGACCACCATGAGCCGCACGGCCATGATACGCGTGGCCCTCGCGCACGTACTTGGCTGGATTATCAGCAAACTTCGTCTTGCAGCCGGCGCTGCAGAAAAGAACGTCCTCGCCTTCGTGGCCGGCACGGTGCGGCGTGTCGGCGCTGACCTTCATGCCGCACACGGGGTCGGTGTGCGTCGCCGCCGTCATGGCGGCGTAACCGTGGTCGTGAGGGCCCATATGTGAATGGCGCGATGGCATGGATGTTACCGCACGGAAGCCGTGCGCCTTCTCTGTGATCTTGCGAGCAAGCCTAATCCTTCCCATAATGGGAAGGTCAAGCGCGCAAAAACCGGAGCAAACAGAGCCACATGAATATTGGAGACGCAGCAAAACGCTCCGGCGTGTCGGCCAAGATGATCCGCTATTACGAGGAAATCGGCCTCATCAAAGCGTCGCGCCGCGCCAACGGTTATCGCGATTATGACGAGAGCGATGTCAGCGTGCTGCAATTCATCCGCCGCACGCGCGATCTGGGGTTCTCGCTGGATGAAGCGTCGAGCCTGCTCGCGCTCTGGCGCGACCGCAAGCGCCCGTCGCGCGAGGTCAAACGCCTCGCCTCCCAACACATTGAAGATCTGGAACGGCGCATGCGCGAAATGCGCGCGGTGGTGCGGACCTTGAAGACGCTCGCCGACCATTGCCATGGCGATGAGCGCTCGGATTGCCCGATCCTCGACGATTTCGCCGCGGCGACGATGAAGAAATCGGCGCGCAAGCGCCCGCCCGCCTAGTCGCGCGCCCGCGCGTAAGCGGTCAAGTCGCCGGACAATGCGTTAGGCGACGGGCGCCGCGCGCGATCTCGCTTCGATACGCTCGCAGCCGCCTTCAACGCCGCCTGCCGATGCTTGTCGTCGCCGCGCTGGAATATCTCGTGCGGGTTCTAATGCATCAAGAACAACGGCAAGGGCGAGGCCGCCATCAGCTCCCGCGTGACGCCGCCGAAAACAAATTCCTGCGCGCGCGAGTGGCCGTAGGCGCCCAGCACGAGCATGTCGGCGCCAAAGCCCTGCGCTTCGTCCAACAGCGCGCGCGCGTCGCTGCGTCCCATACTGTCGATATTGCGCACCTCCACCCGCACGCCGTGACGCGCAAGATAGGCCGCCAATTCGCGCCCCGGCGCTTGCGCGTGCCCGGTTGGACTGGGCGTCGCATCAACCGTGGCCACCGCAACGGCTTCGGCGCGCTTCAGCAACGGCAGCGCGGCGCTCACCGCGCGCATCGATTGCGCCTTCGCATTCCAGCCGATCAAGGCGCGCGTCCATTGCCGCGGCTTCTTGAACGCACCCGGCACAAGCAGAAGCGGCCGGCCGGCATCGAACAAGACCTGCTCGATCAGCGCCCGGCGCGCGTGTGCGTGCGTAGCTGCGCGCGCCATTACGACGAGATCGGTGACGCGCGCATGCGCGAGCACTTCGTGGCGCTCCAAGGCCGCCTCCACGGTGAGATCGCGGATCTCAAAATCGTGCAGGGCGGCGTCCAGCCAATCGATGATCTTGGCGCGCTCAAGCGCCGCTTCATGCCTGGAGCCGCGCGCCAGATCCGCGAGCACTTCGGAGAACGGCCGCTGATCGTCGGCGAAGGCCGACGCCAGGTGAACCGCGACCACCAACGCCGTCGCGTGAGTGTCAAACGCGCGTGCGATCTCGCCGGCGGCGACAAGCGCGGCCTCGTCCGCCTCCAAGGTTATCACCGGCGTCAGAATATCCTTGTACGCCATACGCCGCTCCTAATGCGCGAGCAGAAGATGGGGCGCCTCGGCCGTATGCACCAACGCCCGCGTGGTGCCGCCGAGCACCATTTCATAGAGACGAGGCCGTCCATAAGCGCCCGAGACGAGCAAATCGCAAGCCTCGGCGCGCGTGGCTTCAAGCAGAGACGCGGCGACGTGCTCGCCACGAAGCTCGCGCGACGCGACATTGCGGACGCCACAGCGTTGAAGATACTCGCTCAGCCGCGCCGGGCTCGCGGCGCCAGCTGGCGATGCGGCGTCATCGATATTGCTGAATACCAGCACGCGTGACGCAAGCCGCAGGATCGGCACGGCGGCGCGCACGGCGCGGCCAGCCTGTGCACTGCCATCCCAGGCGATGGCGACGGTGTCGAAACGTTCATTGGCGGAATTGATCAGCAAGCAGGGCGATTGCGCCGTGATGAGCGTCTCGGCAAAGAGCCCCGCCAAGCCGCCGCGCGCGTTCACGCCGTGCACCATCGCGAGGTCGGCCAGCACAACCGCGCTTGTGGTCGCGGCCGCCGGCGCGAACTCGCGCTTATCGACGACGAATTGCGCGTTCTTGGCCGCCGCGACCGCACCCACCTTTTGCTCGATCGCTTTCTGTTTCTCACGCTCGGCGGCGGTCACGCGTTCAAGCGCCGCCTCAGGCAGGGCCGTACCGAGCGCCGCGCCATAATAGATAAGATCAGCGGCCGGGTCGGGGAATGCCGGGATCACGCGAACCTGCGCTTGGAGACGCGCGGCAAGCGCGCCGGCCACATTCAGCAATTCGCCATCCTCGGCGCCGCCCGAGGCCACGGCAATGATGGAGTTCAGCATAGCGGGCTCCTTTGGGCCCACTCTGTCGCGCGCGGCGCAACCTGCGTTTGCGTCCGATCAAGTCCGGAGGATCAAATCGCAGGAACCAATCCACGGGCACGACGTTCTCAGCGCGGACGCCGCCCACGACCCCGCCGAACAGGCGTTCAATTTTGAAAGCGGCCTCGACATTCCCCGCCCGTCGAGGCCGTTTTTATTATCTGCCGCGCAATTGATCGTCTTCGATCGGCCCGCCGGATTGTTCCGGGATCGAGAGCGTGCCAATCGCGGCCAGCATCTGACGCTCGGCCACCACCAGATCACGCTCCGCCTGCGCCAGCGCGATCCGCGCCGTCAGCAAATCCGCTTCCTGGTCGAGCACCTCGACCGTCGAGCGCAAGCCGGTTTCCTGCTCCAACGTCACGCCTTCGTAGGCGAGCTCCGCCGCTTCAACCTGATCACGCGCGGAATCGACGGCGGCGCGCGCGCTAGCAAGGCCCGTCCACGCATTGGTGACGGCCTCCTGCACGCTGCGTTGGGCTGCGGCGAGATCGAGGTTCGACGCTGAACGCAACGCGCGCTGCGCCCGCGTGCGCGAGCGAATGGCGCCGCCCTGGAACAGAGGCACCGAAACGCGCACGCCGACTGAATCGGTCGTGCTCTCGGTGGTGTCGTCGTTGAAATCGGCGCCCATCGACGTGCCGGCTTCGAGCGTGACGTTCATACGGCCTTGCGCGGCGGCGACATCAACGTTCGCGTCGGCCAACCGCGTATCCGCCATCGCGCCGATCAGCACTGGGCTATTATCAACCGAAATATCCAGCGCCGATTGCAGATCCGTCGGCAGGCCCGGCGTCATCGACGGCGCGACTAGGCCAGACGGCGGCCGCCCGACCAAGCGTTGATAAGCCTGCACCGCCGCGGCCAGCGCGCCCTGCCCCTGCACCAATTGCGTGCGCGCCTGCGCCAGCCGCGCTTGCGATTGCGCCACGTCCGTGCGCGTCACCACGCCAGCGTCAAACTGCGCCTGCGCGTACTCCAGCAAACGCGTGAGGTTGGACACCGTCGTCTCGCGCGCGGCGACCACCGCCTGCGCTTGGCGCACATCGGCGTACGCGCGCGTCACATCGAGCAGAAGCGTCTGCGAGGCGAGTTCGTAGTCAGCAACAGCGCCTGCGATCTGCGCGCGCGCGGCGCGTGTGGAGGCCAGCACGCGGCCTGAGCCAAACAACAATTGCGAAACGTTGGCTGAACTCGACCAGGTTTCCCCGCGATCGCTTTCCAGCGCCGGATTATCGGAATCGCTGTCGCGCGCCGTGGCCGAGCCGGAAACGGAAACCTGCGGCAACGCGGCCGCCCAAGCTTGCGGCAGCGCTTCACGCGTGGCGCTGAGGCGCTGGCGCTGCGCCGCCAGCGTCGGGTTTGATTCCGCTGCCGACACCATCGCTTCGGTCAGCGTATCAGCCGCCGCCGGACTGATGGAAGCGGCCAGCGCCGCCATGGAAACTATCAGCACTCGCATGAGAACTTCTTCCTCATTTCATTCCCGCCGCAGCGCTTCGATCGGATCGAGCTTCGCCGCCCGCCAAGCCGGATAGGCGCCAAACAAGACCCCGACCAACGCCGAGAAACCGATCGCCAAACCAGCATGCCAGCCGGAAATTACCAGCGGCAGGGTAAACAAAGAGGTCATTAACCAGGCGCCCGCGACGCCGATAATGAGGCCAATGATCCCGCCCGCGACTGAAAGCGTCACGGCTTCTAGCCCGAACTGGCGCAGAATGTCTCCTTGACGGGCGCCAAGCGCTTTTCGCAAGCCGATCTCACGCGTGCGTTCAGTTACGCTCACCAGCATGATGTTCATGATGCCGATGCCGCCCACGAGCAGCGAGACCGCGGAAATTCCCCCAAGAAGATAGGTGAAAACCTGGGTGGTCTGCGCCGCCGCCTCGGTGATCGAGCTTAGGTTCTGCACCGTGAAATCGTCTTCGCCTTCACGCGTGCGGTGGCGCTGTCGCAAAAGCGTCTCGACGTCCTGCTGCAGCGTGCCGAGCGCATCCTCGCTCTCGGCCTTCACCGAAATTTGACTCACCGTATCGGCGCGCCCGCGCCGACCGGAGATGCGCCGTTTCACCGTCGTCAGCGGCGCCAGCACGATATCGTCCTGGTCCATGCCGAAGCCCGATTGGCCCTTGGATTCCAGCACGCCGACAATCTCGAACGTACCGCCATTCATCCGCACCGTTTGGCCGACGGGCTCGATGTTCGGGAACAATTCGTTCGCCACCGTCGCGCCCAGCACGACGATACGCCGCGCCTGCCGCTCTTCCGTTTCATCGAACATGCGCCCCGACGCGATCCGCCAGTCGCGCGCCACGAGATAATCCGGCGTCACGCCCTCGACTTGCGGATTCCAGTTGAGCCCGTTGGCGATCACTTGCGTGCGCGCGCGCTGCGAGGGCGCCACCGCGACCACGCCCTCAAGCTGCACGATCGCCTCCGCGTCATCCATGGTCAGCGTATCCCAGCCCATGCCGCCGCCGGCTTGCGCGCGCACACCGCCGCCGCTGCGCTGCGCGCCTGGCACAACGATAAGCAAATTCGAGCCCAGGCTCGCGATCGAGCGCTCCACCTGCGCCTGCGCGCCGGCGCCCAGCGCCACCATCGCCACGACCGAAGCCACACCGATGATCACGCCCAGCGCCGTCAGCGCCGAGCGCAACGGGTTCGAACGCAGCGCGCGGCTGGCGCTCGCGATCAGATCAGAGGTGCGCATCATGACGCGGTGTTCCTCCATTGATGCGGTCCGACACGATATGGCCGTCGCGCATTTCGATCGTGCGCTTGGTCGCGGCCGCGACCTCGTGATCGTGGGTGACCAGCACAACCGTCGCGCCCTCGCGATTGAGCCGCCCGAACAGCGCGAGGATTTCCTTGCCGGTGTTGGTATCCAGCGCGCCCGTCGGCTCGTCGGCCAAGATCAGCGCGGGATTGCCCGCCAGCGCGCGCGCGATCGCCACGCGCTGCTGCTGACCGCCGGAAAGCTGCGTCGGCCGGTGCGTCATGCGCGCGCCGAGGCCCACGCGCTCCAGCAACGCCGCCGCGCGCTCACGCCGCTCCTTCGGCGCGATACCGCCATAAATCATCGGCAGCTCGACGTTCTCCAGCGCCGTCATGCGCGGCAGCAAATTGAAGCTCTGAAACACGAAGCCGATGGTCTGGTTGCGAAACACCGCCAGATCATCATCCGCCATCGCGCCGATATCGTTGCCGGCGATGACGATGCGGCCGCTGGTCGGCGTATCAAGCCCGCCGATGATGTTCATCAAGGTCGACTTGCCGGAGCCAGACGGCCCGACGATGGCGCAATATTCGCCCCGCGCGATATCGAAATTCACGCCCGCCAGCGCATGCACCGTCTCGTCGCCCATGCGATAAAGCTTGGTGAGATCGCGCGCTTGGATAAGGCTCGCCATCACGCGCCCCGGATGCGCACGCCGCCGCCAGGCGCCATGCCGCCAGGCCCGCCGCGTTGCTGTTGGCGGTCCTCATTCTGCGGACCGCCGCCGATGATGACCTCGTCGCCTTCGCTCAGCCCGCTATGCACCAGCGTAAAGCTATTGTCGGCGACGCCAACCTCGACCTGTACCGGCGTCGGGCGGTTGTTGCGCAACACCCAAACCACCGCCTGCTGGCGCACCTCTTGGCGTGGGCCGCCGCCCGCGCGCATTTGCTCCAGCAGCGTGCGCTGTTCGGCGCTCAGCGTCGGCTCGATCTCGCGGATCACTTGTTCGCGGATGCGCCGCATCGCCGCGCGACGATCGCCGCCTTGCCCGCGCGGCGCCGACGCCATCGCGTTTTCGAACGCGGTTTGCGCGGCCGCGCGTTGTTGTTCATTCAGTTGCAGCGTTTCCGCGATCTGCGCCACGCCGCGCCCGCGACCTTGGCCCTGGCCAGCCGCGGCCCCGCCTTCGCCACGCGGCTGAGCTTGAGCTTCACCCGCCCCGCTTCGGCCCTGCCCACCGCCGCCGACGAGCGCGCGGCCTTGCGCCACGAGTTCTGGATCAGCCGGCACGAAACGCAGCGCCGTATTCGGCACGCGCAACACCTCGTCGCGCTGTTCCAGCACGATATCGGCGTTGGCGGTCATGCCCGGCAGCAATTGGCGTCCCGGATTGTCCGCCTCAACCACCACCGTGTAGCTCACGACACCAGATTCAGCGACGCCTTGCTGGCGGACTTGGCTCACACGCCCCTCGAACTCACGATCCGGAAACGCATCGACGGTGAAACGCACGGCCTGGCCTTCGTTCACCTCGCCAATGTCGGCTTCATCCACGGTGATGTTGGCTTGCAGCCGCGACAGATCCTGCGCGATCACGAAAAGCGTCGCCGCTTGCAGGCTCGACGCCACCGGCTGACCGACGTTCACCTGCCGGTCAACGACCACGCCATCGATCGGCGAGCGGATCACGCTGCGCTCAAGATCGGTGCGCGCCGTGGCGACGCTGGCTTGCGCTTGCGACACCGCCGCGCGCGCCGTATCGCGCGCCGCGCGTTGCTGCGCCATCAATTGTTCAGAAGCAAAGCCGCGCTGCTGCAACAGCACGTAGCGTTGATAATCCGATTCCGCGACCGCCAGCTGCGCCTGCGATTGCGCCAACGTCGCCTGTGCTTGCACGATGCGTTGCTGGAATGGCGTCGGGTCCAAGCGCGCGAGAACTTGATTGGCGCGCACCTGGCTGTTGAAATCCACCAGCACCTCGATCACCGGGCCCGATACCGTCGAGCCCACGTTCGCCGAAACCAGCGGCTGCAGCGTGCCCGTGGCGCTCACGACGCGCGTGATCGAGCCGCGATCGACCGTCGCCGTGCGATAAGGTTCTTCTTCCTCGCCGCCGCCGAGCACGCTCCAGCCGACAAGCACGAGCGCGAGCGCGCCGCCCGCGATCCAAAGCCCGCGCCCACGCAAAAAGCCCGGACGCTTGGACCAAATCTCAGATGCTTTCTGCTTCAATGCGGCAAACATGTTTCCTCACTTGGCGGTCGCTGCGCGATCGGCAAGGCCCTTCCCCAATTGGAACACGAGGAAGCGCGGCCGAGGGTGAGCCTTCCCCTCGGCCGCGCCGCCGGCTCAGTCGCGAGCGCGATGTTGCGGACGCGCGGCCTGGGCTTCGGCTTGCGTGATGCGGCCATCGTCGTTCGCATCGAGACGATCGAACATCGATGCGCCCATCGCCGTGAATTCGGCCTGCGAGAATTGGCCATCGCCATTCGCATCCCGGTTCGGACGATCGCCGCGCTCGCCACGCGGACCGCGTTCGCCACGTTCACCGCGCTCCGGCCGTTGCGGGCGTTCCGCGGCGGAGATCACGCCGTCATGGTTAGCGTCGAGCCGTTGAAAGTGCTCGGTCGGCCGCGCCAGGAATTCGTCGCGCGTGATCGAGCCGTCATTGTTGGCGTCGGCGCGTTCGAGCATGTGCGCGCCGCGATGACCGCCGCCACGTCGGCCGCCGCGATGCTCCTCGCGGCCCGCGCGCATTTCCTCGCGCGACAGCTGGCCGTTGCGATCCGCGTCGAGACGCGTGAACTCGGCCGCACGGCCGGCGTCGAATTCTTGACGCGTCAACGTGCCGTCGCTGTTAGCGTCGAGCGCGAATACGCCGCGTGGCGCACGCTGCGGCGCGCCTTCCTGCGCCACGGCCAACCCAGCCACGCCCGCCAACGCGGCGAAACCAGCAGCGGCGAGCAATATCTTACGCATGGGGCTTTCTCCTTCAGCCGCCGTCGGGCGGCCCACATTTCCCTCTCCGGGCCTTCATATCCGCCGGCTTTTTCCGACGTTGGTCCCGCGTGCGACAAAGTTTGTCAGCGGCGGAAATAAAAAACGGCCGGCGCTGGGGGGCTGCGCCGGCCGTTATCTTATCAATGCCGCGTCTTGGGGGGAGGGTCGCCGCGGCATCTTCGGATCCAATCCGTCGCGGGAGGCGAACGGGCTTGGATGCTTCAACGTTAGACGCGGTGTTTGTCCGTCGTTTTTCGAAAACGCCCCCTACTGGCGCCAAGCTGTGTCAATCGCCATGATTTGGCCACCGCTTCGTTAGGTTCCGCCCGCGCGCGGCGTCATCTGAACGTTCGGCACGCGGGGCGGGCGCGCCTGGCCAATCAAGCGAATATATTCCGAACGCGTCAGCGAACCGTTTTCGTCCGCGTCATAATCGGCGACACGCGCGCGGATTTCGGCGTCGAACTCCTCGCGTGTGATCACGTTATCGACGTTGCGGTCAAAATCGAGCCGGTATGGGCCAAGCTGCGATCCGCCCAACACCGCATTCGACCAATTCTGAAACTCAATCGGCTGCAGCGAGCCGTCATGATTTGCGTCGGCGCGCGTAAATTCACGGCCCAAGCCCGCATCGATCTCCGCTGTCGTCGCCGTCAGATCGCCGTCCGCGTCGAAGCTCACGAACATCATCACATCCGCCGACATCAGCGCCCGGATCGGTTCGTCGACGCCGCCCGTACGCCCGCCGCTCGCGCACGCGGTCAACGCCGTCGCCGCGCACGCCAGAGCGGTCATGGTTTTCAAACTCATGCATTGGTCCCCTAAAATCGATCCGCATCTGCGCGCCCGACCTGGGCGCCGGTGTGGCGGACGGCGCTGGAATTCTTGGCTAAGTGTGTCTTCGGCCCTCGCCCGCCAATATTTGGCACAAGATCGGCGCCCGCGCTCGGTAGATTTTTGACAAATCCGGGCGCACATCAACGCCATGACCCCGGAGGACCCCCATATCCTGGTCGTTGACGACCATCGCGAAATTCGCGAATCGCTGGCCCAGTTCCTGAAAAAGAACGGTCGGCGCGCCACCGCCGTGGATAGCGCCGAGGCGGCGCGCCGGGCGATCAAGGAAAACCGGATCGACCTTGTCATTCTCGATATCATGATGCCGGGCGAAGATGGCCTCTCGCTCTGCCGCCACATCCGCGAGACAAATCATATCCCGGTGATCCTGCTTTCGGCGCGCGCCGAGGATCTCGACCGCATCATCGGCCTCGAGGTCGGCGCCGACGATTACGTCGTGAAGCCGTTCAACCCGCGCGAACTGATGGCGCGCATGGACGCCGTGTTGCGCCGCACGCACGCGCTGCCGCCGAGTGTCGAAGCGCCGACCGGCGAAGCGCTGCGCTTCGATCGCTGGACTTTGAAGCTCGCTGAACGCGAACTGGTCGACGACGAAGGCGTCGCGCACGAACTCTCCACCGGCGAGTATCGGCTTCTGCTCACATTCCTGCAGCGCCCTAAGATCGTGCTGACACGCGATCAGCTACTTGATCTGGCGTTCGATCGCGGCACGGACGTGTTCGATCGCGCGGTCGACACGCAAGTCTCGCGCTTGCGCCGCAAGATCGAAGCTGACGCGCGCACGCCCAAGCTGATCAAGACCGTGTGGGGTGGCGGCTACGTATTCACAGCGCCGGTCGAAAAGGCGTGAAATTCAATCCGCTCAATACGCTGACCGGCCGCATGGTGCTCGTCACTATCGTCGCCGTGCTGCTTTCATATGGCATCGCCTTCGCGATCTACGCCAACGAACGCGGCGCGGCGCTGCGGCGCGCGGCGGAAACCGGCGTCATCGAACGCGTCGTCTTCACCGCCGAACGATTGCGCGAAATCCCGGCCACCGAGCGCGGGGCGCTGATCGAGGCCGTGCGCGATTATTCGATCCGCTACAGCGTGAGCGACGCGCCCAATGTGAGCGCGGGCCTAGGCGGTGGCGCAGGCGCGCGCATCGCGCGCGGCATCGCCGAGCGTCTCCCCAACATGCAAGTCCACGCCGCCACGCGCTTCGTGGATGCTCCGTCCCGTCGCTTTCGCGGCCGCGACGGTCGTGATCGCGACCGCGACGCCCCGCTGCCCGATGACCTACTGCGCGCGGCGCCCGGCCTAGACGAGGGTCGCGTGTTCGTACAGCGCATCGAACCGCCGCCCGGCGATGAGCCGCGCATTCAGGCGACCGAAGTCACGCTCTCGATCGAACTCAGCCAAGGCTCATGGCTGAACGCGCGCGCGCGTTTGCCGGGCCCTCGCCCCGCGCCGCTCAGCGTGCTCGCCGCCGCGATCGTCTCCGTCATCGTCGTCGGCATTGGCGCCGCACTCGTCTCGCGTCAAATCGGGCGCCCCTTGGCCGATCTCGCCGCCGCCGCGCGCGCGCTGGGTTCGGGCCAAACCAATGTCGCGGCCCCCGTCAGCGGCCCCGACGACGTGCGCCGCGCCTCGACCGCGTTCAACGCCATGGCCGAGCGCCTGGGCCACCAACTCAGCCGCCAACGGCAGATGCTCTGGGCGCTCAGCCACGATTTGCGCACGCCGATCACCGCGATCCGGCTGCGCGCGGAATTGATCGAAGACGAAAGCGAACGCCAACGCCTGCTCGCCTCCGTCGCCGAGATGGAACAGCTCACCGAGCAAGCACTTTCACTCGCCCGCGCCGGGGCCAGCGAGGAAGAACGCGTCAGCGTCGATCTCGCCGAAATCGCGCGCACGCTGTGCGGCGAACTGCAGGACATGGGCGTCAATATCGTCGCCGAAGCCGACACGCCCGTCTTCGCCGAATGCCGCCCGAGCGAAATCGCCCGCGCCGCGCGCAATCTCGCCGAGAACGCGGCCAAGTACGGCGGCGGCGGAATCATGCGCGTCTATCGTGACGATGCACACGCGCTGATTGAGGTGCGCGATCAGGGCATGGGCGTGCCGGAGGAGCAGATCGCGGCGCTCTCCGCGCCCTTCTTCCGCGCCGACAGCGCACGCAGCGCCGCCAATGGCGCAGGCCTCGGCCTTGCCATCGCGCAGGCCATCGCCGAAGCGCACGGCGGCAAGCTGGCGCTCGCCAACCTGGCGCCGCACGGCTTCAGCGCGAAGCTCATCCTACCGCTTTAAGTTCCGGAAAACGAACTTTCCGGCCCTGCACGCGCGGCGTTGCTGACAAGCCCCGTCGCCCTATGGCAAGCCGGCTCCATGCACGGCGCCCGGCCTCCCCCGCCCAAGATGACTGGCGACGCGGTCATCGATGCCTGGATCGCCGATCCTGACCGCGCCTCCGCGGCCGCGCGGAACGATCAATCCGAACTCGCCGGCGCCGTCGATGAAGGCCGGGCGCCGCACCCCTTGCTTTCCCGCTCCATGCTGGCGCTCGCGCTCGTGCAGGCCGACGGCGTGCGCGTCTGGGCCGACCGTCATTTCGATCAATGGGTCGAGCCCGCCGCCATCGATACGAACATTGTCGCGCGTGCGCGTCGTCCCGGCGGCGGCCGCTCGATCGCGACCGCCGATAAAGACGATCAACCTCTGATGCTGGTCTATCTGCCAGCGCAGGACGCCGCCTTCCTGCTGGGCGAACACCGCGCCGAGACGGGCCAAGTCGTCATCGCCGCGATCTCGCTCGCGCATGACAGCGATGTGCTGCTGGAGGCCGGGCGCTCCTTCGGCATGAGCGAGCGCGAAGCCGAGGTGGCGGCGGCGCTCGTGCGTTATGGCGGCCTGCAACGCGCCGCCGGCGCGTGCGCCATCACCTATTCCGCCGCGCGCAACGCCATCGCTTCGGCCCTGCGCAAATCCGGCGCGGCGCGGCAAAGCGAATTGGTTTCGCTGCTGGTGCGCCATGCGGGCTACATACCCGCCGACCGCGACGGAGCCGAACAAGCGCTGCGCGATATCTTCGGCCTCTCCGCGCGCGACGCGCGCTTGGCGTTGCTGCTCTCCGAAGGGCACACGCGCGGCGAAGCCGCCGCCGCCGCGGGCCTCTCCGAAGCCGTCGCCAAGGACGCATTCGAGCGCGTGTTTACAGCACTTGGCGTCACCGCCGCGCCGCAAGTGAGCCGCGTGATCGCGGAAGCCTTCACCGCATCCCTGCTGGCGCAAGCGGCTTTAAGCGACGCCTGGCGCCCCGACATGCGCGGCGAACCCTTGCGTGTCGTCTCTCGCGCGCACGGCGGGCGCATCGCGATCAGTGATTTCGGACCACCAGGCGCGCCGCCCGTTCTCATCATCCATTCAAGCGCGACCACGCGCCATCCCGCGCGCAGCTTCGTCGCCAAGCTGCATGCAGCGGGCTATCGCCCGCTCGCCATCGACCGGCCAGGCTTTGGCATGAGCGACATGCACGATACGCCCGGCGATCCCTTCGAAGACGCCGCGCACGATATGGCGGAGATGTGCGCGGCCTTTCGCTTCGATCGCATCGATATGATCGCACGCGGCGGCGTGCACTCGGCGCTGGCGTTCGCGCGGCTCTATCCGGCGCTGTGCGGCCGCATCGTCGCCATCAATCCAGACACCGCCATCAATGCCGAGAGCAAGCGCGAGGGATTGCTCGGCGCGGCGAAGAACGCGTTTTGGCGCCACCCCGAAGCCACCGAGAAACTGGCGCGCATCGCCGCTTCGCAGGTCACCTCGCGAAAATTAAGCCAATTGATGCGCGCATCCATGCGCTCAAGCCCAGTTGATCTCGCAATCTTCGAGGATGAACGCGAATTGGCCGATTACGGGCGCGCGGTGATGCTGTTCGCCACCGGCCGCATCTCCGGCATGATCGCCGAACAGCGCGCATACGTGCTAAATCTCAACGATCCACCGCTCGCTGACGCGGGCAACTGGCGCATCCTAATCGGCGCTCAAGACCCGCTCAATCACGCTGCCGATATGGAAAGCTATTGGCGCGCGCGTTTGCCAGGCGCCACATTCGAAACCATCGCCGACGCGGGCCGCTTCATTCACCTCTCGCACGCCGCGCGCGTGATCGCCGCACTCAGCTAGCGTCGCTACGGAATGTCACCGCGCGCAGGCCGAACGCCGGGGGGCGCGGCGGCGTAGGTCCGCCGGTTTGCGCCATGCGGAACGTGATCCATGTCGATGTCGGGTGCAGAAAGTCCACCGGCAACCGGATCGTGCGCGTCTTGTGCTGCCAGCCCTCATAGCCGGTTTCAGTCCAGCGCGAGATATCGACGCCATTCACGGCCGCCACGATTTCGAGTTCGAAATTCTTCTGCGGCAGGTTCACCGCGTATTCCAACGCCGCCATGAGATCGCGGTCGAACAGACCAAGCCGCAGCCGCAAGCTCGCGACACGGCCATTCGTCCAGATCACGCCGTTCTGATTTTGCTCAAACCCCATCGGCTCCATGAAGCGCGTGGCGCTGCCCTCCAGGCCGAAGGCGATGCGATTGTCGCGCGGCAATTCCTCGACGCCCAGCCGCAAGCGGCGCACATCGTTGATCATCACCTGCCGCTCATGCGCGAATTGCCATTGCTCAGCGGCGCGCGGCGTCCATCGCTCCACGTGCCGCGCCCATTGCACTTGTGCTTCCGCCGGACTCGGCGCCGGCATAGCCATCGCTTCGCGGTAAAGCGCGACATAGGTCTCGACCCAGCGCGTCTTGTCGTGATCGACGCGCGAGCGCTCTCCCACACGCACCGCCTCCGCCGGATCGTAGCGATCGATCTCCGCCAGCATGCGTTCCGCGCTCAGCGGCGCGTTCAGCACCGCCAAACCAAAATTCTGCGGCCGCCACGCCTCATAGCGCGCCATATCAACCATGCCCGCCAGCCCGCGCCCATCGCACACAATGGTCGGCCGCAAGCACGCCATCGCCTCCATCGCCGAAAGTGCCGAGGCGAACACCAGATCGTAATTCGGCAGCGCCTTCGACGGATCTTCCAGCTGCGTCTTCACCGCCGCGCCAATGTAATCCACCGCGACGCCGCGTTGCGCGCACGCGTCACGGATCGCTGCCACATGCTCTTCGTTCTTGGCGAACGCCAGCGCGCGCTTCGGCTTTGGCGCGGGCGCGGGGCCTGGCGCGAAGCGCTCGGTATCAACGCCATTGATGATGACGCGCACTTGCTCGCGCGGCGCGCCGGAATCGTAGGCTGCGCGATCGGCCAACGACGCGCTCACGCCCGCATAGATGCGAATGCTTGGCAGGCGCGGCGCCATGTCGAACCAGCTGACATTGTCGTGCGCCACGAAAATCGCCGGCGTTTCAGGAAAGCGCGCCAACACCGCCGCGCACGGGACCAGATGGTGCCCGTGGATCACATCAAACGGCCCTTTCAGCGCATCCGTGTTGATCTCGACTTGCAAGCCCGCGTCGCGCAGATCCTGCGCCACTGGGCCCCATTGGCGCGTATAGACAATCGGCGTATGGCCAGCCTTCTTCAGGCCAAGGGCCAAATCCTTGGTCACATTCTGAACGCCGCGCCGGGCGTTGAGTTCAAGCGTGGTGATCAAGACGCGCAACGGAGAGGTCATGGGGGCGTTTTCAACCGAGCCGAGCCAAGAGGCAACCGCGGCGTGGCTCACCAGCCCGGAACGACGCGCAGCCCTCGTGATCGCCCATCCCGCGCACGAAATCCGCGTGCTCCACTGGCTGATGCTCACGCGGCCACGCGCCTACGTGCTGACGCAAGGCGCCCGATCAGGCCACGACGGCACGCGCCGTCAAGCCAGCGACCGCATGATCGCCGCGCTCGGCGCCTGCGTCGCGCCCTGGGGCGGCGCTTGGGACAAAGACATCTACAATTTCGTGATGAAGGGCGATGCGGCGCCTTTCATCGCGCTCACCGACGAACTCACGCTTGATCTGATCGCGCGCGAAACCGATCTCGTCGTCGCCGATGGGTGGCAATATTACAATCTCGCCCACGATCTGACGCACCTGATGGCGCGGATCGCGGCCTTGCGCGCCAGCACCGCGTTGAAGCGCGAGATCGTGCTGGTCGATTACCCCGTGGTGCCGGATGAACTCGCGCCCCACGCCACGCACGGTCGCGCCATCGCCACTTTGGAGCTCACCGCCGATCACGTCGCCCAAAAGCGCGCGGCGATCACCGCTATTCCCGATATCGCGCACGAAGCGATGGAGATCGAGCAAACCGAGGGCGATCTCGCGCACGCGCGCGAGGTGCTGCAACAGCCGCTGCCGCTTGAGCAATTGCTCGCAACGCCCAGCGCCAAGCCGCATTATGAGAGCTTCGGAGAAGAACGTGTCGCGGCCGGCATCTACAAGGACGTCGTGCGCTGGTCGCACGTCTCGGCGATCTGCAACGCGCTCGCCAAGCATTACGGCCTCTAAGCCGCCTCAGCGCACCGCTTCAACAACATACCCGCGATAGCGCAATTGCGCGACGAGCCCATGCTCGCCCAGCAAATGCCCCGCGCCCACGGCGACGAAATCGACGCCCGCACCATTCAACTCCCCCACCAGCGTGCGCATCCAGGCATTGTTTCGCCGCACGAAGATCACATCGTACATTTCAGGATAATTTAGCCGCGCTTCATCGATCACCAGCTCGTTCAGCGTCTCGATGTCGCCGCGCTCCCAAGCTTGGGTGAGATGACCCATGATCGCCGCCGCTTCGGGCTCCTGGGCGATTGCTTCACGCAACATTTCGCGCTGCGCCTCCGGCGACATGTCGGCGAAGAAGCCAAGCTGCTCCTCCACCGTCTCGAACGCGCGCATCGTCTTGCCGTTGGCGTCGCCGAAGGCATCGACAGCGCGATCGACGCCGGAATTGGGATCGTATCCCGCGCGGATCACCGGCACGAGCGAAAGCGTCAGCCCCGCCAGCCACGGCTGAAACTGCTCCAACGCGCCGGCCGGGAAACCCATCCGCGCCAACGTGGCGTTCAGGCTTTGGTTTTCTTCCGGCGTCAGCCAGCTTGAAAGCGGCCGTCCCGGAGGGGCCATGCCCAGTTGCGTCGCCAGCGTTTGCGCACGCGCATCCGTCGCCGGCGACATTTCCATCTCGGTCCAGATCTCTTGCGTTTCCGCAAGCGCGGCGCGCACGCGCGCATTGCCCCAATCGGCGCCGCTCGGGCGAATATGCACCGTGCCGAACAGATACATCGTGCTGTCGGCGTCGCGCACGACATAGAAGGGCGGCGTGATCTCGTCTTGCGCCGCCGCCGGCGCCGCGCACGCAACCAACGCCGCCAGGGCGACAAACACCTGCTTCAACATCGAATATCCCCTAGCGCCAGGGCGCGAAATGCTTGGAGAGCTTCAGCCCCTGCCCCTGATAGTTCGAGCCGGCCTCGCCATAGAGCCGCTCGACCGGGCCGGACAGCGGTTCGAACACCAGTTTGCCCACCGGCTGGCCGTCTTCAACAATGAACGGCACATCGCGCGAGCGCACCTCAAGCACGGCGCGACCTTCGTTCGGCGCAATGCCGAAGCCCGGATCGAAAAAGCCCGCATAGTGCGCGCGGAACTCGCCGAGCTCGGGCCGGATCGGCGCCATCTCGGCGGCTTCGTCCGGCGGGATCAGCACGTTTTCCTTTGACGCGAAGATATAGAACTCGCCGGGATCGAGCACGACGCGGCCCTTGCGCGTTTCCATCGGCTCCCAGAAATCGCGCGGATCGTAGGCGCCGACCCCATCGACATCGATCACGCCGCTATGGCGCTTGGCGCGAAAGCCCACCGGCCCCTTCAGCGACAGATCCATCGTGAAATCGATTTCGCGCTTCGCATGCGGGGGCCCACGGCGCAAACGGATTTGGCTTAAGCGGGTGCCCGTGCGCACCAGCACCGAGAACGTGCACGGGCTGATCTCGGCCCACATCGGGCCTTTATAGCCCATCGGAATATAATCGAACGCCTGCGCGCCATCGGTGATCAGGCGCGTGAACACATCGACGCGGCCGGTCGAACTTTTCGGATTGGCGGCCGCATGCATGTGCGCCGGCAGCGCGATCTCTTCCTGCACCTGCACGAGATAGACGCAGCCCGTCTCCAGCACCGCGCCCGCGCGCAAATCGATCCGGTGCATCACCATTTCATCATCGAGCCGGCTTTGCACACTGGCGCCGGCGCCCGGCAGAAAGCTCGCGCGCAAGCGATAGGCGGTAGCCCCTAAGCGCAGGTCCAAACTCGCCGGCTGGATTTGATCGTCCAGGAACGGGGCGGGTGCGGCGATCCAGCCCTGCTTGATCCCCTTCTTGATCTCCGAATCGGAGAGAACGCCGTGATGATTGCTCATACTCAGACCTCGCTCCCCCTCCCCTGGAGGGGAGGGGGTTGGGGGGCGGGGTGAAGCTCGGCGCCAAGGAATCTGCGTCGCATAGCTTGTTATGCCCCAGCGTCGCGCTTCACCCCACCCCTGCCCCTCTTCTCAACAAGAGGGGGTGAAGGTGCTGACCTTTAACCCAGCCTTTGTCCAGCGTGGATTGCTTCGCTAAGACAGCTCCATGTACGAACAAGAAACAGCTGGCGTGGTCGTCCGGGTCGAGCCCAATTTCCTGGCCGGGGAATCCAAGCCCGACGAAGGCCGCTTCGTCTGGGCCTATACGATCGAGATCGAAAACCGCAGCGGCGACGCCGTGAAGCTGATCTCGCGCTTCTGGCGCATCACCGATGAAAACGGCCACACCCAGGAGGTGCACGGCGAAGGAGTCGTCGGCAAGCAGCCCTTGATCGCGCCTGGCGAAAGCTTTCGCTACACGAGTGCGGCGCCCTTGGGCGCGCCCTCCGGCGTGATGATGGGCTCATATTCGATGGTGCGCCCCAGTGACGGCGAAGCCTTCGACATCGCCGTGCCGCTCTTCGCGCTCGATTCACCGCACGTTTCAAAACTGGCGAACTAAAATGATCTTCCAAGGCTTCGAAGAAACCATGCGCCGCATCGTCACTGGCGACGATGCGAACGGCAAATCCACCATCATCATCGATGGCCCGCCATCAGGCGGCATCGGCGATGCAGCGCTCGGCGGCCTTGCTGAAATCTGGCACGAAGCCGCAAGCGGCGCGATCAATCCGAAGGACGCAAGCGATCTCGGCGAAAGCGTTTCCATCCTCGCGCCCGCGCAGGGCAAAGTGAAAGTGCGCTGGTTCATGATCCAGCCGACGCCGCCCGGCGCGCCGCCGGACATGATCGCCGCCGCCGCGCGCCAACGCTTCGCCGATTTCGGCGCCGAGCATGAGCTGCGCGATCAAACCCGCCATCCGGCGATGCATCAAACGCAAACGCTCGACATCATCTGCCTGATCAGCGGCGAAGCCTCGCTCGTGCTCGACAATGTCGAAACCCGCATCAAGCCGGGCCAAATCGTCATTCAACGCGGCACGTCCCACGGCTGGACCGCCCACAACGGCCCGGCGCTGTTTCTGGCTGTGCTAATTGATCGGACTTAGCGCCCTCGTCTGCTTTCGCCGGAAGCGGCCCGTTGCGGGCTAACGACCGTCTCGCCACGAATCTTGCCAAGTTGTTTGTGATCTCCGAGCCGTTTCGGCGGCCCAGTCCTCTTGAGTGAGGTCGCTGCACCATCCGCCGTGATAAGTCATAAGCGCATCGCCCTTCACAACGGAGAGCCGTTCATCGATGCGACGGAGCACGCGCCTTTCGCCATCCGTCTTCGCCTCGGCAAGCGCTTCCGAAGCAACTCGCCTGAGCGCGGCAATCTGAGCTTCTGAAATCTGGTGCGCACAGGGATTGCCACCGACCATCTCGCCTCTTGGCCAGTAGTCGCGAAACACAATTTCGTCGGAACTGGAGAAATAGTTGATCCCTGGTCCATCGAGATAACCAAGTTCGCGCCGTCCCTCACACCGAGAATCAACCAGCAGGTCCACAGACGCGTAGCCCTCCTTCGCCATCCACGCGACGCACCCATGCTCGAAGCGCCGCGTCCATGTCCAATAGAAGCCGCCCTTTAGGCCCCAATGTATTGACGCGCCGAAGGGGATGGCGGCAGGTGCGCAACCCGAAAGTCCTGCGCACAGAAAGAGCATGAGGATCGCAGCGAGGTTCTTGGACATCGCACTCTCATAGCATCGGCGCGATCATCTTGAGGATGCCCGCTCTGTGGGCCAGAAGCGGAATTTTATCCACTAAACACCCCCGTCATCCCGGACGCGCGGAGCGCGATCCGGGACCCAGGGGCTTCAGGCGCCGCGCTCTGTCACGCCTGGGTCCCGGCGCTTCGCTGCGCTCCGGCCGGGATGACGGCAGCGCTTGATGCGTCGCTCTATCCATGCGCCAACACCCCTCCGCGCCTTGAAAATCAAGGCTCGGCGAAAAACTTATCCGCCCCCTGCTTGGGCCATCGTACAATGCACCATCGCCGCGATCGGAGAGCAGTTGGATCCCTGTTCGCTTCAATGTCGCGGTGAAGCAATCGAGCGTGAAGCGTGAACGCTTCTCCGCCTGCCGTTGGGACTAAGGACAGCTATCCGACAAGCGAACGCACGGAGTTCGCCGGATATGCGGGGGCAGCGCGCGAGCATGGATACGAGATGCAGGCAGAGCCGCTTCTCATGGTCGTGCTGGCGCGTAATGCGAACACGTTGAAGCCCGCGCGCGCCATAACGCGTGGGGAGACGTACCGGACGCATCGCGAACACGATGCTCCGCACGCGCGCGGCGATCCGTCTCATCGGGTGTGAAAGAACGCCTGCAGCGGAGCCGCGGACCGAACGATTGCGGGGACGCGGGTTTCCGTGTCATGCGCGCCGAGCCAACGGCGCATTCTTCGCGACGCGCAATCCCGCGTCCCCGGCTCTCCGCTGCGTGGAAACGCAAGCGGCGCTTTGTGCTGCTCATCTTCCCCGGCGCGTAATCCACAAACAAAAACGCCGCGACCTGGGGGCCGCGGCGTTTGAGACGGGGGTTTGGATGCTTACATCGCAGCCAAGCGCAACATGCGGCGCAACTCGTCCGGCGCGCCGGCGACGCGGCGCTTCTTGGCTTGGCTCGGCTGGTAGGCCAGACGCGCGTGATCGGCGCAGTATGGTCCGCCAGCGGCGCCACGGCCGCAGAAGGCGAAGCTCGGATCAGTCGGGTCGCCAATCGGGTATTTGCACATGCTCTCATTGAGCGTGAGCACCGAGGCGGCCTTGCCGTCCTCGAACTTGACCGGCTCCAGGTCCGGGATCACCACGCTCGGCATGAGCGACGGCGGACGGATCCGCGGCGCGGTCGGGCCGACGATGCGCGGTCGGGCGGCGCGCACGGGGCGCTTGGCCGGCCGGGACGGCGTGGCACGACCCGCGAGGCCCAGACGATGGACCTTGCCGATCACGGCGTTGCGGGTGACCCCGCCTAATTGTTTGGCGATTTGGCTGGCGGATAGACCTTCAGCCCATAGCTTACGCAGCAGCGCGACGCGCTCTTCATTCCAACCCATGTTCAAGCCCCTTTGCCCATGGCCCGGAATTTCTTCCGGGATGAGGCGACACTTCGCTCATTTCGCGAAACTGTCAACTAATAGGTCTGCAACAAATGGGGATATACCATCGCTTGTGTTATCCCCTGGTTACTCACAGAATCACCCCTGGTTTTTCCAAGCACTGATCCACCGGCGCCGACTCAATAAAAGTCGTACAAACGGGCGCTTAGCCCCGTCGGTATGGTTAACGAGCGCTCAAACTCGTTAAAAAAGGATGAAAAGGCTCGTTCTCGATATGGACACGCAGACAAAGATGGCGCCACTTACCTCACGCAGCTACGGAACTGTGAATTGGTTGGGCCTGCGGACGCTGGTTCAGCGCGAGGTGCAGCGCTTCCTGAAGGTCGGCGCGCAGACGATCTTCGCCCCGCTGGTCCAGACCTTACTGTTCATGATGGTGTTTGGCCTGGTGCTGCGGGACGGCAATTGGCCTGGCTCTACCCGCGCCTATGCCGATGGCCTGGCCGCCGGCCTGGTCATGATGTCGATCCTGTCGAACGCCTTTCAGAACTCGTCCTCGTCTCTCGTCATCGCCAAGGTGCAGGGCAATGCGGTCGACTTCCTGATGCCGCCGCTCTCGGCGCTCGAACTCACCATCGCCTTCATCGTCGGCGCGGCCGCACGCGGGCTGCTGGTGGGCGCGGCCTCCCTGATCGCGGTGGCGTGGCTGGCCAATGTGATGCCAGCGCACCCGCTGGCGGCGCTCTATTACGCGGTCGTCGCCTCGGTGATCTTCGGCGCCATCGGCCTCATCGGCGGAATCTGGGCCGACAAGTTCGATCACCTCGCGGCTGTGACGAACTTCATCATCGTGCCGCTGACGTTCCTCTCCGGCACGTTCTACTCAACCGAAGTGCTGCCCGAACCGCTGAGAACCTTCGCGCACTACAATCCGGTGTTCTCGCTGATCGACGGCTTCCGCTACGGCTTCATCGGCCACCACGACGCGCCGCTTCTCGCGGGCGCGACCTTCACCGGCGCCATCGCCTTGGTGCTGTGCTGGACATGCTGGGCGATGCTGAAGAGCGGCTGGCGGTTGCGGAGCTAAGATAATCTATCCCACCCCACCGGTCATTGCGAGCAAGCTGGCGGTTTGCCTCTAGCTAACTCTTCAGTTTCGCCTGTTTGCGCAGCGCATCGTTCATGCGGCTCTGCCAGCCTGGGCCGCTCTTTTTGTAATGCTCGATCACGTCTTGATCGAGACGCAGGCTGACGGCTTTCTTGGGCGCTTCCGACAATGGGCGGCCGCGCGCACGGTTGATAAAATCGAGCGTTTCCTGCGAGATGGGGCGCATGCGCCTCAACTGATCTTTCGTCAGCGGAGGATTATCAAGATCAATAACCTTTCGCTTCGATATAGAGCCGCCGCTCTTCAGCGGTGGCGTGGCGAAGGCTGATGACGCGGATTCTTCCCCGACGCCGCGTGAAGACGAAGACGCACGTTTGGCGTTTGATTTCGCCGAGGAGCGTGGTGCGGATTTCTTCTGTTTCATGATCGCTTCCCTCGATTTCGAGGGCGGTGGCAAAGTTAAAGTCGTCTATCGCCGCGAATGAAATGCCGTGAACGCGCAGATTCCACTGCGCTTTCGCTTCGTCCCATTCAAATCCAGGCGGCGGGTTCGGCATTTAATGTATATACAATAAAGCGCACGTCAAACACTCAGCGCCTTCGCCAATCTCGGCAGGAATACATCCATGCGATAGTCGACATCGGTGTGGTCGTCGTCGAATTCCTCATAGGTGTGGGCGATGCCGGCGGCTTCAAGTTTTTTCGCGAAACGGCGCATGCCGAAATGAATGCGGAATTGATCGGACCAGCCGCAATCCATGTAGAGCAATTTCAATGCACGGAGATTTTCGCCCAGCGTATCGAACATCACGACAGGATCGTGCTTCATCCAATTATTCCAACGCTCCGGGATCAGCTCGCCGGTGCGCGGATCGAGCGGCAGACGCATGTTGCGGAATTGCGTTGTATCGGGATCGTAGAAAGCGCTCTGCCCCAGATCCATCAGGATCATGCGATCCTTATCCTTGAGCTTGGGCTGACTTTCGACATGAAGCACCCATTTCTCGATCGAATAATCGAACTTCCGCAGCGCATCGACGTCATCGTAGAGCGTGGGGATAAAGAGCGCGTCGAAACCCATGTCGCCGCTATTGATGGCGATGGCGCTCCACACGTCGCTCCGGTTCATGCCGTGCCAGGCCGCGCCATAGCCGCCGGAGGATTTGCCGAACACGCCGCGCCGGCCCTGCCCGCCGCAGTTGAAGCGGCTCTCTACGAACGGCACGATCTCGTCGCAGACATAATCGCCGTAGCGGCCGGAGCCGGCGCTGTTCAAATATTGGTTGCCATAAAGCTTGGTGAAGCAATCGGGAAACGCGACAACGACGCGCGGCATGCCTTCATGGACGAGGCGATCCAGCCGATCTGGCACGTTTTCGCCGGCCGGGCGCCAATTGGTGTGGCCAAGCCCACAACCCCAATAGCCGGTCAGATCGACCAGCAGCGGCAGCTGTTCCGCATGGCTCCAACCCGGAGGCGTCCAAACATGCAAGTCGCGCGCGGTCGGGTCGCCTAGAGCATTGCCCTCGAGCACGACGGATTGGTGAAACAGGCGATGCACCTCGCCGCGGGGAATGGAATGGTCTCGTCTCATGAAAAGGTGATGATACGGCTGGGTTGACGTTACAAGCGGCGCGGATCAAAACCCCGCCTTTCCATAAAACCGAGGGCCCCAAATGAGCGCCGCTGAAAGCCATATTCTGCCAGTCTATTCGCCGCCGGAGCAGAATTTCGTGCGCGGCGAAGGCTGCTGGATCTGGGACGACAAGGGCGACAAATACCTCGATTGCATCGCCGGTATTTCGGTGAATGCGCTGGGCCACGCCCCGCCGGTTCTGGTGAAGGCGCTGACCGAACAAGCCGGCAAGCTCTGGCACACCTCGAACATGTTCAAGGTGAAGGGCCAGGAAGAGCTCGCCGCGAAATACACGCGCGATAATTTCGCCGACGTCGTGTTCTTCACGAACTCCGGCACCGAAGCCATCGAAGGTTCGTTGAAGACGGCGCGCAAGTATCACACCGCCAATGGCCAGCCCGAGCGCGTCGATATCATCGGTTTTCAAGGTTCTTTCCACGGCCGCTCCTATGCCGCCATCAACGCCTCGGGCAATCCGAGCTATCTTGAAGGCTTCGGCCCGAAGCTGCCGGGCTACATTCAGGCGCCGTTCGGCGATCTGGAAGAACTCAAAAAGCTCGTCGGCCCGACGACGGCGGCGGTGATTATCGAGCCGGTGCAAGGCGAAGGCGGCGTGCGCGCGGTGACGGACGAGTTCCTGCGCGGCCTGCGCAAGCTCGCGGACGAAACCGGCTTCCTCATCATCTTCGACGAAGTGCAATCCGGTGCCGGCCGCACCGGCAAGATGTGGGCGCACCAATGGTCCGGCGTGACGCCGGACATCATGGCTGTTGCGAAGGGTGTCGGCGGCGGCTTTCCGATGGGCGCCTTCATGGCGACGAAGGAAGCAGCGAAAGGCATGGTCGTCGGCGTGCACGGCACGACGTTCGGCGGCAATCCGCTGGCCATGGCTGTCGGGAACGCCTGTTATGATGAACTTTCGAAGCCGGAATTCCTCGAGCGCGTGAACGTAGTCGCGAACCACCTGACGCAAGCGCTGGAGAGCTTGAAGGATCGTCACCCCGATCTGGTCGTCGACATTCGCGGCAAGGGCCTGTTGCGCGGCGTGAAACTCACGCTCAATCCGAAGGACATTCAGGGCAAGTTGCGCGCGCGCAAGGTGCTCGTGGGCGTCGCTGGCGACAACGTGCTGCGTCTCGCGCCGCCGCTGATCATCACCGAAGAAGAAATTCGCCAGGTCGTCGACGCGATTGACGCCGTGCTGACCGAGCAAGCCGTGCAGGCGGGCGCATGATCGAAGGCCCGCGCCACTTCCTCGACATCAGCGCCCTCTCCCGCGAAGAGGTGCGCGCGATCGTCGACGAGGCGCATGCGCGCAAGGCCGCGCGCATCGACTGGCCGAAGGCCGCCCCGGACGAGGACAAGCCGCTCGACGGACACGCGCTGGCGATGATCTTCCAGAAGAACTCGACGCGTACCCGCGTCTCGTTCGAAATCGGCATGCTGCAATTGGGCGGCCAGAGCATCGTGCTCAACGCCAACGACACACAGCTCGGCCGCGGCGAAACGGTGCAAGATACGGCGCGCGTGCTGTCGCGCATGGTCGACGCGGTGATGATCCGCGCCAACAATCACCAGGACGTGCTGGACTTCGCCGAAGCCAGCGACGTGCCGGTGATCAACGGCCTCACCGATCTCTCGCATCCGTGCCAGATCATCGCCGACATCATGACCATCGAGGAATGGCTGGGCGACATCTCCGGCAAAACCATCGCTTGGCTCGGTGATGGCAACAATGTCTGCACGTCGTTCATCCACGCGGCGGAAAAGCTCGACTTCAAACTCCGCATTGCAACACCGGCGAACTACGCCCCACGCGCGCAAGAGGCCGCCGCGGCCAAGGCCGCCGGTGCCGACGTGAGTGTCGGCACGGATGCACAAGCGGCGATCGATGGCGCCGATGTCGTCGTCACCGACACTTGGGTGTCGATGGGCGATACCGATAAGGATGCGCGCATGGCCGCGTTCCCGTCCTATGCGGTGAACGACGACATGATGGCGCGTGCGGCGAGCGGCGCGGTGTTCCTGCATTGCCTGCCCGCGCATCGCGGCGAAGAGGTGACGAATTCCGTGATGGACGGCCCCCAATCCGCCGTTTGGGATGAAGCCGAAAACCGCATTCACGCGCAAAAAGCCGTGCTGTTGTGGTGCTTGGGAAAACTGTGACGCACAACAATGGCGGAAATGGCGTCTCGCTGAGCTGGTCGAAGCGCAACGCCACGCACTGCATTGTCACGGCGCGCCGGCGGCCCCATATGGCCAACACCTCATGACCATCACCGACAACATCGTCGCCACCTTTGGCTTGGACAACGCGCCCGTGCGCGGTCGCATCGTGCGCCTCGGCGAAGGCGCGCTTGATCCCGTCCTGCATCGCCACGACTATCCACGCCCCGTCGCCCTCTTGCTCGGCGAAGCGCTGACGCTCGCGGCTTTGATCGGCTCGTTGCTGAAAATCGAAGGACGTTTAGTGGTCCAGGCGCAAGGCGAGGGCCTCGTGCCATTGTTGGTGGCCGAACATTCAAGCGGCGGCCTGCGCGGCTACGCGCGTCTGGCCGATGGCGCCGCCGCGCAATTGGCCAACGCCAACCGCGTGCCACCCTCCGAATTGCTGGGCGCCGGCAACCTTGTGCTCACGCTCGATCGCGGGCCGGGCGTCGCCCCTTATCAGGGCATCGTCGCACTCAACGGCGATACATTGGCAGCATGCGCGGAAATTTTTTTCCGCACATCTGAGCAAGTCGATACGGGCATTCGCTTGGCCGTGGGCGAACTGGTCAACGGCGATGCGCCGTCGTCGTGGCGCGCCGGCGGCATTCTGATGCAACGCGTCGCCGCCGACGAGGCGCGCGGCGACACGCGTGAGGATTGGAATCGCGCTTCGATCCTGTTCGCGACCGTCACGGATGAGGAGCTGATCGATCCAGCACTCGGAGCTGATCGCCTACTCTACCGCCTCTTCCACGAAGAAGGCGTCCGCATGGATACACCGACGCCGCTCGATGATCGCTGCTCGTGCAGCGAAGAACGACTGACGGCCGTGATGTGCAATTTTCCACGCGATGAATTGCGCGGCCTGATCGAGCCGGACGGCAAGCTGCACGCACGCTGCCAATTCTGCGCGCGTGAATACTTGATCGAACCCGGGGCTGTCGGGGCTTAAGCGGCTTGGACGTCCAGCGCGTAGCCCGCGCTGCGGACGGTGCGGATCGGATCGGCTTCCTCGCCCGTCATGAGCGCCTTGCGCAGACGCCCGATGTGAACATCAACTGTGCGCGCCTCGACATACACGTCCGAGCCCCACACCGCGTCGAGCAATTGCTCGCGGCTAAAGACGCGGCCGGGATGCTGCATGAGGTGATCCAGGATACGGAATTCCGTCGGCCCCAAATGAATCTCGCGCTCGCCGCGCTTCACGCGGTGCGCCACGCGATCCATGACGATGTCGCCGCACGCGACTTTGTCATCGGCAAGACCCGGTCGAATGCGGCGCATCACGGCGCGCAAGCGCGCCAGCAGCTCCCCCATCGAGAAGGGCTTGGTGATATAATCATCCGCCCCCATATCGAGGCCGCGCACACGGTCGCTCTCCTCGCCGCGCGCCGTAAGCATCACGATTGGGGTGTTGCGCGTTTCCTGGCGCGCGCGCAGGCGACGGCACACTTCGATACCCGCGGCCTTCGGCAACATCCAATCCAACACCACGAGATCCGGGTTATTCTCGTCGGCGACGACCAGCGCTTCCTCGCCATCATTGGCGGTGCTGACGCGATAACCCTCTTTCTCGAGATTGTATTTCAACAATTGCGCGAGGGCCTCTTCGTCCTCGACCACAAGAACATGCGGAGCCTTCGCCATTGCCTACCCCTTATTCCGCGGCGTCCGGGTTCGCCCGCGGCCGCTGCGTCACAATCTCTTCTCCCGTGACGAGGAAGTGGATGTACTCGGCGATGTTGGTGCCATGATCGCCGATACGCTCGATATTCTTGGCGATGAAGAGCAAGTGCGCGCACGACGAAATCGTGCGCGGATCTTCGATCATGTAGGTGAGCAGCTCGCGGAAGAGCGAATTGTAGTGCGCGTCGATATTGTCGTCATTGTTCCAGACGCTGATCGCCGCCTGCACATCTTTGTTGGCGTAGGCGTCGAGCACTTGTTTCAGATGCTCGGCCGCGATCTTGCCCATGCGATCGACGCTGCGCGTCAACTGGATCGGTTCGGCCTGATTCAAGATCATCGCACGTTTGGCGACGTTTTTTGCCAGATCGCCAACGCGTTCCAACTCGCCGGCGATGCGCCAGGCCGTCAACACTACGCGTAAATCGCTCGCCATCGGCTGGCGCAGCGCGAACAATTTGATGGCGCGCTTTTCGACCTCACGTTGCGCCGCATCGATGCGCGCATCGCGCTCCATCACCGCTTGCGCAAGCTCGGTATCGCGACGCACCACGGACGCGAGGCTATCCGTGACCGCTGTCTCGGCGAGCCCACCCATGCGCGCGACTTCCTGAGTCAACGCATCGAGCTCTTCGGTAAACGCCTTAACTGTGTGCTCTGCCATGCTCGTCTTAGCTCGCCGGGCCAACGCTGGTTGCGCGCCCTTGGATTTTCCGCGGCGCGGCCACGGCCGTTACCCGAACCGGCCAGTGATATAATCTTGGGTACGCGAGTCACGCGGGTTGGTGAATATTTCCTCCGTTGGGCCGGTCTCGACCAATTTGCCCATGTGGAAGAACGCCGTTTTCTGCGAAACCCGCGCGGCCTGCGCCATCGAGTGCGTGACGATGATGATGCAATAATTGGCGCGCATCTCGTCAATCAGCTCTTCGATCTTGGCGGTGGCGATCGGATCGAGCGCCGAGCATGGCTCATCCATCAAGATCACATCTGGGTTCACCGCGACAGTGCGGGCGATGACGAGGCGCTGCTGCTGACCACCGGAAAGACCGGTGCCAGGCTGCTGCAGGCGATCCTTCACCTCCTCCCAGAGGCCGGCGCGGCGCAACGACTTTTCAACGATCTGGTCCATGTCGGCCTTGGTCTTGGCCATGCCATGGATGCGCGGCCCGTAGGCGACGTTTTCGTAGATCGATTTCGGGAACGGGTTCGGCTTTTGGAAAACCATGCCGACGCGCGTGCGCAGCACCACCGGATCGACGTTTTTCGCGTAGGCGTCCTTGCCCTCGATCTGCAGCGTGCCTTGCACGCGGCAGCCATCGATCATGTCGTTCATGCGGTTGATGCAGCGCAGGAACGTGGTCTTGCCGCAGCCCGACGGGCCGATGAACGCCGTGACCGAACGGTCCGGGATGTCGAGCGAAACGTCGAACAGCGCCTGCTTCTCGCCGTAGAACACGTTCACATCGCGCGCGCTGACCTTGGTGGGCGCGCCGACCAAGGCGCCCGCGCCGGCGCGCACGGTGGGCGCGCTCATGCTCACGGGCGGCGGCGCCCGTTCGGAGCCGGCGGTAGAAAATTCTTGCATTTCAGACCCCTAGCTACCGCCTCGGCAGCCGCATCACGCCCATTCCAACGCCGTCCCACTCTTAGGCGGGTTTCATGACACTGATGTGAAACCCGCTGCTGCATCAGGCGTCGCCCGCCAGTTCCACATATGCCGCAAATGCCGACCCGCGCCCCGGCTGGCTCTCCACCAGGAAGCCGCCGCGGTGCCGATTTAGGATGTGTTTGACGATCGCCAAACCGAGCCCGGTGCCTCCCTTTTCGTCGCCGAGTTCGCGTTCCACACGGAAAAACCGCTCGCCCAAGCGCGGCAGAAAGCGTTTCGCCACACCCGGCCCAGCATCTTCAACGCGTATATAGGCATAAGAGCGGTTCGCCACAGAGGCCGGCGTAAGCAACGCCACCCGCCCGGCTTCCTCCCAGCGCCGGCCGGCGAGCATGGCGGCTTCCTCGCGGTCGCCAGCTTCGCCAATCTCGATCCGGACGAGCCCGCCGTTGGGCGTGTATTTTACGGCGTTATCGATGAGGTTTTGAACGACCTGGGCCAACTGAAAACGCTCGCCAACGACGCGCACCGGCGTGTCCGGCGCCTCGATTTTCAGCTCCACGCCCCGCTCTCGCGCCACACCCGCCAACAAGTCCACGACTTCGCGTGCGACGCCAGCGATGTCCGCGCGATCGGACGGGGGCACGTGCTCATCGAGTTCGATGCGCGACAGCGAGAGCAGGTCGTCGATCAAGCGGCGCATGCGATCGGCTTGCGTCTGCATCATCTTTAGAAAGCGATCGCGATCGGCGGCGTTATCGCGCGCCGGGCCGGCGATGGTTTCGATCAACAAAGTGAGCGAGGCGAGTGGCGTGCGCAGCTCATGGCTGGCGTTGGCGAGAAAATCCGCGCGCATGCGCTCCGTGCTGATTCTCGCGGTTTGATCGTGAAAAACCAACATTGCCGCGCGATCGGCGCCCCAAGTGACAGGCGCAACATAGCAGCGCGTGTGACGTTCGATCTGCGTGGTCTGCTCATATTCAACAGCGCGCGTCACGCCGTCATGCACGGCCGTTTGCACTGCTTCGAGCACATCCGGATGGCGCAAGATGGAGGTGAGAAATTGTCCGCGCGCTTCAAACTGCATTTGCCGGCGCGCGGCGGCGTTCGAACTCACGATGCGGCCCTCCGCATCCACCAACAACGCAGGGTCCGGCAGCGCCTCAAGCAGCGGCGCCAGTTCTGCGAGGCCGACAAGTTCGATCGTGTCGTCGCGCACAGGCTCGATGATGTAGCGCCGCGCCTCGCGTCCTGCCCAGACAATCACGCCGGCGGCCAGCGCCACCAGCAAAGCAGCCGGCGCGTCGGTCGCGAAAGCGATCAGCGTCAAGACAGCGGCCAAGCCCGCGGCCGCCCAGGCGGACGCCGGCACGCGGTCGAGCCGCGGGCCGCGCTGGAAGAGTCGGTCCATGGCCATCTGGGCCGGCTTAGGCGCTGCCCCTAGGATCACGCAAGCGCAGGGTATTGAACCCCGCATGTCGCAATCGGCCCGCGTCAATCGTCGTTGGATCGGAGGCGCCATTCGCCGTGGTTAAACGGCCGTTCGTCGTACCAAGGCAGCTGCCGCATCCAAATCGCCAAGCTTCGGCATCCAACCATTGAAACGGGGAACCCGCTTCGCCCACAGGCGCTCCTTCCTTATCGAATTTCAATATTGTTTTATTGACTTTCGAGAGAATGAGACCTAGAGCGAGGCTTGCGAGGGATAAGATGAAGCAGGGCGCACGTTTACTGATCGGGCTCGGCCTGATGGCTGCGGCCGGTTCGTGCGCAGGCCGCAATCTGCCGGCTGAACCGGACTCTTACGTAGCGGCAGACGCGATTGGCGCCGAGCGCGCCGCCGAGCTCGGACGTTCTCCTGCGGCAACATGGCTCGACGATTTGAATTCGAATGAGATGTCGGCGCTCGCGCGCGAAGCGCTAGCCGGCAGCCCCGATCTTCAAATCGTTGAGGCGCAATATCGCGCGGCGCGCTGGCGCGCGCGCGGCGCGTTCGGCGGCAATCTGCTGCCGAGCTTGAGCGTTGGCGCGGACGGCGCACGCACGGAGACCCCAACCGCAACCGAGGAGCGCATACGCACGGAAGTCGTCTCTTCGTCCGTGAGCGCGAGTTGGGAGATCGACCTCTGGGGCCGCCTCGCATCACGCGCGCTGGCGTCTGATCTCAGCGCCGACGCCGCTGAAGAAGATTTGAATGGCGCGCGGCTCTCGGTCGCCGGTCAAACGTCGCAAGCCTGGGTGGGATTGATCGAAGCACAGCAATTGCTAGCTCTCGCACAGGAAGATTTGCAGACGCGCGAACGCGCGCTCGATCTTACGCAACGCCGCTACGACGCCGGCATCGCCTCGTCGCTCAATTTGCGCACGGCGCGGAGCCAAGTCGCTTCAGCGCGCGCATCGCAAGCTGGCGCACAGGAGAACCTGCTGAACGCGTCGCGCCGGCTGCAGGAAATCATGGGCCGCTACCCCGATGGCGCTCTGCGCGCTTCGGGAGAGTTGCCGCAACTCGCCCCGTTGTCGGCGGCAGGCGCGCCGACGGACTTGCTTGAGCGTCGCCCCGATGTGCTAGCGTCGGAAAATCGCATGCGCGCGGCAGGCTTCCGTATGCATGAAGCGCGCGCGGCGATGCTGCCGCGTCTCACGCTCACCGCCAGCGCGTTCAACCCTGGCACGGACGGCAACAGCCTCGCCGACGTCGACGATAGCGTGAACATGATCAGCAATATCGTCGCCGGAATCACTATGCCGATCTTCAATGGCGGCGCGTTGCTATCAGAATCGCGCGCCAGTGTCGCCGATCGCCGGGCCGCGGCGGCCGATTACGTCCGCACCTCGATCGCCGCCTGGCGCGAGGTCGAGGGCGCGATCAGCGCCGATCAAAGCAACGAAATTCGCGAGCGCGAGTTTGCATCGGCTGCTGCCGAAGCGCGCGCAGCGCAGGAATTGGCGGAGCGCGAATACGCACGCGGCGTCGCCACTTTGTTTGAATTGATCGACGCCTACACGCGCCGCATCGACGCAGAGCGCGGCTGGATTTCAGCGCGCGCGGATCGCGTCTCCAATCGCATCACTTATCACGTCGCCCTCGGCGGCGGCGCTCGCACCGGCGGAATCGACGAAGATCGGGAAGTCACGCCATGAACAAGATGGATCTCAACATGACCGCCACGGACAATTCCGACGAGAAGCCAAAGGGCTTTTGGCACAGCGTGCGCGTGCTTCTTGCGTTCGCGGCGCCCGCGGTCGTGCTGCTCGGCGTCGTCGGCATTATGATCGTCATGTTCGCGACGGCGAACCAGGCCAAGGAAAAGAGCGGACCGCCGAGCGCGCCGGCCGTGCAATTCGCGGTCGCGCACTCACGCCCGACGACGATTTCGATCAGCGTTCAAGGCGAGGCGCGTCCGCGCACGGAAGCGACCTTGGCCGCGCAAGTGGCTGGCCGTCTGGTGTGGGTAAGCCCGGCGTTTGTCGATGGCGGCTCGTTCCGCCAAGGCGACGTGCTGGCCCGCGTCGATACCGCCGACTACGAACTCGCTGTCGTGCGTTCGCGCGCGCAAGTGGCGCAAGCGGAAGAAGCCTTGGCGCGTGAAGAAGCCGAAGGCGAACTGGCGCGGCAGGACTGGCAAGCACTGGGCCGCGGTGAAGCACCGCCGCTTGCGGTGCGTGAACCGCAATTGGCGCAAGCGCGCGCCGCCCTCGCCGCCGCGCAAGCCACGCTGCGCTCGGCCGAACTCGATCTCAGCCGCGCTTCGATCCGCGCGCCCTTCACGGGCCGCGTGCGCGAGCGGCGCGCCAATGTCGGCGATTATGTCGGCCCCGGCACACCGGTGGCGGTGACGTTCGCGACGGATTCCGTCGAAATTCGCGTGCCGCTGACGGACGCCGACCTCGCCTCCATGCGTCTGCCCGTTGGCTTCACGGCCACGGCGGCAAACCCCGGCCCCGCAGCGCACGTGAGCAGCGCCACGGGGGGGCGGATGCACACTTGGGAAGGCCGCCTCGTGCGCACGGAAGCTTCGATCGATGCGCGCACGCGCTTGGTCTATGGCATCGTGGAGGTGCGCGATCCGTTCAACGCGCGCAACACCGCGCCGCTCGCGCCGGGCATGTTCGTGTCGGCGCGTCTGGAAGGCTCGAGTCGCGAGACGCTCGTCGCAGCGCCGCGCAGCGCGCTGAAGCGCAACGAGTTCGTCTATGTCGTCACGGCCGAGAACACGATCGACGTGCGCCAAGTGCGCGCCGCGCAAACCACGGCCGATGAAGTGCTGTTCCGCGAAGGCGTTGCGGATGGCGAGCGGGTCGTCGTTTCAGTGTTAACCTCACCGCGTGAAGGCATGGCTGTGACGCCGATCGATCGCGCGGGCGAAGCCGCCGAAACGCCGGCGGCCAACCAAGAGCAATTGCAAATTCGCGAGTGATACGCGCAGCGCTTCTCTCTCGATACAAGACTGACGCCTTCCGCGTTGCGGTGAGGCAAGAAGGAACGGTCACATGCTGAAGGGCCTCGTCGCTTGGTGGGCGCGCAACCCCGTCGCCGGCAACCTGCTGATGATTTTCTGCGTTGTCGCGGGCTATCTCTCGTTCCAGCGGATGGAGAAGGAATTCTTCCCCGCCGGACGCGGCGACGGCGTGTTCATTCAGGCGATCTGGCCGGGCGCGAGCCCGGAAGATTTGGAAAGCCAAGTGATCGTCCGCGTCGAAGAAGCCACGGCTGATCTCGACAACGTCGATTGGGTTCGTTCGCGGTCGGGCGAAGGCTTTGGCTGGGTGCGCATAGCCATCGATCCGGGCGCGGATGTCGACGCGATGACCGACGAAGTGCGCGC
Organism: Caulobacterales bacterium; assembly: GCA_017303355.1. GTDB lineage: Bacteria > Pseudomonadota > Alphaproteobacteria > Caulobacterales > Aquidulcibacteraceae > Vitreimonas. The sequence continues at coordinate 221,170 of JAFLCU010000002.1, read as the reverse complement.
ACGCGTGGAATCTATCTCCGGCCTACCGTCCGGCATGGAGCCGATCCAAGTCGCGCGCGAGGTGGGCCGCAATTGGTCGATCATTATCGGCGTGCACGGCAATACCGATGAGCGCTCTCTGCGCGACACGGCCGAGCGTCTGCGCGATCGCTTATCGCTCCAGCCAGGCGCGGCCAACACGCTGGTGACTGGCGTGCGTACGCCGGAAGTGTCGATCGAAGTATCGGAAGCCTCACTGCAGGCCTGGGGCCTCACCTTCGATGAAGTTGCGCGCGCGGTGCGCTCCACCTCGCTGAACGCGGGCGCTGGCGCGGTGCGTACGTCGGACGGCAATTTCCAGCTTCAAGCACGCAACCTCGCCGACAGCGAGATTGATTTCGAGAACATCGTCGTGCGCCAAACCGAAGATGGCGGCACGGTGCGCGTGGGCGACGTCGCAACGGTCAGCGACGGCTTCCAGGACGTGAACCTCTATTCGCGCATGAACGGCGACCCCGCCGCCATCATCGCGGTGCAGACAGCCGATCAGTTCAACATCTGGGAAACGGCCGCCGCGGTCCAAACTACGATCGATGAAATGCGCGCGCAGCTACCGCAGGGTGTGCAGATCACGACGATCTACAACGAGGTTGAGGATTACAATTCCCTGCTTTGGATCCTGTTCTCCAACGCGGGCCAAGGCTTCTTCCTGATCTTCGTGCTGCTGCTGCTGACATTGCACCCCACGGTCGCATTCTGGTCGACGCTGGGCGTGATGACGGCGTTCGCGGGCTCGTTCTTCATCCTGCCCTATCTCGACGTTTCGCTGAATTTCATGAGCGTGTTCGGCTTCCTGCTCGTGCTGGGCATCATGGTCGATGACGCCATCATCGTGGGCGAGGCGATTTATGAACGGGCCGAACGCGGCCATACCGGCGTCGATGCATCGATCTACGCCACGCAATTGGTGCTAAAGCCGCTGGTCGCATCGGTGTTCGTGACCATGATCGCGTTCAGCCCGATGGCGCTACTTGAAGGCGATGTGCGCCAGTTCACCCGCGCGATCTCGATTGTCGTCATGTCGACGCTAATTTTCTCACTGATCGAAAGCTTGATCATTCTGCCGGCTCACTTGGCGCACGTGGAAAAGCCGAACCCCACCGGCACCGGTATTTTCGACCGCCTGATGCGCCTGCAGCAACGCTGCGCGCATTCAGTGATCTGGGTGGCGCAGACGCTGCACCAGCCGATCGTGAAGGCGGCGGTGAAGCAGCGTTATCTCACCTGGGCGATCTTCTTCGGCATCACCATCCTGGCGATCGGCCTGATGGCGACTGGTCGCGTGAAGCAGACCTTCATGCCGGAGGTCGAAGGCGATTTCATGCAGGCGACGATTGAGTTGCCTCAGACGACGCCGTTCTCGCGCATGGAGCAAGTCGCCGAGCAGCTGGACGCTGCGCGGCGCGCGCTTGAGGAAGAAACCGCGCAATACGCGCAGCCGGACGCCAATACCGGTCGCGAATCCATGGGCGTGGTGCGTTCGTGGAGCCAGTCGATCGACGATACTTCAATCCGCGCCTATGTGGGCCTGACGCCGCCGCAAACACGCCCGGACCTGCGCTCGCGCGAGATTACGGAGCGTCTTGAGGAATTGCTCGGCGAAGTGCCGGATGCGCAGCAGATCAGCTTCTCGCTCTCGGGCGGGGGCTCGCCGTCGATCGAGATGGCGCTGATGGGCGAAAACAAGGAAGATCTTGAAGCGGCCGTCGAAGAGCTCAAGGCCCGCCTGCTGCAATTCAGCGACGTATCGAGCGTACGCGACAGCCAAGACGCCGCGATCGAGGAATTGCGCTTCACGCTGATGCCCGGCGCCGAGCAACTTGGCATCACGCTCTCTGATCTAACGCGCCAAGTGCGCCAGGCCTATTTCGGCGAGGAAGTGCAGCGCCTGCCGCGCGAAGGCGACGACGTGCGCGTGTATGTCCGTTATCCGCGCGACGACCGGCGTACGCTGGAAAGCCTGGGCGCCTTCCGCATCCGCACCAATGACGGCCGCGAGGTGCCGCTGGCTTCGATCGCGACCTGGGAATTCGCACCGGGCGTCACTGGCCTGGATCGCCGCCAACGCATGAGCTCGATCCTGGTCACCGCTGACCTTGTGAACGCGGAGTCGCGCGCTGAGATCATGCGCACGCTGGACGACGATTTCTGGCCCGAGTTCGAGGCGCGTTACTCTACGGTTTCTCGGCGTGATGTTGGCGAACAGGAAGCACAGAACGAATTCTTCGCCCAGCTCGGAACGCTCATGCTGATGGCATTCGCCGCGATCTACTTCCTGCTCGCGGTGACGTTCCGTTCCTATGCGCAACCGGTGATGATCCTCTCGGTCATTCCCTTCGCCATCGTCGGCGCCAGCGTCGGGCACTTGCTGTTCAACACCAGCTTTGCCCTCTTCTCATGGCTGGGCGTGATCGCGGCCATTGGGGTGGTGGTGAACGACAACGTCGTGCTGGTGGATCGCTGCAACCAGATCCGTGGCTATTTCGCCCTACGCATGAAACGCGCCGGCGCCGTCGTGCCAGTAAACCAAGAAGGCATACCGTACGAAATCCACGATATCGCGGCGCCAAACGGTGGAACCTTCGAGTACATCGCCATCGCGCCTGATCTTGAAGTGCACGAGGAGATGATCGCGGAATCCGCCCAAAGCGGCTTTGAGCGCGGACCCATCGAATTGCGCACCTCGAAGCAGGTTGGCGTCGACGCCGGTGAATACAAAGAGCGCGCGAGCGTTCTTGAAGAGGCCGGCTTCCAGGTCATGCGGGTGAAGGCGGAGCGCGGTATTGTGGAAGCATCGGTTTCCCGGTTCCGCCAGATCTTCCTCACCTCGGTGACGGAATTCATCGGCATGGCGCCAATGCTGCTGGAGAACGAGGCGATCGTTCAGTTCCTGAAACCAATGGCGCTTTCACTGGCCTTCGGCGTGCTGTTCTGCATGCCCGCGACCTTGATCCTGACCCCGGCCTTCTACATGATCGGGCTGGACTTCAAGCGCGGCTTTTCATTCATCGGAAAAGTGTGGGCGCCGCTGTTCCGTCGCAATAAGCTGGCGGCCGCAGAATAGTCTTCGGAGGGACTGAACTTATGATGCTACTCACCCGCCGCGCCATGGGCGCGTCGACCCTGGCGATTTTGGCCGGTTGCGCCACCAGCGCGCAGGAGGCCACTGAGGCCGCTCCGGCGCGCCCCGCGCCCGCGATCGGTTCGTTCGGCGTCGATCTCGCCGCACGCGACCTCACCGTGAAGCCGGGCGATGATTTCGCCCACTACGCCCAAGGTGCGTGGATGGCGAACACGGAAATCCCAGGCGACCGCACACGCTGGGGTACGTTCGACATCCTGCGTGAGAAAGCCGATCGCGATGCGCGTACGATCATTGAAGAAGTCGCGCTCGCGGGCGGCGCGCCGGGCACGAACCAGCAGAAGATCGCTGATTTCTACAATTCATTCCTGAACCAGGAAGCGATCAACGCCGCAGGCATCGCGCCGCTGCAAGGCGAACTCGATCAGATCGCCGCGTTGCGTACGCACGAGCAAACAATCCGCCTGATCGCAACGCCGGGCGTCGCCGTGAACTCGCCGATCGCCGTGTTCGTCGGTCTCGATGAACGCAATCCCGATCGCTACATCTGCAACATGGTGCACGCGGGCCTGGGCCTGCCGGAGCGCGAATATTATCGCCGCAGCGATGGCGAATTCCCGAACATTCGCACGCAATATGTCGCCCACATCGAACGCCTGCTCACGCTCGCCGGCCAGCCGAACGGCGCCCGCCAAGCGCGCGCGATCCTGGCGCTGGAAACGCAGATCGCCGAGCGCCACTGGCCAATCGCCGATCGTCGCAACCGCGACCGCACTTACAATCTGCTCACGCGCGCGCAAGTCCGTGCGCTGGCGCCGCGATTCCCGTGGGATGCGTCGTTCGAAGCCGCCGGCTTGGGCAACGTGCAAGAAGTGGTGGTGAGCGAGCTTTCGGCGATGGGGCCGCTGGCGAACCTATTCGTCCGTACGCCGGTCCGCACGTGGCGCTCGTATCTGACCTATCACCTGATCCGCAACAACGCCGCGGTGCTGCCCCAGAATATCGACGACGAGGTGTTCGATTTCTACGGCCGCACGTTGAACGGCCAACCCGCGCAACGCGAGCGCTGGAAGCGCGCCGTGCAAGCCGTCAACGGCGGCATGGGCGAAGCGATCGGCCAGATTTACGTGCAGCGCCATTTCCCACCGGACGCCAAGGCGGCGATGACCGATCTGGTCGAGAACATGCGCACGGCGTACGGCCAGCGTATCGATCAGCTGAGCTGGATGTCGGCCGAAACGAAAGTGGCCGCGCGCGAAAAGCTGGCGACGTTCCGCCCGAAGATCGGCTACCCGGATCGCTGGCGCGATTATTCGGCGCTGGAGGTTCGCGCCAATGACGCGTTCGGCAATTCGAAGCGTCAGCAATTGTTCGATTGGAACCACGACCTCGAACGCCTGGGCCGCCCGACCGACAGGGACGAGTGGTTTATGACGCCGCAAACGGTGAACGCTTACTACAATCCAGTGTTCAACGAGATCGTCTTCCCGGCCGCGATCCTGCAGCCGCCCTTCTTCGATCTGAACGCCGATCCGGCCGTGAATTACGGCGCCATCGCCGGCGTGATCGGCCACGAAATGGGCCACGGCTTCGACGACCAGGGCGCGAAGTCCGACGCGCACGGCGTGCTGCGCGATTGGTGGAATGCGGAGGACGTTCGCCGCTTCACGGAAGTCACCGACCGATTGGTGGCGCAATATGACGCGTTCACGCCGCTTGAAGGCATCAACGTCAATGGCCGCCTGACGCTTGGCGAAAACATCGGCGACAATGGCGGCCTGCAAGTGGCTTACCACGCCTACACGCTCTCGCGTGGCGGCGCGCCGGCCGCCGACATCGACGGCATCACGGGTGATCAGCGCTTCTTCCTTGGCTGGGCCCAAGTCTGGCGCGCGCTCATTCGCGACGCTGCGCTGCGCAATCAGGTGCTGACCGACCCGCACTCGCCGGCGCTCTATCGCACCAACGGCACCGTGCGGAACATGGATCCGTGGTACACGGCGTTCAACGTGCAGCCGGGCGACGCGCTCTATCTGGCGCCGGAAGATCGTGTCACGATCTGGTAAGCGTACGCTTCAGTGCAAACGATCGGGGGAGCGGTGAAAGCCGCTCCCCTTTTTTGTCAGCTCGCCCTCGATGGGCGAGCTGTCAGTCCGCCGAAGCGCAAGCGAAGGCGGAATGACTGAGTGGGTGGTCGCACAGCGATCAAAGAGCAAGCCACTCATGGGCTCAACACACATCGAGCGTCCACCCACTCCGTCCGCGCGCTTTGGCGTGCGGCCACCTCGCCCATCGAGGGCGAGGAATTACCCGTACTTCTTGGTCATCTCTTTCCACGATTGCGCCACCAAATCGCGCAGCACCCCCGCGTCAACATCGGCGAGCTTGTTGATGTAGAGGCATGACTTGCCGGTCTTGTGCTTGCCGAGCTTCTTCAGCAACGCGGCGCACTCCTTGGACTCCGACAAAACATAGAGCACCAAATTCGCCTTGCGCGGCGAGAAGGCAATCTTCGGCCAGGGCGCCGTGCCGAGCGTGTTGGTGTTCGACCACTGCCCATAGCCAATGATTGCCGTTCCCCACATCGCCGGCTTCTCGCCGCTGATCTCGCGGAACATCTTGTCGATGGCCTTCGCATCCTTGCGCCGCGTGTTGTCTTCGACGGCGGCTATGAATTGTACGACGGAGGCTTTGGTTTTCTGCGTTTTAGGTTCGGCCATCTCATTGCCTCAACGCATCAAGTACGCGGCAGAACGCGCCGGGCGCATTGCCTTGGTCGCACGCCATACCACCCATCGCAAAGATGAAAATGATGATCCCGACCAAGGGAAAGATCACACCGATGGCGCGCGTGAGAAACATCGAAGGCGAAGAGCTGGCGCGCTCGCGCTTCGACGCACGCGCAACCGCAGGCGTCTCGTCTTCCTCGTCATCATCTTCGGCATCGCGCCCGCGCTCGCCAACATGAATGTTGACGTTCTGCATCGTCACGCCCCGGAGCTTGATGCCCGGCGCTTCGAAGTGCGTCGGCCGCAGCGCGACTGGGATTGGCTCGGCGCGCACGATCGCCTGCACGATTGCGAGGAAAGGCTGGAAGCGCGGATCGTCGGCGCCGCCGCTCCAGGCCGCGAGATCGGCATATTGCACTTCGCCAAAGCCCAGCGGCGGCGCAACGAGATCGAGCCGCACCGGCGCCAGCACTTTGCGCGCGAGCCCATGCGTCGCCTCTTCCATCACCCACGCGCCCTGCTCGTGATCGACGCTATCGCGCGTCCACACCGCGACCACGCATTTTGCCGCCCCGAGCTGCTTGGCGATCTCGGCGCGCCACGATGTCGACGGCTGAATGCCCTCGTCCCACCAGACGTCGAGCCTCGCGAGAATGCGTCACCAGCGGCCGCACGCGATCCGCGTCCGATTTCTTGTAAGAAATAAAAACGTCCGCCATGCCGCACTCCCGTAGTGCGGAACTTAGCGGAGCGCGTCGGCGCGCGAACGTGAATTGCGTGTCAGGGCCAAAATCACCGCTCTACGCGTTCGGCGGCGCAGGCTCTGCAAGGAATAGGTCCGAGCGAATGTTACGCCACAGCGTGCGTAAATCGTCGCCCATAAGCCTGGCCGACTCCAACCGTACGTAAATGGCGACAACAGAATTTATAAGAGCAACAACGAGCATACGCTGTTGCACGTCAGGCGGACCGGCAACTTCGGCGACAACATCAATGTCAAACCCTGTAGGCGTGTCCGCGACGCCTATAGTTTCTTCAACCAGAAGCGTCCCGCCCATATCATTAAGTACCTTCGAAAGGCCGGCGATCACCGCGCCATTCATTCCGACTGCCAATTCGTACAGATCGCGCTCCGTGGGGTCGATGCGCTCGCCGTAGATGAAGAACCTTACGTCCAATTCGGAATTATAAACGCAAAGCTGTCCGAGGTTGCGTCAAACTCCGTCTCGTCAAGAAGCGCCCAAGTGTCTTCAAGATCGAGCTCAAAGCATTGCAGGCCGTAGGTTTCCTTCATCTGCGCGTCACGTCGCCCTAAAGCCCCTTCACGATCTCGTCCGTCATTTTCTTCGCGTCGCCGAACAGCATCATGGTGTTGTCGCGGAAGAAGAGTTCGTTTTCGACGCCAGCATAGCCTGAGCCCATGCCGCGCTTGATGAAGAGCACGGTCTTGGCTTTTTCGACATCGAGAATCGGCATGCCGAAGATCGGCGATTTGGGATCGGTCTTGGCGGATGGGTTGGTGACGTCGTTGGCGCCGATGACATAGGCGACGTCGGCTTGGCTGAACTCGTTGTTGATGTCTTCGAGTTCGAACACTTCATCGTACGGCACGTTAGCTTCGGCGAGCAGCACGTTCATGTGCCCTGGCATGCGGCCGGCGACGGGGTGAATGGCGTATTTAACTTCCACGCCTTCCTTCTTCAGCATGTCGGCCATCTCGCGCACGCTGTGCTGCGCTTGCGCGACCGCCATGCCGTAGCCCGGCACGATGATGACCTTCGACGCGTTCTTCATAATGAAAGCCGCATCGTCGGCGCTGCCCTGCTTCACCGGGCGCGTTTCCTTGGCGCCCGCTGCGGCGGCGCCATCCGCCGTGCCGAAACCGCCGAGGATGACACTGATGAAGCTGCGGTTCATGCCTTTGCACATGATGTACGAAAGGATCGCGCCCGACGAACCGACCAACGCGCCGGTGATGATCAGCGCCACGTTCTCCAGCGTGAAGCCAAGCGCGGCGGCGGCCCAACCCGAGTACGAATTCAGCATCGAGACGACGACTGGCATGTCGGCGCCGCCGATCGGGATGATCAGCAACACGCCGATCAGCAGCGAGAGGCCGACAAGCGCCCAATAATGCCATTCCACCGCGCCGCCGGATTGCACCATCATCACGATGATCGCGACGATCGCGAGCGCGAGCGCAATGTTGATGAGGTGGCGCGCGGGGAGCATGATCGGCGCGCCACTCATATTGCCGTTGAGCTTGGCGAACGCGATCACCGAGCCTGTGAAGGTGATGGCGCCAATCGCGGTGCCGAGCGAAAGCTCGATCAGCGATTGCATGTGAATGTGTTCGCCTTCGGCGATGCCGAAACTATCCGGCGCATAGAACGCCGCCGCCGCGACCGCGACCGCCGCCAAGCCGACGAGCGAGTGGAACGCCGCCACGAGTTGCGGCATCTCCGTCATCTTGATCGAGCGCGCGATGATGGCGCCGATGCCGCCGCCGACGATGATCGCGCCGCCGATGATCAGCATCGTGGTTTGATCGAGATCGACCAGCAGCAGCGTCGTGACGATGGCGATCGCCATGCCGAGCATGCCGAAATTGTTGCCCTGACGGCTCGTCTCCGGACTCGAAAGCCCGCGCAGCGCGAGAATGAAAAGCACCCCGGAGACGAGATACAAAAGTGCGGCGAGATCAGCGTTCATGTCAGCCCCTAGGTGGTCCCTGCCGGCGCCAGCGCGTCCAGCCGGAAAGTAATGTCGCCGCTGGCGCGGCGAAGAAAACGACAGCGGCCAGCCAAGTGGGCCAGTCGCGCAATTCGGTTGCGGCGAGGAACGCCAGCAAATTGCCGACGATCGGCACGAAAGCGAGGAAGAAACCAACGACTGCCGACGGCCAGGCGCTCCAGCCAAAGCTGTGCTGAATCCACTCGCTCACGAAGGTGATCTGCAGAATGCAAAGCGCCACCCAGATGAGCGCGATCAGGCAGCCAATCCCTGCGCAGCCTCGGACCTGGATCCGCATGCGGCGCATTTCCTCGCGCGCGCGTGTGCGATCGAAGGTTTGCGGCGCGATTGTCGGTTCGTCGGCAAGATTGTGGAGCGCACGTTGCGCGGCTTGGCGCAACTCATCGTCATTGACGATACCCTCTTCGTGCGCTTCCGCGACCTCGGCTTCAAACGCCTCGACATGCGTCTGCATGCCAACAATCGCGCCGGGCACGCGTCCGTCAACGGCGCGCCACGCTTCGATGAAGCGACGCATGAAGGCCTCGGCGGACAGGCGTCCGTCGAGATAAGCTTCAATGAGGGCGCGCCAGTCCGCAGCCGTCACGTCACTTCTTCTCTTTCTTCTTGTACATCGCCAGCATGCGCTGGGTGACGAGGAAGCCGCCGAAGATGTTCACCGCCGCAAGCGCCGCGGCCAAGCCGCCCGCGCCTTTCGCGATCCAGCCGCCATCCGCTTGCGCGCTGGCCGCCGCCGCGATCAGCGCGCCGACGATGATTACCGACGAAATCGCGTTGGTGACGGCCATCAGCGGCGTGTGCAGCGCCGGGGTGACCGACCACACGACGTAATAGCCGACGAAAATCGCCAGCACGAAAATGGCCAGATAGAAAACGAACGGATCAACCATACTTACTCTCCCCCGAAGCGCGTACGGCAAGCGGCGGCCGCCTGCTCACGCGCATCGCGCGGCTGTTCATTCCAAAATTCACGCGCAGCACTCGAAGCATAGCGGCCCGTCATGCCTTCAACGCCCGGCTCGGTGTTCATCGCGTCCATGATGCGTTGAAGCACCGGCGTCCATTCACCCGAGGCGTCCCGTGGAAACGTGAGAACGTCAAAGCCAGCATGCGCAGCCACAGCGCCGGCGCAATTGGTGAGGTCTTGGGCCAGACTGCCTTCCTGAGCGCGCGCGGGCGTCACAAACAAGCTGGCGCCAAGGAGCGCCGCCAGAGCGAGCGTGCATCCGGTGCGGGCCATGGCGCGTCCTCCCCTTGTTATTATGCCGTCTCGTAAGTCGCGTCGGCGCGGACAACGAGGCCGAGCGCATCCATCTCGTGCGTTTCCGCCGCGCGCTCGCCGCGATGGTTGCGATAGATCAGCGTGTGACCACGCGCGCCGACGCAGAGCGCCTCCGCCGTGAACGTGATATCTGGCGCGCGATCGAGGGCGCGTTCGACATAGGCGCGCAACATCGGCTTGCCGTGGATCACGCCATCTGGAGAGAAACCAAGGGCCGCGATGTAAGGCGATGAAAATTCAATGTCCTCGGCGTAGAGCGCGAGAATGGCTTCGAGATCGCGCGCGTTCCACGCTTGGTAGTATTTGCGGGCGAACTCGACGTCGTTCATGCCGCGCCAACTTTGGCATCTTGGGGAGCGAAATGCGGATGGATCAGCGCGCCGCCTTTCGACAGCATCGCGCCCTTGATAATCTCGTCCTCCCACGCGGGCGCGAACGCCTTACTTTCTTTGTCCGCCAGCAGCGGCAAGAGCGCGAGCAAGTTTTTGGCGTAAAGCGACGAAGAGTCCGCAGGCAAGCGCGCCGGCAGATTGGTGAAGCCCATGATCTTCACGCCGTTCACCTCGACGAGTTCGTCCGGCTTCGAGAGCGGGCAATTGCCGCCCTGCGCCACGGCAAGATCGATGATCACCGAGCCCGGGCGCATCGATTTGGCCATCGCTTCGGTGACGAGCACCGGCGCCGGGCGCCCTGGGATCAGCGCTGTTGTGATGACGATGTCCTGCTTGGCGATGTGTTCGGCCACCAATGCGGCTTGCTTGGCCTGATATTCCGCGCTCATCGTTTTCGCGTAGCCTGCGGCGGTTTCGGCCTGCTTGAACTCCTCGTCTTCAACGGCGACGAATTTCGCGCCGAGCGAAGCAACTTGTTCTTTCGTAGCCGGACGCACGTCAGTGGCGCTGACGACGCCGCCCAAACGGCGCGCCGTGGCGATAGCCTGCAAGCCCGCGACGCCAACGCCCATGATGAACGTCTTCGCGGCAGCCACCGTACCGGCGGCCGTCATCATCATCGGCATGGCGCGGCCGTAGAGCGCCGCACCCTCGATAACCGCGCGATAGCCGGCGAGGTTTGCTTGCGAACTCAGCGCGTCCATCGACTGCGCACGGCTGATGCGAGGGATGAATTCCATCGCCACCGCATCGATCTTGGCTTTCGCCAAGGCCTCGATCACGCCGCGATCGCCGTAGGGCTCGAGCAGCGATGCGAAGCCCACACCTGCTTTCATCGCGCCGATTTCGGCATCGGTCGGGCGGCGCACTTTGACGACGAGGTCGGCCGCGCCGATCCCGCCATCAGCGGCGATCTCAGCGCCCGCGGTCTTGAACTGATCGTCAGGCACGCTTGCGGCCACGCCAGCGCCGGTTTGCACCGTGACGCTGTGGCCCATGCCAATGATCTTCTTCACCGTTTCCGGCGTGGCTGCGACGCGCGTTTCTCCGGCCGCGCTTTCCTTGAGAATGGCGATCTTCAACGGATCAGCCCATCATGCCGGCGAGGGCCGGCACGAGAAAACCACCAATTCCAAGGAGGACCCAAAGGCCGATCTGCACGGCCCAATAGACGCTCGACATGCGGAAAAAGAGCCCCACCGCCACACCGATCGCGATCAGCGCGAACAGGCCAGGCCACCAGCCGGCGCCAATCGCAAAGGCCAGCACGAGCAGCGCAATCAATTGCACTGTCACGGTGCTGCCCCAGATCGAGGCGATCAGAAATCCGTGGAAGGTGTCGCGCTGGTCCTGGATTTCCATATGTCCGCGCGCGTCGCCGCCTGCCGCCATTTCCACAATCTCCTCGCTGGCTCGTAACGGGCGGGTGTAAACCGCGCCGCAGGAACGAACAAGCGGGCCGCTCGCCGCGCCCCTCCGGCTCAGAACCGGGCGGCGGTGGCGTTCAGGAAGCGGACCTCATCGCCCTCGATCCGGGCGGCGGTCAGAATGCCGGTCGCGTAGGCGCCGGTATCGACCCCGATCCGGCGGGCGTCAGCGTGCGGTAAAGCCGTTGGCGTATGGCCGTGGACAACGCGGTGCGAAAAGCGGCGGCGGCTGGACAAGAAGCGATCGCGAATCCAGAGCAAATCTTGCGAGTTTTGTTTCGCCAACGAACGGGCGGGGTCGACCCCCGCGTGAACGAAGGCATACCCGCTCTCCTCGATGTACAGTTCGAGCGATTGCAGAAACTCGAGATGCGCTGGCGGCAGTTTGGCGCGCAATTCGGCGGCGGCGGCCTCCAGATCGACATCGGCGGAGCGCGGCGCGGGCGGATCAATGCCGTAGCTCGCCAGCGTTTCGACCCCGCCAAAAGCCAACCAAGCTCGATTTGCCAGGGGCGCATCCAGGAAAGCAAGCATCGCCTGCTCGTGATTGCCTAGCAGGAAGCGGCGCTCGCAATCAGCAGGCCGCTGCTGCAGCAGGAGGTCGATCACGCCCGCGCTGGCGATCCCGCGATCCACGTAGTCGCCGAGAAACACGACCAGGGGGACGCCCCCTGTGCGTGGCGCTTCGGCGACCTCGTGCTCAAGCTTTTGCAGTAGGATTTCCAGCAGATCGGCGCGACCATGAATATCGCCAACGGCAAAGGCGACGCGCCCTTCAGTGAAGCGCGCCGTGGGCCGTTCGCGCCCACCAAAGAGTTGCCGCCAAATCATCCCCGAAACGTCCCGGACGCCAGCCCGGCGACGCTTTACATCGCGCCGGGATCGCGCTTCACGAACAACATCAATGTGCGCAGCGCAATGCGCACATCGCCGAAGAACGACCAATTGCGCGTGTACTCAACATCGAATTGCGTGCGCGCGATCACTTTGTCATCCGTTTCCGTCGGTCCACGGCAGCCGGAAACCTGCGCCAACCCCGTAATACCGGGGCGTGCGGCGAAACGCTGCGGGTATGTCGGATCGATCGCGGCGAACTCGCGATCATGACCTGTCGCGTGTGGGCGCGGGCCGATCAGCGACATGTCGCCCTTCAGCACGTTGAACAATTGCGGCAGCTCGTCCCAGCTGGCGCGGCGCAAGAAACGGCCGAGCGGCGTGATGCGATCATCGCCAGCCTGCACTTGCTTCACCGTCGCACCGCTCTCGGCGCAGAACATCGTGCGGAATTTGTAGATTTCGAACGGCTTACCCCCGAACCCACCGCGCTCCTGACGGAACACCGGGTCTTCCTTGCCGGCGCGTTCGACCGCGATCGCAACCCAAATGCTCGCGAGCAGCGGCGACAAAACCAAAATAGCAGCCGAAGCCGCCGTCACATCAAACGCGCGCTTCAATGCGCCGCCAACCGGCGCGCCTTCGCGACGCAGTTGCGCCAGGCGCCATTGGTCAAGGTCCGGCGCTATAACGACCGCGCCGGTCTGTTCCTGCGCGGGAACGCCGGCTTCTGTCGTGCGCGAGCGCGCCGCGCCGCGCTCTTGGCGCGCCGCCATTCCGGCCCCCGCGGCGGTGACTTGGTCACGCATCAAAACATTCCCCACCAACCCGACCGCCTCTGTTCTGAGACGCGTCGAAAGGTAAAAACACAGAGCGGAAAAAACCCGATCCATGCAAGCCGACTTTTGCGAAAACCCCTCGAAAAGGGGCGTCTCGTAAGTCCGCAAACTAGTCCCGGATCGCTTCGTATTCGCCCTCATACACTCTACACGCGACAACTCGCACACATGAACGCGCGTCGCGCCAACGGATTTTGTGGATAGCAGCTTTGCAGCCACACCCACGGCCTCAAGCCTCGTAATACGAGCCCATATGATAGGAATATCCAGGCACGCGCGTATCGACATTGTTCAAGATAATGCCGAGCACGTTATCGCGCGTGGATGTCAGCTGCTGCAGCGTGGTGCGCACCGCCTTCACCGGCGTCTTTTCCCAACGTGCGACGATTACGGTGGAATCCGCAAGCGAAGCGATGACGCGTGTCTCGGCGACAGCGAGCACCGGCGCGCAATCCAACAAGATCAAATCATAATGGTTACGCAGATCGCCGAGCAGTTTCGACATCTCGCCCGAGCCGAACACATCTTCGGAAATGAAGCGAGACTCGCGCAGCGGCAGCACATGCATGCCGCTGGCTTCGTCGAGGAAGATGGCCTGACGCCAGTCGGCTTCGCCAGCGAGAACCTGCAGCAAGCCGATCTCCGGCTCGAAACCCAGCACCTCTTTCAGCGAACGACGACGCAGATCGCAATCAATGATCAGCACGCGCTGTTGCGACAGCGCCGAAGCGCGCGCCAAACAGAGCGAAACGGTGGTCTTGCCTTCGTTCGGCAGCGCCGAGGTGACGGCCACGATCTGGTTCTTGCCGTGCGCCTGGCCGTACACGATCGAGGTGCGCGCCACGCGCAAGCTTTCGGTGAACGCCGACATCTGGCGCTCGATCAAATAACCCGCGGGATGTCGGAGATTTTCCGGCAGCGCCTTGAGTTCCTTCGTGCGCAGCTTCGGCACCGACGACAGCACCGACACATTGAGTTTGCGCTCAACTTCGTCGGCGGTGCGGAAGCCTTCATCCAGCGCTTCGGCGATCAAGCCGGCGATCAGGCCAAGCGCCAAACCAATGGCGATCGATACGATCAGCGCCATGCGCAGCGCCGGCGAGCTTTTGCGTGTCGGCACTGTCGCCGCCGACACCAATTGCGTGGTGGACGTGCGCAGATTGCCTTGGTCACTGATCTCGTGGAAGCGCTGCAGGAACGATTCATAGACCGTCCGCGAGGCTGCGGCTTCACGCTCAAGTTCGCGCAAGCGCACGAGCGCTTCCGAATTGCCCGCGAGTTGGCCGCGCACCGCACCCAGGCTGCCTTGCAACGTGTCGACGCGCGCACGCGCGATCTCGACCTCATTGCGCAGGCTCGCGGCGACGCGCGCGACCTCGGCATTGATCTGATCGCGGATATCCTGACGCTCGGCGCGAATATTCTGCACCGTCGGGTGCAACTCACCGTAGCGTGATTCAGCATCCGCCTGGCGACGCGCGATATCGGCTTCGCGGGCGCGCAGCGTGGAGATGACATCTGAGTTCAGCACGCCAGCGATCGTGTCGCCATTGCCGCCGCTTTGCAGCACTTGCTGCAATTGGCGATACTGCGCTTCACGCTGCGCGAGATCGGCGCGCGCCTGCAGCACGCTGCCCTGAATTTCGGAGGTTTGTTGTTCGGTGAACAATACGCCTTGCGTCGAGAGCAGGCCGGACTCGGCGCGGAAACGCTCGGTCTCGGCTTCCTTGCGCTGCACGTCCTCGCGCAGCTCGACAAGGCGCGTCGATAGCCAAGCATTGGCGCGCTCCGCCGTTTGGAAACGTGCTTCGACCTGATAATCCATGTACAGATCGACAAGGCGGTTCGCCATCGCCGCAGAGAGCTCGGGGTTCTCCGTCGTGACGTTGATTTCCACAGCGTAGCTCGACGCGCGGCGGCGCACGTTCACCGCACCGCCCACCGCGTTGATGATCGACTGACGCATACGCGCGAATTGCGCCGCCTCCGGCGAGCCTTCGACGGGCGGTGTGGACGGCAGCTCAACGCCGCCATTGAGTTCTGGATTGGTGGCGAGCCCCAGCGAGTCGACCAGGCGCGCCATCATCATGGGCGAGGTCAAAACTTCGATGTGCGATTCAACGATGGCGGACGCCGGGATGAGTTCAGCGCCGGTGATCTGCTGATCTTGCGACAGCGTGCGATCTTGCGACGGATTGATCAGGATGATCGACGTGGCAGTGAACTTCGGCCGTTCCATCATCATCGCCACGAAACCAACGGAGGCGACAACAGCCGCGACGGCGGCGATCAACAACCAGCGCCGCACCAGGAAGGTGACGACCCATTTGATAATCGACATGCCTTCGCCGGCGCCGCCACCCGGTGTTTCGGGGGAGACGGTGTCCAGTTCGTCCGCTGGCTGTCGGATGGCGATTAGATTCATCAATTGCACCAAGAGGCCGCGAGACGTCCCTCACAGCGATTGCGTTCGTCGGCCGGCTCAGCCTCGGAAAGCAAGAATTCGGCCAATGACGATAAAGCGCCGCAGACGGGCGGCGCGTTCCGAGATTAACCGTTAATTTTCAAAGCCGCGTCCGGACACGTCGGCTGCTTTTCCAGGTCTTAGGCCCCTCCCCTTATGGTTAACGAGATCCTGAGCCCCTGATGTCAGCCCCGATAGCCGGGACCGCTGTCGCCGCCAACGGCAAAACCGTCGCCCGCGACATCACTGGCCCGGTCATCGTCCGGGCGTGGCGCGCTCCACCATCCGCTCGTGGTTTCCGCAGCACCGCGCGAACGCGCGAGCGCCGCCCGAACGCTGTCGCAGTTTTGATGCGGAATGGAGACCAGTTCGATCGCGCGCGCCGCCTGGCCAAATTGCCAAGTCGAGGTCACGCGAGAAACGATATTAAGAGCTTCCGTTTCGCTTGGGCATGCTTCGGCGCCCAGCGCTTGCTGGAGCGTGGCAGCCTGCAAGGGAGCGGCGGCTTCCGCGCTGGCGGCGTCCTCCCCCGCGAGCGCAACCGGCACGATGAGAGACGCGGGCTCTGAGACGGCCGGCGCCGCAGCCAGGGCCGGCGCAACAACCGACGCTGGCGCGACGCCAACGTTCGGCGGCTCCGCCGCAGGTTGGGCAACAAACCAACCCGACCCGACAAGGCCCAAAGCCATCACTACAATGAACGCAATTCTGCGCATCTGTCCCGACCCTTTAAGGCGCTCTTAACCCTTAGGATCGCCCGGGCGAAGCGTCCAGCCAATTCGCCTCTTTGCTTAGAAAAAGCGCTCGCCGATCCGAATAGTGTCACCGGGTTGCACCGGCGTCGTCGTGGTCAACCGGTAGCGACGTTCGGCGTCTTCGTTCGCATGCTTGATGAAAACATGGCCCTGGTCGGCGCGATAGGTGAAGCCCTGAGCTGTCGCGACCGCGTTCAGAACGGTCAAATTAGCGGAAAAGGGGTACGTGCCGGGGGTGCGCACCTCGCCCAAAATGAAGAACGGCCGATAATTCAGCACTTCGACCGCAACGCTTGGTTGCCGGATATAGCCTTGCTGCAGCGCCTCGCCGATGGCGACAGTCAATTCGTTAAGAGTTTTGCCGCTGGCCTCGACATCGCCAACCAGGGGAAACGCGATCCGGCCTTGCGGGCTGATCAGGTATTGGCCGGTAAGATCGGCTTCGCCAAACACGGTAATGCGCAATTGGTCGCCCGCGCCCAGGCGATATTCCGTCGGAAGCAGGATGCCGTCGTCGCCGCCGGTCGGGATCGTCCCGGCGCAGGCGCTCGCGATACCGCCCAGCAGCCCGACCGCAAACAACCTTCTGGTCGCTACGAACTTCATGTCCTACTCCTCGCGCTCGGATCGGGCGCCGTTTTGACCTGCCTCCAAGCAAAAGCAAAGCCATCGGCAAATCCCCGCGCAGGCGTTGCGATCCCGCACAACTTTCCCCTGATGCGCGAAAGACGCCTCCATGCGATCACAGTGGGCGCGCCTCGGCTGTGGCCGTGGGTTTGCATAAGCAATGGCTCAGCCGGGGCCATTGAGCCTGTCAGGAACGCGAAGAATGCGCATTGCCGCGCCTGAAACTGTCCTGAAACGTCCCGCAGCCGCGGCCACGCTTGGCTTGGTGTTCGCGGCGATGTGCACGGGTGGTGCGCAAACCGCGACCGGCGCGGCGCTGTTGGCGGCTTCGCTCTGCGGTGTTCTGGCGCTGGCGATCGCCACGGCGCCAGCAAAAGCGGTTCTTGCGGCGTCGCGGCAGCACTGGCTCTCATTGCTCGCGGCGATGACCTTTACGATCTACGTGCTTGCAAGCGCCTGGATCGGTGTGTCCGAAACGACGCCAGCCTTCATTCGCATGCTCTGGCACCCTGTATGGGCCGAGTTCGGCGCGCAGCACGGCGCAATCTCGATCTCACCCTATCGCAGCATCGAAGGGCTGATCGGATTTTTCGGACCGCTGGCTGCTTTCGCGATTGGCGCGCTCACCGTTCGCGAGCGCGATGACCGTCGCGCGGTATCCACACTACTGATCGGCTTTGCCGGCGCCTTGGCGCTGGTTTCGCTTTATTGGCTGTGGGCGGATTCAGCGGTCCAGCAGCATCGTCTTGATGCGCGCCTCGGCAGCGCCAACGCCGCGGCGACCCTCTTGGGTATTTTGTCGTTGATGATCGCGGCGCGGCTGTTGCGCATTGTGCGACGCCCAAACCCTGGCGCACTGAAGCAAATCCCTTCGCGCCTGCGCATGATGACGCCCGTCTTCCTAGCGCCGATCACGATGTCGGTTCTCGCGATCCTGCTGGGTTGCCTGCTGCTGACCGGCTCACGCGCAGGCATCGTCGCAACCGGCGCGGCGTTGATGATTTTCACGGCGCTCGTATGGGCGCCGTGGCGGGCCGCCAATCGCGGCGGGCCACGCTCGGATGTGTTGATCAGCATTGCGCTTATTGTCGGCGTGCTCGCGATCTTCGGTGGCCAGATCGTTATGGGCCGCATGTTGAGCATCACTCTCGATGCCGGCATCCGCCAAACTCTGCTTGACATGCACTGGGCCATCTTCATGGAGCGGCCATGGCTGGGCCACGGCCTCAACACCTTCCACGAATTGAACGCGCACTATCTCACGACCGAGACATGGCGTGACGCCGGCTATGTCGGCGCTGTGCACAACATCTATGTGCAAGCGCTCGAAGAGGTCGGCGTGATCGGCCTTGTGCTGTTTGCATTGATGCTCGCCCCGCCATTGGCGCGCGCCGGCTGGGCGGCGATCACCAAACAATCGGGCGCGGAATGGGCCGCGGCCGCCCTCGCCGGCTGCATCCTCGCGTTCCTGCATGGCTACGTGGATTTTGGCCTGCAGGTGCCGGCGATCGCCGCGCTCCTGATGTTCTGCTTGGGCGCATTCTCGGGACGCGAAAAAGCAAGTGTGTCGGTAAGGGAGGAAATTGTAGCCGATTATACGATGAGCAAGACAAGCGAGACGATGCCAGCCCACATGGCCAAGCTGACCAGAATTGCGACGCTCAGTGACAAATAGATTGGCCACTTCCGCGATGGCGACGGCGCCTGCACCGACGACGTCGGAGGCGCAGTCATGACTGGCGTCACGGCTTCCCCGGGCTGGGCCAACTCTGTTTGGACTCGATTCATGCGCACAAATTTCAGGCTACATAATTCGCGTGAAACGTTAACGCCCTGGTGCAGTATAATCGCAGATAACGCGAAAAACGTGGTTACGGTTCCATTACGCACGCGGCTGAATTCGCTTGGTAATTTCGTAACGCTTGGCGGAGATCGCCGATGAACGCACGCCCCGCGCGCGACAAGGCCCGGACGCAATCCCGCGCCGCCCCCGACCTCCTCTCCAAACGTGATTTCGTGATCGTTTTGCGCGCGCTGCTCTGCGTGGCGGCGACGGCGATGACTATCAGCGCGGCCATGGTTTTTGAGGCGGCGCGCGCCACAGCCACCGGCATCCGCGCGGCGCAAACGGCTTTGGCCACGCCCAACGCTGACGCGCGCGCCTCGGGCTTAATGGAAGCGGCGGAGGCCGTCGAAGCCAGCTGGGCGCAACCGCGTGAGTGGCACGCCGGCGCGCAGGAAGTGCTTTCCTGGAGCTATGGCGTGCTGGCGTCACAAGTGCCTGACAGCGATTTCGCCGAACGCAGCATCAATGCCGGGCAACGCAGCGTCTTCCGCTCGCCGTTACAAGCGCCGGCTTGGGCGCGTTTGGCGCAATTCTCCGCCAGCGGCATGCCCAATGCGCTATGCGATGCAACCACCTGTTTAGAGCGCAGCTGGGACGCCGTCGAACTCGCGCCGCTTTCGACCTATTGCGCGCGCTTGCGTTTGGGCGCGGAGCTTGGCCTGGTTCACGGCGCGACCGATGAGCGCGTGCTTGCACTCACGCGCGTGCATGTACTTCCGGAAAACCTGATGAATTGCGTATCCTTCCTTGGGCAAGAAGAAATGTTCAGCGTGATGCTGGCCCAGCAGGCGGAATCCGCGGCGCGCATGGAAGCAGCGCGCCAGACGGGCCGCTCGCCCTTCACGCGCCCCTACCACTGAGATCGAGATGCTGGCTCAGCTGAAGAAATTCTCACCGCTGCAACAGCTGATGCGTCGTGCGCCGCCCTATTATCCATCGGCGCGCGCTTTCCTGCGGCGCTTCGACGGCGCCGACGCTATTGCGCGTGCGAATGAGATCGCCCGTCTTGAGGCAGCGCTAATCCAAGCTGCACGCGGCGCCCCCGCTTATGTCAGCTTGGCAAGCTTGGATGCTGCGCCCTTGCTGACCAAGACGGAAGTTCGCGAGGCTCCCGCGCGTTGGCGCGCCAAGACGTTGCTGCCGGTGTCGACGGGCCGCACAAGCGGCACGTCCGGCGCATCGCTGGAGGTCGCGCGCTCCATTTCGCTGGTGATGTTCGAGCAAGCGATCATCGATTGGTTGGTCGCGAGAGCGGACATCAATTTCGCGCAAGCCAAGGTGGCGGTTCTGCGCGCGGATACGATCAAGCCGCCGGCGGATCGCGCGCCGCCCTATTGGAAGATGAGCGCCGATCGTCGCATCGCGACCTTGTCCGCCCATCACCTCGATAATGAGACCTTCCCGGCCTACGCGGACATGCTCGATGCATTCGCGCCAGACGTGCTTTACGCTTACCCGTCGATGGCGACCGCGCTCGCGACACATGCGGCGCGCGCAAACCGCAAACTGCGTTTCAAGCTTGTGCTAACGTCCTCCGAGGAATTGCCGGCGCAAGCACGCGCTAAGATCGCGAACGCCTTCGATGCGCGCATCATCGACTATTATGGCCAAGCGGAGCGCGTGGCGTTCGCATGGTCCGAGGCGCCGGGCGAATACTATTTCCATCCCGGGTACGGACGCGTCGAGCTGCAGCGCACGGAAACGGGTGCGCCAGAGATTATCGGCACGTGCTTCCACAATCGCGCGCAATTCCTGTTGCGCTATCGCACCGGCGATCAGATCGTTCTGGGCGCGAACGACGATCTTGGCGCAATTGCGCGCGGGGAGGCCTCATTCCAAGGCGTGAGTGGGCGCGCAAGCGATGTGGTGTACGGCCCGGCCGGCGAAGTTTTCCTCGGGCTCAATCACATTCCACGACCGTTTGATCAGATCGAAGGCTTGCAAATTGTGCAGACCGGCCCCGGCGAAGTCCTCATAAATGTGCGATCTGAACACGATCACAGCGACACATTGCGCGATCAGATCATGAGCGCCGCGCGTCAAAAAATTGGCCCGTCCGTGAAACTCGAAGTCGCTTACGTTGACGCGTTCCGTAAAAGCACGGCAGGAAAGACGCCGTTCGTCATCCACGATTGGAAGCCCTCCACGTGAGCGCGCATACAAATTCAAAAGCCGGACGTCTCGAGTGGTACGCGCGGCGCTTAGCGAACATGTCCGCACCTGAACTCGCGCATCGCGTAATCGAGCGAGCGAAGCAATTCACGGACGCGCGTCGAACTTGGTCTTGGGCGAATTTTTGCTGCAGCGGGAGCGTGAGCCCACTCCCGGGCTTCAGCATCACGCGCGCGGTCGGTGCGCTGACGCCGACTGTCGAGCAGCACGCGCGCGCCATTCTCGCGGGCGAGGTCGACCTGCTTTCGGCGCGCTGGCCCAAACCAGATCGAGCTGATTGGTGGCGCGGCGAAATGTGGACGCTGGATCCCGCATCCGGGCAGCATTGGCCAGGCCGCGGCGCCGCCGCCTCGAAGGGCGCCTACCGCAACGCCAGCGGCTTCGGCGATGTAAAATTTGTTTGGGAACTCAACCGTCTGCAATTCCTGATGCCGCTTGCGGTCGCGGCGCGCCGAGACAATGACGCAGCACTCGCACGCGATATCGCCGACGTGTTCGAAGGCTGGATGAGCGCCAATCCGCCCTATGAAGGCGTCAATTGGACCAACGGCATTGAATTCGCGACGCGCCTCGTTGTGGCCTTGTTCGTCAACAGCGCGCTGGGCGACCTTTCGTCGGAACCGCTCCAAGCCCGCCTCAAGCAATTCATCGGCGCGCATGTTTGGATGCTGGCGCGATATCCTTCGCTTTTCTCATCCGCCAACAATCACCGCGTCGCCGAGCTGGCCGCACTCTATCTCGCCTATCTTTGCGCACCGGGTCTGCCGCACGCAGCGAAGGCGCGACGGCGCGAGGCACGCGCGCTGGAGCGTGAAGTGCTCAAGCAATTTCACGACGACGGCGTCGGCGCCGAACAATCTCCCACCTACTCCGCTTACTCGCTGGAGTGGTTTTTAATCGCCGCGATGTGCGCGGCGGAGGCGGGCGAGCCCTTTTCCGATCCGTATGTGGGGCGCTTGCGCACAGCCGCACTTCATCTGCGGTGGATGATGGATGCGGCGGGGCGCACCCCCGCGATCGGTGATGACGATGAAGGCAGGGTTGTCGCGCTCGGACCAACGCACGACTATCTCTATCCCGCCGCCATCTGTGCGACAGCCGCACGCTGGATGCGGGACAACGACATCGCCCCACCCGCGCAGCCCTCGACGTTGATCGACGCTTTTGCCGGGGAGTTTGCGCCTCACGCTCCAGAATTGCTGGGCGAACGCATCTTTGCATCCGGCGGCTACAGCGTTTCGCGGCAGGCGAGCGCGCAGGGCGTGCGCCTGCTTGCGTTCGATCATGCGCCGCTGGGCTTTCTCTCCATCGCCGCGCACGGACACGCGGACGCGCTGGCGCTGTGGTTGCACATTGGTGCGGAGCCGGTGCTGATCGACGCCGGCACCTATCTCTATCATACACACAACGGTGCGCGCGATCGGTTTCGCGGCACGGAGGCGCACAATACGCTCTGCCTAGACCAACGCGATCAGAGCCAGATCGCAGGTCCATTCAATTGGTCCAATCACGCCAGAGCGCAACTGCGTGGCAATTGGGTGGGCGAGCACGATGGCTACGTCAGCGCGTTTGGTGTGAAGCATGTGCGCAGCGTGCAAATTGGCGACACGATCGAGATTGCCGACGCACTGGAAGGCGCGCTGACCGCGCCAACGCCTTGGAGCGCGGGCTTCACGTTTCATCCCAGCGCGAATCTGACCACTACGCCGGATGGCGTCGATGCCGTAACGCCATCGGGCGCTCGAATAAGTATGCGGATGCATGGCGCCGAAAAGATCGAGCTGGTGTTTTGCGAAATTTCCACGGGCTTTGGACGCCTGGCGGAAACGCAACGTCTTGCGGCTTCGGGAAACGCGCGGAAAGCCGGCATATTGCTGAAAACGACGATTAGCTTCGCCTAGCCGCAAGCCCCAGCGCGCGCAGCGATGTTGCGTCAAGATTCAGCACGTCATCTTCGTCAGCGAGCGCCATGCCGCCGTCGCCGCGATATACCCACACTGACCAGGCAAAGCCATTGCGTTCCGCCGCCATGCGGATGATTTGCAGCCAACGCGCGCGATCATCATCCGCGGCGCCGCGATACTGGCGATGCGTGCGCACCACGCCAAACTCCCCCAGCAGCACCGCGCCACGCGCGATACCGTTGCGATCGGCCCATAGGCCAACCGCATCAAACCCAGCATTGATCGTCTGCTCATCTACATCGCGCTCGAAATACAAGCCCAGCGCTTCGCGCGTGGCGGCGACGGCTTCGCGGCGTTGTGTGTCGGATAGACGCCGATCAGCGTTGATGCGGCCAGTCGCTTGCGCCAGCGCTGCCTCAAGATCACCTCGGCTCGCCGGCCACGGTAAGCTGCTCACATAACGCACTGAATCGATCACCGATTGATGCGTGAAAGCCAGCGGCCCGTAATGATGGAAAGTGTAGATTAGCCGATCCGCGTCAAACGGCGCGAGTTCGAGGAGACCCTCGTGCGCGCTGGCGTAGGCGCCGGAAACAACCAACGGCAAACGCGGCGCCTCGCGACGCGATGCGTTGATCATGCGTTGCGTCATAGCTCGCCAGCGTGGCGTCGCGCCCAATCCATAGGCTTGCGGCTCGTTCATCAGCTCAAGCGCCACGCCCTCCTCAAAACGGCGCAAGGTGCGCGAGATTTCGGCGACGATCTCCACATACCGGCGAAAAACCAAGGCGCCCGCGCCGTCCCACAGACGCTCGCCCGTGTAGGCGGGGTGACGCGACGTAGGATGCAAATCGACGACGACATTGAGTCCCGCCTCGCGAAAACGCGAAACGCGGTCGATGAGGATCGACGCTAGATCGCGCGAGCGGCGGCCATGACTGGCCATAAAAATATCTGGACCAATCGTGAGGCGCACGAAATCGAACCCATGCGCGCGCAGATTGGCCATTTCCTCTGCGCTAACTTGTGAATCAGCGGCCGCGAATGGCGGCCAAACATAGTCGCGATCGCGCATCTCGGCCCAATTGAGCATGTGATGCACGCCAATACCGCGCCGAAGATCGAGCGGCGTTTGTCGCAGCGCACGCGGCGCTCCGCGCGGCGCCGAAGACGCGTCGCACGCGCTTGCGCCAAAGCCCAGCGCACCGAGCGTTAGGCTTCGCCGCGTAAGATTGAAAATGGGCGCAGATTTCCGCATGCGCCTAGCATAACGCGATTACCAGCAAATGCCGTAATATTCTTGCCGCGCGCGCCATTCCTTCGGCAGGCCGGCGAGATCGATGATGGTCTTTCCCGCAAGCTTCGCCGGATCGATATCGCGCAGCAGCTTGGCGTGGCCGACGATGACGACATCGGAGAACGCCAGCACTTGCTCGATATCTTCACGCAACATGCGCGAGATGTGCGGCAACAGGTCGAGCACGTAGGCGAGGTTCGCGCCGGTCAGTCGCGACATCCGGACGTTGGCGTCGTAAATTGAGATGTCGTAGCCCTTGCCGAGCAGACGCTCCGCCAACAGCACAAGCGGGCTTTCGCGCAGATCGTCGGTGTCAGGCTTGAAGCTCACGCCCAAGAAGCTGACACGGCGGTTCACGTTCTTGATGCGCGTGACAAGCTGAAAGGCTTGGTCGATCTGGACCTCGTTGGCCGCGCCGGTTCCATCAAGGACGGGCGTCGGTACATTCAGCTGGCGTGCGGATTGTCGTAGCGCGCGGAGATCCTTCGGCAAGCACGAGCCGCCATAGGCGAAGCCGGGGCGCAGATAGGCCTTCGAGACATTAAGGCGCGTATCGGAAACGAGCGCTTCCATTACCTCCGGGCCGTCGATGCCATGCGCTTTGCAGATATTGCCGACCTCGTTGGCGAAGCTGATCTTCAGCGCGTGCCAGGCATTGCAGAAATATTTGACGCCCTCGGCCGTACGAATTTCGACGCGCTGAACGCGATGGCTGGTGCTTTCCTGCAGACTTGAAAGATGCTCGAACGTGGCGTCGTCACGCGCGCCAAACACAATAAGGCCTGGATCGTCGTAATCCTTGATCGCGGTTCCTTCGCGCAGGAACTCGGGATAATAGCCGATCCCGAACCCTTTGCCCGCCTTCTTGCCGGAGGCGGCTTCGAGCGCGGGAATGACGGTTGAATCCATCGTGCCCGGCAGGATGGTCGAACGCACCACCACGGAGTGGAAGCCAGCGCGCTTTTTCAGAGCCGCGCCGATCTCGGCGGCCACGCGCAATACGTAGGTCAGCTCCAAGCCACCGACATTATTAGACGGCGTGCCGACGCAAATTAAGCACATATCGGCTTCGGCAATCGCGAGGGCGACATCGTTAGTAGCGCGCAAACGGCCTTCAGCGACGACCTTTGCGGTCAGTTCCGGCAAGCCGGGTTCGATGATGGGGGCCTGGCCATTTTGAATGGCGGCGACTTTCGTCGGGTTTACGTCAACGGCAATGACGTCGTGACCATCACGCGCCAGGCACGCGGCCGTCACCGCCCCCACATAACCAATGCCGATGATCGCGACCTTCATGGAAACTCCGCACGCGCCACGCCCCGCGCACTCCAGAGACGAGCGCGCCGCAGAGGGCAAGGCCTTTTGTTCGCATAGCTGGGACAGCCCAAACGTTGCGCCCGAGGATGCAAGATCGTCGCCAACGTGAACCGAAAGCCGCGCTCATCGCGCCTTCAGCTTAGGATCGCCAAGCATTCGCAAAATTGTCTCGCCACGGGACAACTTGGCCGCAAACGGGGGGACTGGGTTGGCCGGAATGTGCCCAAGAGTTGCATGGAAAATACAGTGGCCGGGCCACGCGAATTTTCGGCGCCGATTTTGTCCCCTCAAGCGCGAGTAATGTTGCAATGCACACGCCTAAGCGGATAGGTAACGCCAGGGAAATCCACCCCTTTTCACGCCTGGAAGCGCGCGCTCGCGGAGGAACCGCCCGCCGTGCTTCCGGCGCCGTCGCTAAGAATGAGCGCACGCTATGAGCCTTGCCGAAACGCCCGCGTTCAGCGCCGCGCACGCCTACCCCCGCAACAGCACCATCATCGCGCTGTTTAAGGACAATGTGCGCGCCACTCCCCACGCCATCGCGGTCGAGCAAGAAGGCCGCACCTTAAGCTATGCGGAACTTGACGCCTATTCGAACAGGCTCGCCGCCAAGCTTCAGATGATTGGCGTGGGGCCTGGCGACATTGTCGCGCTCCTCACCTTGCGCTCGATCGAAGCGGTCGCGGCCATGATCGCGACCCTGAAGGTCGGCGCGGCCTTTACGCCGCTTGACCCCGCCTACCCGCGCGAGCGCCTAGCCTTCATGTTAACCGACGCCACGCCGAAAGCACTCTTCGCGCAGGCTGACGCACTCGATTTCCTGCAGCTGGGATTCCCTGCGGCGAACACGATTCTGCTCAAATACGAGGCAGGCGACGCGCAGATCGTGGCGCATGAAGGCGCACCCGAAGACCCCGCCTATCTCATGTACACGTCAGGCTCCACCGGTCAGCCCAAGGGCGTCATCGTTCCGCATCGCGGCGTCGTGCGCAGCACGTGGCGCAACAAATTCGTTGGCATTTCGGGCCCTGGCGACGTCGTGCTGCACATGGTGGCGCTCTCGTTCGACCCGAGCCAATTGGAGATTTGGGGCGCGCTCGCAAACGGTGGCACTTTGGCGATCTTGCCGGACGCGACACCATCGCTCGATCGCATCATTGAAGCGGTTAAGCGTACGAAGGCGAATTGGACAGTCTTCAGCACCGGCATCTTCCACTACATGGTGGAGCACAATCCTTCCGCGCTCGCGAGTCTGCGCGGTATGTTTATCGGTGGCGACGTGTTCTCCGTTCAGCATGCGGACAAAGCCGCGCGCGCCATGCCGAACACGATGGTGGTCAATGCCTACGGCCCCACCGAAAATAGCGTTATTACAACCTGTTTTGTGCTGCCGCCGACAGGCTGGAGCGAAGGCTCCGTGCCGATCGGCGAAGCGGTCGATCATTGCACCGTGTACGTCATGGACGAGGCGCTGCGCGAAGTCGCTGACGGCGAAACGGGCGAGCTCTGCACCGGCGGCGACGGCCTCGCCCTCGGCTATCACAACCAGCCCGAACTTACAGCGCAGAAATTTGTGCGACATCCACAAACCGGCGAGCGTCTCTATCGCAC
The DNA here is from genome assembly GCA_017303355.1 of Caulobacterales bacterium. GTDB lineage: Bacteria > Pseudomonadota > Alphaproteobacteria > Caulobacterales > Aquidulcibacteraceae > Vitreimonas. The sequence continues at coordinate 193,799 of JAFLCU010000002.1, read as the reverse complement.
GGGCGACATTGTACGCCGCCGCCCAGATGGATTGATCGAATTCGTCGGCCGCAATGACCGGCAAGTGAAGCTGAACGGTAAACGCGTCGAACTCGATGAAATCGAAGCGCTGCTGCGTATGGATGATGAAGTGGCGGACGCCGCGGCGATCCTGCGCGAGGACACGCCCGGCATTAAACGTCTGGCCGCTTATCTCAAGCCAGTCGAGCAACCCGCGCCGCCCGCCTTTGGCGCGGCCGTTATCGAACGCTTAAAAACGCATGCACCGGCGCACCTGATCCCTTCCGACGTTGTAGTGATGGAGACCTTCCCGCTCACGCCGGCAGGTAAACTAGATCGTAAAGCGCTGCCCGCGCCGCGCCTCGATTTTAAGCCATTGGAAACCAACGACGACACCGAACGCACACTCGCGGAAATTTGGCGTGAAGTTTTGGGCGTCGGCGCCGTGGGCCTAGACGATAATTTCTTCGACCTAGGCGGCACCTCCCTTCTTTTGATCCGTGTGCACGCGAAAATTCAGGAAAAACTCAGCCCCGAGATCTCATTAGTGGCGCTGTTCGAGACGCCCAAGATCCGCGATCTGGCGCAAAGGTTACGCAAACCTAAAGGCGAACCGGACGGCGCGGCTCTTGCAGTTAAGGACCGTGCGAAACGCCAAGCGGAGGCGTTGGCGCGTCTGCGAGACGCCAAGAAAGGCAGGGGCTAGTGGCCAAGAACGGCGCTATGGCGGACGAAAACGCACCCGACGCACTCGCATCGGACGCGATCGCTATCGTCGGCATCTCCGGTCGTTTCCCGGGCGCTGCGAACCTCGGCCAGTTTTGGGACAACATCCGCAACGGCGTGTGCTCCGTCACACGCTTCAGCGACGATGAGCTTGAAGACGCACACCCGCCTGAAGTGCGCAACGATCCCAATTTCGTAAAGGCGCGGCCGATCCTCGAAGAGGTCGACAAATTCGACGCCGGCTTCTTCGGCATGCTCGCGCGCGAAGCCGCCTCGATCGATCCGCAACACCGTGTCTTCCTCGAATGCGCGTGGGAAGCGCTCGAAGACGGCGGTGTGGACCCATCGCGCTATGACGGCGCCATAGGCGTATTCGCGGGCGCCGCTTTCTCGACTTACATGGCCACGCACGTCATGACAGACCGCGCCGCGATGGAGCGCGCGGCTAGCAATTATCAGGTCGCCGATTTCTCGACCTGGACTGGCGGTCTGCAGGATTTTTTCGCCACGCGCGTCGCCTACAAGCTCAATTTGCGCGGCCCGGCGATCAACATCCAAAGCGCCTGCTCCACCTCGCTGCTCGCGGTGGTGCAAGCGTGCCAAAGCCTGCAGCTCTATCAATCGGACATGGCGCTCGCCGGCGGCGTCTCGATCTCGTTCCCGATCAAGCGCGGCTATCTCTTCCAAGAAGAAGGCATCGTGGCGCCCGACGGCATCTGCCGTCCGTTCGACGCCAACGGCGCGGGCACCGTGTTCGGCATGGGCGCCGGCGTTGTGCTGTTGAAGCGCCTCGAAGACGCGCTGCGCGACGGCAACCAGATCTACGCGGTGATCCGCGCGGCGGCCGTCAACAATGACGGCGCCGACAAAGTCGGCTTCACCGCACCCAGTGTCGACGGCCAAGCCGCCGTCATCGCCACCGCGCAGGCCGTCGCGGGCGTCGATCCTGAATCCATTTCCTATGTCGAGTGCCACGGCACCGCGACGCCGCTTGGCGATCCGATCGAGTTCGAAGGCTTGCGCAAAGCCTTCGGCACTGAGACGCGCCAATTCTGCGGCTTGGGATCAATCAAAGCGAACATCGGCCACCTCGACGCCGCCGCCGGCGTCGCGGGCTTGATCAAAGCCACACTCGGCCTCCACCACGGCGAAATGCCGCCGATGGCGAATTATTCCGCGCCGAACCCGCGCATCGATTTCGCCAACAGCCCGTTCTACATCGTCGACAAGCTGAAGCCTTGGCCACGTGGCGCGACGCCACGCCGCGCCGGTGTGAGCTCGTTCGGCATGGGCGGCACTAACGTGCACCTGGTGCTCGAAGAAGCGCCGCGCGTCATCGCCGCTGAAACCGCGCAAGACGATGCGCCGATCATCCTGCCGCTCTCGGCGCGCAGCGACGAAGCGTTGGCGCAAGCCAAAGAGCGGCTCGCCGCGCATCTGGAAGCCACACCCGCGCTCGCGCTCAACGACGCCGCCTTCACGCTGATCGAAGGTCGTCGCGCTTTCCCGAAGCGGACTGTGGTTGTGTCGCGCACGCGCGAAGACGCCATCGCCAAGCTGCGCGGCTCGACCGCGATCAGCACAGCCGCCGACAGCGCGCCGATCATCTTCATGTTCCCCGGCCAGGGCGCGCAATACCCTGGCATGGGCCGCGACCTCTACGAGCGCGAGCCGCTCTTCCGCGACCTTATGCAGAAGGGCGCCGCACTGCTGCAGCGTCTCTCCGGCCTCGACCTCCTGAAAATCCTCTACGACGATGCGCCGCCGTCGGAAGACGCGCCGCATCCGATCCGCTCCACCCTGCTCGCGCAACCCGCACTCTTCCTGATCGAGTACGCCACCGCACGTCTCTGGATGAGCTGGGGCGTGCAACCCGCCGCCATGATCGGCCACAGCGTCGGCGAGTTCGTCGCCGCTTGCGTGTCAGACGTAATGCAATTCGAAGACGCGCTTACACTGATCGCCGCACGCGGCCGCTTGATGCAGGACATGCCGGGCGGCGCGATGCTCTCGGTGCGTTTGAGCGAAGCGGAAATTCGCCCGTATCTTGGCGACACGCTCGATCTCGCCGCGATCAATTCGCCAAACCTCTGCGTCGTCTCCGGCACATTCGAAGACATCGACGCGTTGGAAAAGACACTCGACGCAGCGGGCGTCGTGCATCGCCGCCTGCACACCTCGCACGCCTTCCACTCGCGCATGATGGCGCCGATGGTGGAAGAGCTGGCCAAGGAAGCGGCGAAGATTCGCTTCAGCGCGCCAAGCATTCCGTACGTCTCCAGCCTCACCGGCGATTGGATCAAGCCGGACGAAGCGCGCGAGCCGCATTACTGGGCGCGCCATTGCCGTGAAGCCGTGCGCTTCGCCGATGGCCTCGCCGCTGTCAGCAAAGACGCAAAGCCGATTCTGATCGAAGTCGGCCCCGGCCGCACGCTGGCGACACTCGCCTCGCAAATTCTCGGCAAGGGCGGCGCGGCCGCGCTGATCAATTCCATGCCGGAAGCGACGCGCGCGAGCGCCGACGACATCATGATGGCCGAAGCCTTCGGCCGCGTGTGGGCCGCGGGCGGCGCGATCGATTGGAACGCGCGTCGTCCGCTCGAAGGCTGCCGCGTCTCGCTGCCGACCTATCCGTTCCAACGTCAACGCCATTTCATCGAAGCGCCCAAGCACGCCCACCAGGCGCCGCAAGCGCAGGTGATTTCCTTCCCGGTGCCAACACTCGTGGCGCCACCAACCTACCTCCCACCTCAAGCTTCCAACCCGGAACCAGTGCCCATGTCTATGCCGTCCTCTGAAGCGCGTTTGGCCAACCTCCGCGCCGCGATCACGGAAATCCTAGAAGACCTCTCAGGCGAGTCGCTTGAGGGCGCGGATACCAATGCGAGCTTCCTCGAACTCGGCTTCGACAGTTTGTTGCTCGGCCAGGTCGTGCAACAGCTCGCCTCGAAGTTCGGCGTGAAGATCACGTTCCGCCAACTCGTGAACGACATTCCGACGATCGAAGCGCTTGTCGCCTTCCTCGATGCCACGATGCCTGCGGACGCCACGCCCGCCGCCGCGCCGGTCGCTGCCGCCGCGCCTGTCGCGCAAGCGCCGATGCAAATGGTGGCCGCGCCGATGATGGCGCAGCCAATGCCGATCGCTGGCGGCATGGAAGGTTTGTTCGCCGCGCAAATGGCGGCGATGCAAAACCTGTTCGCCCAACAACTCGCCGCGATGCAAGGCGGCGCTGTCGCTATGCCGATGGCGCCTGTGGTCGCGCCGGTTGCTCCTGTTGCTGCGCCAGCAGCCAAAGCTGCGCCCACGCCTGTTGCGAAGCCGCCAGCAGCTGACGCCACGCCGGCAACTGCGGACGACGAAGACACGACGCCGCAACGCTTCAAGCAATATCTGCGCGGCGCGCGCCCACAAGCGCAGCAAGTGACGAACGCGCAGCGCGATTTCATCGAAACCTTCGTGCAGCAATACAATACGCGTACGGCCGGCTCGAAGAGCTACACCGCCGCCAACCGCGAAACTCTCGCCGACCCGCGCGCCGCCAACGGCTTCCGCGCTGAGTGGAAGGAAGCCGTCTATCCGATCGTCGCGCCGCGCTCAAAAGGCTCGCGCATCTGGGACGTTGATGGCAACGAATACATCGACCTCGTCAACGGCTTTGGCCAGACCATGTTCGGCCACGCGCCGGACTTCGTCCAAGACGCCGTGATTGAACAAACCAAAGCCGGCTTCGCCATCGGCCCGCAAGCGCCGCTCGCTGGCGTCGTCGCCAAGCAGATCGCGAATATGATCGGCATGGATCGCGTGACGTTCTGCAACACGGGTTCGGAAGCGGTGATGGCGGCGATGCGCCTCGCGCGCACCGTGACCGGCCGCAACAAGATCGTTGTCTTCAACAACGATTATCACGGCCAGTTCGACGAAGTGCTGGTGAAGCCGGGCGGCAAGCGCCAAGGTCCGAAGGCGCTGCCCGTCACGATCGGCGTGCCGCAAGAATCCGTCGCCAACATGGTCGTGCTGAATTATGGCGCGCCGGAATCGCTCGATTGGATTCGCGCTAATGCCAACGACCTTGCCGCCGTCATCGTCGAGCCGGTGCAAAGCCGCCACCCAGAAATTCGCCCGACTGAATTCCTGAAGGAGCTGCGCATCATCACCGAGCAATCGGGCACGGCGTTCGTGTTCGACGAAGTCGTCACTGGCTTCCGCACGCACCAAGGCGGCATGCAGGCGCTCTACGGCGTCCGCGCTGATATGGCGACGTACGGCAAAGTGCTCGGCGGCGGCATGCCGGTCGGCATTCTCGCCGGGGCGCCGCGCTTCATGGACGCGCTCGATGGCGGCCAATGGCGCTATGGCGATGAATCGGTGCCGGAAGTGGCGCCGACCTTCTTCGCCGGCACGTTTGTGCGTCACCCGCTCGTGCTCGCCGCCTGCCACGCGGTGATGACGTACATGGAAGAGCAAGGCCCGAGCTTGCAGACCAAGCTCGCCGAACGTTGCGCCGCTCTCGTGGAGCGCATTAACGCCGATCTCGCCCGTCGCGGCATCGCCACGCGCGCGGAAACCTTCTCGTCCTGGTTCAACATCAATTTCGCTGGCGAAGATCGTCTCGGCAGCTTGTTCTACCTCTATGTGCGCCACCTGGGCGTCCACATTCAGGAAGGCTTCCCCTGCTTCTTGACGACGACGCACACGGACGAAGATCTCGAAAAGGTCTATCGCGTGTTCGGCCAAGCGCTCGACGCGCTGCAAGGCGCTGGTATCCTGGCGCCGAAGGAAGGCGCGGTCGCTGCGTCCGCCGCTGTCGCGACCACCACGTCGCCGAGCGAGTCGCCGCTCACTGAGCCGCAGATCGAAGTCTGGCTCGCCTCGCAAATGGGCGACGAAGCCTCGTGCGCCTTCAACGAAAGCTTGAGCGTGCGCTTCGAAGGCCCGCTGAGCACCGACGCGCTCGCCAATGCGATGAAGGACGTCTCGCTGCGTCACGACGCGATGCGCGCCCGCTTCTCGCGCGCCGGCGATCGCATGATCATTTCGCCCGACGCGGTGATCGATCTACCCGTTATCGACGTCAGCGCCGAATCCGACCCGGAGGCGTCGCTGAAAGCCTTCATGGCGCAAGACGCCGCGACGCCGTTCGACTTGATCAACGGCCCGGTCATGCGCGGCCACGTGCTGAAACTGAGCCCGCAATTGCATGTGCTGGTCTTCACCGGCCATCACATCGTCGCCGACGGCTGGTCGCTCAACATCATCGTCGATGAGCTCTCCAAATCGTATGGCGCGCGCCTCGCCGGCGCGAAGGCCGATCTGCCGAAGCCGCTCTCCTATGCGCAATACGCGACCGACCAAGTCGCGCGCGGCGCGACGAAAGCAGAGATCGAGGCGTATTGGCTCAACCAATACAAAACCGTCCCGGCTCTGCCTGAGCTGCCGTACGATTGCCAACGCCCGGCGGTGAAAACCTTCGCCGGCGCCACGCACACCGATTTCATCGACGCAACGCTCTATCGCGCCGTGAAAAAGGCTGGCGCCAAGCAAGGCTGCACCCTGTTCGCGACGCTGCTCGCCACGCTGCAAGTGATGATGGGCCGCTTGGCCAACGCCAATGACGTTGTCGTCGCGGTGCCGACCGCGGGTCAGTCGCTGCTCGACGGCAAAATCCTTGTCGGCCACGCCGTGAACTTCCTGCCCGTTCGCGCCGCGTTCGACGCGCAAGCGCCGTTCGCCACGCATCTGCAAAACGCCAAGAAGCAAGTGCTGGACGCCTATGAGCACCAGGACTTCACCTTCGGCACGCTCGTGCGCAAGCTCGGCGTCAAGCGCGACCCGAACCGCCTGCCGCTGACCGAAATCCAGTTCAACCTCGAACGTATCGCCGATGGCGTCGAATTCAGCGGCCTCAAGGTCGCGATCGCGCCGAACCCGAAGGCGTTCTCGAACTTCGACATCTTCTGGAACGTCGTGGAATCTGACGACGGCCTGCGCATCGATTGCGATTTCAACACCGACGTGTTCGATGCCGCCACGATCCAACGCTGGGTCGGCCATTATCGCGCGATCCTTTCGGCGCTCGCCGCCGACATGAGCCTGAAGGTCGCCGAACTGCCGATGCACGGCCCGAGCGAATTGAATTGGCTGATCGACTCGCTGAACGACACGCGCGCCGGCTTCCCGAAAGACGCGTTTGTCCATGATCTGATTGCCGCGCAGGCGGCGAAGACGCCGGACGCCATCGCCGCGGTTTGCGGCACGGAGAGCATCAGCTACGCGACGCTCGACAAGCGCGCCAACCAGCTCGCACGTCACTTCCGCAAAACGGCGCCTGGCCTTGGCCAACGCATCGCCGTCGCCACCGATCGCTCGATCGACATGCTGGCGACGTTGATCGCCGTGATGAAGGCCGGCCACACCTATGTGCCGCTCGACTCCACGCACCCGGCCGCGCGCTTGCGCCAAACCGTGGAAGCCGCCGACGTCGCCGCCATCGTCTGCAACAACGACGTCGCCGCCACCTTCGCGCCCGCCGGCGTGAAGATCATCCGCATCGATCAAGACGCGGCCGCGATCGCACAAGAATCCGAGAACGTCATCGAGCCCGCGCTCGGCGATCCGGAGCGCGCCGCCTATGTGATCTTCACCTCGGGTTCGACCGGCGTGCCGAAAGGCGTCGCCGTGCCGCACCGCGCGGTCGTGAACTTCCTGCTCTCAATGGCGAAGAAGCCGGGCTTTGAATCGACCGACGTGCTCGTGGCCGTGACCACGATCTCGTTCGACATCGCCGGCCTCGAACTCTATCTGCCGCTGATCAAGGGCGGCCGCGTTGTCATCGCCGATCGCGACGTCGTGCGCGGCGGGTTCGGCTTGGTTGATCTCATCACCAATGTGAACGCGACAATTGTGCAAGCCACGCCGTCGCTCTGGCGCATGCTCATGGAAGCCGGTTTCAAGCCGCGCGCTGGCTTGAAGATGCTCTGCGGCGGCGAACCGTTGCCCCGCGATCTGGCCGACGCACTCACCGCGACCGGCGCCGAACTTTGGAATATGTACGGCCCGACCGAAACGACGATCTGGTCGTCGTGCGCCCGCGTCGAAAATGGCAAGCCGATCACGATCGGCGAACCGATCGACAACACCCAGCTCTTCATCCTCGACGCCAACGACCAGCTCGCGCCGATCGGCGTCACGGGTCAGCTCTATATTGGCGGCGACGGCCTGGCGCTCGGCTATTTCAAGCGTGACGACCTCACGGCCGGCGCGTTCCGCACGGTGACTTTGCCGGGCCGCGCGCCGCAACGTCTCTACAATACGGGCGACGTTGGCCGTCGCCTCGCGAACGGCGACATCCAATTGCTCGGCCGCAGCGACCACCAAGTGAAGCTGCGCGGCTTCCGCATCGAGCTCGAAGACATCGAGTCCGCGCTGCGCAAGGCGCCGGGCGTCAACGCCGCAGCCGTAGCGCTGCGCGGCGGCGACACGCCCCGCCTCGTCGGCTATGTCGTGCTGAACCAAGGCGCCGACATCGACGCCAAGCAACTGACCGACACGCTCGCTGCGCAATTGCCGGACTACATGGTCCCGACCATGTGGATGAAGCTCGATACACTACCGCTCACCGCGAACGGCAAGCTCGACCGCAAGGCGCTGCCGGAGCCGGACGTCACCGCAGCTCTCGCCGAACGCACCATCGTCGCCCCGCGCAATGCGATGGAGCAAAAGCTCGCCGACATTTGCATCGCCGTGCTGCAGATCCCCGCGATCTCCGTCCACGACAATATGTTCTCTCTCGGAGCCGACAGCCTGACGCTCTTCCGCATCGCCGCGCGGATGATCGATCAAGGCATCGGTCTTGAAGCCAAGCACGTGATGCGTCACCCGACGGTCGCGGAACTGGCCGAACTCGCCGAGCGCATGGCCTCCGGTGAGGAAGCCGCTTCCACCCGGCCTTCGCTGCGCGACTTCCGCGGCGGCGCGCGCCGTCAACGGACGTAAACCTCGATGAGCCACATCGCCGACGACAACCAAGAGCCAAAAGCAGCGCCCGTCACAGACGGGCGCATGCTGCTTCCGTGCACCCCCGCGCAAGAGCGTTGCTGGTTCTTGAACCAGATGCAGCCGGGGAACCCCGCGCTGAACGTCGCCGTGCGTTGGGAGCTGAAGGGCCGCGTGCCATCGGCGATCGTCGAGCAGGCGTTCCGCCAAATCATCGCGCGCCATGAATCGTTGCGCACGCGCTTCGTCGGCGTCGACGGCGTGCCGATGCAAGAGCCGATGGAGCAGGCGAACTTCAAGCTCACGCTGATTGATCTCCAACATCTGCCGCTCGACCAACGCGAAGCCCGCGCCGGAGAGATCGGCAAGCAAGAAGCCGTCGCGCCCTTCGATCTCGCCACACCGCCGCTTCTGCGCGCGACAATGATGCAGATGGAAGAGGACCGCGCGCTCCTGCTCATCTGCGTGCACCAATCCGTGTTCGACGGCTGGTCCATCCGCGTGCTCGGTCGCGAAATCGGCACGACCATCGATGCGTTGTTGCGCGCCACGACGCCCAACCTGCCCGAGCTGCCACTGCAGTACGGCGATTACGCACTCTGGCTCCGCGAGTATTACGACAGCGGCGATTTCCAAGCCGAACGCGATTATTGGAAAAAGCAGCTTACCGGCGCGCCCTATTTCGAGGTGCCAACGGATCAGCCGCGCGGCGAGCGACGCACCACCAATGGCGCCATCGTCACTACCAAGCTCTCCACCGAAGTTGGCAAGGCTCTCCAAGAGACGCCCAAGCGCTTCGGCTGCTCGTTCTTCAATTTCGGCTGCGCCATTATTGGCGCCTCGCTCTCACGCTTCGTCGGCAAGAGTGACGTCACCATCGGCACGCAAATGGCCGGTCGTGAAGATGTCGATCTCGAAAACCTGATCGGCGTCTTCATCAACAATCTCGTGCTGCGCATGGACGCCTCCGGCGATCCGACGTTCAGTGAATTCCTCGGCCGCGCCAACGGCACGATGGGCGACGCGCTCAACAATCAGCGCATGCCGTTCCACAAGCTCGTGGAGATGCTGAACCCAGCGCGCGATCTGAGCCGCACGCCGCTGATCGCCGTCAACGTCATCCTGCAGCGCGCCTTCTTGGAAGATGCGAGCTACGACAAGTTCACGCTGAAAGGCGTGCCTTCACCGTCGCCGGGCGCCTTCTACGACCTGAACTTCCAGATGATCGGCCGCGACGACGGCTGGCGCATGTCGATCGAATACAATTCCGATCTCTACAGCGCCGCCACCGCGGAATGCCTGCTGCAGCATTGGCGCGAGACGCTGGAGCGCGTCGTCGCCGATCCGAGCATCAAGCTCTCCGCACTGCCGGAAGCACCCGCCCGCGAAGCCGCTAATATCAGCGCACCGGTTGTTGACCTTAGCCCCGTCGTCGATCGACTAAAAGCACAGCCTAGCGTTAGCGACGCGCATGCCCTGAAGCGCGGCGCCGATGCGTTCGCGTTTGTTGCACCTGCGGCCAACAAGCTCGAAGCGCTCGAGGTTCTGCCCGAAGCGCTGCGCGCCGTGCTGGAGCAGGATCATATCGAACCAAAGCTCGCCGGGATCAGTGTTTTGCGCGCCATTCCGCGCCGCGCCGACGGCAGTATCGATGAGAGCCTGCTTCCAGCCCCGCGCCGCTTCCTGGCGCCGCAAGCACACGGCGGCGCAAGCGTCGACGTTATCGCGCGCGTAGGCAAGATATGGAGCGAAGTGCTGAAAGCGCCGGCCATCGACGCCAACTCACACTTTTTCGACCTAGGCGGGCACTCGATGCTCGCGGTGCAGATGATCGCGAAGGTGCACGCCGAGTTTGGCGTACGACTTGATCCGATCTCATTGTTCAAGATGCCGGCCCTCGGCGAATTCGCCAGCCAGATCGCCGCGCCTACCGAGGTACAGCGCGCGGCGGACGACGACTGGCGCATCGTGCGCCTGCAAAAGGGCGGCTCAAGAACGCCGATTATCGCGATCGACAACCCGATCCTCTATTATGGCCTAGCGCGCCAACTTGGCGGGGATCAGCCGTTGACCTCGCTGCAGCTCTTTCACCCCAATAAGGCGGAGCCTCTTCGAGCGGAGCCGTTCGAGGCAGTCGCCAGCCGCTACGTCGACCTCCTGAAGCAAGCGCATCCCAGGGGACCCTACATTCTGATGGGGCTGTGCGTGGCGGGCGTACTTGCTGTCGAGATCGCGCACCAACTCCGCGCCAAGGGCGATACGGTTGAAGCCGTGATCGTTTATGACGCCTGGCGGCCCGGTTATACGCGCGGACTCCCCTGGCATCACCGTTTCATGCTTACGCTCAACGATCGCTTGGGCGTGCATGGCCGACGTTGGCAGAGTTTCCTGCGCGGCGAGATGACATTCGTTCAGTGGCTGTCGAGTTTCAAGTTCACATCGGCGCTCCTCGATTTCGCCGTCAAAACGGGCATGATCGCCCAAGCGCCGAGGCGCGCGGAAGCTTTCGATGCGCCTTGGTATCATCATCACCTGGTGACAGCGCGCACGAGTTTCACCATCCCGGAAACCGAGGGTCAGCTTCTGGTTCTGCGTAGTGAGCAGATGCCAAAAGGCGCTTTGTTCGATCACAATCTCGGCTGGCGCGACGGCGCAAAAGGCCGCGTCAGTGTACGCGAAGCGGCGGGGACGCACGTATCTATTCTGTCGGAGGCGAATGCGCCTGCGATCGCCAGCATCGTTGAGGATTTCCTCGGAGATGTGCGCGGGCGTAAGTAGATGATCGATACGGTCGGATATGTTCTGCGCCTTCTGGCGCGCTACTGGCCGCTCGGCGTTTTTGCCCTCGCAATCACGTTGATCGTTCTGCTGTGGCTGACGCCAGTGCGCTGGGCGCCGCGCAGCGCACTTCCAGTACTTTTTGGCGTACTTGCTCTCATTGCCGCAATTGCAGCCGCGCCGGCCTGGAGCGGCATCACCCTCATTGGCGCCGCGATCCGCGACCTTGGCGGCGCGCCTTTGGCAAGCGGGCCATACGCGGTGTCGCGACAAAGCATTGTGCTCGATAGCGTGCGCGCACCGATCGCCGCCGACCTTTGGCGGCCGAGTTCCGCTGCCTTCTCCTCCAGCGACGCCGTATCATGCAATGACGCGCTCACTGGTGTAGCTCTGCCGCCAGCCTTACGCCGTGCGCATGTGATTTTATATGCGCCGGGCTGGGGGCAAACACGCGACGACAACTCGCGCGCCGCAGCCCATCTCGCGAGCCAGGGTTACGTCGTTCTTGCGATCGACGACATCTCGCACGACACCCCTTTTGCTGACGCGTCGGTCGAGGACGAAGCGGCGCGCAATGGCAGCATTGATCTCAGCAATGCCACCGCCGCGGCGACGACGCTACGCATCACCAACCGGCGCGTCGCGCTTGAAGCAGCTAAGGCGCTCGCGGCGTTGGATGCACTCCAGACCTGCGCCGAAGCGACCGCGCCGTCATGGGCCGCTGAGGTTGATTTCAATCGCGTCGGCTTTCTTGGCTTCTCGCACGGCGGCGCCAGCGCGGCTGAAGCTTCGCTGATGGATGAACGCATCGCGGCGGTGGTCAATCTGGACGGCAGCACGTTTGGCAGCGCTGGCGCGGAAGGCCCGCGCTCGCCCTATATGACGCTGCTCGCGGATTTCGACCCTCCCTCGCAACGGCGCATGTCCTCAAGCCGCGCGCTCGAATACGAGGTGACGCATAGGATGGCGGCGCTGGACGCCGAACGCACGCGGAATGCCGGCACATTCGCTTTCCTCATCCGCGGCGCGCAACACGATGCGCTCTCCGACCGGTATGACGCCCCTCACAATTTCCGAAAATGGCTGATGCTGCCTCCCAGCCGCGCCCGCACGATCAAGTTGGCCTATATCGGTGCGTTCTTTGATGCGTATTTGCGCGGCGGCGACGGCGCGCTTCTCCGCGCGTCAGATCCGCCCTATGACGAGGTCGCAACCGCCAGTGAGATCTCGGCGGCGGTGCGCAATGCAACGGCGCCCTGATAGCCTGGGGCGGGAACGAAGCTGCGCAATTGCCAAGCGCGATGATCATCGCCATCCATTCGCGTGAAACGCACATCGTGAGGATCGAGCGTCACATCAAAGGCATTGAGAGGAATGGCGAGGCCCGAGCCTTCGGCCTTGACGTAGGCTTCCTTGCGCGTCCAGCAGCGATGAAACGCCGCCATGCGCTCGGCTTCCGGCAATCCTTCAAGCGCAGCACATTCCGGCGCGGAGAAGAAGCGGCGTGCAACATCGTGCTCGACCGGCCGCACCCATTCGATATCCATTCCAAGCTCAACATTCTCGCCGATCGCGAGCGCGGCGAGATTGTGCGAATGACTCAAATTGAACTGCGGTCCGCCAGGGATTGAGGGCTTGCCATGCTCACTTTCCGCTAACGCAACATCCGAAGGCGAAACGCCGAGGCGACCGGCAAGAAGCGCACGCATGCGCGCATGGGATTGGCCGTAGCGAAAACGGTCCTTGTCGAATACAAAGCGCGCCATGCGCGCACGTTCGGCCTGCGATAATGTCGCAAGCGCTGCCTCGGGCGCCGGCTGCTCGGGATCGAGCGCCCAGACGAAGACGTCAATCCGCAACGCCCTGCGCCCCCTCTTCCGAAAGAGTCGCGCCGCCCGCGAACAAGGCCCTGAGTTGGCCCACGTTCGCGCGCAACCTCCGCCAGCAGAGCGCCACGAGCAGCCCAATCGCCGCCGCCATTTCGGCGAGCGCCAACGCCACCTCCGCCCACGTTCCGATTTGGAAGGCGTGCACAAGCGCTATGTGCGCGATGGCGGCGCCAACCGACACAAAGATCGGCGCGGCGAGTTCGGCCGCCATTTCGCGGACTTTGACGCCGATAGGCGACAAATACGCCGCAAACGCCCGCGTGAAAGAATAACCGCAATAGACGACCGCATAAGCGATCGCGACCGCGAGCACACTGTGCATGGCTGCAAAAGGAAGCACCAAAAGCCACAAGACGGTGAGTTCAATACCGATGCGCAGTCGCAGCGTTGTTTGCTCAAGCGCAAGCAACATCGGCACCCACAGCGTGGAGATGCTCTGGATCGCGGCGACCGGCGCAAGCACGGCGAAAATGACCGCCCCGTCGCCCCACTTGGCCGAAAGGAAGGCGTGAAAAAAAGCGTTGCTGGCCGCGCCGGCGATCAAGAGCGGTGGAAACACCAAAATCGCCACCGCCAGCGAGCTGATCATCACGATGTCACGCAACGCCGCGCGATTGTGGCGTAACGACACCATCTTCACGTAGAGCGCGTTTTGCGCAGGCGCCGCGAGCAATTGCTGCGGCAGAACCACGATGCGATTGGCCATCGTGTAGAGACCAAGCGGCGCGGCGCCCAATAGCTTGCCGATCACCAACGGATCGATTTGACGTGAGAAAAAGCTGAGCAGATTTCCGATCGCGGAATCACGGCTGAAGGTGAAATGCCCCTCCAGCGCCGACCATTGGAATTTGAAAGCCGGTCGGAATGGGCTTGTAAGCGCCAGGATCGCGGCTTTCACCACCCAATAGAGCGTCGCCTGGCTGACCAGCGCCCAAACGCCAGCGCCACCCAGGGCGAGCAGTACGGCGGAAAGTAAAGCAGCAAACGAAGATGCAACCTCGACCGCGGCAAGCGTTCTGAATTTCTCGCGCTGCTGCAAATCCGCGATTGGTAACGTGGTAAGACCTTGTAGCAAGGGGACCGAAGCCAACACCGCGATCACCGAGGCGACAGCCGGCTGCTCGAACGCCCAAGCCACCGGCAACGCCATCACCAAGACGAAAGCGGACAACCCGGTGCAGATGCCAATGATCAACCAAAAGGCGCTGGACCAAACCAGCGTATCGCTTTGCTTCACGCGAACGAGCGATTGTCCCAGCCCGGCATCGCCCACCGCCATGCCGAAAAGCACAAACGGCATCGCCAGCGCGAGCAAGCCGAACTCGCTGGGTTCCAGCAGGCGTGCGAGCAGCGGGATCGCCGCGACGCTTGCGATCGTCTGCAGTGCGCGCGCCATGCTGAGCGCGGCCACATTGAATGCAAACTTGCGGAGCGCCACCCGTGAAACTTTCCGTTAACCTTAGCGCCGTTGCGGCGGCGCCCATGCCCAAGATTAATGCACGTATCGGGCCTCTAGGGAGACGCCAAACTTTAGTCCATGCGCCAGCGCAATGCTTAGAATTTCTCGTGGAAATCTGTTAGCAGGACTGCCGCGCCAGTACGAATTTTGCATCGGTCCGGCGATTAAGGATGTGGTGGCGATGGCCGGCAATATCGTAGATCGCGCGCTGCGGCGTGTTCTTGAGGCAGGCCGGCGGCGGCTTACGCCACAAGCCGCTGGCCCAAGTTTTCGCGGCGCGTTCGCGAGCTACGCCGAAGCGATGGCGGCGGTGCGGCCAGGCGCGTTGGCCGGCTATGATCATGCTGAAATTGCTGACGTCTCGTTTGAGAAGATGTGCCAACGCACGTTATGGGATTATCCCATCATGTTCTGGCTCGCGCGCGTCACGCCCGGCGTGACATCGCTCGTCGACGCGGGCGGCCACATGGGGACAAAGT
Source organism: Caulobacterales bacterium (assembly GCA_017303355.1). Lineage (GTDB taxonomy): Bacteria > Pseudomonadota > Alphaproteobacteria > Caulobacterales > Aquidulcibacteraceae > Vitreimonas. The sequence goes on along the minus strand of JAFLCU010000002.1, from coordinate 178,473 downwards.
TTCGCGCATTCGCGCATGAACTCAAGCTGCCGACGCCGTTCGAATGGGCGGTGTACGACGTGCCGGAGATCGCCCGCGCCGGGCGCGCGCGCGCCGAGCGCGACGGCCTGAGCGGCCTCACCTTCTACGACCAGTTGGAGTCGACGCCGCCCACGGATGTACTGCTCTGCTCCGGCCTGCTGCAATATATCGACATCCCATTCGCGACACTGCTTCAACGCTTGCCGAAACTGCCACGCCATGTGTTGCTGAATAAAGTTGCGACGCGCGAGGGACCGACCGTTGTCACGCTGGAAGAATTCGGCATGGCGGAGGTCCCCTACCAGGTACGGGATCATGCCGAATTCCTGCGCACGCTCGGCGCGTTGGGCTACGCCATCGAAGATAGCTGGACCATTCCGACATTGGCGCACACCCACCCGGCTTTCGGCACATCCGCCAGCCGCGGTTTCTACGCACGGCTTTCATCATGACCCAATCTCCCACTCCTAAGCCGCTCGCGCGCGTCGTCATCCTGGTTGAGAATCTGCCAGTGCCGTTCGATCGGCGCGTATGGATGGAAGCGCGCACTTTGCACGCGGCCGGCTACGAGGTGAACGTCATTTGCCCCACGGGAAAAGGCTACGACGAAGGCTTCGAGCGGATCGACGGCATCTACGTCTATCGTTATCGCTTGCCAATCGAAGCATCCGGGTTCGCCGGCTATCTCTTTGAATATCCGGTCGCGCTGATTTCCAGCTTCGCGCTGTCGCTGCGCATCGCTTTCGCCCGCGGCATCGATGTGATCCACGCCTGCAACCCGCCAGACTTGCTGTTCCTTGTGGCGGCGCCGTTCAAGCTATTCGGCAAGCGCTTTATCTTCGATCATCACGACCTCTGCCCAGAATTGTTGGATTCCAAGTATGACAAGCCACGACCTTTCTTGCGCTGGCTGATGGTCGCGTTTGAACGCATGACGTTCGCCATGTCGAACGTCTCCATCGCCACGAACGAAAGTTACAAGCACGTGGCGGTCGCGCGGGGCAAGATGAAGCCCGAACGCGTCTTTGTGGTGCGCAGCGGACCCCGAAAAGCCTGGATCGCACCGGCCGCGAACGCGTTATCGACGGAAAAGCTTGTCGGTTATGTCGGCGTGATGGGTGCGCAGGAAGGCCTCGATCTGCTGCTGGAGGCGGCGGCGAGGCTGGTGTTCGAGAAAAAGCGGACCGATATTCACTTTGTGCTGATCGGCGACGGCAGCGCGCGCAAGGACCTGGAAGCACAGGCTGCGGCCATGAACCTTGCCGAATACGTGCGCTTCACCGGGCGGGTCTCGGATGATGAGTTGAAGGATTTACTCGGTCGCTCGACCGTGCTCGTCAATCCCGATCGCCCGAGCGAACTCAACGACAAATCCACGATGAACAAGATCGTGGAATACATGGCGATGGCGAAGCCGATCGTACAATTCGAATGCACCGAAGGGCGATTCTCCGCGCAAGACGCTTCGCTCTACGCGAAAGCAGGCGACATCGGCGACTTCGCCGAAAAGATCGAGCAATTGCTGGACGACCCGAAGCTCGCCGCCGAAATGGGCGCACGTGGCCGCAAACGGTTCGAGAACGATCTGTGCTGGGAGCACCAGGAGCCGAAGCTCCTTGCCGCCTACGCCACCGCGCTTGGTCGCGAAGCTGCGCCCGCGCCGTCAGCCTTGGCGTCCAGCACTACGGCGTAAGCCGCGCTTAGGCGCTCCAGCATGCGCGCGAACGTGAAGCGATCAAGATAGCGCTCTCGCGCGGCGCTTTGCATGGCCGCGAGCTTGACGCGATCTTGCGCCAATTCCGTGAACGCGCGCGCGAACGCTTCAGGCTCGATCGCCAAAACGTAGCCGCTCACGCTGTTTTCCGCGATTTCCGCTGATGCGCCCACGCCCGTGCAAACCAGCGCGGCGCCGGCAGCCGCACCTTCGATCAAAGAAATAGGCAGCGCCTCGCTGCGCGACGGCAGCGTCAAAATATCCGCATTCAGCATATGCGCGTGAATATCGTCCATGCCCAACCAGCCCGGAAACGTTACGCGAGCGGCGATGCCGGCACGTTCAAGCGTTTCGCGGAACGGCGACACATCGCCATTACCGGCAATCGTGCAGCGCCAATCAATATTCTCACGCACCTGCGCCAACGCGGCGACGAGAACATCCACGCCCTTACGCGCGCCGATCTCACCGGCGAAAAAAATCGTCAACGGGCGATCAACCGGCCGCGTGAGATCGCGACTCTGAACGAAATCCGGCACGGCGTTGTAGATCACGAAGACGCGCTCAGGGCGAACGCCAACCTCATCGACAAACACCTGACGCCAGCGCTCGCCCAGCGCGATCACGCCTTCGGCGCGACGCAATATGAATTTCGTGACGGCGATCCAGAGCTTTTTCTCATGCACGCGCGCGTCAAAACCACCGCCGTGATAGTGAAAAATCACAGGCAGGCCAAATATCTTGGCGACACCCCAAAGCATGGCCTTGCGATAGGCGCTGGCGCGCAGCGACAGGTTGATGTGCGCGACATCCGCTTGCCGTGTCATCGCGATCCAAGTGAATCGCATCAACGCATTCGCGAAAATGAGCAGCGAGCCAAGCCGAGAACCATCGCCACGCGTTGCCAGGAAGGTAAAATCCGCTGGCGCGTCATCATGGTTTGCGATGTAGCGAAACGCACGCTCGATGCCGCCGCGCCCTTCCAAGCCACGCGGAACGACGCATAAAACACGCGGTTTGCCACGCGGTTTGCGTTGAGTGTCCTTACGGGCCATCGGGCGCCTTCAAATTGTGATTTGGCGTGAAGCGGGGCCGAACCGCACCCTTGCGCGGCCGGTCCATCTTGAGGTCGATAACTTCCCAATCGCCCGCCCGATCGTAAGTGTGCAACCCCGTGAACGCGCCGCATGTTTCAGGCGACCACGTCTCAATGCGCACTTCGGCAAATGTAGAGGGCGTCAACTCCGTCACCTCATACCAGGCAAGCTTGGAGCCGTAGCCCGCGCTGCAATCCTGAGCAGGTCTGAACAAGCGGCGATTGTGCACGCGCATGCGGCCACCCGGCCTGCTACCGCGCGCGTCCGACTTGACAGGGTTGAGCACATGCGGCCGCCAGGGCCCTAACGGACTCTCGCTATGATAGATGCTAAGCTCATCCCAGCTCGAACCAATTGGCGCGGGCTGCGTGCAGAACATCCAGAACCGCCCACCATGCTCCACGATCGTGGCGTCGCACGTCGCCATGCCATCGAAGATGTCGCTATGATGCGTCCATTTCGACGGGAAATCGATCGCGCGATAAATCACCTGCTTTCGCGCGCCAACGCATTCCGGCATCAGGTACACATCGTCTTCCTGAGAGAAGACAAACGGATATGAGAGGTGGTGCGGCTCCTCAAGCGCCATCTCGAATTGAGGCGCGCTGTCGTTCAGTTCGGCAGCCGTGATGCGACCCTTGTTGTCCGCATAATCTAAATCCTCGACAAAAAGAAAGGCGCGCCCTTGATGTTCAAACAGAAGCGGATCAGCGAGGAAATGGCCTGCGCGCGCCGGCGCATATGTGAAATCGCCGGCGCCGCGTCGCAGCGCCACGATCCAGTGCCCGCGCTTGCGCAATAGAGCCATGAACGAAGAGCCAATGCGCGCGAGCGCGAAAGATGCAAGCGCGACGTCGCCGTATGGCGCAGGCGGCAAGTTGGACGGTTCAGGCAAAGGCGCGCGTGCGCGCATCCCGGCGATGATCTCCACGGCGCGCTCAACTAGCGTGCGCGCGCGCGCGAATGCAAAGCCGAGGCTGCGCGTAAGCACGCTTTGATCCTCGATCGCGACGAAAGATGCAGCGAGCACATCGTCGCTCCTGCGCACGTCGATCAGGGGCAATTGCTTGCGAAGCAGGCGCCCCCAGAGAAAGGACTCCTTGGCGTGACCATCGTAGTGAAGCATCAGTGCTCCAGGCAAGGCGCCGCTGCCCGTTAGATCGATGATCAAGTCGAACGCGGTGGGATCGATCGGCGCCTGCTCCCCCTGCCAGACGGACATCGCCGCGAGCTTCGAGCGCCCGAACACACGCGCCTCAAGCGCCAGCAGCGCGCGCATCAAAACCGGCGGGCGCGCGGCCTGGGCCGAAAAGCGCCGGACGCTGTGCTTGGAGGCAAGCGTATCCGCCAGCGCGGCTTGCCACGCCCAGACGCCGCCACGGGCCGCCAGCATCGCGATCTTCATCGCCCGTACGCCTTAGAGCGCCGGTTTCGGAGGGCAGAACGTGCCAAGCCAAGAACTTCCTGCCCGGCTCATGCCGGGGTGGGCCAAAGGCTGCAAGTCTCATGCGGGCGAGGGTTCACCCGCCACATCCGCACGAGGCAACCGTCAAATGTTACTGAAAAATTGATTTGTGGATAACTTTATCCTGCGCTCAGTGTAGGTTGGTTAACTCGCAAGTATTCGTGCGATTGGAGAAAATTACCAACGATTAATACTATTTTTACACCGGCGGGGACCCAGCGATGATCAGTAAATTGCGGCAATGGACGCGCGCGCGGCGGCGGCGACTTTTTGAAGACTTTCTTCCGCAAGCCCGTCCGCTGCGCATCATTGACCTTGGCGGCACGGTTCCATTCTGGCGCGCATTCGAGCTGAGCCCCGCGCACGGCCTACACGTGACCTTGATCAACACCCACGCGAACGACACCACCGCCGCAGGCTTCAGCGACGATTCCGGCCTCATCGACGATCGAGACATGGACGCTAACGACGTCACGATCGAGTACCTGCGCTCCTTTGATCTGATCTTTTCCAACAGCTTCCTGGAGCATCTGAGTTCCCGCGAGCAACAAACGGCGCTCGCGGGAAAAATTAGCGCGAGCAGCGTCTCCTATTTCATTCAAACGCCAAACAAATTTTCACCGGTTGACCCCCATTTTCCGAGCCCACTCGCACCCTTTTTCGCGGCGTATCCAAAACCGCTCCAGGCGTGGATGCTGAGCCGCTCAAGGCTGGGCTCCGGAGCCAAATCGCACGATTTTGCCGACGCCATGGATCGGCTGCGTTATTATAACCCGCTGGGGCTAGCCGACATGCGGGCAATGTTCCCCGACGCGCAGCTTTTGACGGAGCGGCCAGCGGGCGTTCCGATGTCAGTGATCGCGCGGTGCGCACGCTGGAAGCAAGGCGCCGCAAACGCTAACAGCGCGCCCGGATCACAACCGGAAAAGCCCGTCAAAAATGTTGCTTAACCAGGCTTGTTAGTTGCATTGCCTACCGGACGGCGCCGTTATGGTCAGCGCCCCGTCGTCACGGTGGAGAGCAACGTCCTTGCGGACCAAAAGCCGCCCCTTTGAAACGGAGTTCGTGCTGTTCTTCGGCGCGGCTTTGTTCGTGCGCGTCTTCCTGCCTGCGGCGGTAGTGGACATGTTCGTGCCATATACGGCGTCGAACGGTTTCATCGCGTTCAAAATCCACCCCGGCACCTATCTGCTGTTTACGGCCGCAGCTTGGGAAATCGTACGCTCCAACGTCGCCACGCTGATAGATTATCGTCGGCACGGTCCGCTGCTTGTGATGTGTGCGGCGGCTGTCGTCGCGGCACTTTCCGCGATCGTTCAAGGCCGGATGAATGCGATCGGCTATCTGGTCGATTCCATCTTCTGCGGGGCGATCGCGGCATGGCTGATGTCGCGCATCAAACCGGAGGATCGCGCGCGCATCATCACGGCCATCGTGGCGGGCTTGGCGGTGCACACGCTGATCTCGGCTTATGAGTGGGTTACGCACAATCGCGTCCTGCCTTTCCGATACCGGGAAGAGACCTTCCGCCCGACGGGACTGTTCGATCACCCGCTCGACAACGGGTTGATCACCGCGACAGTGATGATGTGCATTCCCAGCCTACGCTGGCCGTTCATCATCACCATCGGCACGATGATGTTTTTTCTGGTGGGCGTATTCATCAGCGGCGCGCGCGCCGCGACCTTGGTCAGCTGCGTGATCTTCGCGATTGCCTTTATCAATTTGATGCGTCGGGAAGCACGACGCGGCGGCAAACAAGCCGGCATGGTTATGGTCGGCGTCTTCGCCGTGCTGTTGATCGCACCCATCATTCTTGCCTCTGGCGCACTAGATTCGCTTACCTATCGCCTGCAAGAAAAGCTCATGGACAAGAGCGCCATGACGCGCATCGATATCTTTGGCGTATTGCAGTACCTGTCGTTGGGCGAATTGCTGTTCGGCAGCGACATTGAAAAGCTCAACATGTTGAGCCGCGTCTTCTTGCGCAATTCCGCGATCGAAAGCCCGATCGTGATGATGATCTTCCAATTCGGCTTGATCGTGATGGTCATCCTTTTCGGTTCGATTCTTTACGCCATAGGCGAAAGCGCGCGGCGCCGGCGCGGCGTACTCCTGGCCGCGATCGGCTTCATCCTCATCGCCAATACGAACAACGTGCTGAACGTGAAATCGCAGGCGCTCAGCCTGGTGTTGGCGTTGATTTGCGCGGCGCCCATGCTGCAAACGTCGTCAGCGCCGGCGCGCAATGCCCGCCGCCCGCGGCCGACGCTTCCGCCCCGCACGCGCACGCGCAAGCGCGTTGCGCCTGTCGCGCCGCCACCGCAAACGCCGCCGCTTGCGCCGGATCCTTCGCCATGAAGCGCATAGCGTTTTACATGCCTTTCCTCGCCGTTGGCGGGGCGGAAAAATCCACGCTGTGGATGGCGCAGGAGCTGCAAGGTCGCGGCTACGACATTCGCTTCATCGTTGACCGTCGCGGCGGTCCGCTTGAGCCAGCCTATGCGGCGGCGTTTCCGATCCGCTATCTCGACGCAAAGCGCACCGCGCTGGCCGGCGCGAAACTCGCGCGTGCGGTGAAAGAGGAAGCGCCCGACGTGCTTGTCGCGGTGATGACGCACAACATCCTGACCGCCGCGTTGATGAAACGCCTTGGCTTGATCCGCACGCCCTTGATCGGCTGGGAACACGCCGTGCTCTCGGCCATGCGCGCGGCGCGCGGCCCGCGCGGCAAGATGGAGACGCAAGCCATTCGCGCGCTTTACGGCGCGTGCGATAGACTGATTTGCGTGTCGCGCGGCGCGGCGGAAGATGCGGTCGCACTTTGCGCGCCCAACAAGATCAATGCGAGGTTCGTCTATAATCCCGTCCCGCCGCCGGCGACGGGCGACCTCTCCCCGCGCGAAACCGCGATCGCGGCGCGCATAAAATCACCTTGCGTCGCCTCGCTCGGCCGACTGACGGCGGCAAAGGACTACACGACGCTGTTGCGTGCGTTTCAGGCCTTCGCGCGCGGCAATGGCGGCTCATTGCTGCTCATTGGAGAAGGCGAAGAGCGCAACACGCTTGAATTGGCCGCGACAGGCTTTGGCCTTGGCGAGCGCGTGATTTTCGCGGGAAGGATCGACAATCCCGCCAATCTGCTGGCGCGCGCGGATGTGTTCATATCCAGCTCGATCACGGAATCGTTCGGCATCGCCATCGTTGAGGCGATGTCGCTGGGTCTGCCAATCGTTTCCACCGATTGCCCAACTGCGCCGCGTGAGATTTTAGATAATGGGCGATACGGAAAACTCGTACCGGTGGGCGACGCGCAAGCCATGTCGCGTGCGGTGCGAGAGACGCTGGCGACCCCGCATGATTCAGAAACGCAGAAAGCACGCGCGAGGGAATTCTCCGTCGCGAACGCTGCTGACGCGTTTCTTATCGCGCTTGATATGGAGCCGCCGCGAGAGCAAGCCGCCGCCGCTTAAGCGAGGACGACTGTTTTGCGGCCGTTTATGAACACGCGCCGCTCAGCATGCGCCTTCACCGCGCGTACGAGCGCGGCGGATTCAAGATGACGCCCCAGCACAACGAGGTCCTGGACACTGAAATTGTGGTCCACCGGCTCGATCGCCTGCGCGATGATCGGGCCTTCGTCCAAATCGCTGGTCACGTAGTGCGCGCTGGCGCCAATGATCTTCACGCCACGCGCATGCGCTTGGTGATACGGCTTGGCGCCCTTGAAGCTTGGTAAAAACGAGTGGTGAATATTGATGCAGGCGCCAGCCAGACGCTCGCTCGCTTCCTCGCTCAGCACCTGCATATAACGCGCGAGCACCACGAGTTCGGCGCCGGTCTGCTCGATCAAATCGAACATGCGCGCCTCGGCCTGAGGCTTCGTCTCCAGCGTCACCGGGGCAACGTGAAATGGGGTGTTCCAGTGCGCCAACGGCCCCTGCAAATCGGCGTGATTGGAAAGGATCGCCACCGGCTCGATCGGCAATTCGCCGACACGCGCGGCGTAAAGCAGCGCATTGGCGCAATGGTCGAATTTTGAGACCAAGATCAACGTCTTGAGCTTGCGGTCCTTCGGCAGGCAGCGCCAATCCATGCCGAAGCGCTCACCCACCTCGCCAAACCGGCGCACGAACTCCTCGATCGAAAAGCCCGCAACCGTGGGGTGAAATTCGATACGCAGAAAAAAGCGCCCCGTATCTGGGTCGCCAAAGGAGCGGGTGCGGTCGATGAAGCAGCCCTGCGCCGCCAGCAACGTCGTCACGGCGGCGACGATGCCGGTGCCGTCCTGGCACGAGGCGGTCAAAACGTACTGCACCGGCACACCATACCCCTTGCCCAACGAGCGGTTCGCCATCGTGGCGAGCGCCCCTCGTCGGCGCCTCAAAGCGTTGCAAACGGTCCGCCAGAACCCGATCTAGCGCTAGCTTGGGGTTGGGTGGAACCAAATGAGTTTGCGCGTATTGCCCATTGCAGCGCCAGCAGCCGGCTGCGAATGTGTCCAGGCGACGCATCACAACGACTCGCCGCTGGCGCTAGAATATTCGCCACCATTTCGACCAACGGCTTGAGGCGGAACCAGTCCTTCGATGTCGCCCCATACAGCGTCAGATGCGGCTCTGGAATTCGCGGATCGGCGGCCGAACCGGCGGCGGCGCGCGCCGAAGACGACGCCGAGTTTGGCCGGCCCGCGCTTGGCGCGCGCGGCGGCGCGGCAATGGGGCGTTGTTGTGGGGCTCACCCTGCTGGGCGCGGCGGCGGGCTTTTTACAGGCCTATCTCATGCCAGCGTCCTGGGCGCCGTATTACGGCGCGGGCGCGGGACTCCTCATTGGGCTGCTCCTGGCCGGCGCCCGGGAAGCCTGGCGCGAAGCAGTTGGCTTCGCGGATTTCCGCAAGCGTCTGCCCTATCCTGTCCTCGGCGCGGCGCCCGAGCTGCCGCCGCGTTTGCTTCGCGCGTTACCGCCGGATCGGCGTTCGCCGCTCGGCTTGCTGGCGTTCAATCCCGCCGCGTCCTTCTCCACCGCGTTCCGTGACCTTCAGGGCGCACTACCGAATGGCAGCGTCGTCGCCTTCGTTGGCTCATTGCCCGGCGACGGCGCCACGACGGCCGCACTCTGCGCCGCCGTCAGCGCCGTGCAGCAAGGCCGACAGGTTCTGGTGATCGATTGCGACCTGCGCCACCGTGCACTCACGCGCGCACTGGGCTTCGACCCCGATGAAGGCGTGCTCGAAGCCTGCAACAATATCCATCACTGGCAGGACTATATCGACGAGGAAGAAGAGACAGGCCTGCATTTCCTTCCGGCGGCGCGACGCAGCAATGCGTGGCGCAATCTGGCCAGCGCGCAGGATTTGCCGATGCTGATCGCGCGCGCGAGAGAGACCTACGATCTCGTCGTTCTCGATTGCGCCCCGGCGATCAACAATGCCGACACGCCCGTCGTCGCACGGCTTTCCGACAAAACCGTGATGGTGACAGCGTGGGATCGTACGCCGCTTGGCGCGGTGCGCAGCGCGCTACGCGCCATCCGCGCGCGCGTGCGCGGCGGCGGCACCGGCATCTATGTCAATCGCGTTCCGCCGGATGCTAGGTTTGGGCGTCTGCGCGGGGATTGATCCCGCCTTGCGCGGCAAGCATTTGCTCAGGCGCCAAAGCCCCACCGATCGAAATCGCCAATTGCGGAAACACCGGCGCTAAATTGCCGCGAAACTCACGCGCATGCGCCCAGTCGGGCGTCGCGGGGCGCGCTGTCACGCGCGTGTTGCCGCGCGCCTTGGTCTTCTTGATGAGTTCGCGAATGAATGGCGCCGCCGCGCCGCCGCCAACGGCGATCGCCTGTATCTCGGTGCGGCCCCGCGCCATCACATCGTCGCGCAAGACCTCAAGCCCAAACTGATAGGCGCTCGCCAGCCCCTTCATGAATTCCTTGAAGTCGCGGTCGCGCTCAATGTCGCGCATTTGCACACTGATCACTTTGCCCTCGTGACGCAGCGTGGCGCGGCCCTCCTCGAACACCGCCTCCTTGATGTCGCGCATGTGACGCTGCACGGCGCGCCACAATTCCGTTTGCTGAGCTTGGGTCTTCGCCCAACGGCTATTGGCGAGCACGATGTTGGCAATAACGCTATCGATGAAATCGCCGGCCTGTTTCAGCGTCACCCGCGCTTCCGGCAACTCGGATAGGCGCGCACCGGAACGCGCGAGCGCGGCGATATCGGTGGTGCCGGCGCCCATATCAACGACAATCAGGTGCGCGCCGCTGTCGGGCAAACCGATCGAGGTGTACGCGGCCGCGGCGGTGGCTTCGAATATCAGCCCCATCTCGTAGGGCGCGGGTTCAGCCATCGCCTTCGGCAACAGATCGCTGACGGCTTGAATCGAGATGCCTTCGGGCTCCAGAATCTGATCGCCCACTGCATGGCGAAGCGTTTCAGCTTCACCGAACAGGCGCACGATGGATTGGTGCATGCCGGCGCTGTCGCCGCTGCGCCAGGCAGGCGCCGCGTAGCGGCGCTCGATGCTTGTCGCATCGCGCACCATTGGGTCGTAGGCGGCCGCCGCGTCCACTGCGCTCAGCAGATAGGCCAGATAAAGCACGATGAGATCGCGCATCTGAAAGATGCGGTGCGGATCGACGGAAGCTGGCGCGCTTGTGTTCAGCGCACGATCAAGATCGCTGACGCTTAGCAGCGTCTTGAATGAGCGCAACGCCATGCGTTTGCGCCCCGCCTCCTCGGCCCGGGCCATCGCCGCGCGGCCAAACAGGATGCGATCGTCATCGACGAAAACCGCGCTTTCGAGCAGAAAGGCGTTGCCGGTCTCCTGCACGCCGCCGATCATCAACGGTCGCACACTAGCGGGATCGAAGCGCGACCATGCATTGCGCGGCGCGGCCGCCGCCTTCGAGTAGGCGGTGCCAAAGTCCACACAAAGGGTCCACGCGCTCATTTTTTCCCGGTCCGCCGCACGGGCCCGACGCGTGTTTTGACCAGTGTTTCACCGGCGCGCGCCACGCCTCGGGCGACGATACGAACCGTCTTGGGCGTCCGTTTGGGCGGATTTGTGAAATCGTGACGTTTTCTATCGAACGCCTCTTTAGCGCCCAGAGCGCCCAGCCGCGTGAAGCCACGCTTGCGCGCCGCCCGGGCCAGGGATTGGGAAAGCAGATCAAGCAGAGCCGCCTGATCCACATCCGTCGCACCGCTGATCGCCTCGTCGCACAGCGCCAGCGCCTCGGCGAGCGCGGAATCCGCCTCCGCCCAGGCGGCTTGGCCGAGCGCGTCCGCCAGCGAAGCACGCGGCGCGGCGCGTTTCGGCGCGGCGCTCTTCTTCGGGCGTCCCGGTTTGGCTTTCACGGCGGGCATTTCGAATTCCAAGCTCAACGCAAGCGTCCCAAGCCTAGCGCCCGCCGCCAACAAATTAGAGGCGCAGGCTCAATCCGACCGTGAACGCGTTAGCGTCAAAGTCGCGATAGCGATTAGCCCCGGTGGATTCCACGTCGTCGAACGTGTAACGCGCACGGAGCGCCACGCGGCGGTTCATGAAATAGTCGACGCCAACATCCGCGCTGACGAATTCATCTTCACGGTCAATCACCTCGTACTCGCGACGGCCGCTATTGACGCCGGCCGTCAGGATGACATTGCGCAGCAATTCGTGATCAACGCGCGCGCCGTATTGCGTCTCGGTGTAAGGCTGCGAAACCGTGCCGCCAACATCTTCGGCGTTGCGGCGCGCGTCCAGCGTTACCGTGGTGAGGCCCGAGACGTACCACTCGACATTGGCCGCGATCGCGGTGCCATCGACGTCGGCGCCGCTGTCATAGTCGCGGCTGAACTGGCCGGCGGTGACCTCGCCACGCACGAGGTCGGTGAAATTGATGCTCACGCCGGCAAGGATGGTTTGGCCGTCCGAGTCCAGCGCGGGATTATTCTCATACTCGCGCTCATCGGTCGTAGCCTCGAGCACCAAGCCAACGCGCGGCGTCAACTCCGCGTCGAGGCGACCGCGAATGCTCGTTTGCTCATTATCGCGGAATGCTTGGTTATCGTACTCGAATTGACGCGCGCCAAACGAACCGGTGACGCGAAGGCGATTGAACTGGTGCGACGCACTGACGGCCAGATCCGTGCGATCGTACTCGACGGGATCGCCCGACGTCGGCGCATCCGGATTGGTGCGCGGCTCGACTTCGTGCGCGATGCCCGCCGTCAACGACACGTTCGAGCGGCTGCCGATATCGATACGGCCAGTGCCGCGCAGGAAATTGGTGTCGACGTCTTCGCTCGACGTATCTTCGTGGCTGAGAAAACGCGCACCGCCCTCCAGCACGAGCGCATGGCGCGACCAGCCGGATTGCAGACGCGCCGTCGGCGCCACCGCATAGAACAGGTCTTCGATCGGATTGATTTCCTGGGCGCGGAGGTTGTCCGTGCTGGTCACGCCCACGTCGAGCGTCGCATCAAGATTGAAGCCGCCGAAGCGCAAACCCAGCGGATCGTATTCGTCACGCGGACGATCGCGCACTGAAGAGCTTTCTGTGTTGGCCTCCTGGGCCATCACCTGAACTGGCGCAAACGCGATCAGCGATGCGGCGAACAGAGACAAAATCGGACGTGCGCGCAAATCAAATCCCCCACAAGCCGCCCCCGCCAGCCACGATGCGCGCGAACGGCTCACATGTTTGGAGCGTTCGTTGAAATCTCGCACTTGCGCAACGAGTTGCGCGCGCGGCGGGAATGACGGGATGTTCTTCCCCGCAAGCTCCTCGACGGATTTCATAGCCATCGCCCTCCCTCTTCATGCAAAGCTTAGGCCGCGCCCGGCGCACGCGCCACGCAGTCACGTCGATCCTTGGAAAACTGTGGGCGCCTCGCCACAATCACCGCGTTACCGGGGGCGACGCCCACGCCAGCGGTGAAGGCGACGTTAAGTCATATTATTCAAAGATTAAGCGCTCGCCGGAGGGATATATGCCTTCTCGCCCGGCCGCGGGTCTCGGCGCGCGATCGGTTTGAAAACACCCGTTCCGGCCATCAGTGTCCGGCCCCCGACCCAAACCCGTCCGCGCACGAGAAACAAATCGTCCTCGCAGGACAAAACCTCACCTCCCCCTTCCACCCAATCGCCGATATGCGCGCTTGAGAGGAAATCACAGACAAGCCTGACGGTAACCCAATAAGAAGAGAGCTCCACCGAGACGATATGGCCCCACGCCATGTCCGCGAACGACATGAGCATGCCGCCGTGCGCGTTCTTCATGCCGTTAGTGTGCCGCTCCTCGACCCGAAAGCCCATGGTAAACACGCCGTTCTGATCGCGGCGGTAGAGCGGGCCAATCTCGCGCGGAAATCCGCGACGTAAATCAATAAGCTGAAAGCCCTCGGGAATTTCCAGGGCGGCAGGCGGGGCAAGATCGTCGGACATGCGCCGGCTTATACACGCCGGCGCGGCCAGTCCCTATTCGAACGCCAAGTCTTCGTCGGCGGCGTCGAAATCCTCGACATAGACTTCCTGCGGCTTGCCCGCTTGGCTGCCACGAACGCGCGGCATGCCATTTACCATGTCGCTGCGGACATCGTAACGGGCGGCGCGGATGGCGGGGTGAAAGCCGACATTGTGCAGGGCGATCATCACGTCGTGACCGCGCTCGCGCCAATAGGCTTCGATTTTCGCTTTCAGCGCCAACGCGCCGTCGCGGGAACAATAGTCGGACGGCTCACGCGAGCCGCCGGCGCTGACCCAATCCTCGCTGGCTTCAGGGGTCGCGAATTGGAGATTCGTCTTCGACATCACGGCGTTTCTCGCAGTTCAAGTAAAACTCGGGCTGCGATAAAGATGACAAAAATCCTCGCGAGCGAATATTACACTCAAGTCGTGCTCGACGACCTAGAACCACGGGCGCTCCGCCGGCGCCGCGCGATATTCCACATGGTATATGCCGTTCGCTCTAAATCTATTTTATCCCTCTACAGCAGTTCTTTGGCGTGATCTGCTCTCTTGCGGATGGTTCGCGAAAAACCCTTCGTGCTGGTCCTCGAAGACGACCCCGTATCGGTGGAGGCGCTGATGATGGTCCTTCGTGATTGGGGCGCGGAGGTCGTTCACGCCGCCCACGCCAACCATGTGAGACACGCGCTGGGCGCGCGCGCCAGCGAACTCCACTCCATTATCGCTGATTACGATCTGGGCGACGGGCCGAACGGGGTGGTCATCGCCGCCGACTTGCTCGCGGATGCTCAGCGCGCACGCGTGCTCGTGCTCTCGGGGACGCTGCGGGCCCGTTCCGACGTCGCCGCCCGTAACGCCGGTTTCGACATGATGCAAAAGCCAGCCCGGGCGGATGCGATCGTGGCTTGGCTCGAGACGGCCTGAATAACCCCTGTACGGGCGCCCCACGTGCAGGCAATTAGGACGCCATGACGGAATCAAGTCCAGGCGATTCCAAGGTTATGCGAGCCGAGTTCATCCTCATCTCGGCCATCGCTGGCGTATCCATTCTCATCATCCTGCTGCTTTCCATGTTGTGGAGTAGCGTGCGTCTGAACGCCAACGAGTACGAAGTGGTCGCGATGGTCCGCGGCACACGCGCGGAAATGATCGGCGTAACCCGGGCGCAAAGCGATGCCGAGACGCTGGCCGCGCGCTTTTTGGCGACACGCAATCGCGAACTGCTGGACGATTTCGAATTGGCTAAGGCCGAAGCACGCAGCCGCCTGGCCGCCGCCCTGGCGCTCGTACGGCACGACGGCGAACTGCGCACGCGCGTCAGCGCGGTGAGCGAACTGGTCGAGCAACGTCTCAATATTCTCGATAATGAAATCGCATGGCGCCCAGTAGCACTTGATCGCGTGCGTCCGGAAGATCGCGTTTATGCGACCTTCCGCGCGCAGAGCGATGAACTCCAGGAATTGCTGAACGGCCGCATCGATGTGGCGCGCGTGGCCGAGGACGCCGCGCACACGCGGCTCGACTTCGTCTCGGTCGTGCTTGGCCTGCTTTCATTGCTGGCGTCTGGCTTGGCCATCTTCGCCCTGCGCCGCGAGCGCGGTCAGTGGCGCCTGGCGCACGAGGCGACGGAAGCGGCACGCGCCCGAGCGCACGAATCCGATCTTGCCAAGACGCGCTTCCTCGCGGTCGCCAGCCACGATATGCGCCAGCCGCTGCACGCGCTGACGCTTTATTTGAGCGCACTAGAACGCCGCGTCGAAGGCGCCGAGGCGCGCGATATCCTTCAGAAGATGGATCGCGCCACACAATCCATGGTCGGCATGTTCGCGACATTGCTTGATCTGGCGCGCATTCAAGCCGGCGTGGTGCAGCCCGAATTCGTCGAGGTTCCGCTTCAAGCCGTGATCGACCGGATCGTAGCCGAGCACCCCGGGGGGAAAGTCGAAGCGCTGCCAACCTCGGTTATCATTCGCAGTGACCCGCTTTTGCTCGAACGCGTGCTGGCCAATCTGGTGGTGAACGCGCTGAAACATGGCGGCGGCAAGGCCCGGATCGAGGTGCGCCATAGCGGCGATCACGCTCAAATCAGCGTCGCCGATGACGGCCCCGGCATCGCTGAGGCGGATCAGAAGCGCATCTTCGAGGAATTTGTAAGGCTTGACGGGCGCGCGGGCGCCGAGGGCCTCGGGCTGGGTCTCGCCATCGTCGCGCGCATCGCGGACTTGCTTGGCATGCCGATCAAATTGGAGTCCGCGCCGGATCGCGGCGCCCGCTTTACGCTGACTGCGCCGCTGATCGCCGCGCATGGCGGCCCCCTAGCGCGGACGCTCGCTACTCCCGTTACATTGAATGGCACCTTCGTTGTCGTCTGCGATGACGACGCCCTCGCCCGTGAGGCGATCGCCGGCTCCTTGCGCGACCTCGGCGCCGAGGTGCACGCGTGCGGAAACGAAACCGAGCTTGCGTCGCTGCTTTCCGAGAGCGGCCCGCCGGATTTGCTGGTGATGGACCTCCGCATCGGGGGGGCGCTCCAAGGCATCGATATCGCCACGCGCGCGCGTGCGCGCCTATCGCCGCCGCCGCGCGTGATTGTCGTCACGGGCGACACAGGCCCGGAAACGCTCGCGATGCTGCGCGCTTCTGGCTATTCGTGGCTGATCAAGCCTGTCGACTCGAATTCCCTAAGCGCGGCGGCGGCGGCGCTGGTTCATGCAGCTTAGTCGCACCAGCGCCCTCGACGTGCGCAACTCGCGCGCGGAAATGATGCTCGCCGGAGCCATTGCCCTGGTCGCGCTTCTCGTCATCGCCTTGATGTTGGCCTTTAACGACCAGCAGCGCCTGCATGCGCGGACCCTGGAGACGATTGGCGTCGCGCGCAGCGTGCGCGACGAAACGGTATCGATTGGCCAAGCGCTCCTGGACGTCGAAGCCTCGCGTCGCTTTCCAGAGGCCATGCGCGAGAGCGCCATCGCGGACGCCAAGTCCAACGCGCGCGCGCATCTCGAGGCGCTTCAGCGCCATTGCGCCGCGACCGAAACGCTCGCCGCCGCCGCCGCGCGTATCGTTGGGCTCGTCGAAGAGGATTTCCAGCATGATGCCGAGCGCCTGGCCCCCCGCGCCTCGGCCGAGTTTTCACGCACGTACCGCTCGAACTTACGCGCCGCGATCGAGGAATTGCGGCTTGGCGTCAACGCGTTCAACGATGTGGCGCGTACGGCGGAGCGCCGCGCGCGTCAGCAATTGGATCAGATCGCGATCGCGCTCGGCGTATTGGCGCTCATCGCGGTCGGCCTCTCGGCGTTGACGTTGCGCCGAGAAAGAGCGCGTTGGAGATTGGCGCGCGACGCGGCGGAAGCGGCGCGCGCCAACGCCTCCGCCGCCGACGCCGCGAAAACTCGCTTTCTTGCCGTCGCCAGCCATGACATGCGCCAACCCTTGCATGCACTCACGCTCTATCTGAGCGCGCTCGAGCGGCGTGTGCAGGGCGATGAGGCGCGCGATATCGTCAAGAAGATGGAGCGCGCAACCCAATCCATGTCTGGCATGTTCGCCACCTTGCTTGACCTCGCGCGTGTCCAAGCAGGCGCGGTGACGCCAGTGCCAATGGCGACGCCTCTGCAGGAGATATTCGATCGCATCGCCGCGGAGCATCCGAGCGGCAATCTGCAAGTCAGTCCCTCGCCTTTCATCGCGCACACCGATCCGATGTTGCTGGAGCGCGCGCTGAGCAACCTCGCCGCCAATGCAATCAAGCACGGCGGCGGCAAAGCACGGCTGGAAGCGCGCGCCGTCGAAGGCGCAATCGACGTCACCGTCAGCGATGATGGCCCGGGCATCGCGCCTGAGGATCAGGAGCGGATTTTCGACGAGTTCATTCGCTTGGACGGTCGCAACAGCGACGGAGTGGGCCTTGGCCTTGCGATCGTGAAGCGGATTTCCGTCCTGCTGCATGCGCCGCTAGAGCTGGTCTCCGCTCCCGGAGAGGGCGCCCGTTTCAGCCTTCGCCTCCCACGCGCGGAAGGCGAAGCGCTTACACCGGGCGCAAGCATGCAAGAGCAAGGCCTGGCCGGCGCGATTGTGTTGCTGCTGGACGATGACGCGCTGGCGCGCGAAGCCATCGCTGGCGCCTTGCGCGATTTAGGCGGCGAGGTCACGTCATGCGCCAACGAAGCGCAGATCGACGCCGCGCTGGCGGGCGGACTCCTGCCCGAACTCCTGGTGATTGATCTGCGCATCGACGGCGAGTTGCAGGGTATCGCTATCGCGGCGCGCGCACGCGCCAAGCTTGCGATCCCGCCGCCGACCATTGTCATCACCGGCGATACCGGCCCAGAGACACTCGCGGCTTTGCGCGCGTCTGGCCACGCCTGGCTCATCAAGCCAGTCGCGACGCACATTTTAGCGGAAACAATTCGAATGGTACGAGGCGGCCGCGCCGCCTAGTGCGACTTAAGCCGCGCGATGGCTTCGGCGCGCGTGCGCACGCCGAGCGCACGGTAGATCGCGGCAAGATGGATCTTCACGGTGCCCTCGGCGATATCGAGCGTGCGCGCGATTTCCTTGCTCGCCTGCCCCTTCAAAAGCTCGGTCAGCACTTCCTTTTGGCGCGACGTGAGCTTGTCCTGGCCCAACGCGTTGTTCGAACTCACTGAGCCCGACGACGCCGGCGGCTCGGCGCGGCCGCTCTCGCGACGCCCCACCGATGGCGGCACGAAAATTCGGCCCTCGAGGATCGAGCGGATCGCACCTGCGATCTCGGCCGAGGGCAGCGACTTCGGAATGTAACCATGCACGCCCGCGCCAAGCGCGGCGAGAATGTCGCCCCGATCTTCCCACGCCGAGACGACAGCAACCTTGGCGTCCGGGAATCCGTCGCGCAGCGCCGACAGCGCTTCGACCCCCGACATGCCAGGCATGCGCAAATCCACCAATATTAGATCACCCGCCCCCTCGTTCGTGAGCGTTTCAAGAGCCTGATCCAGGGTTTCGGCTTCGCGCACGTCGCCCGCCTGCAACACATCGACAAGCAATTGCTTCAAGCCGCTGCGAAACAGCTCGTGATCGTCAGCAATGAGCGCCCTAATCGCTATACGCACCACTCAAGATTCGTGTGCGGCCCCCGCCGCGTCCGTGCGGGGAAAATAGTGCGCCGGATTCCCGCGACACTCAACCAAGAACTTACAAGCGACGGTTGCCGCGCGGCGTCAGGGGCGCGCGCCAGGACTGGCGTTTACCGCGGTCGCGGAAACTTCCTGCACTTCGTTCTCGCGAACCTGGCGCAGCGTATCGATCCGCTCGCGTTCCAACATGAAGAGCTCAAGCGAACGCCCCTCAAGGTTCCGGCCGTTGGCGACGCGCAACGTCATTGGATTGACCTGCTGCCCCCGCTGCATGACTTCGTAGTGCAGATGTGGGCCAGTAGAACGCCCAGTATTGCCGACATAGCCGATGATTTGGCCCTGACGCACGCGCGCGCCCGCGCGCATGCCGCTCGCGAACCGTGACATGTGCGCATACGCGGTCTCAAAGCCATTGGCATGGCGGATACGAACGTAATTGCCGTAGGAACTGAGTGGACCCGCGCGCATGATCGTGCCGTCGCCCGCCGCCAGGATCGGCGTACCGATCGGGGCGGCGAAGTCGGTGCCGCGGTGCATCCGCGAATAGCCGAGGATGGGATGGCGGCGCATGCCGAAGCCTGACGACAGGCGCGCGCCGTTGATCGGCGTCTTCATCAGGAAGCGGCGGGCGCTGCGTCCGTTCTGGTCGTACCAATCGAAGCGTGAATCGCCGGGCGCCATGAATTGATAAAAGTCACGGCGACCTTGGCGCGTTTCGAGACCAACGAACAACAGCTCGCCGGTGCGAACGGTGTTGCCTTCGTCATCGTAGAAACGCTCGAACACAAGTTCGAAATTGTCGCCTGGCCGCACATCGCGTTGGAAGTCGACGTCATAGGCGAAAGCGTCCGCGAGCGCGGCCACTTCACGATCGGTCGCGCCCAGCTGCATCGCGGTGGCGTACAAGCTCGTTTCAACCGGCGCCGCAATGCGCGCGATCTCGAACGTCAGCGGCATTAAAACTTCGCGCGCGGCGAACTCGCCCGCCATGGTTCGGTTCGCGGTGACGGATGCGCCGGGCTCCGAGCGAAACGCGACGCCGGTGAGGCGCGCGCCGCCATTGCGGCGATCGAAGAAGAGCGAGACTTCCTGTCCCGGACGCAGACGGCGCGGATTATAAACGTCGCTAATCGAAGCGAGCGCCGCGCTGGTCTCATCGCGCGAAGCGCCTGCACGCGTCAGCAGTCCGGCCAACGTCTCGCCGCTTTCGACGCGCATCTCACGCTCTTCATGCGCAAGGTAAACTTCCGTAAACGCCAAATGCTCGGCACGCGCGGCGGCTTGTTCCCGAATAGCTGCATTTTCCGCGGCTTCGGCGTCGGCCGCGCCGGCAAACAGGCCCGCATTCCACGCCAGAACGAGTCCGACGCAGGCCGCGCTCGCCATCAAGGCGAACGGCGCCAAACCTTTCCGAGCCTTCATCAGGCGTTGTGCGAATTCTGCGCGCAAACCCTTGCTCCACTTGCCGGCTTGGCGAAAAAACGCATGTCAAACAAGCATTTTCCGCTTCTTGGTTATCCAGCCGGAAACCCAATTGGCGCATTCCATACGCAGGCGATACCGCCAATCGGAAGTCTTAACCCCCGCGCAAGGACCGCGCCAAGCGAAGGATAATGGCACATAGGTCTAACCAGGCCGTTGCGAGTCAAGATGAAGCGCTGCTCGAGCAGCCTCAGGATTCGCCGCCCCCCCGCCGATTTTTGATCGGTTGGGCCACAGCGCTTGCGGCGTTGGGGGTCAGCACGGTCTTGGTCGCATTCGCGGTGTGGCTCGTGCGCATGCCGCTGGCGGATTTTCTGATTGAGGCCGCGCTGTCAGAGCGCGGCGTGGAAGCAGACTTACGCGTCGTTAATCTCGATTTGGAACGCGTGACACTCGCGGAAATGCGTTTTGGGGCCGAAAACGATCCAGACGCACAGGCGGCGCTTGTTGAAGCGACCTGGGCTTGGCGCGGGTTGACGCCGGTCCTTCGCACCGTCCAGATTATCGAACCTCGGCTCAGCCTTCGTCTCGACCGAGGCGGACGCATCTCCGCTGGCGCGCTTGACCGTTTGCGCGGCGACAGCTCCTCGCGACGGCGCCCATCCATTCCGAAGATCGCGCTGAGAATTGTCGGAGGCGAAGCCCACATCGATGCGCCGTTCGGCTTGGTCACCGCGACGTTTCAATCCGACGGAGTGATTGGCGAAAATTTCTCAGGCGCCGCCCGCATCCCGAGCATAACGCTCACGCAAAATGGATATGCGCTCACGAATGGCGAAGCCGAACTCATCGTCGTCTCGCGCGAAGACTTCCTCGCATTCAAACTGAACGCCGCGGCGCCAGAAATTATCTGGGCGGATGCGCGCATTGAAGAGACGTCGCTGCGCGCATTGGGGCGCATTCCTCTGAATCTCGAACGGTTCGACATTGAGGCCGCATGGCGTGCGTCGAATGTGCGTGCTGACGCGTTTGACGGCGAGGCTCTTGCAGGCGCATTTGGCGCTCAAGGGCTCTTCAATGAGGAGGCGCTTGTTCTCGCCAATTGGCAAGCGCAAGCGCGCATGAGCGCCGCTTCGCTGCACGTGAACGATGCATCGCTCACGCAGACGCGTGTCGATGCGCGCGCGTCCGGCAATGGCTTGCGAGGCGAAACCAGCTGGGTCGCGAATGGCGCGGGTTTCGAGGGACTTTCGCTCATATCGGGCCGGCAAGACGCATCCGGCGCGCTCACATTCGATCTGAGCGGGGAAGGTTCGCTCGACGGCGACGCACAAGTGCGGCTCACCAATACGCGCCTCAACGAAAGCGCACAGCGCCGCATCCGCGATGCTTTTCCGGATCTGTCGAACGCGCCAATCGGTCCGACATTCGCCAGCGCCGAGCGCGCGCTTGATCGCGGCGCCGATGCATTTGAGGCGACGATTCCCCTCGTCATCACCGCCGATGGTCGTGGGCCACGCTTCTCGGTGGCCGCACCGATTGAAGCGCGTGCGCGCAGCGGCCTGCTGTTGAGGATTGCGCCCCTGCGCGATGACGCCCCAGCGTTGTTGCTGCAATGGCCCGGCCCAATGCTGCATGGCGCGGTGGCGCTTGAGCTCAGCGGCGGCGGCGCGCCCAACGCCTCATTGCTGCTCGACACGGTCGATTGGTCGCCGGGTGCGCCGTTCGAGGCCGACGGCACCCTTACGCTCAGCAATTGGCGCGCGGGCAGCGCGAGCATCGCCGCTGATGAAATCGGCATCTCCATCGACGTCATGCCCGAAGGCCACGGTGCACTCGAACTGCGCGGCCCCGCGCACATCACCGGCCCCCTCGGCGACGGCGAGGTGCGCGACCTCGTCGCCACGTTGAATGTCACCGTGGCGTGGGACCAGGGCTGGCGCGTGACGCCGACAAGAGGTTGCCTGCCCATCCGCATGGGCGGCCTCGACGCCGCGGGGCTCTCCTTTTCCGATGGCGATTTCGCGCTTTGCGCTTTGAACGACGCGCTCATCGCCGCCGATGCGCAGCGCAATCTCTCCGGCGGCTTCATCGTGCGCAGCTTGGCGCTTCACGGCCGCATGGCGGGGCCGGACGCGCAACCGGCGCGTCTGAGCGCGAACAGCATCGTCGGCCGGTTCGGCGGCCGCACCGACGACACGATTTTGGCCCTCGACGCGCAATCGCCACATCTCGCCATCGACATGGCCGAGGCGCGCACACTCAACCTCGCGATTTCGCGGCTGACGGCGAACGCTCGCATCGCCGACAGCTGGCGCGTGGAAGGAGAATTCGCGGAAGGCACGCTCACCGATCCGGCGCTGCCTGGCTCTGTATCGACCATCGCCGGCGCGTGGAGCGCTGCTCCGGAAGATGACGCGCCGGTGATCCGCGTACAGGCCGGCGAGGCGTTGCTCACGGCGAACCGCCCCGAGAGCGACGAGGACCGCCCCCTCTTCAATCCGCTACGCCTCGCGGCCGTGAACGCCGTGCTGCGCGACGGCCAGGTCGACGCGGACGGCGCGATCGTGCTCGACGCCAGCGCCCAGCAATTGGCGCGGTTTGACGCCCGCCACGATGTCAGCGAAGGCTTGGGCCAGGCGCGCATTCGCGCCGACCGGATCAGCTTCGGGCCTACACTGCAGCCCTATGACATCACCGAGCAAGCACGCGGCATGGTCGAAAGCGTGCGCGGCGATGTGGCGCTTACGGCCGATTTCGACTGGACACGCGACGCCATTCGCGGCGGCGCCCGCGCGCAAATACTCGGCGTCTCTCTCGCCACCTCCACGATCCCGATCGTCAACGACGTGCGCGGCGAGGTCTATTTCGACGATGCCTTTGCACTGACGACACCGCCCGGACAGCGCGTCACCATCGGCGAGTTGAACCCAGGCGTCTCCGTGCGCAACGGGCGCGTCAACTTTCAATTGCTGCCAGAGGAACGCGTCGCGATTGAACGCGCGGAGTTCGATTTCGCCTCCGGCACGCTTGCGATGTCGCCGACGACGATCACGCTCGGCGCCGAAGAAACGCGCTTTGAACTCACGTTGCGCAACATCGACGCCACCGCGCTCGTCGCCTCGCTCAACATCCCCGATCTCTCAGCGACCGGTCAGGTTGAAGGCTCGTTTCCATTGTTGCTTACACGACGCACGGCCTTCATCGAGGGCGGCGTGCTGCGCGCCCAGCCCGGCGGTGGCGTCATCTCCTACACCGGCAATGCCGGTACGGAAGCGACTGGGCCCGCGCGCATCGCTTTCGATGCGCTGCGAAGCTTTCGCTATGACAGCCTGGCGCTCACCCTCGACGGCGATCTCAACGGCGAAGTGGTCTCCTCCATCACCTTCAGCGGCCGCAACACTGGCGAGCCCGTCGATCTTGGCGAAATCACCCCGGTTCCGGGCATCGGAAACGTGACCGTGCGCGGCGTGCCGTTCGATTTCAACGTCACCGTGTCGGCGCCGTTCCGCCGCTTGGCGCAAACCGCGGCCACGATCACCGACCCAGGCTCCCTCATTGACCGCGCCACGGGCGAGCCGGACGAACAGCCGCCGGAAAGTGTTGACCCCGGCGCGCCAGGATCGGATTAAAGCGCGGCTTCAGACACGGTTCAGACCGAAGCCGCTAGGAAGCAGGCAGGAGTTTCACGCATGCGCGCACGAGCAAGATTGCGTACCGCTTTGCTTCCCGCCCTCGGCGCGGCGGCGTTCGCGGCAGGATGCATCCCTGTGCAGATCCAAGCGCCGGATGAGCCGATCGAGATCAATCTCAACGTCAATATTCGCCAAGAGGTGATCGTTCGCCTCGAGCGCGACGCCGCCGAATTGCTTGAAGAGAATAGCGGCTTGTTTGGAGACGCCACGCCATGATCCGCGCATTTGCAGCTGTCGCAATCGCCGCCACGCTGACATTGGCGACGCCGGCGATGGGCCAAGCTGGCGACCCTCTCGCTCAAGCGCGCGCCGCCGGACAAATTGGCGAACAAGCTGACGGCTATCTCGGTTTCGTGCCGGGCGCTTCGATCAGCGCCGACCTGCGCGGCCGCGTTGAACAGAACAACATCCAGCGCCGTCAGCTCTACACGCGCCGCGCCGGCGAACGCAGCGTGTCCGTCAACGAGATGGCGGCGGCCGTCGCCTGCGAGGTGTTCGAGCGCCGTATTGCGGTGGGCGAGCGCTATCGCGACGAAGGCGGCCAATGGCGCCAGCGCACCGCGACACAGCCGGTCTCGGTTCCCAGCTTCTGCGGCAATTGATCCCGGCGCGCCGCTTCTCGCGAACGCGGCGGTTTGACCGCTGGCGCCGGCGCGCCAATGCGCGCACATTTGTAGCATGAAAGTCTTCCTCCTCACGATCTCGCTCGGCGGCATCCTCGCGGCCGTGATGTTCGGCGTGCTGACGGATTGGGACGCCTCCGCCATGAGCATCCACGGCTGGGCCGCGTTAACCATCGGCACGCTTTTATCGCTCGCCGTTGGCGGGGGCCTCATGGCGCTCGTGTTCCACTCCGCGCGCCAAGGTTATGACGAGCGCGCCGATATCGAATTCGACAAGCACGATCAGTAATTTTGATCGCCGGGCGCACGGCGAGGCCGACCACACCAATTATAGTCGCGCTGAGCATAATGTGATAAGGCCTCTGACATGGCCCGTCCCTCCGCCGCCGACCGTTTTCAGAACCTCTACACGCACGGCTTCGTCCGCGTCGCCGCCTGCGCCCCCAGTGTCGCGCCCGCCGATCCTGCCGCGAACGCCGAACGCATCCTGAAATTCTGGCGCGAGGCGGATGCTGAAAATGCCGCCGTGCTGCTGACGCCCGAGCTTTCGCTGACCGGCTACGCGATCGACGATCTTTTGCTGCAGGATTCCCTGCTTAGCGCCGTCGAAACAGCACTCACCCAGCTCAAGGCCGAAAGCGAGAAGCTTTTCCCGATCCTGATCGTCGGCGCGCCGATCCGTTTGCGCGGCGCGCTCTACAATTGCGCCGTGCTGATCCATCGCGGCGAGGTGCTCGGCATCGTGCCGAAATCCTTCCTACCGAACTATCGCGAGTTTTACGAGAAGCGCTATTTCGGCGTGGCGCCCGATCGTCACGTACACGCGATTGAGTTTCTGGGCGGCGGCGCGAATTTCGGCGCCAACCAAATCTTCTATCATTCCGAAAATCCCGATTTCAGCTTCCACGTCGAGATCTGCGAGGATTTCTGGGCGCCGACGCCGCCGTCCAGCAAAGGCGCGCTCGCCGGCGCCAATATCCTGTTCAATCTCTCGGCCTCGAACATCACCATCGGCAAGACTGAAGACCGCGCCGTGCTGTGCGACAGCCAATCGCGCCGCGCCATCGCCGCTTACGTGTTCGCCGCCGCCGGCAATGGCGAAAGCACCACCGATCTCGCCTGGGACGGCCAAATCATCGCCTATGAGATGGGCGAAAAGATCGCCGAGGGCGAACGCTTCTCGCGCGATCCAAAACTCGTCCTCGCCGACATCGATGTTAGCCGCATCGCCCAAGAACGCATCCGCGTCGGGACGTTCCGCGACGCCGCCGCGCGCATGCGCGATGAACTCTTCCTCTGGTCGCGCATCCGCTTCGAGCAAGAGTTGCCGAAAGGACCGCTGCCGCTGAAGCGCAAGCTCGATCGCCTGCCCTTCGTGCCGGACGATCTCGCCAAGCGCGACCGCGATTGCTTCGAGGCCTACAACATCCAAGTCGCCGGCTTGGCCAAACGCGTCGAAACCACCGGTTCGAACCGCGTCGTCATCGGCGTCTCGGGCGGTCTTGATTCCACGCACGCGCTGATCGTCATCGCCCGCGCCTTTGATCTCCTGGGCTTGCCGCGCAAGAACGTTATCGGCGTCACCATGCCGGGTTTCGCCACGAGCAGCGAGACCAAGCAAAGCGCCTGGGCGCTGATGAACGCGCTCGGCATCGATGCGCGCGAAGTCTCGATCGAACCGCTGGCGCAGCGTATGCTCGAGGACCTCGACCATCCCGCCGCGCGCGGCGAGCCGGTTTACGACGTCGCCTACGAAAACGTGCAGGCGGGCCTGCGCACCGATTACCTCTTCCGCCTCGCCAACAAGGAAGGCGGCTTCGTCGTCGGCACCGGCGATTTGAGCGAACTCGCGCTCGGCTGGTGCACGTACGGCGTCGGCGATCATATGAGCCATTACAACGTCAATGGCGGCGCGCCCAAGACGCTGATCCAGTATCTGATCCGCTGGGTCGTGGACTCGAAACTGTTCGACGCCCAAGTCTCGAACACGCTGATCGACGTGCTCAACACCGAGATCAGCCCCGAACTCGTTCCGGGCGCCGCGCCGCAAAGCACGCAAGCCGTCGTCGGCCCTTATGAATTGCAGGATTTCAATCTTTTCTGGCTCACACGCTACGGCATCGCGCCCAGCAAAATTCTCTTTCTCGCCTGGAGCGCATGGCGCGAGAAATACGATTACGCGACGCTGAAGACATGGCTCGAACTCTTCCTCAAGCGCTTCTTCGCCAACCAATACAAGCGCTCGGCCGTACCGAACGGACCAAAGATCGTTTCCGGCGGCGCGCTCTCGCCACGCGGCGATTGGCGCGCGCCCAGCGACGCCCCTGCCGCGACATGGCTCAATGAATTGCACGCCAACACGCCCGACAAGCTGGACTAGCTCTCATCCCCTCCCCTAGAGGGGAGGGGACAGGGGGCGGGGTGACACACCGCCCCCCCCAGCTTCACGCGGACCGAATGCACACTCTCAAGCACCAGCGCATCACCCCACCCCTAACCCCTCCCCTCAAGGGGAGGGGAAATTGAGCGTGAAGCTTGAAGACCTGATCGATCTAGCGCTCGCCGCCGGCCGCGAGATCATGAAAGTCCGCGCCGCGGGCTTCGACACCCAAACCAAACTCGACGGCTCCATCGTCACCATCGCCGATCAACGCGCCGAAGCCATCATCGAAGCGGGCCTCGCCCGGCTCGCGCCCGGCGTGCCGATGATCGGCGAGGAGGCCGTCGCCGATGGCCGCATCCCCGAATGCGGCGCACGCTTTTTCTGCGTCGATCCACTCGACGGCACGCGCGGCTTCGCCAAGGGCGGTGACGAATTCACCGTGAATATCGCGCTGATCGAGAACAACGAGGCAATCGTCGGCGTGGTCTATGCGCCAGCCACCGGCGAACTTTACGCCGGCGAGCCGGGCCGCGCTCTCGCTGGCCGTTGCGCCATCGACACCGCGCACATCGCCGCGCCATTGACGCCGATCGCGACGAGCGCGACGCCCGCGCAATGGCGCTTGGTCGCCTCGGAGACATCGGGCCGCGATGGCGAGACCGCGAATTTCGCAACGGCGCTTCATGCCGGCGCAATGGTGCATGCAAGCTCCTCCATCAAGTTTTGCCGCGTCGCCGAAGGCAAGGCCGATCTCTATCCGCGCTTCGGCCCCGTCAGCGAATGGGATGCGGCGGCGGGCCACGCCGTGCTGCGCGCCGCCGGCGGCGGCATCATGCGGCTGGACGGCGCGCCGCTGCGCTACGGTCTGACGAAAGATGATTTCCTGATCCGCGGCTTCATCGCCTACGCCAGCGCCGACGCGAAGGCGGCCGCCTCGCGCGCGATGAAACTCCAGGCGTGACTCATCCTTGTTGATCTTGCGATCGGAAGAGAGCGGGGACGCGGTGGGTCGCGCCTTCGAAAGTGCGCTGTTTGTCAGCGCTGATTGACGCGAACCACCGCGCCCCGTGATCTTCGGACGCCGGCTCCGCTGCAGGCGTTCTTTCACACCCGATGAGACGGATCGCCGACGGCGTGCGGGTCGCCCGTGTTCGCGGACAATCCCGGCGCTTCCTCCCGCGCGTTATGGCGCACGCGGGCCTCGTGCTTCACCGCGTTACGCGGACCGTCATGCGCGCGAAGCGGCTTAGCCTGCATCGCGCCACGCACGGCCCGCGCCTTCCCCGCATATCCGGCGAGCACCCGCGCTCGCGTATCGGACACCCGCCCCTAGTCCTGACGGGAGGCGGAGAGGCATGAAGCACTCACGCTCGATCACGACACTCGCGCATCAGTGCGAACAGGGTACCGACTGCTCTCATGGCGAGTGATGCAGCCATTATCGCGCAACTTTGGAGGGGTGGGATACGTTTTCGCGGAAACGTTGGAAAATAAGGGCCGGAGGGGCGTTGGATGTGGGATAGAGCGCCACAACACCGCGCTCTACGATCCCTTGGGTCCCAGATCGATGACGGAGTGTGGTGTTCGTGGGGAGAGAGCGGTCCCTCGCGCGCTAGGCGCTGAGCTTTGCAATCAGCCGACGCATGAAAGCCGCGCCTGCTTCGATTTGGGCGATCTCGATCCATTCGTCGGGCTGGTGCGCTTGCTCGATCGAGCCTGGACCGCAAATCACAGCTGACAAGCCCGCGCGCTGAAAAAGCCCCGCCTCCGCCGCGTAGGCGACGGCTTGCGTATCATTGTCGCCCGTCAGCGCGCGCGCGAGTGTTTCGGCTTCACTGCCAAGATCGAGCTCCAGCCCCGGCGTGCGCGATCTACGCGTGATTTTCACGCCTCCCTCCGGCGCGCGCTGCTTGATCGCCGCATCGAGCTTCGCGGCTTCTTCAAAGAAACGCGCCTCGAACGCATCGGCGCTCGCCGTATCGCCCGTGCGCAGATCCCAGATGAACTCGCAGCGCCGGGCCAGAATGTTCACCGCCGTGCCGCCATCGACGCGCCCGATCGTCATCGTCGCCGGCGAGAAATGGGCGTGTCGATGCCCCTTCGCCTCGCGCGCCATCTGCTCGACGAAATTCATCAGCTTCAAAGCCTCGCTCACGGCCGAGACGCCGTGGTCCGGCAAGCTCGAATGCGCCTCGCGCCCGATCACTTCGACGATGAAAGTGCGTATGCCCTTGTGGCCGGACACGACTTTCATCGATGTCGGCTCGCCGACGATCACGGCCGAGGGCTTCGGCGTTTCGCGCACGATTTCGCCGATCATACTCGGCGCGCCGAGGCAGCCGATCTCTTCGTCATAGGAGAACGCCAAGATCAGCGGCCGCTTCAGCGGCGCGGCCAAAGCTTCATCGACGTGCGCCAGCGCCAGCGCGACAAAGCTTTTCATGTCGGCGACGCCGCGCCCATAAAGCTTGCCGTCACGCTCGGTCAGCACCCACGGATCGCTCGACCAGGGCTGACCATCGACAGGCACCACATCGGTATGGCCCGAGAGCACAACACCGCCCTCCATCGCCGGGCCTACGAGGGCATAGAGATTGGCCTTCGTGCCCTCCAGATTCGCCACGCGCCGCGATGCAATTCCGCGCGCGCGCAGAAAATCCTCGACCCAGGCGATCAAGTCCAAATTGGAATTGCGCGACGTCGTGTCGAACGCGATCAGCCGCGCGAGGATTTCGCGTGCGGAGGCGGCGCTGCTCACGCGGTCAACGCGGCGCTTCGACCAGACGGCCGCCGGGCTCCTGGAACGCCAGCAGGATGATGCGGAATTGCAGTGGCGCCGCCGCCGGGATCACAGGCGGACGCCCCTCGGGGCCATAGCCCAATTCCATCGGGAAGGTCGCGACGATTTCGTCGCCGGGACGCATCGTCGTGATCGCCTCGGAGAAGCCGGGCACCACGGCCTGCAACGGGAATTGCGCGGGTTCGTTGCGTTCGAACGATGAATCGAACACCGAGCCATCGGCGAGCTTGCCTTCATAATGCACAAGCACGGTCGCGTTGATCGTGGGGCGCGGCAGCGATTGGTTGCGGCCTTGGCCGCGGCGTTCGATCAACAAGCCGGATGGCCGCGATTCGATTCCGGGCTGCGCGCGCGTCTCAGCCAGGAAGGTTTCGGCGCGGGCGCTGGCTTCTTCTGTCACTTGGGCTTGCTCCGCTTCGGCGCGCTCGATTTCGCGCATCACGCCTTGGTCCTCGCACGCGGCAAGCAGGAGGGCTGCCGCAACACACAATTTTCTGATCATCGGTACAGCGCTTCCGTTTGTTCGATTGTCCAGGTTTCAGCTTCCGCCGCGCGCTCCCATTCGAGAAACGCCGCGTCGGCAAAAAGTGTCGCGCAATACTTTTGGGCCGCCAGCGGCGCGACGACGGCATAGGTGCGCAGCCGCGTGCATACGGGCGCGAACATGGCGTCGGCGATGGAGCGTACGCCAAAAAGAAATGGCCCGCCGGAGCGCCGCAGGGTCTGCTCCCAGAGTTCGAACAATTGCTCCAAGTCCGTGCGCGTATCTTCCGGCCATGCCGGAGCGGCCTTCATGCGGCGGCGCACATTCATCGACATGTCGCGCCGAAGGGCGGCGAAGCCAGCGTGCATCTCGGACGCGACCGATCGCGCTTGCGCGCGCCTTAGAGCATCCGCCGGCCACAATGTCGGCGCCTGTTCGGCCGCCCATTCGCAGATGGCCAGGCTTTCATGGATGATGGCGCCATCGACGTGCAGCACGGGCACGCGGCCGCTGGGCGAGACATCGCGCACCTGCTTGATCTGGGAGCGGCCATAGCCCTCGCCGCCCAACGGGATGATGCGCTCCTCGAAAGCAATCCCACCCCATTTGAGCGCCAGCCACGGGCGCATCGACCAGGACGAATAATTCTTGTTGCCAATGAAGAGGATCGGCGCGGGCATGGCCGGCTTGTCCCAGAGGGCGGGCGCGAAGGCAAGCCGCGCGAGCCGCTTTCCCCGCCCCGCGACGCAGGCTAGGTTCGCGCCACGAGGGCGGCGGAGAGAAAGATGCGTCTGTTGGCGGCTGCGGCGACGATCGCCGCGTGTTTGGTGGTGAGCGTGGCGGTGGGCGCGCGCGAAGGCGCGCCGCTTGCGCAAGGTCTGAACCTCACGGGCGCCTCCGCCTTCGATAGCGCCACGGCGCAATCCATTCGTGCGTTCGAAAAGCAAGTCCGCAAGCGCCCTGGCGCACCGGGGCCGGGCAACGATTCCTGCCGCTGGGCCAATGACAACGAATGCGACGATCCCGACATCGGCACCGGCGCCTGCGCGCTTGGAACAGACATTTCCGATTGCCGCGCGATCCGCCAAGGCGAAAACGATTCCTGCCGCTGGGCGCGTGACGGCGAATGCGACGAGCCAGGCTTCGGCACGGGCGCGTGCGTGCAAGGCACCGACCGCACCGATTGCGGCGCGATCGCCTGGATGCGCAACCAGACGGATCGCTGCGACACGGCGTTCAACGGCGTTTGCGAAGAACCCGGCCAAGGCCGGAGCGGCGCATGCGCGGCGCGCACCGATCGCGCCGATTGCCACGGCCGCGAACGCCCGCTCACGATCAATGACCACTTCTTCGGCCGCGATGATCGCGTGCTGGCGCCGGTGAACCAGGCGCCCTGGCGCATGATGGGCACATTGCTGATGGATACCGGCGAAAGCTGCACGGCGACGCTGATCGCCCGCGACGTGATCGTGACGGCCGCCCATTGCATTCACGGCGACGGCAATCGCGTGAACGCCGCCGCGCGCTTCACCACCGCCGATGGCCAGAGCAATGCGCGCGTCACCGCTTATCTGATCGATCCGCGCTTCAATTATCAGCGCTTCAACACGACCGACGAGATCGACGGCATGGATTGGGCGCTGCTGCGCCTCGACCAGCCGCTGGGTGACCGCGTCGGTTTCGCCGGCGTCCGCAACCTCACGGGCGAAGGCCGCGCCGTAGCGCTCGCGACCGACCTGCAGCAAGCCGGCTATTCGTGGGACACGGGCGAAAACCTCTCCGCCAATTTGCGCTGCCGCATGGTGGTCGTACACAACGACAACACGTTCGCGCACGAGTGCGATACGACGCGCGGCGATTCCGGTTCGGCGTTCGTCGTGCGCAATGCGCGCGGCGGATACGATGTGGTCGGCACGGACTCGAATTTCCGGTCGAACCCGGGCGGGCCGTTCATCTATATCGCCGTCAGCGCTTCGGCCTGGGCCGCGCGCGCGCCGGACTTTATCGCCGGCCGCAGCGGCACGCCGGTGGGGCAGCGCGCCACGGGCAGCGGCCGGAAGTAGGCGTCGCCGGCCCTGAGCTTGCTTCGCCTCTTTGGCGAACAGGTAGGGCCGGCGTTTTGCGTCTCGAAACGATACATCCCAAGGAGATCGGCGACGCCGAAGCCGCGCTTTGGCGCGCGCACCAGGCCGCGCGCCCCGAGCTTGGCAGCCCGTACCTGACGCCGGAATGGGCGCGCATCATTGGCGACGCCCGCGACGATGCGTGCGTTTGCGTGATTGAAGGCGGCGAAGGCTTTCTCGGCGTTCAGCGCCTGTCGCGCTTCAGCGCGATGGGTCTCGGCGCGCCGCTTGCGGATTACCAAGGCCTCGTCGGCCGCCGGAATATTGAAATCCGCGCGGAGAAGCTTTGTGACGCGCTCAAGGTTGGGCGTATCGATTTCACGCACGTCCCCGCCGGGCAAACGCTGTTTGCGGTTGCCGGCGTGGAAGGTTCGTGGATCGCGGAAACAGCGGATGGCCACGCCGCGTATGAAACAGGCTTGAAACAACGCCGCAGCGAATTCGCGCGGCAAACTGAAAAGAAGCTACGCAAACTCGCGCGCGAGCATGGCGAAACAGAGTTTAGCGCCGGCGCGTTTTCGCGTGCGGACTTCGATACGCTAGTAAGCTGGAAAAACGCGCAGCTGAAGCGCAGCGGCCAGCCCGAAATCTGGGCGAGGCCATGGGTGCGGCAAACGCTCAATGCGTGCTTCGAGGCGCGCATGGACACGTTCGGCGGCGAGCTGTTTACGCTGCGCGCCGGCGGGCGCCTGGTGGCGGCGGCGTTTGGCCTGCGCAGCCCGAGGGTCCTGCATCTGTGGCTGATCGCCCACGATTCCGCCTTTGACGCCTTCTCACCCGGCGTACAGCTCACGCGCTGGCTGATCGGCTGGGCGGCCGACCGGGGCCTCTCCGAGGTCGACTTTGGGCCGGGTGACTACCAGTACAAGCGCCAACTCGCGAGCACGCAGCGTATGCTTGAGCGCGGCGTCGCGAGCCGATTAAGCCTCTCCGGCATGGTTCGCAGCGCCGAACATGCCCTGCGCGCCGGCATTGAGCGCTTGCCGCAGCCCAAGCTTGCGGCGTTGCCAGGCAAAGCCATGCGCCGTCTGGATCTGATGCGCGCGCTGGCGGCGTGACATTGAACCGGCGCGCCGGCGCCGATAGGGTCGCGCCGCAAAATGCCAGACGCTCACGCCTCCATACCGCCCGCCGTCACGCTCGACGAAATCCGCGCCGCCGCCAAACGGCTCGCGGGGCGAATTGAGCGCACGCCGACGCGCCACTCGCGCGCGCTCTCCGAAATCACCGGCGCCGAGGTTTGGGTCAAATACGACAACCACCAGGTCACCGGCGCGTTCAAGGAACGCGGCGCGCTCAACCGGCTGCTCTCCTTGACCGAGGCCGAGCGCAAGCGCGGCGTGATCGCCTCCTCCGCCGGCAATCACGCCCAAGCGCTCGCCCATCATGGCCGCGCGCTCGGCATTCCGACCACGATCGTCATGCCGCGCGGCACGCCGCACGTGAAAGTGGAGCAAACGCGGGCGCGCGGCGCCGATGTCGTGCTCGAAGGCGAAAGCTATGACGACGCATACGCGCATGCGCTGCAGCTGCGCGACGCGCGCAATTTCGTGTTCGTGCACCCGTTCGATGACGCTGGGGTGATCGCCGGCCAGGGCACGGCCGCGCTCGAAATGCTTGAGGACGCGCCCGACCTCGACACGCTGGTGATCCCGATCGGCGGCGGCGGGTTGATCGCCGGCATGGGCGTCGCCGCGAAAGCGCTGAGCCCGTCGATCCGCATCATCG
Organism: Caulobacterales bacterium; assembly: GCA_017303355.1. Classification (GTDB taxonomy): domain Bacteria; phylum Pseudomonadota; class Alphaproteobacteria; order Caulobacterales; family Aquidulcibacteraceae; genus Vitreimonas. The sequence goes on along the minus strand of JAFLCU010000002.1, from coordinate 144,345 downwards.
GCATCGAACCTTCGATGTACCCCTCCTTCGATGCGCGGCGGCGCGGCGACAATAACGCCAGCACAGGCGGCCTCACCATCGCCGAGGGCATCGCCGTCAAGCGCGTGGGCGATCTCACCTTCGCGCTGGCGCGCGATATCGTCGAGGAGGTGCTGCTCATCGAAGAGCCGCAATTCGAACAGGCGATCTCGCTTTACGTCACGGCGGAAAAAACCATCGCCGAGGGCGCGGGCGCCGGGCCGCTTGCCGCGCTGATCGCACATCCGGAAAAGTTCCGCGGCCGCAAGGTCGGCCTCATGCTCTCGGGCGGCAACATCGATACGCGCCTGCTCGCTTCAGTATTGGAGCGCTCGCTCGTGCGCGAGGGGCGCATCACGATGCTGCGCTTTGTCGGCGATGACCGCCCCGGCACGCTCGCCAACGTCTCGCGCATCATCGGCGACGGCGGCGCGAACATCTTGCAGGTCGAGCACCATCGCATGACGCTTTCGGCGCCCGCCAAAGGCGTCGAGTTCGACATCGAGATTGAAACGCGCGACGCCCAGCACACATTGGAAATCATCGCCGCGCTGCAGGCCGCCGGCTATCCAGCGCGCGTACGCGACGCAGAGGTGTTCGGCGGGTTGATCTGACGCAAGCCAGGAACGTCTCTTTCCCGGCATGCGTTGCCTTGAGCAAGGAGACGCGCATGCTTCAAGTGGGAACGACTTGGTTTCTCGTTGCCGATGGGCGCCGAGCGAAGGTTTTGACCGAACCGCGTCGAGGTGCGGATTTGCAGCAATCCTGGGCGATGGAGATCAGCGAGGATGATCTGTACGACCCGCAAGATCGCCCGCCGCGCAGCTTTGACTCAGCCGGCGCCGGCAGGCACGCGATGGATGGCGGACGCAATCTGCACGAAGCGGAAGAGGAAAAGTTCCTAAAACGCGTCGCGGACCGCGTCACCGACGCCGAACGGCGAAACGATTTCGATCATCTGGTGGTCGCCGCGCCGCCGCGCGCCTTGGGGCTGCTGCGTTCCTTACTCTCCGACGCCGCGCAAGCGCGCGTCCGCGCCGAAACTCCAAAGGATTTGCTCGACGAAGACGCGCCCAAATTGCGTGAGCGGCTCACGGACTTGCTGCGCTAGCTATTCCAGCCGCAATACCCGCCGGAAGAACAGCGTTTCCGCCTCGCGTTGGGCTTCTTGGTTCTCGCGCCGCGCAAAGCCGTGGCCTTCGTTCATCGCGATCATGAGCCACGCTTCGCCGCCATTGCGCCGCACGGCTGCATAGACCTGCTCGGCCTCGGACACCGGCACGCGCGGATCGTTGTAGCCGTGCACGACGAAGATCGGCCGATTGACGCGATTGATGCTGTTCAGCGGGGAAATCCGATCGAACACCGCGCGCATTTCCGGATCGCGCTCGTCTCCGTACTCGGCGCGGCGCAGATCGCGCCGATAGCCGGACGTGTTCTCAAGGAACGTCGCGAAATTGGAGATGCCGACGATATCGACGGCGCCGGCGAGGCGATCATTGTAGTGCGTCATCGAAGCCAGCACCATGTAGCCGCCGTACGAGCCGCCATAAACGACAACGCGCTGGTCATCCAGGGAGTCCTGCGCGCCGACCCAATCCAGCAGCGCACCGATATCGCGCACGGAATCTTCGCGCAGCGGGCCGTTGTCGAGCGCGAGGAAGTCGCGGCCATAGCCATCCGAGCCGCGCACGTTCGGTGCGATCACGGCGATGCCGAGTTCATTCACCCAATATTGAATGGTCGACGAGAAGCCTGGGCGAAACTGCGATTCTGGCCCGCCATGAATATTGATCACGACCGGATGCGGCCCCGGCGTACGCGGGCGATAGATGAAACCGGTGATCTCGCGATCGTCGAATGAGCGCCACGAGATGAGTTCGGGCTCCACGAACGTGCTTTGCGGAATGCCGCCGGTTTCGCTCTGCGTCCAGCGCGTGAGCCGGCGCGCGCGCAATTCCCAGGTATAGACATCGCCCGGCGCCGTCGCGCTGTTGAGCGTGAAGCCCAGACGGCGATTGTCAGGCGAGAACGACACGCCGCTGACGATGCCCGCCGGCAATTGCGGCGTCGGCAGCGCACGCAGCGTGCGTGCATCCATCAAGCGCAGCGTCGAGCGCCCCGCTTCGTTGACCACGTACGCGATGCTGCGGCCGTCCGGAGAGAGATCGAAGCTCTCCACGCTCCAGGCCAAGTCTCCGGTCAGCACCTGCCGGGCGCCGGTGGTGAGATCGATGCGCACCAAGCGCTGATGCTGGGAATTTTCGTCGGACAGCGTGAGCAGCGCGCGCCCATCCGGCGTGAACTCGCCGCCGCTATAGGAGACGGTCAGATCCGGCGTGATGCGCGTGAGGCCATTGCTGGCGACGTCCAGCACGAAGAGATGGCTCTCCGCCACCGACACGTAGCGCTGCAGCAGGAGTTTCGCGCCATCCGCCGAGAAATCGACCGGATAGACCGCGCCCTCGCCGTCGAACACGCGCCGCCGCGCCTGCGCATCGTTGGGATCGCCGACATAGATATCGTAATTGGGCTCGCTGCCGGGCACGTAGGCCCAGGCGATCCGTGCGCCATCATCACTCCAGATGAAGCCCTCGTTGCGCGTGCCGGGCTCGGTGACTTGCCGCGCGCGCCCGGTCGCGAGATCGAGCATGTAGCCGGAATAATTTTCATCACCGCCGACATCGCGCGTGAACAGAATGTCGCTCGTGCCGGGCTTCACCGCGGCGCCCGTGATGCGCTCTTCGAAGAAGGTGAGCTGCGCGCGCGCGCCCATGGGCTGATCGACGCGGTGCAGCTGCACCGTATCGCCGAAACGCGTGTAGATCAGCAACCCACCGCCCGGCAGCCAATCGGCGAAGCTCGCGCTGCGCGTGTTCACATACTGGCGTAAGCGGTCGGACACGTCCGGCGGCGTGTGCGGCACATTCTCAACGCGGAGCGCGCCGCGCTCCTCCCGTTGCGCCGGCGCGGTTTGCGCGGACGCGGATACAGCCAAAGCAGCAAACGCGCTTACCGCCAGCAACATTGTACGCATGGTGACCCCCAAATTTTCGCACCACGCTAAAGCGCGCGCGATGCGTGGCAAGGGGCGCGCGACGAGCGGCCTTACGCCGCCGCCGGTTCGGCCACGTCGTGCTCCGCCACGAAATGGCCGGGCGCCACCTCGTTCCATTGCGGGCGATATTGCACGGCGTCCGGATCGTCGATGATGCGCGATTTGAGGAAGCGCAGCGGCGCGCGCGTATCGAGCGGGCTCGGCAAATCGCCCACCAGGCGCACGCGCGGCCGGCTGCGCGCGGCGTCCGGATCGGGCGTCGGTGCCGCGGCCAGCAGCGCTTTCGTATAAGGGTGGCGCGGATCGCGCAGGATCACCTCAGCCGGGCCGTACTCAACGGCGCGGCCGAGATAGAGCACCAGCACATTGTGCGAAATCTCGCGCACGACGGCGAGATCGTGGCTGATGAACAGGAAGCTTGTCTGATACTCGCGCTGCAGATCAGCCAATAGCTTCAAAATCTGCGCCTGGATCGAGACGTCGAGCGCGGAGACCGCCTCATCGCAGACCACAAGCTTCGGCCGCAGGATCATCGCCCGCGCCACGCCGACACGCTGGTTCTGGCCGCCTGAAAGCTCGTGCGGATAGCGATTGATCAGCTCCGGATCGAGGCCGACCTGGCGCATCATTTCCTTCACGCGCTCTTCGCGCTGCTCGCGCGTGAGCAATGGCTCAAACGCCAGCAGTGGCTCGGAAATGGACGCGCCAAGCGTCATGCGCGGATCGAGACTGGCGAGCGGATCCTGGAAGACGATCTGCAAATCCTTGCGCGACTTGCGGATCGCTTCACGCTCGCTCGGCAGCAGATTGCGGCCAAGGAACGTCACCTCGCCGGCATTGCGCGGCAAGAGCTGCACAACCGCGCGCGCCAAGGTGGATTTGCCGCAGCCGCTTTCGCCGACAATGCCCAGCGTTTCGCCCGCGCGCAGCGAAAAGCTCACGCCATCGACGGCGCGCAGCGGCTTAGTCTTGCCGAAGATCGAGCCGTCCTTCACCTGCACAGGGAATGTCACGCGCACATCGTCGACCTTGAGGATCGGCGCGCCCGTATCCGGCGCGGGCAACGCGACGCCGCGCTCGCCATCGATGCGCGGCACGGCTTTCAGAAGCATACGCGTGTAATCGGCCTTCGGCGCCGAATAGAGCTCGTCCGCCGTGCCGGTCTCCACCACCTCGCCCCGGCGCATCACCGCCACGCGCTGCGCCATGCGCGCGATCACGCCCATGTCGTGGGTGATGAGCGCGACCGCCGCGTGCGTATCCTTGCGCAGATCTTCAATGAGATCGAGCACTTGGGCCTGCACGGTGGCGTCCAGCGCCGTGGTCGGTTCGTCGGCGATCAGCAGCGCCGGCTCGGCCATCATCGCCATGCCGATCATCACGCGCTGGCGCATGCCGCCGGAAAGCTCGTGCGGATATTGCGCCAGGCGCCGCGCCGCCTCGGGGATGCGCACACGCTCCAGCCATTCGATGGCGCGCTGGCGGGCGACTTCACCCTTCACCTGGAAATGATGCGCCAGCACCTCGCCCATCTGCGCTTCGATCGTGAGGTGCGGCGTGAGCGCGGTCAGCGGGTCCTGAAACACAAACGCGACATGGCGGCCGCGAAAGCCGTCCAAATCCTTACGCGGCAGGCCCAACACTTCGCGTCCCTGGAACTTCACCGAGCCGGACACCTTGGCGTTGTCGGAGGTGAGCCCGAAGGCGGAGAGGAAGGTCTGGCTTTTGCCCGAACCGCTCTCGCCGACGATGCCGAGGCACTCGCCCTTCTGGATGTTCAGCGAGACGCCCTTGACCGCCTCGACCTCGCCGTCGGGCGTATCGAAGGTGACGACAAGATTGAAGATTTCGAGCACGGATTCAGTCATGGCGGCGGAGACTAGCGAGCGTCGCGGTCATGTCCACCGCCCCCTGCCGTGGCGGCGTCCTTCGACAAACGCGGCGCAAATGGCTAAGCCCGAGGAACTAGGGAGCGCGACCATGGCCGTTATGAATTACCTCACCCAATGCACGTTCGATTTCGGCGCGCTCGGCGCATTGCCGAAAGTGCTGGCGGGCCTTGGCGTGCAGCGGCCGTTCGTGGTGACCGATCCAGGGCTCAAGGCCAACGGGCTTCTCGACAAGCTGCTGGCAGCACTCGGCGAAGCGCCCGCGGGCCTCTTCACCGACACGCCCGCCAACCCGACCGAGAGCGCTTCGCGCGCGGCGGCGGAAGCCTATCGCGCGGCCGGGGCGGACGGCATCGTCGCTTTCGGCGGCGGCTCCTCCATGGATTTGGCCAAGGCCATGGGCTTGATGCTGACGCACGAAGGCCCATTCGAGCGCCTGGGCGGCAGCCAGCGCGGTTCGCGCTTCATCACCGCCATCCCTCCACTTGTCGCCGTGCCGACGACCGCCGGCACGGGTAGCGAGGTTTCGCCCGGCGCGGTCGTCATTCTCGACAATGGCCGCAAGGAAACCTTCGTCTCGCCGCACCTCGTGCCCAAAGCGGCGGTCTGCGATCCGGAGCTTACGCTCGGCCTGCCCGCGTTCCTCACCGCCGCCACCGGCATGGATGCGATGACGCATTGCATCGAGGCGGTGCTGACGCCTGTCGTGCATCCGCCGGCGGAGGCGATTGGCGTCGATGGCGCAGAACGGATCAGCAAATATCTCGAACGCTCGGTGAAGGATGGCGGCGACCGTGACGCGCGTTGGCAGATGATGATGGGTTCGTTCCAGGGCGCGCTCGCCTTCGCCAAGGGGCTTGGCGCGGTGCACGGGCTTTCGCATGCGCTCGGCCGCATCCATGAACTCAAGCTGCATCACGGCACGCTGAACGCTGTGATCCTGCCGCATTCCCTGGCGATGATCGGCAATGCGGCCGAAGAGAAATTCGGCCGCCTGCGCCGCGCCCTTGGCCTCGCGCCGAACGGCGACCTGGCGCAATACATCGCCGACCTCAACGCGCGCATCGGCTTGCCCGCGTCGCTGCGCGCAATGGGCGTGACCGAAGCACATTGGCCTTCGACGCGCGACTACGCCGTCAGCGATCTCGCCACCGCCAGCAACGCCATCCCGTTCGATGGCGAGAAATATGACGAGCTGTTCAAGCGCGCGCTGTGAGCGAAGAGCTGATCGATATCTTTCAGCGCGCGCGCGACCTGATCGCGCGTCCCGAGAACGATTTCGCTTGGTCGAGCTGGAAGGATGCGCAAGCCGCCGCCCAGGAACTCGACGCCATCATCGCCGACTTGCAGGCCGGACGCAGGCCGGACGCATTAACGATGCAGGTGATCTTCGCGCCCACGGGGCCGATGCAGGAGGTCAGCCTCAGCAGCGGCTGGGGCAATAGATTCCTGGGCTTAGCGGAGGAATTCGACGCCGCACTGGCGCGCGCGGCGCGCTCATGATGAACGAATCCCTCAAGCTTTAGGATTTGCCTGGGCAAGATGTCGCTGCTACAGACGCGGCGTCGAATTCGTTTCTGGTTCGGTTGTTTCCATCGCCTGAGCTTGTTCCATGAGCATCTCGCGGCCCCGGACCTTCCCTCTGCCATGATCGATCTTTGATTGCGTGCGCAGCCGCGCGCGTAAGATTCTAATCCAAGGATGTCCCATCATGGCGACTGGAACAGTGAAGTGGTTCAACGGCCAAAAAGGCTATGGCTTTATCCAACCCGACAATGGCGGCCCGGATGTGTTCGTGCACATTTCCGCCGTTGAGCGCTCGGGCCTGGGCGGCCTGAACGAAGGCCAAAAGATCAGCTACGAAACCGAAAAAGACGCCCGCAGCGGCAAGATGTCGGCCGGCAAGCTCGCCGCCATCTAAACCCTTGCGCAAGCAAGAACAGAGAAGCGGATTGGCCCGGCGCCAATCCGCTTTTTTGTTGGGCTAAAGTGGCCTCACGCCGCTTGTTTCGGCGAATCCTTCAAGAGCCCCAGCCGCACCATGCTTTCGGCCGTGGCGACGATGCATTCCTCGTTCGAACGCGGCGTCCAGCCCAGCACGCGCCGCGCCTTGGCGTTCGTGCCGTCCTTGCGCTTGCCGAGTTCGGGCAGAATTTGCTGCACCGCCGGATCGCGCTTGGCCGCCATGCGGACGAGGAAATCCGGCAATTCCAAGGTCGGCACGCGCTTGGCGGCCGCGCCCATGTTGCGCTTGAGAATGCGCGCGATCCGCACGATCGAAAGGAACTCGCCCGCCACCGCCAGGAAGCGCTCTCCCTTGGCGGCGGGATCGATCATGCAGCGCAGATGCATATCGGCGACGTCACGCACGTCGACGCAGCCGAAATAGAGCCGCGGGCAGCCGGGCATGGCGCCGTCCATCAGCCGCTGCACCAGGAGGATCGAAGTTGAATAATCGGGGCCAAGCACGGGACCGAACACGCCCACCGGATTCACCACAGAAAGCTCCAGCGCACCGCCCTCGCGGGCGATGAAATCCCACGCCGCGCGCTCCGCCAGCGTCTTCGATTTCACGTAGGCGCGGACATCATCGCCATTCGGATCGGTCCAATTGGTCTCGTCGAACGGCTTCTTCCGCGCCGGCTGGCCATAGCCGATCGCCGCGTAGGACGAGGTCAGCACCACGCGCTTCACGCCAGCGTCGCGCGCGGCCTTCAGCACGCGCAGCGCGCCATCGCGGGCGGGAATGATCACCTCATCCTCGTGTTGCGGGATCGCCGGGGGAAAGGGCGAGGCCACGTGCAGCACATAGGTGCAGCCCGCCACCGCTTCGGCCCAGCCCGCGTCGCTGGTGAGATCGGCTTTCGCGAAGCTCAGCCGGTCGCCGGCCTCGACGCCGCCGTTGCGCAGCATCTCGCGCACCTCCGGCTCGCGCTTCAGCGAGCGCAAGCTGGTGCGCACCTGATAGCCAGCGTTGAGCAATTGAATGATGCAATGGGCGCCGATAAAGCCCGAGCCGCCCGTGACGAGAACCAATTCGCCGGCCATGAACCGCCTCCCTTTGGAGCTTGTTTTCGCGTAGCCTTGGTGGATCGCCCGCGCGGCGTCCATTGGCGCCCGTCTAAGCTTGGGCGGTCGCCGGGGCGATTTGCGCGACGAGCGCATCGAACGCCGCCCAGAATTCAGCGCGGTATTCGTCGCGCTCCATCAGAATTTCGTGCTTGGCGCCGGCGATGGTGATGTGCGTCGCTTGCGGCAAGAGATGAGCGACAACCGGATGGCTCGCGTTGTCGACCAGTTGTTCCTCGCCGGCCGTCGCGATCAGCACCGGGATGCGCACGTGCGCCAGCGTGCCGGGCGTTTGGAACGATTCCGTCACATCAGCCGCCGCCGCGACCCAGCCCACGGTAGGGCCCGCCAGCGCCAAACGCGGCTCTTCCGCGATCAAGCCCTGGCAGCGGGCGTGGCGCTCCTTGTCATGCGTGACCGGGTTCTTCTTGAAGTTCTCGCGCTTCCATTTCTTGTCGACGCCAGGCGCGAACGTCGCGCCGAGCCCCAACGCCACCATGAAGCGCACGTATTTCTTGGCGAGGTCGCTCAGGCCTTGGATGCCCCACATCGGCGCTGAAAACGCCGCCGCGTCCAGTTCGACGCGCCGCGTCGTCAGCGCGCGCAGCAGGATCGCCCCGCCCATCGAGTGCGCGAGCCCGATATACGGACGCGGCAGCTTGGCGGCGAGCAGCTTGAGCGCGGTGGAGAGATCATTCACCGGATCGTCGAAATTGACGAAATGGCCCTTGAGGCCGTTTTCGACCTCGCGGCCGGAAAGCCCTTGGCCGCGCCAATCAATGCAGAAAACGGCAAATCCGCGAGCCTGAAGCTCGCGGATCACCTCGAAATATTTTTCGATAAATTCGGTGCGGCCGGGCGCTACAATCACCGAGCCGCGAGCCGGGCCGCGTGTGGCGGGCGCTGTTAAAACGCGCACCTTCACGCCGCCCCGGCCCTCAAGCCAATGCTCCTCCGCGCCCTCGGGAATATCGTTGCCAGGGACGCGAACGAACGCCATCGACTCTTGCCAGCCTCTTAGCCGCGCAGCTTCGCCATCACGCTTTGCAGCTGCATGGCGACGCCCATGTCGCCTTCTACCTTCAACTTGCCTTGCATGAAAGCGGCAGTCGGGTCGAGCGCGCCGCTGGCCATGGATACGAAGTCTTCCAGCTTCACTTTGATCGTGGTGTCGGCGGCGGCGTCATCCTTCGAGACCGAGCCCGCGATGCCATCGAGAAAAATCTTGCCGGCGTCGCCGAAATCAAACTTCACCTTCTTGCCAGCGACGGTGGCGTTGGCGCTCGAGAAGCGGCCAAAGATGTCATCGAACGTCATGGTGTTTCCTCCGGACTGAAAAGTCTCGTCCCCTTACACACCAGGGCGCGCCGGCTAGCAAGAGTGACGGGGGCGTCAGGGTCGGATTTGCGCCGGACCGGGCGCCGTGGCGGCAGGGTCGGGCTTGCGGAAGCGGAGCGTCATGCGATCGCTCTCGCCAATGTCCCTGAACGGCTCGCTATCGAACGACGGATCGTCGGGGCGGCCGAGCGGCGAGGTGCGCAAAGTCGGCGGCAGCGTCCAGACACCGAAGGGGTGATCGCGCGTGTCACGCGGATTGGCGTTCACATCGCTGGCGGCGACAAACTCGAAACCGGCCTCGTAAGCGAGCGCTTTCACATACGCTTCCTGCACATAGCCGGAGCCGGCGAGCGGGTCCTGCAAGCCGGTGGAGGCCGCACGGTGTTGTTCGACGCCGAACGTGGCGCCGGGCTTCAGCGCCGTCAGCACATCGCGGAACACGCGCTCGGCGATGCCTTCGGCCATCAGCGTGTGCACATTGTTGGAGAGGATCGCCAGATCAACGCTGCCGGCTGGCGCCAACGCGCCGCCGCGCGCCGACACGATAGTGCGCGTGATCTCGCCGTACAAATCCGGCTCCTCGTTGAAGCGCGCTTCCCACGCCGCGAGCGTTTCGCGTTGCGGCAGCGATTGCGAACGCGGATCGAAGCTCGCCGCGATCAAGCGACCCTCATTGCGACGCAGATAAGGCGCAAGGATCGATGTGTACCAGCCGCGGCCCGGCAAAATCTCCAGCACCGTCATGCCGGCGTCGAGGCCCCAGAACAGCAATGTCTGCACCGGATGGCGCCATTCGTCGCGCGCCGGTTCGATGCGCCAGGGGCCGGCGACCGCCCATCCCAAGGAGCCTTCGGTGGGGCCATCCCCCTTGCTGCCCAAACCGGGGCGTTCGCAGGCCGCAAGGCCTGCCGCGAGCGCGAAAACAGCTTGGCGACGGGTGAAAACAACCATGAGCAGCGGCCTAACCGGGAAGGGATAATTTTGTCAAAACGGGCCCCCCTTGAACCCATACACGGGCTCCCCATCTGAAATTTTGTCCGGCGCTCGATCGAGGCCGGGTGTGTGGGAACCGCAGCCATTTGGGGCGGATCGCCCGCGCGATTTTGATGAATGTCGCTTGAGAGGACAATCATGGCTTCGAATGAACTTAATCCGCTTTATCGCACGCTGGTCGGCTTTGACCGCATCGCGAATTTGATGGACCAGGCCGCGCGTTTGGACGCAGCGCCGGGCTATCCGCCCTTCAACATCGAACAAGTCGGCGACGATCAGTTCCGCATCGAACTTGCGGTGGCGGGCTTCAGCCAGGATGACCTCACCATCGAGTTCAAACAGAATTCGCTTGTCGTCGCCGGTCAGCGCAAGGCGCCCGAGGCGCAGCGCAATTACATTCATCGCGGCATTGCCGAGCGCGGCTTCGAGCGTCGCTTTGGCTTGGCCGATCACGTCCGCGTCTCCGGCGCGAAACTTGAGAATGGACTGCTAACGATCGAACTCGTGCGCGAGCTTCCCGAACTGTTGAAGCCGCGCAAGATTGAGATCAGCAACACCGCCGCCAAGCCGAAGGCCAAAGTGGTCGAAGCGGCGGCAAATGACGAGACCGAAGCGGCCTAATCACCGCTTCAGCCTGCCGCGCGGCATATCCCCTCCCCCCCCGAGGCCGCGCGGCGGGCGCATTTCACACCTCCCCTAGAATGCCTCGCGGCGCGCGTTCCCCAGACGCGCGCCGCTTTTGCGTTCCTGTATTTGCGCGCGGTGAGCGCTGAATGTCGGGAGGCCGTGATGTTTCATGGCGCGCATTGATCGCGCTTTTCTTGTGCAGGCCGCGTAAGCGGAACGCCCCTCCCCTCTCTCCGCGAGGAAGAGGGGAACGCGGAGCGCCGCGCGGCGACCTCCCGGGATTGCGGCGGCGCTTAGTCTTCTTCGCCTTCTTCGTCGTCGCCTTCGTCATCCGTGGGCGCGACGATTTGGGGCGAGGCCAGGAAGGCGTCGCAGCCGGTTTCCTCGAGCAGCGCGGCAAGCGTCGGATTGTCTAGGAACGCGGCGCGTTTGCGCTTCAGTTCGGCGAACGCCTTGGCGGCGTAACGCTGCGGCTTTTGCGTGAACATCTGGCCGGCGATCTCGACGCTGACGCCGGAGGCGTCGTCGACGACGGCGCGCGCATTGGCGGCGGCCCAGACGAGATAAATCGCGGCGACCTCATCGCGCAGCAGATCGACCAGGGCTTCGCGCACGGACTCGAGCGACACGAAATCGCCTTCGGCCTTCGGCGCGTCCATGCGTTCGATCCAGCGCACGACGTTCGGCGCTTGCGCGCGAATGATGGCGCCGGGCGTGGGATCGGAGAGCAATTGGCCGAATTGGCCGGCAAGGCCGAAATCGGCGAGGCTTGGACGGGCGCCGAAGAGATAGGGCTTATCGCCCAGCAGTTTCGCGACCTGATCGAGCGCACGGGCGAACGAGGCTTCGATCAATTGCGCGGTCTCGGGCGAGGAGCCGACATGATAGAGCCGGCCGGTCATGCGCTGGCGGACATTCTCTTCCATGCCCTCGGGCGCTTCGGCGCCGTCGAAGATCATGGCGACGATGCGCTTGGCGGCACTTTCCTGATCGGCCGGATAGCTCCAGCGATAATGAAACATCGCCTTGTTGAGCCATTCGTCGGCATAGTCTTCGAGCAGCGCGGAGACGAAAGCGAGTGCTGGATCAGCTGGCGTGATCGAGGGATCAGCGCTTTGTGCGTCGAGCGTTTCGATGATTGGCGTGGAATCTTGCAGCACGTTTTCGTCTGCATCGACGAGCACCGGGATCAGCGGCAGCTTGGCGTAGCGGGCGAATTCTTCCTGGCGCGCGTTCGAACGCGACAGCCATTCGAAGTCGAGCCCCTTGAAGCGCAGGAACGAGCGCACCTTCACCGAGTACGGAGAGAGGTCTGCGCCATAGAGGCGGAATGGGGCGTTCATCGGTGTGTCCTCAAAGCAAGATCGCCGCGCGGGTAGAGACCGCACGGCGACCAAAAGTCAATTCACGCGGGTGCTTAGACCGGCTTGAGGTTCACCGCCGACGGCTTGTTCTTGCGCGGATCGTTTTCGACATCGAAACTGATCGCCTGGCCTTCGCGCAGACCATTGAGGCCGGAACGCTCCACGGCGCTCACATGCACGAAGACATCGGCGCCGCCGCCATCCGGGGCGATAAAGCCGAAACCCTTCGCCATGTTGAACCACTTCACTACGCCCGTAGCCATTTCGCCACTCCTAGAAACGCTCCGGCCGCCAAGAGCGGCGCCCAGGTGGACTTGGAAGAACGAGCCCGGCGCCAAGGAAGCGCACGGCCGAAACGTCACGACCGAGTAGTCCGAAAGTCATAGGGCCTTCGCGCGGCGGGAGAGTCAAGCCGTCGCACAACCGAGGCGCGACAGATGGCTCAATTCGCGCTCGCCGTTGCGTCGAGCGCGATGGCCAGCATGGCGCGCAAGCCGGTCTCCATGGCCGGCTCGTGGACGAAGAAGCGCGGATTGTGGTTGGGCGCGGCCTCCGCGGCGGAGACGCCGGGCGGGTTGACGCCGTAGAAGAAAAACACCCCCGGCACGGCTTGCTGGAAATAGGCGAAATCCTCCGCCGGCATCACCGGCAGGCCGGTGCGCACGTTATCGGCGCCGAGCGCGCGGGACGTGGCGGCGCGGGCGCGGGCAGTGCGATCGGCGGGGTTCACGACAGGGATGGCGTTTTCGGTGATGGTGACCTCGGCGCTAGCGCCAGTGGCGGCGGCGGTTTCGGTCACGGCGCGGCGGATGCGGGCGTACAGATCCTCGCGCGTTTCCGGGTTCAGATAGCGGATGGTGCCCTGCATCTCCACAATTTGCGGGATGATGTTGTAGCGCACGCCGCCCTGGATCATGCCGATGGTGACGATCACGGGCGAACGCACCGCGTCCATCTGGCGCGACGGGATCGTCTGCAGCGCGTTGATGATCTGCGACGAGGCGACGATCGGATCGACGCCGGCGTGCGGTTGGGCGCCGTGGGTCTGGCTGCCGGTGACGCGGATGTCCAAGCGGTCGGAGCCGGCCATGGCGGGGCCGGCGAGCATGGTGATCGTGCCGCTCTCGCCGGGCCAGGCGTGCAGGCCGTACATGGCTTGCGGCTGCAGATCGCCGAACAGGTTTTCCTGCAGCATGCGCCGCGCGCCGCCGACGCCGCCGGGAGGCGCGCCTTCTTCCGAAGGCTGGAAGACGAAGATGATCGTGCCGGCGAGATTTTCGCGCTGCGCGGCGAGCACGCTAGCGGTGGCCATCAGGATGGCGACGTGGCTGTCATGGCCGCAGGCGTGCATGATGCCGACCTCTTGGCCGTTGTAATGGCCGCGTGCGCGCGAGCGGAACGGCAGATCGCCCTCTTCCGTCACCGGCAGCGCGTCCATATCGGCGCGCAATGCGATCACGGGGCCAGGGCGCGCGCCGCGCAGAATGCCGACGACGCCTGTAAGCGCTACGCCGGTGCGGACTTCGAGGCGCAGGCCGCGCAGATGCTGCGCCACGACGCGCGCGGTGCGGACTTCTTCGTAGGAGAGTTCGGGATGCTCGTGAAAATCGCGCCGCCACGCGACCATGCGCGGCAGCACGGTTTGAATGGAGCTTTCAACGCTGGCGGGAAACGCGGTTTGCGCGTGCGCGGGCGTAGCCAGCAAAGCCGCCGCCAACGCCAGAATGCCGATCTGCTTTTTCATGCCGCTCCCCGCGATTTGCTGGGAGGAGTTTGGCCGCGCGCGGCGGCGACGGCAAACAAAAAGGGCGGCGCTCGTGTGAGCGCCGCCCTGGGTTTGTTGCGTTTGGCTTGCGCTTATTGCGCGCCGGCCGGACGCGGTTGCTTCAGGTCGAAGCGGTCAAGCTCCATGACCTTGGCCCACGCGGCGACGAAGTCCTTCACGAACTTCTCCTTCGCGTCGCTGGCGCCATAGACTTCCGCCAGCGCGCGCAGCTGCGAGTGCGAACCGAAAATGAGATCGGCGCGCGTGCCGGTCCATTTGACTTGTCCGCTCTTGCGGTCGCGGCCTTCGAACTCTTCTTGCGAGCCGCCAATGCCCTTCCACTGCACGCCCATGTCGAGCAGGTTGACGAAGAAGTCGTTCGAGAGAACGCCCGGGCGCGCAGTGAACACGCCCTTCTTGTCATCGCCGACTTGCAGCACGCGCAGGCCGCCGACCAGCACCGTCATTTCCGGCGCCGAGAGTTCGAGCAATTGAGCGCGATCGACGAGATGGTCCTCGACCGGCATGATCGGCTTGCGCACATAATTGCGGAAACCGTCGGCCTTCGGGTTCAGGTGTTCGACCGAGTGGATCTCGGTTTCTTCCTGCGTGGCGTCGGCGCGGCCCGGCGTGAAGGGCACCTTCACATTGAAGCCGCCGTCCTTCGCCGCCTTCTCGATCGCCGCCGCGCCACCAAGCACGATCAAATCGGCCATCGAAATCTTGCCACCGGCTTCCTTCTGAATCGCTTCGAGCTTGCCGATCACCTTCGAAAGCTGGGCCGGCTTGTTGACCGCCCAATCCTTCATCGGCGTCAGGCGGATGCGCGCGCCATTGGCGCCGCCGCGACGATCCGAACCGCGATAGGTCGAGGCCGAAGCCCAGGCCGTCTCGATCAGTTCGCGATTGCTGAGGCCGCTGGCGAGGATTTTCGCCTTGAGGCCATCGATGTCGGCGGCGCTGATCGTGCTCGGCGCGCCCGAAATCGCGTCCTGCCAGATCAGCGTTTCCTTCGGCACGTACTTGCCGCGATAGAGAACCTTCGGCCCCATGTCGCGGTGCATGAGCTTGAACCATGCGCGCGCGAACGCGTCCGCGAACTCGGCCGGGTTCTTGTGGAAGCGGCGCGAGATCTTCTCGTAGGCGGGATCCATGCGCAGCGCCAAATCGGCCGTGGTCATCATGGTTTTCACGCGCTTGGACGGATCGTGCGCGTCCGGCGCGAGATCTTCCGGCGCGGGATTGACCGGCTCCCATTGCCAGGCGCCCGCAGGGCTCTTCACCAGATTCCAGTCGTACTTAAACAGGATGTCGAAATAGCCCATGTCCCATTTGATGGGGTTGGGCTTCCACGCGCCTTCGATGCCGGAGGTGATGGTGTGGCCGGCCATGCCGCTTTCGAACGTGGAAATCCAGCCGAGGCCTTGCAGCTCCATATCGGCCGCTTCCGGCTCCTTGCCGACATGCGTCGCGGGGCCAGCGCCGTGCGCCTTGCCGAAGGTGTGGCCGCCGGCGACGAGGGCCACGACTTCTTCGTCGCCCATCGCCATGCGGGCGAAGGTCTCGCGAATGTCGCGCGCGGAGGCCAGCACGTTGGGTTCGCCGTCTGGACCTTCGGGGTTCACGTAGATGAGGCCCATCTGCACGGCGCCGAGATTGCCCGCGAGTTCGCGATCGCCCGAATAGCGCGCGTTGGCCGCCTTCGAGTCGGCGAGCCAGGCTTCTTCAGCGCCCCAGTTCACATGATTTTCCGGCTCCCACACGTCGGCGCGGCCGCCGCCAAAGCCGAACACCGGGCCGCCCATGGATTCGATCGCCACGTTGCCGGTGAGCACGAGCAGATCGGCCCAGGAGAGCTTGGCGCCGTATTTTTGCTTGATCGGCCACAAGAGGCGGCGCGCCTTGTCGAGATTGCCGTTGTCCGGCCACGAGTTCAGCGGCGCGAAGCGCTGCTGGCCGCGCCCTGCGCCGCCGCGGCCGTCGCCGACGCGATAAGTGCCGGCCGCGTGCCAGGCCATGCGGATGAAGAACGGACCGTAATGGCCGTAATCGGCCGGCCACCAGGATTGGCTGTCGGTCATCAGCGCCTTGAGATCGGCGATGACCGCGTCGAGATCGAGGCTGTCGAATTCCTTGGCGTAGTTGAACGCCGGACCCATCGGATCGGATTCAGACGTGTTCTGATGCAGCACGCCGACATTGACTTGGTTCGGCCACCAATCGGTATTCACGCGCGCACGTGCGTGCGGCACCGGGCATTTGCTGTCATTTCCATCGGCCATTTTGATCTCACCACTCGGATTGGGGTTTGCACCAGTGGCGGCGATACCCCCGTCAAGCGTATCGATCAAATCGAATTTATATGGCGGTTCCATAGGACAAACCTATGGAGGGGCAGGCTACCGCACACCGGCCGCCAACAGGTCGTGCATGTGAACAACACCGACCGGCTTGCCCTCCTCCACCGCGAACAGGAGCGTAATGCGCTTGCTGTTCATCAGCGCGATGGCGTCGGCCAAGGGCGCGTCGGGCGCGATGGTGCGGGGACTGGCCGTCATCAGATCGCGCGCGGTTTTGCCGAACATCTCGGGCGTGAGCCGGCGTCGCAGATCGCCGTCGGTGATGATGCCGATCAGCTTGCCGTTTTCGATCACGCCGGTTGCGCCAATGCCGCCGACGCTCATCGCTTCCATGGCTTTTTGAACAGGCGTCTCCGGCGAAATCAGCGGATCGTCGCCGCCGACCCGCATCACATCGCGCACACGCTTCAGCGCCGCACCCAGTTTGCCGCCCGGATGGATCGCGCCGAAATGGTCGGCGGTGAAGCCACGCGCTTTCAAGAGCGCCACGGAAAGCGCATCGCCAAGCGCGAGACACATCGTCGTCGATGTCGTCGGCGCTGGCGCTTCTTCGCTGGCTTCGCCGCAATCGGGCAGAATGAGCGCTGCCGTGGAGGCGCGCGCGAGCGATGAGTTCGGTTTGAACGTCATGCCGATCACCGGCACGGCGATGCGGCGGCAATGATAGAGCAGATCGGAAAGCTCGGCGGTTTCGCCCGAGCGCGAAATCGCCAGCACGCAATCTTGCTCGACGATCATGCCGAGATCGCCATGACTGGCTTCGGCGGGATGGACGAATTGCGCGGGCGTGCCGGTGGAGGCCAGCGTGGCCGCGATCTTGCGCGCGACATGGCCGGACTTGCCCATGCCCGAGACGATGACGCGCCCCCTGGCGCCAGCGAGCAATTGCGCGGCGTGCACGAACGGCGCCTTGAGATCGCCGGCCAGCGCTTGCGCCAGCGTCTCCAGCGCCTTTGCTTCGATGCGGATGGTTTCCTGGCCGGCGGCGATGGCGGCGTCCGGCTTGATGATGTCGCTCATGGCCGCCCTTCTAGCCGCGCCGCCGCCTTTGTCACAGCCATTGCGCATCCCAGGCGCGCCCTGGCGCGGTTGCCAGCACCGGACCACGCCGCTACAGGGGCGCTTTGCTCGAGCTTGACGAATGCCCACAGTGTTGGTGACCGGCGGGGCCGGCTATGTCGGCAGCCATTGCTGCAAAGCGTTCGCTCGCAATGGCTGGGACGTCGTCATTTACGACAATCTGAGCCGCGGCTGGCGCGACCTTGTGCGCTGGGGGCCGCTGATCGAGGGCGATCTCAACGACACTGAAGCGCTGAAGCGCGCGTTGAGTGAAACCAAGCCGCAGGCAGTGGCGCATTTCGCGGCGTTCGCATCGGTCGGCGAGTCCATCCACAAGCCGGAACTCTATTATCACATCAATGTCGCCGGCACGCTGAGCTTGCTTGAGGCGATGCGCCTGACCGGCGTGGGGCAGCTCTTGTTCTCTTCCTCATGTGCGACGTTTGGCATTCATGACGCGCCGATCGTTGAAGCGACGCCGCAAAACCCGATCAATCCGTACGGCGCCTCCAAGCTTTTCGGCGAGCGCATGATCCGTGATTTCAGCGCGGCCTACGGCTTGCGCGCGGTAATCTTGCGCTATTTCAACGCCGCCGGCGCCGACGCCGAACTGGAAACCGGCGAACGCAACTTCCATGATCCGCGCGTGATCCCGCAAGCCATTCGCGGCGCCATGGAGGGCGGCTTTACGTTCACCATCAACGGTCGGGACTTCGATACGCGCGACGGCACGGCGGTGCGCGATTATGTGCATGTCACTGATCTCGCCGACGCGCATTTGCGCGCGCTGGGCTGGCTGGGTCAAGGCAAGCCGACGGAAGCGTTCAATCTGGGCACGGGCGCGGGCGCGAGCATTCTCGAACTCGCGAACGCCGTGGAGAAGGTGTCGGGCCGCAAGGTTGAGCGCAAGTTTGGGCCGCGCCGCGAGGGCGATCCGCCGAGCCTGGTGGCCAACCCGGAAAAGGCCGAGCGCCTGCTCGGCTGGAAGCCCGCGCATTCCGACATCGAGAATATCATCCGCACCGCGTGGGCGTGGGCCGAGCAGGAGCGCGCGCGCGCATGAGAGCGAAAATTCTCGCTTACGCCGACAAGATGTTCACGCCGTCGGAGAGCTTCATTCATCGCTCTTACCGCGCGTTCGATCAGATTGAGCCGGTGTTCATCGGCCACGACTTGCGCAGCGCGCCGCCTGCGGGTGTCCGCGCGATCGAACTCGGGCCGTTGCACGGCATGTTGGGCGAAGCAGGCTTCAAGCAGCTCGGATATGTTTCGCCGCAACTGAAAGCACGGTTGGCGGAAGAAAAGCCGATCGCGCTGCATGCGCATTTCGGCAAGTCGGGCGCTTATGCATTGCCGATCGCGCGCGCGATGCAGCTGCCGCTGGTCGTCACCTATTATGGCGGCGACGCCACCAAGACGCTCAACACCGATGACAATTTCATTCGCGTCTATAATCGCCGTCGCGCTGCCTTGTGGCGCGAGGCGTCGCTCATTCTACCCTGCTCCGATTTCATCCGCCGCGAGTTGGAAGCCAAAGGCTGCCCGCCGGAAAAGATGATCGTGCACTACAATTCGGCCGATCCGGAACGTTTCCAGCCCGGCGAGAAGCAGAACATCTTGCTGTTCGCGGGCCGGTGGACGGAGAAGAAGGGCATTGGCACGCTGATCGCGGCGCTGGCGAAACTTGGGCCTAAGCTCGCGGGCTGGCGCGTGCGTTTGCTGGGCGATGGTGAACTGAAGGCGGACTTGGTCGCGCAATTGCGCGCCGCGGGCGTCGAGGCGGAATTGCCGGGTTGGATACCCGCGGACGACATGCCGAAGCACTTTGCCGAGAGCGCGATCGTGTGCGTGCCGTCGGAGCGTGCGCGTTCGGGCGATGCGGAGGGCCTGCCGCTGGTGTGTGTGGAAGCGATGCTGTCAGGCTGCGCGCTGGCGGCGACGCGGCACGCCGGCATTCCCGAATGCGTCGAGGATGGCAAGACCGGCTATCTGGTCGACGAACGCGACGCGGAGGCTTTGGCCGATCGGATCGGGCGCATGCTGGATGATCCGGCGGCCACCCGCGCCATGGGCGAAGCCGGCCGCGCGCTGGCGCTGGAGCGCTTCAATCTGCTGACCTTGTCGAGGCGGCTGCAGGATCATTTGCTCCGCGTCGCCGGCCTCTGATCGAGGTTTTCTATGGTGGCGATAGGCGCGCTCTACCTGGATGCGCATTAATGCGAGTTCAGGCTGGTTTGGCGCATGTCAGCGGTTGAGAGCAGCGGCCCTTCGGCTTATTTGTCGGGGACCCTATAGAGGAAACCAATGAACCCCGCTTCCGTGATCCGCATTCCGCGCGTCGAGAGCACGCCGCTCGAGATTGGCAATTCGCTGCCGCTCACCTTCATCTGCGGCCCCTGCCAGCTCGAGAGCCGCGCGCACGCGTTGGAGACGGCGGAATTCCTGCGCGACGTGTTCAAGCGTGCGGGCGCGGGCTTCATTTACAAAACCAGTTTCGACAAGGCGAACCGCTCCAGCCTCGGCACCAAGCGCGGCGCCGGCCTTGGCGTCAGCGGGCCGATCTTCGAGGAAATCCGCACCAAGCTTGGCATCCCGGTGATCACCGACGTGCATTTGCCCGAACAATGCGCGGACGTGGCCGAGGTGGTGGACGTGCTGCAGATCCCGGCGTTTCTCTGCCGCCAAACCGATCTGCTCATCGCGGCCGCCGAAACCGGCAAGCCGATCAATGTGAAGAAGGGCCAATTCCTGGCACCTTGGGACATGAAGAACGTGATCGCCAAGATCACCGGCAGCGGCAATCCGAACGTGATGGCGTGCGAGCGCGGCGCGAGCTTCGGCTACAACACGCTCGTCTCCGACATGCGCGCGCTGCCGATCATGAAGAGCTTCGGCGCGCCGGTCGTGTTCGACGCGACGCACTCGGTGCAACAGCCGGGCGGGCGCGGCGACACCTCGGGCGGCGAGCGCCAGTTCGTGCCGATCCTGGCGCGCGCGGCGGTGGCGATCGGCGTGGCCGCCGTCTTCCTCGAAGCCCACCCCGATCCGGACAACGCGCCGAGCGATGGACCGAACATGGTGCCGTTCGATCAGCTCGAAGATCTCGTCCGCGACCTCGTCGCCTTCGACAAACTGGCCAAGCAAACCGCCATCGCGGCGGAATAGCCACGATTATCCAGTTTTGACTAATTATCCAATGTTAGATAATATTGGATAATGGCCAAGACGCACTGGCATTATCCAAGGTCGGAGTTCGCCAAATCCACGTTCGCCGTGCTGGTTGATGGACCTCTGCCCGGCATCACGCTTTTTGGCCCGCGCCGGACCGGAAAAACCGAATTCCTTACTCAGGACCTCGCGCCGCTCGCTGAAAATGCCGGCCACAGAGTCGTCTATGCGAATTTTTGGCAAGCGTTGGAATCGCCGCTCGCCATTCTTCTCTACGAATTGGATTTTGCCTTGCGGCACGGCACGATCCTTGACCGCGTGCAGAACGCAGCCGCCGACCTTGCGCCCAAGTTCAAAATCAAAAACCCTGTCGGCGAAGGTGAGGTCGAGATTGACTTGGCGCGCTTGAAAGGCCGCGCTCCAGACAATCTGCTGTTGCTCTTGGATCAGTATTGCGAACGCCTTGCCGACGACCAAAAGCCCACCCTGCTTTTATTCGACGAGTTTCAAGAACTGGCGCGCGGCGACGCCGCAAAGCCGATGATCGCCGCGCTTCGGACAAGCTTAGAAAAACGCAAGAATGGCATAGCCTCTGTATTTACCGGCTCATCGCAGGAACGCTTGCGCTCAATGTTTTCACCGACGCAAGCGCCATTTTTTCGCTTCGCGCTTCAGCACGATCTGCCGCCATTCGACCATGCGTTCGTTGATCACCAGCTCAAGGCGTTCCGAACGACATTCAAAGCCAGCATCGACGCCGACGAAGCGCGCGCGGTGTTCGACAACGGCGATCGCAATCCGCTTTTGCTGCAACGCTGGCTGATGGCGCGCGGCATGCATCCTCATCTCAACGCGGAGGCGGCGCTCGACAAAGTCAATGCCGATCTCGCGGGCGAATTCGGTTTCGCGGAGAAATGGCTGCAGCTCACCGCCATACAGCGCGCCGCCGCGCGCGCGCTCGCGGAACGGGTAACGCCGATATTCGGCGCTGCAGGCGCGACGCGCATGTCGTCGCTGTTGCACGAGCCGCCGCCAGCGCCCCAGCGCATCCAGGCCGCCATCAGAAAGCTGGTGCGCCTTGGCCTCGCCGACAAATGGGATGAGAGCTGGCGCCTCGCCGACCCAATCTTCGAGGCTTGGATCCGCAACAGGCCTGAAACAGATTTCTGACTGCCATTTCCATCCGACAGCCGCTAGTGATCTTCCGAAAGAGGTAAGACGTGTTTGAACGACGCATTCTTGTCACCGGCGGCTCGGGCTTCCTTGGCTCGCATCTGTGCGACCGGCTGGTCGAACGTGGCGACGATGTGATCTGCGCCGACAATCTGTTCACCGGCCGCAAGCGCAACATCGCCCACCTGCTGGACAAGCCGAATTTCGAGTTCACGCGCCACGACGTGACTTTCCCGCTCTATGTCGAGGTCGATCAGATCTACAATCTGGCCTGCCCGGCGAGCCCCGTGCACTACCAGCACGATCCCGTGCAGACGACGAAAACGAGCGTGCATGGCGCAATCAACATGCTGGGCTTGGCCAAGCGGCTGCGCGCGCGCATCTTCCAGGCCTCGACCTCCGAGGTCTATGGCGATCCGGACGTGCACCCGCAGCCGGAAGATTATTGGGGCCGCGTCAATCCGATCGGCATTCGCTCGTGCTACGATGAAGGCAAACGCTGCGCCGAGACGTTGTTCTTCGATTATTATCGCCAGCACAAACTCGACATTCGCGTCGCGCGCATCTTCAACACGTACGGCCCGCGCATGCACCCGAATGACGGGCGCGTGGTGTCCAACTTCATCGTGCAAGCGCTGAAGGGCCAGGACATCACGCTTTACGGCGACGGCCAGCAAACGCGCTCATTCTGTTACGTGGACGATCTGGTCGAGGCGTTCATCCGCTTCATGGACAAGGACGGCGATCTGCCGGGGCCGATCAATCTCGGCAATCCTGGCGAATTCACCATCCGCCAATTGGCCGAGCACGTGATCGATCTCACCGGCGCGAAATCGAAGCTCGTGTTTCAGCCGCTGCCAAGCGACGATCCCAAACAGCGCCAGCCAAACATAGCGAAAGCCAAAGCCGAATTGGGCTGGGAGCCGAAAATCCCGCTGCGCGAAGGCCTCACGCGCACGATCGCGTATTTCGACGGCCTGCTGAAGGAAGGCGACCCACTGATCGTGGGACGCTAGGGCGCCGCGCTAGGCCAACGAGGTCGGGTCGCATGGATTTCGCCGTCAGCCTTATTTTTAGCGTGTTAGTCGTCCTGCTGATCGTCGCGCTCGTCTTCGTGGATCGTCGTCCCGCGCGGCGCCCGCGTCCCGCGACTCCAGCCAAGCACTCCACCGTCCCGGCCGCACCCTACGTCGCGCCCTACAAAATCAAGGCGCGCAGCAGCGCCGAGATGAAAAGTCTGATCGAGACACTGCCAGCGGTCCGGGTGCTCGACATTTGCGACGGCGATACTTTGTACGTCGCCAAGGGCGGGTCGAAGCTAAAGGTTCGACTTGATTCCATAGATTGTCCCGAGGACGGGCAGCAATGGGGCGACATCGCCACATTCGGCCTCATCAAGCTCGTTGGCGGCAAGCGTACAGTGCATCTTGAAGAGCACGGCATCGACGATTTCGGACGCACGCTCGCCACGCTTTACGTTCGGCACGCGAACGGGCGGGACTGGCTTAATGTGAACGAGCGCATGGTTGCGCTTGGCCATGCGTGGGTGATGCGCGCCTACTACGACCACCTGCCGGCGGACCGGCAAGAGCAGCTAAACAAACTCGAAGGCTGGGCGCAGTCACGGGCAGTGGGCCTGTGGGCGAACCCGAACCCCATGCCGCCATGGCAGTGGAGGAAAGAGGTTTGGCGGCCACCGGCGCCTTAGCACGCGCAATCCACTTCGCGAAAGTCCGCGCTATGATCCGTGGGGCGAGGCTAAATATGGACCGCCGGCGCCCCGCCGGCATGTTTGCTTCAAGCACGGCGATTGCAGCGCTTGAGGGAACCAAAGCGCCGGCGGGCGCCGGCGGTTCATATTTTAGCGATCCTTCGCTTCGTATTTCGCGAAAAAATCGGCGTTTTGCGCGCGGGCTTCTTCTTCGAGCAGGCCGACATCAACCTGCACGCCGGCGGCGCGTAGGCGTTCGATGCCGATTCCGGCGGCGAATGGGTGCGGATCGCGTATGGCGATGACGACGCGCGCGATGCCGGCGGCGATCAGGAGATCGCTGCATGAGGCGCCGCCGCTGGTGCGCTTGGCGCAGGGTTCGAGCGTGACGTAGGCGGTGGCGCCGCGCGCGTCGCCGGCTTGGGCCAGCGCTTGCTCCTCGGCGTGCGGGCGGCCGGTGTCGGCGGTGCGGGCTTCGCCGACGATCACGCCGTCACGCACGATGGTGCAGCCGACACATGGATTTTCGCCGGTGCGGCCGAGGCCGGTCGCCGCGATCGCGAGCGCGCGTTGCATATGAAAAGTGTCGCTCATATGGACCGCCGGCGCCCTCGCCGGCCGGCGCCGGAGCATGCCGGCGAGGCGCCGGCGGTCCATATTGCCGCTTTCATCCCGGAAACGGCGGCAGCTTTTCGGCCCGCGTCTCATCGAGATAGCGCGCCGCGATCGGCTTCAAATTCGCATCGAGTTCGATCAGCAGCGGATTGCCCGTCGGAATTTCCACGCCGACGATCTGATCGTCGGGCACGCCGAACAGATGTTTCACGATCGCGCGCAGCGAATTGCCGTGGGCGGCGATGATCAGGTTCTTGCCGCTCTTGAGATCAGGCGCGATGGCCTCGTTCCAATAGGGCAGCACGCGATCGAGCGTGGTCTTCAGCGATTCCGTGGCCGGCAAATCCTTCACGCCGGCATAGCGGCGGTCCTTGGTGAAATCATATTCGCCGCCGGGCGCCAGTGGCGGCGGCGGCGTATCGTAGGAACGGCGCCAGACTTTCACTTGCGCTTCGCCGTGCTTGGCGGCGGTCTCGGCCTTATCGAGACCGGTGAGCGCACCGTAATGACGCTCGTTGAGCCGCCAATTGCGCTCCACCGGAAGCCACGCGAGGCCCGCCTCTTCCGAGGCCAGATTGCCGGTGCGGATGGCGCGCGTCTGCACCGACGTGAACAGCTTGTCGAACGGGGCGCCGCTCGCCTTCAGCAGCGCGCCGGCGCGGCGGGCCTGCGCCTCGCCCTCGGCGGTGAGGTTCACATCCACCCAGCCGGTGAAGCGATTTTCGAGATTCCACTGGCTTTGGCCGTGACGGAGCAGCGCGAGATAGGTCATGGCCGCTTGTTCTTGCGCGCGCGCCGCGCCGTCAAGCGTGGAAAACAAAAAAGCGCGCTCCGATCAGAGCGCGCTTGGTTTTGAGGGATGAAAATTCTGGGCCTAGAATTCGACGCCCAGCGAAATCCAGAGCCGGCGAGGCTCCTGATTGATGGCGTATTCGGCCGCGTAGCTCGGGTTGGCTGGATTACCGTAAGGAAGATAGCTCACGAAATCCTCATCGAGCAGATTGTAGATCGTGGCGCCGATCCGGACATTTTCGGCGATGTCGTAAGAGCCGCCGAGGTGAAACACCGTGTACTCGGCGTAATTGCCCACGGCGTTGCGTTCAGCGGCGGTGCTGCGATAGCGCTCGCTTTGGTATTGCCCGCGCAGCCACAGGTTCACATCGTCCGTCACGTTCCAGCGCAGATTGACGTTGAGCGCATGCTCGGGCGTGTTCGTCAGCGGCGCGCCGGCATTGGCGCCGCTCTTCTGTTCGCTGCTGGTGTAGGTATAGGTGGAGGAGATTTGCCAATCCTCCAGGAAATCATAGCTCAGCGAAAATTCCGCGCCGTGGGTTTCGGCCTCGTCGATATTCACGCTCTGGCCGAAGGTAACGCGAAGCGGCCAATAGCCCACATCAACGCACCCGGCCGTTGAATAATTGCCCGCCAGATAATCGGCTTCCGAAACGCCATAGGTGCAATTGGCGACAGGATCGCCCGCGGAAATCTTGTCCTCAAACTGGTTGGTGAACAGCGTCAGCGCGGCGCGCACATTGGCGCCGTTGTCGTAAAGTAGCGCGATCTCAGCGGAGGTCGAGGTTTCCGGCTGCAGCGTCGGCGTGCCGATGAGCGGGATCGTGCCTTGGCCGCCGAAGCCATAAATGCCGTCCGTCAATTGCTCCAGGCGCGGCGTCTTGAAGCCCTGACTCACGCCGCCCTTGAGCGTGAATTGATCGTTGACGTTCCATACCAGATAGGCGCGCGGGCTCAGATGATCGCCAAACGTGCTATGGTTATCGTAGCGCGCGCCGACAGTGAGCGCGAGCCAATCGGTGAAACGCCATTCGTCTTCGAGGAACACCGCCCATTGCTGGTGCTCGAACGGCGCCGCCGCCACGCCGTCGATCATCTCGGCGTCCCAATATTGGCCGCCCAATGTAAACGTGTGATTGGCGATAGAAGAGAACAGCTTCGTGTCGAAAACCGAATTGGTGCTTTCCATCGTACGCGGCTGGCCCGCATTGGGCGGACCGACCGGCACGATACGGCCCAAAGTCTCGGTATTTCCTTGTGACAGCGTCGTCTGCAATTCGCCGAAGCCGAGCCGCCAATTGTGCGCCAGCACGAATTGTTCGCGGTTGAACTCCATCGACCGCCCGTAACCGCCCGTCGCCGTCGCCGTGCCCATTTGCGAGCGGCTGTTGTCGTACCATTGGTTGGCGGTGTCGTAGTCGAACCAGAGGTCATGATCGGGGTGCAGCGTGAAATTGACGCGTGCGCCGAACGACCAGATCTCGTTGGCGGTTGGCGTGCGGCCGTTGAAGCCGGTGATCGGCGCTTCCGAACCGTCCACGCGCGTGTAGCGCAGCGTGCTCTCTTCCCGCTCGGAATACGAGCCGCGCAGCGCCACGCCGATCAGATCGGAGACGACAGGGCCGTTGAGATAGAAATTGCCGCCATAGAGATTGCCGAAATCATTGTCGCCTTGCAGCGTGGCGTTGGTGGAAACGGCGCCGCCCCAATGATCGCCGACCGCGCGTGTGATGATGTTCACGACGCCGCCCATCGCGTCCGAGCCATACAGCGTCGACACAGGGCCACGCACAACCTCGATGCGCTCGATCGCGGACACTGGCGGCAAAAAGCTCGTCGCCGTCGCGCCGAAATTGTTTTGCGTGATGTCGCCGGGTGAGTTCTGA
Organism: Caulobacterales bacterium; assembly: GCA_017303355.1. GTDB lineage: Bacteria > Pseudomonadota > Alphaproteobacteria > Caulobacterales > Aquidulcibacteraceae > Vitreimonas. The sequence continues at coordinate 117,460 of JAFLCU010000002.1, read as the reverse complement.
CGGCGCCCGTCGATCAGCACCAAAGTATAATCGCTGCCCATCCCGCGAATATTTATGCTCAGGCCGCCGCTCTTATCGACCTCGCCGCCGACATCGACGCCTTCGACCTGCGTCAGAACCTCGGCCAGACTGACCGCGCGGTTCTCCTCGATCTGCTCACGCGGCAAAACGCTGATGCTGGCGGGCGCCTGGGTCACGAGTTGCTCGTAACCGGCGGCGGTCACGACGATGTCGTCGCCTTCCACCGTCTCGCCGACTTGCTGCTGCGCCGCGGCCGAGCCCAGCCCGCCGGCCAGCGCCCAAACGGCCGCCGAGGCGGCCAAATTCAACCGAAAGCCGCTCCGGCTCGCGCTTTTGCCTGATCCCTGCATTTTAGTTTCGCGTCCCCGCCGCATTTCTCAATCGCCACTGGAGACGGCCACATTCCCGCCCCAGCGAGGCCTTATTCGTTTTGCTAATTATTCGCAATTGCACTATTGTCGCATCTGAGCGGCCTGGGCGCCTTGGACGCGCCGCGCGAGCCGGCTACACCGACGCATGCGCTCCTGGCTTTTCCACCCGCTGGTATTTTACCCGCTGATCCTCGTGCTCGCGGCCTTGGTGATCGCGGTGAGCCTCAAGCCCCAGGCTTGGCCGCGCGAGCCCGCGCCGGTGGCGGCGCAGGTGATCGACGGCGCGCTCGTGTTCGAGGGCCAGGCGTTCAATTCGCCGGCCGTGGGCGCGGAGCAGAACATGAGCGTGGTGCGCGATTTCTGGGGCGCCGCCCAGGCGCTGCGCATCGCGCAAAAGCCCGGCCAACCACCGCCGACGCCAGCCGAACAAGGCGCGCGCCTGTTGCTGACGACCGAGCAAGCCGCGCTGATCGACGACCGGCCGGTGACGATCGAGGTGACGTACAATCCGATCCCGATCAACGCGGCGTCGGAATTGGCGGTGAGCCTGCAGGGCATCGGCCCGGCGGATTGGGTGAGCCAGCCCTCCCCGCCGCAAACCGGAACCCTGACCTTCCAGCTGCCGCCGCAATTCGCGGTCAACGCCATTGGCCTGCGGGCGCTGAGCGGCAACGCCGACCAGGCGTATGGCCTGGAAATCACTCGGGTTCGCGTCATTCCAGGCGCCTGAGGCAGAGCGGCCAATTGAACTTTTGGCGCGCTTGGCCCAAACCGCCCGCTCCCCCGGGTCTTTGACGGATGAAACCTATGCTGCCTGCGCCCCGCGCAAGCCTCAGCTCCAATTCCGCTGAGTTCGAAAGCTTCCCTCTGGTGAAGCCGACGGGCTTTCGCGAATACGATGCGCGTTGGTGGTTTGGCATTCCGGGCAATCCGAAGCCGCCGGAGCTGAACGCGCTCGGCGTGCATGCGCTGGGACTGGGGCTGGGCACGCTGATCCACGAGATGGGCGTGGCGCCGCGTATCGTCGTCGGCCACGATTTCCGCTTCTACTCGCAATCGATCAAGCAAGCGCTGACGATCGGCCTGATGCAGGCCGGGCTCGAAGTGAACGACATTGGCTTGGCGCTTTCGCCGACCGCGTACTTCGCGCAATTCGCGCTCGATATTCCGTGCGTGGCGATGGTGACGGCGAGCCACAACGAAAACGGTTGGACCGGCGTGAAGATGGGCGCGAACAAGCCGCTCACGTTTGGGCCGGAAGAAATGGGCCGCCTGCGCGACATCGTGCTGGGCGGCAAATTCAAGGAACGTAGCGGCGGCGCCTACAAGCGCGTCGAAGACATGCGCGAGCGTTACATCGCCGACGTCGCTTCGCGCGTGAAGCTTTCGCGTCCAATCAAAGTGATCGCGGCCTGCGGCAACGGCACGGCGGGCGCGTTCGCGCCGGAGGCGCTGCGCCGCATGGGCGCGGAGGTGGTCGACCTCCACACCACGCTCGATTGGACCTTCCCGAACTACAACGCCAATCCCGAAGACGCCGAAATGCTGCATGACATGGCGCATGCGGTGAAGCAGCACGGCGCCGAATTGGCTTTGGGCTTCGACGGCGACGGCGATCGCTGCGGCGTTGTCGATGATGAGGGCGAGGAAATCTTCGCCGACAAGATCGGGCTCATGCTGGCGCGCGATCTTTCCGCCCAGCACAAGAACGCGACCTTCGTGGTCGATGTGAAATCCACCGGCCTTTACGCGATCGATCCGGTGCTCGCGGCCAATGGCGTCACGGTCGATTATTGGAAGACCGGCCATTCCTACATCAAGCGCCGCACCACCGAGTTGGGCGCGCTGGCGGGCTTCGAAAAAAGCGGCCACTTCTTCTTCCGTCCGCCTTACGGCCATGGCTATGACGACGGCATCGTCGCGGCCGCCGCCGTGCTCTCGATGCTCGATCGCAATCCGGGCAAGAAACTCTCGGACCTGCGCAAGGCGCTGCCGAAGAGCTACACGTCGCTGACGATGAGCCCGCATTGCGACGACGAGACCAAGTACGGCATCGTTGAACGCGTCGTGGCCGATTATCAGCAACTCGCCGCCAGCGGCGGCAAAATCTTGGGTCGCGCTATCCGGGACGTGAACATTGTCAACGGCGCGCGCGTCACGCTGGAAGACGGCGCCTGGGTGCTGGTGCGCGCCTCTTCCAACAAACCAGAATTGGTCGTCGTGGTTGAAAGCATGACCAGCGACGACGATATGCGCGCCTTGTTTCGCGACGAAGTGAAACCGCGCCTCGCCCGCTTCTCCGAAGTGGGCGCCTATAATCAGGAGATTTGATCCATGCGCGTGACGATGATCGGGACAGGCTATGTGGGCCTTGTGTCCGGCGCGTGCTTCGCCGATTTCGGCCACACCGTGACTTGCGTCGATAAAGACGAAGGCAAGATCGCGCGCTTGTTGAAGGGCGAGATTCCGATCTTCGAACCAGGCCTCGATGAATTGGTGAAGGACAACGTCGAGCAAGGCCGGCTCTTCTTCACGACCGATCCGACAGCCGCGATCCGCGATGCGGACGCTGTGTTCATCGCCGTGGGCACGCCCTCGCGCCGCGGCGACGGCCACGCCGATCTTTCCTACGTCTATGCGGCCGCTGAAGAGATCGCCGGGCTGATGAACGGCTACACCGTGGTCGTCACCAAATCGACGGTGCCTGTCGGCACCGGCGATGAAGTGGAAGCGATCATCAAGAAGGTGCGCCCGGACGCCGATTTCGCCGTGGTCTCAAATCCGGAATTCCTGCGCGAGGGCGCCGCCATCGGCGATTTCAAGCGCCCGGACCGCGTCGTCGTCGGCACCAATGACGAGCGCGCGCGCGAAGTGATGCGCCAGCTCTATCGCCCGCTCTCGCTCAACGAGACGCCGATGGTGTTCACCGAGCGCCGCACGTCCGAGCTCATCAAGTACGCGGGCAACGGCTTCCTGGCGATGAAGATCACCTTCATCAACGAGATCGCCGATCTGTGCGAAGCCGTCGGCGCCAACGTGCAGGAAGTGGCCAAGGGCATCGGCCTCGACAATCGCATCGGCCGCAAATTCCTGAACGCCGGCCCCGGCTATGGCGGCTCGTGCTTCCCGAAGGACACGCTGGCGCTTATGAAGACGGCGCGTGACGCCAACGCACCGATCGAGCTGATTGAAGCCACGGTGCGCGTGAACTCAGCGCGCAAGCAAAAGATGGCGCAGAAGATCATCGAGGCGCTGGGCGGCAGCGTCGCCGGCAAGACGGTCGCGGTGCTGGGCCTCACCTTCAAGCCGAACACGGACGACATGCGCGACGCGCCCGCACTCGACATCGTGCCGACGTTGCAAGCCGAAGGCGCCAAGGTGCGCGCGTTCGATCCCGAAGGCATGAACGAAGCCAAGCACATGCTGAAGGACGTGCAATTCGCCACCGGGCCGTATGATTGCGTGCAGAACGCGGACGCCGTGGTGATCATCACCGAGTGGGATCAATTCCGCGCGCTCGACCTCGATCGCATCAAGGACACGCTGAAGACGCCGGTACTCGTCGATCTGCGCAACATCTATCGCCCGGACGAGATGCGCGCGAAGGGCTTCACCTATGTGAGCGTGGGGCGGCCTTAAGAGCGCGGTGCAATAGCCTTCAGATCGGCTGCGATTTCACGGCGGCGCTGCATGAGATCGTAATCGGTCTGAAGACCAAGGAAGAATCCTTCGGATACGCCGAAATAGCGGGCAAGCCGCAGATCGGTGTCCGCCGTCACCGCGCGCTTTCCGAGCACGATCTCATTGATCCGACGCGGCGGCACATGCACCGCACGGGCAAGCTCGCTTTGACTCAAGCCCATCGGATTGAGGAATTCCTCAAGCAAAATTTCACCGGGCGTCGGGTTTGGTAGAAGCGCGCCCTTAGTGATAGTCGACGATTTCGACATCTGTCGGCCCTCCATCACGCCACACGAAACATATGCGCCACTGATCGTTGATTCGGATCGAGTGCTGGCCTTTGCGATTGCCAGCCAGCGCTTCAAGGCGATTTGCCGGCGGCGCACGCAGATCTTGCAGTACACGCGCTTGATTGCGCATGCGCAGCTTGCGCAACGCAGTGGCCTGTATGTCAGGCGGCAAACGACGACTACGCACGCCGGACCAGATTTTCTCGGTCTCGGCGTCCGCGAAACTCTGGATCATGGCACAACATAACGCATAACGTCATGCGGGTCAATCGCCCCTCCGATCCTGGCGCATCGCTTGCACCACTAGGAGCATGAAGCGCCTTTGCCTCGTTTTCATGATCGCGACCGCCGCGCCGGCGTTCGCACATGATGCGCTGCGGGTGGAGCGCGTGCAGGGGCCGGGCTTTACCATTCGCACGCCGGAGATCGCGCGCGCGGGGGAAACTGTTTCAGTTCGGGGCGCCGTGTGCCGGCGTGCGTTCGCCGCGGCGCAGCCCCGCTTCGTGCGCGTCGATTTCGTGACAGCGGAGGGCCAAGTGCGCAACAGCGCTCTTGCTCCCGTGCGCGGCGTGCATGGGTATCGCGGCGGCTGCGGCTTCTATGCGGCTGAGGGCGCGAGCCCAGGAATCGGCGGCGCCATTCTGATCGGACTCGCTGACTAACTCTCTCAGACGTTGCATCGCGCGGATTTGTCTGCTCCGTTGGGCATGCAGTTGCGGCGGAGGTGGATGCGTGTCGGCGAAGATCGCCATTTCATACGCGCGCGAAAATCATACGCAGGCTAACGCGCTGGCGGCGTCGCTGGGCGCCTTCGGCTACGAAGTATGGTGGGACGCGAGCCTCACGCCCGGGCATTCCTACAGTCAAGAGATCACCGCCAAGATCAACGAGGCGACGCACGTGATCGTGCTCTGGTCGAGCGCCTCCGTTAACAGCGATTGGGTGACGGCCGAAGCGACGCTCGCGCATCGGCTGAAGCGCCTGATTCCGATCAAGATCGAGGCGTGCGACGCGAAACTGCCCTTCAACGCGCTGCATACGCTCAATGTGTTTTGGAACACCAAGGCCGGGCAATTCGAGCGGCTCGACACCTTGGTGGACGCGCTGCGCACCAATACCCCCGCCCCTGGCGCGCGTGAGTTTTCCGACGTCGAGATTTCCTCGGCGCGCGGCGTTGTGCTGATCACGCGCGCCCTGCGCACGCGGACGCTAGATGAGATCGCGGCGGACGGCGAGCGTGGCGATGTGCTTTCGCTCTGGCTGCACGGCACGGCGCTGCTTGAAGGTGTTGGCACGCCGAAAGATCATGCGGGCGCGGCCGCGCTGATCCAGCGTGCGGCGGCGGCGAACTTTCCGCGCGCGCTGAACTCGCTCTCGGTGCTTTATGCCGAAGGCTGGGGCGTGGCGAAGGATCCGGCGCGGGGCTTGGCGCTGTTGCGGCAAGCGGCGGAGTCCGGCATGGCGATGTCGCAAACCACGCTGGGGCGCTGGCTGCAGAAGGGCGAGAACGGTTTGCCGAAGGATGAAGCGGCGGCGTTTCAATGGCTGCATCGTGCTTCGATGGCTGGATCAGCGGATGCGCAAGACGCGCTGGCGGAATGCTTTCGCCAAGGGCGCGGCACGCAGAAAAATATCGGTGAAGCGATCTATTGGCTGGAACGTTCGGCCGCCGCCGGCCATGGCGGTGCGCTGGCGATGCTGGCCGCGATCGCCGCCGACGGCGAAATGCGCGGGCGCGGCGATGCGTACGTGATCGAGCAATTCGAAGCCGCCTATTATGCGGGCGAAGTCTACGCGGCCGAACATTTGGGGCATTTTTATCTGGAGAAGCACCGCCCGATTTACGATCAGCGCTTGGCCATCGCTTGGTTCAAGCGCGCGGGCGATGCAGGCAAAACTGACGCGTATTATTGGCACGCGCAGACCATCCGCGAAGCTGGCGGCGCTTTGGACGCGCTGGGCGATGTGCGCTACGCGATGGCGCTGGCGGCCGACGGCGGTTTCGCGCCAGCGCTTCTGGCCTTAGGCGAGATGTTCGAGCGCGGCGAATACGGACCGACGGATTTCAACGACGCGGCGGAGGCCTATTTGCAGGCGCAGAACGCCAAGAAGGGCAACAACGACGCGATCAAGCGCGCGGCGGAGGCCGGCTACAAGCGCACGAAAGGCAAGCGCTAACTTGTAACGAAACGCGTTGAGATCGAGCAATCGATCCAATCGCCGCTGACCGGCTCAGCGACTGTGACGTGGCCGCCGAAAATCTGTGCGGGGCCGTTTGGGTTTTGCTCGAGCACGGCTTCGCGGGCGCGGCGCAGCTCTGCCAACGTGCCCGCTGGGTCGTGGCATAGACCGGTCCGTGCGGTGTCGTGGCTGCCCCAAACGAAGAACACCGTGTTGCCCTCGTCGCGCAGACACGCGGTCGCGGCCGGGCAGACATCACCGCCGACGACAAAACGCTCCATGGCGGGGCGCTGCAGCGCCAAGCGCGCATGCATGTAGATCGGATCATAAAACGCCATCAGCAAACCACCGATCGCGAACACGATCCCGCAGGTGACGAGATAGCCGACGTCCACATCATACGGATCGCGAGCGCGGCGCGCATCGTGCACGTAAGTCGCGGTGAGCCAGCCGACGATCAGAATGACGGTGCCGGCATAGAGCAGCCACAACGCGGGCGACATCTCGTAGGCGATGCGCAGACGAAACGTCCAAGGTTGAACGATCGCGAACGTCGCCACCGCGAGCGAGAATGGGCGCAAGCGCTTGATGAACTGGCCCACGCGCATGGTGCTAGCCAAACACCTTGGGTTCGATCTCGGCGTGCCATTTCCAAGCATCGGCGATAATCGCGTCGACTCCGCGTTGCGGCGTCCAGCCGAGTTCGCGCTTTACGAGCGTGGTATCCGCGACGAGAGCTGGCGCGTCGCCGTCGCGGCGCGGCGCAGGTGCGGCCGGCACTTTGCGGCCAGTGACGCGCTCGATAGACGCCAGCAGCTCAAGCACAGTGACACCGTCGCCGGTGCCGAGATTGGCGGCGAGGCTCGAGCCACCGCCGAGCAAGCGCTCCACCGCACGGACATGCGCGTCGGCTAGATCGAGCGTGTGCACGTAATCGCGCAGGCACGAGCCATCGCGCGTATCCCAATCCGTGCCAAAAATCTTGAAGCCCTCGCGGCGCCCGAGCAGCGTGAAAAGCGCCAGCGGAATGGCGTGCGATTCCGGCTCATGGCGTTCGCCAATGCCCTCGTCCGGGCAGGCGCCGGCGGCGTTGAAATAACGCAAGTGCGCGAACTTCATGCCGTAGGCTGCGGCGATGTCGCGGCTGGCGCGCTCGGTCATCAATTTCGTCCACCCATAGGGGCTGACGGGATTTTGCGGATGGGTTTCATCCATCGGCAGGCGCTGCGGTTCGCCGTAGGTGGCGCAGGTCGATGAAAAGACAAACGCACCAACGCCCGCTTCGCGCATCACCTCCAAGAGCACCAGCGCGCCGGTGACGTTGTTGTCGTAAAACGCGTCCGGCCGTTTCACGGACTCGCCGACTTCGATCAGCGCGGCGCAATGGATCACGGCTTGCGGCTTGTGCTTGGCGAACACCTCGGCGAGACGACCCTTATCGCGAATATCGCCGCGTTCGAACGGGCCCCATTTCACGAAGCGCTCGTGGCCGTTGTAGAGATTATCGAACACGACGACGTCGTGCCCGGCGCGCTTCAGCGCCAGGCAACAATGCGAACCGACATAGCCCGCCCCGCCCGTAACCAGAATTGTAGCCATTGCGCGACCCTGTTAGAGCCTTGCCCCTATGAACGCCACAGATTTCGCCGCCATCGAGACCCACGCCGCGCAGCTGGCGAAATCCACGTTGCTCGATCTGTTTGCCGCCGATCCCAAGCGCGTCGAGCGCCTAACCATTAACGCGCCGCATCTGATCGCCGACTTTTCCAAGCAGCGGATCGACGCCAAGGCGTTGGACCTGTTGGCGCAATTGGCCGAGCGCGCGGATTTCGATGGTTGGCGCGGCAGATTGTTTGCCGGCGAAGCGGTGAACAACACCGAAGGCCGCGCGGCCAAGCATTGGCTGCTGCGCGCGGGCGATGCGCCGGCGGAAGTGCACGAAGTGCGCGCGCGCATGGCGGCGTTCGCCAAACGTATCCGCCCTGAGATCAATGCGATCGTGCATTTGGGTATTGGCGGTTCTGACCTTGGCCCGCGCCTCGTGCTCGATGCGTTGAAGCCTTTGCGCGTCGCCGGCATCGATGTGCGCTTCGCCGCGAACGTCGATGGCGCCGATGTGGCTGACGCGATCGATGGGCTCGATCCGAAGCGGACGCTGCTGATCGTCGTCTCGAAGACATTCACCACGCAGGAAACGCTGGCGAACGCCGACGTCGTGCGCGCGTGGGGGCCGGCGCATTTGGCGGCGGCGACGGCCGCGCCCGATAAGGCCGTGGCCTGGGGCGTGCCGGCGGAGAACGTGTTCGCGTTCTGGGATTGGGTTGGCGGGCGCTATTCGTTGTGGTCGAGCGTGGGCTTAGCTTGCGCCGTCGCGTTGCAAGACGGCGCGTTCGAAGGCCTGCTGGCGGGCGCGGCCGAGATGGACGCGCATTTCCGCGACACGCCGTTCACGCGCAATCTGCCGGCGGTTTCGGCGGCTGTGCAGATGTGGAACCGCGAAGCTTTGGGCCACGGCTCCTATGCGCTGATCCCTTATGCGGAGCGGTTGCGGCTGATGCCGGCATACATGCAGCAGCTGGAGATGGAATCGAACGGCAAGCGCGTGTCGCGTGATGGCGAAGCGCTTGAGCGCAGCGCGTGCGGCGTTACCTGGGGCGCAGCCGGCACCAATGCGCAGCACTCGTTCTTTCAATTGCTGCACCAAGGCGTTGGCGAAATTCCGGTGGAATTCATCGTCAATGCCGGCGCCCACGAGGGTCCCGCTTCGCACCGCGCCAAGGTGTTCGCCAACGCGCTGGCGCAAACGCGCGCGCTGATGGTCGGCAAGAGCGCCGCTCAAGCGCGCGCCGAGATGGTCGCGAAAGGCATGAGCGAAGCGGAAGCGAACCGCCTCGCGCCGCACCGCGCCTTTCCAGGCAATCGCGCTTCAACCTTGATGGCGATCGATGCGCTGACGCCGGAGGCGTTGGGCGCGCTGCTCGCCTTCTACGAACATCGCACCTTCGCGCAGGCCGTGCTGGCTGGCATCAATCCGTTCGATCAATGGGGCGTCGAACTCGGCAAGGAAATGGCCAACGCACTGCTGCCCGCGCTCGAAGGCGGCGCGGCGAGCCCTGATCTGGATGCAAGCACGGCGGCTTGGGTGGAGCGGCTGCGCTAAATCACCAGCGCCGCACGCGGCCTACATCGACGTGGACGAAGCCGGGGTTGGGGTAATAGCCGACGCCGCCGCGCCCAAGCGCCAGCGCCGCGTCGCGGACCACCTCCGTCGATGCGCTATCGAGCGCAATGTCGATCGCCATGCCTTCCATGTGCAGACTGCGGCGCGCGACGCCGCTGCTGGCGTCCGCCAAGGCGGCGTTGGATTGGGGTGAGCGATAGCCGGAAATGACCTGGAACGGCTCGCGCGTCTCCAGCCGCCGCGACAGATCGTGCAGGAGATCGAGCAAACCCACATCCATCGTGTGCGCCTCATCGGTGCGATGATCGCGCAGGACATGATTGATCGCGTCGAGCGCGTCGGGCGCATAGCCGCCATTCCGCCAATATTCAGCGTCCAAGGTTTCGCCCGTATGGAGATTGCGGAAACGCAATGCACGAGGCTCCAATGCCGAGGCAAAAGCTATACTTGGCGAGGCCGCCAAGGCGGCGCCAAAACCCAGGAGAGCCGATCGGCGTGTCAGCATACACAGAACCTAAGACGCCAAAGCGTCGCCGCCAACCAGCGCGCTGCTAAAGTGGATCGCCTTAGACCGCTTGGCCTAGCGCGCGGCATGATGCTGGCGCTGGTGTGCGCGATGCTTGGCGCTTGCGCGGGGCCGGGCGGCGAGAGCGCGCCCGCGCCCTCTTCTACCATTGAGCGTCCGGCGCGCGCCTGGAGCGCCGCCGCCTTGTCGGATCTGCGCGCGGCGCTGGACTCGGCGCCGGCGCAGGGGTTCGCGCCGGATGCACGAACACTCGCCGAATTGGATCGGTTGGATCGCGCGTCCGCGCGCAGCGCCGAAGCGGCTGTGACGCTCGATGCATTGGCCGACGAGATCTTCGCCAGACTGGCGACGCATTTCGCCACGGGCGCGGTCGATCCGGCGCGCGTCGATCCGGAATGGCGCTTTCTCCGCCCAGCGGCGCCGGATATCGCCGCGTTGCACGCATCATTGGCCACGGGCGAAAGCCCCAGCCGCGCACTTCAGGCGCTTCTTCCAAGCGCACCGGAATACAATGCGCTTGTCGCCGAATTGGCGCGGCTGCGATCGCTGGCCGACAACGCGGCCGATGAAAACGGCCGCGCGCGCGATGACCGCATCGCCGCGATCCGCGCCAATCTGGAACGCTGGCGCTGGTTGCCGCGCGACAGGCCGGCGCGGCGCATCGACGTGCTCGTACCATTCTTCGAGCTTCGGCTACGCGATGGCGCGACACCCGAAATTTCGCATGCCGTTATCGTCGGCGCGCGCCGCACGCCCTCGCCCAGCTTCGGCGCGGCGATCAGCAGCATCACGCTCAACCCGACATGGACGCCGCCCTCCAGCATCGTCACCAATGAATTGCTGCCGCGCTTCCGTCGCGATCCGAGCGCGGCCGCCGCCGAAGGCTTTGACGTACTCGACAGGGCTGGCCAGATCGTCGACCCCGCCTTGGTGGATTGGCGCGCGCGGCCGTTTCCCTACACGCTGCGCCAGCGCGCCGGCGCCGGCAACGCACTCGGCCGGCTGCGCTTCGATTTGCCAAACCCCTACGCTGTTTACTTGCACGACACGCCGAGCCGGGGCTTGTTCGCGCGCGCCGAGCGCGCCTTGAGCCATGGCTGCATCCGTGTGTCCGAACCGGACGCGCTGGCCGCAGCCGTGCTGGCCGATCCGTCCTGGAGTTTGGAGGCGTTGCGGGCCGCGATCGATGTCGGCGAGACGCGAACGATCCAAACGCCGACGCCGCTGCCGATCTACATCCTTTATCTCACCGCCACGCCCGACGCGTCCGGCGCGATCACCTATGCCGACGACATCTATCGCCGCGACGCGCCGCTATTGCGCGCGCTCGATGGCGCTGGAGACCAAGTCGCGGCGCTGACCGGTGCGGAAACGGAGTGCGCGGCGCCGGTGCGCTAAGCCGTCTGCGCGGCGGCGACCACGGCGCTTTTCACCTCGGCCACGGCGGCGCGGACGAGCGCTTCGTCGTCGCATTCGGCCATGATGCGCACCAGGGGTTCGGTGCCGCTCTTGCGCACGAGCAAGCGGCCTTTACCGCTGAGCCGCGCTTCGGCGGACTTGATCGCTTCCTTCACGCTGGCCGCTTCCATCGGATCATTGGCGCCTTTTTCGTAGCGCACGTTTTCCAGCACTTGCGGCACCGGCGCGAATTGCTTGCAGACCTCGCTGGCGGGTTTGCCGCTTTGCACGATCACCGCGAGCACTTGCAGCGCCGCGAGCAGACCGTCGCCGGTGGTGGAGAAATCGGATAGCACGATGTGGCCCGATTGTTCGCCGCCGACATTGTAGCCCTTGGCGCGCATGGCTTCGACGACATAGCGGTCGCCCACCTTGGTGCGCTCCAACTTGAGCTTCATGCCGTCCAGGAAGCGCTCCAGCCCCAGATTGCTCATCACCGTGGCGACGATGCCGGGCTTTGTGAGCGTGCCGGCGGTTTTCCAGCTTTTAGCGATCAGCGCCATCAGCTGATCGCCGTCGATCAGATTGCCCTTCTCGTCGACGATGGCGACACGATCGGCGTCGCCGTCGAGTGCGATGCCGATATCGGCGCGATATTGCAGCACGGCGTTCTTCAGCGCGCGCGTATCGGTGGAGCCGACCTCTTCATTGATGTTGAAGCCATCGGGATCGACGCCGAGCTTGATGATCTCGGCGCCCAATTCGTAGAGCGCAACGGGCGCCACCTTGTAGGCGGCGCCATTGGCGGCATCGATGACGATGCGCAAGCCTTTCAGCGACAAGCCCTTCGGGAACGTGGCCTTGACGATCTCGACATAGCGCGCTTGGGCGTCGTCGATGCGCTTGGCGCGGCCGAGCTTGGCGGGATCGGCCAAGTGCTCGTCGAGCCGCGAATCCATCAGCTTCTCGATTTCGATTTCGGCGTCGTCGGAGAGCTTGTAGCCGTCCGGCCCGAACAATTTGATCCCATTGTCGGCGAACTTGTTGTGGCTGGCCGAAAGCATGACGCCGAGATCAGCGCGCAGCGAGCGCGTGAGCATGGCCACGGCCGGCGTCGGCAGCGGCCCAAACAGCACAACGTCCATGCCGGCCGCCGTAAAGCCCGCCGTCAGCGCCGGCTCCAGCATGTAGCCGGAGAGGCGCGTATCTTTACCAATCACGACGAGGTGGCGGCGGTCGTCGGCCGAACGGAAGCGCTTGCCGGCGGCGAGGCCCACCCGCATGGCCACTTCGGGCGTCATAGGATAACGGTTCGCGGTGCCGCGGATGCCGTCTGTCCCGAAATAAGCCCTGGTCATGCTCTGGAAGCTCCTGAAGTTCGTCGCATGTTGAAAGACTAATTGAGATGCAAATCAATGGCCGCCAGTGCATGAGGGCGCTGGGACAAATCCTGAAGCGGCGTAAAGCATAAGTCGTCATCCCGGCCGATCGAAGGGAGAGCCGGGACCCAGGCGGCTCACTACGTGCATTGCGTTTGCACTGGGTCCCGGATCGCGCTCCGCGCGTCCGGGATGACGGAAGATTGCAGAGGTTAACCTCGTATGTGCGGCATTATCGGCATTCTTGGGCAAGAGCCCGCGGCGCCCCGTCTGGTGGATGCGCTGAAGCGGCTGGAATACCGGGGCTATGATTCCGCGGGCGTCGCGACGCTGGAGGCCGGCGGCATGGCGCGCCGGCGCGCGGCGGGCAAGATTCGTAACCTCGAAGCCGAACTGAACGGATCGCCGCTGACTGGCGTTTCCGGCATCGGCCACACGCGCTGGGCCACGCACGGCGCGCCGACCGAAAGCAACGCGCACCCGCACGCGACCGATAAGGTCGCGATCGTCCACAACGGCATCATCGAAAACTTCCGCGCGCTGCGCGAGGAGCTGACGAAGGCCGGCCGCAAATTCGACTCCGAAACGGATTCCGAAGTCATTGCCCACCTGATCAGCGCCGGGCTTGATGCGGGGCTGTCGCCCGAGCAAGCGACGATCACGGCCGTGCGCCGGCTTGAAGGCGCGTTCGCGATCGCCTGCTTGTTCGCCGGCCACGACGACACGCTGATCGGCGCGCGCAAGGGCAGCCCGCTGGTGGTTGGCCTGGGCGACGGCGAAACCTTCCTGGGCTCGGACGCGATCGCGGTCTCGCCCTTCACGACGCGCGTGATCTATCTGGACGAAGGCGACATCGCCATTCTCTCGCGCGCCAAGACCAAGATCATCGATGCGAAGGATCATGTCGTGGAGCGCCCGGTGACGGTGTTCTCGGGCGGCGTGGCGGCGGTGGAAAAAGGCAATCACCGCCATTTCATGCAGAAGGAAATCTACGAGCAGCCGGAAACCACCGGCCGCACCATCGCGCGCTATGTGAACGCGTTCGATGAGAAAGTGGAAATGCCCGATCTTGACGGCGTCGATCTCGCCGCCGATAGCGCCATCGTCATCGGCTGCGGCACCGCGCATTATGCCGGCCGCGTTGCTGAATATTGGCTGGAGCAGATCGCGGGGCTTTCGGTCGAGACCGACATTGCTTCGGAATTCCGCTATCGCAAACCGGCCTTTGGCAAAAAAGCGTTCTCGGTGTTCGTGTCGCAATCGGGAGAAACCGCCGACACGCTGGCCGCGCTGCGTTATTGCAAAGAACAAGGCTTGAAGACGCTCGCCGTCGTCAACGTGCCAGAATCGACGATCTGGCGTGAATCCGATGCGCGTTTGCCTACGCTGGCGGGGCCGGAAATCGGCGTGGCTTCGACGAAGGCGTTCACGGCGCAGCTTTCGGCGCTGGCGGCGCTGACGATCGCGGTCGGCCGCGCCAAGGGCAATTTGTCGAGCCAGGAAGAGAGCCAGCTCGTCCGCGCCTTGATGGAAACGCCGCGCTTGATCGCGGATGCGCTCGCCGCCGAGCCGCAGATCGAAAAGATCGCGCTGGAGCTCAGCCATGCGCGCGACGTGCTCTATCTCGGCCGCGGCGTGCACTATCCGGTCGCACTCGAAGGCGCGCTGAAGCTCAAGGAAATCTCCTACATCCACGCCGAAGGCTACGCCGCAGGCGAACTGAAGCACGGGCCGATCGCGCTGATCGACGAAGAGACGCCGGTCGTTGTCGTGGCGCCGCACGACGCGCTGTTCGAGAAGACGCTATCGAACATGCAGGAAGTCGCCGCGCGCGGCGGCAAGATCGTGTTGATCACGGACGAAGCGGGCGCCGCGGCCTCTGGCGGCATCGCCAAGCACGTGATCCTCGCGCCGGCCTGCGACAGCTTCGTTGCGCCGCTTGTATATTCCGCGCCGATCCAATTGCTGGCGTATTTCACGGCCGTACACAAAGGCACGGACGTTGATCAGCCGCGCAACCTCGCGAAATCGGTGACGGTGGAATGAGCAAGCTCCGCGCAGGCGTTTTGGGCGCAGGCGCCTTTGGGCGCATCCACGCGCGCAAATATGCCGAAGATGCACGCGTGCATTTCGTCGGCGTGTATGATCCTGACGACGAACGCGCGGGCCAATTAGCAGATACGCACGGCGCGGAATCGTTTGCTTCGCTCGATGCGCTGCTGGCCGAGATCGATGTTCTCACCATCGCCTCGCCGCCCTCGTTCCACGCCGCCAATGCGCGCGCGGCGCTGCTCGCCGGCAAGCATGTGCTGGTGGAAAAGCCTTTGGCGACCGATTCCACGCTGGGCGCCGAGCTTGTCGCTATCGCCGCCACCAACAAATGCGTGCTCGCCTGCGGCCACCAGGAGCGCTTAGTGTTCGACGCGATGGGGCTTTTCAGCGCGCCGGAACGGCCGACGCGGATCGAGAGCGTGCGTGAAGGGCCTTGGACGGGCCGCAGCGCGGATGTTTCCGTTACGCTCGACCTCATGGTGCATGATCTCGATCTGGCGCTGAAGCTGATGGGCCGTGGCGCCGATCGCGTGAACGCCAATGCGCGCGCCGAACACGGCAAGGCGGCAGATCAGATCGAAGCGACGCTTGGCTTTGGCGATGCGGAAGCCGTGTTCACATCGAGCCGCATCGCGGCGGATCGCAAGCGCACCATGCGCGCGGTTTATCCTTCGGGCGAAATCCGCATCGATTTTCTGGCGCGCACGTTCGAGAACACGACCAGCTTCCCGCTCAACGCCGCGTTCGCGGAGACGCGCATAGGCGCTGATCCTTTGGGCGCCAATGTCTCCATCTTCATCGATTCCGTACTGGGCGTGGCGCCCCGTCCGGTCGTCAATGGCGAAGAAGCGCTCGCGGTTTTGAAATTGGCGCTTGAGGTGGACAAGGCCTCTGGTTTTTCATCGCATTCATGACTCAAACGCACTCACCCTCGTCATTCCGGGGCTCCGCGTAGCGGAGAACCCGGAACCCAGGGCAAGCGACGCTGCGTTGGCCCCTGGGTTCCGGATCGCGCTTCGCGCGTCCGGAATGACGAAATAGTTCACTGCCAAAGTACGGAATAAGACCATGATCCCCTTCATCGACCTGCAAGCGCAACGCGCGCGCATTGCCGACAAGATCGACGCAGCGGTCGCGCGCGTGCTGGCGCATGGCCAATTCATCTTTGGCCCGGAAGTAAAAACGCTTGAGGGTCAGCTCGCCGCGTTTGGCGGCGCCAAGCATTGCGTCGCCAACGCCAACGGCACCGACGCGCTCGTGCTGCCGCTCTGGGCGTGGGGTGTCGGCGAGGGCGACGCGGTGTTCTGCCCGTCCTTCACCTTCGCGGCGACGGCGGAGATCGTGCCGTGGGTGCAAGCGACGCCCGTGTTCGTCGATGTGCTGCCCGACACCTACAACATGGACCCAGCTTCGCTCGAAGCCGCGATCGCGGGCGTGAAGAAGGCCGGCAAACTCAATCCGAAGGTCGTGATCGCCGTCGATCTGTTCGGCCAACCGGCGGATTATGCGGCGATCAGCGCGATCTGTAAGCGTGAGGGGCTGAGGCTGATCGCCGATAGCGCGCAAGGCTATGGCTGCACGCTCGCCGGCTTGCACCCGATGCATTGGGCGGACGCAGCGACCACATCGTTCTTCCCGGCCAAGCCGCTGGGCTGCTACGGCGACGGCGGCGCGACGCTCTCAAATGATGACGCGGAAACCGTGCTGATGCGCTCGATCGCCTTCCACGGCGCCAGCGGCGACGACAAATACAATTGTGCGCGCATCGGCATGAATTCGCGTCTGGACACGATCCAAGCGGCGATCCTGATCGAAAAGCTCGCGATCTTCGCCGACGAAATCCGCGCACGGAACGAGGTCGCCAGCCGCTACGCGCAGATGCTCGAAGGCCTGGTGAAGACACCGAAAGTGATCGAAGGCGGCGTTTCGACCTGGGCGCAGTACGTGGTCGAGCACGAGGCGCGCGATGCGCTGGCCGCGCATCTGCGTGAAGCCGGCGTGCCGACGGCGCAATATTACCCCAAGCCGCTGCATAAGCAGACAGCGTACGAGAGCTTCCCCGTTGGCGCGGGCGGCCTGAAGGTGAGCGAAGACATCGCTCATCGCGTGCTGGCGCTGCCCATGCACCCCTATCTCGACGGCCAGACGCAAACCAAAATCGCCAACGCCATCCGCGACTTCGCGCGCGCCGGGGGCTGATAACCATGGCAATGACGAAGCCTTAATCCGCCGCCTTTGAGGGCGGCGGAGGCGATTTTGCTCGCCCGGCGGCTGTCGGGGCTCCTGGCTAAGTCGTTTCGATGCTTTATAAAAACCCGGGCCAAACGGCCAAAAGCTTGGGGACGCGGGTGACCGATCGGAACGGCGGAGAAGCGAGCGCGACCGTGCTGCGCGACGCGTTGCGCGCCTGCCGGCGCCACATCGGCTACGTGGCGCTGTTCAGCGCCGCGCTCAACCTGCTCTATCTCGCGCCGTCCATCTACATGCTGCAGGTCTATGACCGCGTGCTCGTGTCGGGCGGGCTGCTGACGCTGGTCTATATTTCGGTGGTGCTGCTGGCGGCGCTGGGCGTGCTCGCCTTCCTCGACACCGTGCGCGTGCGCTTGTTGCTGGCGATGTCGAAGCGCTTTGATCGGATCGCCGCGCCGCACGTGCTGATGGCGGCGCTGCAACGCGAAGGCCGCCAGGCCGCCGGCCAAGCGCAGATCGTGCGCGAGTTCGATACGTTGCGCGGCGCCATGTCAGGCCAGCCGGCGCTCGCCGCGATCGATGCGCCTTGGGCGCCGGTTTATATCGGCGTCTGCTTTCTGATCCATCCGTGGCTCGGCATGCTCACGTTGTTGGGCGGCGCAACGCTGGTGGGCCTTGCCTTCCTCAATCAGCGCATGACGCACAAGGCGATGCGCGCCAGCGAACAAAGCGCCGGCGCCATGTATCAGCTGCAGCAAAGCGACGCCGCTCAAGGCGAAACGGCGCGCGCGCTGGGCATGCAGGGCGTGCTGGTGGAGCGCCAATTGGCGGCGCGCGCGGCGATGCTGGAAGGCGTGAATGACGCCGGCCGGATGGGCGCGACCTACACTGCGTCCACGAAATTCGTGCGCCTCATTCTGCAATCGGCGGCGCTGGGCTTGGGCGCATTCCTGGCGCTGCAACAGGAAATCTCCGCCGGCGGCATTATCGCCGCTTCGATCCTGGCCGCGCGCGCATTCGCGCCGCTGGAACTGATCGTCGGCGCCTGGCGTCAGATCGAACAAGGCTTTCAGGCCTATGGCGTGCTGAACCGCGTACTGAAAACCCAAGAGATCGAACGTGAGTTTACGGCGCTGCCGCCGCCGCGCGGCGTCGTGGCGCTGGAGAACGTGTGCGTGAAGGCGCCCGGCAGCGATCGGTTCCTTCTGATGGGCGCAAGCCTCCGCGCAGAGCCTGGCGACATTATCGGCATCGTCGGCCCCAGCGGCGCGGGCAAGACGACGCTCGTGCGCATGATTGCGGGCGCCGCCGCGCCCGATGTTGGCGCCGTACGCATCGATGGCGCCAAGCTCACGGATTGGCAGCCGGATCGGCTTGGGCCTTATATCGGCTACCTGCCGCAGGACGTGGCGCTGTTCGCCGGCACGATCGGCGAGAACATCTCACGCTTCGACAAAGCCGATCGCGATCACGCGCACGCAAAGATCGTGGCGGCGGCGCGCGCGGCGGGCGTACACGAACTGATCCTCACGCTTCCGCAAGGCTACGACACCGAGATCGGCCGCAACGGTCGCGGGCTTTCGGCGGGCCAGGCGCAACGCATTGGCTTGGCGCGCGCGCTTTACGGCGATCCGGTGCTGCTGGCGCTGGATGAGCCAAACGCGCATTTGGATTCGGATGGCGAGCAAGCGCTGGTCAACGCGCTGCGCGCGGCGAGCGCGCGTGGCGCATGCACATTCGTAGTCGCGCATCGCGCCGGCTTCATGAGCATCGCCAACAAGCTGCTCTTCATGCGCGACGGCCGTATCGAAATGTATGGCCCGCGCGATCAGGTGGTGGCGAAGATGAACCCGGGCCCCCGCCCCGTCGCCGCGTCCGGTGAAGCCAGCGAGGCGCGCTCATGAGCATCGATGCGCTGCAAACGCAAACGGCCGCGGACGCGGATTCCGGCAGGGGCGAAATCCGCGCCGGCTTGATCGCACTGGCTGTGTTTTTCGTCGGCTTTGGCGGCTGGGCGGCACTCGCGCCGTTGGACGCGGCGGTGGTGGCGCCGGGCGTGGTCGTGGTGTCGGGCAATCGCCAGACGGTGCAGCATCGCGATGGCGGGGTGGTTTCGCGCTTGAATGTCGCTGAAGGCGATGAGGTGCGACGCGGGCAGATCTTGATCGAACTCGGCTCGCCGGAATTGGTGGCGCAGGAGCAAGCGTTGCTGAGCCAAGTGTTCGATCTGCAGATGCAACGGGCGCGTCTCACGGCCGAGCAAACCGGCGCGCGCGATTTGCGGCCGCCAGCGGAATGGGCGGCGCTCACGCCCGATGACCGCGCCGTCGCGGACGCCGCCTTCGAGCGCCATCGCCAAGAAGCGCGCAGCGGCGCGTGGAGCCCGTTCGATGCGCGTATCGCCGGCTATCGCGGCGAGGTCGCCGCACTCGGGCGCCAGGAAGCTTTGCTGCAGGAAGAACTCGCCGGCATGCGTGAACTCGCCGCCGAACAATTGGTGCCGATGACGCGCGTGCGCGCGCTGGAGCGCAATTTGGCGGAGATGCAAGGCCGGCGTTCGGAACTTACGTCGCTGATCGCCTCGACGCAGCAGGAGCGCTACGAGGATCTGCGCGAGGTCGATGCGCGCTTGGCGGAACTCTCGCCGCAACTGGCCGGCGCGCGCGAACGGCTGGAGCTGACGCGGCTGCGCGCGCCGGCGGACGGCACGATCGTGGGGCTTACGGTGCATACGGTGGGCGGCGTGATCCGCGCGGGCGAACGCGTGCTCGACGTGGTGCCGCAGGATCAGGAATTGATCATCGAAGCGCGCGTGCGACCCGAGGATGCCGATAACCTTGCCGCCGGCCAAGAAACGGAAGTGCGCATCACCGCGTTTAGCGGACGCGACATGCCGATCGTGCATGGCGAAGTGCGTACCGTTTCGGCCGACCGCTTCACCGATGAGCGCGACGGGCAAGGTTATTTTCTTATGCAGGTCGCCGTGCCGGCCGAGGAGCTCGCACTCATCACCGAGCAAGGCGAAACCACGCGCAGCCTGCGCGCCGGCCTGCCGGCGCAAGTGATCGTGCCCACGCGCAAACGCACCGCGCTGCAATACTTGCTTGAACCGCTGAACCAGTCGCTTTGGCGTTCGCTGCGCGAGGAATGAAACATGCGCCGCTTGCTCCCCCTCCTGGCGCTTGGCCTACTGACCCCGGGCGCCGCCCTCGCCGACACGGTGGAAGACGCGATGGCGGCCGCGCATCGCAACAATCCCAATCTCGAGGATGCGCGCTTGGCCGTTCGCGCGGCGCGCGAGGGCCGTGTGCAAGCGGCGGCGAATTATCTGCCGACGCTGGGCGTCACCGGCACCTATGGCGCGCAAGAATTGATGACGGAGACGGAGTCGATTTTCGGCCCCTCGACGCGCGAAGCAGAACTCAATCCCGCGACCACGAATGTCGATCTCACACAGCGCCTTTACACGGGCGGGCGGCGCGGCGGCCAATCGCGGCTTGCGCGCGCGGAGCACGAAACCGCGCGCCACCAATATCGCGCCACCGAGCAGGATATTCTGTTGTTCGCGGTGGAAGCGTATCTGAGCGTGCGGCGCGACAGTGAGATTTTGCGCCTGCGCGAGGATCATGTGGTCGGCCTCGAAAGCCAGCTCAGCGGCACGCAACGCCGGCTGCAGGTTGGCGAAGTGAGCCGCACCGACGTGGCGCAGGCCGAAACGCGGCTGGCGGGCGCGCGTGCGGCACTTTCGCGGGCGCGCGCCGAGCTTGAACGCTCGCGGGCAAGATATGAGGAAATCGTAGGCCAGCCGCCGGAAGCTTTGGAGCCAATCTCGACGCCGCCGGAGACGCCGACGTCGCTGGAAGACGCGCTGCGCATCGCCGAAACCACGCATCCGCAAATTCTGGCGGCGCGCTCAAGCGAACGCGCGGCGCGCGCCCGCGTGACCATCGAGCGCGCGGCGCTGCTGCCACAGCTTTCGGTGACCGGCCGGTTCGAAACCGCGGAAGACAGCAACGCCGAGAACGATTATCGCGAAAGCTCAAGCGCGGTCGCCACGGTTTCGGTGCCGTTGTTTGAAGGCGGCCTGGCCTGGTCGCGCACGCGCCAAAGCCGGATCAATGTCGATCGTGCGGAGGCGCGCACCGAAGCGCAGCGCCGCGAAATTATCGCCGAAGTCACGCGCAGCTGGAACGGGCTGGTGGCGGGGCGCGATGTGCTGGCGGCCGCGCAACAGCAAGTGGACGCAAGCGACATGGCCGTGCGCGGCGCCGAGCGCGAACGCGGCCTGGGCCTGCGCTCAACGCTTGATGTGCTGAACGCGCAAGAAGAGGCGCGCGAGACGCTGATCGGGCGCGCGCGCGCCGAGGCCGAAGCGACGTTCGCATCGTACGCGCTGCTGGCCTCGACTGGCCAACTCACCCTTCCCGCGACACGCGAAGCTCAATAGAATCGGGCGGCATGGATATCAAAGCCGCCATCCGCACCATCCCGGACTATCCCAAGCCCGGCATCATGTTTCGCGACATCACCACATTGCTGGGCAATGCGCGCGCGTTCCGCACCGTGGTGGACCGACTGGTGCAGCCCTATGCGGGCGTGCGCATCGACAAGGTGGCCGGCATCGAGGCGCGCGGCTTCATCCTAGGTGGCGCTGTCGCGCACCAATTGAGCGTTGGCTTCGTGCCGGTGCGCAAGAAGGGCAAATTGCCGTGGCGTACGATGGCGCAGGATTACGCGCTCGAGTACGGGACCGACACGATGGAGGTTCATGAAGACGCGATGGCTACGGGCGAAAACGTGCTGCTGGTCGATGATCTGATCGCCACGGGCGGCACGGCGGTCGCCGCACTTCAGCTGATCGGCAAGCTTGGGGCACGCGCCGTCGGTGCGAGTTTCGTGATCGATCTGCCTGAGCTGGGCGGCGCGGATCACTTGCGCGCAATGGGACTGAATGTTGAAGCTCTCTGCGCCTTCGAGGGACACTAAGGCGTCAGCTGGCAGCCAAATCTTCGCGGTGCAGACGCTCATCGAGCTGCGCGAAAATGCGCTGGCGTACGACGGCGTCGTCCAGCGTGCGCGCCATGGTTTCGATGTGCGCGACATCGGCTGAATTGAGATACGCATCCACCGAGTGCGGCGCGACGCGAAAAATGCCCGGAAGCGCGCTTGAACTCACGACCTCGTTGTCGTCGAACAATTGCTCGCCGAGCTTTTCGCCGGGACGCAAGCCCGTGATCTTGATTTCGATGTCCTTGTGGCCAGAGCGCGCGATCATATCCTTGGCGATGTCGACGATGGATTTCTGATCGCCCATTTCCATGAAAAAGGCGCCTTCGGCGTCCGGCTGATCAAGCGCGGCGACGCTCAGGATCAAGCCCACGGCCTCCCGGTCGGTCATGAAGAAGCGCTTCATATCGGTGTGTGTGATCTCGACTGGGCCGCCCGCTTCGATCTGCGCGGCGAAGCGCGGCAGGACAGAGCCCTGGCTGCCCCACACATTGCCGAAGCGCACCGATTTCAGCTGCATCGGCGTATCGTTCTCTTGTGCGAACCCCATCAGGTAGAGTTCGGCCAAGCGCTTGGTCGCGCCCATCACGCAGACGGGCGCGGCGGCCTTGTCGGTCGACACCAGCATGAAATGCGACGCGCCGGCGGCGGCCGCGGCCTCCACGACATTGCGCACGCCGATGAGATTGGTGATCACGCATTCGATAGGGTGGCGCTCACCCAGATGCACGTGCTTCAGCGCCGCCGAATGGATCACGACGTCAGGCGCCACGCGGCGCATCCAAACGCCCAGGCGCGCTTGATCGCGAA
This sequence comes from Caulobacterales bacterium, assembly GCA_017303355.1. Taxonomy (GTDB): domain Bacteria; phylum Pseudomonadota; class Alphaproteobacteria; order Caulobacterales; family Aquidulcibacteraceae; genus Vitreimonas. The sequence goes on along the minus strand of JAFLCU010000002.1, from coordinate 94,373 downwards.
TATCGCACAGCGCTTCAGTTACTTGCGCGGACGGCGCGAGGCGGCGAACGCCTTCCACCACCTCAATCAAACCGTGATCGAACTGATCGAGCATGGCGATATGGGCGCAGCCCAGCTCGGCCAAACGGTGCGCCAATGCGGAGCCCACGCTCCCCGCCGCGCCGGTGATCAGGACACGCTTGCCGGCATAGAAGGCGCGCAAGGTGGCGAGGTCAAACTCGACCTCTTTACGCGAAAGCGGGAACGATCTCATCACCCGCACATTCCCCCTGCTTGCCTCTAAGGTCGGGTTAACAAGCCGGGGCGGTTCTGACAACCGCGCGCACCGCTTCATGAGGCGCATTGCTCGATATGAGGGCAGCGCGTAACCCCTTGGCCACACTTACAAAAACGTCACAGATTGGTGACACCGGGTTCCCGATGGCGGCGCGTTTAAGCGCGCATGGACGGCGCCTACTTGAGTGGAGGCGACATCCGCGCCCGGCGCCGCCAAAGCCCCTCCTTCGAGGTCGAACGCACCAAGCTGGGCGGGTGTCGCGCAAGAGCTTGCCCAATCCCAGGTCCGGCTCGCTCGCCTTTTCGCGCCTTCAATCGCGGGCCTTGCCAAGAGCGGCCCCCTTGCTACCAAAGGGCGGGATACATTCGGAATTCTGGGTAGCGGAGAAATCGCATGCGGACTGTTTTGGCGCGTCAGTGGGGCGGCGAGCTTTGGTCCTCCGGCGGCGGCGAGCCGCTCGATGCGATCTCCTTCACCCGCACATTTGCGGCGACGGCCGCCTATACAATCGAGGAAGGCGCCGCCAGCGCTTGCGGCTGCCTCGCCTGCGCGCTGACGGACGCGAAGAAGCCGCTTTGGGGCGAGGCGCAGGTGTCGCCGCTGCTCGATGGCGATACTGGCGGCCCGCAATTCCTGGGCGACGACATTGGCGACAACACCAGCACTACGACGTCACTGACGATCGGCCAATCCATCACCACCTCGATCAATCATGGCGGCGACCTGGACTATGTGCGCGTCTCGCTGGTGGCCGGCCAGACCTACACGTTCTCAGTGGCGGCGACGGCCGGCGGGCTTGCCGACGCTTATGTCGAGCTACGCAATTCCGCAGGTACGTTGATCGCCGAGGATGATGACGGCGGCATCACCTACAATTCGTTCTTGATGTTCACAGCGACAACGACCGGCGATTATTACGTCGTCGCGCGCGGCTATGATATCGGCTCCACCGGCGGCTACACGCTCGCGACGGATGCGATCGATACCGGCAGCACCTCTCCGACCACCTTCACCGACAATGGCCTGCCCTATTACTCATGGGAGGAGACCGCCATCCAGATTACGCGCTCGGGCGCGAGCTGGGCTTCGTCCTTCGGCGTTTCAACGGTAGTCACCTACGCCTTTCGCGCGACATCGGCGGGCATGCCGGGCGACGTAAGTGGGTTCTCCACGTTCAGCGCCGCGCAAATCGCGGCGACCGAAGCCGCGCTCGCGGCATGGGCTGCGGTGGCGAACATCACTTTCGTCCGGGTTGGCGGCACAGGCTATTCGGACAACGCCTCGGTCCTTTTTGGCAATTACAGCACGGGTGAAGATGCGGCGGCGGCATTCGCCTATCTGCCAACGACCGGAAACACGGCAAGCAACAGCGTTCAAGGCGATGTTTGGGTAAACAATTCCCTGAGCTACAACGCCAACCCAGTGATCGGCGAATATGGTCAGCAAGTCTTGCTGCACGAGATTGGCCACGCCCTCGGCTTGAGCCACCCCGGCGACTACAACGCTGGAGACGGCGATCCGACCTATCCAGACAGTGTCGACTATTATGGCGACACGCGCATGTTCACGGTCATGAGCTATTTCGGCAGCACGAACACCGGCGGCAATGTTCCGGGCTATGCTTCGTTGGCTCAAATGTACGATATCGCCGCCATTCAGCGCTTGTATGGCGCCAACCTCGCGACACGCACTGACGACACCATTTATGGATTCAACTCCAACACTGGCGTGCCACAATACTCACTTACGCTTGCTACTCAGGGCGCGCTGTTTGCCGTGTGGGACGGCGGCGGCAACGACACACTCGATCTGTCGGGCTATTCCACCAACAGCACGATCGACCTGCGTGAGGAATCCTTCAGTACAGCAGGGCCGGGCGGCAACATCGCGTTCCCCGCGACTTTCAATATTTCAATCGCGCGCGGCGTGACGATCGAGAACGCGATCGGCGGCACTGGTTCGGACACAATTTACGGGAATGGCGCCGCCAACCGTCTCGACGGCGGCGCGGCCAATGACACCATGCGCGGCGGCGCGGGCGATGATACTTATATCGTCGATAATGTAAGCGATTCCGCCATCGAACTTAGCAACGAGGGCGTCGACATCGTCCAATCGAGCGTGACGTTTACGCTCGGGGCGAACGTAGAAAACCTGACGCTCATCGGTTCCGGCAACAATGACGGGACCGGCAACGCGTCAGCCAACACGCTGATCGGCAATTCCGGCAACAACACGCTTTCGGGCCTCGCCGGGGCTGATTTCATTCAGGGCAATGCAGGCGCCGACACGATCAATGGCGGCGATGACAATGATTGGCTCGACGGCGGCGCCGGTGGTGACACGATCGACGGCGGCAACGGCGTGGACGTCGCCGCTTTCGGCGCATCGACGAGCGCGGTCATTCTCGATCTGCAGGCCGGAACCTTCTCTGGCGGCGACGCCGCGGGCGACACGCTGACAAACATCGAAGGCGTTTCAGGTTCCGCCCATGCCGACAACATTTTCGGCGACGGCAACGCGAACGCCTTGTTCGGCCAAAACGGCGCGGACTTCATCCAAGGCCGCGGCGGCGCGGACAGCGTCTATGGCGGCAACCAGAATGACTGGCTCGACGGCGGCGCCGGCGGCGACCTCATCGATGGCGGCGCGGGCACCGATACAGCCGCGTTCGGCGCGTCGATCGCCGCAGTGAACGTCGATCTGCAAAGCGGCGCGGCGTCGGGCGGCGACGCCGCCGGCGACACGTTCGTCAGCATCGAGAACCTTTCCGGCTCGGGCCATGCCGATCAATTGTTCGGCAATAGCGCGGCGAACACGCTATGGGGCCAAGCCGGCGCGGACTTCATTCAGGGCCGCGACGGCGCTGACACCATCTATGGCGGCAATCAGAACGATTGGCTCGATGGCGGCACGGGCGCTGACGTCATCGATGGCGGCGACGGCGTGGATACAGCCGCGTTCGGCGCATCGCTCGCCGCGGTCAGCGTCGATCTGCAGAGTGGCGCCTTCTCCGGCGGCGACGCGACTGGCGATACGCTGATCAGCATCGAGAATCTTTCGGGCTCGGGCCACGCGGACCAATTGTTCGGTAACGCTAACGCCAACACTTTGTTTGGCCAAAACGGCGCGGACTTTATCCAGGGCCGCGAAGGCGCCGACACCATTTACGGCGGCAATCAAAACGATTGGCTCGATGGTGGCGCGGGCGGCGACGTGATCGATGGCGGCGATGGCAGCGATACGGCGGCCTATGGCGCTTCCGTCGCGGCGGTCAGCGTCGATCTGCAAAGCGGCGTCTATTCCGGCGGCGATGCGGCGGGCGACACGCTCATCAGCATCGAGAACCTGTCGGGCTCGGGCCACGCCGATTTCCTCTATGGCAATGCCTCGGCCAACACGCTGCACGGCCAAGGCGGCGCGGATCAATTGTTTGGCCGCGGCGGCGCCGACATCCTGAATGGCGGCAATGGCGACGACCAGCTGACCGGCGGCGACGGCGCCGACACGCTGAACGGCGGCGCGGGCGTCGATGCGTTCATCTTCGTCTCCACCCCAGGCGCAGACATCGACACGATCAGCGATTTCTCGGTCGTCGATGACAGCATCTGGCTCGATAGCGCCGCGTTCGGCTTGGCTGCGGGCACACTCTCGGCGGCGGCGTTCGTGGTCGGCACGGCGGCTTCGGACGCCGCGCATCGCATCATCTACAACAGCACGACGGGCGCGTTGTTCTTCGATGCGGACGGCGACGGCGCGGGCGCTGCCGTGCAGTTCGCGCAGCTCTTGACCGGCCTTTCGCTGGCGAACTCGGATTTCATTATCCCGGGCTCGTAAGCTGGCGTCGTTCAGGTCGAAACCACACGTGTGTCGGCGACCTCAAGGGGCTGCTCAGCGCCCTTGAGGTAGGCCGGCAGAACGATATCCGGCGCGCCGACCATCACCACCTGCCCGCGCTCGATCCAGCAGACGAGATTGCACATCTTGCGGATGATCTCGATCGAGTGGCTGGCGAGCACGACGATGCGGGCTTCGTTCAGCACCTCATTGAGGCGCGCCTGCGCCTTGTTGACGAACTCGGCGTCGCCCGCGCTCAGCCACTCATCCATCACGAGAATATCGCCGCGCACCGCCGTGCAGATCGCGAACAGCAGGCGCGCGCGCATGCCGTCCGAATAGGTACGCACCGGCAGATGGATGAAATCGCCGAGCCCGGACCATTCCGGCACGTCTTGCTTGGCGCGGCGGATCTCGGCCTCCGTGGCGCCAAGCAGGCGCATCGGCACATCGATGTTCTGGAAACCACTGAGTTCGGGATGGATGCCGAGGCCACGTGAAATCAAAGGCACGACGCGGCCCTGGATTTTCACCTCGCCCTGCTGTGCGTGGATGAGGCCGGCCAACATCTTCAGCAGCGTGGATTTGCCCGCGCCATTGCGCCCGATCAGGCCGATGCGATCGCCCTCCTTCAATTCAAGCGACACGCCGGAGAGCGCCTGAACCTCGACGAAGCCTGATTGCTTCTCGGCATTGCGCCCGAACTGGCGCATCAGAGAAATCTTTAGTGAGCGACCGGTGACATCGTACACCGGATACCAGAAGCTCACATCCTTGAGACGAACAGACGCCATCGCTCGCCCCTCAAAGCCACAGGCTGAGACGCTTGCGCGTCACGCTCAGCGTGATGATCGCCAACAGGCACGCCACGCCGCAGGACCAGAACGCGACCTGCCAGTTCAGCCATGTCGCTTCGTGGCCGAGCAACGGCGCGCGCACCAGCTCGATCCAATGATAGATGGGGTTCGCCAGCGTCAGCATCGGGCGGTGCGCCATCGCGCTCGGCTGCCAGAAGATCGGCGTCATGAAGAAGATCACTTGCATGGCGCTTTGCACGACGAGCGGGATGTCGCGAAACCGCGCGCAGATCGGCCCGAGCACTAGGATCAGGAAATAGCCGATCGCCAAGATCATCAGCGCCGCCGGAAACACCCAGAGTGCCGTCCAGGTCAGGTGCGCGCCGAACAGAAAGAACACGCCGACGATGGCGATCAGATTGTGCACAAACACGATGGCGTTGCGAAACACGATCCGCCCCGCGATCACACTGAGCGGCATGCGCAAATTTTGCAGGAAGGCGGAATGCTCGGCGATAGAGCCGCAGCCCTCATTGACCAGCGCCAGGATGAGTTGCCACGCCAAGAGGCCCGCGCCCAGGAAGATGACGTAATCGACAAAGTCCTGACGGAACACCTCGCCAAACACGAACGCCAGCGCCAGCACGGTCGCCACCAGCGACGCGCTGATCCAAAACGGCCCCAAAACCGAGCGGCGATAGCGCAGGTCGATGTCCTGGACGCCCAGCTTGTAGCTGGTGCGCCACTGGAGCACGCCATTGCCCAGATCTCCGATGGCGGACAGCATGCAAAGCCCCCAAGCGCCCGCGCGCGGCGCGTGCGGCTCTAAATAGTCTCTTTTGCCCGCCTTGGTCGAGCGCCGCGCTCACACCGGGCGCGACCGGCATTTTCAGCGCCGCGCGTTGAATAGAAAACGCCGGTCAGGCTATGCCCTGTCTCGAACCGCCCGGAGCAGCCACCCAGTTTGCCGATGCAACGAGTGACCTTTCAGGAGAGCGCCAAACGCGCCTTCACAGGCCTCGCGCGCGCGGCTTGGCGGGCTCTGCCGCTCAGTCCGCAGCAGCGCGGGCGGCTGGCGGCGCGATTGTTCGCCACGGCGCCGAAATTGTTCGGCTGGAGCGATGTGTTCAAACGCTGGCAAGCCGAGCACGACATCGTCGATGACCTGGCCGCGCCCGCGATCGACGCGAGCCTCGATGGGTACGTGCCGCTGGTCGCCACCGCGCCGCCGCGCGAGACGATCGCGCGCGCCATCGCTTTTTATCTGCCGCAGTTTCACCCGATCCCGGAGAATGACGCGTGGTGGGGCGAAGGCTTCACCGAATGGACAAAAGTGCGCGCGGCGCAACCGCGCTTCGCCAGCCACGATCAGCCGCGCATGCCGGGCGAACTGGGGTATTACGATCTGGCCGCTGATCCCGATGTGATGCACCGCCAAGCGGAGCTGGCGAAGCTGCATGGCGTCAGCGGCTTCTGTTTTTACTTCTACTGGTTCGCCGGCAAACGCCTGCTTGAGACGCCGATCCAGAATTTCCACCAGAACAGCAGCATCGGTTTTCCGTTCTGCCTGTGCTGGGCCAACGAGAACTGGACGCGTCGCTGGGACGGCAAGGATCGTGAAATTCTGATCGCGCAGGCGCACTCAGCCGAAGACGACGTCGCGTTCATCGCCCATGTGAGCCAATATTTCGCAAACCCGAACTATATCCGCATCGACGGGCGGCCGCTCTTGCTAGTGTATCGCCCCGCGCTGCTGCCCAACGCGCGCGAAACGGCGGACCGCTGGCGCACCTGGCTGCGCACGAACGGTATTGGCGAAATCTATCTCGCGTACACGCAATCGTTCGAAAAAGACGATCCCAAGCATTACGGCTTCGACGCCGCAGTGGAATTTCCACCGAACAATCTCGGCCTACGCCCCGAGCCAAAGCTCGTCGCTGACATGGCCGATGGCGCGGATCTGATGATCTATGATTGGCGGCGCCTACCCTCGCGCACGCGCAAGCGCGCGACGCCGAAATACCGATTGTTTCGCGGCGTGACGCCGCAATGGGATAACACCCCGCGCCGGCCAAATGTCGGCGCCGTTTTCGTGAACACAGCGCCTTCGGCGTACAAGGCATGGCTATCGGAGGCCGTGCAAGCGACGGCGCAGCAAGCGACGACACCGGATGAACGGCTCGTTTTTATCAACGCCTGGAACGAATGGGCCGAGGGCGCCTATCTCGAGCCTGATGCACGTCATGGCTATGCGTGGCTCGAAGCAACACGCCAGGCGCTCGACGCCGATGCGCAACGCAAGATCATCATCGTCACGCATGATCTGCATAAGCACGGCGCGCAATACATCGCGCTCAATCTGGCGCGTACGCTGAAACGGCAATTTGGCTTTGAAGTGGCGTGTGTGAGCGGCGGCGGCCCTGGCGCATTGGCGGCCGATTTTGAACGCGAGGGCCCGCTTACCATTTTGGACCGCGAGGCTTCGGATGCCAGCGTGGAGACAGCGCTTGGCGCGCTGACAGAACGCGGCTTTCGCCATGCGATCGTCAACAGCGCGGCGTCCGGCTGGCTCGCGCCAGTACTCGCACAACTCAACGTGCGCATGATCGGTCTCGTGCACGAGATGCCGCAGATTCTGGCCGATATGCATTTGCACGACGACCTGCGCGCGATGGATCAGCTATGCGAAACATTGGTATTTCCCGCCGATGCGGTGCGCGATCGCGTGCGCGAGGCGCTGCAAATCGCGGCTTGGCGCAATGCGCATGTACTGCCGCAGGGATTATACAAAGCAGGCGTTCTGCGCGACGACGACGCCAAGAGAGAGGCGCGCACGCGCCTTGTAAAACGGTTGCGCTTGCCCGCGGATGCACGCATTGCGCTGGGCGTTGGCTATGGCGATGCCCGCAAGGGCGTCGATATTTTCGCGGCGTGGGCGAAGGCGGCCGCCCGACAATGGCCGGATTTGCACTTTGTATGGGTCGGCAAACGGTCACCCGATCTCGAGCATCAGCGCGGCGAGAATTTGCATTTTCCCGGCTTTGCGGAAGACACATCGGACTATTTCGCGGCCGCGGATATTTACGCCCTCACCTCCCGCGAGGACCCGTTTCCTTCGACCGCACTCGAAGCGCTCGCGGCGCGCACGCCGGTGATCATGGTGCGCGGCACGGGCGGCATCGAGTCTCTCTCCGAGCACGGCTGTGTCCAGGCGATCGCGGACGCCGAGGCGGCGACGTTCATGACGGCGGCCGAGGCGTGGCTGGATGACGCCACACAGATCGCCGCCGCCGGCGCCGCCGGCAGCGCGCTGATGCACGAGCGGTTCGGCTTCTCCACTTACGCTGGCGGCTTGCTTGATCTGCTGAACGTCCAGACGCCGCGCGTTTCCGTCGTCGTGCCAAATTACAATTACGCGCATCATCTCGAACAGCGCCTGGAGAGCATCCTCGCGCAAACGCTGGCGCCGCGCGAGATCATATTTCTCGACGACGCCTCCACGGATGACAGCGTCGCCGTGGCCGAGCGCGTGCTTGCGCGCGCGCCGATCAATTGGCGGATCGTCCGCAATGCCAAAAATTCCGGCAGCGTCTTCGCCCAGTGGCGCAGAGGCGCGGAGATGGCGCAAGGCGATGTCATCTGGATCGCGGAGGCCGACGATTGGGCCGATCCGCACTTCCTTGAAGCAACAACCACCGCTTTTCAGCGGCGTGACGTCGTTCTCTCAATGACGCAATCGCGGCAGGTGAGCAGCGACGGGCACCTCCTTGCGCCGGACTATCTCGACTATGTGCATGACGTCGCCGCGCACAAATGGAAACGCGCGTTTGTCGGTGACGGGCCTACGGAGGTCCGCGACGGCTTATCGATCAAGAACACAATTCCCAACGCCAGCGCCGTCGTGTTTCGCCGCGCGGCCTTGCTGAACGCGCTACGCTCTCACGAGACCGAGATTAGCGGCTACCGTGTCGCTGGCGATTGGTGCGTTTACGTCAACGCACTGCGGCACGGCGCCCTCGCCTTCACGCCGACCGCGTTGAACAATCACCGCCGCCACGACGCGAGCGTCACCATATCCCGCTTCGGGCTCGCCGAATTGGCGGAGATTGCGCGCATGCAGGCTTATGTCGCACGCGAGTTTGCGCCATCGGACGATATCGCACCGCGCGCGTGCGCCTATCTTGAGACATTGATTGAGCAGTTCGGCTTGCGCGCGCGCTTCAGCACCGGGGAAATCTCCGCCGCCATGGATGGACGGGCTTAAACAGTCGCGAAGTGCGGGTCGTGCGAGTATCCGAAATTCTGGAAGTCATCGGCGAAAATCTCGCGAACGAGTGCAGCCTCCTCCGCGCCGATAAAGTGCGCGACTTTGCGGGCGGCGTTTGTGGCGTGAAACGCCACGCGCTCGCTCTCGCCGCCAAATGCGGTGGGTGAGACGCGCGTCACCACGCGCCGCAGGCTTGCGCCGATCGATTCGAAGCGTCCTACAAAATCGTAAGGGATTTCATCCGGCCGGAGCAGACTTGTCTGCGTTCGCCAATGGATGTCGCGCATCCAGTTCGACTGCTCCGCGACAGCCTCCAAGAACACTTTGAGGCTGCAAATGTGCTCCGGCGATAGACCCAGCGTCGGCGCCAGGCGATCACGCTCCCATTCATTCTCGACGATCTTGTCGAGATAGGCCGAGAGCACCCGCGTAAACGGGTTGCGCACATAACAGAAGCGAAACAGATCGGCCGCGCGCAACAGCTCGCGGGCGCTAAGCTCGGCCTCCCCAGGCGATTGCAGCGGCGAATTGGCTTTGTCGTGTACGTTCTCCGGCAATTGAACGCCGCGACCTTCGGCTTCCATGGATTGGAGCGTGCGCTTGATCGTAGAGCAGCCGGCCTTGGGATTCTCGACGAAGACGTACGAGAATCTTGGCGAGTAATTGATGAGATACTCTGCCTGGTCGGGCGGAAATTCGAACAATTCCGCCAGCGTTTGCCACGCGGCTTCCGTCAATGATCCGTCACTTCCTATTTCTTGGCGATCAGGGATACGTCCTGAAAATGCAACGACCCGGGCTTGTTCGCCCAGGCGCCAGGATCATAGCCGATGATCTCCATGCCCGCATCTTCAACGAGCTTACGCCATCGCTCCGGCGTGTAGCCGCCAAAAAAATCCTGACCAGCATACGCCTGATAATGGCCGGGCGAAACCTCACGCACCGCAACGTGCTTGCCCGTATTGCGTACGTACTCGAAGAAGAAGCGGTCGATGTTGAAGGTCGTGAGATAGGCGATTCCGTCCTTATCGAGCACGCGGGCGATCTCGCGCAGATATTGCACGGCGTCGTACTCGATCAGGTGCGTAAAGACCGAGATGGCGAACACAAAATCGATCGAACTATCTTTGACGAACGGCAAACCCATCTTGTTGCCTTCGCCGGCTGCGTCCTTGAAATAATAATTCTTCGCCACGTCCTGGAAGCAGAACTTGAACGCCGGGTTGCGGGGCGAAATGTTCTGCGTGCACCAATCGACGCCTTCGCGGAAAACGTCCGTGCCGTAATATTCGCCATCCTCGATCAGATACGAGAATGGCAAGGCCATGCGCCCGCAGCCGCTGCCGATATCGACAACGCGCGATGCGCTACTGAGGCGGCCCCGGCGTACGAGCTCCGTGAACGTCCAGCATGCGGTGTTCTTGAAATGCGCGGCGGCGTGGCTGCCGATCGTGTTCATCATCCATTCGGGCGGAAGCTCAGCTGGCGTCAGCGCCTGCGTGGCGCGTACAGCCGCCTCCATCTTCGCCATCGAGGCATTGTGCTCGGCGGCGCGCTTCTCTTGGTCGAGAATGTATGCGCTTTTCTCAAACGACATTGTTCACCTTCGCTTGGCTCGCGGCCAATCTCGATTCCAGTTCGATAATGCGTTCGCGCTGGCGTTTCCAGATGACGCCTGCACTCTGCAGCTTGATCAGCATCATCAGGCGATTGAGTTCGGCGCTGGCCATAAGCGGCGCCGCCGCTTGCATCGCACGCCCGATCTCCAGGAGGTGCATATCCTCCTCCACCGTGACGGCTTCGCCATCCCAAAGCACGCCGAGACCGAAAAACAGGGGGATGGACCAATAGCGCCAGCGCGCACCACGCGCGGCGCGAAAATCCTCGGCGGCCGTTAGAACGCCGTTGCGGGGGCCGCCTTCCCTGAGCTTTACCGGTTGAAACGGCAAGCCAAACTCTTCGACGATCCGATCCGAGAAGGGCGTCAGCTCGCCGGCCTTGTAGGCGTCAGGATCCGCCAAACGCGCCGGTGCGTAAGCGCCATCCCGCCTGCCCCAAGGCCAGCCGACATCGTGCATCAAGACTATGCGCTTACCCGCCGCCGCCGCGATAAGCGCCAATTCCTGTTCGACAGTCTCGTAATTGTGATCGCCGTCCAGGAAGACGAAATCCATCGGATCGATGGCGCCCAATGCGTCGACCGATGCGCATTCATGGAAACACACAGGCGTGTCGCCCGCCGCCTGGGCGATGCGCGCGCGCACCTCCGGCTTGAACGCAATGTCGACGAAATCAGCAGCGGCGTTCGCCTTGCGCGCCAAATCGAGGATGTAAACCGAGAGATCACCCTGAAAGACGCCGACCTCGACAATGCGCCGGACGCTCAAGCCGGCGAGGATACGCTCAATGACAGGCGCGTAATGCACCATCGAATAGGCGTTGAGCGTGAACGGGAAAAAGGCGCCGACATCAAACGCTTCGCGCCCCGCTTCGCTCAAGCTGGAGGGCGTAAGCTGAGGATTGAGCCAGTCGAGCTTCATGCCCACTCATATAGTTTGACTAAATGGCGATTGCAGGACCTAGCGCGATGGTCGCGCGCGGCCTTCCTGGCGCCCGTTGTAGAAATAATGCTCGAACCCGGAGGTCAGCTCGCCGCGCGTGATAGCGGTGGCGACGTCCGGATTGTCGCGCAGGTAGCGGATTTCATCGAAATCGGCCGGCGGCGGCATCGCACGGTACGGATCGCGGTGCAGCGCCACGAGTTTCGCGATCGCCTGCGGCGTCTTCGAAAGATCGGCATCGGTCGCAGCGAATATCGGGCGCGCAAGGCCAACGACGCGCGCGAGGATGCGCATCACACGCTGGCGTATGTCGCGCGGATCGGACGCCAGCCCGACTTCAGCCAGCGCCACGACATCCCCGCGCGCAATGATTTGCGCAAGACGTTGCGTGGCGATCCACATCGCGTCGGCATTGTGCGAACCGTGATGGACGACGCCGACATGTTGCGCGGCGGGCATTGCGCCGCCACCGACAAGCGCATCGAGCTTCTGCACGGTGCGCCGGCCCAGATCGCGCTCTTCACCCAGCAAGATGCCAAGCCCGATCATGGAGGCTTCAGCCTGGCGTCCCCGTTCGGAGAGATAGCGCACGAGATTGTTGCGGACGACGGCTGAGTATTCGAGGTGTTTGTGCCGGTCGGCGATCACGGAATTACCGAAGATCGCGGTGTCGCCACGGTCGCGGTGGTGATAGTTCGCCAGCGATTCCGGCAGGACGGCGATGTTGGACTCGCTCAGGAAGCGGAGATTGAAATCCCAATCGCCGAGCACCGGATAGCGTTCGTCAAAGCCGCCGATGGCGTCATAGCGCGAGCGGCGGAAGAGAAATCCGATCGGCGGGAAGAAATTCTGCACCGCCATTTCGTGCAAGTGCACGGTTTCGACCCAGCCATTGTATGGGCCAGAGCCGTGCGTGACGATGCCTGTCGGCGTCACCGATTCCGATACATAGGTCGAGCGCGTGATAACGCCGTCATAATGACGCCCCCGCGAGCTTTCGAGAAATGAGACGGTCTTTTCAAGGAACGTCGGCTCCCAGGTGTCGTCGTCGTCGTGGATGACGATGAAATCGCTATCGCAGCTGCTGATCGCGATATTGGAGGCCGCCTCCATGCCGCGATTGACGACGTTATCGACCAGAAGCAGCCGATCGAGATCGACGGAAGCCGCCTCGATGGTTTCGCGCGCCGCGTCATTGTCGCCGCCATCGTTGACGACGACATGCACGTAATCGGTGAAGGTCTGCGACGCGACGCTGGCTAGCGCACGCTTCAGGAAGATTTGCCGATCCAAGGTGCGGGTGATGATCGCCACTTTGGGGCGGGCGCCGGCTTGTTCCCGCGCCGCCTTGCGCGCCGGCTTTTGCTTCTCGCTCAAATCGCCGCGGCCAATGCCGGCAATCTTGCGCTGCATGGGCTGCGCGATCTCTTGCGGGTACTCAAGCGCGAGTTGGCCAGCATGCCAGAGCGAGTCGCGCACGCGCGCCTCCGGGCTGTCATCGCGATGGCGGTTGCGCGTGGGCAGCAGAAGCGGCACCTCGATTGAACGCCCGAAATCCGCCGACCGCGTGATGTCGGCGAAGACCTCGACATCGTCCTTGCTGGGCAGCACGACAGCGCGGGCGATGTTGCGCCATTCCGTGTGCGCCCGCGCCCGCAGCGCCGCTGGCCCCACGCCATCCGGCAATTTCGCGAGATAGTCCAGAACGCCCGCGAACATCGGCGAGTTTTCGCGATCGACTTTGTCCAGCAACACACTCGCCGCCTCGGGCGAGGAGATTACGCCATCGGCGCCGGGCGCGAGACGCTCGATGCTGAGGCCAGTCGGCTGAAACAGGTGCTCGATCATGTGCCGATGCAATACGACACAGCTTTCCGGCCACGCGGGATCGAATTGCCCGTGCTCGGTGACGACGCCGATCATGCGCGACCAGCCGCGCTTGTCCGTCGCGTCGGTCGAGAAACGTCCAAAATACGCGCCCCACCAGGTCACGTCGGGAAACGCCTCATCGAGCATGGATTGGGCGGTGCCCTGCCAGCCGGTGTCGATCAGCAGCGCGAGCTCATGATCGCCGAGCAATTTCGCGATATAAGCGTCGAACAATTCCGATTGCTCGACGAGATGCTGATCCACCGCGCGCGCGGCGGGGCCTCCTGACGCGAAAAACGCTTCAAGATTGGAAGCGCGCTGCGCCAGCGCCGGATCGTTCAGGTCGAGATCGCGCGGCAAACCTTCGTGCCGAAACATCGCCGCCACGAAATCCTTCAGCGGCGCATAGGCGAATTCCTTGCCCAGCACCTGAAGCGCGCGGGCGCGGCTGCGCCGCCACACGCCCTTCGCCACCATCAGTCGCGAGGCCCAAAGATAATCCGCGCGCGTCGGCAAATCGATTTCAGCGGTCGCCGCGAACGCCTCAAGCGCTGTGCGAATGCGCACGCCGGCGCGAGCGACGAACAGCACCTTGCCGTCCTGCTCGCGCTCGAAAGATAGCGCATGCGCCAGCAGTCGCGCGCAATAATCGGCGACGACAGGGCCGAGCTTGCGATAGCCGAATTCGTACGGCGCGTCCGTCGCTTGGGTTTTGTCCAGCATCACACCTTCGCCCAATCGGAAACGTTGAGCCCCAACGCGTGCATCTCATCGATAAACGCCGCGACATCGGCCTCGCGCGCTTGCGCTTCGGCGTCGGACACCGGGAAATGCAGCGCCGACCATCCGGCCTCCCGCGGCCTGGAGACGTCGCCCAGAAGCGAGTCGCCGATATGAAAGAACGCGCTTGGGCCAAGCTCCAAGCGGCGCTCGATTTCGCGAAAGATGCGGCCGGCGCGCTTGCTGACCACAAGATCGCCGCTGGAAAAGATGTGGTCGACGATCTTCGCGGCGCCGGAATCGACCTTTTCCAGGATCGCGCCAATGTGTTCGCCGCGCAGATACATGTCGCTCACAAGCACCACGCGTCCGCCCTTGGCTTTCACCGCGCGCGCCAAATCCAGCACGGCGTCGTTGATGGCGAGAACGCTGGCTTCGTAAACGATCTCGGTGGCGATGAAATGCTTGTCGACGCTTGCCGACAGACCAAGAGCGCGGCGCGCGATCTTAGTCACATCGTCGAGCACGCCTTCGCAGCACGTCTTCACAGGCTTGCGCGTGCGATAGCTCACACGCATTCCCTCGACCCGCGCCAGCAGGAAATCCTCCACGCTCAGAGCGGCGGCGCGCGGGTGCGCTTTTGAATCGATGAGTTCCTTGCGGATCAGCTTGGAGAGTTCCCAAAAGCGCCGCGCTTCGGATTGATTGTCGCGCAATAGCAGCGTGTCGAACACGTCGAGCGAGAGCACGTCCGCGCCCGAGGCGTCGAACGCGGCCTGCAGCGCCTCGCGCAATTCCACTGATTTCCGGGCGAGATCGATGCGCGAGGGCGCGCTCCGCAGCAGGCGGGAAATCGGCGAGAAACGATAGATTTCGGGCTCAGGCATCGCCGCGCCCTGCGCAGTTGTTTCCAGCAAGAGCCGCCCCCGATTTCACCCTGCGTTGGGTCAGCGATCCCCCGTCCGACAAGGCCTTGTCAACACGGCTCGCTTTTAGGGCGCAGGGTTTCCGCGAGCGACCGCGAACTACAGCTGAATTTCTGAAAAGGGCCGAAAAACCGTGTTCAAACGTCGGTTTTGGCGTCGCGCGCATTGAGCGAGATCGAAGCCTGCTCCAGTTGGCGCTCCTTGCGCGGCCCGAGTTCCGCGCGCACGGCGTCAAGCGGCTGCAGCATGCTCAATTGGCCGGGCGCCTCGGCCTCGACCAGCGCCATCGCTTCAGCGGCGTAATTCCGGAACGGCGCGCGCTCAAACGACGCCTGCCGCAGCACAGGCGCGTCCGCCGGCGCGAAAGCCGTGGCCTGCGACCGCGCCAGCAAATCGCGCGAGAGCGCACTTGAGAGCAGATCGTCGCTTTCGTCGAACACAGCCACATCGGCCGTTTCAGCTTCAGCCGCTTGCGCTGGCGCATTCGTCAGCAGCTCTTGCGACGATGACGTCGCATCGACGCGGCTGGTGGCGGCCGCGCGCTCGATGACGATCGGTGACACGGCGCCGGCGATCGCCAAGGTGGCGGTCAGGCTCAGGGCGCTGCGCGCCAGCATCGCGTTACCGCGCGCGGGCGCGGCGGCGATCGACGCGGCGGCGATTTGCGCGGGCATCCGCATCGGCCGCTCAGCTTGGGCGCCGAGCAGGTCGCGCAAGTTTTGTGCGTCCGTCGCCGGGATGCCGCAAATATCGACGATGTCACGGACGCGATACCGCAGCGCATCCGCCACTTGGCAGCGATAGGCGCAGACGATGGAGAAGCTATCTTGAAGCGTGCCGAGCAATGCCGGCAGATCGCATTCCGAAGCGAAACGCGGCGTCCACACCACCATGCAAGTGGCGCCGGCGCCAAGGTGGATTGGGCCAGCCGAAGGATCGTCAATGCGCACCGCGACGGCGGACAGCGGCGCCAGCGCGCGCGCCAAATTGGCCGCGTAAACCGCGTCCGCATGGCCGTGCAATACGAGAATAACCCCACCCGACATAGCAGCCCGCCCGCTTCTGCTCAGCTTACCCCACTCTACAAGCTAGCCTGCGAGTGTGCATAAAAGCACTACGCGAGACGATCGATGTAATCAAGACTTTGCGCACGTGACATTTTGATAAAATCTAATCTAATCAAACTTTTAGAATTACGGTTCGACGGAAATTTCTGCTACTTGCTGTTAAAGTGATCCGGCGCGCGAAGATTTGAGGCAGAGGCATGAAGGGAATAGTGCTCGCGGGCGGTACCGGCAGCCGCCTCTTCCCGGCCACGCGCGCGATCAGCAAGCAATTGCTGCCGGTTTTCGACAAGCCGATGATCTACTATCCGCTGACCACGCTTATGATGATGGGCGTGCGGGACATCCTGATCATCTCAACGCCGCACGATTTGCCCTTGTTTCAACGCGTTCTGGGCGACGGACGCCAATGGGGCGTTTCCCTCGGCTTCGCCACGCAAGACGCCCCGCGCGGGCTGGCCGACGCTTATCGCGTGGGCCGCGATTTCGTAGCGGGCGAGCCCTCAGCGCTGATCCTTGGCGACAACCTCTTCTTCGGCCACGGCCTAGTCGAGCGCTTGCGCCACGCCCGCGCCGCGCTCACGGGGGCGACGCTGTTTGCCTACCGCGTGAGCGATCCGGAGCGCTACGGCGTGCTCGAATTCGACGCGCGTGAGCGCGCGATCGGAATCGAGGAAAAGCCGGCGCAGCCAAAGTCGGACTGGGCCGTCACTGGGCTCTATCTCTACGACGGCAAGGCCAGCGAATACGCGGCAAGCTTGGCGCCCAGCGCGCGCGGTGAATTGGAGATCACCGATCTCAACCGGCTCTATCTCGAGCGCGGCGAAGCCAATGTGGAGCGACTTGGCCGCGGCTTCGCCTGGCTCGACACGGGTACGCACGACAGCCTGCACGAGGCGTCCGCGTTCGTGAAGGCGATCCAACATCGCCAAGGCCTCGTCATCGCCAGCCCCGAGGAGGTTGCTTTCTCGCAAGGCTTCATCGACGCCGCGCAACTGGAAAAACTCGGCCGCGAGATCGGATCAAGCGAGTACGGTCGCTATCTCATCGATCTCGCCCAATCGCATCGCGCCTAGGCGCCATAGACCAGTTCCACCAGATAACCTTCAAGCACGATGCTGTCGCCAGCATTGGCGAGTTGGCCGCTGATCACGAGGTTCGCGGCCGACGCCGTGTTGATGGTCGCCGTAGTGACCGCCGCGCCCGTCGCCGACCAACCACCGCCGCCAAGCGAGGCGTTGGCGCCGACTTGGCTTGCTTGATTGTTGCGATTGGCGATCTCGCATTGGCTGCGGAAGCTCGCGCTCGCGGTGAGCACCACGGACTGAAACGCCGTGCCCGAGAGCCCGCCCAAGCGGGCGCGCAGCGTCTTGTTGTTGGCGTTGTTCGTCACCGACCAGAGCGCGGTCACGCGCAGGCGCCCGTTGGCGCCCATCGCGCCGCCTGGCACGGAAATCGTCGCCAACGTGGTTTCCGCCGTCGATCCCGTGAGCGATGCCGCGACGGACGATTGCGCCAGCACACGCCAGCCGCCGAGCGCGGCAAGCAAGGGCTGCCATGCGGCGCCCGAATAGATCGCGATCTGATCGGCGTCGGCGACATGGGCGACATAGCCTTCGCGCGGCGCCAGCGATTCCCAGGCGCCATCGCGGTAATAGGCCAGCGCACCGTTCGCCATCGCGCCCCAATCGGCGCCGGTCTTGCCGCTGGGCAGGATGTAGATATCGCCGTCGCTGGGCGACGCTGGCTGCGTGGTCATCGTCATCGACAACGCCGCGAGCTGGACGAGTGCATCAAGCCGTAGCAGGCTCTCATTTACGCTGATGTGCTTCTGCGCTTGGCCGGATTGAAGAAAGGGCATTTGCAGGCGGGTGGTTTGTTGGTTCATGTTCGCTCCTTGGAGCGCCAGTATCGCTCGACTTCCACTCGGTCGGATTTGTTCGCCTCTATCCACACGCCAACGCGCTTCTCATGCCCCACCGTATCCTCATCCTTGGCCGCCACGGACAGCTCGCGACAGAGCTGCAACGCCTCGCGCCGCCGGCCGGCTTTGAGATTGTGGCGCTCGGGCGCGATCAGCTTGATTTGCGCGAGATCGATCAAATTAGCTTGGTTTTACGCGAATCCGCGCCCTCGGTCGTGATCAACGCCGCCGCCTTCACCGCCGTGGATGCGGCGGAATCCGAGCCTGATGCGGCCTTCGCCCTCAATGGCGATGCGCCGCGCGAGATCGCCAACGCATGCGCCAGGCTAGGCGCGCCGCTCATCCATCTATCCACGGATTATGTCTTCGACGGCGCCAAGAACGCGGCTTACGAGGAAGCGGATGCGACCGCTCCGCTGAACGTCTATGGGGTTTCAAAGCTGGCGGGCGAGCACGCCGTTTTGGAGAGTGATGCGCATGCCGCCATTATTCGCACCTCCTGGATTTTCGCCGCGCACGGGGCAAACTTTGTGCGTACGATGCTGAGGCTCGCGGAGACGCGGCGCGAGGTAAACGTCGTTGCTGATCAGATCGGGCGACCAACCTGGGCGTGCGATCTGGCGGAATGTTGCCTGGGTCTTGCGTTGCGTGCGCTCGATCGCGATCCCGTGACGCGCGGGCTGCTGCATTTCGCCGGCGCGGACGATGCGAGTTGGGCCGATCTCGCCGAAGCGGTGTTCGCCGAAGCCGGACGCGATGTAAGCGTGCACCGCATCGCAACGCACGCTTATCCGACGCCCGCGCGCCGGCCGCTCAATTCAAGGCTGAACAGCGACAAGATCATCGGCATGGGATTTACGCCAAAGCCGTGGCGCGAGGCGTTGGCGCAGTGCCTGCTTTCAGAACGGTGAATTGAACGCGCTGAAGCGCGGCCAGTTCAGGTCGCGCGCGTTCACGATCGCTTCGTCGGCGCGGATCGGCCAATCGATGGCGAGATCGGGATCGTTCCACGCCAAACCGGCTTCATCGGCGGGCGCATAATCGGCGCTGACCTTGTAAAGCACCTCGGCCCCTTCGGTGAGCGTGCAATAGCCATGCGCGAAGCCCGGCGGCACATAGATTTGCGTCCAATCGTCGGCGCTCATTTCCAACGCCACATGGCGCCCATAGGTGAGCGATGCACGCCTGATATCCACGGCGACATCAAAGATGGCGCCGCGCAGCACACGCAGCAATTTCGCCTGGGCATGGGGCGGACGCTGAAGATGCAGACCACGCACGACGCCGCGCCGCGCGGAAAACGCGTGATTGTCCTGCACCCAATCGTGCGTGACGCCGGCCTCGGCCAGCGCCGCGCGTTTGAACGTTTCCGAGAAAAACCCACGCTCGTCGCCGCGCTTGGCTGGGCGGATGATAAGCACATCTGGGATGGCGGCGCGGTCGATCCGCATCACGCGAGCCCCAGACGTTCGCCGCCATAGCGCGCCTTCAATATCGGCGCCCACCAATCGCGGCGGGCCACGTACCATTCGACGGTGCGACGCAAACCGCTCTCAAACGTCTCCGCCGCGCGCCAGCCAAGCTCGGTCTCGATCTTGGTGCAATCGATCGCGTAGCGCCGATCATGACCGGGGCGATCCTGGACGAATTGAATCTCGGATTGGCTTCCGCCCGGCGCCAATTCATGCACATGCGCCAGGATCTCGCGTGCGACATCCACATTGCGCCGTTCGCTGCGCCCGCCGACATTATAGGTCTCGCCCACGCGTCCCGCACGCGCGATCGCCGAAAGCGCGGCGACGTGATCGTCCACGAACAACCAATCACGCACATTCCCGCCATCGCCATAAACCGGCAGCGGCAAACCGCGCAGCGCCGAGATGATCATCATCGGGATGAATTTCTCGGGGAATTGGAATGGGCCGTAATTGTTGGAGCAATTGGAGATCAGCGTCGGCAAACCATAGGTATGGCGCCACGCGCTGACCAGATGATCCGAGGCCGCCTTGCTCGCCGAATAAGGCGAACGCGGATCGTAGCGTGTCGTCTCCACGAAGGCGCCCTCCTCGCCGAGCGAGCCGAACACCTCATCGGTGGAGACGTGGACGAAGCGAAACGCATCGCGCGCACCGCCGTGCAACCCCTCCCAATGCGCGCGCGCGGCGTCGAGCAAAATCTGCGCGCCCACGATGTTGGTCTGGACAAAGGCGGCGGGCCCGGTGATGGATCGATCGACGTGGCTCTCCGCCGCCAGATGCAGCACCGCTTCCGGCTCGAAAGCGGTGAACACATCCGCCAGCAGCGCCCGGTCGCGAATGTCGCCATGCACGAAACGATAGTTCGGCGCGGCTTCAACCTCGGCCAATGCGGCGCGGCTTGCCGCGTAGGTGAGCGCATCGAGGTTCAACACGTGGTCGCCGCCGCGCACCAGCGCACGGCACAAGGCCGAGCCGATGAACCCCGCGCCGCCTGTCACCAGAAACCGCAAACCGCACCTCCGCGCGCCGCTCGTCGCACAAGCCGGCCGCCATCGCCATCCTCAATCTCAGCGCACTCTACAAAGCCCTTGCCGCCATGACGATGGCCATTACAAATCGCGCGCGTGAGCCCGCCCCTCGCCACCATCATCGTCATCAGCTTCAACTCGGCGCGCTGGGTGGCGCGCCAGCGCGCCGCGCTGGACGCACAGACCGAGCGGCGCTGGCGACTTATCGTGCTGGACAATGCCTCGCGCGAGGACGAACGCCCGCACCTGCGCGATCTCCCCAGCGACTCAACGATCGTACAATCCGCCGTCAATCTGGGTTTCGCGGAAGGCAACAACGCCGCCGCGCGCGACGCGGACACGCCGTATCTCGTATTTCTGAATCCGGACGCGTTTCCCGAACCCGATTGGCTTGAAAAACTCATCGCCGCCGCCGAGGCGAACCCCAGCGCCGGCGCGATCGGTTCGCTGCAGCTGAAAGCGGGCGCGCCGGACGTGCTCGATGGCGCCGGCGACGTGCTGCATGTTTCAGGCATGGGCTATCGTGGCGGCTACGGCCACGGGCGCGGCTCCGCGACGCAAACGCTCGCCGAACCCTTCTCCGCGTGCGCGGCGGCGATGCTCGTGCGCCGCGACGCGTTCGAAACGGTCGGCGGTTTTGATCCCCGATATTTCTGCTTCTTCGAGGACATAGATCTCTGCTTTCGCTTGCGCCTGGGGGGATGGCGCATTCTGCAGGCGCCGGACGCCGTGGTCACGCATGTGGGCGGCGGCACGACGAACGCGCGCTCCGCGTTCGCGGAATTCCATGGCGCGCGCAATCGGCTGTGGACGTTTGTGAAATGCATGCCTGCGGCGCTGTTTTGGCCAATGTTGCCGCTGCATCTCCTACTCAGCGCGACGGCCGCGACGATCTCGGGGCTTCGCAGCGGCCATTTCGCGGCGTGGCGCGGCGTCGCCGCCGGCATGAGCGGCGTCACGCCGTTTTGGCGCGGCCGGCGTGACATTCAACGCGCGCGCTCAGCAAGTACGCGCGATATTGCACGGGCGCTGGCGTGGTCGCCGGATGTTCTGATCAGCCGCCGGATTGTGCTTCGGCGTCCATGAGGCGGCGCAAGTGCGCAAGGCCTTCGGCGAGCGAGGTGCGCGGCGCAAGTGCGATCGGCAAAGCATCCTGCGCGATAGCGACACGATCCTGGTCCGCGCGCGCCGCCTGCTCGGGGGAAAACAAGCCGCCACTCAACGGCGCGAATATCTTCAAGGCCACGGCGGGTATCGCCACGATCGGAGCGGCGCCGTTCGCCGCGCCGCGCACCGCTTCATAAAGCGCGCGCATGGAAAGCACCTCCGGACCGCCCGCCGCGAATACACCGTTTGGCGTGCTGGCTTCGGCGAGGCCCACCGCGACACGCGCCAAGTCCTCGTAAAATACAGGCTGCATTCGCGCGCGCCCATGCCCGGGCAAAGGCATGCACACGCCACGCGCCCAACGCATCAGGCGCGCAACCGTGACGAGGCGCGGGTCGCCATAGATGAGTGTTGGGCGAAGGATGGCGTGGCTTGCGGCGCGCGCCTGTACGGCGACCTCCGCCGACTCGATCGCGCGATAGGTCGCCGCGCGTTGATCGATCGCGACATTGTTGCTGGAGAACACCACGACGCGCGACGGCGCTTGCGCCAGCCGTTCGAGCGCAGCCAAACTGATCTCGATACGCGATGTGAAGATGATGGCGTCCCGCCCGGCCGCCAAGGTGAGCCAATGCGGATCAACACATACATCACACCGCGCCAGCTCGACGCCCAACGCCGCCAAGCGTGCGCTCGGCCCGGCATAAGCCTGGCGCATCGACGCGGTGACCCGCCAACCATTGCGCGCCAGTTCGCGCGCGACCGCCTCGCCCAGTGCGCCGCCGGCGCCGACGACAAGCGCGCTTCGGCTCATCGCGACACCAGCATGATAAATCCGCCCGCGAGCCAAGCCGCGGCGCGTTCGAACGGTCCGTTTGCAAATTTCGACAGGTAGCGCGCCATGCCACGCGCTTTGTGCTTGGCGATGAAGCGGCTCTCGACCGCGCTGGTGGAACGCTCGTGCTGGCCGTGCGGGCCGGGCGCGAAAATCACTGGCCAGCCGCGTTGCTCGGCGCGACGGCAAAGGTCGAGATCCTCGACGTGGACGAAATAGCCTTCGTCAAAGCCGCCGAGCACTTCGAAATCGGCGCGCCGAAGCATCAGCAACGCGCCGCTGACGGCTTGCACCGCGACCGGCGCACTGGGCACAGGATCGGCGTGGCGATTGAAGTCGCGAAACGCGGGCGAGAAATGTTCCAAGCGAGAAAGCCCGCTGAACGCGACAAACGCACGCCAGAGCGTCACCCGATCGCGGCGCGAACCGCGCTCCGAACGCCCGTCCGCATCGCGCAAATCGCCGCCGACAATCGCAGGCGGCGGGGCGGCGGCGAGCGCGCGGGAAAGATTCTCAATGGCGCCGGCCTCAAGCACGGCGTCGGGATTGAGGAAGAGCAGCGCCTCCGCTTGCGCCGCCCGCGCGGCGAGATTGCAGCCAGCCGCGAAGCCGACATTGCCCTGCCCGCGCACGAGTCGCGCGCGTGGATCGTCGGTGACGAAGGCGGAAAGCGCGGCCGCCTCGGCGGCCTCGTTGCCGTTGTCGACCAAGATGATCTCATCAACACCGCGCAAGGCCGCGAGCGCGGCGAGGCAGCGCCCGAGCGCGGGCCCGGTGCGATAGCTCACCACGATCACGCACACGCTCAAGCCGGCCGCTCCACTGTCCGCGTCCGCGTAGCAGGCGGCGACGGCTTAGGCCACGCGTTCGTAGCCGCGAATGTTGAGCTGCGCCGTGCCGAGCGGCGTCGGCACCTCGATCCGCAACGGCGCGGCGAAACCCGCTTGCGCGGGCAAGGCGAACCAAGCTTGCGCCGCCGGCACGCTTGAACGGTTGAAATTGTCGCTGAAGCCGGAGATCGGCTCATAGCGGAAATTGCAGTGCAAGGCCGGGCCGTTATAGCCGCCGCTGTTGAATGTGGTCTGTCCGCGCGCGGACACGGCGAGCCGGTAGTGCTGACGGCCATCGAACACCAGGACCGAACCACGACAGGCGCGGGCGACGCCGATCTGACGCCCCAGCGCGAACACGCCGGTGAGCGGATCGTATGAGCCACGCTGCTGCTGCGCGCTGGCCGGCGGCGCGCCCATGTTGCCGTAGCGCGGGTTGATCTGCGCGCTTACACCCTCGGCGCCGCGGTTGATCTGGATGCGGCGAAACTTCGAGCCGTAGGCATGGGAAATGTCGTAGCGCGTCCAATTGACGCCGCCGCTGGCGATCGTGCCGGCGGAGGCCGCGGTGATCTCGGTCTGGTCGAACAGACGCGCGAGGCCGGAGGTCCGCAGATTGGCGCGGACGCCATAGCGGGTCGGGCTGGCGGCGATCTCGTAACGCGCCGTGCCGAGCACCACCACGCCCAGCACCTGCGCCTCGTAATTGAGCCGGTAGGTCTCGGCGCGCGCGGGCGCGGCCAGCATGCAGACAGCAAAAAGGAACGCAGCGAGGAAGCGCATCGTCGTCTGTTTCTCCGGATCATCCCCTGGCGTGAAATTAGCCATGTCCACCCTCCAAGTCACGGCGGCGGCTCACATGGTTCACGCCTTGCATCGCCAGCTTCGCCCATTGGGGCAGTGTTCCAATTTGATGGCTTTCTGATGCTCAAAATCCCTGCCCATACCGCAAACGCCTTTGTCGGCTGGCTGCGTATTCCGGAAAAGCAGCATTTCGCTTGGACGCTCCGTATCGAGCCGTCGCAGCGCAGCGTGGTGATGGTGCAGGTGCGGGTCCAGAGCCAAAATCGCGGCTGGACACACTACCATTATGCCGACCTGGCGACGCTCTCGGCCGCGCAGATCGATCAATTGACGTACAGTGGTTGGTTGGAGCCGATGGCCGCCGAAGCAGCGGCCTAAGCGGACCTCAGAATTCTTCGTGCGCGAGCAGCAAATCCGCCAATTCAAGGTGCGGATCGCGATAGGGCACGCTGTGATCGAAGCTCGACGATCCCGAATATGAGATCGGCTGCGCTTGCACCGGCGCTGGCGTCGGGGCCGGCGCGGACACCGGCTCGCTCAGCGTGAGACGGAGATCCTCGTTGGCGCGGACAGCGCGCGCTTGGACGGCGGCGCGCGCAGGCGCTTGAGCGAACGTCACCAATTCACCGGACACCGAAAGCGAGCGCAGCTGCTCGATATTGTCATCGGTCGCGGCACGCGTGATTTCGAGCGAAACGGCGGTCTGGGCCAGCTGCGTCTCGATTGTGTTGATCTCTTCCGACGACAGCGGCGACGGGTAGGCCGGCAGCCGCGAATATGCATCTTCCGTCGCGGACGAGGCGCTATCGCTGCCGAAGCTTGAGGCAAAGCTGGCGCCAATCATGCCGCCGAAACCAGCGGGTGAGAAAATCGTTACCGCAAGGGCGGTGGCCGCCATACCGGTCAGGCCATACTTCACAATGGTGTCCCGAACCTCGCTCGCATAGGTCGGTTGTGAGCGTTCTGCCATTGTGAGCTCCCACGCATAGGCGCGCGATCCCTCAGGGATTGCCCTCAATACGCGCCTTAGGGGTAACAAAGCTTAAATAACGCTCGGCGCCAAGCGCTAAGGCAGCGGAAGCAGTGAACATGCTGAAAGATTGGCTACGGAATGGTCAGCCATTGCGGCCGGCGCCCTGGCCGTGACATGCGTTCGTCGGGGCGAAAGGGAGCCGGCGATGCGTTTCGGACCTGCGGCGTTCGCATGTGCGGCATTGTTCTGCCTGTTGCCCGCCGCGGCCGCCGGCGGCGCGCTGGCGCTGCCGCTTACGCTTTGCCTGGCCGGTGTGGCGTCGTTTCGCCCTGACCTGTTCAGACAAGCGCTTGAAACCAGACCGCTCGCACTAATGCTCTTGCTCGCGTTCACGGCCTGGGCGGCGCTCTCAACTCTATGGTCGCCTTGGCCCAAGCACGACCAAGCTTTTAAGATACTGGCGCTCGTTCCGCTTGGCCTCATGTTCGCCGCCTCGGCTGGAAACGCGCCAAACCAACGCCTCACCCGAGCGGCGGGGCTCGCCGCCTTCTTGGTGCTGGCCGCCCTGCTCACGATCGAGGCGGTCTGGCACATGCCGATCAATCGGGCGGCCCGCCCGGACGCGGAACTGGGCGACCTTGGCCGCAATCTGATGCGCGGCTCGGTCGTGCTGCTGGCCATGGTCTGGGCGGTGGCGGCGAGCCAACTGCAAGAGGGGGCCGGCTGGCGCGGCATTGTCGCCTTTCTCGTCATCCTGACGGGTGCGGCGCTGATGGTCCCATTCGAACAGGCGGCGGCGGCCCTGGGCTTCGCGCTTGGCTTCGCGGCGTTCGCGCTCGCCTTCATGGCGCCGCGTCTGGCCATCCTGGGCGTCAGCGGCGGCCTTTCGGCCTGGATGCTGGCCGCACCCTTCGTGACGCCGCTGGTGATCGCCAATCAGGGTTTGATCGACAAGCTGCCGCTCAGCTGGGCGGCGCGGGCGGGCATCTGGGACTATGTGTGCACGCGCATCCTGGAGCAGCCGACCATCGGCCACGGGCTGGAAGCCTCGCGCGCCGTGAGCGACCGCATCAGCGTGCGCGAACTCGACATGCGCGGCGTGCCGGTCCACCCCCACAGCGCCAGCCTTCAAATCTGGTTCGAGACCGGGGCCGTCGGCGCTTTGCTGGCGGCGGCGAGCTTGCTCGTGGGCGGCTTCGCCTTGGCGCGCGCGCTTCAGCATGATCGCCCGGCGGCGGCCGCGACGGCAGGCACGATCGCGGCCTTGGGGCTCGTCGCCAATCTGAGCTTCGGCATCTGGGCCGAATGGTGGGTCGCGACGCTCTTCATCGCCGCGGCCCTCGTGGCCGCAACGCGCCGCTTACCGGCATAAGGCGCGTTCAGTTGATTTCGCCCGGCCCGGCGCCTATCGAAGCGCCAGTTTGAACCGAAGGCCCGCGCCGCAAATGATTCCCGTGCTCGTGACAGGCGCCGCCGGCTTCATCGGCTTCCATCTGGCGGAGCGCCTGCTCGCCGCTGGGCGTCAAGTGGTCGGCCTCGACAATCTCAGCGATTATTATGATGTGGGGCTGAAGCGCGCGCGGCTCAGGGTCCTGGCGGCGCATTCGAACTTCAGCTTCGCCGAAATCGATCTGGCCGACGACGCGGCGCTGAAGGCGCTGTTCGCCCAACACAAGTTCAAGCTCGTGTTCAACCTCGCGGCCCAAGCGGGCGTGCGTTACTCGCTCAGCAATCCGCAAGCCTATGTGCGCTCAAACCTCGACGGCTTCGTGAACCTTTTGGAATGCTGCCGCCATCACGTGATCGAACATCTGGTCTTCGCCTCTTCGAGTTCCGTCTATGGCGCGGTGACGAAGATGCCGTTCTCGGTACACCAGAACGTCGATCATCCCTTGAGCCTCTATGCGGCGACGAAAAAGTCGAACGAACTGCTGGCGCATTCCTACAGCCACCTCTTCCGCGTGCCGAGCACGGGTCTGCGCTTCTTCACCGTCTATGGCCCCTGGGGCCGGCCCGACATGGCCGTCTATCTGTTCACGAAGGCGATCCTCGCCGGCGAGCCGATCGACGTTTTCAACAATGGCGAGATGCAGCGCGATTTCACTTACATCGACGATGTGGTGGAGGCGCTGGTGCGCGTGGGCGATCGGCCGGCTACGCCGAATGAAGCCTGGAGCGGCCAGGCGCCCGATCCCGCCTCATCGAACGCACCCTATCGGCTCTACAATATCGGCAACAACACGCCGGTGAGGTTGATGCGGCTGATCGAGGTGCTGGAAGACGCTATCGGCAAGAAAGCGATCAAGCGCATGCTGCCGATGCAGCCCGGCGACGTGCCGGCGACCTTCGCCGATGTGCAGGACCTTGCGCACGATGTCGACTTCGCGCCGCGCACGCCGATCGAAACCGGCATCGCCAATTTCGTGAAATGGTATCGCGGCTATTACGGCGTCTGAGCCGCGCTGGCCTTCAGGCGCGGTTCGAGCCGCAGCACCTCGGCGAAGGCCAGAAAGAGATGATAGACGATCGACGCCGGCACGGCCTCGACCATCGGCTTGCCGTCGGCGTCAAACTGATCGACCCACGCGCCAGGGCGGGCGCTGGCGAAATAGCGGTCGAAGATCAGCCTGAGTGATGCACTGACCTCCGGCGTGGGATCGCGCCCGGTGAGTTCATAGATCGCGAGCCAGGCCTTGATCCGCTCGGTGTTGGTCCAGGTGCGCGAACTGGTGCGCAAGGGCGCGCCGTCATCGGCAATGAGATCGAACACGGCGGCGGACTTTGCATCGACGCCGTGGGTTTCGCCGAAGCGCGCGAGCGCCTCGGCTTGGGACGTCACGTTCTCACCGCTGAGACGCTGATATTGCGCCAGGATCCACGCCCATTCGAAATGGTGGCCCGGCTCCACCGCGCGCCCCTCTTGGCCGCCAATGCGCGTCCAATCATCGTTGAAGCGTTCGCCGAGCGTGGCGCCGTCGAACAGGTGTGCGCAAAACAGCGCGACGAGTTCGCGGGCTTGATCGAGATAGCGCTGGTCTTGCGTCGCCTCGAACGCGGCCAGGCACGCTTCGGTGAGGTGCATGTGCGGGTTCTGCAGGCGCGGTTCGCTGGGCGGCAAGCGATGCCAGAAGCCGGCGACGGGCCCGCGCATCCGGGTTTGCACGAAGCCCAGCGTTTCATGCATCAGCGCCAATACGTCGGCGTCGCGCGAAACGCGATAGCGACGGGCGAGCGCGAACAGCACGAAGGCGATGTCGTAGAGATCGGCGGTGGCGTCACGCACCGCGCCCTTGCGCGTCAGCGTCTTGGCCCAGCCGCCGTCGCCCGTGCGCGCGTGCTTGACGAGATAGTCGACGCCCATGCGCGACAATGCATCGCCCTCGTTCCAGCCAAGTTCGGCGGCGTGGGCGAAGGCGTAGGTCTGGCGGCAGATCACCCGGACGCGCTTGAAACCGCACGCCGTCGGCGCGCCGTCCGGCGTTAATTCCTCCAGGAAGCCGCCATGAGCGCGGTCGACGCCGTGCGCGGCCCAAAAGGGCAGCGCGGCCTCGAACAGCCAGGCGCGGACGGCGTGGAACGGGATCTGGCTCATAACGAGACGTTTCAATCTGAAACCCAGGCGCGCACGCGCACGGGGTCCGCGCGCGTTTCTTGCAGATAGCGCCCAAGCCTAGCAAGAACGGGCGCATGAACGCTGCGATGAAACACCGGATCATTCCCGCCATTATGTCCGGCGGCGCGGGCTCGCGCCTGTGGCCGGCCTCGACCGAGGCGCGACCAAAACAATTTCACGCCCTCGGCGGCGCGCGGACCATGATCGCCGAGACGGCCGCGCGCGTGAGCGGCGAGATCGGCGTGCTTTCCTTCGCCGCCCCGATTGTGCTCTGCAATGAAAGCCACGCCGAACTGGTGCGGGCGAATGTGAGCAACCCGGCCGCGATCGTGTTCGAACCGGCGCCGCGCAACACCGCCGCTGTCGGCGCCATCGCCGCGGCCGTCAGCGCCGAGATCGAGCCCGGCGCGCTCGTGCTGCTTTTGCCGGCCGATCACATCATCACGGATGTTGACGCATTTCATGCCGCCATCGCGCGCGCGGCGCCGTTCGCCCGCGAGCGCATCGTCACCTTCGGCATCGATCCAGATCGCCCCGCCACCGGCTACGGCTACATCAAACGCGGCGCGGAGCTTGCCGAGGGCGTGTTCGCGCTCGACAGCTTCCGCGAGAAGCCCAATTCCGACACCGCGCGCGCCTATCTGGCGACGGGCGAATATTCTTGGAACAGCGGCATGTTCCTGTTCGACCCCGCGCTCATGCTGCGTGAATTCGAAGCGAGCGCCGATATTCGCGACGCCGCGCTCGCGTCGCTGAAGGCGGCGCGGCGCGCGGGCGTGAACATCCATCTCGACGCTGATTTGTTCAAGAAGGTGCGCAGCGAGCCGCTCGACATCGCGGTGATGGAAAAAACCAAGCACGCCGCGGTGGCGCCGTGCGAAATCGGCTGGGCCGATGTGGGCGCGTGGGATGAAATCTGGCGCCTTGCGCCCAAGGACGAAGCCGGCAACGCCACGCACGGCGCGGTGGTGGCGCTGGACGCGGCGAACAATCTGTTGCGCGGCGACGGCGTGAAAGTCTGCGTCGCGGGCGTGAGCGATCTGATCGTCGTGGCGACGCCCGAAGCAGTGATCATCGTGCCCAAAGATCGCGCGCAGGATGTAAAGACGCTGCGGGATTTGGCGCTGAAAGCGTAGCAGCGGGCTTGGCGCGCTCCCCCTCTCCCTTGCGGAGAGGCGCTCTTGGACCGCCGGCGCCGCGCCGGCGGTTCGGTGTTTCAACTGGCGCCGTCGGCGGGGACGCCGGCGGTCCAAGAAGGATTGCGCCCGAGGCGCTTGGCCGTTGATCTTGGGGGCGCGGCGGAGCCGCGCGCTCCAACCTGCAAACAGGCAGCACGTTTGGCCGCTGCTTGCGGCTGCAAGAGCGGTTGAAACGTTCGGCGCTGTGTTGGGTTCAACTCGTGTCCGGCAGAGTCGCCACGGGATGCAAGAGATTGCGCGCGGCGTTGTAGGAGCCGTGCGCGGCTTTGGCGCAGAGCTCGGGCGGCACGTGCGGCGAATCCCACGGGCGGCCGAGCGCCAGTTTCACGGCGAGGCGCGGAAAGCGCTTGAGTTTGCGCGCCAGGCGCAGGATGGCGCGGCGCGGCTGTTTCAACAGGTGCTGCAGCGCCAGGATTCTGCGCGCATAGCGTTTGTGCGGCGGCGTCGGTTCGCGCCGGCTTTTCAAGCGCGCGATCAGCGACGAGCGATAGTGTGCGCGGCGGATTTCAGCGACGCTGGTGGGCGCGCCGAGTAAAGTGATGCGCGCTGGATGTTGCTTGGGCTTCGGCCAGAGCTTGAACGGATAGGTGCGTTTGCGCTCTCTGGGCTCGGCTGGCGCTGGCGGCTCTTTCTTCTTCGCGAACGGATCGCGCTTCTTCGGCTGCATCAAGGTCAGGCGATCGACCTCCATCACCAGCACTTTGCGCACGAAGCTTTCGAGGGCTGCGATCCAATGTTGCAGACGCGGAATCTGGCTCTTGCACAAGCCGAGCGCGGCGATGTCGGCGGCGGTGCCCATGACGAAGCACATGCGCACGAACATGGCGCGCGCGGCGCGCCAGAGTTCGGCGGTGGGGTCGGTACAGGCGGCGGGGGTGAAAATCATGCGCGCATTGTACGCGCGTTTTGGCGGGGGCGGATAAGATTGGTTCTATCCATGCGGACGCGGCGCGATTTGCGTTGATGCGCTTGGGAATCTTACGCGCGAGCGCGCGCTCTATCCCTGGATACACGGTCCCTCGGCGGCTCTGGCGCTTATGTCAAAAAAGCAGGAGCGCGGCGCTTCGCGCCGCATGCGCCGCGGGAGCGGCGCGCTCCAACCTGCAAACAGCGCTGCGTGTTATAGCGCGCGAGCGGAGCGCGCGCGACTTTTGGGAGTGCACCGATTAAAACCTACTCACCCGCTCCGCCCAGTTCGCGCGGACGCGTTCCGTGGGCGCTTCCGTGGGCGTGCCGAGGTGGATGAAGCCGGCGATGCGTTCTTGTTCGGCAAGGCCCAGGCTCGCGCGGGCGCGCGCGTCGTAGCAGGGCCAGCCGGTGAGCCAGCAGCCGCCATAGCCCATTGCGTCGGCGCCGAGCAGCAACGCAAAGCATGCGGCGCCTGTGGCGAGCTGTTGCTCCCATTCCGGAATTTTGGCGTGAGGCGCGGCGGTCGAAACCACCATCACGCAGAGCGGCGCGCGCGTGAAGGTGTTGCGCGCGGCCTCGGCGCTTGGCGCGTCGGGCGCCACGCCTGCGAGCGCTTCGCCGGCGCGGGCGCGGGCTTCGCCTTCGATGATGACGAAACGCCATGGGCCGAGCTTGCCGTGATCAGGCACGCGCGAGGCGATGCGCAGAAGCGCGTCGAGCTGATCGCCGCTCGGGGCGGGCGCCGTGAGATGGATGACTTTGGTGGAGCGGCGCAGCGCCAGGAAAGCCAAGGTCTCGGCGCTGGGGTGCGTAGCGGCGAGCACGTCGTTGTCTTGCGGGGCGGCGGGGATGGCCGAAGCGGGAATGGTCATGTGGTCTCCATGGCGCCGTTCGGCCGCGGCGTTTAAATAATGGCTATGAGCGAACCCTGGGAAGAAGACTCCGATCCGTGGATCGTCAAGAGCGTGACGCGCACATTCGAGAACGCTTGGTTCGTCGTCGATACGCACGCTGTGCTGCATCCCCACGGCGCGGAGGGGGATTACAGCGTTATCCGTCCGCGCCGGCATGCGGTGGGCGTGCTGCCGATCGACGCCGAGGGCTATGTGCATTTGGTCGGCCAATGGCGCTTTCCGCTGGGGCGCTATTCCTGGGAGATGCCGGAGGGCGGCGCCGACCCGGGCGAACCGCCGCTCGCGTGCGCGCGGCGCGAGCTTGAGGAAGAGACGGGGCTGAAGGCCGGGACTTATCTGCCGATGCTTGAGATGGATCTTTCCAATTCGCTGAGCGACGAGACGGCCACGATCTATCTGGCGCTCGATCTGACGCTGGGCGAGGCGAAGCCGGAACCCACGGAGGTGCTGAAGCGCAACCGTGTTCCGTTCGCGGACGTAGTGGAGAAGGTCGCCGCCGGCTATATTCGCGATAGTATGACGGTTGCGGCTATCCTGCGCGCCCACCACATGGCGGTGACAGGGCTGTTACCAGCACCCCTGGCCAGCGCCATGCTCGGCCATGGGCAGGGAGGAATTTGATGGCCGAAGCTCAGCCCCGCGTGTTCGAGGCGTCCGGCGGCGTGTGGGCGCAATTGCGCGTGGAGGCGATGCAGGCGGCGGCCGAGGAGCCGTTGCTGGCGTCGTATCTGCACGCATCGATTCTGCACCACGACAAGATCGAGGACGCGCTCTCCTATCATCTGGCGCAGAAGCTTGGGCATGGCGATCTGCCGGCGCTGCAATTGCGCGAGGTGATCCGCGAAGCCTATGCGGCCGATCCGGCGCTGGTGACGGCCGCGACGCGCGACATGCGCGTGGTGCGCGAGCGCGATCCGGCGTGCCGCACGTATCTGCAGCCGTTCCTGTTTTTCAAAGGCTATGGCGGGCTGCAGGCCTATCGCATCGCGCACTGGCTCTGGACCGAAGAGCGTCACATCCTCGCCTATCATCTGCAGAGCCGCATCTCTGAGCTGTTCGCGGTCGATATTCATCCGAACGCGAAGATTGGCGCGGGCGTGTTCATCGATCACGCGCACGGCATCGTCATTGGCGAGACCGCTGTCGTGGATGACGACGTATCGATGCTGCATTCGGTGACTTTGGGCGGCACCGGCAAGGTGGGCGGCGATCGTCACCCCAAGATCAAGCGCGGCGTGATGATTGGCGCGGGCGCCAAGGTGCTGGGCAACATTGTGGTTGGCGAGGATGCGCGGATCGCGGCGGGCTCGGTGGTGCTGAGCGATGTCGCGGCGCGCTGCACGGTGGCGGGCGTGCCGGCCAAGCCGGTGGGCGGGCCATGTTGCGAAGGCACGAAACCCGCTGAAACGATGGATCAGAATATTTCGGCGGACTAGGCTAGGCGGCGCGCTTAGCCGCCTGGACCGCGCACCTGGAACGTGGCCGCGTTGCCGATGGCTGTCGCGGTGGCCGCAACCGTGCGCGCGTACGGGCTCTCGACGCTGGCGCTTGCGCTCACATTGCCGGTGTTGAGCTGATCGTTCGCGGCGGTGAGCGTGGGCGCGTTCGTCTCGCAGTAGCCGCAGACATAGCCGGTGGTGTTGTTGCCGTAAGCTGCGGCCGAGGCGAGGGCCGCCTCGCCGCCTTCGCCGACGAGTGCGGCGTCGGCTGAGACATCGCCACGATTGATTTGCGAAATGTCGAGCACGGTGTCGGAGCCGACATTGCCGACGATGGCCTGGTTGCCGACGCCGTAGGCGCCGGCTGAGCCATAGCCCAGGAAATCGCCGCCGAGGGTGACGTAGGATTGGGCGTTCACGCTTGCGATCGACACTTGGTCGATATCGGCGTTTACGTAGCCCCATTGGTTTTCAATGGTGATGGCGTTGGCGTTCGCGGTGGCGTTGGCCGAGGCGTCGGTGGCGTAGCCGGCGTAGAGATCGGCGCGCGCGTTGCTGGCGCCACTGGCGCGCTGCAGCGTTTCGGTTTGTACGGTGCTGGTATAGCCGCCGATCGTCATGTTGTTGGCGCTGGAGATCGCCGACGACGCGGCTTGGCCGGCGACGCAGCAATGATCGGCTTCGACATTGGCGCTGACGGCGCCGGTGTTTTCCTGATAGCCGCGCAGGCCGATGTCGCCGATCTCGGCAGAGAGGGCGAGCACGTTGCCGCTGGCCGAGGCCGAGGTGCTGGCGTGCGTGGCGTCGCCGCCGGTGAAGCGAGTTTCTGCATGCGTGTCGCCGTGCGCGTATTGCTCGGAATAGGCGGAAATAGCGCCGTTTTCGCTGCTCGCGGTCGCGCCATTGGCGACGCTGGCGGAGGCGATGGCGACCACGCCGTCGGCATGCCAGACGGTGGCGTTCGTTGTGGCGCTTGCGTCGCCATCCATGTCTTGCGCGTTGCGGAGATCGATGTCGCTCTCGACGCCGGTAGCGGTGACGATGTTGCCGCCGGCGATCGCGGTGGCGGCGGCGTCATAGGCCGCACCGACCTCGATGTCGGTTTGCGCAGTTGCGTCGCCGGTTTGGGTTTGCTCATTCACGACCGTTTGCGCGTAAGCGCACGGTGCGAGCACGAGGGCGACGGAAGCGAGAAGAAACGCGCGCATGGCGGCTCCGAAAATTAGCTGCGGCCGCGCAGGCCGGGATAGAGATTGTCGTCGCGGCGCGCGTGCCAGGCATTGGTGTCGATGGCCGCGCCGGCCGGGCTTTGCGGGATGACCGCGCCGGTGGCGGTTTGCGTTTGGCCCGGGCCCATCGGATCGCCTTCGGCGGCGATGGCGGCGGCGCACACCGAGCTATCCTGCGCGCCGTAGAAGCGGCTCATCACTTGAACGACGGCGCGTTCGACGCCGGCGCGGACGGCGAGTTGCACCGGCTCCAGCGCGCGTTCGCCGGCGGCGATATCGAGCAGGGTGTCGTCGAAGAAGGAGAACACGCCGGCGCGGACCTCGCGGCCGATGATCTGCTTTTGATAGGAGATAACGTCGACGACTTCGAGCGTGCGCGTATCGATCAAGCGGAAGTCGAGCGCGATGTTCATCACATAAAGGCGCCCGCCCAGATGGCCGACGCCGTCGCGCGCATCGGTGTGGCCGCCTTGGACGTCAATGCCGGTCGAGCGGATGTTGTAGTTGAGCTCGGTGATGCCGCCGACGAAATAATAATCGGAGCCGGGCATTTGGCCGGCATAGATGCGGCGCACGTTTTCGTCGCCGCCTTCTTGGCCGATCAGGCGATTGTTGGCGTAACGCAGTTCGAGTTCGGTGACTGAGGTGTCGAAGCGTTCGACGAGACGCGCGCCGGCCTTGTTGAAGGCCGACATCGCCATCAGCGAGGCGCCTTGCGTGATGCGGCGGCCGCCTTCTTCGCTGACCGAGCCCGTGTAATCGAGGATGCGACCGACGGCGATGCGCGGCGCGGCGATCGACTGGGTGCGCGCGTGCGCGGCCAGACAATCGAGCGCGGGTGTGTAGGCGGTGGGGTTGGCGGTGACGGGCGCGTCGCCGATCGGCAACGCATACATGCCGTCATTGCCGGATTGCGGCGTGACGCAGGCGGTGAGCGAGGTCGTCGCCGCCAGCACGATGGCGAGTTTTTTCAGCGCGAACATATTTATTGGTCTCCGTCGATGTCGGCGCTGATGTCGCCAGTGTTGATCTGGGTGGAGTCGACGATCACCGTGTTGTAATTGCCTTGGGTGATCACGTTCAGTTGGTTGCCGATGGCTTGGGTCGAGCCGATGCCGGTGGCGAAATCGTCTTGCAGGCCGCCATAGAGAGCGCCTTCGATCTGCATGCGGCCGTTGACGATGACGCGATTGCCGTCGTCGTCGCGCGTCGAGGGATTGATCGGGGAATCGTAGCTTTCCCAGCCCATGCCGAAGCCGCGCGAGAAATCGCCGGCGCCGCCGGGAATGGGATCAGCCGAGGCCGCGCTGGCGTACGCCAACATCGCCGCACTTGTTAAGATAAACGCCCGCACGCTCGCGCTCCGGAGAAATTCTTCTGCGGAGCGAGAAAGCAATGCGCGTGCCACGCGTCAGGCGTGGAATTTCGCGTGTTGTGCGTCAGTAAAGAGCAACGGGCGCGAAGTATTCGCCCCATTGTGGCGCCGCGTCAGAGCCAGGAGAGTTCGAGGCGCTCGCCGTCAACCATGATGCCGCGCAAACGCGCGCGGCCGTCGCGGCCAACGGAGACGATGGCGTAGGCGCGCGTGCTCTCATCGATGCGCTGCGCGCGTAGGATCTCTTCGATGCGGAGCGCGTCGGCCTGGTTAATGTGAAAGCGGCTAATGCCAATATTGAGTCGCGTGAATCCGGGAATGGGTGCGACGCTGTCGACGAGGGCTGGCGGCGCACAGGTGAACGAGCCGCGCACCGGCAATGGGCCGACCTGTTGGGCTTGATCGCGCGAGGCCGCGCCGCCGGCGAGCACATACGCCTCGCCATCGGGACGGAGCGCGATCCAGCGCAGATCGGCGCCGGGCGGGCATTCTTCATTCAGCGGCTCGGTAAGGTTGATGTCGACATAATGGCCGCTGAGTAGCGCGCGCGGATCGACTGCCTGCATACGCAGCAGCACCTCCTGGCCGCTATCGCGCGCGGCGCCTTCGCTTACGACAAGGCCGATGAGTGCTGCGATGCAGACGCCAGCGACGATCAAAATGCGGGGCGCGGCGTTGAGCTTCATGAGGTTTTGCTCCGGCGCAGCGCAAGACCGGCGATGGCGGCGATGAACGCGCACAGCATGAACACGCCAGCGGAGGCGAGCAGATCAAGACTGAGGTCGGCCAGCAAACCGAAGATGGCGCAGATCAAACTCAGCACGCCGATGGCGGTGACGAGGGCGTGGCGATCGAAGCGGCCAAGCGCCAGTACGCCGCCTGAAAGTACGAGCCAGAC
>JAFLCU010000002.1:0-52500 GCA_017303355.1 Caulobacterales bacterium | reverse complement strand
TCCGCGAAAACTATTTAGGTAGTGCGTCGTAGTGATTACCGCAGGGGGTAGAGCACTGGATGGGCTAGGGGGTCTCACCGACTTACCAAACCTAACCAAACTCCGAATACCTGCGAGTACAGCTCGGCAGACAGACGGCGGGTGCTAACGTCCGTCGTCAAGAGGGAAACAACCCTAACCATCAGCTAAGGCCCCCAAGTAATGGCTAAGTTGTTAAGGATGTGGGTATGCATAGACAACCAGGAAGTTGGCTTAGAAGCAGCCATCCTTTAAAGAAAGCGTAACAGCTCACTGGTCAAGCGTACCTGCGCCGAAAATGTAACGGGGATCAAGCCATTCGCCGAAGCTATGGGTTCACGCAAGTGAGCGGTAGCGGAGCGTTCCGTAAGCCTGCGAAGGTGCATCGTAAGGTGTGCTGGAGGTATCGGAAGCGAGAATGCTGACATGAGTAACGACAAACAGAGTGAGAGACTCTGTCGCCGAAAGACCAAGGGTTCCTGTTCAATGTTAATCAGAGCAGGGTTAGCCGGCCCCTAAGGCGAGGCCGAAAGGCGTAGTCGATGGGAAGCACGTGAATATTCGTGCGCCAGTTGGTGTGTGACGAATGACGGAAGTTGTGTGAGGCAGTTGGTGTCCGAGCGCAGCCTAGTTGTTCCAGGAAATAGCCCCAACATAGACCGTACCCGAAACCGACACAGGTGGTCAGGTAGAGTATACCGAGGCGCTTGAGAGAACTATTGTGAAGGAACTCGGCAAATTGCCCTCGTAACTTCGGAAGAAGAGGGACTGATTCAGCGCAAGCTGGCGTCAGTGACACAAGCCAGGGGGTGGCGACTGTTTATCAAAAACACAGGGCTCTGCGAAGCCGCAAGGCGACGTATAGGGTCTGACTCCTGCCCAGTGCCGGAAGGTTAAGAGGAGAGGTGCAAGCCTTGAATCGAAGCCCCGGTGAACGGCGGCCGTAACTATAACGGTCCTAAGGTAGCGAAATTCCTTGTCGGGTAAGTTCCGACCTGCACGAATGGAGTAACGACTTCCCCGCTGTCTCCACAATAGACTCAGTGAAATTGAATTCTCCGTGAAGATGCGGAGTTCGCGCGGCTAGACGGAAAGACCCTGTGAACCTTTACTGCAGCTTTGCTGTGGCGTTATCGACGATTTGTGTAGGCTAGGTGGGAGGCTTTGAAGCGGAGGCGTCAGCTTTCGTGGAGCCGCAAGATGAAACACCACCCTGATTTTCGGTGACGTCTAACCGCGATCCATCATCTGGATCCGGGACCCAGCATGGCGGGCAGTTTGACTGGGGCGGTCGCCTCCCAAAGAGTAACGGAGGCGCGCGATGGTAGGCTCAAACCGGTCGGACATCGGTTGTTGAGTGCAATGGCATAAGCCTGCCTGACTGCGAGACTGACGAGTCGAGCAGAGACGAAAGTCGGTCATAGTGATCCGGTGATCCCGTGTGTGGAGGGTCATCGCTCAACGGATAAAAGGTACTCCGGGGATAACAGGCTGATCGCCCCCAAGCGTCCATAGCGACGGGGCGGTTTGGCACCTCGATGTCGGCTCATCACATCCTGGGGCTGGAGCAGGTCCCAAGGGTATGGCTGTTCGCCATTTAAAGTGGTACGTGAGCTGGGTTCAGAACGTCGTGAGACAGTTTGGTCCCTATCTACCGTGCGTGTTGGAAACTTGAGAGGATTTGTCCCTAGTACGAGAGGACCGGGATGAACGCACCTCTGGTGCACCAGTCGTTCTGCCAAGAGCGCAGCTGGGTAGCTAAGTGCGGACGGGATAAACGCTGAAAGCATCTAAGCGTGAAACCCCCCTCAAAACTAGGTTTCCCTAGAGAGCCGTAGAAGACTACTACGTTGATAGGCCAGGTGTGGAAGAGCCGCGAGGCTTGAAGCTGACTGGTACTAATCGCTCAATCGGCTTGAACGATCATCGTTCATGCACGGCGACGACTGCGTCGCCACTACGAACGCAACACAGACAATGTCACCTCATTTGCGCGCGGCTCGCGCCGACCTGGCGGCTATGCCGGGGGTTCCCCACCCGATCCCATCCCGAACTCGGTAGTTAAGTCCCCCAGGGCCGATGGTACTACGTCTTAAGGCGTGGGAGAGTAGGTCGCTGCCGGGTCTGCCCGGGCCGCGTGCGAATAAAGTCAACAAAGTCCAAGAACCCTCAATCACAATGACGGCTTCGGCCGTACACGTCCGGCCGCGCTCAAACGCGGCCGTTTGTGTTTAGCGATCAAGCTTTGATTTGTGAGCGCTGACGCGGGATGGAGCAGCCCGGTAGCTCGTCAGGCTCATAACCTGAAGGTCGTAGGTTCAAATCCTACTCCCGCACCCAAAAAGTGCGCTCACAAATCAGGAAAGGCCCTGCTGGAAACAGCGGGGCCTTTTTGCTTTGCGCGTGCGCGATTGGAGCGGCGCGCGGAAATCTCTAGTGTCGCCCGGGGAGCGCGCATGTTCGCTGTGCAGGTTGCGATCATGAAGGGACGGGGCGGGGTGTTCACCTCGCTCTTTCATTATGCGCGCCTGTTCGACTCCGCTGGCGTGCGCGCGGTGTGCTTGTACGCGGGGCCCGCGGCGCAGCCGCTGCGTGATGCGGGCATCGACGTGATCGAGGCGCCGCGATCGATCACATCGCCGCTGTTTCCATTTTTGCCCGATTTCGCGCGGATTCGGCGTGAGATTCGCGCACGCGGCGGCGATCCCGATTTCATCATGGCGCACAGCGATCTGGCGATGCCGGCGCTGAAGCGCATGTTTCCGCGCACCGTGATGATGACGCGCTGCCATTCCGACAATTTCAAACACAAGGCGCGCGCCGATCTCGTCGTGACGCTGAACCAAGATCAGCAAACGCGCGCGCAAGCGGCGCTGCCGCGTACGCGCGTGCGCATGCTGGGCAATCCGTTCGTGCCGGCCGCGGACGAACCGGGCCCGAGCGCCGATGCGCCGGCGCGCGTGCGATTGAATTTTCTTGGCCGCGTCGAGCAGGTGAAAGACCCGCTGACGCTGGTGCGGGCGTTCGCCGCCGCGACTCTGGCGCCGGAAACGGAGCTGCGCATCATCGGCGCCGGTTCGCAGGAGAACGATGTGCGCGCGGCGGCGGCCGCGAGCGGCAAGACCGTCAGCATGGCTGGTTGGCTGGCCGCGCCTTTCTCGCATTTCGACCAGAGCGACATCCTGGTGCTGCCATCGGAATGGGAATCGTATTCGTGGGTGATCCGCGAGGCGCTGCATCACGGCGTGCCTGTGATCGCGAGCGATATTTTCGTGCATCGCGACGCGCTGGGCGGCGGCACCTATGGCTTGCTGTTTCCGGTCGGCGATGCGGCGGCGCTGACGACGGCGCTTGAGCACGCGACGCGGCATCTCCAAGAAATGCGCGCGATGGCGATCAAAGGTCGCGACGATTTGATGGCCGCGTACGGCGCCAAGCCCTTCTGGGCGAAGATGGCGGCGCAAATTTCCGAAATCCAAACCGCGCGCGGCGCATAGAGACGAGTTCGCAATGGCCAATCCGCTTCTCGATCAAGTGCTGCGCGCAACGCGCATTGTCGGTCTCGATATTGGCGCGCGCGGCGGCTTCACCACCGATCTTTCCGCGATTGGCGCGGCGGTCGAGGCGATCGGATTTGAGCCGGATAATGAAGAGTGCGATCGGCTGAATGCGACCGTGAACGCCGGCGCGTCGGGTTTGCGCGCGCTGCGCTACATTCCCACCGCCGTGGGGCGCGCGGATGAAGAGCGCATGCTCAATCTCTATCGCGCGCGCGGCTGCACTTCGCTGCTCACCGCCGATCCGAACTTTGCCGCCCTTTATGCGCGCGACGATTATTTCATTCTCGATGGACAGGTGAGCGTGCGCGTCGAGCGGCTTGACGCCGTGGCGGAGCGCTTTCAGTTCACTGATGCGCACTACATGAAGATCGATATTCAGGGCGCTGAACTTGAGGCGATGCAATCGGCGCCGAACCTGGTGTCGCAATTGCTGGCGATCCGCAGCGAGGTGGAGTTCGCGCCGATCTATAAGGATCAGCCTTTGTTCGCCGATGTCGATGCGGAGCTGCGCGCGAAGGGCTTTATGCTGGCGCGCTTTCCGCAGCTGCATGCCTGGCGGCGCGGCACAAAGGTGCGCAACGATCGCTGGGCGCCTGGGCCGATCCCGCTTTCGGAGGGCCAGCTCATTCATGGCGACGTGCTCTATTTTCGCCGCCCCGAATTGATGGCGGCGGAGACGGAGGCAGAGCAGGACCGGCTGATCGCCTTGGCGCTGATCGCTTATGCGTACGGCCATGTCGATCTGAGCGGCGCGGTGCTGGCGAAAGCCGAAATCGCACGGCGGCTGCGCGCGATCGCTAATGTTGATGCGGCGGCGCTCGTCTGGGAACTCGGCCGCGCCCATGTTGCGCGGCGGCGCAAGCAATTGCGTAGCGCGGCTTTCAGCGCCTTGCGCGGCTTCTTCCGTTAAGCACGAGGCGTGCTCGCGTTTTCGTGTTCGTGAGATGGGCTTTTCTGCTTGCGAAACAGCGCTGAACGGGTTGCCGTGGCTCGCCGCCCAAGGGCGCGCGTGTCCGAGGGCAACTGCAATTGCAGACGACGAAACGCCTGGAAATTGCGACGAAATGCGCCGCCTCTGCAAAGGGAGACACCCTTTGCGGTAACGAATTCGCTAGGCTGCATTCATGACGGACCGGATGGACGACGAGAAGGGCGGCGCGGGGCTTCCGCGCGGACTGCTCGCCCATCCCGGCTGGACGCGCTGGGGCGCGCATATTGCGTTCTGGTTCATGTATCTGGGTTTCCGAACGGCCGCGGCTGGCGCCGACCCGCCAGACGATCTGCACGACTTTCCGTATTTCGCGAACCGCGCGCTTGTGGTGACGAGTTACTTTGCGCTGACGGGCGTCCTGCTTGCCGTGGTCGCGGGGCCGCGCGCCAATCAATCCAATTGGGTGCGCAATGTAGCGCTCGTGCTGGGTGCGCTCGCGCTGGCGCCGATCGCGCAATATGGCGAGCAATTCTGGCCGATGATGTTGGCGGGCTTTTCGCCCGATCCATATCCGTTCGTCAGCTATCTTTTCCAATTCGGTTGGGCGCTGCCGCTTTGGGGGCTGACGCAAGCCTTGCTCGGCTACCATTTCGAAAGCATGGCGCAGGCGCGCGCCGTCGCGCGCGCGCAAGCGCTGGCCTATGACGCGCAGCTCAAGATGCTGCACTACCAGATCAATCCGCATTTCCTGTTCAACACGCTGAACGCCATCTCCACGCTGGTGCTTGAGAAGCGCAACGAGCAGGCCGAGAGTATGTTGCTGAAGCTTGCGGGCTTCCTGCGCTATTCGCTCGATCGCCAGCCTACGGAAATGGCGGCGCTCAGCGCGGAGATGGAAGCGCAGCGCAAGTATCTTGAGATCGAACGCACGCGCTTTGACGATCGACTGCAGGTGCGGTTCCACGTCGAGTCCGGCTTGGAGAATGCACGGTTGCCCAGCCTCATTCTGCAGCCCATCCTTGAGAACGCGATCAAGTATGCGATTACGCCGCGCACGGATGGCGGCTCCATCGATGTATCGGCCACGCGTGACGGCGATCTCTTGCGCATCGCGATCGAGGACGATGGCCCAGGCTTGCCGCCCGAGGGCGATCCGCGCAGGCGCCGTGGCGTTGGCCTGGCCAACGCGCGCGAGCGTCTGGAATTGATCTACGGCGACCGCGCGGGGCTGACCGCGCAAAACCGCGCGCCCCATGGGTGTCGCGTCGAAATCTGGCTACCTCTGGAGGAACAACGTGCCGGCCGAACCCCTGCGCCTGCTCTTAGCTGACGACGAGCCGCTTGCGTTGCGCCGCATCAGGCTGGCGCTGCAATCGATTCCGGACGTCGAGATCGTGGGCGCCGCCAGCGATGGCGCCCAAGCGATCAGTGCGATGCGCGATCTGCGCCCGGACGTGGTGCTGCTCGATATCAAGATGCCGCTCGCGGACGGCTTCGAGGTCGCGAACGCGGTGGAGGATAGCGGCGGGCCGGCGGTGATCTTCGTTTCGGCGTTCGACTCGTATGCGGTGCAGGCGTTTGAGACGTCCGCTGTCGATTATCTAGTGAAGCCGGTAGAATTCGAGCGTCTCGCGTCCGCGCTGGATCGCGCGCGCGAGCGCCGTGCGGCGAAGAACGCGGGGCGGCGCGCCGAGGAATTGGCGGCTGTGCTCGATGCTTTGAAGAAGGAATCCGAGGATCGCGAGGGACCGCGTTACGAGAAGGAATTCTGGATCCGCGATCGCGGCCGCTTCCTGCGCGTGCCGGTGATCGATGTGGAGCGCATCGAGGCCGAGCGCGATTATGTGCGGCTCTATTGGGAAGGGCGCACGCTGCTGCATCGCGAGACGATGTCGCATCTGGAAAAGAAGCTCGATCCCGACATCATGTTGCGTGTGCACCGCTCCGCGTTCGTGAACTGGAAGCGGCTGA
Organism: Caulobacterales bacterium; assembly: GCA_017303355.1. Lineage (GTDB taxonomy): Bacteria > Pseudomonadota > Alphaproteobacteria > Caulobacterales > Aquidulcibacteraceae > Vitreimonas. The sequence continues at coordinate 46,020 of JAFLCU010000002.1, read as the reverse complement.
AGGCGGTGCGGCGCGACGCGAATGGTCGGCTGATGGCCGTGCTTGAAAGCGGCGAGGAAGTGCCGGTGAGCCGCGCTTACGCGCAACGCGTCATGTCCGAAATGAAAACCCGCGCTTAGAAAAAGGGCGGGCGGGTTTACCCCGCCGCGCCAAGGAAAACATGAGGCAGACGAGGACATCTCGTCTGTTTCAGAGATGCGCGCGGCGCCGGTTTCGGATGCACGCGCCGCCGCGCCCCGCTACACCGGCTCCGGCAAGGAGATCGGTACATGCGCGACAAGACAATCGTCATCACCGGCGGGTTCGGCGCTTTGGGGCGCGCGGTGCGCGAGGCGGCGCTGGCGCAAGGCGCACGCGTGGCTTTGATCGATTATGCGCCGGCGCCGGGCGAGTTCGCCAATGATCCGCTCGCTCTGGGCGGCGTCGACATCACCAAATTCGATGCGGCGCAAGCGGCCATGACGAACATCCACGCCGCGGCCGGGCGCATCGATGCGCTTCTGAACATCGCCGGCGGCTTCGTGTGGCGGCCCGTGGCGGAAGCCGACGGCGCGCTCTGGGATCGGATGTACGAGATCAATCTGAAAACCGCGATGACTGCGTCGAAGGCGGCGCTGGCCTATTTGGAAGCGTCGCACGGCGCGATCGTGAATGTCGGCGCGGGCGCCGCGCTGAAAGCGGGCGCGGGCATGGGCGCGTACGCGGCGTCCAAGGCTGGCGTGCTGAAGCTCACGGAAAGCTTGGCGGAAGAGCTTAAGGGTAAGGTCCGTGTGAACGCCGTGCTGCCCTCGATCATCGATACAGCCGCGAACCGCAAGGATATGCCGAACGCTGATTTCAGCGCGTGGGTGCGGCCGGCGGAGCTGGCGGCGGTGATGCTGTTTCTTGCATCCGATGCGGCAAGCGCCGTGACGGGCGCGCTGGTTCCGGTGAGCGGGCGCGTTTGAAGCAAACGCCGCGTTGCGGCGAACGGGCGAGCGCGACCAACGCGCCCGCCCTTTGCGCATTAGCGCGGCGCCATGCGGATGCCGCCGTCGAGACGGACGTCTTCGCCATTGAAATATGAGTTTCGGCACATCTCGACCGCGAGGCTCGCATATTCTTCCGGGCCGCCGAGGCGCTTCGGGAAGAGCACGGAGGCGCCGAGCGCGGCCTTTACGTTTTCCGGCGCGCCTTGCAGCAGCGGCGTGTTGAAGATGCCCGGCAGGATGGTGTTGACGCGGATGCCTTCGCTCGAGAGATCGCGCGCGATCGGCAGCGTCATGCCGACAACGCCGCCCTTGGAAGCGGAGTAAGCGGCCTGGCCGATCTGGCCGTCTTCGGCGGCGACGGAGGCGGTGTTGACGATCGCGCCGCGCTCGCCGTTCTCGCCCGGCTCGAGCGTCATCATGCCGGCGGCCGACTTGGCGATGCAGCGGAAGGTGCCGACCAGATTGATCTGGATGATGCGGTCGAAGTTTTCGAGCGGGAAGTGCTTGATCTCGCCGCTGGTCTTGTCGCGGCTGGCGGTTTTGATGGCGTTGCCGGTGCCGGCGCAATTGATGAGGATGCGCTCTTGGCCGATGGCCGCGCGCGCCTTGGCGAAGCCTTCATCGACGCTTTGATCGCTGGTGACGTTCACGTTGCAGAACACGCCGCCGATTTCCTTGGCGACGGCTTCGCCCTTTTCGGCGTTCATGTCGAAGATGGCGACTTTCACACCTTCCTTGGCCAGCGCCCGCGCGGTCGCCGCGCCCAAACCGCTCGCGCCGCCGGTTACGACAGCTGAAATACCTGACAGATTCACTTGCGCCTCCCTTGGAAGATCGGTGCGGCGTTCGCCGCGTGTGCAGCTGTTTTAGCCGACCACCCCAGGGGAAGGCCAAGCTGATTTGTGATAGGCGCCGTGGCGGCAGGAGCAGTCGCGCCGGGTCAGCTGCGGCTGAGCAGCTTGGCGACGATCGCGTCGGCAGCGGCGGCGGGATCGAACGCCATGGTGTTGATGTGCACCTCGGGGCTTTCCGGGGCCTCGTAGGGGCTGTCGACGCCGGTGAAATTCTTGAGCAGGCCGGCGCGGGCCTTTTTGTAGAGGCCCTTCACGTCGCGCCGCTCCGCTTCATCGAGCGGCGTATCGATGAAGATTTCGAGGAACTCGCCGTCGGGCATCAGGCGGCGCGCCATCTCACGCTCGGCGCGGAAAGGCGAGATGAATGACACCAGCACGATCAGGCCTGCATCGATCATCAGCTTGGAGACCTCGGCGACGCGGCGGATGTTTTCCACGCGGTCGGCGTCGGTGAAGCCCAGATCGCGATTGAGGCCGTGGCGGATATTGTCGCCGTCGAGCAAAGCGGTGTGCTTGCCGAGCGAGGTGAGCTTTTTGTCGACCAGATTGGCGATGGTGGATTTGCCGGCGCCGGAGAGGCCCGTGAACCAGAGCACGGCTGGCTTTTGCGTCTTTTGCTCGGCGCGGGTGGCGCGGGTGACGTCGAGCGCTTGCCAATGCACGTTCTGCGCGCGGCGCAGCGAGAAGTGCACGAGGCCCGCGGCGACCGTCGCGTTCGACATGCGGTCGATCAGGATGAAGCCGCCGAGATCCTGATTGCTCTTGTAGGGCTCGAACGCGATCGGCTGATCGAGGCTCACATTGCAGACGGCGATTTCGTTGAGCTCGAGCACCTTGGCCGCAAGGTGTTCGAGCGTGTTGACGTTGATCTTGTATTTGATGTCGGTGATTTGCGCCGACACGGTCTTGGCGCCGAGCTTCAGCCAATAGGGACGGCCCGGCAGGAGCGGCTCATCCGACATCCAGATGATGGTGGTCTCGAATTGATCGGCGACCTGCGGAGGATCATCGGCGGCGGCGATCACGTCGCCGCGCGAGCAATCGATTTCATCGGCGAGCGTAAGCGTCACCGATTGGCCGGCGACTGCCCGTTCGAGATCGCCATCCTTGGTGACGATGCGCGCGACGGTGCTGGTGCGGCCGGAGGCGGCGATGCGCACTTTGTCGCCGGGGCGCACGCTGCCGGCGGCGATCTGGCCGGCGAAGCCGCGGAAATCGAGATTGGGCCGGTTCACCCATTGCACCGGCAGGCGCAGCGGGCCACTGGCGCGCGTTGTCTCGTCAAGCTCGACGGTTTCCAGCAAGCGCATCAGCGCGGGGCCTTCGTACCAGGGCGAGGCCGCGCTCTTGGCGGTGATGTTGTCGCCCTTGAGGCCGGAGATCGGGATGGCGTGAAACTGCTTGATGCCGATCTGCGCGGCGAAGTCCTGATACTCGGACACGATCGTATCGAAGATTTCGCGCGACCAATCGACCAAATCCATCTTGTTCACGGCGAGCACGACGTGGCGGATGCCCATGAGCGAGACGAGGTACGAGTGCCGCCGCGTTTGCGTCAGCACGCCCTTGCGCGCGTCGATCAGGATGATGGCGAGATCGGCGGTGGAGGCGCCCGTCACCATGTTGCGCGTGTATTGCTCGTGGCCAGGCGTGTCGGCGACGATGAATTTGCGCGTGTCGGTGGAGAAGAAGCGGTAGGCGACATCGATGGTGATGCCCTGTTCGCGCTCCGCCGAAAGGCCGTCGACCAGCAGCGCGAAATCGATGTCGCCGCCCTGGGTTCCGACCTTTTTGGAATCGGCTTCGAGCGCGGCCATCTGGTCTTCGAAGATCATCTTCGAATCGTAGAGCAGGCGCCCGATCAGGGTGGACTTGCCGTCATCGACGCTGCCGCAGGTGATGAAGCGCAGCAGCGATTTCTGCTGATGTTGCAACAGGTAGGCGTCGATATCGCTGGCGATGAGATCGGAGACGTGGGCCATCAGAAATAGCCCTCGCGCTTTTTCTTCTCCATGCTGGCGTTTTGATCGTGATCGATCACGCGGCCTTGGCGCTCGCTCGTGGTGGTGAGCAGCATTTCCTGGATGATCGCGGGCAGCGTATCGGCCTCGCTTTCGACCGCGCCGGTGAGCGGGTAGCAGCCGAGCGTGCGGAAGCGCACTTTCTTGATCTGGGCGCGTTCGCCGCGCTCCAGCGGCATGCGATCGTCATCGACCATGATCAAAGCGCCGTCGCGGCTCACGACGGGGCGCTCAGCGGCGAAATAGAGCGGCACGATCGGGATGTTTTCGAGGTGGATGTATTGCCAGATGTCGAGTTCGGTCCAGTTCGAGATCGGGAAAACGCGGATGCTCTCGCCCTTGTGTTTGCGCGCATTGTAGAGCCGCCACAGCTCCGGGCGCTGGTTCTTCGGATCCCAGCGATGATTGGCGGAGCGAAAGGAAAAGATGCGCTCCTTGGCGCGGCTCTTTTCCTCGTCGCGGCGTGCGCCGCCGAAAGCGGCGTCGAAACCGAATTTGTCGAGCGCCTGGCGCAGGCCCTCGGTTTTCCAGATTTGCGTGTGGATGGCCGAGCCGTGATCGAACGGGTTGATGTTTTTCTCGACCGCTTCGGGGTTCTGATAAACGATCAACTGAAAGCCGAGTTCGGCGGCGATGCGCTCGCGCAACTCGTACATGGCGCGGAACTTCCACGTCGTATCGACATGCAGCAGCGGAAACGGCGGCGGCGCGGGATAAAACGCCTTCGCCGCCAGATGCAGCATCACCGCGCTATCCTTGCCGATCGAATAGAGCATGACCGGGCGCTCCGCCTCGGCGACAACCTCACGCATGATGTGGATGCTCTCGGCTTCCAGGCGCTGGAGGTGCGTTAACCGATCGGCGGAGAGGGCGGCGGCGTTCATGCGGCGCGCACCCTAGCGAGCGGCGCCCGGCCTGCAAACCACGCCATGCTTAACGCAGCGCCGGATCGTCGTCCTCGGGGCGGTAGAAAAGCCCGAGCTTGAAGCTTTCGCCGATCTGGCGCGCTTTGAATTGCAGCGCGGCGGCGGCTTCCGGCGTCATGATTTCGTTGGTGGCTTCAGCCCAGAGCGCGAGCCAGCGGTCGAAATGCTCGGGCCGAATGCGCGCGCGATGCATCAAGTGCTTCATCATCGGCCGACCCTTGAAGCGACCGCTGGTGAGCATAACCGAATGCCAAAAATCGGTGAGATGGGCGAGGTGTTCCGGCCAATCGGCGATGGCGTCGTTGAAGATCGGGCCGAGGTCGGGATCGGCCCGCACGCGCCCGTAGAACAATCCCACGAGACGCGTCAGGTTTTCTTCGTTGATCTGGCCCTGATCAGTCATAGGTGCGATTTTACATGAACTCGCCAGCGACGCGCTGCGGCGCGCGGTCCCTCAGGAATATCCCCTATGTAGCGCGGTGCGCGCCAACGCTTGCGAAGGGCGCGCGGGCAGTCCAAGTGCAGCGGCGGAATGTCGATCTCGCAAGCCCGCCGCTTCTCCGTCGCGCCCATGATGGATTGGACGGCTAGTTGAATCTTTTCAATCAGCTAGAGGGGCGCGGTCACAGCGCGGTCATGAGCAGCGCTTTGGGCTACGCGTAGATCAATCTGAAAGCTTGGTTCGTTCGGGCTTCCTGACGGTTGCGTCGCGACTTGCCTGGAGCGCGAAATTCCGAGCAACGCGTGGTCGTGGCGGCGTTCAGGTCTTGGTGGGCCTGGTCCGAAACCGGCCGGTCATCTTAAAGCCATCGCGCATGTTCAGGGTGAGCAAGATGATGTTCGCGAGTCCCGCCAAAAGTTCGATCGTCTGCACGACATAGAAGGTCGTGTCGAAATCTTCGGCTCGTGCTTTGGAAGCAAGGAACAGCGCGGCCGGAACGAGAACCAGGATGCCGTTCGCTGCGATGATGGGCATCCGTCTGACCTTCGGGGTGATCAGGCCACTGCGGCGACCGCCAGCGACTGCGAAGCCTGAGGCCCCTGTTGCCATCAGGGCCGGGATCAAGAGCAAGAAGCCCCAAGGAATGGCTGATTTGACCGCCACGACCAGGATATCTGATCCCGACAACTCGCTGACAGCGGTTGCGATCCAGAACGTCGCAATGGTCAGGATAGCGATGGAGCCCGCTAGCGGGTGAATGATCTTCGGCATTGCTGCTCCCTTCATGCGGTGCAGAGGTTCGGGACGGACAACTTGCGAAAGAGATGCGGCGCGGCGACTGCACTCGACGGATAGTGCGACAGGGCTGACGAAAACTCGGGGTGCGTGAAGGCAGCTCGGAAATGCGCGACGGATTCCCAGACCGCGTAGTTGAGATACAGGCGACCGCCGCCAACGGCACGGTGCAGCTGCGTTGAGATGTAACCGGGCTGGCGCTTCATCCAGTTGGCGTCTGCTTCCCAAGCGACCAGAAGAGCAGCCTCGTCGTCGGCGTCCACCTCGAACAGATTTACCAAAACAGCAGGCGACTGATCTGCATCCAATTGGGCCTGAAGCGGGAAAGTTTCATCCAGCGCTCTAAACCGAACCATTATCAGCTCCTTTGCAATGACAACATATTGTCAAGTAGGATATTGACAACATATTGTCAATGGTGACAGTTGGCCATGACCGATCACAAGCGTTCGACAGTGGGCGTGATGCTCACCGACCTGGTTCTTGAGATTTTTCGTCTCAACGGACGGCTATTGGCCGCTGGAGACCAGTTGGTCGCGGACATAGAGTTGACCAGCGCGCGCTGGCAGGTGCTAGGGGCCATTCATTTAGCGGAAGAGCCCCAAACGGTCTCGTGGCTCGCGCGCAGCATGGGCCTAACGCGTCAGGCCGTGCAGCGTCTCGTCAATGAATTGGAAGCCGGCGGGCTGGCTGCGTTCAAGACGAACCCGGCTCACCGGCGCGCCCAACTCGTGACGTTGACTCAAAAGGGGCGTGCCGCCTATGCGGCAGCCGAGCGACGACAGGCGCCTTGGATTAACTCGCTCGCAAAGGGGTTTGACCGAACTGACCTTGCCGCAGCTCTCGGTTTGTTGAACGCAATTCGGGGCAAGCTTGAGCGTGATGGCGAGTGACGATGAGCATCGTGAGCCTTGCTCCTGAACCCGGCGCCTGAAACGCACCCCAGAAACGCACCCCAGAAACGCAACAAGGTGCGTTCGCAGCGCGGTCGAATCCCTGACGTTGCCGACATACCGGATGAACAATCCCTGTTTTCAGCCCGTTCCATTTGGTATTGGACCGACCGAGCATAAGGAAATCAATTGAAGTGCTGGCGCTCGATCGAAGATTTTGTATTGCACCCATGATGGATTGGACGGCTAGTTGAATCCTTTCAATTAGCTAGAGGGGCGCGGTCACAGCGCGGACACAAAGAAAAATCGATGAAATTGCAGTCGCGAAAATTCGCCGTGGCGCCCCTCATGGATTGCACGGAGAGCTGAGGCTTTTCACAGGTTTGCAGGCTCGCGGTCACAAGGCGGTCTCAAAATGACGAGTTTCCCCAAGATGGCATAGCGTTCCGCCATTCGAAGGAGGCTCAGCATGCGAGGACTTGGCGCATTCCAAATGGCGCAGATGAAGCACAAGGACGCGCGTGTTCTTGAGTTCTATCGACACGTGCGATCCGCAATCGATGTGCTGGAGCTGATCGCCTTGGACCCGTATCAGCCGCCAGAGAAACCGTCACCAGAGCCGGTCGCCACGCCAGCGCCGCCACCGCCGCCACCCGTCATTCCCCAAGAGAATTGACCTACAGCGTGAAGGAAGCATCCAACGCGCTCAGTCTCAGTAAAACTACCATCTGGAAGGCGATCGCCGACGGTGTTCTACCCGCCCAGAAGTTCGGCAACCGCACGCTCATTCCTGCTGATGGGCTGCGTGCCTGGCTCGCTTCAATGCCAAGCGCGCGGAAACCTAAGACCGGTCGCCGTTAGGTGTCGGGGTAGGTGCCATGGCGTGTTCTGCCTTGACGAAATATCTCCTCACACCCACACTTCCAGCGTGCATGTGAGCAAAAGCAGCGCCTGGCACCTCGAACCAGCTGCCGACAAGAACCCAGCGCCGGCGCGCCGCCGGTAAGGCTGACGAAATCCACCGAAACAGACGGAGGCCGTGCCATGCACGACACGAACATGTTTCTGCGGATGCCAGCATCGGGTTCGACCGCTGGGCAGTCGCAGAAGGAAGAACTACTCCACCGCTTCGATGAAGAGCGCGAGGTCGCGTTCAAGGAAGAGACGTACCTTGTCCGCGACAATGGCGCTGTGCTGAGGCGTGCGCGTCCCGGTGTGCGTCGGCGCAAGCTCGATGATTTTTGGACTTTTGGCTCGCCTAACAAACAGACCGGCTATCTGGTGGTTTGCGATCACGTCGTGCACCGGATCGTGGCTACGGCATTCCACGGACCATCCCCGTCAGCCGAACACGTGGTCGATCACATCGACACCAACCGCCAGAACAATCGCGCGGAAAATCTGCGTTGGGTGACTAGGCTAGAGAACGTCTTGCTCAATCCAATCACTCGGGCGCGCATTGAGTTCGCCCATGGGTCACTCGAAGCCTTCTTTGAAAATCCTTGTGCGGCCAGAGTGCCCAACTTGGACTGGATGCGGACGGTCACCAAGGAGGAGGCGGCACAGAGCCTCGCCCGCCTGCGGAAATGGGTTGAAGAAGGAAGGGCGCCGACGGGCGGAGTGCTCGGGGATTGGGTGTTTGCGCCGCGCCGGACTGAGCCGAAGTCGTTTGCAGCCAAGCTGGGTCCACCAAGCGCGAGCAGAGCCGCTGGTGGCCGCTTGGATAGCGCTCAACAGAGCAGGGCCGAGGTGCCGCCAGCCGATACGCCGTCGCTGACGCCGGGCGCGATCCAACGCGATTGGAGGACGCCGACTGAATTCCCGCAGTGCCCGCAGAGTGGCGGCGCGGCTGCCTTGGACGACTATCTCACTCGGCTCACCGCTGGAGCCGTGTTTGCACGCAACCGATACGGTGAAAGCACGGTGGTCGAGGCCGGCAGGACGACGGACTTCCTTTCGGTGGTTTGCAAAACAGCGAGCGGCGTCAAGGACTGGAGCGTCGCGAGGATATTCGTTGAGGGCGATACGATCTGCCACCAGTCGGGAGGCACGTTCTTCACGAAAGAGGGCGCGATGAAAGCCCACCTGCGAGCGCTCGGTGTGGCGTTTGACGAGGCGCTCTACGAGTCTATCGACGATTACGCATGACGGAAGGCCTGAGGCCCGCGTTCACGCGTCCGTTGCCTCGGGCTCCAGCAGCACGATCCGGCCATCACGAGGGATCGCGTCGAGTATGACGGTGAGGCCAGCGCCCGCTACATGCGGGTAGGCGGCGCCGATGCGCTTCCAGCCGCTTTTGCCGTCACGGCGGCGGGTCACAGAATAGGCGATGAGGACCGGGTCGTTGGCCATTAGAAGTCCAGGCTTTGCTGGATGATCTCATCAAGCCGGATGACGCCGTTGATCAGCCAGGTGTCTGGATAAACCGAGTGGGTACCCATTGCGAAGGCCATGCCTTTCTGCGGGTACTCCTCGCCGAACACGCGGCGCATATACTCAAGCGCTTTCTTTTCGCCGTAGTGCTTACTCCAGCGGAAGAAGGTCGCGTCCGTTTCCCAGTCCTGGCAGGTGCCTTCGCGCGTGCCGTCATCAGTCTCGTAGCGATATTTGAAGCGGTAGGGGCAGGGCTCATAGGGGATGATCGCCGCCGCTGCCGTGAACATGTCCGGCTGCGCCGCGAACGCTTTATTGCGTGCGCGCTCTTCTTCGACTTCCGCATCGTCTTTCCGCTCGATTGAGAATACCGGATTCTTCGGGCGGAGCAGGGCGAGGCTGCCACCCTTCTCTTTGACGGCGTTGATGGAGGTGACTTCCAGCCGGGAGAGAAAATTCTGGCGCTCGCTCTGCTTCAGGCTGCCGATCACTTCGATTGATTGGTGATCGACCCGGCGACTCTCCGGGCGTTGGTCATTCTGCGGCTTCCGGCATTTGAAGCGGATGCGGTCCCAGCGCCCGAATTGGCTGGCCTGGTCGAGCGTGCGGAATGTTACGGGATAGAGCCGGAGCCAATGTCCATCGAGGCTCACGCCGGCGCAACAGACGGTTTCACCGTGGTTCTTGCCGAACTGCGGCGAGGCTTTGACGAGAATGATGGCTTCGGCGTGCTCGTCGTATTCCTGCATCCGCCCTCGCGCGTTTACGCCGCAATCAGCGTGCGGGCGCCAGTCTCAGCCCGAAGGCCCGTAACCGTCAATCCGGTCATGTCCGACAGGTGGCCCGCCACAATGGTCCGATGGCACCCAGCCGGGTCGGCTTCGAAGCACATGAGGCAAGAACGGCTCGTCTTCACGAGCTTGGCTGCGAGCGCGAGTTCTTCTTGCGCCCAGTCCGTTTGCATGTGACGCGCGAAGATACGCTGGAATAGCCGCATGTTGCCCGCGCGCGCGGCTTCACGGCCCTCCTTAGGATCGCCAAGGCCACGTAGGTGCACGTACTCAATGCCGCTTTCGGCAAGCGCGCTTGCGAGCTGATTCTTCGAGAAGCCTTTTTTGCGGGAAAGCGCGACCTCGCGAACATCGATCAACACAGAGATGGAGGCGCGATGAAGCGTTTCGATAAACGCGTCGATCGTTGTGCCTTCATAGCCAATGGTTGCGATTTGTCGCTTCACGCCCGTCTCCTGCCGCCAGCCTAAAGCCTACTGAGCGTTGCGTGAAGAATGTATTGACTCGGTGGCGTGTGTTTCCGATTGGGAAAGCGGCGCTGCATTAGCCACCTTTGTTCTTCTTCACGTGGCTGCACTTCCATTGCAGCATCGGCATCGCCGCGATCCGCTGTTGTATGTCGGCCGCGACATCAAGAAGCGTGGCGTCGATCACACCATCGTCCAGCACGCGATCAAGGAACGCTTGCTCGCTCTTGGTCAGCGCGAGAAGCGGTGCGACGCCCGCGCGGCAAAGCACGACGCTTTCCTCGATCCATGCATCGACCGAGCCCGCTTCTGTGAAGGCAGTGCGCGGTAAGCAGATGAGGAGCTTCTGCTTCAGTTCATTCGGCTCGGCGCCGATGTTGTCTGCCGATGCCTTCCGCCAATCATTCCGGCCAGAGGCGCCAATCGCAAGTATCGCCGCTTTGACACGTTGCCAGTCGATATTCTCCAGCGCGAAAATGCGGCGCGCATCGAAGAGATCACGCGCCGCGCGCCGATCCAGCAGCGCGACCAGTTTGCCGGCGATGATTTCATGGAGGTCGATGACCAGTACATCCTTGGCGCGTGCGTCACCCAGCTGGACGGAATTCATGCGGGTCGCGCCAAAGAGGGGCTGCCGCATCATGAAATTGATATCGACTTCGATCGTGCCGTTGCCCCCGAGCGCCGAGGGGTGCGCCGCAAGCCATTTGCCGCCGGCATGCTCGTCGGGCTGGCGGCGGACGCGGTAGCCTTGGGTTGCCAGAATACGGCCGAGCGCGGCTTCAAGCGCGGGCCGTTCGGCGAGCATCTTCTCGCGGTCGAGGTCGCCGATGTAGTTGAGGTCGATATCGACCGACAGCCGGTCCAGCCCGAGGTGAAACACGTTAAGCGCCGTGCCGCCCTTCAGTGCAAAGCGGTCCGCGAGCAGGTCGTCGCTCGCGATTTCCTGCAAGAGATCAAGAAGGCGGAGGACTTTTTCGAGTGTGCCCGGCTGATAGCCGGTGTCAGACGCGAGTTGCTGCAGCGTTTGCAGTGACGGTGCAGCCATCAAGCCCCCTCGAATGAATTGTTCAGCAGCGCGCTCGGCACGAGGATATTCCAGGCGCCGACAGACTTCGCGTCACCCGGCTTCGCTCCTAGCACATATTGCGGGTGTTTGGGTTTGAGCGACCGGAGGGCGGCGATTGCCTTGTCCGGCACCCCGAGGCGCGTTTTTTCGCGCTCAAGCCACCAGCCGAGCGCTCCCGCAACGGCGGCGCTCTTGAGACTTTGAGCTTGGCGCACCAGCGGGTCGGTCTTGAGGCGTTCGACCAACGCCAGCGAGCTGAAGAGTTCGTCCGCGCCGCCGACGAGGTCATGGCGGTCAAAGACATCAACGATTGTGCGCTCCAGCGTGGTGACAGAGAGCTTCAAGCCAGCACGGTCCAAGGCTTCGATATCGCGGGCCGCAACAAGGCCGGTCGGTCGCTTTAGGAAGCGGCAGGAAAACTCCGGCGTCTCAAACAGTGTCGGCGCAGCCCGCGTTATCGCCTGCACCTCAGGCGCATCCGTGTAGGCGCAGCCGTGGAGTTCAAGCGCGGAGTGGTAGGCGATCACGGCATCGCTCTTGAGGCGTGAGGCGGCGAGAAAGCGGTCTGTGGCCCAATGTTTGGGATCGCCGTGCGGCGGTATTGACGCAAAGACGCCGCGCGCCACACGGCGGATGTTGCCTGCCTTCAGGTGCTGGGAAAGCATCGCCGTCACCACTTTGTCGGTGGACGAGCGGCGCACAGCGCGTGCGTACTCCTCCCGGCGGAATACCGGGTGGGCGCTGAAGAAGGCACGCGAGTCCGTTCGGACTTCTTGGGTCGTCATTGATGTTTCCATAGGCGAAGCTATAGGAAGTATATGGCTTTCTTGATGAAAAACTCAATAATGATCCACCGGGACTGAGCTGAGAAGAGGAAAAGCGATAGGAAATGTATGGCTTTCCAGTGGATTACCTCACTCGTCTCGCTCCCGCTATGGCGCCTCGGCAAGGAGCGCCATGAGTTCCGCGCCGAGCTGGAGGTCGGGCAGGTGCCCGAAGGCATGGCGGCGTAGGCGTCCCTCGCGGTCGATCAGAAGCGTGGTGGGCGTCCCCTGCATGGCATAGGCGCACATGGTGTGAGGGATGCCCGCGCCGTCTGGCGCATCAATGCCCACCGGAAAGGTGATTTTGTATTCGTGGAGAAAGGCTTCGAGCGATTTCGGTCCCATGGCTTCGTGATGCTCGAAGACGGTGTGGAGGCCGATGACCTGCACATCCTCTGGACGGAAGGTCTCCGCGACGCGCTGGGCCTGCGGCAGACCTTGGCTCACGCAGCCCGGACAGAGCATCTGGAAGGCAGAGACCATCACGACCCGGCCGCGTAGCGCCTCAAGCGAGAGCGGCGACGCCGTATTGAACCACTGGATCGTGCGCCATTCAGGGGCAGGTTTAAGCGCGGCCATCTCCACTCCTGATCATGCGCCTTCGCGCGCCGCGATGAAGTCATCGGTCGCCGCGATATTGAACCGGTGGCGTTCCGCCATCTCCGTGAGCGCACGATGCAGACCGTCATCGCGGAGGCGCGGGCAAAGCGCCTCGATCTTACGCACGACCCAAGCCTGGCCGCGATTGAGAAAACGCAGCCGCTCGGCCGGGTCCGCGATCGCCATGGCTTTCTCATAGAAGTCGCCACGCACGGTCGATGCGGTCCCGCTTCGCGCCTCGATCTCTTTTTTCAGCATGGCGCACCAATGCGCCTCATCCTTCTCGATGCCCGCCATGAAGGCGGCAAGCGCGGGATCATCGGCGCTCTTGCGCGTCGCGAGGGCCACTTGCGTGCCGGCCCGTTCGGCTCCGAGCAGACTATTGAGTGCCGCGACGACCTCGGCCGCGTCCGCATAGCCCATATAGGCGTCGTTTGCTTCGGATGCGTAGCAGACCGGCGAGGCGGGTTCATCCGTCATGCGTTTCTCCTTCGCTCAATCACCAACGATCGTGAGTCGCGTCAGCCGGGCGGCGGCTTCCTCCCAATCGAGCAGGTGATCGACATAGGTTTTGAGGAAGGTCGCGCGCCCGTTGCGATAATCGATGTAGTAGGCGTGCTCCCACAGGTCGCAGCCGATCAGCGCACGCGCGCCGCTGGTCAACGGCGTATCGGCATTGGAGGTTGTGATGATGGCGAGCGCGCCGTCCTTCTCCGTCAGCCACACCCAGCCGCTGCCGAACTGGCCGAGACCGGCCGCCACGAATTGCTCCTTGAACGCCGCAATGGAGCCGAAGCTGGCGACCAGCAGACGTTCAAGCGCGGGCGGCACGGCGACGCCGGGCCTTGCCGTCATGCCCTGCCAGAACTGCCAGTGGTTCCAGTGTTGGGCCGCGTTGTTGTAGATCGCCCGCGCCTCCGGCGCGCAATGCGCCCGCATGATGAGCTGGCTCAAGGGCAAGTGCTCCCATGGATGGCCCTTCAGCAGTTCATTGAGCTTGGTCACATAGGCGGCGTGGTGCTTGCCGTGGTGAAAGGCAAAGGACTCCGGCGTGAGATGCGGCGCGAGCGCATCGGCGGCATAAGGCAGTTCAGGTAGTGTGTGTGGCATGGTCGGTGCTCCCGGAGTGACGTTGGCGGCGCAAGGCAAGAAACGCGAGCACCGCCAGCATCAGGGCCTTGGCCGCTTCAAGACCCGCGTAGATCGCATGATGCGCGGAGGGCGAGGGCGTCTCGCCCGCGACGATGGCGGCGACACGGACGTCAAGCGCCGGCAGCAGCCACGCCGCCTGCGCGATGACGCTGATTACAAGGAAGAGTGCGAGCGCCAGCACGAGAGGTCGCGTGCGTCCGCCAAACGCAGAGGCTGCAACAAGCGCGGCGGCGAGTCCCCATTCTACTTTCGTGAAGAGGCCGAACGTGGCCTGGCCGACTTGAAGGGCGGTTGCGAGCGACAGGTCCTGCACCACGAATTTCACCGGCGTTGCCAAAAAGGAAACACCGATCAGCATGCCAAACCAGATCAACGCGATAATCGCTGCCGCCACCACAATCTCCCTATTCCGGCTCCCTATTCAGTACTAAAATAGTATCTGATATACTGAATTAAACGAGGGGTGATTTTGCCGCTCGCCATCGTTTCGGAAAGGCGGCCTTTGTGCGGCTCACGCTTCATACCGACTATGCGTTGCGTCTCTTGATGCTGCTCGCTTTGGAGCCCGACGATCCGCATACCGTCGAAAGCGTTTCGCGCCGCTATGACATCTCGCGCAACCATCTCAACAAGGTGGTCCAGACCCTGGCGCAGGCCGGCTTCATTGACAGCCAGCGGGGACGGGGCGGAGGCGTGCGCCTCGCTAAACCCGCCGAAGCGCTCAATCTCGGGCGCATCGTCCGGGCGACCGAGGATAATTTCCATATCGTGGAGTGTTTCTGCCGCGAGACGAATACCTGTCTCGTGGCGCCGGCCTGCGGGCTCCGCGATCCCCTCGATGAAGCGCTGGCCGCGTTTCTCGCGGTGCTGGACCGCTACAGCTTGAACGATCTCATCAAGAATCCAGCCACATCGCGCCGTATGCGGCGCTTGCTCGCGGTCTAGAGGAGCCGTGGCGTCATGTCCCTTGCCTTACCCTATAAGAGGTATATAAAATACCTTAAATGAAACCGCGCCCCATGCCCACAGGAGCTGATTATGTCGCCGACGCTGTCGCGCTCGGCGTTGACGAGGTCATGATTGATCGCCTGGTCCGGCAATTCTACGCGGAGGTCAGGCTTGATCCTGTCCTGGGGCCGATCTTCGAGGCGCGGATCGCGGACTGGGAGCCGCATTTGCGGCGGATGTGCACGTTCTGGTCGTCGGTCATGCTACGCACGGGGGCCTATCATGGCCAGCCCATGCCGATGCATGCGCGCCTGCCGATTGACGGTGCGCATTTCGACCGCTGGCTCGGGCTGTTTGAAATCACGGCGCGTCATGTCTGCGGCCCTGCAGCGGCGCTCTTCATCGACCGCGCTCACCGGATCGCGCAAAGCCTTGAACTCGGCATCGCGGGCAGTCGCGGTCTCATGTTGCGCACCGATGAACGGCTGCCGCCGCTCACTCTCCCCGAAGGAGCCTCGTCATGACAACAACACAGCTCGACAATCTGGAAGCCATGCGCCTTGGCGATATTGCGGTGCAGCTGCCGGGCTCGACCGCTGTCATGCGCCGCCATGGTCTCGATTTCTGCTGCGGCGGCGACAAGCTCCTCAGCGAGGCGGTGCAATCGCCCGGCGTTGCGTTGGAGCAGATCAAAGCCGAACTCAAAGCGCTCGATCAGTCAGCGCCGCGTGAACACCCCGAAACCGCGCCGGCGCTCATCGATCATATCCTGGAGCGCTACCATGAAACCCATCGGCGTGAACTGCCCGAGCTTGTTCGGCTCGCGGAGAAGGTGGAGCGGGTGCATGCCAGCCATCCGGACGCGCCGCTGGGCCTTGCCGCCGCGCTCACCGTGATGGCGCAGGAACTTGAAACGCACATGATGAAGGAGGAGGCGGTGCTGTTTCCGATGATGCGCCTAGGCGCGCATCCCGCGATCGCGCACCCCATTGCGCGCATGCGGCATGAGCATGATGACCATGGCGAGCGTCTGCGCGAGGTCGAGCAGCTCTATCGGGGCGGCGTGCTGCCGCCTGATGCCTGCGGCAGCTGGCGCGCCCTCTATGCCGGCGTCCGAAAGTTGGCCGACGATCTCATGCAACATATCCACTTGGAGAATAATGTTCTGTTTCCGCAATTCGCGACCGAGCTGCCGGTAAATCCCATCTGTCCCGGCATGGTGGGCCGCGACTAAAGAGCGCTTGACGAATTGGGTGGTGCGGCCAACATCATGGGCATGATGCAGAACAGCGCCTCACTCCGCCTTTGCCTTTCGCGTGATCCCGCACGCGGATAGCCCCTAGTTCTGCCTGGCGCCCCCGGCAGTGCTAGGGGCATCTCATCACACGCAATCCTTCAATTTCATCACGCGCACGCGCTCGCCTGAAAGACGGCGGCGACGTGCGCACCGGAGCATTCTCATGACTGATACACCAAGCCGTCCGCCGGTTTTCGTAAGCACGGACGAATACGACCGCCTCTATAGCCTCGCCTATGCCGCCCAGGACCGCGAGCCGGGGGCCGATACGCTGATCGAAGAACTGGCGCGCGCCCGCGTCACGCCCGCCGCCGACACGCCGCAGGACGTCGTGCGCATGCATGACCATGTGACCTTCTCCTATGACGGGACACTCTATAAGGGGTTCCAACTCGTCTATCCGCACGAGGCGGATATCAGCGCCCGGCGTATCTCGGTGCTGACCCATGTCGGCGCGATGTTGCTCGGCCTTGGGGCCGGTGAGACGATCGCCTGGCAGGGCGGTGACAGCCGGCGCCACACACTCGATGTGGAGGCGGTTGCATGAACATAACCGTTCCGCTCTGGTATCGTTTGGCGCGGCTCTGGAAGGCGTTGACCGAAGCGAAAAGCGGCACCTAATATGCCACTTATGGCGGAGACGCCGGAAAGCGAGGCGAGGGAATGGTAAGCGAGCTCACAACGGGTCAGCGTCAAATGGCGCTGACGTTCCTCGCTATGCTCGCGCTCCTCGGGCTCTTCGTCGCGGCCTTCGGGCGCGCTGATCCCATCGGCGGGCACGGCTGGCTCGTGCTGGTCTTCTCGCTGCTCAGCCTGTTCGCCGTTCTCACGAACTACTACGATCCCGAACCCGCCGCCGATCGGTCGGCCGCCTATTACGATGCGCCCGTGAAAGCGGGGATCATCATCGCGATGATCTGGGCGGTGATCGGCATGTTCGTCGGCGCCTGGGTCGCCTGGCTGCTGGTCAATCCCGATCTCACCTTCGTGGAGGAAGCCTGGGCCAGCTTCGGGCGCCTGCGGCCCGTGCATACGACGGCTGTCATCTTCGGCTTCGGCGGCAATGCGCTGATCGCGACCTCGTTCTACGTCGTGCAGCGCACGAGCCGCACGCGCCTCGCCGGGCACTTGTCGCCGCTCTTCGTGCTCTGGGGCTACAATCTCTTCTGCCTGCTTGCGGTGACCGGCTATCTCTGGGGCATCAATCAATCAAAGGAATACGCAGAGCCCGAGTGGTACGCTGACCTCTGGCTCGTCATCGTCTGGGTCGCGTACTTCGTGCTCTACCTGCGCACGCTCGCGCGTCGCAAAGAGCCGCATATCTATGTGGCCAATTGGTACTATCTCGCCTTCATCCTCGTCGTCGCGGTGCTGCACATCGTCAACGGGCTCGCATTGCCGCTCTCCTGGGCGCAGGCGAAGAGCTATTCGCTCTTCGCGGGCGTGCAGGATGCGATGACGCAATGGTGGTACGGCCACAACGCGGTCGCCTTCTTCCTGACGGCCGGCTTCCTCGGCATGATGTACTATTACCTCCCGAAGCGCGCCGAGCGGCCGATCTTCTCCTACCGGCTCTCGATCATCAGCTTCTGGGGCATCACCTTCTTCTACATGTGGGCGGGCTCGCATCACCTGCACTACACGGCGCTGCCGCACTGGGTGCAGACGCTTGGCATGACCTTCTCGGTCATGCTGCTGATCCCGTCCTGGGCCTCGGCCGGTAACGCGCTGCTGACCTTGAACGGCGCGTGGCACAAGGTGCGCGATGACGCGACGCTCCGCTTCATGTTCATCGCCGCCGTCTTCTACGGGCTCTCGACCTTCGAGGGCTCGTTCATGGCCATCCGCTCGGTGAACGCGCTCTCGCACTACACCGACTGGACCGTCGGTCACGTGCATGCCGGCGCGCTCGGCTGGGTCGCGATGATCACCTTCGGCGCCATCTACGCCTCGGTGCCGTGGCTCTGGAAGCGCAAGACCATGTGGTCGCCCGCGCTGGTCGAAGTCCATTTCTGGCTCGCGCTCGCCGGCACGCTCATCTACGTCTTCGCCATGTGGAATTCCGGCATCATCCAGGGCCTGATGTGGCGGACCTACAATGAAAGCGGCACGCTCGCTTATTCGTTCCTTGAATCTGTGGAGGCGATGCACCCGTACTATATCGCCCGCGCCGTCGGTGGCTCCTTCTTCCTCCTTGGCGCTCTCGTGGCTTGCTACAATATCTGGATGACGATCCGTGCGCCGCAGCCGGCCGGCGCGCTGCAGGACGACCACCCGCAAGAGCGTACTGACCCGGTTCTGGAAGCGGGGAGGTAAGCGATGTTCAAGTTTCACTACAAGCTGGAGACCAAAGCCATCGCGCTCGTGCTCGCGATCATAGGCGTCTCCAGCATCGGCGGTCTCGTCGAGATCGCGCCGCTGTTCACGATCGATCAGACGGTCGAGGAGGCGCCCGACATGCGTGTCCTGACGCCGCTCGAACTCGCGGGCCGCAACGTCTATATCCGCGAAGGCTGCAATGCCTGCCACTCGCAGATGATCCGCACGTTGCGCGATGAGGTCGAGCGCTATGGCGCTTACTCGCGTGCGGTCGAGTCGCAATATGATCACCCGATGCTCTGGGGCTCCAAGCGCACGGGGCCGGACCTGGCGCGGGTCGGCAACAAATACTCGGACGCCTGGCACGCAGCGCATCTCATCAACCCGCGCACCCTCGTGCCGCAATCGGTGATGCCGGCCTATCCGTGGCTCGCCCGCACGCGGCTCCGCACCGACGATCTGCCGCTGCATCTGACACGCCTGCGCACGCTGGGCGTGCCCTATACGGACGCCATGATCGCCAATGCCGCAGCGGACGCGGCAGGGCAGGCGACGCCCAATACCGATCGCGCCTGGGGCGTTGCCGAACGCTATGGCGAAGCCACCAATGTGCGCGATTTCGACGGCGCGACGGGCGCCCCCACGGAGCTGGATGCGCTCGTGGCCTATCTGCAGATGCTCGGACGACAGACGAGCATCGCTGAGGAACCGGCAGCGGAAGGAGGAGAGTGATGGCGATCGAACACGACACCCTCGTTCATCTGTCCAAGACCTTCGGTCTCTTCTATCTCATCGCACTGTCGGTCGGCGTGCTGATCTACGCCTATTGGCCACGCAACAAGGCGCGCTTCGATGCGGCGGCGCGGGCGATCCTCAACGAAGAGGATCGGCCATGTCCGTAGACGAGCGCGACCCGCACAGCGGCTACAAGACCACCGGCCATGACTGGAACGGCATCAAGGAACTCAATACGCCGGTGCCGCGTCCGGTTTATTTCTTCCTGATCGCCGCGTTTCTGTTCTCTGTCGTTTATTGGGTGCTGATGCCCGCTTGGCCAACGGGGCTTTCCTACACCAAGGGCCTCCTTGGCATTGATCAACAGACGACCGTGGAGCGCGAGGTCGCGCGCGCGGCGGCCGAGCGCGCGCCGTGGATGGACGCGATCGCCCGGACGCCGGTTGATGAGGCGCTCGCCGATCCCGAACTTATGGGACATGTGCGCGCCACCGGCGCCACGCTGTTCGGCGACAATTGCGCGGTGTGCCACGGCCAGCAGGGCACAGGCGCGCCCGGCTATCCCAATCTGCGCGATGATGTCTGGCTTTGGGGCGGCGCGCCCGATGTCATCGCGGAAACATTGCGCGTGGGCGTCAATTCCGGCCACGCCGATGCGCGTATCTCGCAAATGCCCGCCTTCGGTCGCGATCAGATGTTGCCGCAAGAGGACGTGCGCGCTGTTGTCGCCTACGTGCGCTCACTGTCGGAGGCGCGCAGCAGCGCAGGCGCAACGACGCTGACACGCGGCGCCGAGGTCTTCGCCACGACCTGCGCGTCCTGTCATGGCGCACGCGGCGAGGGCATGGCGTCCGTTGGCGCGCCCGATCTCACGGATGATGATTGGCTCTACAGCGATGACGCGGACGCAATCTTTCGCGGTGTCTGGGATGGCCACCAAGGCGTGATGCCGGCCTGGGAAGGACGTTTGTCGGTCGAGCAACGTCGCTTGCTCACGCTCTATCTCCTCGATCGGCAGAGGAGGGCGCCATGAGCGAACGCACGACGCGCCGAAGTCTCATCATCTGGCTCGCAGTCGCCGCAGGCCTCATCCTGATCGCGGGCGCGAACGTGCATCTCGTCTATGTCGCGACCACCACACAGCCCGAATGCGTCGCCCACACGCGGGACGGCGCGGACGCGGCGGCCAAATCCGCGTGCCGGACAGAGTAGGAGGCGCCGATGTCAACTCTTCCCGCCGTCGAACCCCGTCATCCGCCCGCCGTTGATTTCAACCGTCACATGCCGGTCGGCGCCGCCTTCGGCTGGCTCGCGGCCGGCTGGCGCGATTTCTGGAAGAACCCGCTTGCAAGCCTGCTCTACGGCCTTCTCGTTGCCGCCGTGTCGGCCGCGATCGTCTGGGGCCTCTTCGCGCTCAAACTCGATTACATTCTGTTCCCGGCGCTTGCAGGTTTCCTTGTCGTTGGCCCCATTCTCGCGATCGGTCTTTATGAAAAAAGCCGCCGCATCGCGGCCGGCGAGAAGGTGCGCTTCTTCCGGATGGTGTTCGTGCGCGCCGCTTCCGGCTATCAGGTGCTCTTTGCCGGCGTGCTGCTCTCTCTCCTGGCGCTCCTCTGGATGCGCGCGGCCGTCATCGTCTATGCGCTCTTCTTCGGCGTGCGGGCGTTTCCCGGCATCGATCACATCGCCGAGATGCTGCTCACAACCCCGACGGGCTGGGCCATGCTGCTCGTCGGCACGGCCGTTGGCGGGCTCTTCGCCGCCTTCGCCTTTGCGATCAGCGTGCTCGCGATCCCGATGCTGCTGGCCGAGCGCACCGATGCCTTGACCGCCATGGGCCTTTCCATGGCGCGGGTCTGGGCCAACCGGCCCGTGATGATCGCCTGGGGTGCGATCGTCTGCGTGCTTTCTGCCTTCAGCATAGCGACCGGCTTCATCGGTCTCATCATTGTGTTTCCAGTGCTCGGTCATGGTGTCTGGCATGCTTATCGCGCCCTCACCGCGTGAGACTGCATCCGCGCTGCACGGTGCTGACCGCGCAGCGGGCGAACTCCTGCTCGCGAGCACGGCGACCGCGACCGGCGAGCGCCAGATCGAACTGGTCGTGCCGGAGATCCATTGCGGCGGCTGCATCGCCCGCATCGAGCGCGCGCTGACGCAATTGCCTTCCGTCACCGAGGCCAGGGTCAATCTCTCGACCAAACGCGTGCGCGTGCGCTGGCGCGACGCATCGCCGCCACCCGTCATCGAGACGCTTCACGGACTTGGCTTTAGTGCGCATGCCGGGGATGAGGCGCAAGGCGGGCGCGATCCGGTTCAGGGCGAACTCATCCGCGCGCTCGCCGTCGCGGCCTTTGGCGCGATGAACATCATGCTGCTCTCGGTCTCGGTCTGGTCGGGCGCCGACGCCGGAACGCGGCAGCTCTTCCACTGGCTCTCGGCCGCGATCGCACTGCCGACGCTCGCCTATGCAGGCCAGGTCTTCTTCCGCTCCGCGTGGCGGGCGCTGCGGCGTGGCCAGACCAATATGGATGTGCCGATCTCGATCGGCGTTCTGACGGCCTTCGCCCTCAGCCTCTACGAGACCGCAACGCACGGCCCGCATGCCTATTTCGATGCGGCGGTGACGCTGCTCTTCTTCCTCCTGATCGGCCGCACGCTCGATCACCTGATGCGCGAGCGCGCCCGCACGGCGGTGCGCGGCCTTGCCCGGCTCGCCGCACGCGGCGCCACGATCATCGGCATTGATGGCGAACGCGCCTATCGCCCCATCGCCGACATCCGGCCCGGCATGCGCCTCCTGATCGCGGCCGGCGAACGCGCCCCCGTCAATGCACATGTGCTTTCGGGCGCGTCGGATGCCGATGTCTCGCTCCTCACCGGCGAAAGCGCGCCCGTAACGATAGGGCCGGGCGATGACCTCTTTGCCGGTGCGCTCAATCTCTCGGGGCCGCTCGTGGTGGAGGCCACCGCGAGCGCGAACGACTCCTTCCTCGCCGACATGATGCGCATGATGGAGGCGGCCGAGGCCGGACGCTCGCTCTATCGCCGCATCGCCGACCGCGCCGCACGCCTCTATGCGCCGATCGTGCATCTGACCGCGCTCGCCACCTTGATCGGCTGGTGGAGCCTTGGCGGCGACTTCCATCACGCCGTCACGGTCGCCGTCGCCGTGCTCATCATCACCTGTCCCTGTGCGCTTGGCCTTGCGGTGCCCATGGTGCATGTCGCCGCCGCGCGGCGCCTGTTCGCGCACGGGATCATGGTCAAGGACGGCGCCGCGCTGGAACGGCTCGCCGAGATCGATACCGTGTTCTTTGACAAGACCGGGACGCTCACGCTGCCAGAGCCCGTGCTGACGTCGCGCGATGGGGTTGACGCTAAGACGTTTGATCTGGCGGCGGCGCTCGGCGCGCACTCCACGCACCCTTATGCGCGTGCGATCGCACGCACGGCGCCGCACGCTGCCGTCGCTTTTGAAGCGATACGGGAAGAGGCGGGCGCGGGCGTTGAGGCGCGCCAGAACGGCGCGCTCTATCGCCTCGGTCGCCCGTCATGGGCCTCGGGTCGTGCGATGAATGCCGATGACAATGCCGTTGTCCTGACCCGCGACGGCGAAGTCATTGCGCGCTATGTGTTCAGCGCGATGCTGCGTCCAGACGCGGGCGTCGCGACCCAGCGCCTCAAGGATGACGGTCTGGCGGTCGAGATCATCTCAGGCGATCATGCAGCACCCGTCGAAAGCCTCGCGCGCGAACTCGGTCTTCCCGCGCAGGCGCGCGCAACACCAGGCGCCAAGGCCGATTATATTGCGCAGCGCACGGCGGCGGGCGCCAAAATCCTCATGCTTGGCGATGGCCTCAACGACGCGCCCGCGCTGATCGCCGCCCATGTCTCGATGGCGCCGGCAAGCGCTGCGGACGTCGGACGCAACGCCGCTGACTTCGTGTTCTTGCGCGAGAGCCTCATGGCTGTGCCCGAGGCCTTTCACACGGCGCGGCGCGCCGCCCAGCTCGTGCATCAGAACATGGCGCTCGCGATCCTCTACAACATCATCGCCGTGCCGATCGCGATCGCGGGCTATGTGACGCCGCTCATCGCCGCGATCGCCATGTCACTGTCCTCGATCCTGGTGGTCGCGAATGCGCTGCGCATCGGCGGCGGGAAAGGGGCCGCATGAGCTTTTTCTTTCTGATTCCGATCGCGCTCCTCATGGGTCTTGCAGGGCTCTTCGCCTTCATGTGGGCGCTCAGGAGCGGCCAGTACGAGGACCTTGATGGCGCCGCCGCGCGTGTCTTGATTGAAGAGGAGACGCCGACGCCGAATGAGGCGCACGCAACGCACCGGGAATGAGCACACGCTCGATGCGACTCGACGTGACGGTGCTACACCCGAGCCGTGAGCGTCTCCGGCAAGGTGCGGCTGCGGGCTCGGGGATCAGCAGCAGGGCACCCATGTAGTGCGAGAACTGGACTTTGCCGGTCGAAAGCCGCTCGTTGGCTTGTCCTCGATCTGATCGAACAGCGCGTCGAGCTGATCTTTGACGGTCCACGAATAGGTTCGTTGATAGATCGGCACAATGAATCGCTGCCGTTCACTCACGATCTTGCCAAGCGCTAGCGGTTTTGCATCCATGGTTTGCCCCTCACTCGCAGACTATAGCGGCGGTACACGCCGCTGTCAGGTCGTCTGGCGGGCTTCGTGTTTCTTGATTGGAAAACGCCGCTGTCGTTTGTGGCTTCGAATGAGGGTTGCCGCATATTGACGCTCTGGCATTCTCGGCTGTGGTTTCAAAGAGCAGCTTTTCAACGCCCGCAACGCGTACCGACCCGCATCCCATCCGCGACTTCTTCATCGCGGACCTGATCGACTACGCGCCGAAAGACCACCCCGACATGATGGAGCGGCCGTTCTTCGCGATCGCGAAGCGCAAGCGCTTGCGCCCCATCGAGTACGAGAGCGCGGACGGCAGTGTCTGGATCAAGGTCACGGGACATCCCGAGCACGGCATGGCGACCATCTGGGACGCGGACGTGCTCATCTATTGCATCTCCAAGATCGTGGCGGCGCGTGACGCCGGCGACAATGATTTCGGCCCGAGCATCCACGTCTCGCCCTACGAACTTTTGAAAAGCATCGCGCGCGAAACCGGCGGCAAGAATTATCAAGACCTCATGGCCGCTATCAAGCGGCTGAAGACCACAACCATCGAGACCAACATCCGTGGCGGTAAAAACCGGATCGCCATGTTCAACTGGCTCGCCGAAGTCGAAGGCGAGGGCCGTGAGGCGGATGAGCCTGAGCAGCTTAAAACGCTAGAGCTGCGGGTTTCGAACTGGCTGTTCAAGGGCCTCATGTCAGGGAAGGGCGTCCTGACGCTCGACCGGGAATGGTTCTTGCTGAAGGGCGGGCTTGAGCGCGTGCTCTATCGCATCGCGCGGAAGCATGCCGGTGATCAGGCGCAAGGCTGGACCTGTCGCTTCGAGGTGCTTCATCAGAAGACCGGCAGCGAAGAAGGCTTGCGGAATTTCGCAGTGCGTCTGCGGCGGCTCGTAAAGCGCAATGACATGCCGCGCTATCACATGAGCCTCACCAAGACCAAGGACGGCTCGGAGGCAGTGTACTTCATTGCACGCGCGCACATGGCGGCGGTTGAACCAGTGCCGGCCGTGCACAGCGGTTCACTCGGCAGTCAGCTGGCGCAGGCGCGTGACGAAGCGCGCACGGCCTGGATCGACAGCGGGCGCAATCCACGCGGCTTCGAGTCCACCTGGGCGCGCTGGCTTTCTGACGGCCGAGAGCCGTCCGACTTCATCCGCGTGCACAAAGAGACCACGAGCCCCGCTCTCTAAGCGGTAGTCGTACATCGGGTGCAGCGGCGCGGGCCAGAAGCCCATAATTCTGCAATCCCACAAAGCGTGCGGCGACTGGCAACCGCCTGTCAGCAAACTCAATGGGTTAAGCGGAGTGCCTATCGGTATATCGGGTGCAGAGCGCGCGATGTAGGAATTTATGCGCCCACAAATGCAGAAAGCCGCGCCGAGCACGCGAGCAGTTTGCAGCATCGTCAGTGACTTACGGCGAATGCCTATCGGTATATCGAGTGCAGGGGCAGCGGCAGGAAGCAGCAATGCTGTGATCGAGCGTGCGGACCTGCGCACCCGGCGCGATCGGCTGTGAGGTTTCTCAAGCACTTAGCCGCAAATCTATCGGTATATCGGGTGCAGAATATCGGGGATTGAGTGCAGGGCGCGGAGGGAGCCAAACGGCTCGCCTATCGGTCTATCAGGTGCAGCCGCTATCGGTAGAACAGGTGCGCGACTATCGGCACATCGGGTGCAAATCATCGGTGGAACGGGTGCACGGCGCACCGCTAAGCCACTGACGTACCTGCACGATTGAGCATCGCCGCGCGGCTTAACGCTTTAACTTCTCTAATTAACTGAATCCCTTTTAACGGCAACCGCTGCATCCCAGAGCTGAAGAGCAACATTGAAACGAGGGGGCTCATTGCCGCCCCCTCGAACACCCCCGCTAGGATGCTTCCACAAGGATATTCAGGCTTGGCGAAGGTAAGGATGTGTTGTGCACTTCAAGCAGTGTGCTGTCCGTATCGGAAAGTACGAATGTTCGAAATCGGAAAGCGCGGAAAGTCTGGCGGATATGGTGAGTAGAAATAGCGGCGTAGCATCCACACCAACGTTCTGCAGGGCGGAGCAGGAAGCGATCATTCTGAACGCCGCCTGGGGCATGATCAACGACATGGTCAATTATGAGATGTTTGTGAAGCCGGAGCGCACGCATGACATCATCCTGATGTTCAACACATCAAGTCATATGCGGCTCTTCAATATTCTATTGGGCGACTTTCTCGGCCTCGCCAGTGGGGCGCCGTTTGATCTGCCGACGCCGACACCAACAGCGCGCTCAACCGATCGAACCCATTTGCTCTATCTGGCGCACGTTTGTGCGGACCCGCAGCTCAACCCCGATGCGAGCGCAATCAAAAAGCCGCTTGACGACTTCAGGGCGTGGTTGGAAGCCGATGCTTTGGTCGAGAAGGTGTGGCTCTCTGCAATAAACCTTGAACTGGACGTCAGGGCGAGCCGCATTCGCTTGTTTAAGCTGTGTGGTGATATCGCGAAGCACAACTTTACTCGCCTATCGCAAACCGTGCATGGCGTTCGAAAACTCGTGCGCGAAAATGGCCACGAGATCGATGAGGGGCAGGCATACCTTGCGCTCGACGATTTCTACGAGTGGTTCCACCGGGATATTTTCGCCTATCACTCAAGCACCATCGCAGAACATCTGAATAATCTGCGGTGGGGCATCTACGAGTATCTGCGACCCGAGTTCGCGCGCTCGTTTCACAGGGTTGAGCCTGCACCAATGTATCGCTTCCACATTCCGGATGCGATCACCAACCCGCTCGCGAAAGAAATGTATTGGGATCTGATGAACAAGGCGAGGAGCGAGCCTTGGATGCCCGCGTTCTCCGTCTCGGAATACATCAAGCTCAGATACTGAACAGTCCGGGCGCGCGGGCGGTCCGCATGAGCTTCTTCGCTCATCAATTGTTCTGTTAAATGAGAGAGCGATTTTCCAGCTGGATGAACCACTTATCGGAAGTCGCACGCGAACTGTCACGTCGTAAAAAAGCGGCGACCGCCGGGGTGATGATCGCCGCTTGAAAAGGGAAAACGGCAGCAGCTGCGCACAACTGCCGCCGTTCATATCCTTGACGGTCATCGGCATCCCTGCCTGTACCGTGCACAGAGATTAGCATTGCGCGGCTGACCGCCAACAAGCGCCGTGTGGCAGCGCCGAAGAAAGCAATAATGTTGCGCGGGTTGGTCAGCCAATTTTTGACATTCTTTGTTATTCTCTGATGAAGAGAGGAGCTTGCCATGACGACCAACGTATCACTGACGCCTCAACTAGAGGCGTACATTCAGAGCCGAATTCAGGCAGGCGACTACGCCACGACAAGCGAATTCGTGCGCGAAGCCGTGCGAGAAAAGCGCGAGCGGGATTATCGAATTGACGAACTTCGCGCGCTCATCATGGAAGGCATCAACAGCGGCCCTGGCGTTCCGATGGAGCAGACATTTGCAGAACTTCATGCGCGCCTTGAGACCAAGTATGGTTACAAGGCTGAGCGCGCGTAATGGTGGTGGTTAGCTCCGATGCGGCCTTGGTCGATCTGATTGCCATTCAAGACTTCATCGCAACCGACAATCCAGCGCGTGCTGCTACTTTCCTGAAAGAGCTTGAAGAAGCCCTCGCATCTCTTGCGAGAGCGCCACAGCGCGGCGCTCCGCGCGACTATATCGTGCCCGGTCTGCGGCTCATCGCTCACGGCCAGTACAACATTTTCTATCGCGTTCTAGATGGCGGGATACGCGTTGAGCGCGTCCTGCACTCGGCGCGCGAGGTCGAACAGGCATTCGGATGACGTCCGATCCCTCGAAGCCCAAATGGATTCCCTGGGCCGAGCGCTATGGTCCACCGCTTCCACCAGAGATGATCGAGGAACTGGCCGAGCACTGGTATCAGGAGAACAAAGAGGCCGTCGATGAGTACAATGAGGATGTGCGCAAGCATGGTGTCCTTACTGAATCGCTCAGGACATTTTAGGTCGCCAGCTGTTGCCTTTGTTGTAGGCGCCACCTGTGCAAAACCGATAAGGCAACTCGCGACTTATCCACCCACATCGCAACAATCAATCAAGTCGGCTGCAACATCATTTCGTATTTGACCGCGAGCGTAATTTTCCTCTTGGCGTAACTATTACGGGTGCTATCGCAAATTTCGTTGCCAACAAGACAACAACAAAAAGAAGAAAAGAAAGAGAGCAACGATGCAACTTGGTATTTTCACCAAGGATGCGAGCACCGGTATTCTGTCGGGCTCCATCCGTACACTCAGCACCACTGTCGATCACGTTGAGATCGCACCGTCCACCAAGCGCAGCAAGGAAAGCCCCGACTTCCGAGTCTATGGCCCGACCGGCAGCGATTTCGGGGCCGGATGGAATAAGCTCAGCGCCGAAGGCAAGAAATACATCTCGCTCGTGCTGCGTGACCCGCAATTCAATGATGGCCAGCCGCTGTACCCGATCCTCGTGGAAGGGGAGAACAACGAGTTCGTGATGGCCTGGGAAGCTCCAGATCCATCGAAGGCCCCGTCCCGTCCCGCTGTCACGCCTGGTCAGGTGGCCGCAGCCGAAGGTTTGGACGAACCCGCACTCGGCGCTGGTAAGCGCAAGAGCGCCTAATCCGCGGAGGGCTCGAAGATGATCATTGGACGTTTCACCGAGAGCGCGGACGGAACCCTTATCGGCCACACCCGCACGCTGTTCTTCCGATCTGACAAGGTCGTCTTCGAGCCGATCGCAGACGCAGCCTCACCCAAAGCACCGGCGTACCGCGTGTACACGGGCGATGAGATTGAGCTGGGCGCAGCCTGGCGCAAAGCCGGCAAAGGAAGCGGCACGGTCTATTACGACGTGAAGCTTGATGACCCGACCTTCGCTAGGCCCATCTTCTGCCGCCTCGTGCAGCCGAAGCAGGGCACTGGCTTCTTGCTCGTCTGGGAGCGGACAACAAAAGCAAAAACGGCCGCCTAAGCGCCCCGTTGCCATCCGAGCAAGGCCCGTTGCGCCGTTCCTCCGGTGTGACGGGCTTCTCGTCACGGCTTCTGCTGTCCTCCTGCACCTTCGCTCGTGACCACACAGCAGCCTGACTGATCGGGGCATGCAGCCGTGTGACGCCCGCTGCAACGGGCAGCCCGCTCCGTTCGCTCAGCTCCGCCTCGCTCCCGAGTCGCCCGTTCCCCACGGAGCGTGGTGCAGCGTTCGTCCAACCCGCCTGCAACAATGCCCCGTCAGGCCGCAGTGGGCGGCCACCAAAACTCTCAAGGCTAGGAGGACCGATGAAAACAGAAGCATCACAGTTCGATATACACCAGACCATCACCGACCAGATCGTGACCGCCATCGAAGCCGGCGTCGCCGAATGGGAAATGCCATGGCGCCGCGCGGGCGGCGCACTGCATCGCCCGAAGAACGTGCTCACGAACAACGCGTATCAAGGCGTGAACGTCCTCTCGCTCTGGATGTCGGCCGAGCGCCAAAGGTTCTCAGCGCCCATCTGGGGCACCTACAAGCAATGGCAGGAGAAGGGGGCCCAAGTACGCAAAGGCGAGCGCGGCAGTCCGATCGTCTTCTATAAAGACCTAGATGTCACCCGCACCGATGAAGCGACCGGCGAGGCAAGCGCCGACAAGGTCATGTTCGCCCGCGCCTCATGGGTGTTCAATGCCAGTCAGGTCGACGGCTTTGATCTGCCTGAGCTGGCGCCATCCACTGAAAACCGCGTCGAACTCATCGAGCATGTCGAGAGCCTCATTCACGCAACTGGCGCAGACATCCGCGAGGGAGGCGACCGCGCCTACTATCGGCCAAGGGGGTGCGCAATGAGCGCGCCCCTCAACAGCTACCGCGTCACGCTCACCGAGTGGAATGTCTGGGAAATAGTTCTTGAAGGCACGTCGGACAACGAAGCCGAGGCTGAAGCCGAGCGCGTGCTTTGCGAAGAGGGCGATGGACCTTTCAAGCACCGCAACTGCGGTATCGAATACGTCGAGTCGGAATTGCTTGGTGTGGCCGAAGGCGGTGCGGCATGAGCGAGATCATCCGCAACTTCGTCATCCCGTTGCCGAATCACGGGGCGATCGTCGGGGCTCTGGAGCTATGTGCGCTCATCAACAACGACAATATCGCGGTCGTCATGGTGATGGGGTACGGCGGCGACTGGGAGGAGTTCAACGCCGTCTATCTCAACGAATACGAGCGCGAGTGCCTCGAAGATCCCGACACATTTGCCTGTTACGAGGGCCATCAGCTGTGGGTGAGCCTGCGAAAAGGCGGTGCCGCATGAGTGCGCTAGTCGATGCGGATGATGAAGAAACTTTCGATGCGCCAAGAACGTCGCTGACAGAAGTGTTCACCTGGCAGGGCATACGGATTGAAGTCTGCTATGTTCCGGATTGGCTGAATGACTATCTATCCCACCTCTCGATTATGGCCGTTGAACCCGCGCGCGCCGAGCTGCCCATCACCGAGACCGGCTATCGCTCGCATTTTCTCGAACCGGGCCTCGTAGAGGCGCGCGGCGGTCCCGCCGCTTACGTTCTGGCTTGGCTGGAAGAGGCCGCCAAAGAGCCGCTCTGGAAGGAGCGTGCGGCGGCAGCGCGTCAGCTCTCGTTGTTCTGAGCGACATCGGGGCGAGGTTGCGCGCCTCGCCCCCTCAATGCACTTCAACGTGTAGAAATGCACAAACGCAGAAACGCACAAATGCAGAATTCTGCACGATATCCTTGGCCCAATATCCTAGCGGGAGAGCGCGAGAGGGCGGCAATGAGCCCTCTCGCCCCATGCATCAATCATTTCGTGTTGGGATGTATCGCGAGTCCTACGAGCTGGCGTTCATCCCGCCGCGTCAGGTGCCGATCAAGTGCCGCTAAAACGGCCGCGCGCAGCGCGGCGTCTTTTTCCATCAGTTCGTCAAGTGCGCGACCAATGACGTACCAGCGCCGCTGGCGTGTGCGCGCACGGCGCGCTTCGATGTTCTCCAGCAATTCCTGCTGACGGATGAGATCGAGTGCATCGCGAAGCGCGGTGCGATCCGCGCGCTTGACCATACGCTCTTCAATTCGTGCGAGCGACTTCGTGCCGTCGCCGGGGTCGCCGCGCGGCCTGCCGGCGCGACGACCATTGCTACGCGGCGGTCCCTCGCCCGCTCCGTCCTCGTCCGCCATGTTCTGCTGCTCCACTCGCGCCGCACCGAAACACGCCTCAAGAACTTCGCCGCGCACGCGCGCATTAGGCGCGCTCGCATCAGCCGACGGGGCGGGATCGAGTCCGGCGTAGCGTTGCAGACCACCAGGTCTCCCCATTCGCTCGCCTTCGAATCATCCAGTTCGGCCACCCATTCTGCATAGCCGCGATTAAAAGCATTGGCAAGTAACGAGGAAAGGTGCACTTATACATCGACTGCGTCGATGTGTGCGAATACCAGTAAATACTAGGCAATAACAAGAAAACAACTGGATACACAAGGAAACGATGTACCACTTCCGGGTCAAGGTGATCGGGAGATCAAGCGGGCGCTCTGCGGCCGGCGCAACCGCGTATCGAACCGGCGGGCGCTCCAGCGCGTCGGGTCTGGCGTACCGCGTGGGCGGCGTGCTCACCGACCCGCTCACGGGCCAATCTTATGACTACCGCGCAAAGGGGCGTCTGGACGCGAACGGTCACGGTGTCCTGCATGTCGAAGTGCTGGCGCCGGCAGGGGCGAAGCCTTGGGTGTTCGACCTCCAATCGCTCTTGAACCGCGTGGAGGCGGCCGAGAAACGCAAGGATGCGCAGCTCTTTCGTGAGCTGGAGATCAGCCTGCCGCGTGAATTGAGCCCAGAGGATCGTCTGGCGCTCGTCAGGGCCTTTGTGGAACGTCATTGCGTCAAGGAGGGGATGGTTGCGACCATCGCCCATCACAATGAGCGTGCAGCCGACGGCGGGGACAACCCGCATGTGCACGTGCTTTTAACGATGCGCGAGTTGAAGCCCGAGGGCTTCGGCAACAAGGTGCGTGAATGGAACCGTCGCGACATCGTGAAGGAATGGCGCGAAGCCTGGGCCGATATGGCCAATCAGTTGCTGAAAGAGCGGGGCATCGAGAAACGCCTGGACCATCGCAGCTTCAAGGACCGTGACATTGAGCTGGAGCCCGACACTTATGTCGGTCCCGCGAAGAGCAAGGCCATCAGCGGCGTCATCATCGATCAGCGGACGAAAGACCGTGAGGCGGTGAAGGAACGCAATCTCTCCCGCATGCTCGCCAATCCCGAATGGGCGCTGGAGCAGCTCTCGCGCATGCAGGCCACGTTTACAGAAAAGGACATTACTGCATTCCTGTATCGGCACGCAGGCTATGACCCAGATGACGCGCGTTTCGACGGGTTGAAGGAGCGTATCCTCTCGTCCAGCAGCCTCATGAAAATCCATGCGGACATGGCAGGCCCTGACCGCTTCACGACGCGCGCGATGTTCGAATGCGAAGTAAGGATGGCCAAAACCGCCGACGCGATGGCCAAGCGGCTCGGTGTCGAGGGCGCGAAAATCGACACGTCGAACCTATCGCCCGAGCAAGCACGCGCCGCCCACTACATCGTCAGCGGCCCCGACCTCACCGCGCTCGAAGGCATCGCGGGCGGTGGCAAGACCCATCTTCTGGCGTCCGTCAGGCGCGCGCTTGAGGCTCAAGGGTATCGCGTGCGCGGCGCCGCTTTGTCGAAGATCGTGGCCCGCGACCTCGGCGATGGCGTCGGTATGCCAACCCAGACCATCCACGCGCTTTTGAAAGATCTCGCGCGCCCCCGTCCCTATGCGCCGCTGGAGCAGGGTGATGTGCTCATCGTGGACGAGGCTGGTCTTATCGGCGCCCGGCAGATGGAGGCCGTGTTGCGTCACGCGGCAAGCGTTGGTGCGAAGGTCGTCCTGGTAGGGGACACGCGCCAGCTGCAATCGATCGAAGCAGGCGCGGCCTTCCGGAGCATTGTGCAGCGGCATGGTGCGGCCAAGCTCACGCAAGTACATCGCCAGAACCATGAATGGCAGCGAGGCGCCACGCATGACTTCGCGCGCGGACGGGCTGTTGCGGCGCTTGAAGCCTATCGTGACCGAGGCGCGCTCCACGCGAGTGCAACCGCGAAGGAGGCGATGGCTGCACTGGTGCAGCGCTGGAAGAATGACCGTGATGCAGGCGGAGGATCGCAGATCATCCTCGCCCATCGCCGCCGAGACGCCGCGCGCCTCAATGCGGAGCTGCGTGAAGTGCTTCAGGCCGAGGGCGCACTCGGGGAGGAGTTCCTCGTCACTGTTACGGTGACGGATGATATCGGTGGCGAGCTGCAGGAGCATCCCGAATATCGCCGCTTCGCAATCGGCGACCGCATCCTCTTCACCCGCAACAATCAGGAGCTGGGCGTCGAGAACGGCGCCGTCGGCACCATTGTATCGGCCGACCGAAACGGCGTCATGCGCGTTGCCGCGCAAGATGGCGCGATCAAGACCATCGATCCGAAAACCTATGGCTATCTGGAGCATGGCTACGCGCTCACTATTCACAAGGCGCAGGGCATGACGGTGGACCGCGCTTATGTGTATGGCTCTTACGGCCTGGACTCGCATGCGGCTTATGTCGCCATGACACGGCACCGCGAACGCGTTGATCTTTTCTATGACCGCGAGGAGTTCGACACGGACGAGATGTTGCTGCGCTTGCTGTCACGCGATCGCCAGAAGGATTCCGTGCTCGATTACGCGGCGACCCCGTCCCCACTCCCGCGCGCGCCCTTGAACCTAGACCGCCCGAAGACGCCGCGCGAAGAACGGCAGGAGAGCGCACGAGAGCATGCACGCGAGGCGGCAGAGCGTGAAGCGCAGCGCGAGCGGGGCCTAGAGCGCGACTAGCGTCTGCTAGAGGATTTCGCGGAACAAGCGCGTCGAATTGGCGTCAATATCGATGATGTCGATGCCGTAGGCGCCCCTTCGAGGGCTGACTTCCGTAACCCGAAAATCAGGCCGTGCCGCCTTCAGGGAGAGCGCCTTGGTCCGGAGGGAGGGCGCAATACGCGCGCCTAAAACGACACCGGCAATGCTGGAAACGGGAATTCGCACGAGCCCGCCAGCCTCCAATGCGAGTTGATCCATCACCACACGAAACTCGCGCTCATAGGCCCATTGGTTGGACTTGCTGAATATGATCTTCTGCGTCACGGACTGAGGCGGCTCTTTGAACCATTCGACGACGGGCGGTTCGCTCAGATAATCGACCGGCCCATCGCAGAGCCATCCAGCGTGGTGCCTGAACGGTTCCAAGACGCCGTCGTTGAACATCACAGCGAATCCCGTGTGGGCGCGGCTGTAGTGTGACCACATGAGAAAGTTGTCGGCGCTTTGCGCAAAGCAGGTGACGGCCAGTCGTGAGAGGTTGGCGAGGCGTTGTTCGTAGTCAACGATGAAGTCGCGACCGCCGCCTGTCAGGTTGCGCCACGCTTCTCTGCGATCCTCTCGCGATCGGTCGACGTCAAACGTGTCGTGCCAGCGGTCAAACGTCCCGTAGTCCTCAGGATAGGCGCTACGGTGCTTGAACTCTTGCGGGTCGTTGAAGCGGGCCGCCGGAGTGAAACGCACGCGCCCATCGACAACAATGCTGTCGAAGATTTGTGAGAGAAGCGCTGGATCATCAGCGCCGATGAATTTGTAAAGCATCGCGACCCCTAAATTCCCATCTAGGCTATCGTGATTCACGGACGCGGTGCCGCCGTCCTCAACGCCGGAAGTGCTTTTGCCGTCTGCTAAAGGTGGTGGTGGCAGCATTGCGCTTGGCGGCTGGCAGTTTCGGCGCGGGTTGTGCCTCCGGCATGAATGTTAATGCGGCGCGATCCGTCGCCTCTGGCGCCTCAACTTGCTTATTGGCGCGCGCAGAAGGGGATTGGCTCCCTCGCCCACGCTGCAATCCGACCCACACGCCGAAGGTCAGCATAAGCTTCATCGCGATGGTCGCGACCCACGCCATGCCCGCGCGCACGTCCTCCGGCTGCACGGACGCCGTCTGGGGTTGGCCGGTCACTTCTTGAACTTTGCGGCCGGCGCTTGTGAGCATGTCGGCGAACGGCGCGAATTCGACCGCGCCGGTTTCCGGACGCGGTGCATGGGTCGCGGGCGCTCGGCGTTCCTGTTCTAACTCCGTCTGCCAGGTTGCGACTTCCACTGCTGCTGCGCGTGCAGTTTGCAGTTCGGTCAGCTGGCGCTGCAGCTCCAGAATCCGCCACATGCGTGCGCGTGACGCGCGGGCCGTCGCAAGCTCGCCTTCCTTGCCATTGATAGCGGCGTCATAGGCTGTAACGCTTAGGAGTTCGTTGTCGAAAGGGTCGTCCGCGCGATCAATGCGCGTTTCAAGGTCGGTGATGCGCGCCTGATTGGCGTCAAAGGCCGCCGCCGCCTGAATGCGCGGAGCATCACCTTCACGCAGCACACCGGATAGGGCGTTGATATCGGCCGTGAAGGTGGAGAGCGCGAGCACGCACCACAGCGCTCGCAGGCCTGTCGCACGCTTGTGTTCTTGATTGAGGTCAGCGCGGCTCGCCATGTCGAGGGCGACAACCTCGCCTGCAACAAAACTGACGCCGAGCGCCCTCAGCGCAAGTTGATGCGCTGGGTCAGCGCTGATCGCGCCCCAGAATTCCCAGGCGAAGAAGCCTTGCACACCAGTGATCGTCGCGACTGCACCGAACCAGATCGGATTGCGCTTTGCGCCTTCCGTAAGTTCAGCAAGCATCTCGTTCACCGACGCGCATTCGAGCGCTCATGTCGGTGGGCAGATACGAGTCCGTAACGCGCGCGGAAATGTCGAGCCGACCGCCATTCTTGTTATTGTTGTTTGGCGTCATGCGGCTAAGTTTGCAGTAAGGCGAAATAATCAACAAGAAGAAATATGCGCCATCACGATACGAAAAATGGCTTCACGCCGCTCGAAGAACTCGCGTCTATTCTTTCCGCCTGCGGATTGTCCGTGCGACTTTGGAAAGGCCAGCGCCTTTATCTCAGCGGCTATGGTCGCGACATCAAAGCCTATCTCGCGCCACAAAGCGGCGATGGTCCTTTGCCCGCTGACGGCTACGCGCTGACCGTCACCTCTAGCTGGAACATGCCACGCTACAATGGCCTGCGGTGCAAGGGTGTGAAGCACGCCATTCTCGAAGACCTCTTTCTCGCGGGCGTCATCAGCACACCGCCGCCTGCGGACTGGAAGCAGGTCGCGCTTGAGGCACCGCATGCGACGCGGCTGCCGATAGTTCCGTATGCGGGCGTATTATCGAGTGAGTCAGTAGCGCATGAGGCATTCTCAAACGTGCCCCCGTCCCCACCGCCGCATCGCCATCCGCGCGACCCTTATGCCGTGCTCCGAGAGCTACACCAGAGGCGCACAA
Organism: Caulobacterales bacterium; assembly: GCA_017303355.1. GTDB lineage: Bacteria > Pseudomonadota > Alphaproteobacteria > Caulobacterales > Aquidulcibacteraceae > Vitreimonas. Next base: position 9,485 of record JAFLCU010000002.1, on the reverse strand, counting down.
GCGCATAACGCCACAACAGCAGAACAGCACAATTTGAGGCAAGCCCCGTGTTTGCGGGCGCTCTATGTGTGTGATGCGGCGCCAGAACAGCAGAAGGCCACAAGACCATAAGGCCATAAGTGCAGATACTGAGCCGTGCGGCCTCACCATAAACGCAGAACACCACAACAGCAGAACTCTGGCCTTATGGTGCTGTGTGTCTGTGTCGCCGCAAATTTGTGGCTATGCAGATTTCCAGATGCCCATATCATCACAAGTGCACAGCGACATAGGAGCAGAGGCGCAGAGCGCCACAGTTCTGTTGTTGTGCATTGTTCCACCTGAAACACGCGGAGGCGCATGCATACACTGGCAATTGTTTCTACGAAGGGCGGCGTCGGCAAGACGACTTTGGCCGTGCACCTCGCGGTCGCCGCGCAGCATGCCGGTGTGCAAACACTGCTTCTTGACCTCGATCCGCAAGGTAGCGCCGCGCAGTGGGCAAAGGACCGCACCCGTCTTGCTGCCGAGCATGGCAACTGGGTGAAGACGCGCCTTGAAGTGCGCCGCCTGTTTGCGAACGACCTCAGCGAAGAGATCGCGAAAGCAGAAGGCGAGGGCTTCGGCCTCGTCATCATCGACACGCCGCCGCATGCCGACTTCCCCGCAGCACGCGCGGCAGAAGCTGCCGACATCGTGCTGATGCCATCGCGCCCTGGTTATTTTGATCTGCATGCGGCGAAGGCGACTGTCTCGCTCGTTAACGACCTCAAGGCTTATGCGTTCTTCGTGATGAACCAGGTGCCGCATAACAGTCAGCAGATCGCAACTGACGCCGCCGCATTCCTTGAAAGTAAGGGCATCCATCAAGCGCCCGTCACAGTGACGCTGTTACAGCCCTATGTGCGCGCGCTGCGCGATGGTCTGACCGCTCCGGAACTTGTGCCGGATGGTCGCCACGCGCAGGAGATCGGTGCGCTGTGGCATTGGCTGCAGGGCGAACTCGCCGGCCTGACGCCGAAGATACACCAGGCGCCGGAGGTGGCCGCGCCGCCTAAGAAGATTTTGGACAATCCCTTTGAGTTTCTCGCTCAGAAATTCACTGACGAGGTCGCATGACGAAGAACCGCTTGATTCACGACGATGAACCAGAAACCGCACCGGAGCCGGCGCGTGCGCGCACCGAGCCGCCTCGCGAGCGTGAGTCGGAAGTTGCGACGCGTGCGCCCGCGCGCGCAAAGAAGCCTTACGCAGATCAGCGCAAGGTGACGGCTTACGTCGATGCGCAGACCTTCATGTGGTTGAAGTCGATCCACGCCCAGACCAACAAAACCATGATGGCGATTATGGAAGAGGCGCTGACCCAGTACGTTCAGGCTTACGCCGCCAAGCAGAAGTTCGGGGGCGGGCAGGGGAGCTAAGGCCGCTTGCCCGAAATGGCCGCTTTGGGCCACATAGGACGATAGCCTGTTTGGTGCGAGAATCGCGCCGGGGCCGCTTGGAAACCTAGGGAATGGCCAGGAAAGCCGGAGATTCAGCACGCGGCAAGTTGCCCAGAGAGACGGGGGGCCAGGGCATCCCCGTCTTTCGTGCAGGCGATGCGGGGGAGCCAAGGCCCAAGGGGCGCGCCTTTAATGAACCTCTTAAAGCTGTTTTCACGCCAGCAGGGCCCGGAGGGTTCGCACCCGGCGAAATTGAACGACAATACAGAAAGCTATCGGGAAAGCCGTCGCCAATATCGCGCAGCCCAAGTACTTCTGAGGAACAGCCCAATCCCGTCCAGAATGCATTTAAGATCAGTGCCGAATGGGCGCAGAAAATCCCAATCGGCGAAAGCGTTGTTGAGTTTGGGCATGAAAGCGCCCTGCGCGAACGGCGTGAATGGTCGCTGCGCCTTTTCTTACTTCTCCAAACCAATTTAACGGACGATGAAAGTAAAAACTCTGCTAGTCTCAACGGGATTTCGGAAATTCTCCGAGATCTCATGGAGCCAATGGACGAGCGGGGAAGAACCAAAACTATCGCTGTACTGATGGGATATATCAGCGAATTGCAGACGGCAGGCGTGCTCGAAGCCACGCCCTCTGACCGATTGGCGCGTGTCGCCATGCTGATTGGTGAGGCGGCCGCGCTTGTGAAGGTGCCAGTTCCTTTACTCCCACGCGACGTGCCAAAGTTTGAAAACCGCGTTCGCGATCCCGTTACTCTGAAGCGCGTTAACGCGATCGAATGGTACGATCAGCAATGGAAGCCGCTGGTTGATGCAGGCGCAGCTGCGGGGGATGACATCCGCCGCGAAGACATGAGATTTTATTCTGCGCTCGCGGGACTCCTAAAAGCTCGCGGCAAAAAAATCAGTGATGTTCTCCCACCTTCGCCAACGCGGGGGCGAAAGCCGGGCACTGACGAGGAGCGCTTGAAGGCCAGTCGGGAACGCAACGCACTGGCCGCTCGGCGAAAGCGGTTGCAGCCCGAGTAAATAGAAAAATATCATAGACAGTGGCAATCGGCCTCGAATCGTAGGATTGAGGGTGAGCTGGCCTGACGCGCTAGGGCGTTCAGGCGGTGGGATTGCCTTCATGTCGGAGAAGCAACGTCTCAACGTCGAAGAAGCCGCCGCCTATGTCGGCATGTCCAAGAGCTGGCTCAATAAGAGTCGCATGCGCGAGGGCGCTGGCCCGACGTTCCTCAAAGTGGGCAAGCGTCGCGTCGTCTATGACATCGCTGACCTTGATGAATGGCTCGCTGGAAGTCGCCGGAAATCCACGCTCGACCGTGAAGCCCCGAAGGTCATGGCGCCATGAGCGGCGCGGCGATAGCGCCGTGAAGGAGATATCGACTGCGAGGGTAGCTGGGCCTGCGCCTTCCTTGGCGCGGTGGCGCCCATACTGGATAAGCTTCTCGCGGGTCAGCTGAGAGAGGGGCGTGTCACCGAGTTCAGTACGAAGCCGGTTCAGAACACTCCGTTTGGAGCGGCGGAGCGGCTTGCCGACTTCACCCAGGTCATTGATGTGAAGGTCAATCAGGCTCGCAAAGCTATCCTTACGGCTGACTTGACGAGTTGTGGGGTCGATTTGCTTGTCGATTGAGCGCTCGATCTCGCGCGCCCATTCCTCCGCATCTGACTTGCGCTGGAAGGTCTTGCAGATGCTATGACCGTCGCGGCGCACTTGGGCGCGCCATTTGCCCCGACGCTTATCAATCGACGCCATGACGCTGCGCTCCGCAACCACTGCTCGCCTGATGAGGGCCTCAAGCCGAATCTGGTCACGCTCCGGTCACACGCAGTCTGGAAAAGCCCGGAAAAATGCGGAACACAGGTCGAACGTGCGGTCACAAATCAGCACATCTAGTTCACTGATGTTCCAACAAAAAACATGAAAAATCAATCTCATAAGTTCTGTATTGCGCCCATGATGGATTGGACCGACCGGCATTGCCGGGCGTTCCATCGGGCGCTTACGAAGCATGCGCTGCTCTACACCGAGATGGTGACGGCTGACGCGATCATCCATGGCGATCGCGAGCGCTTGCTGGGCTTCTCCGAGATCGAGCAGCCCGTGGCGCTGCAGCTTGGCGGCAGCGATCCCGAGAAGATGGCGCGCGCGGCGAAGATCGGCGCGGAGTTCGGCTATCAAGAGATCAATCTCAATATCGGCTGCCCGTCCGATCGCGTGCAATCGGGGCGCTTTGGCGCGTGCCTCATGCGCGAGCCGGACTTGGTGGCGCGGCTTTGGCGCGCGGCGCAGGAGGCCGCGCCGAACGTGCAGGTCACGATCAAGTCGCGCATCGGCGTGGACGATCAGGAGCCGCGCGAGGCGCTGTTCGCGCTGGTGGATGCGTGCGCGGCGGAAGGCTGCACGAGCTTTGTCGTGCATGCGCGCAAGGCTTGGCTTTCAGGCTTGTCGCCGAAAGAAAATCGTGACGTGCCGCCGCTGGACTACGCGTTGGTGCGAGAGCTGAAGCGCGAGCGACCGCAGCTGGAGATCATTCTGAACGGCGGCCTGCGCGATCTGGATCACGCACTGACCGAACTTGGACCGCCGGCGTCCTCGTCGGCAACACTGCCCACAACCGCATCGGATGATGGCTTCAAGGGACTTGCCGGCGAGGACGCCGGCGATCCAAGATTGAACGGCGTCATGCTCGGCCGCGCAGCGTACCAAAACCCGGCCGTGTTGCTGGATGTGGATGCGCGTGTCTTCGGTCGTGCGTCGCCGCATGAGACACGCGAAGCCGCGGTCGAAGCCTACATTCCGTATATCGAGCGCAATCTCGCCGCTGGCGTCGCGTTGCACGCGATGACACGGCACATGCTGGGGCTGTTCTATGGCTTGCCGGGCGGGCGGGCGTGGCGGCGTGTGCTTTCGGAGCGCGGCGTGCGCGCTGGCGCTGCGACGGACGTGGTCCGCGCCGCTTTGAGCGAAATCGAACACGCGCGTGCGCGCGCCGCATGAGCGCGGAAATCGCCTGGTTTGTCGCGGCTTTGGCGGGCGCGGGGTTGTTCGCGGGTTTCGTCGGCGGCTTGTTTGGCATTGGCGGCGGCGCCGTGATCGTGCCGGTGCTCTATGCGCTTTTCACGCTGCTGGGCGTGGATGAGAGCGTGCGCATGCATGTCGCGGTCGGCACGTCGCTGTCCACAATCGTCTCGACCTCTTGGCGCTCGCTGGCGACGCACACGAAAGCCGGCGCTGTCGATTTCGAGGTGCTGCGTGCCTGGGCGCCGTGGATCACGCTGGGCGCGTTGGTGGGCGCTGCGTTGGCCGGGTTAGCCAACACCGAAGCGCTGCTCATCGTGTTTGGCGGCGGGCTTTTGCTGGTGGCGCTGCAGATGGGGTTTTCGAATCCCAATTGGCGCGCGTTTGCTGAACTGCCGCGTGGCATCGCGCGCGCGGCGACGGCGGGCAGCATCGGCGTGCTGTCGGCGATGATGGGGATTGGCGGCGGCGCGTTCGGCGTGACGATGATGACGTTGTGCGGCCGGCCCATCCACCAAGCGGTGGCGACGGCGTCTGGCTTTGGCGCCGCGATCGCGCTGCCGGCCGCACTTGGCTATATCGTCGCTGGTTGGGGCCGCGAAGGCTTGCCGCCGTGGTCGCTGGGTTTTGTGAGCCTGCCCGGCTTCGTCTTGCTGGCGCTGCTGACGGCGATCACGGCGCCGATCGGCGCCCGGCTTGCGCACCGCTTGCCGCAACAAGCGTTAAAGCGCGCGTTCGCGGTGCTGCTGGCGCTGGTGGCGCTCAACATGCTGCGCCAAGCGTTTAGTGGATGAACGGGTAGGCGAAGGTGATCGCCACGATCAGCACGCCCCAGAATATGATGCCCATCAACGCCCGGCCGCCATCCTCGCGGAAGCGCCAGAAGCCATAGCTCGCGCCGGACGCCAGCATCAGCGCCATCAACAGATAGACGAGCCGCGGCACGTCGACGTCCCCCGGCACGAGGTCGGGCCGCGCGACGGCGACGCCAACGAGCGCCAGCAGCACGATGACGATGGCCAAGCCAATTTCGCGGCTCATGGCGTGGGCGCCTTGGCGGCGGCGAGGCGACCGGGCAGCTCGGCCATGATCGCCTGACGCGCGGGCTCATCGAGGCTGCCCCAGCTGGCGATCTCGCGCAGCGTGCGGCCACAGCCGATGCAGAGGCCGTTTTGCCCGCTGACGGCGCAGACCTTGATGCAGGGGCTGGAAATGGGGCGCGGCTCCATGGGTCAGCGAGCTAACCCGGCGGCCCGGGAGCAATCAACCATGATGAGCCGAAATGAAAATATCGAAAAACGATAAAGACGCATTGACATTCGATGCGCATATCGTAAATCGATATCAGCCTGAATTCTCCGCAATGGCGCATCCGAAACCTTAAACGGCTGCATCTCTTCAGCGAAGGCAGGGCTTGAGAGCCAGTTTTGTCCGGCTTTGGAGGGTTTTGATTATGCGTTTCGCTCTTGTCGCCACCAGCGTCGCAGCCGTGGTCGCGGTCCCGTTCGCGGTGAGCGCGGGCGGGGCGCGGATGAGCAGCTCCGAGTTTCTGAGCGCTGTGCGCTGCGCGGCCTACGAAGATAGCGCTGGGCTCGATGTCGATGCGCTCAAGTTTCAGCTGAACGTCGAAGCGCGCCGGCAGGCGCCCGACACTGTGGCCGAGGCCCGGGCGATCGCTCGCCAAGCTGTGAACACAGAGACGGCCTCGAATGAGGTAGGAGCTGATTTGGCCTGTGCGCCGGGGGCGCTGATCGCTGAGACGGCGCGCAACGCGGTTTGAGGTTCGAGGGCGCGTCGCCGGGAGGGCGGCGCGTGGAGGGTGTGAGATGAAAGCCTGGATTCTTGCCGGCATGATCACAGCGGCGACCGTTCCATTCGCCGCGGCCAGCGAAAACGAAATCGAGTGCCAACTCGACGAGGTGCGCCGCGCGACGGAAACCCGTTCGAGCGAAGCGCCGCCGCCTGCCGGCGTAGCCGCGCGCCCCGCCGCTTCCGTGCAGCGTGATAGCGTGGAGCAAGCGCAGCGCGCCGCACCGCCACGGCGCCGCAGCGGAAAGACGCCAATTCCCGACGCTGAGTTGATAGGCCCGCGCATCGCTCTATAGTTCGGCCGAAGCGCGCGATCAGGCGCGCACATCGATAGGCCGGACCATGGATCTTGAGTTTTCGCCGGAAGAAGTTGCGTTCCGCAATGAAGTCCGCACGTTCATCGACGAGAATTATCCCAAGCATCTGAAAGGCAAGGTGCTGCGCGAAGACCTCTCGAAGGAGGACTTCCTCGCCTGGCACAAAATCCTCGGCAAGAAGGGCTGGTCGGCGCCGGCGTGGCCGAAGGAATATGGCGGCACCGGTTGGACGGCGACGCAACGCTACATCTGGAACGAAGAAAACGCGCGCGCGGAAACGATTCCGCCCCTGCCGTTCGGCGTCTCGATGGTTGGCCCTGTTATCTATACCTTCGGCACGCCGGAGCAGAAGCAGCGCTTCCTTCCGGGTATTCTCTCGGGCGAAGTGTGGTGGTGTCAGGGTTATTCCGAGCCGGGCGCGGGTTCTGACCTCGCGTCGCTCAAGACGCGCGCCGTGCGCGAAGGCGATCATTACATCATCAATGGCCAGAAGACGTGGACCACGCTTGGCCAGCACGCCGATTGGGGTTTCTTCCTCTGCCGCACAGATACGAATGCGAAGCAGCAAGAAGGCATCAGCTTCATTCTGGTGGATATGAAAACACCGGGCGTCAGCGTGCGGCCGATCAAGCTGCTCGATGGCGGCTATGAGGTGAACGATGTTTTCCTCGAGAACGTGAAGGTCCCGGTCGATCAGCGCATCTACGAAGAGAACAAGGGCTGGACCTGCGCCAAATTTCTGCTCGCGCACGAACGCGCCGGCATCGCTGGCGTTGCGCGCTCGAAGAAGAATGTCGAGCGTTTGAAGAGTATTGCGAAATCCGAAATTGGCGATGACGGCAAGCCGCTCATCCAGGATGAGGATTTCCAGCGCAAGCTCGGCGAACTCGAGATCGATCTGGCCGCGCTTGAGATGACCGAATTGCGCGTGCTCGCACGCGAGCAAGCCGGCAAGGGCCCCGGCCCCGAAAGCTCGCTCCTGAAGATCAAGGGCACGGAAATTCAGCAACGGCTGACCGAGCTGACGATGGAAGCGATCGGCAATTACGCCCAGCCGTTCCCGCGCGGCGACGGCAACAACGAATTCGCCGTTGGCCCCGATTACGCCAACCATGTTGCGCCGATCTATTACAATTGGCGGAAAGCCTCGATCTACGGCGGCTCCAACGAGATCCAACGCAACATCATCGCGAAGATGGTGCTGGGGCTCTAAAGCCGGATTTGTGAAAGCCTAGACAGGTCGACGAGCGCGCATTGACTTACAATGCGCGCTCGCGCTTTTTGCGGGCAAGGCATCTCGTCCTTCTACGTCTGCTGTCGATCCTGCGGCAGAACAAACAACGTCTGTCTTTATACCCAGCCCTGCGGGCGGGTATCGTAAGGTACGAGGGATGGGATGCCTATTTCGCCCGTTGATGAAGCAGAAGGCCTTCGGTTCGCGAACGGGCGCCCGGTCGTCACCGCGCGTGATGCGGCGGAATATCTTGGCGTTTCGTTCGGCAAGCTGACGCACGCGCTCTATCGAGCGGAAGATGCGCAGCGCTATCGCGCCTTTGAAATTCCCAAGCGCACGGGCGGCATGCGGCAAATCTATGCGCCGCACGGCGTCATCCGCGAAGCGCAGGAAAAGCTCGCGCAGGTGCTGCAGGATTTGTACGACGCGCATCCCGCAGCGCACGGCTTCATCAAGGAGCGCAGCATTCTCAGCAATGCGCGGCTGCATGTGGGCCAGCGCTTCGTGCTGAACGTCGATCTGGAGAATTTCTTCCCGACGATCAATTTCGGCCGCGTGCGCGGGCTGTTCATGGCCGCGCCTTTCAAGCTTGGGCCGGCGGCGGCTTCGGTGTTTGCGCAACTTTGCACGTATCGCAACGGTCTGCCGCAAGGCGCGCCGACCTCGCCGCCGCTTTCCAATTTTATCTCCGCGCAATTGGATCGGAGCCTGGCGCGCTTGGCGAAGGAGAATGGCGTCCGCTATTCGCGTTACGCCGACGACATCACGTTCTCCACCAATCAGCCTCAATTTCCGCCGGCGATCGCGGTGACGTCGCGCGGCGAAGATGGCGGCGTGGGCGTGCGCGCGGGCGAGGCGCTGGAGCGGGCGGTGATCGCCAGCGGCTTTGCCATCAATCACCGCAAGGTGCGCCTGCAAAAGCGCGATCAGCGCCAGAGCGTTACGGGGCTGAACGTCAACAGCAAGCCGAACGTAACGCGCAAGCGCATCCGGCGCATTCGCGCGATGCTGCATGCGTGGGAGAAATTCGGCATCGAAGCCGCCGCGCGCGATCATTATCTGCAGCATCGCGGCATGCTGAACCTGCCGGCGAACTTCGATCGCGCGTATCGCAATGTCGTTTACGGGCAGCTGGCGTTTTTGAAGATGGTGCGCGGCAGCGACGACGCGCTTTTCCTCAATCTCTGCGCCAAGGTGCTGGAGCTTGATCCGAACCCGTCGCGCTTCATCCGCCAGATGGTGTTTGGCGCGGACGATTATGACGTGTTCATCAGCCACGCCAGCGAGGATAAGGACCAGATCGCGCGGCCGGTCTTCGAGGCGTGCGCCAAACTCGGGCTGAAGGCCTTCCTTGACGAGGCGCATATCGGCTGGGGCCAGAGCTTTACGCAGAAGATCAATACAGCGCTTGGTTCGGCGCGGACGGTGCTGGCGATCATCTCGCCGACCTCGGTCGCCAAGGAATGGCCGATCGTGGAGGTGAACACGGCCTTGTCGCTGGAGGTGTCGGGCCAGAAGAAGGTCGTACCGCTGATCGCGGGCAAGCCGGATCTCTCCAAGCTGCCGCTGATCCGCGGCAAGGATGCGATGGCGTGGAACGGCGATGCGATGGCGGTGGCGCGGCGGCTGCAGGCGGCCGTCGCGGGCGATGCGCCACGCAGGCCGGCC
>JAFLCU010000019.1 GCA_017303355.1 Caulobacterales bacterium | reverse complement strand
GGCGAACTCACGCGCGCGATCGCCTCCAGCCTCGATGCGGACGGCGTCGCCGCCGCCGATCTCAGCGCCGCCGGGCTCGATCTGCTCGCCGCCGCCGCGCTCATGGAGCGCGCCACCATCTGCATCGGCAACGACAACGCGCTTACCCATATCGCCGCCGCCATGGGCGCGCCCACGCTGACGCTGTTCGGCCCCACCGACGAGCGTGTTCGCGCCCCCTATGGCCCGCGCACCCGCACGTTGCGCGGCCGCTCCTTGGAAGACATCGCAGCACAGCCGGAGCTGGACGGGCAGGGCGCGATGGAGGATGTCAGCATCGATGCTGTTGAAGCGGCAGCACTTGAGCTTTTGCACGCCGGGGGTCTGAGATGAGCACGTTCGTGATGCGCCGGCCCGACGATTGGCACGTCCATCTCAGAGACGGCGCGATGCTCGCGGGCGTGGTCAATTTCACCGCGCGGCAATTCGCGCGCGCCATCATCATGCCCAATCTCAATCCGCCAGTCACCACGGTCGCGGCGGCCGAGGCTTACAGATCGCGCATTCTAGCGGCGCTGGAGCCGGGGCTTTCTTTCACGCCGCTGATGACCTGCTACCTGACGGACAATATCGATGCTGCCGAGATTGAGCGCGGTTTCGCCGCCGGCGTGTTTACGGCGTGCAAGCTCTATCCCGCGCACGCGACGACCAATTCAAGCCACGGCGTGACGGACATTAAGAATATCCACGCCGCCCTAGAGACCATGCAACGCATCGGCATGCCGTTGCTGCTACACGGCGAGGTCACGGAAAAGCACGTCGATATTTTCGACCGAGAAGCCGTGTTCATCGATAAAATCTTGTCCAAGCTGGTGCGCAATTTCCCCGCGCTCAAGATCGTGCTGGAGCACATCACGACGGAGGAGGCGGCGAATTTCGTCGCCGAAGGCCCAGCCACGCTCGCGGCGACGATCACGCCGCACCATCTGGACTATAATCGCAACGCCATGTTCGAGGGCGGCATCCGCCCGCACTTTTACTGCCTCCCCGTCGCCAAGCGTGAACATCACCGCTTGGCGCTGCGCAAAGCGGCCACGTCGGGATCGCCCAAATTTTTCCTCGGCACCGATTCAGCGCCGCACGCGGTCAGCGCCAAGGAAGCGGCTTGCGGCTGCGCCGGCGTCTTTTGCGCGCCGTACGCGCTCGAAAGCTACGCGAAGGTGTTCGATGAAGAAGGCGCGATGGATCGCCTCGAGGCTTTCGCATCGGAGAATGGGCCGCGCTTCTATGGGCTGCCTCTGAACGAAGAGCGCATAACGCTCGTACGCGACTCTCAAGCCGTACCTGGCCGCATCAGCGCCGGCGGAACGGAGATCGTGCCCTTCCACGCCGGCGCTAAGCTCGCGTGGCGCTTCACAGGCGCGGCGGCCTGAGTTTGACTGCGTCTAACTCACTCCCAAGCCCGCCCGATAAATCTCAGCGTCATCTTCAGTGAAGCAGCAGAACACGACGCGCTCCAGACTTGGCGCGTGCTCCAGCGCTTGCTCGCACGCCGCCACCGCGATCGCGCAGGCAAAGCCGCGCGGCCAGCCATAATTGCCGGTGCCCAGGCACGGAAACGCGATCGACCTGAACGCGCGCGACGCCGCCATCTTGATCGACGACATGTAGCATTTCGCCAGCCCCGCGACCTTCTCACCCTCGGCGCCTTCGCTCGTCCACACGGGTGCGGCCGTGTGAATGACAAAGCGCGCCGGCAAGCCAAAGCCCGGCGTGATCACTGCCTCGCCCACATCGAGCGGCGGCAGCGTCGCGGTGTGGCGCGTGAGTTCCGGGCCGGCCGCGCGGCGCAGCGCGCCATCCACGCCCGTGCCCGGCATCAGCTGGCGATTGGCCGCGTTCACCACCGCGTCGAGCGCCAATGTCTCGATTCGATCCACCACGATTTCAAACACCGCCGCCATGGGCGCGAGTGTAGCGGTTTTAACCCAATTTGTCGCGACGGACTTGGCGCGCGCTCCCGTTTGTAAGGCAGCGAGGACAATGCTGACCCAAGAGGGACCCATGCGCCTGAACAAGAATGCCGCGGCCATCGCCGCCATCGCCATGACGGCGCTGACCGTCTCCGCCGCGTTCGCCGACGCCGACGCGCGCACACGCCGCGCGCAAGGCGCGGCCGCCACCCAGCGCGGCGCGGCGGAAACTACGCGTGAACGCGGCCAGCGTGCGCGCGACACAAACATCACCGGCCCCAACGGGCGCACGCGCGCCACGCATGACGATCGCGCCTGGAGCCGCGAGAGCGGCACATACACGCACGATCGCACCACTAGGTACGCGAATGGCGATCAGCGCAGCGTCGATACCGATGTGCTGCGCACGGGCGAGGGTGCGTACTCCGCGTCGCGCGAGGTCACCGGCCGCAACGGCGAAACCCGTGTCCAAACTGGCGATTTCACGCGCACGCAAACTGAAAACGGTCATAGCGTCAGCGGCGACATCAACACCACGCACGCCGGCCAAATCGATTATCAGCGCGATGTCACGCGTGAGGACGGTGTGCGCAGCGTGAATTCGTCCGCCACCTTTGAAGACGGCGCGTCGATCAATCGCGCATCGAGCGCTTCATGCGCGAATGGTTCGTGCGCATCCTCCGGCGTCGTCACCGCGCGCAACGGCGATCAAACCAGCTGGAACCAAACTCGTACGCGCACGGAAAATGGCGCCATCGTCTCGCGCGACACGACCTTCGCCGACGGCACGATCCGTTCGATGGATCGCGAGCGCGTCGGCAATGGCGACGGCACGGGCGTGATCACCCGCTCGATCACCGATCGCGACGGCGACACCCGTACCCAAACCGGCGAATACGAAATTACGCGCACGCCATAATCGCGCGTCCCAGCAAGTTCCCAGCGGCGCGCCCCGCTTTACTCCCATGGCGCGCCTCTTCAGCGGCCTGGCTCTCCCGCCAGGCCGCTTCTTTTTCGCCGCACTCGCGGGCAGAATAGGGCCATGGCGGAAGCCCACATGCCCCTCTGGCGCCGGCGCGCGCTGACCCCCGGCGAGATCAAAATCGGCCGCGTCGTCTTTGGCGACGAGATCGATTGGCTGCGCGTGCGGGTGATGCAAGCGCCGAAACTGGGCTTCGGCGCGATGGTGCCGCGCGGGCGCACGATCGTGTTTTCGCACTGGCGCGCCGCCCGCGATTTCGCCGAAAGCTCGATCGATGAGCAGGGCTGGCTCGTGCACGAATTGGCGCATGTCTGGCAGGCCGCGCGCGGCATTGTGCTCGCCGGCGCCAAGCTCAAGGCGCTTGGCAAGGCCGCCTATCGCTACAAGCCCACAGCGGGCGCCAAGTTCGCCGCCTACAATATCGAACGCCAAGCCGAAATCGCGCGCCACTTATTCTTAGCCCGCAGCGGCTATCGCGAACCAGGCATGCCCGAACGCGAATGGCTGGAGCAGATCTGGGCGACGCGGTGAGGTTTTAATCCGGCGGGGTGCTGCCATCATCCTCGAATAGGACTCCTTGGCGCACTGTTATCCAGGTATGCGGCGTTGAGCGGCGATCGGTAACCGCCCAATTGGGCTGCCCCTCAGCGGTCATGAACGAAACCAAGTGACGGCCCTCACTCAGCGCTAGATCGATTTCGGGCAAGCGACCAAATGAGGTCAGTCCAGTGACGTGTGAACTTCGGATCAAGTCGAAGGCGGGCGTCCAAAGCTCCTCTTCGCTCCAGCTGCCGCAGATGATGGATGTGGCGTCTTCAATGCGCCAGCTCCACTCAATGCTGACTGTAAGCTCCCCCTTTGGGATGCTTGGCGATCCGTCCGATCGAGCGCGCCCCTGGGTGAGTGCACCAAATTCCACGAAGATGGCGGAGCCATATCCGCGCCAAACGTGGCTCACCTGCATACCAACGAGGTCGCGCGCGATCCGATTGAATGTGTCCGCTGGGCTCATTGGCTTTGGGCGCGTTGGATCAAAGCTGGCAACCGCTCAATCGTGCTTCAGTGTGAACTCGCCGCGCCGGATGCGATCCGGCAGCGTGGCGCAAAATTCGGCCACGGCGTCTTCGCCGTGATGATCCACCATGTCGGCGAGCGCCGCATAGATCGCGACCGAGGCGATCACCTCGGGTTCGGCGCCTTCCTGCAAGGCCTTGTCCCAAGCGTCGAGCACCAGCGCCAGCGCGCGGCTTTTCTTGTCGGGGTCGGCGTCTGCCATCAATCGGCGTGCCGGGCGCTCAAGCCTTGCGAGACGCGTACGCCGCGCGCGCGCAATTCGGCTTCCATCTGGCGCGTGGTCTGATCGCAAACCGGGAAGCGCGCTTCCTCGTTGCGATAGCCGCGATTGAAGCCTTCCACGAGGATGCCGTTATATTCCGGCTCGCGTTCGATCACGCCGCGCATGGCGTCGCGCCAGCGTTGGTCGCCGCGTCCGTCGCAGATGATGCGCAGATAATGCGCCCCGCCCAGCACCTCGGCGAGTTCGACCAACTGGCCGCGATACCAATCTTCGCCGCGCACGGGTTCGCCCTGGCGCGGTTGTTGAGCGGGCGTGCGCGGCTGCTGCGCCGCGGCTGGCAGGGCCGCGGCCAAAGCGAACGCCAGGGCGCAGGCAAACGAGCGGATCTTCATGGGCGGGGCCGTAACCTTCAAACGCGGCGGGAGTGTGGAGCAGGCTCTAGCCAGCGTTCACACCCGGGCGCCGCGACGCCCATGGTCTAGCCTGTTCCAGCTCATACGCCAGCTCCAACAGGCGCCGTTCCTGGCCCTTTGCGGCCGAGAAATGGATGCCGATCGGCAGCCCGCCGGAAGACCAGCCGAGCGGCACGCTCATGGCCGGTGTGCCGGCCACGTTCTGGAGCGGGGTGTAGCCCACATAATCGGGCAGGGTCTCGAACACGGCGATGCCTTGGGGGCCGCCGATTTGGCCGAGCGGCACCGGCGGCTTGCCCAGCACCGGCGTCAGATAGATGTCGCGGTTCTCGAACATGGCGGCGTATTGCGCCTCCACCGCGCGCAAGCGGATCACCGCCGCTTGCAGCGCTTCGGGACCTTGCTGCGTGGCGTGCGCGGCCAGATCGATCGTCAACGGCTCAAGCAATTGGTCGAGCGGCGCGCCGGGCGCTTGGGACTGCACCAGCGCCACCACTTCCGCCGCGCCCGCCGCCCAGAGCAGCGTGAAATCATCGCTGAACTGGCGCCCGTTGATCGCGGCGCGCTCCTCGCGCACTTCGTGTCCAAGCGAACGGCAGAGTTCCGCCGCCGCTTCGACAGCCGCGCGCACTTCCGGATCGGGCGCGTTGCCGAGCGCGTTCGGAATATCCATCACGATGCGCAAGCGTTGCGTGCTGGGGCCGCTCACCACGCCCACCGGCGCGAAGGTCGGATTGGCGCCGGTCTGTTCGGTCGCGGCAAGCCAGGCGGCGGTGTCGCGCACGCTGCGGCTCACGCACCCGTTCACGGAGATATCGACGCCGCTATCGGGGCGCCCGCCCGCGACGCTGCGCCCGCGCGAGGGCTTCAAACCAAAGAGACCGTTGCACGACGCTGGAATGCGGATCGAGCCGCCGCCGTCGCTCGCATGCGCTACCGGTACGACGCGCGCCGCCACCGCGACGGCGGCGCCGCCCGACGAGCCGCCGGACGAACGCGACGTGTCCCACGGATTGTGCGTCGCGCCGCCGATCAGCGTTTCGGTCGTCGCCGTCAAACCGAACTCAGGCGTTGTCGATTTGCCGAACGGCACCAGGCCCGCGGCCAACAGCGCGTCCATATAAGGCGGCTGTTCGGTCGGCACGTAACGCGCGAAGGCGCGGCTGCCGTACTTGGTCGGCTGACCGACCATCGGCATCAGATCCTTGATCAAGGTCGGCACGCCCGCGAACGGTCCGCCCAAGCGCTCGCCCGCGCGCGCACGACCATATTCGAGCATCGGCGTCGCCACGAAATTGAGTTCAGGGTTCACGCGCGCGCTGCGCGCGATCGCGGCCTCCAGCGCTTCCTGCGCGGTGATCTCGCCGGCGCGAATCCGGGCCGCGACCCCCGTCGCGTCGGAATCGCCCAACGCGTCGCTCGGCGCGGGCGCCGGCTCAGGCGTCTCGGTGTTCGCGCACCCGGCGGCCATGGCGCTCAGTGCGGCGGCGTTCGCGATCAAGGCGCGGCGCGAAAATCCCATTGCGTTTTCTCCCTCGTATTGCGCCTAGCCTTGCCCGTACCGAGCCGGCGATCAAGGCTTGCCTCTGGGGCAATCGGGCGGCACGAGAGCTCATGTCCCGCCTTCGCGCCGATCTCTTGCTCGTGGCCCGCGGCCTCGTGGAGAGCCGCGCCAAGGCGCGCGCCGCGATCGAAGCGGGCGGGGTGCTGGCCGATGGCGTGGCTGTGGAGAAGCCGTCCGATCTGATCGCCGAGGGCGCCCAGCTTGAAGTCACGCCGCCGCATCCTTGGGTGTCGCGCGGGGGCGTGAAGCTTGCCGCCGCTTTGGATGCTTTCGGGGTCGATCCGCGCGGGCGCGTGTGCCTGGATGTCGGCGCTTCCACCGGCGGCTTCACCGACGTGCTGCTCAGCCGCGGCGCCGCGCGCGTCTATGCGGTCGACGTGGGCCAGGGGCAATTGCACGCACGCTTGCGCGACGATCCGCGTGTCGTCTCACTCGAACGCACCGACGCCCGCACGCTCACGCGCGAACAGATCGCCGAAGCGCCAACGCTCATCGTTTGTGACGCGAGCTTCATTGGCGCGGCGAAAGTGTTGGCGGCGCCCCTTGCGCTGTCCGCCCCGCATGCCGATCTCGTCACTCTGATCAAACCGCAATTCGAATCCGGCCCAGGCCATGGCGGCGTACTGAAGCAGGAGGTCGCGCGCACGGCGGCGCAAGCGGCGATCGCATCGCTTGATGGGCTGGAGCATTTTCGCCTTGTCGCGGCGATCGATTCACCGATCCGTGGCGGCGACGGCAATCTCGAATTGCTCGCGCATTTTCGCCGCTAAAAGAAATGGCCCCGGCGTTTGTCGCACCGGGGCCAGGCAAGCGTACGAGGGTTCGTACTATGGAGGAGGGTAAGCTTAGTAATCGGGGCGCCACACGCCGTCCGAACCGCGGCACATCATGACTTGCTCGCGATATTCGCGGCCGTACGGGTCGCGCGTGATCTGCTCGCCCATGCGGCAATCGCGGTTGTAATCGTCGTCGCGATAGCCCGATTGACGATACGGGCCGCCTTCGAGGCCGCTATCATCCGAACGATACGGGTCTTGCTGATTGTACTGGTACGATTGGCCGTAATAGGGATCGTACGAGCCTTGCGGAACTTGCGCGCATTGCGCCGAAGTGCGCCCGATGGCGCCGCCAGCGGTCGCGCCGACCACCGCGCCAAGCAGAGCGCCTTCGCCGCGCACGCCGCGATCGGCCACCTCACGGCCAAGCAGCGCCCCGGCGATGCCGCCGATCACGGCGCCGGTGACGGTGCGGTTGTTGCGCGATTGCTGGCACTGTTGCTGGTTGGCGACGTGCTCATCATGGTAGGTGGGGTATTGCTGCGCGGCGGCCGGTTGGGCCAAGCCCATTAGGGCTGCGGCCATGGCCGTGGCGGCGACGAAAGCTTGACCTCGCATGATGCGCTCCTGTCTGTCGGCTCGGAACTAAACAGAGGCAATCTGAACGGCGCATGAAGCGAATGAACCGCCATTCCAGGGCACGGCCAAATCCGGCCGCGGGCCGCCCATTGCCCAGCGTGGAGGAGAAAATCCTCACGATTTCAACGATTGGCGCCCGAGGCGACGCCATCGCCGAAGGCGGCGCGGGGGCAGTCTATGCACCCTTCGCATTGCCGGGCGAGCGCGTGCGGGCGCGGGTAGCGGGTGAACGCGCCGAGGTGCTGGAGCTGCTGGAGGCCAGCGCCGAGCGTCAGGCGCCGGCGTGCCGGCACTTTGGCCGCTGCGGCGGCTGCCAGCTGCAGCACTGGCGCGAGGAGGCGTATCTCGACTGGAAGCGGGGCCTGGTCGTCGACGCCATGGCCAAACGCGGTTTCGCCAACGCACCGGTCGAGCCGATCATCGCCGCCTGGGGCGCGGGCCGCCGGCGCGCGGCGTTTCACGCGGCGCGCCTCGGCGGCCAAGTTCGCGTCGGCTTCATTGAGCGCGGCGGCGCCAAGCTCACGCCGATCAGTCAATGCCCGGTGCTCACGCCGGCGCTTGAAGCGCTCGCGCTGAAGCTTGGGCCACTCGCTGAAATGGCGTTGCCCGCGCGCGGCGAGATCACGATCCATTGCCTGGAGACAAGCACTGGCATCGATGTCGCGATCAAGGGCGCGGGCCGCGCGGAGCTGCTGCATCGCGCCGCGTTGGAGGCGTTGAGCGCGGAGGCGGCACGGCTCGATCTCGCGCGCCTCTCCATCGATGGCGAACCGATCGTTGAACGCGCTAAACCCTTGCTGCGCATGGGGCGCACCATGGTCGCGCCGCCGCCAGCGGCGTTCCTGCAACCGACCGCGCTCGGCGAGGAAACTTTGGCGCGTCTCACGCTTGAAGCGCTCGGCGGCGCCCAACGCGTGATCGATCTCTTCTCGGGCATTGGCACTTTCGCGCTACGCATCGCCGAGCACGCGGAGGTCACGGCCTCGGAAGCCGATGCGGAGATGCTGGCGGCGTTGAAGAAGGCGTCCGATGGCGCGGGCGGCGCGCTGAAGGAGGTCAGCACACTGCGCCGCGATCTGCTGCGCACGCCGATTTCGAGTTTGGAGATGAAGAAATTCGATGGCGCCGTGATGGACCCGCCGCGCTCCGGCGCGCGCTTGCAGGCCGAACAGATCGCGCGCGCGCCCATCCGCAAACTGGCTTACGTTTCATGCGACGCGTCATCGTTCGCGCGTGACATCAAAGTGCTTGTCGAGCACGGCTTCACGCTGACCAAGCTCACGCCGGTCGATCAATTCCGCTGGAGCCCGCATGTCGAAATCGTGGGGGCGTTCGAGCGATGAAGAAGATCACGCTGCTCGATCACAAAGCGAAGAAGCTCGCCGCCGAGCCGGAAACGATCGCGCCGGAATTCTGGAAGACGAAAACGCTCGCGCAAATGAACGAAGCGGAGTGGGAAGCGCTCTGCGACCGTTGCAGCAAATGCTGCGTGATCAGCCTGGAGGACGCCGATTCCGGCGAACTCTATCGCACCGACGTATCGTGCAAGATGTTCGACACCGCCGCGTGCCAGTGCAGCGACTACGCCAACCGCAAGAAATTCGTGCCCGATTGCGTGAAGCTGACGCCGAAGAATGTGCCAAAGCTCGATTGGTTGCCGGGCACCTGCGCCTATCGCCTCGTGGTCGAGGGGCGCGAACTTTATTGGTGGCACCCGCTGATCTCCGGCAGCTTTGAGACGGTGCACGAAGCCAACGCCTCCGCACGCAACAAAACGCGCCCAGAAGGGCGCTTAAAAACGCCCGGCCTGATGAGGCGCATCATCCAATGGCCGGAACCCTTGAACGAACCGCCGAAAAAGCGGGGCAAAACGTCGTCTCGACGGGCAAGCAAAGCTGACTAATATTTCCACCCATGAGCTTGAAGCGCGATATTGGCCGCGCCCGTTACGCCGCCGCCCAAGGCGCGCGCGTGGCGTGGTATCTGGGCCAATATCTGCTGGCGCGCCGCATCTCCGGTCCGTTCGACCGCCCCGGCGAGCCAAAGTTCAAACCGCAAGCAACCGAAGGCGACCCCGCGCGCATCCGCGCCGCGTTCCTGGATTTGTTCGCGAAGGATCGCGCCAACATTGAAGCGGGGCTTTATCCCGCGCCCAACGACGTGCGCCTGGATCGCGCCATCGCGGCGATGCGGAGTTCGGTGAATTTCTTTCGCGATCTGCCGCGCGTCGATCAGCGCCGCTTAGAGCGGGACGGTGTCGAGGTGCGAGATCAAGTGCGCGAGAGCGCGGCGGACGCGGGCCGCTACCCGACCTATTATTTGCAGAACTTTCACTACCAGACCGGCGGCTGGCTCTCCGAGGAGAGCGCCAAGCTTTACGACACGCAGGTCGAAATTCTGTTCGGCGGCGCCGCGGATGCGATGCGGCGCATCGCGCTTGGCTCACTCGCGCGCGCGATCAAAGGCGTGGATCAGCGCCGCTTACGCGTGCTGGACTTGGCGTGCGGCAATGGCCGTTTCATGCGCCAAGTGCTGGGAGCCTATCCGCGCTTGCCGCTCACGGGCCTCGATCTGTCGCCGGCCTATTGCGCCGAAGCGCGCGAGCGCTTGCGGGATTGGCCGCAAGTGGAGATCGTCAATGGCGCGGTGGAGCAGGCGCCGTTCGATGATGGCGTGTTTGATGCGATCACATGCGTCTATCTCTTCCACGAATTGCCGCCGCGTGTGCGCCGGGATGCGGCGCGTGAGATAACGCGCGTGCTGAAGCCGGGCGGTGCGTTGGTGTTGGCGGATTCGATCCAGACTGGCGACGCGGCCGATCTCGACCGCATGCTGGAATATTTCCCGATTGGATTTCACGAGCCATATTACGGCTCGTACCTCGGCGAAGATTTCACCGCGATGTTCGCGGAAGCTGGCTTGGAGCTGGAGGAAACACAGTTCGCCTTTCTCACCAAGGTGATGCGCTTTCGTAAGCGCTAGCAACTTTGCCCTCGAACGGCTCGGCATCTTCGGCGGTGATGGCGTTATCCTCGGGCGCCGGCTCGGCGTCTTCATAGAGCGCGCGGATCTCTTCATAGATTTCCGCTTCCGTCGGCTCTGTTGGCGCCGCCTCGGCCAATGCGCCGCCGTCGAGAGCGTCGTTCGCTGGCGCATCTTCCGTGGGCGGGGGATCGGCGATCCAGGATACCGGTTCGGCGCGCGGCGTCACGGTCCAGCCGTCGGCCATCGCCAACACCGGCGCGCTCGCGTTGTGCGCCGCATCGCGCGCGACCGGAAAATCAAAGCCGCCGGTAACCATCGTATCGACGGCCGTAGCGCTGCCGATGGCGATCGCGCCAAACGCGGCGATCGCGAGCAGGCGTTCACGCAGAATGGGGTTTGAGTCCAACATCTCCGTCTCTCCGTGCGAGAAACGGATCGGCTCACGGCCAGTTCCTGGAAAGAGCTGTAATCAGCCAGCCTTTGACGGGACGATCGCTTGTTGCGCGTTTTCCGCGCCCGGCTTGCCCTCGAACGTGATCGGCGCGCTGTTGGCCAGCACCGTCTCCAGGCCGCCAAGCAAGGTTTCGGCGGTGAAACTGTAATCGATTTCTTCGATCAGCGCCGCTTGCTCTTCGGTCGTCGCCGCCAGATTGGTCGGTTCCGCGCGCGTTGGCGCCGCGTAGTTGCGCGGGCCGGGCATTTCCATTGCGTAGGCTTCGCCTGTGGGGTTCCAGTCGGGGCCGCCGGTGATGAGATAATCGACGCTAGAGACGACGAAGCCGAAGATCAGCACGAACGCGAGATGGGCTTTCACCCGATCGCGCTTGGCCGGATCGCGCCAGATGCGGCGCGCGCGCTTGCCGACGCGTTTGAACGCATCTTGAACCTCAAGCGCCGCGGCGCGGCCGATAAGGTCTAAACGCTCGATCATAGGTAGCCCGCCCGCACTGATTCCCAGGCGCAAAGCGCCGGAACTGTTCTCTTTTTACGCGCGTTCGGCGCATTAGCCAATGTCGAACGAAGATTCTCTCGCGCCTTTAAGGTCCCGCGCCTACGAACTGGCCGACACCGGCCGTTACGCCGACTGGGATGGGGTGTGCGCTGAACTCGTGAAGGAGGGCGAGACCGAGCTTCTCGCGCGCCGGCTGACGCACGATAAATTCTTCCAAATCATGCTGTTGAATCGGATTCGCGCGGCGCGTGAGCGCGACTAACCGCCGATCTGGCCGCGATGGCGCAGCTTCGCGTCGGCCAGCACGCAGGCCAGCATGGCTTCCGCCACGGGCGCCGCGCGAATGCCGACGCATGGGTCATGACGGCCGGTGGTGATCACATCCGTATTCGCGCCGTCCTTGGTGATGGAGCGGCGCGGGGTGGTGATCGAGGAGGTCGGCTTCACCGCGAAGCGAGCGACGATGGTCTGCCCGGTGGAAATGCCGCCCAGGATGCCGCCGGAATGATTGGAGAGAAACACCGGCTTGCCGTCATTGCCGGCGCGCATCTCGTCGGCGTTTTCGACGCCGGTGAGTTCAGCCGCTTCGAAGCCCGCGCCGATCTCGACGCCCTTCACGGCATTGATGCTCATCAGTGCGGCCGCGATCTCGGCGTCCAACTTGCCGTAGATCGGCGCGCCCCAGCCTGCGGGGGCGCCCGTGGCTTCCACCTCCAGCACCGCGCCGACGGAATTGCCGTCCCTGCGCGTGGCGTCGAGCAGCGCTTCCCATTGCTGGGCGGCTTCCGCATCGGGCGACCAGAACGGATTGTTCTCGACCTCGTTCCAATCCCAGCGCGCGCGATCGATTTTAATCTTGCCGACCTGAACCAGCGCCGCGCGAATGACCACGTCCTCGCCCAACACACGCCGCGCCACCGCGCCAGCGGCGACGCGCGCGGACGTCTCACGCGCCGATGAACGCCCGCCGCCGCGATAATCGCGCACGCCGTACTTGGCGTCGTAAACGTAGTCGGCGTGGCCGGGGCGATAGAGATCGCGAATGTCGTTGTAGTCCTTGCTGCGCTGATCGGTATTTTCGATCAGCAGCGAGATCGGCGCGCCGGTCGTGACTTGGCCCTCGGTGCGATCGTCCTCAAACACGCCAGAGAGGATTTTCACTTCGTCGGCTTCGCGCCGTTGCGTGACGAAGCGGCTCGTGCCCGGCTTGCGCCGGTTCAGCCAGTATTGAATGTCCGCCGCGCTCAGCGGCAGGTTCGGCGGGCAGCCGTCAACCACGCAGCCCAACGCCGCCCCGTGGCTTTCGCCCCAAGTCGTGACGCGGAAAAGGTGGCCGAACGTGTTGTGCGACATCGTGCGCCGTCAGTGGCACACAGCGCCGGTTCAGGCAACGCCGCCGACTTTGCCGCCGAGACGAGCACATAGGCCCGCGCCGTGCTACATGAAGGCGAGCCATTTGGAGACCAGCCTCTGTGTCCAGCGATGACCTGATCCCTCCGTCGCCGAAATACGACCCAAACGCGCCGCCGTCGGCGGACGACGCCGCGTTGTTTGCCGAGAGTGAGCCGTTTCAGCTGTTCGAAAGCTGGTTCAAGGAGGCGAAGGCCAAGGAGCCGAACGATCCGAACGGCATGGCGCTGGCGACCGCTGATGCATCCGGCTTCCCGGACGTGCGCATGGTGCTGTTGAAGAGCTTCGATGCGGCTGGATTCGTCTTTTACTCCAGCGCCGAAAGCGCCAAGGGACGCCAACTCGAAGCCAATCCACGCGCCGCATTCGTGATGCATTGGAAGAGCTTGCGCCGCCAGGTGCGCGTGCGCGGTCTCGTCGAGAAAGTCTCCGACGCGGAGGCTGATGCGTATTTCCAAAGCCGCGATCGCGGGGCGCGACTGGGCGCGTGGGCGAGCCAGCAATCGCGCCCGCTCGAAGATCGTTTGGCGCTGGAAAAGCGCATTGCCGAATACGCGGCCAAATACGGTTTGGGCGAGGTGCCGCGTCCGGAATATTGGCGCGGCTATCGGATCGTTCCGCTGGCGATAGAGTTCTGGCGCGATCGCCCGTTCCGCCTGCATGACCGGCTCGCGTTCACGCGTGACGCGCCGGGGCGGGCGTGGTCGAAATCGAGGCTCTACCCTTAACTTTTCTTTCAGCGCCACGCGCCGAGATAGAGCCTCTTCCGAACGCATGGAGGCGCATCGGTGCGCGGCTTCGACAGGGCGATGACGGCGCTTGCGCTGCGGGCGATGCCGACCAAGCCGCCCGAGCATGAGAAGCGCCTCGTGCCCGCGTTCGACGACGCCACGCGCGAACATCTCGACCGCAGCGCGCTGCCACACCAGCGCACCGCCATGATCGCCTCGCTTTGGCCGGAGCCTACGCGGCAATGCGTCGTCCGCCCGGTCTTTGTGCAATTCTCCGCGCCGGCGATCCTGGGACTGGCGTTTCGCTTCGGCGCGCCGTCGCGTGTTGACGCCCGCGCGCTGCAGGCGCGTCTCGACGCCGCGTTTGGCGCGGCCCGGCCGCCCGTCGCGCGCGAAACCGCCAAGGCCGCCTGACGCGGCGTTTGCGTTGTCCGAGCCGGCTTGCTTTAGTGCCTCCAAACAGAAGCGTAGGGAGGCGTAGATGCTCGGGCTCATGCAGGATTGGCCGCTGACGGTCGACAGGGTGCTCGACCACGCGAAAGCCAATTTCCCGCGCCGTGAGGTCGTCACGCGCAGCGTCGATGGGCCGATTTCGCGCACCACCTACGCCAATATCTGGCGGCGGGCCAAACAGGTCACCAACGCGCTGCAGGAGCGCGGCGTGCAAATGGGTGACCGCGTCGCCACGCTCGCCTGGAATACCGAGCGCCACCTCGAAGCCTGGTACGGCGCGATGGGCATGGGCGCGATCCTACACACGGTGAACCCGCGGCTCTTTCCCGAGCAGGTCGCCTGGATCATCAATCACGCCGAAGACAAAATCCTGTTCTTCGACACCACGTTTGCGCCGCTGGTTGAGAAGATCGCGCCGCTCTTGAAGACGGTGCAAACCTATGTCGCCTTCACCGATCGCGATCACACGCCGAAATCCTCGGTCACGCACTTCGTGGCGTACGAGGATTTCATCCACGGCCACGCGCAAGAGGCGGCTTGGGGCGGCTTCGATGAGAACACCGCCGCGGGCCTCTGCTACACCTCCGGCACCACCGGCGACCCCAAGGGCGTGCTCTATTCGCACCGCTCGAACGTGCTGCATGCGATGGCCGCGAACCAGACGGACGTGTTCGGGTGCGGCGCGAGCGATGTCGTCATGCCGATCGTGCCGATGTTCCACGCCAATGCGTGGGCGATCTCGTTCGTCGGCCCGATGTGCGGCGCCAAGCTTGTCATGCCGGGCGCCAAGCTCGATGGGCCGAGCGTCTATGAGTTGCTTGAGACGGAGAAGGTCACCTTCACCGCCGCGGTGCCGACGGTGTGGTTGGGCCTGCTGGCCTTCCTGCGCGAACAGAATTTGAAGCCGACCACGCTGAAGCGCGTCGTCATCGGCGGCTCGGCCGTGCCGGAAGCGGTGCTGCGCGCGTTCGAGGAAGATTACGGCGTCGAGGTGCTGCACGGCTGGGGCATGACCGAGATGAGCCCAATGGGCTCGGTCGGCAAATTGCTGCCGGAGCATTATGCGCAAGATCATGAAGCGCAGATCAAAACCAAGCTGAAGCAGGGGCGCCCGCCGTTCACCGTCGAGATGAAGATCGTCGATGATGACGGCGTGGAGAAGCCGCACGACGGCAAAGCCTTTGGCCGCCTGCTGGTGCGCGGGCCTTCGATCGCCCGCGCCTATTTCAAGAACGCCGGCGCCAAGAACGAGAAGGGTGAATGCCTAGAGCCGTGCGGCTTCTTCGATACCGGCGACGTCGCCACCATCGACGAACTCGGCGTCATGCAGATCACCGATCGCGCCAAGGATGTGATCAAATCCGGCGGCGAATGGATCAGCTCGATCGATATCGAGAATATCGCTGTCGGCGCCGAAGGCGTGGCCAACGCCGCCGTGATCGGCGTGCTGCATCCCAAGTGGGACGAGCGCCCGCTGCTGATCATCGAGCCGAAGCCGGGCGCCCAGCCCACGCGCGAACAGCTGCTCGCCTTCCTTGAAGGCAAGATTGCCAAATGGTGGACGCCGGACGACGTGGTGTTGGTCGAGAAAATCCCGCTGGGCGCCACCGGCAAGATCAACAAGCTGGCGCTGCGCGAAATGTTCAAGGACTACAAATTGCCGAGCACGCAGGCGGCGGAGTGACACGTTCCGATGTGCTCCCGCGTGCGCGGGGGCTATCGGCAAAGTAAGGGCGCGGGCTTTAAGCCCGCGCTAACTGCGTTTTGTTCCCGGCGTAAGCGCTATCTGAACCAAGGCGACCCCATATAAGGTTGTATGAGTATGCGTTATTTCCTCTGGCGCGGTTTGGGCGGCGTGGTCGGCGTCATGACGCTGATCAGCTTGGCCTATGCGATCGGCGTGATCGTCACGCGCTTCGACCTGATGCCGCGCTAAGCGACCGCTTCACTCGTGAACGCGAGTTCCTACGCCCTTCCGCCTAGCGCGCCTGGGCGATTTTCGGCGCGCGGCGTCCGGCGCATGTTTTGCAGGACGGAGGCTGCAATGCGTTACCAGATCGAGTTTCTCCGCCGGCCCGCTGACGAGGATTCGGTTTGCCTCACGCGCGCGCCGGAAGCGTACGAATTGCGCATCGCCGAATTCCAGGCGCAAGCGTGGTCAGCGCAGGCGCAGGCCGAGCACGGCGCGCGCGCCTGGCAAATCCGCGACATGCGAAAGAAGGGCCGCATCGTCAGCGTCGAGCTGTTCGACGGAGATGTCCGCCGCGTGCACTAAAGCGTCGGACCTTAAATGCGACCCCAGCTTTGAGATGGGCCTAGAGCCGCGTTTAAGGTCCAAAAGACGCTTTAGGCGCGCTTCAGCCAATATTCATTATCGACGCATGGCGGGCCGTCGCAGTCGACGTGGCCCAACTGCACCAGGCGGATCATGTGCGCCAGCACCGAATGGCAGGCGGCGGGATGCAGCCGTTTATCGACGTCGGCGTACATCTCCGAGACCATGTCCTTGATCTGGCGCTTGCCGCTTTCAAGCTGCGCGATCACCTGCGCCTCGCGCGCCAAGCGGTGCTCCAGATAAGCTTGCACGAACGGGCGCACCTCGCGCACCGGCGGGCCATGCGTGGGCCAGAGCGTCGCGTAATCGCGGTCGCGCACCTTTTCCAGGCTGGCGAAATAGGCGGTCATGTCGCCGTCGGGCGGGCCGATCACGGTGGTGGACCAGCCCATGATGTGATCGCCTGGGAAGAGCGCGTTCTCTTCGATCAGCGCGTAGGCCATGTGGTTCGAGGTGTGGCCGGGGGTTGAGACTGCTTCGATCGTCCAATTGGCGCCGCTGAAGCGCTCGCCATCGTTCACATCGATATCCGGCATGAAAATGTTGTCGTCGCCGGCTTCGAGCCGCAGATCATCGCAATCGCTGGGCCGCGGCAGCTCGCTGCTCGCATAGACTTTCGCGCCGGTGGCCCGCGCGAGCGGGTGTGCGGCCGGGCTATGATCCATGTGGCGGTGGGTGACGAAAATATGCGTCACGCGCTCGCCTTCAACGGCGCGCAGCAAGGCTTCGATATGTTCGGAATTATCCGGGCCAGGATCGATGATGGCCACGTCGCCCTGGCCAATGATGTAAACGCCGGTGCCAAGAAACGTGAACGGGCCGGGATTGTTCGCCACCAGCCGGCGGATCAGCGGGCTGACCTGCTGTGGCTCCTCGTAGGTGAATTCCATGTCGCGGACAAAAGGGATCTTGGCCGCCATGAATGCATCACCTCAAGCGCCAGCGCCTTGCACGAACTCGCGGAACGCCTTGGAAAGCCTACGTGTAGCTACGATCTTATCGGGCAAGTTCAAGCCGATCGGCGGGCCCATATCCGTCTTGTTTGCGTCGACGATATAGAGCTTTCCGTCGGTGCGGTCACGGAGCACGTCCACGCCGCCCCATTCCAAACCGATCTCGCGCGTGAACGCGGAAATCTGTTCGAGTTCCTCGGCTGTGAACATTTCCTCCGGCGTGCGCAGCTGCACATCCACATTCGTATTGAGGAAGCGCTTGGTTACCTCGCGACGCTTGATGAACACGAGCACCGGCTTGCCGCCGACGGTCGAGGTACGCAAATCCTCAACCAAATTGAGATCGCTCGGCATCCGGTTGTCGATCACGCGCTGATAGACGCGGCCGGGAACAGCCGGGGCGGGGCATTGGATAATGCGTCCGTCGTGCGCGGCGTTGATCTCGGATTTCTCGACCGCCGGGCCGACATGCGTGGTGGGATCGACCGCGAGCTGGCGTCCGAACGCGGCCTGGCAGGCGCGCGCGACGTTCGTTTTTGACACATCGCGGCAGCCGAAATTCACCAGCTTCACGCCGGGCTTCAGCTTCGTCGGCGGATCGTTGGGGCTATAGGTCGCGTCCTCGAACTGCATCACGACATCGGCCTGCGATGCGTCCTTGGCCAATTTCGCGCCAGCCGCGCGCGAGACCGCCCAGATCAGATACCAGGGCCGCGCCCGTTCCGGCGTAAAGTAAATCGAGAAGCTCGGCGTGGCCGGCTCGATGGTTTGCGCGGCGAAGAAATAGCGAAACCACGCATAGACCTGCGCGATCACCGATGGTGAATAGGGCACGCGCGCGCCCGTCTTGCGCACGGTTAAGCCTGTCAGCCCGAACTCGAAGTCCTTCAGCCAAACCCGTCCGGAGGTTTGGAAGACGCGCGGCGTCGCATCCGTCACGAGCGCGGCCCGCCGATTGCTAGGAGCCCCGACATGGAGACGGTGTTCACCCTTTGCCTGTTCGCGTTGGATCGCGTGCGCACTGTGCTGCTGGCCCTGTCCCTGATCGTCTTGATGAAGACCGCTTTGATATTGTTGACGCCACCGCCCGGCTAGGGTTTTGGCGCCAGAGTTTCAAGCGCCCCCCGCGCCCCGCCCAGGTCGTACCCTGCCTTCGCCGCCAGCGCGATAATTTCCTCTGGCCGTTTGGCGCCCGCGAGCGCCTCGGCCATCGCCCACGCCATTATTGAGCGGCGGCCGGTTCGGCAATAGGCCAGCACAGGGCCTGGCGCCGTTTCCAGAAGCTCTGCCGTAGCGGCCACGGCGGCTGGCGGCGGCGGGCCCGCAAACGGCAGGGCGTGAAATGCGAGACCCGCCGCTTGGGCGGCTGCCCTGATTTCGTCATCTTTGGGCTGATCGGGGTCTTCGCCCTCGGGCCGGTTGATCACCAGCACTTTGAAACCTTCCGCGCCAGCCCGCGCGATATCGTCCAAAGTCACCTGTCCGGCGACGGCGAAGCTCGGTGTAACGCGATGGAACTCAGTCATGTCGACGCCACGTTGACACGGCCTGTCTGGGAAGCAAGGTTTCGCGCGCTTCACGTAGCCGCTGCTTCGGCGATGACAGGACGTAGGGATGCTCGCTCAAGCCGTTCGGCGCCTTCTATTCGCGATCCCCACGCTTCTCGCCATTGTCGCCGCGGCGTTCGTGTTGATGCACTTGGCGCCGGGCGGGCCGTTCACGAAAGAACGGCAGATGCCGCCGGAGATAGAACGGCGCCTGCTCGCTGAATATAAGCTCGATCTGCCGATCCACGAGCAGCTCGGCCATTATTTGGCGGGGCTCGCGCGGGGCGATCTTGGCCCATCGATGACCTACAAGGACAAGGACGTCGTCGACATCATCGCCGAAGGCGCGCCGACGAGCGCGATCCTGGGCTTGAGCGCGATGGCGCTGGCGCTGCTGGTGGGCGGCGGGTTGGGCGTGATGGCCGCGCTTCGGCAAAACAAAGTGCAGGACTACACCGTGATGGCGATCGCCATCGCCGGGGTGTGCCTGCCGCCGCTGGTGGTCGGCCCGATCATGCAGCTCTTCTTCGGCGTGCAATGGGGCGTCTTGCCGACGCAAGGGTTGCACCGCGACGAGTTCGGACTCGTCTATTTGCTGTTGCCCGTGATCACGCTTTCGCTGCCGATCATCGCTATCGTTTCGCGTCTGATGCGCGCCTCCATGATTGAAGCGCTGCGCTCCAATGCGATCCGTACTGCACGGGCGAAGGGGCTGCCTGAAGCGCAGGTGATCTGGCGTCACGCCTTGCCGATCGCCGTGTTGCCGATCGTGTCCTACGCCGGCCCCGCGCTCGCGGGCGTGATGGCTGGCTCCTTCGTGATCGAAACGGTGTTTCAGCTGCCGGGCATCGGCAAGCAATTCGTGCTGGCCGCGCAGCAGCGCGACTACACGCTCGTGATGGGCGTGGTGCTGATCTATTCGTTCCTGATCATCATGCTGAACTTGGCGGCGGACCTTGCGTACCGCTTGCTCGATCCGAGGTCCCGCACATGAGCGACGTGATGTTCGACGAGCCGCCGCCGCCGCGCGCGATCAAGGGCCGCTCGCTCTGGGAAGACGCGCGCCGGCGCCTGATGCGCAATCCGGCCGCGGTGGCGAGCCTTTATGTGGTGGCGATCCTCGTGCTGCTGGCCGCGTTCGGCCCGCTGCTCTGGGTGCATCCCTACGACACGATTTTCGAGGATCGCGTCGGCATCGCGCCCACGTTCGAAAACATGCATCTGTTCGGCACCGATACCGAGGGCCGCGACATGGTCGCGCGCATTCTGTTCGGCTTGCGCATTTCGCTGCTTGTGGGCCTGGCCGCGACCGCCGTGGCGCTGACGATCGGCGTCACCTGGGGCGCGATCGCCGGCTTCATCGGCGGCGCGGTCGATGACGTGATGATGCGCTTTGTCGATGTGCTTTACTCGATCCCATTCGTGTTCTTCGTCATCGTGCTGATGACGGTGGTGCAGTTCGATAGCCCGCTGCTCAATCTGGTGTTGATTTTCTGCGCCATCGGCGCGGTTGAATGGCTCACCATGGCGCGGATCGTGCGCGGTCAAACCATCGCGCTGCGCAAGAAGGAATTCGTCGAGGCCGCGCGTGCGGCTGGCGCCAAGCCGCTGGAAATCGTCTTCCGCCACATCGTGCCAAACGTGCTGGGGCCGGTAGTCGTGTTCGCCACGCTGAACATCCCGGTGATCATCCTGGCCGAGAGCTTCCTGAGCTTCATCGGCCTTGGCGTGCAGGAGCCGTTGACCTCGCTTGGCCGTCTCATCTCGGACGGCGCGCGCCAAATGCTCAATGCGCCATGGATGCTGATCACGCCCGCGATCACCATGCTGATCACGCTTCTAGCGCTCAACTTCCTGGGCGACGGCCTGCGCGACGCGCTCGATCCAAAAGAGCGCTAGCGCCGCTATTGCTGGCGGCGCACACGGATCGCTGGGCCGCCGGCGTCCACCGACATCAGGAAGCTGCCCATGGAGGCGCGGCGCACGGTCACCGTGCCGCCCTGGCGCACATTGCGCGCGTTCTCATCGTCGATTTGCACCCACACTTGGCCGTTCGTCATCGTGAAGACGGAGGGCATGTTCCTGCGGCTCGCCACGCTGGCGACCTCAAGGCGCATTTCCGCCACCTCAACCGCAGCCGCTTCATCGCCGCCGCGGCCAAAGATGCGCGGCAGGCTAGGGAGAGAAAAGCCGAACGCGTCGCGTTCGATCTCCTGGGCCTGCGCCCGGTCAACCGCGACGATGTTCCCGGCTGTCTGCGCTTCACGCAGGCGGCCAACGGCTGCGTCGTAACACGCAAGACGCTCCGCCTCGCCATTCACGGCCGCGCACGCATAGACGCGATCAAGCGCTTCGGGCGTCGCGGGGCGCTCTTGCGCGAACGCGGGCGCAGCCAAAGCGACGAAGCACAAGCCAGCCAAGATAACGCGCATAAAGTCCCCTCCCGTCCGAAGCCGGATCATCCTAGACTGCCTGAAACTTTTGTCAGCCGGGCTCGGCGCCTGGCTCACGCGGAGAGGATCGAATGGCGGCTTTCTGGACCAGCCGGCGGGCGTTGTTGGCGGGGGCGGGTGGTTTAACGGCCGCGACCAGCCTGGGCGCCTGCGCCAATGGCCGGATCGTCGGCTTCGATAAAGCGCGCCGTTCGCTCGACATCTGCAACCAGGGCGAACCGCTCTCGCTCGACCCGCACAAGGCGTCGGGCCAGTGGGAGAACAATATCATCGGCAATCTCTTCGTCGGCCTGACGACGGAGAACGCCAAGGCCGAGCCGATCCCCGGCATGGCCGAGCGCTGGGAAACAAGCGAGGACGGCCGCACCTGGACATTCTATCTGCGCCAAGCACAATGGTCGGACGGCGAAGCATGCGACGCGCACGACTTCGAGTTCGCGTTCCGCCGCATTCTCGACCCCGCCAATCTCGCCGAATACGCGGCGATCCTTTACCCGATCAAAAACGCGCAAGCCGTGAATGCCGGCGAGATGACGCCAGATAATGTCGGCGTACGTGCGCTCGATGATCTCACGCTTGAGATTCAGTTGGAGCACCCAGCGCCCTATCTGCCGGAATTGCTGATGCACTACACGGCCTATCCGGTGCCGAAACACATCGTCGAACAATATGGCGACGAATGGGTGCAGCCGGAAAATATCGCCGTGAACGGCGCGTTCAAGCTGCTGAAATGGTGGTCGAACTACATCGTCCATCTGGAGCGCAATCCGAACTTCTTCGATGCGGAGAACGTGGCGCTTGAGCATCTTTATTTTTATCCCTCGAACGACGTGCAGGCCGCCGCGCGCAAAGTGATGAGCGGCGAGGCGGGTTGGTCGACGCGCTTTCCGTCCAATCAGGTCGAGCAATTGCGCGAGGCGCTGCCGGGCTATGTGCGCGTCGCGCCGTACCTCACGTGCAATTATTTCTCCTTCAACATGACGAAGCCGCCGTTTAACGATATTCGCGTGCGCCAGGCGCTGACGATGGCGTATCACCGCGAGTTCGTGGCGTCGCGCATCTATCGGACGGGCGAGCGGGCGGCGTTCTCGTTCGTGCCGCCGGGAATCGCGAATTATCCAAGCACCGCGCGCTACCAATTCGCGGACGTGCCGATCGAGGAGCGCCGCCGCGAGGCCGAGCGCTTGCTGCGCGCGGCGGGCTATGGCCCGAACAATCCGCTGCGCTTCGAATTCTCGCATCGCAACACCAGCGACAACCCGCGCGTGGCGGTTGTCGCGCAGGCCAATTGGCGCGAAATCGCGCCCTGGGTGACGGTGGAGCTGCGTGGTGTCGAAACGCAAGTGCATTACGCCAATCTGCGCGCCAAGAATTTCGACGTCGGCGATGGCGGCTGGATCGCCGATTACAACGACGCCAAGAATTATCTCTATCTGCTCGAAACCCGCACTGGTCCGCAGAACTATCCGGGCTACAGCAACCCGATCTATGATCGGCTGGTGCACGAATCCGATTTCGAGCCGGATGCGGCCGCGCGCGGCCTGATCATGGCGCAAGCCGAACAGCTCGCCTTGGATGAAGCGCCCATTTGCATGAGCGTCTTCATCAATTCAACGAACCTCGTGCACCCCGACCTCACGGGCTACGAGGACAATCTCAACGATTATCACCGCGCCCGCTGGTTCGGCATTCGCGACGCTTAGAGCGGCTGCTCCATGACTGGCGGCGCAAAGGATCCGCCAGCTTCTTCCGCGCCAATTGCTTTGATGGCGAACGCGTAGTCGTGCGCGAGTTCACGCAAGAAGTCGAACCGACCGGCTGACCCCGCATGACCCGCGCCCATGTTCATTTTGAGCAACACCGGCCGACCGCTGGTGGAATGGATGCGCAATTTGGCCGCCCACTTCATGGGCTCCCAATAGGTCACGCGCGGGTCGGTCAACCCGCCCGTCGAGAGAACGGCTGGGTAGGGTTGATGCGCGATGTTCGAATACGGGCAGTATGAGGCGATGTAGTCGTACGCCTCGACGCTCTCGAGCGGATTGCCCCATTCGGGCCATTCCGGCGGCGTCAGCGGCAGCGACGTGTCGCTCATCGTATTCAGCACATCCACGAACGGCACGCCGCCAATCACGCCCGCCCACAGGTCCGGCCGCATATTGTTGATCGCGCCCATCAGCAGGCCGCCCGCCGAGCGGCCTTCGCAGACAATATTGCCCGCACGTCCATAACCGCGCGAGATCAGCTCTTCGGCGCACGAGATGAAATCGCTGAACGTGTTCTTTTTGGCGAAGCGCCGGCCATCCTGGAACCAGCCGAAGCCCATTTCCGAGCCGCCGCGCACGTGGGCGATGGCATAAATCCAGCCGCGATCGACAAGGCTGAAGCGCCGGATCGAGAAATCAGCGTCCATGGAAATGCCGTACGAGCCGTAGCCGTAAAGATAGAGCGGGGCGGAGCCGTCGAGTGCTTGGCCGCGCTTCATCAGCACCGTGATCGGCACGCGCTTGCCGTCGCTCGCGGTGGCGAAGAAGCGCCGCGCCTCATACGCCGCCGGATCATGGCCGCTCGGAATTTCCTGCGTCTTGCGCAGCACGCGCGTGCGGGCGGCCAGATCGTAATCATAGGTTTGCAGCGGCGTGGTCGGTGAATCATAGAGGAAGCGCTGATTGGTGGTGTCGAACTCATAGCCGCCGACGAGTTCGAGATTGTAGGCCTCTTCCTCCATCGCGATCGTGTGCTCTTCGCCAACCTTGTGCCGGACAACGATGCGCGGCAGCGCGTTGATGCGCTCGGCGCGGACGAGGTAATCCTTGGTGGCGCCGAGGCCCAGAATGTAGCGGCCCTGCTGATACGGGATGAAATCGCGCCATTGCGCGCGCGCTGTAGCGCCAGGCTCGGCCGTCATCACTTTGAAATCGACCGCGCCATCGGCGTTGGTCAGCACGTACCAGCGCCCGTTCCAATGCGTCGGCGTGTAGAGCAATTCGTCTTCGCGCGCGGCGAACAAGGTCGGCGGCTCGGTCGGATTCAATTTCGAGATCGTGTAGATCTCGGATTGGCTGCCATTGCCGGCATGGATCAATGTGAAATCGCCGCTCTCGGTATTGCCGACGCTGAGGAAGAATCCGTCGTCCGGCTCTTCATAGACGAGCACGTCTTCGCCGCCGAGCATGTTGCGGCGATAGACCTTGGCTGGACGGCCATTGTCGTCGCGGAAAATCCAGTAAAGGTAGAGCGAACCTGGCGCCCAGCAGAAATCGCCGGTGCAATTTGCGATCGGGTTTTGGAGGATTTCGCCGGTGTGCAATTGCTTGATATATACCGTGTAGATTTCCGAGCCTTGCTCATCGACGGCGTACGCAACATAGGCGTGATCCGGCGAATGCTCGGCCGCGATCACTTTGTAGAAGGTCTTGCCGCGCGCTTGCTCATCCACATTGATGAGAATTTGCTCGGGGCCTTCGGCGCCGCGCGGGCGGCGCGCGTAGATCGGGTGCTGCGCGCCCGTTTCAAAGCGGCGATAATATTCCCATGGGCCGTCGGCGGCGGGCACGCTGGAATCGTCTTCCTTCACGCGCCCGCGCATCTCCTGATAGATGCGCTCCTGCAGATCGGCCGTCGGCGCCATCACCGCTTCGCGATACGCGTTCTCGGCATTGAGGTGTTGGCGGATATCAGCGCGCAAGAGCGAGGGATCGCGCATCACCTCCTGCCAATTGTCATCCTTCATCCAGGCGAAATCATCGGTGCGCACGCGGCCGAGTTGTTCGATGCGCTTGGGGTCGCGGCGGGCGACAGGTGGTGTAAGGCTCATGGCGGCATCCGTTGAGGCGCAGGCGGGGAGAAGGGCGAGGGCCGGCAGAGCGGCGCTGGCTTGGAGGAGTTCGCGTCTATTCATGTCCGCCAGTTCGGCGAAGGCGGCGGCGGCGTCAACCGGATTAAGACAGGCGCATCAGCAATGCCGTGGCGTCGTCGCTTTTCTTGAAGCGTGGATGCAGCGCGCCGGTTGCATCCTGGGCTTCGATCGCCCGCAACTCGCGTCCAAGTTCCTGCAGACCCTTATCCAACGCGGCGTGCACGAGGCCGGCCGCGTCGTAGGCGCCATATTGATCCGTTAACGCCGCGAAACCGTCCGTCATCAACAGCACATGCGCTGGCCGCGCCAGCTTGAAAGACCAGGCGCGCGCGTGATCGGCGCAGTTCGGATCGATCCCAAACGTCCAGTGCGCGCCCGCTTGATTAAGGCTCGCACGGCTGCGCCGCAGCATCTCGATCGTGTTCGTGCGCTCCAACAGCGGCTTCTCGGAATCCGTCTGTTGCGCGGCCGCGCGCGTCTCCGCCTCGCGGCCAGTCGCTGGACCGCCCACCGCATGTGCGACGCCGTCCGCGCCCAGCGCGAACATCCGGCTGTCGCCAAGATCGATGCCGGAGACCTCGCCGTCCTTCGCCTCGATCATCAGCAGGGATGAGATCGGCGATCGCCACCGCTCGAACCGCGCGTTGCCGCTTGCGGCGGCGAAGGCTTGCGCGGCCCAGACGCTCGCCATGCGCACGATCTCGCGCATGTCGGCTTGTGGCTCGGCCGCATGCAGCCGCGCATTAGCGAAATGCGCCAGCCAGCTTGCGTCCGATGCGGCGTGCGAAAGCGGCGCGCCGTGCAAGTCCGTCGCGCCGTCCAGCACCCAGGCGCGATCGCCGAGAAACCCGCACGCATCGTCATTCTGCTTGGCGCGATCGCCCGCCAGCGAAATGCTCTCGACGAAGCTGAGCATCAGGCCGGGTAAAGCAAGCTGACGGATTCAGCGACGCAGGCCGGTCGATCCTGGCCCTCGACCTCGATGATGCAGGACGTGATCAGCTGATAAGCGCCCGCGCGCATGTCGCAGCTTTCGACCCTCAACCGCACGCGCACGCGGCAGCCCACCGGCGCCGTATTGGTGAAGCGCACCTTGTTGAGCCCGTAATTGATGCCCCGGCTCACGCCCTGATACGAGATGATGTTCTTGGCCAGAAACGGGATCAGCGACAGCACCAGAAAGCCGTGCGCGATCGGCGCGCCCAATTCCTTGGTGGCGCGCTCGACATCCACATGGATCCATTGGTGGTCGCCCGTCGCGTCGGCGAAACGATTGATCCGGTCCTGGGTAATTTCCAGCCAGTCCGACACGCCCAGCTCCTGGCCCACCAGGCTCGGCAGCTCGCTCAACGGCAGTTCGCGCATGAGTTCGTCTCCTCGTCGCCGCGATGGGTAGTGCCGGGCTGGGGCAATGTCGAGTTTGCACTACGTTCCCCAGGCGGGGACGTGCCTTGCGGAGATGCTTCAGAGCGCCGGATTGCCGGCTCTGGCGACACAGGTTAATCCCCGGGCCCATGTCCCTAGACCCGCTCGCGCCAGGCACACTGGCTCTCGCCGAAGAATTCGGTCTCTCCCGCGACGAATACGACCTCGTGCTGGAGAAGCTTGGCCGCACCCCGAACGTCACCGAACTCGGCGTCTTTTCGGTGATGTGGTCGGAACATTGCTCCTACAAATCGAGCCGGGTTCACCTTGCGAAATTCCCGACCAAGGCCCCGCACGTGATCTACGGGCCGGGCGAGAACGCCGGCGCCATCGATATCGGCGAGGGGCTGGCCGCCATCTTCAAGATGGAGAGCCACAACCATCCAAGCTTCATCGAGCCGTTCCAGGGCGCTGCGACCGGCGTCGGCGGCATCCTGCGCGACGTGTTCACAATGGGCGCGCGTCCGATCGCGATCATGAACGCGCTGCGCTTCGGCGAGCCGGAGCATCCCAAGACACGCAAGCTCGTTGATGGCGTCGTCAGCGGCATCAGCTTCTACGGCAATTGCGTCGGCGTGCCGACGGTGGGCGGGGAAACCAATTTCGACGCGCGCTACAACGGCAATATTCTCGTCAACGTGTTCTGCCTCGGCATCGCGCCGAAGGACCGCATCTTCACCGCCGCCGCCAAGGGCGCGAACAATCCTGTCGTCTATGTCGGCGCCAAGACCGGCCGCGACGGCATTCACGGCGCGACCATGGCCTCCGCCGAGTTCGACGATAATTCCGAAGCGCAACGCCCGACCGTGCAAGTCGGCGACCCCTTCCTCGAAAAGCTGCTCATCGAAGCGTGCCTCGAATTGATGGCGACGGACGCGATCATCGGCATTCAAGACATGGGCGCCGCGGGCCTCACCTCGTCCTCGGTCGAAATGGCGTCGAAGGGCGAAGCCGGCATCGAACTCATTCTTGATCAAGTGCCCGCGCGCGAAGAGGGCATGACGCCCTACGAATTCATGCTGAGCGAAAGCCAGGAGCGCATGCTCATGGTGCTGAAGCCCGGCCGCGAAGGGCAAGCGCAAGCCATCTTCGAAAAGTGGGGCCTGGACGCGGCCGTCATCGGCCACACCACCGATACCGGCAATCTCACGCTCAAATGGCATGGCCAAACCGTGTGCGATATTCCGCTGGGGCCGCTCGCCGACGAAGCGCCAAAATATGAGCGCCCCTATGTGCAGCCGCTGAAGGCGATCGCGCTCACCGATGGCGAGCACAAACGTCTGAGCGATGAATTCCCAGGCTTCGCCAATTCGCTCTCCAGGCTGATGGCCGAGCCCGATCAAGCCTCGAAGCGCTGGATTTGGGAGCAATATGATCGCCACGTCCAAGGCGATACGCTGGCCGATAGCGGCAGCGACGCGGCTATCGTGCGCCTCTACGGTTCGCGCCGTGCGCTGGCGATGACGTGCGATGTCACGCCGCGCTATGTCGAGGCCGATGCGTATGAGGGCGGTAAGCAAGCCGTCGCCGAAGCGTGGCGCAATCTGACAGCCGTCGGCGCAAAGCCGCTCGCCGTCACCGACAATCTGAATTTCGGCAATCCGCAGCGCCCCGAGATCATGGGCCAGATCGTTCACGCCATCGAAGGTATGGCCGAAGCCTGCCGCGATCTGGATTTCCCGGTCATCAGCGGCAACGTCTCGCTCTATAACGAGACCAACGGCCAAGCCATCCTGCCCACGCCCACGATCGGCGCCGTCGGCCTGATCGATAATCTCGAACGCCGCGCCACCGCCGACCGCTTGGCCCAAGGCGACGTGCTGGTGCTGGTGGGCGACGCCAGCGGCCATCTGGGCCAAAGCATCTACGCACGCGATCTCTTCAAGCTTGGCGGGCAAGCGCCGAAGGTCGATCTGGCTATCGAAAAGAAAAACGGCGATTTCGTGCGCGGCCTCATTCACGAGGGCCTCGTGCGCGCGTGCCACGACATCTCCGACGGCGGCGTCGCCGTCGCGGCGGCGGAAATGGCGCTCGGCTCCGACGTCGGCGTAGCGCTCGGCTACCAAGGCGAACTCACCGACGCGCAATTCCTCTATGGCGAGGATCAGGCCCGCTATCTCGTGGCGCTGCCCAGCCAGCAAGTGGATAAGCTCGACGCCCGCGCCCGCGGCGCCGGCGTGAATTATCTGGTGATCGGCGATGTCGGCGGCCGCGAGATCAGCTTCCTGGGCGCCAGCGGCGTGCGCGAAGGCGTCAATCTCGGCGAACTCCGCCACGCCCACGAAAGCTGGTTGCCCACCTATATGAAGAAGGCGCACTAAGGTGACGCAACTCCTCCCCCGCTTGCGGGGGAGGTCCCGAGCGCAGCGAGGGGGAGGGGGCAAGTCCGCTCAGTGTTTGACACGTCCCCTCAGTCATCGCGCTTTCGCGCGCTAAGCTGCGCCCTTACTCCTCACCCGCGCGCGGGGGAGGTGGCGAGCGTAGCGAGCCGGAGGGGGACAGTGCGCGACACCGAAAAACAATCCCGCCAATTCGCCAAACAACTCCGCCGCAAGATGCCGTGCTCGGAGGCGCTACTCTGGAGCTATATCCGCAAACGCGCGCTGAAAGGCGCGCGCTTCCGCCGCCAACATCCTGTTGGGCCATATATCGCGGATTTTGCCTGCGTGGCGGCCAAGCTGATAATCGAGGTCGATGGCCACACGCACTGGACAGCTGAACAATTGGAACACGATGCGCGGCGCACCAAGTATCTGCAAGAATGCGGCTGGCGCGTGCTGCGTGTGACGAGCGCCGATGTGTACGACAATCTCAACGGCGTATGGGAAACCATCGCCTTCCACTTACCCCCTCCGGCTGCTGCGCAGCCACCTCCCCCGCTAGCGGGGGAGGAGTTAGGTTAGAGCATGCCCCAATACGACTACGATCTCATCGTCATCGGCGCGGGCTCGGGAGGCGTGCGGGCGGCGCGGCTGGCTTCGAAGAGCGGCGCGAAGGTCGCCATCATCGAGCAGGTGCAAGTGGGCGGCACGTGCGTGCTGCGCGGCTGCGTGCCGAAAAAATTCCTCGTCTATGCGTCGGAATATTCCCAAGCCTTCCGCGACGCCAAAGGTTTCGGCTGGACCGTCGATTGGGCGCGCTTCGATTGGCCGACATTGCGCGACGCGGTGCAGAACGAGGTCAACCGGCTCTCGGGCCTCTACATCAAGAACCTCAACGCCGCGAACGTCGAGATCATCGAGGATCGCGCGATGCTCGACGGCCCTAACAGCGTGCGCCTCACGCGCGAAGGCAAATCGCTGAGTGCGGCGCGCATTCTCATCGCCACCGGCGGACATACCTACCGCCCCGAGGAAACACTCGGCCAAGAACTCGGCATCACATCGAGCGATGCGTTCTTGCTTGAGGAGCTGCCCGCGCGCGTCGTCATCGCCGGCGGCGGTTTCATCGCGCTTGAGTTCGCGACCATCTTCTCTGGCCTCGGTGTTGATACGACAGTGGTCTATCGCGGCGAGCGCGTGTTGCGCGGCTTCGATCACGATCTGCGCGCGCACGTGCAAGCCGATCTCGAACGCACCGGCGTGAAGATCTTGTGCGGCTCGACCATCAGCGAGATCGCGGCGCTTCCTGGCAATCGCAAGCTCGTCTCGCTTTCCAATTCGATGCGCATCGAAGCCGATCAGGTGCTCTGGGCGGTGGGCCGCACGCCGAACACTGCGGGCCTTGGGCTTGAAGAGGCGGGCGTGAAGCTTAGCCCGCGCGGCGCTGTCGTCGTCGACGAATATTCGCGCACCAATGTCCCATCGATCTGGGCCGTGGGCGACGTGACCGACCGCATCAATTTGACGCCGGTGGCCATCCGCGAAGCCGTGGCGTTCGTGGAGAGCGAGTTTCACGAACGGCCCACGGCGTTCGATCATGCCGATGTCGCCAGCGCGGTGTTCTCGCGTCCGCCCGTTGGCGCGGTGGGCCTCACCGAGGAGGAGGCGCGCGGCAAGGGTCATCGCCTCACCATCTATCGCAGCGTGTTCCGGCCGATGAAAAACATTCTCGCCGGCAATGAGCAACGCATGCTGATGAAGCTGGTGGTCGATTCAAAAACCGATCGCGTGCTGGGCGTGCATATCGCCGGCGCCGATGCGCCCGAGATGATCCAGCTCGCCGCCATCGCCGTCAAAGCCGGCCTCACCAAAGCGCAATGGGACATGACCTGCGCCGTCCATCCCACCGCCGCGGAAGAACTCGTGCTGATGGGCGAACCGGTCAGCCACGACAACGAAGCGCCGGCTTAAGCTTTCTAGCGTGCTGACGCGGTGAGTGCTGCCGCCCGGCCTTGGAGGTCGGTACACGTCACGAGAACGCTTGCGTGCTCGCGTGTGATTTGCATCGCGACGCCTTCGTTCAACTCATAATCACCGCTGTAGAAGGTGATGCCGTTATCAAGCGTCTCATCATCGATGTAGCCATCGGCGAATTCGGAAGGGAACTGGTCAGAATCCAGCAAGTTCGCGAGCATCAATTGCATCATCGCTTCTGCTTGATCCGCCGTCTCGTAGCGGGCAATCGCGGTCACTCTGTACGCAGGACGCGCGGTGTCGCCATCGTTGACCAACAAGCTTGCGAAGTCCCGGTGCGCGCGTAACGCACGCCGAACATCGCGCGCAGACGCGTTTTCGCCGAAGGGCAAGCTGAAGCCTTGGGCTTCGCTGCACTGGGCGCGCGTCGCCTCCAGCGCTATCGCATTTGGTGCGCACAGCAGGGCAAGAATGAGAACCAGCACTCGCATGCCGAGAGGTTGGCACGGATGCTTCCCCTCGAAAAGGCGGCCGCGTAAGCGATTCCCCCTCTCCCTTGCGGAGAGGGGGCTAGGGGGTGAGGGGTGTTCCGCTGGCGCGCGCTCAACGAGCTAGGCTCAGCGCCTTTCCACCGTCACCGCGCGTCGGACCGCCCCTCACCCCGCCGCTGCGCGGCGACCCTCTCCGCGAGGGAGAGGGTTTCGGGGCTACGAAAAATCGTCCCCGCAACAATCCAGCAAAACCAAGCTTCTCCACGCGCGCCTGTGCGGCTTGTGCATCGTTCACTTGATCCGAATTTACCGAAAACTAACCATCCCGGACGACCGTCCGGCGTTCGGAAACGGATTAAGTGAAGAGGGGCCAGAATATGCCCGCGCGTTTGGTTTCAGTGATCAACATGAAGGGCGGCGTGGGCAAATCCACGACGACGGTTTCGCTCGCTGAAACGCTTGCTCTGCATCAGCGCCGCCGCGTGCTGGTGATCGATCTCGATCCGCAAACCAACGCCTCGATCATGGTCGCCGGCCCTGAAAAGTGGAACGCGATGCGCGAGGCCGAGCGCACGCTCGATTTCTATTTTGAATCCTACATCGTCCAGCAGCGCCCAAAGCCGTTCAAGCAATTGATCGAGCTCAAGGTCAGCGACCTCAAAGGCAAGCCGGACGTTTCGCTCTGCGCCTCGGCGCCGGAATTCCGCATCGTCGAACGCGACATGATCGAAAGCTTCGTCAAGCGCGGCTTCCAGATCGATCAAATCCAAAAGTGGATTTGCGAGCGCTTCGCCAACGGCATCAAGAACGTCGTCAACGAATACGATTACATCCTGATCGATTGCCCGCCCGGCATTTCGCTGTTTGCTGAAGCGGCGCTGATTGCGGCCGACGCGATCCTGGTGCCGTCGATCCCGGATTATGTGTCGCGCTTGGGCTTGATCACGTTCCGCAAACGCGCGCTGCGTTTGATCAACGAGCGTCGCGGCGGCCCGTCGCAACTCATGGTGCTCGCCACCAAATACGATGAGACGTTCTCGCTGCACCGCTCGGAAGCGTCGCTGCTGAAGGACAATCTCGGCGAAGCGATGTTCGATGTGCGCATTCCCCAGCACGTCGATATCGCCAAGGCGGCCGAATGGTCGGAAACGCCACGCACGTTCGATCAAAAGTACGGCGCGATGGCGCCGATCGTCGCCAAGCTCGGCGAGGAATTCGTCTCTAAAGTGGAAGTCGCGCAGGCCCTATGAGTCTGAACAGGACGCTCGATCGCTTCTTCGATGAAATTCGCCGCGAGGCGAAGCGCAACCCCGATTTCGCCAATCGTCTGGACGCAGTGCTGCAACGCCACGACTCGCGCCGCGATGTGCCGGACGAGGTGTTGGAAGACGCAGCCAACTCCTCCCCCGCAAGCGGGGGAGGTGGCGAGCGTAGCGAGCCGGAGGGGGCAGGTCCGCCTACCGCGCGCGCCGCGCCCCCTCAGTCGCTTCGCGACAGCTCCCCCGTGAACGGGGGAGCAGCAAAGAAGCGCGCGCCGACCTCTCCCCCGCAAGCGGGTGAGCAGAAAAAAGCCCCCGCCATCAACCCGGCCGGCCTCTACAAGCGCGAAGGCGAAGCCGCCCTCAAGAAAGCCCTCGAAGGCCAAGAGCTCAGCGCGCTCCGCGCCCTCGTCGCCGAGCACAATCTCGATCCCAGCGGCGTCACCTCAGCATTAACTCGCGACGAACTCGCAACCCACATCGTCGCCCAAGCCAAGCGCCGCGCCGAGCGCGATGAGAAGATGTTCGATTATTGATCGAACAAGGCAGCCGTCATTTCAGGAATGAAGGCTTGCCGTGCGCTGTCGTGGATTGGAAACGCGCCGGCGAAATCCCATATGCACCAAGCGAGATTCTCCGCGTCGCACGCTTCGCGAACGCATCTCGTCCAAAGCGCGCGTTGCGCGGGGCTGAC
This sequence comes from Caulobacterales bacterium, assembly GCA_017303355.1. GTDB lineage: Bacteria > Pseudomonadota > Alphaproteobacteria > Caulobacterales > Aquidulcibacteraceae > Vitreimonas. The sequence continues at coordinate 26,533 of JAFLCU010000019.1, read as the reverse complement.
GTGCCGGTTCACGCCAAATTCGCCGAGCTGCAGCGCGTAACCATGCGTGTTCGCCCATCGCGTCGCTGAGCGAAGGTCGCGGCGTATCGCGGCGCGATCGGCCTCGCCGCCCCAGGCGCGATCGAACGTCGGTGCGTTTTCGCCAAGCCATTCCGCGCCCTGATGCGTAAACGCATGCGGTTCATAATAATGCACGCTCACGGCGATGTTTTCGCCCTCGGGCGGGCGCCAATCGTTTAGCGCGTCGATGTTCTGCCAATTGCCGGGGCCAAGCACGATCAACCGCTCCGGATTGCGCGCGCGAATGACGCCGACAAGCTCGCGCTGTAGCGCAATGAGCGCGGCATTGGTCCAAAGCGCGCCATTGGGTTCGTTCAAAGGCTCAAACAAGAGTTCGGGCGGCGCGTCGCGATAATGGTGGGCGATGCCGCGCCATATGCCGACCAATCGTTCAGCGTGACGTGACCCAGGGCCATCGCGCATCAGCACGTCGTAATGGTGCAGGTCCAGCTGAACCTTGAGGCCGGCGCCCAAGGCTTGCGCGATCACCTCATCGACGCGGCGATAGAAATCGGGCGCCACCGCGTAAGGCGGTGTCGAGCCCGCATGCGCATCCCAGCGCACCGGCAGGCGCACGCCGTCGAATCCGGCGTCGGCAATGGCGCGCAGATGCGCGGCTTCGATCCGGTAGCCCCAGTCGCCCTCATTGGGCGCCTCGAGCGCGTTGCCGAGATTGACGCCGCGTCGCATGGGGAAGGGCGCGACGATATGGCCATTCGCCGGCGCGCATGCCGCCAATGCCGCCGCGCCAAGGAGAGCTTGTCTGCGATTCACCCTGCCACCTTAGCCAGATGACGGGGCCGTTAAACCCCGCTAACAGGGGCGGCCATGTTCGATAAGATACTCATCGCCAACCGGGGCGAAGTCGCCGTCCGCATCATCCACACCGCGCGCCGCATGGGCATCAAGACGGTGGTGGTCTATTCCGAAGCCGACCGCGACAGCCTCGCCGTCGATATGGCCGACGAGACCGTGTTCATCGGCCCAGCGCCCGCGGCGCAATCCTATCTCGTCATCGACAAAATAGTGGATGCCGCCAGGCAGACCGGCGCGCAGGCGATCCACCCAGGCTTCGGCTTCCTCTCCGAGAAAGCGGAATTCGCCGATCGTCTGCTCGCGGAAAAGATCACCTTCATCGGCCCGAACCCGAACGCGATCCGCGCGATGGGCGACAAGATTGAATCGAAGAAGAGCGCGCAAGCCGCGGGTGTCAGTTGCGTGCCGGGCTTCATCGGCGAGATCGAGGGCGTCGATCACGCCGTGCAGATTTCCGAAGAGATCGGCTATCCGGTGATGATCAAGGCGAGCGCTGGCGGCGGCGGCAAGGGCATCCGCGTCGCCTACAATCGCAAAGAGGTGGAAGAGGGTTTCCCCGCCGTGCGCGCCGAAGCCAAAGGCGCCTTCGGCGACGACCGCATCTTCATCGAGAAATTCGTGACCGCGCCGCGCCACATTGAAATCCAAGTGATGGGCGACAAGCACGGTAACGTGATCCATCTGTTCGAGCGCGAATGCTCGATCCAGCGCCGCAATCAGAAAGTTATCGAAGAAGCGCCGTCGCCGCTGCTCGATGAGAAGACGCGCAACGCCATGGGCGAGCAGGCGGTCGCGCTGGCGAAAGCCGTGAACTACGACAGCGCCGGCACGGTTGAGTTCGTCGCTTCCGGCGCCGACAAGAGCTTCTACTTCCTGGAGATGAACACGCGTCTCCAAGTGGAGCACCCAGTTTCGGAGATGATCACCGGGCTTGATCTGGTCGAGCAAATGATCCGCGTCGCCGCAGGCGAGCCGCTCAAGATCAAGCAGAAGGATCTCAAGATCAAAGGCTGGGCGATCGAAAGCCGCATCTACGCCGAAGATCCCCATCGCAACTTCCTGCCGTCGATCGGGCGTCTCCGCACCTACACGACGCCGACTGAAGGCAAAGAGGGCGATCTGACGCTGCGCAACGAAACCGGCGTCCGCGAGGGCGACGAAATTTCCATGTTCTACGACCCGATGATCGCCAAGCTCGTCACGCACGGCCCCACGCGCATCGCCGCGATCGACGCCCAAGCCCGCGCGCTCGATCAATTCCTGATCGAAGGCATCGCCGACAATATCCCGTTCCTGGGCGCGGTGATGGAGGAGGCTGAATTCCGCTCCGGCGACATCACTACTGCCTACATCAAGAAACATTTCCCGGAAGGCTTCGAAGGCGTCGCACCGACGAAGGATCAGGAAAAGCTGTTGTTGAGCGTGGCGGCGTACGCACGCGCCTTCACGGCCAAGCGCGCCGCCCAGATCAGCGGCCAGGCCAATGGCGCCGAAGGCCGCCGCGATTGGGTCGTGATCCTCGACAAGCAACACCACGCCGCCGATGTCGCGCTCGACGACAAGGGCGCCACCATCACGCTCGACGGCAAAGCCCATCGCCTCGACACTGGCGCTCGCCCCGGCGCGCGCATCATCGAAGGCAAGTTCGACGGCAAGCCGTTTGCGGTGAAGCTGAAGGCGGAGCCGCAAGGCTATCAATTGCGCCATCGCGGAATCACCGCGCGCGCCATTGTCGCCAGCCCCCGCGCCGCCGAGCTCTACAAGAAGATTCCGGAAAAACAGAAGGCCGACACCTCCAAGCTCATCGTCTCGCCCATGCCCGGGCTCGTCATCTCGATCGACGTGAAAGCGGGCCAGGAGGTGAAGGCCGGCGAGGGCGTGGCCATCGTCGAAGCCATGAAGATGCAAAACATCATCCGCGCCGAGCGCGACGGCGTGATCGCCAAAGTCAACGTCGCCGCCGGCGCCAGCGTGGCGGCGGATGAGGTGATGATTGAGTTGGCTTAAACCACTTGCGCTTTGCGCTGCGTTTTTGGCCGCCTGTGCGACGCCCGCGCCGGCGCCGACAACACCGAACGCCTGCCGCACGCCGATGCCGCTTGAACTCCGCGCGCGCCGCATCGCCGAGCGTCTGGATCAGGCTTACGCGCATGCGCCACCGTTGAGCGCGGAGGAGGTCGCGCACATGCGCCGTCTTGCCGATTGCCATGGCGCGAGTGTGCTGGGCGTCGGCGACGGCTGCGTCGCGGAGAGCGAGCAAGCGCGCGCCAGCGGCCTTGCCGAGCGCCACCGCATCCGCAACGCCGCGTACTCAATTCCTGAGCGCCTCGGCCGCGCCGCCGGCCAACCGCTTGGCGCAAACCGCGCCGATGATCTGCTCGTCGCCAACGCTATCGCCAACAGCGCCGAGATCGCCTTGCGCGACTATCTGCGCGGCCAATTGAGCGCCGAGCAAATCGCCACGCTTCAGTCGGGCGCGTTCTATGTCGAAACGCCGGCCGCCGTGCGCGCCTATCAGGACGAGCCGCTCGCGCTCATGCTCATTGGCGCCGACATCGAGCAAGCGATCATCTGCGACGCTGACGATCTCGCCGCCGGCCGCCGCACCGGCATGCCCTACGATCCCAACGCGCCCGTTCCGGCGGGTCCATAAGTAAAGAGGCCGCACCATGGGGGCGGCTTCGAGCACTTTGCGATGATCTGTCAGGCCGTCTTCCGCTTGCTTGCGTAGTCGATGATCGACAGCAGCAGGAAGGCGACGCCGACCGAGCCCAGGATGACCGCCGGGATCAGCATGCCGCGATGGGCGTCGCCGCCGGGATCGAAGCCGTCGACCACGAAGCCCGCCGCCACAAAACCGCCGGCCAGAGCGAGTAGAACAACGGCGCTGCCGAGGCTCTTGCGGGCGCGGTTGCCTTCCTCGAGCATGTTCTGCGTCAGCTGTGACACCAGCGCGGGATCGAGCGCCTGGCCACGCTCAAGCGCGCGGGAAACGAGGTCATGAGCGGAGCGCTTGGTGCGCTCCTTGGCCAGCACCGGCACCAGGATCACCGCCCCCAAGAAGGCAAAAAACACAAACGGCACAAAGATATCGGCATCCATCGTACGCATCTCCATAGCGGGGACTGCCGCCCCATTGCCTGACAGATGCGTGCGCTTGCGGGTTTGGACGCAGGGCGGATGCAAATTGCGACCAAAAAGTGACTCGCCGGCCTCGCGCGCAAAACAAAAAGGCGCGCCGTGAAAGCGCGCCTTGAAGGTCGCTTGGGGTAAGTCGGTAAGCGAAGCTACGCGCGCACCGCGATACGATCCGCTGGCGGGCGCGGCTTCGGCGCCGGCGTGCGCTGCGGCATCGGCACGACCACGCCGTCATAGCGCGCGTACCATTCGTCGGCGCTCAGACGCTTGGCGGTTTTGTCGGCGGGCTTTTGCATCGCATCGTCTCCAAGGAGATGCGTTAAGCGTCCCGCACAACGCATGCACGCGCAATTATCACTCGCGCACTAGATCGGAGGCGAGGTGTGTTCTGTTTGCCCGAACACACGTTCGAATGACGCGCGCAATGCAGCGTCGGCGTCGTGAATCGTTACCGGAAGGCCAAGATCGACAAGGCTCGTGACGCCAAATTCAGACGCGCTGATTCCACATGGCGTGATGCCCGCGAAATGTTCGAGGTTCGGTTCCACGTTGAGCGCTATGCCGTGAAAACTAATCCATTTGCGCAAGCGCACGCCGATCGCGGCGATTTTATCCTCGCGCTTCAAGCCTGGACCTTTGCGCTCGACCCACACGCCGACGCGGCCCGCGCGCACTTCGCCTTGCACGTTGAACGCATCAAGCGCGCCGATGATCCAGCGTTCGAGATCGGCGACAAAGCGCGTCACGTCGCGCCCGCGCGTGCGCAGATCAAGCATGACATAGGCGACGCGCTGGCCCGGGCCGTGATAGGTGAACTGGCCGCCGCGCCCGCTTTTGAACACGGGGAAGCGGTCTGGATCGAGCAGATCGTCCGGCTTTGCGCTGACGCCGGCGGTGTAGAGCGGCGGGTGTTCCAGGAGCCAAACCAGTTCATCAGCCTCGCCAGCCGCGATCGCGGCGGCGCGCGCTTCCATGGCCGCGACCGCGTCGTCGTAGCCGACGAGGCCTTGGGACGTCGCCCAGCCGATGCGTTTGCCCGTTTCGTTCACGCCCAGGAAACTCTTTCAGGTTGGACTAGAGCAGAATCAGATGGGAATCCCGCGTGTTCGATAAAACCCAAGTTCATCGTGTCGATATCGAGCTCTCGGTGGTGCTCGGCCGCTGCCAGATGCCTATGCAGCACCTCCTACGCATGGGGCGGGGCGCGGTGATCCCGCTGGACACGAAGGAAAGCGATCAGCTCTGGATTTTGGCCAACGGCCATCCCATCGCCAGGGGCGAAATCACCATCCAGGGCGAACGGCTCTGTATCACGGTGACCGAGGCCGCGGACGTACACGAGTTCAACGCGGCTGCTTAAGTCCTGACGCTGGCGGACCGGCCGCGCCTTGGGCATAGCAATCAGGTGGTGGGCGGAGCGGTAGCCAATTGAATAGCGCAAGCCTTGGAATAGCGGCGTTCGCGGTCGCATTGTTCGGGGCCGGCTTGGCGGGCGCCCAAGATTTCACCGCATCGCCGAACTACGGGACGATCCGCCTGCCAGGCGGATCAGCGCCTTATCCTTACGTTGTCGAGATCATTGCGGGCGGCGCGGTGCACGCGGCGGATTTGGGCCCGAATTGCGGGAGTTTGATCTCCGAGGCGCCAGACCTGCGCATCGTCTATTCGGCCTCGGACCTGGCGCTCGCCTTGCGGGCGATCTCCGACGCCGACACGGTCCTGGTGGCGAACGCCCCCGACGGCGGCTGGCATTGCAGCGCCGACGGCGCGGGCGGCCACAATCCCGCGCTCGTATTCGCGCAGCCCTTATCGGGGCAATACGACATCTGGGTGGGCGCCAGCGCGGCCGGTGTCGGTTGGCCAGCACGGCTCGAGGTCAGCGAAAACAGCCCCAATTAACCGCGTAATCGCGCGCGCCCAGCATTCGGGGGTGTTCGAACTCTTACGAACGTGTTCATGTATGCTTCAGGCGCGGGACGCCATAGTCCAATTGTTCTAGGGCGTTTCAGAGCCTGAAGCGCTCATCCACCGGGGAAATTCACCATGTCGCCTATCGCACGTATTTTCGCCGCAGGCGCGGCGCTGACCATGATCGCCGCCGGTTCTGCCGTCGCCCAGGATTACGGGCTGAATCCGATTTATGGCACCGTGAACATCACCGCCGGATTCACGCCAGACCCGTACACGGTCAATCTGCAATCGGGCGGTCAACGCGACGCTTCGGCCATTAGCCCCTCCTGCCGCGGCTATATCGCCAACGCGCCGGACTTCCGCGTCAATTACTCGGCTGGCTCCTTCCCGCTGATCATTTCGGTTGCGTCCAGCGCTGACACGACCCTGGTCGTCAACGGCCCGGACGGCTCCTGGTATTGTGACGACGACAGCGGCAACGAGGGCATGAACCCGTCGCTCCGCTTCGGTTCGCCGCAATCCGGCCAGTACGACATCTGGGTCGGCACTTACGGCCAATCGGCCAATTATGAGGCTCAGTTGAACATCTCCGAGCTCTACACCCGCTAGGGCGAAGCCTCGACTGAATGGCGAGGGCCGGGGCGACGCTCCGGCCCTTGTTCGTTTGTGGCGGGTCTGCTAACCCCGCGCCCCTGGAATGCGCTCGTGGCGGAATTGGTAGACGCACTGCCTTGAGGTGGCAGCGAGTAACATCGTGGAGGTTCGAGTCCTCTCGAGCGCACCAGCCTTCGCGCGGCGAAGGCTGAATCGGCGTCCCAACTATTCCGCCGCTACCTTCATTGGCGCAGTCTGCGGCCCGCGGATCAGCTTGCCGGGATGCACGCCGAGATATTCGCCGTCGCGGAAGGTGATCTCGCCGGATTTGATCGTCGCCACGTAGCCCTCGGCCTTTTGCAGCAAACGCTTGCCGCCCGCCGGCAGATCGAACGCGAGCCACGGCTTGCCCAGTTTGATCGCGTCAAAATCGATCACGTTGATGTCGGCCAGATAGCCCGGCGCGATCAGCCCGCGATCGGAGAGGCCATAGAGCAGCGCGGTATCGCGGCATTGCCGCTTGACCGCGTTCTCCAGCGTCACGCGTTGGCCCGCGCGATCGCGCACCCAATGCTGCAACATGAAAGTAGGCGAGGCCGCGTCGCAGATCGTGCCGCAATGCGCGCCGCCGTCCGATAGCGAGTTCACCGTGTCGTCCGAGACCTGCAACGCTTCGAGGAAATTCAAATTCCCGTCGGCGTAGTTCAGGATCGGGAAATAGACGAAGCCGCGTCCCTCATCCCGCATCAGCAGATCGTACGCATATTCCGCCGGCGACACGCCCGCCGCCGCCGCACGCGCCGCGATCGTCTCGGCTTGTGTTGGCTCGTAATTGAAATCCGGCCCCATCTCGTATTGTAGCGACCAGCCGCCAGAGATCACCATCATCAGGCCGACGAGATCGCTTTCCGGGAAAACGCTCTCTTCCGTGAGCATACGCTGCTTGAACGCCGGGTCCTTCAAATGCGCGAGCTGTTCGGCCCACGGCTTGTCCATGATCTCGGTCCAGGCCGGGCGGAAGCGGAACGGATGCACCGTGCCTTGCCATGCCATGACAATGCCGTTCCCGCGCAGCGCGATCTGCGCGACGATATTGGCGCCCTTGGCGTTTTGCGCGCGCATTTCCGAGATTTGTTCGTCGAGCGGCAGCTCCTTGGCGATCGATTGCAGCGCGGCAAACGTGACGGGCAGGCCGGTCTCGCGGCTCAGATCGCCCATCCATTCGAACTCATTCCAATCGCGCTTCAGGTCCGACGCCATCTCGAACACGCCATGGCCCACGCGCCCCATCGCGCGGCCGATGCCGATCAGCTCTTCCTTCGTCGCCGTGGTGCCAGGCACCAACTCGCCATCGATCGAACGATGCAGAATCGTCCGCGACGTGGAGAAGCCCAGAGCGCCGGCGCGCAGACCTTCTTCCACGATCTGCGACATGCGCGCGATCTCATGCTCGGTCGGATCGAGATTGCGCGCGCCGCGCTCATCCATCACGTACGCGCGCACCGCGCCGTGCGGCACATGCACGCCAACATCGATCGTGCGCGGCAGCCGTTCCAGTTCGTCGAGATATTCCGGGAAGCTCTCCCAATTCCACGTAAGCCCCTCGGCGAGCGCCGTGCCGGGAATATCCTCCACGCCTTCCATCAGGCCGATCAGCCAATCGTGCTTATCCGGTTTGGCTGGCGCGAAGCCCACGCCGCAATTGCCCATCACGACGGTGGTGACGCCGTGCCAGGAAGAGGGCGCCATTTCCTGATCCCAGGTGGCTTGCCCGTCATAATGCGTGTGCACATCGACCCAGCCGGGCGCGACGATCTTGCCGGCCGCATCGATCTCTTTCTTGCCGCGCGGCAGGTTCGGCCCAATCGCGCTGATCAAGTCGCCATCGATGGCGACATCAGCAACAAAACGCGGCGCGCCCGTCCCATCGACGATTGTGCCGTTGCGGATGACCACATCATGCATCGCGCCTCTCCCTGTTCTTATGTGCGAACAGTGAGACCCGATCTGGAATGTAATGCAATCGCTGCCGGCGCGTCAGGCCGCATCCTTCGCGCGTGCAGCAAAGCGCGCCGCAGTCCGCGCGCCGCCACGGGAACAATGCGCGCAGCTTCGTGCACCAGACAAGCAGACGCAATCCGACATTCGCGAGCCGATTTTCAGCCGTACCCAAATCCAGCGCGCCCGCCGGGTCCGATGCTTTTTCATTTCTCGCTTGCGCCGAGCAATTCGATCAGTTCAGCGGCCTTCTTGCGCTGCTCGCCCGCGTCGCCCGAAACGATCGCGCCTTCGATGCAAAGGTGCAGGTGGTCCTTCAGCAGCGCCGCCTCGACCCGCGCCAAAGCCGCGCGCGCGGCGCGCACCTGGGTCAGCACGTCGATGCAATAGCGCTCCTCCTCGACCATGCGGGCGATGCCGCGCACCTGGCCCTCGATGCGTTTCAGCCGGTTGATGACGTGCGAACGGTCATTCATGCGTCTGAACTAATACCCGATAGGGGTATATGCAAGGGTGGCTCTGCACGTTCATGGGTTGACCTTCGGGCCGACGCGGCGTTTGGGGGAGGCGACACGCCCACTCCCAGCGCGAAGCGACGGCCGATGAGCACCGAAAACGAAACGGCGGCCGCGGAAATCGTGCGGCGCGCGCCCTCCGAAGACGCAAATTTCATCGTCCGCGTGATCGGCGCGGCTGGCGACCATGACGCGCCGCTGCTGCGCCGTTTGCTGTCCACTCTCGACGTCGCCGATCTCGCCGACGTCATGGAGCACGTGCCGCTGGAGACGGCGCGCACTATCGCCAAGATGATCGGCCGCGAGATGCCGGCGGAATTTCTGCCGGAACTCTCCTGGGAGCGGCGCGAGGAAATTCTTCCGGTGCTGCCGGCCGACTATGTCGGCAAGGCGCTGGGCGAACTCGACACTGACGACGCGGCGGCGGTCGCCGCCGACATCGATGAAAAGCAGCTGAGCAAGGTGCTCGCGGCGGCTGACGAGGATACCCGTCTCGCGGTCGAGGAAGCGCTCTCGTTCGAGGAAGAGACGGCTGGCCGTCTCATGCAGCGCGAGTATGTCGCCGCGCCGGAAGGGGCGCTGGTGGGCGACGTGATCGATCGCATGCGCGTGGAATCCGCTGAACTGCCGGACGTGTTCTTCGAGATCTATGTGGTCGATCCGGCGATGCGGCCGGTGGGCGCGGTGCATGTCTCCAAATTGATGCGTGAAACGCGCGAGACGCCGATCTCATCGATCATGCAGCCGCTGAAGGCGCTGATCCGGCGCGAGATGGACCAGGAAGAGGTCGCGCACACGTTCCAGAAATATCACTTGGCCTCGGCGCCGGTCGTCGATGAAGCGGGGCGGCTCACTGGCACCATGACTGTCGATGACATCATCGATGTCATCAGCGAGGAAGGCGAGGAAGACTTGCTGAAGCTCGCCGGCGTGAGCGAAGCAGCGCAGACGGACAGCGTGTACAAATCTGTGCGCGCGCGCGCACCGTGGCTGCTCGTCAATTTGGGAACGGCTGTGGCGGCGTCGGCGATGATCAGCCAGTTTCAGGGCTCGATCCGCGAACTCGTGGCGTTGGCTGTGTTGATGCCGATCGTGGCGTCGATGGGCGGCAATGCCGGCACGCAAACCATCGCCGTCGCCGTGCGCGCGATCGCCTCACGCGATCTGACGGAATCGAACGCTGGCCGCTACATCGTGCGCGAGGTGATGACGGCGGTCTCGAACGGCTTCATTTTCGCTTGCGTGCTCGCCGCCGTGGTGGCGCTCTGGTTTCACAATACCGCGCTGGCGCTGGTGATTGCAGCGGCCGTGCTGATCAATTTTGCCTGCGCTGGCCTTGCGGGGATTTTGGTGCCGCTCACGCTGCGTCGCTTGGGCGCGGATCCGGCCGTGTCGTCATCCGTGTTCGTCACCTTCGTGACCGACATGATCGGCTTCATAGCGTTCCTCGGCTTGGCGACGATGATCCTGCTGAGATGAGTTCCGCGCGCGAACTCGTGCTCATCTATCAGATGGGCAAGGTCGCCAGTTCGACGATCAAAGCGTCGATCCTGCCATTGCCGCGCTACGAAGTTCATCAGGTGCATCGGCTCGTGCCGTCGAACATTGAGCGCGTGTATCGCGAGCATCGCAGGCGTGGTTGGCCGATGCCAACCGGCGATCCGGGCGGGATTTATTTGCAGCGCGACTTGCATGCGCGACGGCCCGCGAAGGTGATCACGCTGGTGCGTGAGCCGATCGGCCGGAATATCTCCTACTATTTCCAGAATTTGGATAAGATACTGGGGCGATCGCACGCTCACGAATTGCCGTTGCAGGCCGTCATCGACGGTTATCCGCCTGAGTTTCCCTACTCGGACGACCCGCTCACTTGGTTCGATTACGAATTCAACGCAGCGCTCGGCGCCAATGTTTACGAGAGCGGGTGGGCGCCCGGCATGAACGCGCATCGCTGGCGCGCAGGCGTTTACGACATTCTGATCCTGCGCTGCGACGCCGCTGATGATACGAAGCGCGAAGCGCTGCGCGAATTTCTTGACGCGCCAGCCTTGAGCTTGCGGCAGGCCAACGTGACCAGCGCGAAGCCATCGGCTGCGATGCATCGAGCGTTCAGACAGAATGTACGATTTCCGGCGGCTTACGTGGATCGCATGCTGGGCAGCCGGTACGCGAACTTCTTTTTCGATGCCGCGAGCTTGGCGCAATGGCGCCGTGCGTACACCGAGAGCGGCTCCATGACGCCGCGTTTGCTCAAAACGTAGTTAACGAAAACTCACTCGTGGCGTGCGCTCTTGGCGTGGTGCTTGCGTGTTTGGCGAAGTCGGCGGTCCGGTTCGGCTCAGAACGGGACGGCGGCGCCAAAAGAACACGCGAAAGACCAGCCATGTCGTACACAGTTTCAGCCGAAGGCCTCGCCCTCATTCAGGAATTTGAGGGTTTCCGCGCCAAGCCCGCGCAATTGCCCGACGGCAATTGGATTGTGGGCTTTAGCCATGTGCGCATCGGCGGCGCCGGCGCCGATATGAGCCACGGAGAAGCGGCCGCGACGCTGCGGCGCGACCTCGCGCCGTTTGAGCAATTGGTGAACGAGTCGGTCACCACCTCGCTGACGCAGTCTCAGTTTGACGCGCTCGTCTCGCTGGCTTTCTCCATTGGTGAAACCGCGTTCCGCGACAGCCAAGTGTTGCGCCGTGTGAATGCCGGCGAATTTGTCGCCGCGGCGTGCGCGATGGATGCCTGGCGGAAGGCGGATGTCGGCGGTGAATTTGAGGTCGTCTCGGCGCTTGTGCGTCGCCGCGCGGCCGAGAAAGCGCTGTTTCTGAAGGAGCTGCCGCATGATGCGGCGCCGTCGGCGTTCATGCGGGCCAAACTGGATCACGCCGCCTCGATCCTTGGCGCGCCGATCAAGTTCGCGACCGCGCCTGTGATTGGCGCCGCGTCATCGAAGGTGGATGCCGGCAAGCGCTTGACGGAAATTCTCATGGCCGAGTCGGCGACCGAGGCGCTTTTGCTTACGCAGGTTGTGCCGCCAGAGTTCGAAGAAGAAGAAGAGGAATTGGCCACCGCGCACGCCAAGCCCGTGTCGCGCAAGGTTGAGGAAATTCCCGCCGCGCGCCGCATCGGCGCCGGCGGCCAAGCGGTCGCGCAAAAGAATTTCGCCTGGCTGCATTTGAACGTCGTGCGCTCGTTCGAGAATTTTGGGCTGAGTGCGCTTCTGGTGTTTGGTCTGGTTCTGATCGGCATTGGCGCTTCGATCGTGTTCAATGGCGGCGATGATCTTGTCAGCGTGGCTGGCGCGCTCGCGCTGATCGCGCCGGGGCTCGCGGCCACCTTGATGGCCGCGTTCGGCTTTTGGCGCGTGCCGAAGCTCGCGGCGGCCAACGCCTGAGCGCTCAGGTTTTTTGCTGGTGAGCCTTGCGGGGCGGGAGCAATCCCGCCCCGTCTTTATTGCGCCGGCTGGAACGCATTGCGTGTTCGGAAATTATTTATGCGGGGCGCAGGAGGCGTCATGCCCGCAAAATCCAAAGCACAGCAGAAAGCAGCCGGCGCCGCACTCGCCGCTAAACGCGGCGAAGCCAAGCGCTCGAACCTCAAGGGCGCGTCGCGGCAGATGTACGATTCCATGAGCGAGAAGCAGCTGGACGAATTCGCGTCGACCAAGCGCAAAGGAAAGCCTGACTATGCGTCTGGCAGTCCCGTACCCGCAAAGAAAGCGGCGCGCAAAAAGGCCGCGAAGAAAGCCGCGAAAACCAGAGCCAAGAACGCCGCCAAGCGAAAGTCGGCGGCGAAGAAGCGTTAAATTGATCGAAGGGCCGCACCGGTTTGCCGATGCGACCCTTCCATTGTCTGGCCCTTGAGCGGGCGGCGATTAGGCGAGACCGCCGATCGAGCCTGCGCTCGAGGTGGTCCAAGCCTGCAACGATGCCCCTACAAAGTGACAATGAGACATGGATCACCTCCTTTTCTCTAAGCACCGGCGAAGCTGCCGGTTTGCAAAACATAGGAAAGACGCGGTGGCCTGAAAAGTGCGATGGCTAACATGCACGACATCTGGCGTAATGCTGCGCGGCAACGGTGCAAGGAGGCGAAAATGCGGCAAGCGATTTTGGCGTTCGCGCTGCTGGGCGTCTGTTTCACCGCGCCGGCGGCTGCTGACCCGCTTGAATCTCGGCCAGACGAATTGCGCCAATGCATCAATGATGGCGGCGTCGAGCGTGAGGCGCTGGCCCAATGCCTTGGCGCGCAGGCGATGCCGTGCATCGAGAGCGAAGGCGGCGGCACGATGGCTGAAGCGTTGTGCTGGAACGCGGAGGCGGAAACATGGCGCGCGGCCATCGATGAGGCCACGATCGCGCTCGCATCGCGCGCGGCCTATCGCGACCCCGCGCGCTTAAGCGCCGCGAACAATGCTTGGTTCGCCTGGGCGGAGGCCGAGTGCGATTACCTGTCGTGGGAAGAGGGCGGCGGTTCTGGCGAGCAAGTGGATCGCGTGCGATGCGCGGCCGGCCTTCACGCCGAACGCGCCATCGCTCTGCGACTGGCCGCCGCCGCCGATTAAGGCTGCTCTGGCGTGAGCGAGCCAAGCAATGTGGCCGTATCGCCCGCCATGGCGACGCACGCATTGCTCTCGCCCCCATCTGGGTAGCAGAAGAGCGGGCCCTGCGCGCCGCGCGCGCCCTCGTAGCGATTGCGGTTGATTCCGGGCGCGGGCTGAAAGCCCGGCGGACGTTGCGCGCCGGCCGGCCATGCGGGCAGCGAGTCCGCGGTCTGCGTCTCGGACGTGTTTTGCGTCCAAAGTTCCAGATCGTTGCTCAAGCCGGCGCGGTCGTTGTTGGGATTGAACGCGAGCGGCACGCTGGCGATCGGGTAGCTTCGTTCGAACAGGACGGCGTTGCCCTCCCGCGCCTTGATGCGCAGCGTGGCGACCGCTTCGGCGCATGTCGCGCCATCGAGCTGCGCTTCGATTAAATAATATTGGCTGCCCACGGCGGACCAATCGCGTGAAGCTTGTGCCTCGCAACCGCTGGCGGGCGCCGACGCGGGAGATGGGATTTCAGCGGTCTGCTGTTGCGACGGCGGCGAGCATGCCGCCAGCGCCAACGCCAAAATCGCCAAGCCTGCACGCTTCATTGCGAAAACTCCTCGACTACGTCCCGATCCAAGAAATGGCCCGCGCCGCCTGCGGCAGGCTCCCAAAACACGCAAGTCTGACGTGCTGTTCCTGAAAAGTGGCACAACATCGGCAGATCGCGCGCGCGAATGTCATCGTATGTGAGTTGATCGAGCGAACTCTGCCCTGGCGCAAGCTCAGTATAGGCGGGCGCCGATTGCGTGGTGGTGAGCGAAGCCTGCGCCCATTGTTCAAGGAACCCCTGCATGTGCTCGCGGCCCTCTGCTTCGAACACGACGCCAAAGCGATGCGACAGGGGCGCGCTCCACGACCAAAGCGGGAAGCCCTCGGCGTCGCGGATCACGTAAACGCCGATGGCCTTATCGCAGGATGGCCCCTCCGCGCGCGCCGAGATTTGATCCGTCGCGGCGTCGCTGCTGAACGTGAGATCGCGCGTCGCTTCCATGTCACAGCGTTCCGTCTCGGTCTGCGTGCATGCGGCGGCGAACAGGGCGAGGCTCAGAAAAACGCCGCGCATCACGGGCCGTACGCCACGATCATCGTTGGCGCATGCGAAAGCGGATCGATCAGCAAACATTGTGATCCCTCGACGGCCGCCGCGTAGCACACGATTGGCAGATTGCGTGCGCGCAGCATTTCGTAGGTCTCGCGATCGAATGGCGTTTCGTACGCGAATGTGGTCGCGCTTTCAGTGAGCGTGGCGACCCCTTCGCGCCATTCCGGCAAGTTGGACGAATGCATCTCCGTCACGCGCGCCCAGCCCGCGAGAAACGCATCCATGGCTTCCGCCGTCACTGCGGGCGCACCGTCTGGCGGCGCGCCGCCAGACGTGAGATCGTAATAGGTGGACGAAAACGCCCAGAGCGGATCGCCGGCGCCATTGCGGATAACGAAGGTCACCACCGCTTGCGCACAGCTTGGGCCGTCGGAGGAAGCCGTGATGGTGTCAGGCGTGGCGCTGCTCCAGGCGATGTCGTGCGTCGCCACGCGCGCGCACGCGGAACGTTGCTCGGTTTGGCCGCACGCGCTCAGGGCGAGTAGGGCGATACCTAGAATGAAGCCGCGCATGCATGTCCCTTCGAGTCGCGCGCGACCTTAGCCAGCATGATCGCGCGCGTCAGCCTATTCAGCGGCTTCCAGCGGCAGGTGGCCCGCGAGATCGCCGATGGCGTCCTGCGCCGGCGATTGGAACAAGCCATGCGGACGCTGCAGTGCGGCGACGGCCGCCTCGTAGCCCGCGGCGACGACATCATCGAAGCGCTTCCAATCGCGCATATCGATATCGGGCATTTCCGGCGCGATCAGCAAGTCGGCGCCGGAGCGGCCTTCCCACGGATCAACCGCAAGCGTCGCGGAGCGCATCAGCACGGACGCGATCGGGGGCGCCGCTTGGAAGCCATGCGCGGCGATCCAGCCGAAAAATCCCGGCGGATCGCGGAAATCCTCTAGATCGATGCCATCGCGCCGCGCGACATCGACGCCAATGATCGGGCCGCGATGCAGATCGCGCAGAATGTCGACGGGGAAATTCTTTAGCACCGCGCCGTCGACCAGCAAGCCTTGGTCGCCGTCGATCACGGGCGGCAGAATGCCTGGCAGCGAGATTGACGCGCGCAAGGCGCGGCGCAGCGAGCCGCCGCGATGCACGCGCACGTCGCCCGCGACCAAATCGGTGGAGATCGCAAAGAAGGGAATGCCCAGATCTTCGATCAGCGCTTCGCCGAAATGTTCGCGCAGCCGATCCTCGACGCGGCGGCCGCGCACCAAGCCGACCACCGGCAGCACATAATCGCCCAGCGGGTTGGTCTCGACGAACGCCTTGCGGATGCGGAGTTCGATTTCGTCAACATCCCAGCCCATCGCCACGCACGCGGCGACGATCGCGCCCATCGATGTGCCGCCGGCGATGTCGAACGGCAAGCCTGCTTCGCGCAACGCGCGCACAACGCCGATATGCGCATACGCACGTGCGCCGCCGCCCGAGAGCACAAGGCCGATGGAGCGCCGCGCGATCACGCGCGCGAGGCGTGCGGCGTCCTCGTCCTCAAGGCCGCGCCAATGGAAGAGGCGCGAGGCTTCGCATGCGGTGCGCCACTCATTCGTCGTCGCGGCGACGCGATCGCTGCCGTGATGCAGCAGCACAACGTCGACAAGGCGGAATTGCCGCGCCGGAGATGGTTCCTCCGGCGGCAGCAGCGGTATGGACGGCCGGGCATCGGCGCGCGCGAAAAACCAAATGCGATCCGCCTGGCGCAGACAGGTGCGGAACCATGGCGTGTCGGCGATCGGCGTAATCAGGAAGACGGCGTCATTCTTCTTTTCCAGCGCATCGAACCAGGCGCTGTTCATGCCTTCGCCGGTCATCATCTGCTGATCTTCTTCGCTGACGATGATCGCACGCGCGCCCAGGCGCCGCAAAGCGGCCTGCAGCGTACGCGCGCGCAGCTTGAGATCGATCGTCGGCGATGTGGAGATCAGCGCATAGACCTTGGGGTCGGCGCGCGGATTGGTGCGGCCGTTCGCGCGCGCCCGCGTCAGCATGATGCGCGCGATACGCTCCATCATGGCGGGATGCGCGTGCACGAGCAGGTCGAACGCCGCTGGCGGCAGCTTCAGCACCTCGCTGTCGCGCATCGCGAATACGCTGGCTGAGTGCGGCTCCCTGGCGATCATCGCCATTTCGCCGACCGGTTCGCCCGGGCGGATGTAGCCGAGCAGCTTGTGGCCGCCGCGATCGCTGGGCTTGAACGCCGCCAGCGAGCCCGAGACCAGGAACCAGACCCCGTCCGGCGGTTCGCCCGCGTTGAGCAGTGACCAGCCCGCCGGGATGGAAAACCATTCCGCTACGGCATCGATCGCCGCCAGCACATCGGCGGGTGCGTCGGCCAGGAACGGAATTTCAGCGAAACTGGGCTTCATGTCTTTCCTGGGTGTAAGGATAGGCGCCGATTGTTAAGGCGCAATGAGAGCCTCTGCTGGCCGTTTTCTGCCCCGAGAGCCGTGCTAAGACCGCTCCCTATGACGGTCTATCTCGCCCACGCGCCCGCTGACAAAGATTCCGCCGAAGCGCTGGAAAAAGTGATCGAGCGGCGCGGCCAGTTCGTGGAGCTGGACGACGGGCAAACAGCCCTCCGACCGGTGCAGGCCAGCGACGTCTATGTGCTGTTGGTGTCGCAGGCGCTGCTATTCGCAACCGCAAGATTGCGTTTGGAGCAGCGCGCGCTGGACGCTTGGGCCGCAGGGCGCTTGGTGGTGGTCAAACTCGACAAGGGCATAGCGCCGGTTGGCCTGCGCGATCTGCCGGCGATCGACGCCAGCTTCGAAGCGCAGCGCGAGTTCAAATGGAATGAGGTCGCCGACGCGATCCGCGAGAAATTGCGCGCACCGCCGCCGCCGCAAGCCGAACCGGATGGCGAGGCGCCGCCGGCGCCAAGCGCGCCGAGCAAAGCGGCGCCATCCATGCCATGGGCTTGGTTGCTCGCTCCGTTGCTGATGTTGCCAGGTGTGCTTGCACTCGCGGCCTCAGCCTCCATTTGGCTCGCCAGTCGCATCGGCCCGACGCCAGGCAATTGGTCGGAACTGCAAGCCGGCATTGATGGGTTCGGCATGCGCTACGGGTTGCCGGGGGGCGTCACGCCGTGGCTGTTCGCGGGGGCAATTCTGTTGATGTTCATTGTGGTCGGCGCGATCGTGGCGCGGATCATCGCCCGCCCGGTGGCGCGGTCGCGCGCCGCGCCAAGCGCAAGCGAGGTGAAATCCGCGGATGCGGTATTCGTTTCCTATGCGCGCGCCAATCAGAGCGACGTTCTGCCCGTGATTGAAGGTGCGGCCCAGTCTGGCCGAAAATTCTGGCTGGACCAGCAGGGCATCGCCGCTGGCGACGGCTGGGCCGGCGAAATCGTGCGCGCGATCCGCGGCGCAACGGATGTGGTCGTGATGTGTTCCAAGGCCGCGTTTGAGAGCGATCATGTAAAGCGCGAGATTTATCTGGCAGATCGATACCGTAAGAAGCTTGTGCCGGTGTTCATTGAACAGGCCGAGCCGCCGGAGGATTTTGAGTATTTTTTCGCGGGCGTGCAGGCTCTCAAATTGTTTGAGACGCCTGAGGCCGAGCGCCCGCAGGCGCTGATCCGTGTGTTAGGATAAAGAATGTCGACTTCGCCTGATCCAGTCTTGCTTGATGTGTCGCGCAACGGCGTAGCCGTCGTGACGCTCAATCGCGCCGAAAAGCGCAACGCATTTGATGAATTGATGATCGCCGGCCTCTCCGACACGTTTGAGACGCTGAAGGGCGCCGATCATGTGCGCGTCGTGTTCCTGCGCGGCGCCGGGCCGACATTTTGCGCTGGCGCCGATATCGATTGGATGCGGCGCGCGGCGGAATTCTCCGAACTCGGCAACGAGACCGACGCGCTCACGCTCGCGCGCATGCTCCAGCACCTGCATGAATTGCCGCAGCTTACCGTGGCGTTGGTGCAAGGCGCGGCGATGGGCGGCGGCGCTGGTCTTGTCGCGGCGTGTGACATCGCGGTCGCGGCGGCGAACACCAAGTTCGCGTTCACGGAGGTGAAGCTTGGCCTTACGCCAGCGACCATCTCGCCCTACGTGATTGAGGCGATCGGCTTGCGCTGGGCGAAGGCGTTGTTTGCGACAGCGGAGAGCTTTGATGCGGCCTTCGCCGAGAAAATCGGCCTTGTGCAATACGCCGTCGATGATGCGGCGGGCCTCGAGGCGATGATGGCGCGGTTGACGGAATTGGCGATGGCGGCGGCGCCTGGCGCCGTACGCGACGCCAAGGCTCTTGCGCGCTACGTGGCCGAACACAAGATTGGCGATGCGCTGGCGAAAGAGACCGCGCGCCGCATCGCCGCCCGTCGCACCTCGGAGGAGGGAAAAGAGGGGCTCGCGGCGTTCCTGGAGAAACGCAAGCCGGAATGGAGCGCGTGAAGCTTAAACGTGGCCCGAGCCGTTTCTGGGCTTTCATGCACCGCGCCAAGCTGGTGCGCGGCCACATGCCGTTTTGGCGCGTCGTGGTGGAGGCGCGGCTCGATCACATGGCGCGCGACTGGCCCGAGGAACATGCAAGCGCGGTAGCGGCGGTGTTCGTGTGGGCGCGTACCATCGAAGAGGCGGAGGCGCTGGCTTCGCTTGCGCTAGAGCAAGAAGGGCTGGTGATGCAAACCGCCGACGCCCAAAAATGTCCGCCCGCCGCCGCGCCCAGGCGCAGGCCAGCCGCCGTTTCGAGGGGCGAATTGGGCTTCCTGCCGCGCGTCGATGGGGAAACCGGCGCCGCTGGCCCTTCGCGGCGTGGCGCGCGGGCTTGATCGGCAGCCCGGAGCGCGACACAGCTTGCCGCCATGAGCGGGGAACTTGAAGCAGCTGGCGCCTTGGCGACGGCGGGATTGGCGGCTGGCGCGATCGAAGGGCGCGAGCCCGGCGGCGTCCATGAAGGCGCCTGCCTCAATTGTGGCGCCGCCGTCGCCGGCCCGTATTGCAGCCAGTGCGGGCAATCCACGCATGCGCACCGCAGCTTGCTGCACGTGTTCGAGGAATTCCTGCACGGCATTTTGCACTTCGACACCAAAGCTTGGCGCACGCTGCCGATGCTGGCGATCCGCCCCGGCACGCTCACGCGCGATTACGTCTATGGAAAGCGGGCGCGCTACATCTCGCCGCTCGCGCTCTTTCTCTTCACCGTGTTCTTCATGTTCTTCGTGTTCGCCGTGGCGGGCGGTCCGACGATCGGCGTCGATGGGTCGGCGGACGTTCAGGTCAATCTCGGACCCGACATCAGCGAAGCCCGGCGCGAACTCGAGGACGCGCGCACAGAATTGACGCGTGCGCAGGAAGCGCTGAGCGCCGCGCGCGCCAACCCGCCGGCCGGCCAGCCCGAAGGTTTGTCCGAGCGCCTGGCTGAAGGCGCGGTGCGCATCGCCGAACAGCAAGTCGAGCGTGTGGAGCGCCAGGTCGCGCGCCAAGAGGCAGCCGCCGGGGCGACGCAGCCGATTGGGCCGCCCCAAGGCGCCGCCGCAAGTGAAGCACAGGCGGACGCCACTGAATCGAGCGTCGTCGCCGACGAGGAGGGCGTCCGGCGCTGGCAAGATGAGTTGCGCGACGCCGTGCTTCGCGGCGATGTGAACGTCAATTCCGGCAGCGCATACATTGACGAGAAGATTCGCCACTCGCTGCTGAACCCGGACCTGGCGCTCTATAAAATCCAGAACTCGGTTTATAAATTCTCATTCCTGCTTGTGCCGATTTCGTTGCCGTTTCTCGCCTTGCTGTTCTTCTGGAAGCGCGGCGTGACGCTCTACGATCACGTCGTCTTTATCCTCTACTCGCTCTCCTTCGTGTCGCTGCTGTTTCTCGTGGTTTCCATGCTGATCCGTATGCCGGGCATGGTGGGCCCAATGATTGGCGGGCTGCTTGTGTGCGCCATTCCCGTGCACTGGTTCTTCCAGCTTGGCGGCGCCTATAAACTTGGTTGGTTCTCGGCGTTGTGGCGCACCTTTGCGCTGGCGATTCTCACGCAACTCACGCTCAGCATATTCGTGTTGGCGATCGTGATCGTCGGATTGGCGGGCTGAGATGGCTAGTGTGGACCCCGTCGTTTTGGAGCTCATTGGCTCGGCCGCCGTCGTGCTGCTGATGGTGGGTGTCGCCGCGCTGTTAGGTTTTCGCATCTCGGCCAAGCTCGATGACGAGGATTTGGCGCGGCTGGCGCAGGCCGAAGGCGCAAGCGTGCAGCGCGCAATTATCGCCGCCAATGGCCGAAGCGCGCTGGCGCAGCTGACGGACGGACGGCTGATGGTCGCCCGTGTCATGGGGCTTGATATCAGTACACGCTTGGCGCCGGCGTCCGCCGTGATGCTGCGGCTCAAGTCCGGCCGGCTGGACGTCACGTTTGCGGACATAGGCTATCCGCCGTTACATATGCGTCTTAAGGATCAGCCCGCGTGGCTCGCGGAGCTGGCGTCCCCACAAAGGACGACGGGAGGAAATTAGGCCGTGGCAAACCCGCTCGATCCGCCCTTCGAAATTCCGCCGATCATCACCTACGCGGTGCCGGGCTTCGTGCTGCTGATCCTGATCGAGATGATCGTCGTGAAGCTCTCGAAGCGGGGTCGCTACGATTTCGCCGATTCAGCGACGAGCCTTTCGATGGGCTTGGGCAATCGCGTGTTCGGCGTGCTGTTCGGCGGGCTCGCGGTCGCGGCGTATTTCTGGGTCTCGCAATTCCGCATCTTCGAGCTTGGCTGGACCGCGCCGGTCATGGTCGCGTGCTTCTTCGCCGAAGACCTGGCCTATTATTGGTTTCACCGCATCGCGCACGAGCGCCGTTGGTTCTGGGCCAGCCACATCATCCATCACTCGTCGCAGCATTATAATCTGACCACCGCGCTGCGTCAGACCTGGACGGGCACGTTGGGCCTCAGTTTCATCTTTTGGCTGCCGCTCGTTTATATCGGCTTCCCACCGCTCATGGTGCTGATGTTCTCAGGCATCAGCCTTGTCTATCAATTCTGGATTCACACCGAGACGATCGGCCGGATGGGGCCGCTCGAATGGGTCATGAACACGCCCTCGCATCACCGCGTCCATCACGCGACCAATCCGAAATATCTCGACGCCAATTACGCCGGCGTGCTGATCATCTGGGATCGCTTGTTTGGCACGTTCGTCGCCGAAGACGATAAAGAACAAATCCATTACGGCATCGTCAGCCAGCTCGGCACGTTCAATCCATTCCGCGTCGCCTTCCACGAATGGATCGGCATGTTCCGCGACGTGCGGAACGCCAAGAGCTTCCGCGAGGTGCTCGGCTACACCTTCGGCCCGCCCGGCTGGAGCCCCGACGGCTCCCGCAAAACCAGCGCCAGCATCAAGCAAGCGTGGGCCGAGCGTCAGCAAGCTTCCGGCGTCGCAGCCAACATCGCCGCGGAATGAAACACCACTCATCCCCGGATGCGCGCGACGCGGGCAGCCCGGGGCCCATAGACTCAAGCCTGTGTTTATGGCCCCCGGACTCGCCACTGCGTGGCGCTCCGCGGATGGGGAGAGATTAGCGCATGTACGTTCCCAACCACTTCGCGACCGCGGATGCGGATGCGCTGATCGCGCGCCTCGCGCGCCGGTGGGCTGGCGTGCTCGTGAGCGTCGATACTGACGGTACGCCGATCGCGACACATCTGCCCGTGCTGTGGAATTCCGAGACGCGCACCATCTCCGGCCACATCGCCCGCGCCAATGCGCATTGGAAACTCGGCGAGGGGCGGGGCCTGCTCGTACTCAACGGCCCCGAAGCTTACGTCTCGCCGAGCTATTATCCGTCCAAAGCAGAGCACGGAAAAACCGTGCCGACGTGGAATTACGAGGCCGTGCACTTGAGTGGCCGTATCGAGTGGTTTGACGATGCTGCGCGCTTGGAAAAAATCGTCAGCGATCTTTCCAATTTCCACGAACGCGACCGCGCCGAACCCTGGGCCGTGGGCGACGCGCCACGCGGCTACATCGAAGCACAGCTCCGCGGCATCGTCGGCGTGATGCTCCATGTCGATCGCATCGAAGCCAAACGCAAACTCTCGCAAAACAAAAGCGCCGCGGATTTTGATGGCGTCACCGACGCTCTGCTGAAGGGCGCCGATCCGCTAGAGCGCGAGATCGGCGAGTTGATGCGCGCTGAACGCGCCGTGGCCGACGATCCGGACGGCAACTAAGATGACCACCCACATCGTGAAACTCTGCGTCGGCGCCGATAGCGTCGAGGATTTGGCCGAGTGGCAGATCGGCCAGATCAAGCGCGCCAAAAAAGAGAAGCGCAAAATCACGGCGCCTGTCTGCGGCACGCGCATGTGGCCCAAGCGCGTGGAAGACGTGCTCGCCGGCGGCTCACTCTATTGGGTGATCAAGGGCGTCGTTGTCGTGCGCCAGCGCATCATCGCTATCGACGACGTCACCGACGATCATGGGCAGCGCTGCGGCCTCTACCTCGACGCACACCTGCAGCGCACCGTGCCGCAACCGCGCCGCGCCTTCCAAGGCTGGCGCTATCTTGAGCCCAAGGACGCCCCGGCTGATCTAAGTGAAGCCCAAGGCGGCGCCGATCTGCCGGAGCATTTGCGTAGGCAATTGGTTGAGTTGGGGGCTTGGTGAGGCGCCATAGCGCCAAACACACAGCACCCATTTCCGGACTGCGCTTCGCGCATCCGGGAATGGGTGTGGCGCTCTAGCCCAGCACCTTCTTCACGCCTGCGCACAGCGCCGTCACGTCCGCCACATCGTGATAAAGCCCAAAGCCGATCCGCAGAACATCATCACGCGCGTCCGTGATGATGTTCGCCGCCATCAGCTTGTTTTTCCATTCTGTCGCGTTCGGATGACGCAAGCACAAGAAGCGCGCCTGATGCCCAATCGCGTTCGGCCGCAGCAATTCAGCCTTGCGCAAGACGCCCGCTTCGCCCGCGCCGATCGCTTCTTCCGTCAGATTGCGCAGGGCGCCTAGACGCGTCGCGATCGCCGTCGTGTCCAGTTCTTCATCAAGCAACATCGCCTGCACCGCATTGAAGCGATACAAACCCGTTGGATCGTACGTCGCGCCTAGAAAGCGCCCGCCGTCGCTCGAATAGCCGATCTCGCCTTGCTTGGCTTCGATCGCGCTGAAATCCGCGAACCAGCCCGTATAAGCAGGGCGCGGTGCAAAGCCGTGCGGCGCATGCAGAAAGCCCGCGCCTTCGCCGGCCATGGCGTACTTGTAACCGCCGCCCAGCAGAAACACGCGATCGGCCACGCGCGAAAAATCCGCAGGCAACGCCATGAACGAATGATAGAGATCAAGCACGATCCAAGTTTCGCCCGGCGTCACAAAGCTTGCGATCTCCTCGATCCCGTCGAAGCGAAGGCCGCTCTTGAACATCACGTGCGAGAGGAAGGCGATATCCGGCGCTTTCTCGCGCATCGCGGCGACATACCGCTCCGTAAACGTCTCGTATGGCTCGCACGGTACCACGCGCAGCTTCACGCGGCCTTCTTCCTCCCAGCGCGCGCTTTGCCGACGGAACGAGTGAAACTCACCGTCCGTCGTCAGCACCTCGACGGGACCCGGTTTCCGCGCCGAGAAAATCCGCTCGATCAGCTCATGCGTGTTCGGCGCGAACGCGATCGTGCGCGGATCGGGTAATTTCAATTCCATGGCGATGTTGCTTCGCGCGCGCGGCATCACCTCGCCGAAAATCTTGTCCCATTTCTTGTCCGCGAGCGATGCGGCGTCTTCCCACGCGGCGAGATGCCCCTCGTACGACGCATCCGGCCACAAATGGTGCGAGTGCGCGGCGAAGTGCAGACGCGCGGGCGCCGCAGTCAGCGCGCGCGAGAAGAGGTGCTTGTAGCTCTTCATAGCTTCGTTCGAAGCGACCAGAGTTCGGGGAAGGCGCGGCGCAACAAGGTTTGTTGCAGATAGCCCACGCCATCGGTGCCGCCGGTGCCGCGCTTGCGGCCAATGATGCGCTCCACCGTAAGCACGTGTTTGTGCCGCCAGGTCAGCAGCGCATCGTCGAGGTCCGTGAGCTTCTCGGCCAATTGGTAAAGCGCCCAATGCTTCTGGGTGTCGCGATAGACTTGAAGCCAGGCGTTCTCGACGGCCTCGCTCGGCTCATAAGGCGCGCCGGCGGCGCGGCGATACGCGGTCTCCGGAATATCGAAGCCAGCCCGCGCCAATTGCTCGAGCACGTCGTCATACAAAGTCGGCGCCGCCAACGCGGCTTCCATCAAGGCGCGCTCATCGCTTCCTTCGGGCTGAAACTTCAAGAACATCGGATCCTTGATGCCGAGCCGATATTCCAGCGCGCGAAACTGCGCCGATTGAAAACCGGAGCTTGTGCCGAGGCTTTGGCGGAAGCTCAGATAATCAGCCGGCGTCATGGTCGCCAGAATGTCCCAGGCCTGCGTCATCACCGCTTGGATGCGTGAGACGCGCGCCAGATGCTTGTAAGCCGGCACAAGATTGCCAGCGCGAATTTCGCCCTGCGTTACCGCGATCTCGTGCAGCACCTGCTTCATCCAGAGTTCCATCGTCTGATGCAGGATCACGAACAGGAGTTCGTCGTGATTGTCGGTCAGCGGCTGCTGACAGGCGAGCAAATCCTTAAGGCGCAGATAGCCGCCATACGTGACATCCTGGCTCATGGCCGGTGGTTCCTTCCCTTGAATCACGAGCTTAGAGCACGCGCCGGCCTCGAATAAGAGGGCGGTTCGGCGTTCTGCCCGCGAGCTTTCCAAAATTTCGGGTTTGGTTGGAGGTTAACGACCTGCTAGGGATGCGCCATCGAGGGCAGAAGCCAAGGAGGGTAGGCCTATGGCCGCTGTGGGACGCACAATTCTCATTATTCTTGTTGTCGTGCTCGGCATTGGCGCGGCGGCATATTTCCTGGGCCCGAAGACGGCCAGCCGCACACAGACGCTGCAGGTTGATCGCCCTGCGCAAACGGTTTTGGCGCGGTTGGCCTCCACGCCAGTGGGCGCGACCGTGACCGAAGGCGTGACGATCGCCGAAGCCGCCAGCATTGAAGGCGATGTCGTCACCGCGCCGGTGACGTTCGCCGACGGCGCCACGGGCCGTGTCGTCTATACCGTGACGCCGGAAGGCGAAGGCTCCAGCGTGCAGGTGAAGCTCGAGCAAGATCTGGGCGCCAATCCGCTCAACCGCTTTGACGCCATCACCGGCGGCGACGTCACCCCGTTGATCGCCACGGCCGCGACCGCTGTCGAAACCGATCTCAACGCGCTGCCGCAGGCAAGCTTCGCTGGCCTGCAATACAGCGTGACGCAAGTCGAAGCGCAGCCGTTCTTCTACATTCAGAATTGCGCGCCGGTTGACGCCGAAGCCGTGACGGATGTGGTCGCGCAAAGCTTGCTGGCGATCCGCCCGATCATGGCGCGTCAGAATCTGCGTGAAGCCGGCCCGCCGATCGCGGTCGAGCCGCGCGTCGAGAACAATCAATATTGCTACCAGATCGGTCTGCCCTACACGGGCCGCCCGCCGCGCGTTCTCGCGGTTGGCACAGCCGGCCAAACGCCGGCCGGCCAGGTCCTTCGCGTCGTTTATACCGGCGCGGAAGAGGACGTGATGGAGCAGGTCTATAATCCGATGGATGCGCTGCTCGCGGCCGCGCACTTGGACAACCCGACCACCACCGATGACGATTGGACGACGTACGAAGTCTATCACGACGATCCGACCCAAGCGGGCGGCTCGCGCAACCGTGAAATCTTCTACGTCGTGCAAGGCGACATCTCGGCCCTGACGCGTATCGCGCCGCCGACAACGCCGGCCGCCGCGCCGGCCGAGGCGCCCGCGGAAGCGCCGGCCGCGACC
>JAFLCU010000018.1 GCA_017303355.1 Caulobacterales bacterium | reverse complement strand
CTGGTTGACGCCTGCCGACTACGCGGCGCGATGGACGCAGAACGAAGACCTTGAAGAGCGCCCATCGGGGGCGTTTGATGACGACCGGAGTCTAGTCCCCGCTGGATAAAGAGCGGGGGTCACATCATAGTCTGTCCGACTTTCCAGTTGGGGAAATCGAAGCGCAAGGTATTATCTTTGACATTCCGGAGACGCCGCGATGATTGCCGCGAGAACAATGGGAGCAATCCTTTCCATAATCGCCCTTGCTGCTTGCGCAAGTCCGGCACGTTATCAACAATTTTGTGACTCAAGCGAACTATCGCTCGTTCTCGCCGACCCCCTTGCCCATGATGGGGAGCTGTTTTGTGGAAGCGGGTTCCTGTATTCCGACGAGAATCTAACCGCGATCTACGACCGTCCTGTCACGGATCTCCGGCAGCGGTACGAAGCTGCTTTGATGTTAGTTCCATCTAGGGGAAGGGAGCATCTTCCCTTCTTGGGAACGAACGTGCCGGTATTCGTGAGGGGTACGATAATTGGAGATGCATGCATAGATGAGGGTGGTGCCGCATGCGTTCCAATTCGTAGGGCTGTGTTCGTGGAAGACTGGCAGGTACGCCGGCTTGACTAAGGATGAGCCGCGGCGGGAATCTCGGAGTGAACCGCCCCTGCTCCGCTCCCCAACGCTCCCTCATTGGCAGCTAGAATTTTCGCACTCTTGATCCGCTCCCCAACGCTCCCTCATTGGCAGCTAGAATTTTCGCACTCTGCTCGCTCGGTCGGGCTGGTTGCGACCGGGTGATTCAGCAGCGTTATCGGGGTTTTGTTTCCGATCGCGCCATGTGGTCTTACCTCGTTGTAGTGCCTCCGCCAACGCTCCAACTTTTCTCTGGCGTCTTCAAGCGACAAGAACCAATGCGTGTTCAGGCACTCAGCGCGTAGGCGCCCGTTGAACGCCTCAATGAATGCGTTGTCGGTCGGCTTGCCTGGTCGGCTGAAGTCGAGCGTCACGTCATGGCGATACGCCCAGAGATCGAGATCGCGCGACACGAACTCTGTTCGCACTGATGCGCGAGTGTGGTGATCGAGCGTGAGTGCTTCTTGCATTTCCGCCTCCCGTCAGGACTAAGGGCGGGTGTCCGATACGCGAGCGCGGGTGCTCGCCGGATATGCGGGGAAGGCGCGGGCCGTGCGTGGCGCGATGCAGGCTAAGCCGCTTCGCGCGCATGATGGTCCGCGTAACGCGGTGAAGCACGAGGGGATCGTTGCGAACTCAACGACCCGCACGCCGTCGGCGATCGAGCCACGGGAGTGAAAGACCTCCCCGCGCCGAGCCGACGTTCAAACAATCATCGGGACGCGGATTGATCGCGTCATTTCGCGTCGCGCAAGCGGCGCATGCGGCGCGCTCCATCCGCGTCCCGCTCTCTTTTTTCCGATCGCAAGATCAACAAGCATGGCGCTTGCCTGAAGGTTGGAGCGCGTGGCTCCGCGACGCATGCGCGGCGGAGCCGCGCGCTCCCATCCGCAAACAAATGAAAGGAGACCCCCATGGCCGTCGAGCCCTATGACGTTTTGAAAGCCGCTGCCCAAGGCCGGCGCGCGATGAGGCGCGGCGATTTGGTCGCCGCCGAGCGCTGGTTCAAGCTGGCCGAGCGCGCCGCCGCCATCGCCGAGCGCTTGTCGCGCGTGGTCCAGGCTGAAGCGCGCAGCCAGTGGCGGCCGCCCATCCAACGCTAGAGGCGCCGCCAAGCGCTTGATCCCGTGGTAAAAACCGTGCGCCGCCTTGTGAAGCACACGTGGCCCCGCTAGAAGCCCGCGCCATGGCAGGTCACTCAAAATTCGCGAACATCCAGCACCGCAAAGGCGGTCAGGATAAAAAGCGCGCGCAGATGTTCACCAAGATCGCGCGTGAAATTCAGGCTGCGGTGAAGCTCGGCGGGACCGATCCCAATTCCAATCCGCGTCTCTTCCGCGCCATGGCTTCGGGCCGCGCGGTGAACATGCCGAAGGACAATATTCAGCGCGCCATCGATAAAGGCGGCGGCGCGGGCGCCGAGAACCTCGACGAAATCCGCTACGAGGGCTTTGGTCCCGGCGGCGTCGGCGTGATCGTCGAATGCCTCACCGACAACAAGAACCGCACCGCCGGCGAAGTGCGTTCGGCGTTCTCGAAGTTCGGCGGCAATATGGGCGAAAGCAATTCGGTCTCGTTCGCGTGGAAGCGCGTGGGCGAGATCCGCTACCCGCTTTCCGCCGCCAGCGAAGATACGATGCTCGAAGCCGCGATCGAAGCGGGTTGCGATGATTGCGTTGTTGAAGGCGAGCACCACGTCGTCACCTGCGAGATGGCCGCACTTGGCGCCGCCGCGCAGGAATTGGCGAAAAAGTTCGGCGACGCGGCCTCGGCCAAATTCGTCTGGCGCACCGAGATCGCGATCCCGATCGAAGGCGACGGCGCCGAAACGCTGATGAAGCTTCTGACGCAGCTCGACGATCTCGACGACGTGCAGGATGTTTATTCGAACGAAGACATCAGCGACGAGGAATGGCGAGACTGAGTGCGTAGCTTGGGCGTTTAACGGAAAAAGTCGCGCGCGTATTCGAAGGCAAGCCAGACTGGCGGGATCATAAAGCCGATCAGGGCGGCCCAAAACACGGTCACGAGCCCGCGCCAGACGAGGCTCAAGAAGCGGCGCTTGCGGCCAATCACTTTAAAGCGCGCGTCGATGATCTCGCCCTGCTGTGGCGGCGGCGCTTCAATCTCGCGCAAGCGGGTCGGCTGCTGGCGTGGCATGGCCTGGGGCTCGCGCTTAAACGCGGCCAAGATGTGGCGAAGCCGCCGACGCTTGGGGCGCCGACGGCTTCTTCACACGCTACGGCGGCGGGGGGAGGGATTAGCCGTAGCGGTTGTCTCGGTCGCGGCGTTCCGCTTCGACTCTATAGCTAAGTCGATCGAAGCGGCGATCAAGGTCCCGACGCTCGGCCGTGGACAGGCCGTTGCGGCGATAGCGTTCCTCGAGGCGCGCGATTTCGGAGAACTCGGCGCGCAAGCTATAGGCTTCCGTGCGTGAGAGCGAACGGTCGCGGATGCCCGCATCGATGCGGCGATCAAGTTCGCGCTGACGCTGGTTGATGTTTTGCCAGCCATCGCGGTCGCGGCGATCTTGAGCATCGTGGCGATCCCAGCGGATGCGCATGCTCAGTTCGTCGAAGCGGCGGTCGAGATCGCGGCGTTCGCGGGCGTCGAGGCCGCCGCCACTGTTGCGGTAGGCGCGTTCGGCGGACGCGATGTTGTAGAAGTCACGGCGCAGATCGGCGGCCTCGTTCCGCGTCAGCGAACCATTACGGACGCCCGCGTCGATACGCGCATCCAGATTCGCTTGGCGGTCATTGATGCTTTGCCAAGATTGGGCTGCGGCCGGCGCGGCGATCGCTAGCGCGCTCGCGGCGACGGCCATGGCGAGAAACTTTTTCATCCTTCTTCCTCTCAAGTCGCGGCCCTTGCGGGCCTCGGTGAGACAAGCGATCCGCGCCAGCAACGTTCCTCTGGAACATGAGCCAAGCTGTCGCGCCCGCACGGTTCCCGGTTGGTTGCCAAAAGCGCCGCAAGGCTTCATACCGCGACACAATTCGACACATAGCCGGTTGCCGTAGAGCTTTATCGCGCGGCCAAGCTGAACCGGTGCTGATGGAGCGCTTCATGAGTGAGCTGGTCGTGGTGTTTGGCGGCTCGGGTTTCATCGGCAAGCAGGTGGTGCGTGCGCTGGCGAAGCGCGGCAAGCGCGTGCGCATCGCGATGCGCCGGCCGCATCTTGGCGCCGAGCTGCGCGTGATGGGCGATGTCGGCCAGATTCAATTGGTGCAAGCCAATGTGCGCTTCCCAGATTCGATCGAGGCCGCGCTGGAGGATGCGGACGCGGTTGTGAATCTCGTCGCTGTCGCGCACGAAAGCGGCAAGCAGAATTTCGAGACGTTGCATGTGGAAGCGGCGCAAGCGATCGCGGAAGCGGCGGCCAAGCGCGGCATCACGCGCGTGGTGCAGATCTCGGCGCTGGGTGCTGCCGAGAAGGGCGCGAAATACGCGCGCACCAAGTATCGCGGCGAGCAAGCGGTGCGTGCGGCCGTGCCGACCGCGACGATCCTGCGGCCGTCGGTGGTGTTCGGCCCGGAAGACACGTTCTTCAATCGCTTCGCGCGAATGGCCACCACCGCGCCAGCGCTGCCGCTGATCGGCGGCGGCAAGACCAAGTTTCAGCCCATCTTCGTGGGCGATGTGGCCGAGGCCGTGTGCGCGGCGCTGGATCGGGCGGACGCGCGGGGCCGTACTTACGAATTGGGCGGGCCGCGCACCTATACGTTCAAGCAATTGCTTGAATTCATCACGGCGGAAATTCATCGCCCGCGCGCGCTCATGCCGCTGGCGTTCGTGTTCGCGCAGCCTATCGGCCTGCTGTGCGGCTGGGTGTTCGGCTTGATCCCGTTCGTGGCGCCGCCGCTGACGGGCGATCAGGTGACGATGCTGAAGCGCGACAATGTCGTGAGCGGCGAGGTCGGCGTGATCGCCGATCTTGGCGTGACCTCGCTTGAAAGCGTCGAAGCCATCGTGCCAAGCTATCTGTGGCGCTTCCGCCCGTATGGGCAATTTCAAACCAAGCAGAACCCTGCATGAGCTCCAGGCTTTGGCCTATATTGGCCTCGGTGTTCGGCGTCGCGACGCTGGGCGTGTTCGTCGCCTTCGGCCAATTGCCTGAAGCGGCGGCGGTTTATGAACCGCAAGAGGTCGGCCTCGCCGTCGGCGCGTTCCAGCGTAGCACGACGCTGGCCGATCTTGCCGTCGTGTTCGGCGATCCAGCCAATTCCGCCATTGTCGCGGCGATGGATGCGATCAACACGCTCGATCTTTACGCGTTCATTCCAGCGTACACGCTCTTCCTGATCGCCGCCGCGTTCATGCTCGGCGCCGGCAAAAGCCCGCAATTGATGTGGGCCGCCATCGCGGCTGGGGTGCTTGGCGCTGGCGCCGATGCGGTTGAAACCTTTCAGCAGCTGCGGCTGACGGCGGATTATCAAAACGCCGCAGCGCACTTGCCGCTGATCGCGCCGGCGCATTGGGTGAAATATTTCGGCTTGGGCGCGTGCGCGGCGCTGTTTGGCGCGTTGTGCTTCACGGGCGCGCGCAAGCGCTGGATTATTGGCGTGCTGGCGATGCTCACTCTGCCGCTGGTCGCGGCTGCGTTCGCTGGCTTGATCGAAGCGCGCGTGTTCACGGGTGCGCTAGGCGCGTTCTGGACCGCGCTATTGGTGGTTGCGCTTATCGAGGCGGTCCGGGGGAGAGGTGCTCCGGCGTGATGCCGTGCGCCTCCAAGTGTTCGGCGACAATGGCGCGGTGACAGCCGCGCCAATCGTGCTCCAGGCACATGATGCAGGTCCGTCCGCGTTTCGCGAAATCCGCGGTTTCAGCAAGCGCAAGCTGGCTTTCGGGCTCAACGAGCTTCGCTTCGAACACGCGGCGCATGGTTTTCGTGTCACCCTTGCGCGCGGCTTCGCGGCCCGCCTTGGGCGTGCCGAGCGGCTTTAAATGCACATAGGTGATGCCCGCCGCATCCAGGCTTGCGGCCAGCGCTTTCTTGGAAAAGCCGGCACGGCGTGAGTTCGCAATCTCGCGAATGTCCACCAGCGTCTTGATCTTTGCGGCTTTCAACGCGGCCACGAAATCGGGCACGCCGACATTTTCGTAGCCGATGGTCCAGAGTTTCGTCACAGCCATCCTATCGCCAGCATGCCGAGCAAAGCGGCGCCAGCGACGATGCGATACCATGCAAATGGGCCAAAGCCCACGCGCGTGACGAAATCCAGGAACGGTTTGACGACGATCGCCGCCGAGAGAAAGGCGAACACAAAGCCCACGGCAATCTCGGCCACGCGATCGCTGGTGATGTGGTCCTTCACTTGAATGAAATCATAGATGAAGGCGGCCACCATCGTCGGCATGGCAAGAAAGAACGAGAATTCCGCCGCCGCGCGGCGATCGAGACCAAGCACCAGGCCGCCGAAAATCGTCGCGCCGGAGCGCGAGACGCCGGGAATGAGCGCAAGCGTTTGAAATACGCCAACGCCGATGGCGCGCCCGATCGGTGTTTGCGCGGCGTCCTTCACCTCGATTGGCGGGCGCCATTTTTCGATCGCCAGCATGGCGAAGCCGCCCAGGATCAGCGCCCAGGCGATGATGTCGAGGCGGATATAGAGTTCGTCGCGGATATATTTGGATGACACGAGGCCGATGGCCGCGGCGGGCAGGAAGGCCAGGAAGAGCATGAGCGCGAAGCGCCGCGCCTCGGGCTTGGTGCGTAGGCCCAGCACAACCTCGATGATGCGCTGCCGGTAGAGCCACATCACCGCCAGGATCGAACCGAGCTGGATCATGACGGTAAAGACGCCGCCCGGGTCGTCGTAGCCGATGATGCGGCCGACAATTAGCAGATGGCCGGTCGAGGAGACGGGTAGGAATTCGGTGAGACCCTGGAGGATGCCGAGAAAACCTGCGCGGAGGAGGTCGAGAATGTCCAAGTGCGGCGCCCTCAATTTAAGCCGGGGCGACCATGGAGTGCGTCGCAATGCAGCGAAAGGGCGATTTTCAGGCTGAATTACTGTGCAGGGGCAGCATATTTCTTGAACAGCTTGGGATTCTTGGTTTAGAGAAAAATTATCCCGAAACCTGCGCCTTTGGAGGGCGTTCGTGGCCGAACGCATGCAAAAATTCGTGTCTATTGGGCAAAAGTGGCCCGAAAAGCGTACCGCGACCGAGCGCGCGGGCGATTTCCACGAGATTTATCGGGAATTTATTGCCGAGAAGGCGAGGGAGCAGGCCTCTCGTTGCGCCCAATGCGGCGTGCCGTTCTGCCAGACGCATTGCCCGCTGCAGAACAACATCCCGGACTGGCTGCGGATGACGGCCGAGGGCCGGCTTGAGGAAGCCTATCAGCTTTCGGCGTCGACCAATTCGATGCCCGAGATATGCGGCCGCATTTGCCCGCAGGATCGCCTGTGTGAGGGCGCGTGCGTCATCGAGCAATCGACGCATGGGTCGGTGACGATCGGGTCGGTCGAAAAGTATCTGACCGACACCGCTTGGCGCGAAGGCTGGGTGGCGCCGATCAAACCGCGCCGTGAGCGCGTGGAGAGCGTCGGAATTATCGGCGCGGGGCCTGCCGGTCTCGCCGCGGCGGAGCGGCTGCGCCAGCGCGGCTACCAGGTGACGGTCTATGATCGCCACGATCGCGTCGGCGGGTTGCTGATTTACGGCATTCCCGGGTTCAAGCTTGAGAAAGAGGTCGTCGAGCGCCGCACGCGGCGCCTGATCGAAGGCGGCGTGAAATTCGAGCTGAATTGCAATGTCGGCGAGACGATCAGCTTCGAGGATTTGCGCGCCCAGCACGATTCCGTGCTGATCGCGACGGGCGTGTACAAGGCTAAGCCGCTGAATGCGCCGAATGACCAGAGCGTGGTGAAGGCGCTCGATTATCTTATCGCGTCCAGCCGTGTTGGACTTGGCGACGAGGTCGCGGCGTTCGCGAACGGCGAACTCAATGCGGCTGGTAAGCGCGTCGTCGTCATCGGCGGCGGCGATACGGCGATGGATTGCGTGCGCACGGCCGTGCGCCAGGGCGCCAAGAGTGTGACATGCCTCTATCGGCGTGACCGCGCCAACATGCCGGGCTCGCAGCGCGAGGTGAAAAACGCCGAGGAAGAAGGCGTGGTGTTCGAATGGCTGGCGGCGCCGAAATCGGTGCGCGCGGGCAAGAAGCCTAGCGTCGCGGCAGTGAAGATGCGCCTCGGCGCGCCGGACGCGAGCGGGCGCCAATCGCCGGAAGAGGTGGCCGGTAGCGAGTTCGATGTGCCGGGCGATCTCATTATCGCGGCGCTTGGCTTCGATCCGGAGGATTTGCCGGACGCGTGGGATACGCTGGAGCTGAAAACCACGCGCTGGGGCACGATCAAGGCGCACCCGCTGACGTACGCGACGAATTTGCCGGGCGTCTATGCCGCCGGCGATATCGTGCGCGGCGCCTCGCTCGTGGTGTGGGCGATCAAGGAAGGCCGCGACGCGGCCGACGCGATCCACACTCATCTTCAAGACCGCGCCGATGCGGCGCGCGTAGCTGCGGAATAAATCCATGAACGGCGAACTTGAAATCGCGCGCTATCTGCGCGAACGCGAAAGATTGGAACGCGACGGCCTCTATCGCGCCGAGGACGAGCGCGACGCGTGCGGCGTTGGCCTTGTCGTGGCGCTGGACGGCAAGCCGCGTCGCGATGTGGTGACGCTGGCGCTGCAGGCGCTGAAAGCGGTATGGCATCGCGGCGCTGTCGACGCCGACGGCAAGACCGGCGACGGCGCCGGCATCCTGATCGAAGCGCCGCAGGATTTCTTCCGCGAGATCGTTGTCCGCACCGGTCACACGCCGCGTTCGGATAAGATTTTCGTCGGCCAGATTTTCCTGCCGCGTCTTGATCTGGGCGCACAGGAGCGCGCGCGCGTGATCGTCGAAAGCGAGATCATCCGCGCGGGCTTTGTGCTCTACAGCTGGCGCCAGGTGCCGGTCGATATTTCGCAGATCGGCGAAAAGGCCAACGCGACGCGGCCCGAGATCGAGCAAGTGCTGCTCTATGATCCGCAGGGGCGCGATCAGGAAACGGTTGATCGCGATCTCTTCATCTGCCGCCGCCGCATCGAAAAGCGCGCGCTGGCGTCAAACATCGCGGAGCTTTACGTCTGCTCGCTGTCGGCGAAGACGGTGATCTACAAGGGCATGTTCCTGGCCCAGCAGATCGATAGCTTCTATCCCGATCTGAAGGACGATCGCTTCGTTTCGAGCGTGGCGATCTATCACCAGCGCTATTCGACCAACACGTTCCCGCAATGGCGTTTGGCGCAGCCGTTCCGCATGCTCGCGCACAATGGCGAGATCAACACGCTGAAGGGCAACGTGAACTGGATGCGTTCGCACGAGGTGCGCATGGCGTCCGACGCATTCGGTGAAGCGGATGCGGACGTGAAGCCGATCATCCAGCCGAGCGGTTCGGATTCCGCCGCGCTCGACAACGTGTTCGAAGTGCTGGTGCGCGCGGGCCGCGCGGCGCCGATGTCGAAGACGCTCTTGGTGCCGGAAGCGTGGGCGAAATCGACGACGATGAAGCCCGCGCACAAGGCGCTCTACGCCTATTCGAACGCTGTGATGGAGCCGTGGGATGGGCCGGCGGCGCTGGCGATGTTCGATGGCCGCTGGGCGGTCGCGGGGCTCGATCGCAATGGCTTGCGGCCGCTGCGCTATGCGCTGACGGAAGACGGCTTGCTCGCTGTTGGCTCCGAAACCGGCATGTGCCCGCTGGACGATCGCAAGATCATGGAGCGCGGCCGCATTGGCGCGGGCCAGATGGTGGCGGTCGATACGCTGGAAGGCCGGCTCTATCATCACGAAGAACTGGTCGATCAGCTCGCCAATCAGCACCCGTACGTCGACTGGCTGGGCAATGTCGTCGATCTCGACAAGCAGCTTGAAGGCGCCGAGCCGCGCCTATTCGAGGATCGTGGCGAATTGCTGCGCCGGCAGGCCGCGGCGGGCTTCACGATCGAAGACGTGGAGCTGTTGCTGCAGCCGATGGTCGAAGAGGGCAAGGAAGCGATCGGCTCGATGGGCGACGACGCGCCGCTTGCGGTGCTTTCCGAACAGAACCGGCCGCTTTCGCATTATTTCCGGCAAAATTTCAGCCAGGTGACGAATCCGCCGATCGATCCGCTGCGCGAAGGCCGGGTGATGAGCCTCGCCACGCGCTTCAAGAATCTCGGCAACGTGCTGGCGCAGGACGAGACGCAAGCGAACGTCTATCTGCTCTCAAGCCCGATCCTCACCAACGGCATGTATGCGCGTATGCTGGGCGAATTGGGCGCCGAGGTCGTACGGCTTGATTGCACCTTCGCGGCGCCCGCGCCGGGCGAGGATGCGGGAATTGTACTGCGCGCCGCGCTGAACCGTATCCGCGCCGATGCGGAAAAGGCTGTGAAAGCCGGCCGTTCTCACATCGTGCTGACGGACGAAAGCCAGGGCCCGGATCGCATCGGCTGCCCGATGATCCTGGTCGTCAGCGGCGTGCATTCGTATCTGGCGCAGAAGGGCTTGCGCTCGTTCTGCTCGATCAGCGTGCGCGCGGCCGAGTGCCTCGATCCGCATTATGCCGCCGTGCTGATCGGCTGCGGCGCGACGACGGTGAATCCGTATCTGGCGCTCGATACGATCGGCGACCGCGCCGCGCGTGGCTTGACCGGATCGCTGACGCGTGAAGAGGCTTGCGCGAATTATCGCACCGCGCTCGAGGCCGGCCTGCTCAAGATCATTTCGAAGATGGGCATCTCGGTGATCTCGTCTTATCGCGGTGGCTTGAACTTCGAGGCGATCGGGCTTTCGCGCGCGCTCGTGGATGAATTCTTCCCGGGCCTCACTAGCCGTATCTCCGGTGTCGGCCTGGCTGGCCTCGCGCTCGAAGAGGTCGACAAGCACAACAGTGCTTACGACGATACGCTGGCGGCGTTGCCCTTGGGCGGGCGCTATCGCTATCGCGCGCGCGGCGAACGCCATGCGCTGGAAGCGGATTCGATCCATCAATTGCAGAAGGCCTGCGATACGGGCGATTATGTCGCCTACAAGAAATACGCGGACAAAGTACGCGAGCGCCGTCTGCGCGAGCCGATCCAGTTGCGCGATCTGCTGGAGGTGCGTGAAGAGCTGAGGACGCCAGTCCCGATCGCGGAGGTGGAGAGCGTCAACGAAATCCGCAAGCGTTTCGTCACCCCCGGCATGAGCCTCGGCGCGCTTTCGCCGGAAGCGCATGGCGCGATGAACATCGCCATGAACCGCATCGGCGCGCGTTCGGTTTCGGGCGAGGGCGGCGAGATTCCGGAGCGTTACAAGCCGTTGCCGAATGGCGACGATGCGAATTCCGCGATCAAGCAGGTCGCGTCGGGCCGCTTTGGCGTCACGGCGGAATATCTGAACCAGTGCCGCGAACTTGAAATCAAGGTGGCGCAGGGCGCCAAACCCGGCGAAGGCGGGCAATTGCCGGGCTTCAAGGTGACTGAACTGATCGCGCGTCTGCGTCACGCGACGCCGGGCGTTACATTGATCTCGCCGCCGCCGCACCACGATATCTACTCGATCGAGGATCTGGCGCAGCTGATCTACGATCTGAAGCAGATCAACCCGGTCGCGCGCGTGTGCGTGAAGCTTGTCGCGCAATCGGGCATCGGCGCGGTCGCGGCCGGTGTCGCCAAGGCGGGCGCCGATACGATCCTGATCTCCGGCCATGTGGGCGGCACGGGCGCGAGCCCGCAAACCTCGATCAAGTACGCGGGCATTCCCTGGGAGATGGGGCTCGCCGAAGCGCATCAAACCCTGATGCTCAACAATCTGCGCCATCGCGTGAAGCTGCGCACCGATGGCGGCTTGCGCACGGGCCGCGACATTGTCCTGGCGGCGATCCTAGGCGCCGAAGAGTTCGGCATCGGCACCGCGTCGCTCGTGGCGGTGGGGTGCTTGATGGTGCGCCAGTGCCATTCGAACACGTGTCCGGTCGGCGTCTGCACGCAGGACGAAGATCTGCGCAAGAAATTCACCGGCACGCCGGAGAAGGTCGTCAATCTGATGAGCTTCGTCGCCGAGGAAGTGCGCGAGATCCTGGCGTTGCTCGGCTTCCGCCGCTTGGAGGAGGTGATCGGCCGCACCGATTTGATCGAACAGATCAGCCGCGGCGCCGAGCACCTCGACGATCTTGATCTCAATCCCTTGCTCGTGCGTGTCGATAGCCCGTATCCGGCCTATTGCAACCAGCTGGAGCGCAACGAACCGCCACTTTCGCTGGATCATCAGATCCTCGACAACGCGGCCGGCTTCTTCGAGCGCGGCGAGAAGCGCCAACTCGATTTCGCGGTGCGCAACACGCAACGCGCCATCGGCGCGCGCTCCTCCGCGCATGTGGTGCGCAAGTTCGGCATGACCGGTTTGCGCGAAGGCCAGCTCACGGTGAATCTGCGTGGCTCGTGCGGGCAGAGCCTGGGCGCTTTCCTGGTGCAGGGCATCACGCTCGATGTCACCGGCGACGCCAACGATTATGTCGGCAAGGGCTTGTCCGGCGGCACGATCGCGTTGCGCCCGCCGGCCGACGAAGCGCATCGCCTCGGCGCCATCATCGGCAATACCTGCCTCTATGGCTCCACCAGTGGCGCGCTTTATGCGGCGGGTCTGGCTGGCGAGCGTTTCGCGGTGCGCAATTCAGGCGCGACGGCCGTGATCGAAGGTGCGGGCGCGAACGCGTGCGAATATATGACGGGCGGCCAAGTGGTGATCCTGGGCGGCGTCGGCGACAATTTCGGCGCGGGCATGACCGGCGGCATGGCGTTCGTCTATGACGAAGCCGATCGTTTCCCGCTCATGGCAAACCCGGACTCGATCGTGTGGCAGCGCTTGGCTTCCGCGCATTGGGAGGGCGTGCTGAAGGGACTTGTCGAGGAGCATGCGCGCCGCACAGGTTCGCCGCGCGCCGCCGAGTTGCTCGCCAATTGGACGACCGCGCGTCGCCGCTTCTGGCAAATCTGCCCGAAGGAAATGCTGCCGCGTCTCAAATACGCGCTGACGGATAAGGAAGCAGCGGCCGCTTGAGGCTTGGGATCGTCGGCGCCATAGGGGGCGGCGATGATCGGCTTGCGCCAAAAACTGGAAGAGCACGCGCGCGACCTCGGCTTTGACGCCGTGGGCGTTGCGTCGGCGTCTGCGCCTTGGCCGGCGGAGGCGCGGCTTGAGGAATTCCTGCGCGAAGGCCGTCATGGCGATATGGACTGGATGGCGCAGCAGCGGCGCGGCCATCCGCAGGCTTTGTGGCCGGAGGCCAAGAGCGCGATCCTGGTGGGCCAATCCTATGCGCCGGGCGACGACGCATTGGCGCTGCTGGACCGCAAGAGCGAGGGCATTGTCTCAGCATATGCGGCGCGGCGCGATTATCATGACGTCGTCAAAGGTAAGCTGAAGAATTTGGCGCAATGGCTCGCGCGCGAGAGCGGCGAAGAGGTGAAGGTGTTCGTCGACACCGCGCCGCTGATGGAAAAGCCGCTCGCGCAGCGCGCCGGCCTCGGCTGGCAAGGCAAGCACACCAATCTCGTCTCGCGCGCGCACGGCTCGTGGCTGTTCCTCGGCGCGATCCTGAGCGCCGCCGAGATTGAAGCCGATACAGAGGAGGCGGACCATTGCGGTACGTGCCGTGCGTGCCTCGATGTGTGCCCGACGGCGGCGTTTCCCGCGCCCTATCAGCTCGATGCACGACGTTGCCTCGCCTATCTCTCGATTGAATCGAAAACGCAGATCCCGCGCGTGTTCCGCGCCGCGATGGGCAACCGCGTGTTCGGCTGTGACGATTGTTTGGCGGCGTGCCCATGGAACAAGTTCGCGCAGGACGCGCGCGAGCAGCGCATGGCGATGCGGGACGATCTGCGCCTGGCGCCGCTCGCGGAATTCGCCGCACTTGATGACGCGGCGTTCCGCACGCGCTTCGCCGGCACGCCGGTGAAGCGCACCGGGCGCGATCGTTTCGTGCGCAACGTGCTGTGCGCCATCGGCAATTCTGGCGACGCGGCGCTCGCACACGCAGCAGAGGCGCGTCTTGGGGACAATTCCCCCTTGGTGCGTGGTATGGCGGTATGGACGCTTTCGCGGCTGCTTGACGCGGAGGCGTTCGCGCGCCTCAAATCGGCCCACGCGGCGAGCGAGAACGACGCTGGCGTACTTGAGGAGTGGGGATGAGCGCCGAAGACGAGCCCGAAGGGCCCGCACCCGAACCGTCGCGACCGCAGCCGTCAGAGGCGCGCGACGCGCCGGCGTCGTTTGAAGCGTTCGGCGAACCGGAAATCCCGATGCCGCAGCGCCCACGCGCCGGTGATAAACAGCGCGCGCGCGATGCCCGCACCAATCTCGATCTTGATCTCGGCCGCATCAAACGGCGCAAACGCTATGGCTTGTTCCTGACCGCGATCAGCGTGCTGTTTGTCGCGTTCGTGCTGGCGCCGGTGACGTGGGCGGGCGCCTATCTCTTCTTCGATCCGCCCTCGACCATGCTGATGATGCAGCGCGCGTCGGAAGGGCAGACGATCCGTCACTATCCGATCCCGCTCAACCGCATGTCGCCGCATATCGTGCGCGCCGTGATCGCGGCGGAGGATGCGAATTTCTGCACGCATGACGGCTTCGATGTCGCAGCCATCCAAGAGGCGATGGAAGCCAATGCGCGCGGCGGCAATGTGCGCGGCGCATCGACGATTAGCCAGCAGACGGCGAAGAATTTGTTTCTATGGCCCGACCGTTCATGGCTGCGCAAAGGCATGGAGACGTATTTCACCGCGCTGATCGAATTTATGTGGCCGAAGCGGCGGATCATGGAAGCCTATTTGAACGCGGCCGAATGGGGCGATGGCAATTTCGGCATCGAGGCGGCGGCGCGCGCGCGCTTTGGCGTATCCGCGGCGGATTTGACGCCGCTGCAGGCCGCGCGGCTTGCGGCGGTGCTGCCAAGCCCCAATCGCTGGAGCGCTGATAGCCCAGGCCCGTACGTGCGCCGCCGGGCGGCGACCTTGGTGCAGCGGGCGCGCGTGGTCCGCAATGAGCGCACGGCCGCGTGCGTGTTGCTGACGGATCGGCCGGAATAAATGCCGCAAAGCACGGCCGTGGCGCGCCAAAAGCGCGAATTTGATCGCTGGCCGGGACGCTCCATGCGTCCTGCGCTTGCCGTGTTCCCGTCGCCATGGAAAAAGCCGAAGCGGCTGGACCGGAGTTTATCTGCTTGAACGGGATGAGGCTGATACTCAGCGCCGCGGCGTTCGCGGGCATGATCGCGCTGTGCGTGATCGGCTGGAATTACGGCGGCGCGGGCGGATTGATCGGGGCCGGGCTCGGGTTTTTTCTGCGTATCTGGGGCCGTGGCCTCGATTGGGGCGAGCGGCTCGGCAATGGTTATGTCGGCGCGCTGATGGGCATGCCGGTGGGGCTGTTGATCGGCGGCGTCTATGCGATCGGCGGGCCGTATCTGCTTCAGGCCATTAACGGCGCGGGCTAAGGCGCGCCGCAAATCCAACTCAAACCGCGCGCAACCTCCCCAAGTTCATGGGAGCGCGTATGCGCGTGCGCATTGATAATCTCCCATGCCATGGGAGGCGTGCGATGCGTATCGTTGTTGCGGCTTTGGCGTTGACGGGGGCCGCGGTGTTCGCCGTCGCCGCCGTGGCGCAGAATAAAGTCCGCACCGACGCGAGTGCGCAGATCGACTATCGAGGTTTTCGTGGCCTGACAGGCGAGGTTGAAGCCTATCGCGCCGATCGCCTGGTGTCGCTCGCTGAATTCCAGCGCATGGCGCGCGCGCCCAACACGATCGTGCTCGATGCGCGCTCGGCCGATGCATACCGAGAAGGCCATATCGGCGGCGCGATCAATCTGCCGTTCACGGACTTCACCGATCAGAGTTTAGCTGCGGCGCTGCGCGATCCGAACGTGCGCATCCTGATCTATTGCAACAATAATTTTTCCAACAACGCACAGCCCGTGATCCTGAAGCGCGTGGAACTGGCGTTGAACATCCAGACCTTCATCAATCTCTACGGCTACGGCTATCGCAACGTCTATGAATTGTCCGATATCGTGGATTTCAACGATCCTGAGGTGAATTGGGTGCGCGGCTAGACTGTGTTGCATTCAAAATGGAGCACGTTGAAATTCGTCATTCCGAGGCATCGAAAAGCGACGAACCCGAAATGACGAGGGTGATTCAGTTTGAATGAGACGTGCTCTAGATGTCAGGTGTCAGCATGCATTCTGACACCTGACGCCTTTTATTCGGCGAACAAACGCACCGTTGCGTGCCGGCGGCGGAAGCTGGTTTCCTCATAGAGCATCGAAATGGTGGTGATGTTGCGGTCGTCGCCATTGAGATCGATCGCGCGCGTGCATTGGCCGGGATTGATACGTTCGCGCACGCTGACGTCTTGATGGCCGCCATTGGCGAAGCGCACGTCGACATCGAGAAAATGCACCGGCTGGCGATAGACGCAGAGCTTGATGCGCTCGAATTGGCGCGGGCCTTCTACGACGATGGTGTCGCGATCGGTGCGATCGCGCACGTCACGGGCGCCGATTTGGGTCCAGGCGAAGGAGGGCGTGGCGATGCACATGGCCATGCCGGCGCCGAGGATCAAAGCTTTCAGGTTCACGTGTTTCGTCTCCAAGACTCGAGGCCTCGCGAGACTACAAACGGCGGCGCCGACGCTTTCCGTCGCGCAAAAGCGTAATGCCTATTGCGCGTCCACGGGCGCGCCGATGCGGCGGCTTTCACGGACGTGGCCGAGGATCAGGTAATTGTCCACGTTGTCGGGCTCAGCGCTGATCGCGGCCTGCGCATCGGCTTCGGCTAGATCGAAGGCGCGCTGCTGCATGCGCACCGACGCGCGCAGGCGCAACGCCAATGGATCGTTGGCGCGCACATCGAGCGCACGTGAAAGATCTTCTTCCGCCGCGCGCCACTCGCGCTCCATCGCGTAGGCGCGCGAACGGTCGATCAGAAGATCGGGCAATTGCGCCGTATCGCCTTCCATGATGGCGATGCCGCGCGTGAACGAGCTGCGTGCGCGCGATGGTTCGCGGGCGAGCAGCCACGCATTGCCGGCTTGGCTGAAAAGCTCGGCGCGCAGCGCGGTTTCGACAGGATTGAGCGCCATGCCCAGGGAATCGAGCCGGCGCGCGCCTTCCTCGTACCGGCTCTGCGCCACCAGCGCCATTGCGGCGCAGCGATAGGCATGCACCGATTGCGCTTCCGCCGCCCATGCCATGCCTTCTTCGTAGGCGGCCGCCGCATCCTCGTCGATCAGCGCGATGCATTGGGCGAAGCGCTGCTGTATATGGCTCTGGCCGAGCGAGGGGGCGGCGTCCGCGGCTTGCATCAAGGCGAACGGCAGGATCAGGGCGGCGATCGTGGACATGGTTTGAACTTGTCTCCCCGCGGGCGTCCCCATGCCCGACGTTTTCTCAGCGATGCCCGAACCTCGGCCCGAAGCCAAGCGCCGGCGTCAGGCTTCGCCCAGCAGGCGAGCGAGTTCGTCGGCCGTGGCTGTCAGCAGGTCGAGATCCTGTGGGCGCGACAGCCGGTGGTCGCCATCTCCGATCAGAATGAAGTCCTTATTGGGGCTATCGATGAGGTGGTGGATGGCCTCGGTGTGCGCTGCGGGCACATCTGGATCGCGCCCGCCTTGGAGCATGCGCACCGGTCCGGCGAACGGGGTCGGGCCATCCATGACAAGGTGACGGCGACCGTCCTCGATCAGGCTGCGGGTGATCACGTAAGGCTC
This sequence comes from Caulobacterales bacterium, assembly GCA_017303355.1. GTDB lineage: Bacteria > Pseudomonadota > Alphaproteobacteria > Caulobacterales > Aquidulcibacteraceae > Vitreimonas. Next base: position 45,039 of record JAFLCU010000018.1, on the reverse strand, counting down.
GGGATCATACGCCGAGGGCCGCTCCCAGCGACCTCCGTCCATGATTTGCTTGCGTACATCCTCGGGGAACGAGGCCCACATCAGCCGCTCAGTGAAATCCGCCGCAGGCGCGATCAGCAGGAGACCGGCGATGCGTTCGGGCCGGGCGCGCGCAGCAATCAGGCTGATCCAGCCGCCCATGGACGAGCCGACCAGCACCAAAGGCCCTGCGGTCAGCTTGTCGATGACGGCGATCGCGTCGCCCGCCCAGGCGCCGATCGTGCCGTCGGCGAATGCGCCGCCCGACTGGCCATGGCCGGAATAATCGAAGCGCACAAAGCTCTGACCGCGTGCATGCGCCCATTCGGCGAGCCGCTGTGCTTTCGTGCCGGCCATGTCGGATTTGAAGCCGCCGAGCCACACAAAGGTCGGCGCCGCGCCTGACTGACGTTCGAACGCCAGGTTCACGCCTTCATGCACAAAGGCCTCGATTTGGCCGAACCCCATGGTTGTACTCCGGCACAAAGTTGCGCCCAAAAGCGCGTCATTAACGAATCTCAACGCCTTATTCAGCAAAACCGTTATCAAACATCGGTTTAGCCGGAACGGGCGAAATCCGGACAACGACAGAGCATTGCAAGAAGGTCACATCCTGACAGTTCTGCAAGTCACCCCTGAGCTTAATGCTGGCGGGGTCGAGCGGACCACGCTTGAAATGGCGGAGGCGATCAGCCGCGCCGGGGGGCTCGCTTTGGTCGCTAGCGCCGGCGGCCGCCTCGAGCCGGACCTCGAGGCGGTCGGCGGCGAGTTGATCAAGCTCGCGGCCAACAGCAAAAACCCCATCGCCGCTGTCGCCAATGCCTGTGCGTTGGCGCGCATCGTGCGCGAGCGCGGCGTCCAGATCGTGCACGCACGATCACGCGCGCCTGCGTGGAGCGCATACGCGGCCGCGCGCATCACCAACACGCCGTTCGTCACCACATATCATGGCATCTACAACGCGCGCTCAGGCCCGAAGCGCTTCTACAATTCAGTGATGGCGAAGGGCGATCTTATCATCGCCAATTCCGAATATACGCGCGCGCATATCCTGGCCGAGCACGGCGTCGCGCCAGAGCGGGTGGTGACTATTCCGCGCGGCGTGGATCTCGACATATTCGATCCCGCCAAGGTGCGCGCCGAAGATGTGGCCGCCATGCGCACGGCGTGGGGGAGGCGCGATGGCGATGAACGCGTGGCGATGCTGATGCCGGCGCGTCTCACGCGCTGGAAAGGTCATCTGGAACTCATCGACGCGCTGAAGCTCGTGGAAGCACGCAAACCCGGCGTTTTGAAGGTGATCATCGCCGGCGACGCGCAGGGGCGTCATGCTTACGAGCAGGACATCGTTACGAGAATAGAAGGCGCGAAACTGCAGGATGTGGTGGCGATCGTCGGCCATGTCGGGCAGATGCCGGTGGCGTTCGCCGCTTCCGACTTGGCCGTGTTTCCAGTGATCGAGCCAGAAGCGTTCGGGCGCGGCGCGGTGGAGGCTCAGGCGATGGGCGTGCCGGTGATCGCATCGAAGCTCGGTGGTTTCGCGGAAACCATTGTCGAAGGTGAAACCGGCGCTTTGGTTCCAGCTGGAGATGTCACGGCGCTTGCGGATGCGATCGTGCGTTTCATCGAACTTGGGCCCGAAGCGCGCGCCAGAATGGGACAAAGAGGTCGCGAGCGCGTGCGCGGCCTTTATTCAAAAAACGCGCTCCAAACCGCCACATTGGCGGTTTACCAGCAGCTCTTGCGCGCGGCGGAAGAGCAGAATCGGTTGAAGGTTCAGCACAAATCCGCGTCCTGAGCGGCGCGGTGCGGGAGAGATGGAATGATCTGGCGCAAGTCAGCTTCCGAAGGCGAAACGAGCGGCTCGAAGCGCGTGCTGGTGATCCAGCTCGGCGGCATCGCGGCGTTCCTGCAGGCGCTCGCGGCGGTGAAGCTCATTCGCGAACGTCATGTCGGCGCGCACATCACGCTGCTGACGACGGAAGCGACGAAGGAACTTGCCGAGAAATCTCCATACTTCGATATGGTCGAGGCGGATGGCAAACCGACCGAGCCACAAGCGATCACGAAGCTGATCGCACGCATCCGCGCCGCCAAGTACGACATGATCTACGATCTCGAAGGCTCGAACCGGACCAACAATTATTTCCAAGGTCTGCGTCCTTGGCCGCCGAAATGGTCGGGTCCGATCGCCGGCGCGAGTCATGCCTATCTTGATCCGGACCGCGCCAATCTGCATCCGATGCTGCGCTATGCTGGCCAATTGGCGGCGGCCGGCATCGCTGTCGGCGGGCCGTTGGAGCCCGATCTATCGTGGCTGCGCCAAACCATGCGCGACGCGCCGCGCCTGCAGCCGGATTATTTCGGCATTCGCGGCCGCTACGTATTGCTGCTGCCGCGCGGTTCGAATGCTGAAGCCAACCGGCGCTGGCCGGAGGAAAAGTACATTGACCTCGCCAAGCGCATCGCCCGCAACGGCGTGACGCCGGTGGTGCTGGGCGGTTCGGACGAGCGCAATATTGGCGCGGCCATCGCCAAGGAAGAGCCGCGCGCCAAGAATCTGGTGACCAGGCCGGACCTGTTCCAATGCATCGGCTTGGCCGAGCGCGCCTATTTCGCGGTGGGCGACGACGTGGAGCTGATGCATGTGGCCGCCGCCGCTGGCACGCAATGTCTGGTGTTCCTGTCGTCCTTGGCGCGGCCGGATCTGGCCTCGCCCAAGGGCCGGGGCGGGGTGGTGGAATTCACCGCCGCCGTCATCGCCGACCTGCCGGTCGAGCAGGTTGAGCGCCAATTGCGCAATTGCGGCGTATTCCGCGAAGCCGCCACGGCTTGATGCCGGGCCGCGCACAAGCGATATATGGACTTGCCCTGAGTCCGCGCTCCCCGGAGCGCGGGCGTGGGTGTGTTTATCAACAGCTACAGGAGAAGGCCCGATAGCCAGACGACCATACGCCGCGCCGCCGCCGTCCAAAGACGGCCCGCGCGTCAACGAGGACATCCGCGGCGTGCCGCGCGTCCTCCTCATCGATGCGGACGGAGAAAAGCAAGGGGAGATGCCGATTAGCGCAGCGCTTGAAGCCGCGCGTGAGGCAGGTCTCGACCTTGTTGAAGTTGCGCCCAACTCGGCGCCGCCGGTCTGCAAAATCCTCGATTACGGCAAGTTCCGCTTCGAGGAGCAAAAGAAAAAGGCCGAGACGCGTAAGAAGGCCAAGCGGGTCGAACTGAAGGAAATCAAGGTTCGCCCGAATATCGACGACCACGACTACGAAGTGAAGATGAAGGCCATTCATCGCTTCTTCGAAGAAGGCGACAAGGTGAAGGTCACCCTGCGCTTCCGTGGTCGTGAAATGCAGCACACCAATCTCGGCATGGATCTGCTTGATCGTATGCGCACCGAACTCGACGGCATCGCCAAGGTCGAGCACGAGCCGCGCTTCGAAGGCCGCCAGGTTGTCATGGTGATGGCGCCGCGCGCGTAACGCGAGCGCTCATAATCCCAAACCGAACGCGCCGGTCCGTCAGGGCCGGCGCGTTTGTTTTTGGCTTTGTTGACAGGCGCCGCGCGAGGGCCTGAATAGCTCGCCATGATCAAACGCGCTTTCCTCGCTTCGCTTTTAATGCTCGCCGCGTGCGCCACGACGCCGGTCGCGGAGCATCCCGCCCAGCCGATGAATTTGACGGAGCTGAAAGAGCAGCTCCTCGACTACCACGACAGCGGCGCTTATGAGCGCGATGTCGCCGTGGTCGCCGAAGAGGCGCGCATATGGATCGTGCAGCGCGCGCCGCAAGTAGAGCGTCCGGCCATTGTCTTCGATATCGACGAAACCACGATCTCGAATTGGACGCGCACGCTGGCCAACGATTACGGCTATTTCGTCGATGGGCCGTGTGATCGCCTGCCGCGCGGGCCATGCGGCGCGTTCGCCTACGAAGACGGCGCGATGGGTGATGCGATTGCGCCGATGCTGGCGACGTATCAGGCCGCGCGCGAGGCAGATGTGGCCGTGTTCTTCATCACTGGCCGTCGTGAACAGCGCCGTGCGGGCACCGAGCGGAATTTGCGGCGCGTTGGCTATACGGAATGGGCCGGGGTCGTGCTGCGACCCGCGCAAGGCCCGTCAACGCCCGCCGCCGATTACAAAGGCCCGCAACGCGCGCGGATCGAGGCCATGGGCTATACGATCATCGCAAATATTGGTGATCAGCAGAGCGATCTCGACGGCGGCCATGCTGAGCGCACATTCTTGGTCCCCAACCCGTTCTATCGAATTCACTGAAGCGCCGATGGCGGCGTCGAGGGGTCTGCGCATGCGAGCGTTCTTGATTTCGGCCCTGCTGCTCGTGGGCTGCGCGCAAACGCCGGATGTGCCGCAGCCGTCCGCGAACCTGCCTCAGCACATTCGTGAGGATTTGGCGCAACGTGACGCCGCGCTAGCGGCGCCTGGCGTGGTCGCGGCGCGGATCGGGGAGAGCGCCAATCTCGGCGACGGCCTCGTCGTGCGCCCGCTTGCGGTCGTGGAAGATAGCCGCTGCCCGCAAAACGCGCGCTGCGTTTGGGCGGGCCGCTTGCGCTTGAACGTGGCCATTGAAGGCGTGGGCGAGCGCGAGATCATATTGGACGAAGCGGCCGTGCAGACGCCGCACGGCGCGTTTGAGCTTGTCGCGGTTTCGCCGGGGCGCTGGACCGTTTGGCCAGACAGTACGAATCCGCCCTACCGCTTCGGCTTTCGCCGCGCCTAGCCGCGCGTGAAGCGGCGGCGCTTGGTCATGATCGCCATGTTGACGATCAGCAGCACCAAGGCGACGCCAAAGCCGATCGCGTTGAAGAGCGGTGCGCGCTCCGCGTTGGCGGCGATCAATTGCTGAGCGCGTTCGGCCGCGCCTTCGCGCAGCGCCGCTTCACGCGCGGCCTGCGCTTGCTCGCCAGCGAAGCCAAAATCGACATTCGGCGGCAGGCCCACAGCGGCCACGCTTACGCCGCCGACGGGCGGAAGGCGTGCCGGCGCGAAGATCAAGTGGGTGCCGAAGGCGAGCACCACCGTCGCCAGGATGGCCAGCAGCCAGCGTGAGCCGGCGATGGTGCTGATCGAGCTGGTGACCTTGATCCGCTCGGCCCGGAAGATCGCCTTGGCTTCGTTGAGATTCTTCGGCGTCTGCATACGCTACTCCCACCGCCATTAACCTAGCCTGGCCAGGCCGGCGGGGGGAGGCAAAACTTGGCGCCCTAGCGGCCGTTCCGCCCATTGCCCGCGCCCGGACCCCATGCTATCAGCCCCGCCTTCTTGGGTGGCCCGGCCTGTACGGCATGCCGTGGCGACCCCTTTTGGCGTGGGTTTCGGCCTGCGCTGCTATCCAAACGAGGATGAAATGCCGAAACTCAAGACCAAGAGCGGCGTCAAAAAGCGCTTCAAGCTCACGGCCTCGGGCAAAGTGAAGGCCGGCCCCGCCGGCAAGCGTCACCGCCTGATCAGCCACAATTCCAAGTACATTCGTCAAAACCGCGGAACCGACACGCTGGCCAAGCCGGACGCTGATCGTGTGAAGCTGTGGATCCCTTACGGCCTCGACTGAGCCGCTGACCCTATTTTGACGGAGAAATACAATGGCACGCGTTAAGGGCGGCGTTACCGCTCATGCCCGCCACAAGAAAGTTCTGAAGAAGGCGAAGGGCTATTATGGCCGTCGCAAGAACACCTTCCGCACCGCGAATGCCGCGGTCGAGAAGGCCGGCCTCTACGCCTATCGCGATCGCAAGGCCAAGAAGCGCGTGTTCCGCGCGCTCTGGATCCAGCGCATCAACGCGGCTGTCCGCGAAGAAGGTCTGACCTATTCTCGATTTATCAGCGGGCTGGCGAAAGCCGGCGTCGAGCTGGACCGCAAGGTCATGGCCGATATCGCCATGAACCAGCCCGAAGCTTTCAAAGGCCTGATCTCGCAGGCTCAAGCCGCACTGAAGTGACCCATCTTCCCCCGCGTGCGGGGGAAGTCCCGAGCGAAGCGAGGGGAAGGGGGTAAGTCCGCCTCCGAACGTGGCGCGGCCCCCTCAGTCACGCTTCGCGTGACAGCTCCCCCGCTTGCGGGGGAGCAGTTAAGGCGCTCGCATGACCAACGATCTCGAAACGCTTGAACGCGATCTGCTCGCGCGCGTGGGCGCCGCCAATGACGAGGCGGCGCTGGAAGCGCTGCGCGTTGAGGCGCTCGGCAAGCAAGGCTCCATCTCCGCGCTGATGAAGAATTTGGGCTCGATGAGCCCGGAGGAGCGCAAGGAATTTGGGCCGAAGCTCAATGGTCTGAAGGATCGCGTCACTGAAGCCATCGTCGTGAAGAAGGCGACGCTCGCGGAAGCCGCGCTCGATGCGCAGCTGAAGGCCGAGGCGGTCGACGTCACGCTGCCACCGGTGAAGCCGCGTCTGGGTACGATCCATCCTGTGTCGCAGGTGATGGAGGAGCTGGCGCAAATCTTCGGCGAGATGGGCTTCTCGGTTGAGGAAGGCCCGGACATCGAGTCAGATTTCAACAATTTCACCGCGCTCAATTTTCCGCCGAAACATCCGGCGCGCGAAACGCACGACACTTTCTTCATGGACGCGCGCGATGAACGCGGCGAACGCAAAGTGCTGCGCACGCATACCTCGCCCGTGCAGGTGCGCACGATGCTGAAGCAGAAGCCGCCGATCCGCATGATCTGCATGGGCCGCACCTTCCGCAAAGACAGCGACGCCACGCACACGCCGATGTTCCACCAGATCGAAGGCCTCGTCATCGACGAGACCTCGACGATGGCCGATCTGAAAAGCGTGCTGATCGCCGCGATCAAAGCCTATTTCGAAGTGGACGACGTGAAGCTGCGCTTCCGCCCGCACCATTTCCCGTTCACCGAACCGAGCGCGGAAGTCGATGTCGGCTGCGATCGCTCTGGCGGTCAGATCAAGATCGGCGCCGGCGATGATTGGCTGGAAATTTTGGGCTCCGGCATGGTGCACCCGAACGTGCTCGCCAATTGCGGCATCGATCCCGAGAAATACCAAGGCTACGCCTTTGGCATGGGCATTGATCGCCTGGCCATGCTCAAATACGGCATGAACGATCTGCGCGCGTTCTTCGACGCCGACACGCGCTGGCTGAAGCACTACGGCTTTAGCCCGTACCTGCTGCCAGGCTTGGCGCAGGGCGTGGGCTGATGCTGGCGCAATCGAACTCTTCCCCCGCGTGCGGGGAAAGTCCCGAGCAAAGCGAGGGGAAGGGGGACGTTGTTGCAATGTCTCACACCCCCCTCCGTCTCGCGGCTATGCCGCGATCCACCTCCCCCGCGAGCGGGGGAGGAGTTGAAGGCTTCGACCAATGAAATTCACTGTCTCCTGGCTCAAAGAGCACTTGGCCACTGACGCTTCGCTCGATGACATCGTCGAGCGCATGACGATGACCGGCCTTGAGGTCGAAAGCGTCGAGGATGCGGGCGCGAAGCTTGGCGCTTTCACCGTCGCGCGCATCATCAGCGCTGCCAAGCACCCGAACGCCGACAAGCTGCAAGTCTGCCAAGTCGAAACCAAGCTCGGCAATTTGGAGATCGTCTGCGGCGCGCCGAACGCGCGCGCTGGGTTGGTCACGGCGTTCGCGCCGATCGGCACGTACATTCCCGGCAGCGGCATTACGCTGGAGCCGAAGCCGGTGCGTGGCGTGGTGTCGAACGGCATGTTGTGCTCGGGCGCCGAGCTTGAATTGGATACGGATGCCGACGGCATTCTCGAACTCGATCCGGAGCTGAAGGTCGGCACGCCGCTGGCCGAAGCGCTGCACCTGAACGATCCAGTGGTCGATATCGAAGTCACGCCCAACCGGCCTGATTGGCTGGGCGTTTCCGGCATCGCGCGCGATCTCGCCGCGGCTGGCTTGGGCAAGCAAACGACGAAGCCGATCCTGCCTGTGCCGCCGCGATTTGAGTCCAATCTCAAGGTCGCGAACGACGATCCAGACGGCTGTCCGTTCTACGGCGCGCGCCTCATCCGTGGCGTGAAAAACGATCCGTCGCCCGTATGGCTGCAGCAGCGTTTGCGTGCGGTCGGTCTGCGGCCGCGTTCGATCCTGGTTGACATCACCAATCTCATGTCGCTCGACCGCGCGCGCCCGATCCACGTGTTCGACGCGGACAAAGTAAAAGGCGTGCTGCGCGTGCGCCGTGGCAAGCAGGGCGAGAGCTACAAGGCGCTCGACGGCGCCGTGTATGAGGTCACGCCTGAAATGTGCTGCAACGCCGATGACAGCGGCGTGTTGGGATTGGGCGGCGTGATGGGCGGCGAAAGTTCGGGCGTTTCCGACGCGACGGTGAACGTCATCGTCGAAAGCGCATATTTCGATCCCGTTCGCAGTCACGCCACTGGCCGCGCCACCGGCATCGTCTCCGATGCGCAATACCGCTTCGCGCGCGGCGTCGATCCCGCGTTCACGATCCCGGGGCTTGAACTCACCACGCGCCTGATCCTCGACCTTTGTGGCGGCGAGCCCGCTGAGATCGTGACCATGGGCGAACTGCCCGCACCGCCGCAAGCTATCACCTTCGATCCCGATCGTGTGCACGCGCTGGCCGGCATCGAGGTAAAGCCCACGCGCGTGCGTGCGGTCCTGAAGGATCTCGGCTTCGAGACGAGCGCCGAGGGCCAGAGCTCGAAGAAGTTGATCGTGCAGCCGCCGACCTGGCGTCGCGACATCGAAGGCGCGGCCGATCTCGTCGAAGAGGTCGCGCGCATCGAAGGCTTCGACAAGATGCCGGTGCTGGCGCCGCCGCGCGCCGCCGGCTTCCGCGCGCCGCCCGCGAGCGTTGGCGAAAGCCGCACCCGCATCGGTCGGCGCGCCACCGCGTCGCTCGGCTACAACGAAGCGATCACCTGGAGCTTTTGCCCGCGCGCGCATGCGCAAGCCTTCGGCGGCGGCGCCGAGGAGATGCTGGTGTCGAACCCGATCGCGAGCGATCTCGATTGCATGCGGCCCTCCGCGTTGCCGAACCTGCTCGTCGCGGCGCAGCGCAACGCCGATCGCGGCTTCGAGGATGCGCGCTTGTTCGAGGCAGGCCCGGCTTATCGCGACACGACCGAGACGGGCCAGTTGCGCACCATCGCCGCCGCTTGGCTCGCGCGCCCGCCGCGCCATTGGCGCGCGGCGCCGCAGCCGGACATTTTCGATGTGAAGCGCGATCTTCTGATCGTGCTGGAAGCCATCGGCGCGCCGGTCGCCTCGCTGCAAACCTCGAACGATGCGCCCGCGCATTGGCGCCCCGGCCGTGCGGGTGCGCTGCGTTTGGGTAATAAGCCGGTGGCGATCTTCGGCGAAATTCATCCGCGTGCGTTGAAGGCGATCGGCGTCGAGGCGCCGGCGCTCGCGTTCGAAATCTTTGTCGATGCATTGCCGCAACCGCGCGCCAAAGGCGGCCGTTCCAAGCCGCCGCTGGAGAGGCTCGATCTGCAGCCGCTCTCGCGCGATTTCGCGTTCATAGTCGATGATTCCGTGGCTGCCGCTGAATTGGTGCGCGCGGCGATCGGCGCGGACAAGGCGCTGATCGTGGATGTGGCGCTGTTCGACGTCTATCGCGGCGAACGCATGCAGCCGGGCAAGAAGAGCCTCGCCATCGAGGTCACGCTGCAGCCGCGCGAAAAGACGCTGACCGACGCCGATATTGAAGCGGTCAGCGCCAAGGTCGTCAGCGCCGTGATAAAAGCGACCGGCGGCGCACTGCGGGGTTAATCGTCGTCCTTGTCGTCCGCGACCGGCGCTACGATGATAGCGCCTGGTCGCGTGGCGAGGGGCGGGCGCGCCGCAACGGCTGCTCTAGCGTTCGAGTCCGCGACGGTGGGCGTCTCGTCCTTGTCGCCGATGCGATTGACGAGACCTGCATCGTGGCCAGCGATATCCAAAGCGAAGCGACCGCCGGTAAAGTTCTGTCGGGCCGCGGCTGACGAAGCGGACGGACGATCCTGTTCGGCGTTCGATCGCGCGGGCGGCTGTTGAGTCTGAGCGACGGCAGGCAGAGCGCAGGCCAGCAGCGCGACGGCCAAGAGCGTTCCAAGCAGCTTCATGATGGCTATCCTGTTTCCAGCAATCGCGATCATCGCAGAAGTGGAGCCGCTTGTCATGGAGCGTGTCGGCTTGCGGCTAGCTCTTTTTCCTCGCCTTCAAATTCTTCCGCACCAGCGCGCGCCAATTCATGTCGCGCAGGAAGATGAACGCCGAAATGAGCAGCGCAAGCGCCGCGCCCGAGACGAGCCACGCGGCGATGGCGCCGTATTCGATGCCATGCCAAACGAAACCACGCAGCACGCTCTCTTCGCCCGCGAAGGCGAACGCGAACATGTTGACCAGAAGCGCGAACGGGAAACCGTAAATCGAGATGGAGTGCAGCATTTCATTGCTGCGCACCTCGGTCGCGGTGGAGACCATGTCGCGCAATTCGCGCGCGCCGTGGATCACCGCCTGTAAGCGCGCATGCGCGTTCCAGCGTGTCTCCAGCTTTTGCTCAAGCTCGGCCAAGAGCCGTTGCGGCGAGCGCGGCGGATGGCGCCCAGCCGCATCGGTGGCTTCCGCTATAACCGCGTAGAGCGATGCGATCGCGTTGGCGCGCGCCTTGCCAGAACCTGATGCGACCAGTTTGGCGGATTCCGCGCGGATGCCTTCGAGCTGTTGTTCGAGCCGTCGCGCCAGCGCCAGCAGGTGCGCGGCCTTCTCGATCGTGGCGATGGCCTCTTGCTTGGGGAAGGGGCTGTGATGCGTGAGATCGACGAGGGCCGCGCCGCGTTCGGCAATCACGACGGCGCCGCCTTGGCCGCGCACGGTGTCGAGATCGCTGGCGCGGGGCAGGCCGAACAATGGGGCCGATCCCTCGTGCGTGAAGGCGGCGACAATGCGCGCCAGCGTCGGCGTCCAGAACGCCGAATTGCGCGACATGTTCGGCCCAGGCGTGATCTGCACCAGCCAGAAATCGTCAAGGCCCGCCAACGCCGCGCGCGAGTCCGCAATCGTGCCGGCGATGAGGTCGACATGTTGGCCGGTGCGTGAGCGGAAATCGTAATCGTTGCTTGGCGCGCCGGTGCGCCAAGCCAATTCCGAGGCCGCGCGCCAGCTGAGCATTGCGCCCCCGCGCGGCGCGCCCAGGATCGTGTAGATCGGCGCCCCGTCGTACCAGGGGTTGTCGACCGGCGTGATGTCGGCGGGCAGCGCCGTGGAATAATCATCATTGGGGCGCGTGTAGGAGCGCAAGTCGCGCGGCGTCGCTGCCGGTCTTGGGCGCCCGGCGGTGCGCCACGCATTGGATTCCGCGCGCTCCAAGCCTTCCCAGACATCGCGCAGCCAAACGCCGCGCGCGGGATCGACCGAGAAGGTGATGTCGTTGCCGGTGTTGGAATAGCCTGGCCGATGCAGGCCGATAAAGGCGAAGCCGCGGCCGGAGGGCGAGTGTTTGGAGCTGCGCAGGAACGTCTTCATCGCGCCCGTCAGCGATTGCTCCTCGGTGAGGAAGACCGCATCGACAAGCCGGCGGCGGCGACCGCCCGTCACCTCAAGCGATAGCTCCACCACCTCGGCGAAATCGCCGATACGGTCGGCCGCCTCCTGTTCGCTGCGAAGATGCGCGCGCGCGCGTTCGATCAAGCTGGCGGTTTCATCGACGTCGGTCGCTTCGACGGCGATGTGATCGGGGTCCTTGCCCACTTCGATCAGGCGCTCCACGAAGCGGCCGCCAAGACTGATGGCGCCAAGCAGATCATCCTGCGATGTCTCGGCGCCAAATTCGGAATGCGCGAGTGCGGAGTGCAGGCTGCCCCAATGCGTGTAGGGATCGGCGGCATTCGTTCGCCCCAGCTCCCACATATCGGCGGCGACGCGCCATGATGAAGGTGTGGCTTGGCCGCGTGCGCCGCGCGCCAGCATGACCAGCGCCAAGCATGTATCGGGCGATGCATCTTCCGCGACAATCTCCAAGCCGTCGAACGGCCGTTCGGGCGAGAATTGCGCATGCAGCTGCTGTAGCCACGTGCCGGCGCTGCCGAAATCGGCCACCGCGCCGCTCGCCGATCGCAAATTCGCGCCGGCGACCTTCGGAGAAACAACGAGGCACGCGCCGCCGGCCACCGGATTGACGCCCAGCGACAAGCCATTCGGCGCGGTGCCGACGAAAATCATGCCGGGGCCGGCGCTCTCGGGATAGGACGCGATCCTGACGCGCGCGCCCGAAAACAAATCCGTCATGGCCTGCCCCCTTATCTCCCGCCGGCGAAGACGGAAGCATCTTGTTCGACGTTGAAGCGCCGCAGCTGCGCTTCAATCGCTGGATCGGTGAATTGGTGAAACGAACCGCCCGGCGTGGCGAGGCCTTCGTCGTTGAGGCCGATATGGATGCGCACGCGGTTTGTCAGCGCGCGGCGATGCAGAAACGCCGCGAGATGTTCGAGGTTGGGCGGCGTGTAGGCGCCGGCGAGGAACGCTTCCTCGAGGTTCGTGCCCGCCGCGGCGTAGGTCGGATTGAGGTGGATGACGATCGGCATCGAGAATGTGTCGGAAAGGCTGCCAAAGAAATCGATGCCGAGCGCCAGATCGTCGATCGCGTCCTGATCGCTCATGCCGGGCAGAGGTTTCAGCATGAAATAGGCGCGCAACCCGGCGCCGGCCCCGGCGATATTTTCAGCGGCGCGGCGCAGTGCATTGTTGGAGAGGCCCTTGCGCGCCTCGCGATTGCGCCGCTTCTCGTCGGCGATCTCCACTCCGATCGCGATCTCGAATTTGATCTCCGGCCGGCATGCGTCGAGTGTGGCGCGAATGAGACTTAGCGTATGCTCGTCCACGAATTCCGCGCGGGATTCGAGAACCAGCGTGTCAAGTTTCGGCAATGCCTCCACGCTGCGCACGATCGCATGCAGCAAAGCCGCGACCGGCGTGGTTTCCGCGTCGAGCATGCTGCCATTGTTGGAGAGGATCAGCGTTTTGACGCTCTCACGCTCGGCCGTGGTGGTCGCGACGCTGAACACGAAATCGGTTTGCTCGAGGATGGCGCTGGGCGCGATGCGCTTGCGGGCGCTGATGCTGGGCAGGGCGCAGCCGGAGCATTGTTCATAGCGGCACGCGCGCGTGAAATAGATCACGAACAATTGGGCGCCGCCTGGGATGTTGTCGAACCAGAATTGAAGCGGCCGGTTGGTTTCCTGAAAGCGCGTCGACCAGGTGGCGTCGATGCGCGGCGGCCGGTTCGGCAATTCCAAACCGCAGCGCGCAAGCAAATCGCCGGCGTCGAGGCCTGTGACCAATGGGGCGAGTTCAAGCAGCGCGCTGCGCGTGTCGCCGGCGCTAAACGCGCCTTTGAGGCGGCGCAGCGCAACGGGCGGGAGTCCGCCGCTGGTGAGCGCCGCGCTGCGTTTCTCGACCCAACGAAACAGAAAGTCGCTCAGCTCCGGCGCGCCGAACTCGCAGCCCGCCGCGTCGGTAAGCGCGCCGAGCAATGTTTTGTAGGCGTCGTGCTCGCGAATGCCGTCGAGGCCGAGCGTCTGCAAGCGTCCATCGAGCGAGCGCGCCACCGACGCGAAGGCGTCGCCCAGTCCGCGCAGCGGCGCTTGGCGAGCGGGCGTTCCTTCCAACGCGTCCGCGAACGCCGCATCGTTGGCGTCAAGCGCGAGCGCGCCGTCATTGGTCCATTGCACGAGCCGAGGCCCGTGTTTGCGCAGCATCATCCGGACCGGGGAATCGACCATGGATCACGTCTTCATCGCGGGTTGAGCTTGTGCGAACCGCAATGAACCATGCCCATCGTCAAAGGCAAGCCGGTTGGACGAATCCTTGCCCGGAATGCCCAAGCTGAACACCATCGAGCCGTGATCGTTTTGCTCCACGGCGAACGCGCGCTCCAGCCCCTCCACACGCACATTCGGCGCGACCGCTTCGATTGAGGGCGTATTGATCGCCTGCGCCAGATCATCCCGCCCAGACGCGATCATGAGCCACTTGAGCTGCGCGACCAGCCCTTCGAACCCGAACACGAACAATTCAAGCATATGCTCGACGACGTCGAGATGCTCAGGCGGCGGCGGCAGGCCCTTATAGACGTTGCGAAGATCCTGCATCAGCGCCAGCAAATGGTAGCCGTCAAAATGCAGCATCGGCCGCAGCGCGAAACGCAGGCGTTCGGCGCCATCGAGCGCGGCGATCAAGATATCGCCGTTCGTGCCGCGCATGGCGCCATGCGCCAAAATATTGCTGCGCGGCGTGCGCGGTTCGAAATCCTTGTGGAAGAAACGCCCGTCCCAGAAGGCGCTCTGTTGCATCAGCACTGTGTGCAGCGAGTTGGCGGTGAGCGCGTCATCCTCGTTCAGCGCATCGAACTTCGTGAGCAGCTCATCGAGCGCCTTGAGAATGTCCGGAGACCCCGGTTCGTGCGCGGGAAACGCGCGGAAGCTGTTGAAGAAGGCGACATAGTCGCGCAATTCGCTGATCTGCGCCGCCCAGCGCGCGTCAGGCGCATCCTTGATGCGGAACAGCGCGGGCAAGCGCTTGGCGCGTCCGCCGCGCACGATGCCCATGAGCTTGCCGGCGAACTGGTTCTTGGAAAGGTCTTTGACGTCCTCGTCCGTCAGCGCGGGCGGCGTGCGCGAGGCGAGCCGGTGATAGAGAAACGCAACGGGCGTCGCATTGGCGACGACAGCGTAGAGCGAGCGCCAATAGCGCGTGCGGGCTTCATCGTCCGCCCAGGCGCGGGCCAAGTTTCGCGAGTTCAGAATTTCAAGCACGGTGGAAGCCGCCGAGCCCCAGCCCGTCGGCAGCTGGATGGACGCGCCGGCCAGCCAATCGAGTTTTTGGCTAGTGCGTTCGGCGCGCGCATCGACGCGATCAAGCGCGCGGCGCCCGGATTTTAGCACCGTGGCGCGGTCGAGCAGGTCGGTCTGCACCCAAAGATACCGGCCGCTGGCTTTGAGCAGGCGGCTCAGCGCCGTAGGCATGGGAAATTCCGCATGCGGCCAGCGCAGCGATTCAATGCCGTCCCAATCGGCGACATCGGGTGCGTGATCGAGCACCTTCCGAATGGCCGGGTGCGTGAGGAAGGCGGCGGCGCGCGCGACGCCCGGATCGTCGGTCTCGACGCCAATCGTCGCGAATTGATCCGCCAGCGCGTAGGCGACGCGAACGCAATGATTTTCCCAATCGTTTTGATGCGCGCCCGCCACTTGCAGATCGCGCGAGCGCAGCGCGTTGAAGGGCACGCGCCAGCTTTCCGTCAGCCAGTTGCGGAAGCCGCGCTGATACCATTCTTTATGGCGCTCGTTCAGATTCTTGAACACGCCGAACGCCGGGCGCAGCAGTGAGCCGTCAGGCGGCGGCGCGCCCTCGATCAGCGCCAATAGTGCGCTCGGCGGCCAATGCTGCAATTCACTCGCCGATTGCTTCAGCGCAGCGATCACCTCGGCGGGATCGTTGAAATCCTCCGACACGCCATGCGCTTCGTTTATGAACGTCCAGCTGATTGGATCGACCAGCAGTTCTGGATGTTCGATGAACACCGGATGCAAGTGATGCTTGGCGCCGTCGACGCCGACAATCTGCTGGCGCTGGAAGGCGAATTGCGCGCTGCGGCGGATGAGATCTTCGCGTCCGGCATTGTCCTTGTCGCGGATGCTGGGCACGTCGTCATAGGCGACGTCCTGTACGCTGGCGAGGATTTCCAGCATCGGGTCGGAGCTGTCGTCCTGCGGGACGATGACGAAGAGTTGCGCGCCGCGCGAATGGCTGAGGAGATTGCGCAGGAAATCGCATTCGGCGCCTGGGGTGCGTCCATGCAGGCGCACAACCACCACATTGGCCGGATCGGCCATGTCGACCGAGGCTAGCGCCTCGCCGAGCGGCGCGTGGCGCTCCGAGTCGATCCAGCACAGCGTCGGATTGCGTCGGAACGAGCGCCCCGCCAGCACGACATGCACACATTGCGCGATCAGCGTGTCGCTGTTCTCGGCGTTGGCGCGCAGCACGCAGCATTGTGGATTGGGCCGCCCGGAGCGCGCCTCCCAGCGCTCGACAAAATCGCGAAAAATGGAAAAGAACGGAAAGTATTGCACATGCTCAAACCGATTGAGCAGATTGCCGAAGCCGGCTTCGACGCGATTCAGAACCGGGCCCAGATCGAGCCAGGTGATGTTGTTGCGGAAGGTGTAGAGGATCTGCCGCGCCAGATGCTCCGGCATCATGCTCGGCGTGCCATCGGCGTCGGATTTGCGGAAGTAGGGCACACGATCGAGGCCGCGCTCTTTCAGGTCGCGCCGCGCGGCGTTTTCAGTCGATGAGCTCAGAAAGAAGAAGGGGATGCCAAGCTTGAGCAATCGTTCCGCGACCGCCAAGCCGCACGCCTTGTTGATCCGTTCGCCATGGCGCGGCGGAATCCGCAGATCGACCACGGCGACGACGAAGCGGTGCGCATGTTCGGGACGGCAGAGTTCATCGATCAGATCGAACGCCATGTCGCGATTGGTGGCGACCTCAAGCTGCAGGCCGAGCAGACGATAGACACGGTTCTCCACTTCGCCGAACGTCTTTTTCCAGCGATCGAGTTCATCTTGCTCTGGCGCATCGACGTCTTTTTCGAAATTGTCGTCGATCCAAAGCAGGGTGCCTGCGCTAAACGATCTCATGGCGCCGCCCGCTCGCTAAGGCGCAATAGACGATCCATCGCACGTACCGAAGCCATCAAGCGCTGAAGCGCCTCGACCTCGCCGGGCGCGCTTTCCTCGGTGCGGCGCAGCAAATCAATCAGCGCCTGCTCCAATTGCTCGAACAAGCGCGCGGGATCGCCGGCCTTTTGCGGCTGGAGTTCGTCCAGGCGCTCGGCCAAACGCTCGGCGGCGCCGGCGGAGAGCGTGTGTTCAAGCTGCGCCTCGTCCGCGGAGGAAGGGCGGATGACATCCTCCAGCGCCGACACACGTTGGCGCACGGCCTGAAAGAGCGCGCTTTCCGCAAGCGCCGCGCCGCGCATGTTGGCGATCTCGTGGCGAACCAATCCAAGCGGGCCGCTGGCTTCGCTGATGAGCGCGGCCCAATAGCTCGCGCAGCCTTCGGCGGGCAAGTCCGTGGGCGCGATATTGTGGCACAAGCACCAATAGCGCGCGGGCGCGGGAAGCGCCGCCGCCTTCGGCATCCGCATCGCGATCCAGCGGTGGACCGTGGAATCCCACAGCGGATACGGCGACGAATGCGAGGATTGGTGGCGGTCTATCTCGGGGAAACCCTTATGTGTGGTCCAGGCTTCAAGCGCTTCGGCGAGGGACGCATCCTCGGCATCGACAATCAGCACGCCGCCGCTCGTCGCCTGTGCCGCATCCTGCCAGGCATCCGCATCGCTGCTCTTCAGGCTGACGGTGGCGATGGCGTTCGCGTCATTTGTCGGAGCTTCTTGCATGGGTGCGCTGCCGGCATTGGCGTCAAAGATGTTCGCAAGCGCCTCTTCAAACGGCGCGCTGCTTGGGCCGTCCTCGATGGTTTTCACGCCCGGTAAGATCGTAACGACGCCCGCGATGTGGAGCTTCGAAAGCCCATCTTCCTCCGCTGCAATCTCGTAGCCGAATTTGTCGGGACCCAAATGGCGAACGAGAACGGAGTTCGCGTCTTTCCAGTCGCCGCCGGTGAAAATCCAGACTGGTCCTGTCGCGCCATGGCTCAGCACCGCCTCAAGCGCTTTTGGGCCATGCATTTGCTGCACGCGCCCGCCCGGCTGTTCGGGAATGCTGAGATCGGAGATCATCAATTTGAGCGCCGCGGCTTGCCGTGCATACTCCACCGCCTCCGAGCGCGTCGCCACGTGCTTCACGCCGATCGCCGTCAGCTTCTGGCGCAGCCAGCTTTGCGTGCGCGCGGCGAGGTTGTCGTTATCTTCGATATAGAGAATTTGCGCGGGTGGCGCGGCGGGCGCGGGCGCGGGCGCGGGCTCAGCAGCGCGCACGCTGGGCGCGATGATCTGCACCGGGATCTGCAGGCTCGCACGCAGATAAGTTTCCTGAAGCAGGAAATAGCGGATGTCCGAGCGCCGCCCGAAGGCGCTGCGCAGCAATTGGCGCGCCATATAGACGCCAACACCGGTCGAGCGCGCCTTTTCGCGGTTCGCCGATTCCTGCGCGGCGGGTTCATCGGAGGTAAGCGAGCGCCAGACCGAGGCCGGAATGGGCGCTGTGGTGTTTTCGATCGCCAGATCCCACACCCAGTCCGCGCTGTTCGGCAGGGCGTAGGCTTGCGCCGAGATATGCAAGTGCGCGGGCCTGGGCGCACGCGGCGAGACCGCGGCCTGCACGGCGTTGGAGAGCGTCACCTCGATGCATTCTTTCACCGCTTCAAGCGGCAAGCGCGCGCTCAGCGCCGGCGCCGAGCCAAACGAGATATCGAGCGTCGGCGGCGCGATGGCCTCGCCGCGCGCGGCCGCCTCCTTGGCGACGACCTCTTCGACGAACGCCTGCAATTCCTTTTTCAGGTCACCGCCCTTGGCGTCCTTCGCTTCAACGCCGCGCCAGATCAGCTTGGCCAGCGAATCCGTGCCGCTGTCGGTGGTGACAGGGATCAGCGATTCATGGTCGAAGCGGATGATGCGTTCGAGGCCTCGGCGCAATTGATGCAATTCCGCGCCGCGCCTTTGATCCGTCGCGGGATCGCCGGTGGCGATGAGGTTGACGAATTTATGCACGAAGCTGCCGAGCACGCCCTCGATCAGGTTCACGCGCGAATCGATCGTGGAAGCCTCGCGCCGGCGATCACGGATGCGCTGCTGCAGGATCATCTGGATGAGGACTTGCAGATCGCCCTTTTCCGCCGTGATTTCCTGAATGCCTTTTTCGACGTCCACGTCCGCGATGAGAATAACGGTGATCGCGTGTTCGGCGCCGAGGAAGTAGTCGCTTTTGCCGCGCTCCTCTTGGCCGCCATGCGTGTTCGAACGTCGGTTGCCTTCAGCTAGGCTTGGTTCAAAGCAGAACAACACGAATTTCGCGTCGCGGCCTGTCGTGGCGGCTTGCTCGCCGCTGGCGCCGCCGGGATCGAGTGTGGCGGCGAAGATCTTGCGGTAGGCGGTGTCGATCGCCTCCAGCATCGGCGCTTCCGTGGCCATCGCAACGCCGGCGTGGAAATCGTACAGCAGGCCTTCGCGATCGAAACGCGAGCGAACACGACGCTGGAAGTCCGCAAGTTGGCGGCCCGCGACACTGGTGACGCCGGGCTTGGCCGCGGCGTGCGCCAGCAGAGAGGAAAGCGCATGCAGCGAAGGCGTATCCTCGGACTCCGCCGCGCGCGACAGCAAGTCGGCCATCGACATGGTGTGCGTAATCGATGACCCGCCTGATTTATCGCGGGCGACGATGAAATCGGTTTGATCGTCGCGGCGGAGCTCAAGCGTGAGTGCGTGCTTTACGATCTTCTCGGTGAGATTGAGGTCTTCGAGATCGACGCCGAGCCGATCGCGTTCCGTGCTTGAGAGGAACTGGAAATTGGTGTCGGCTTGACGGCTCTGCACCGCTGTTTCGATCACCGTGACAGTGGGCGTGGCTTCCGTGAGCGCCACAGCCGGCGTGCCGCGGATAATATAGGCGCGGTCGAACGGGAAGGTCTCCGTCTGATGCACGCCCGCGATCTTGGCGCACAGCAATTCCTCGACGAACCGGCGCCAGAACTGCACCACGTCCTCGAATTCCAGCCCCCCGCCATCGGTCTCGCGCAAGAAATGCGAGACGCCCTGGCCAAACCAGTAGCGCGCGATCTCGGCGCCTTCGCCGGCCGAATTGGCCAATGCGTCGCCGCGCCGTGACGACATCAGCCGATACGTGAAGCGTCCCAGGTGCGCGGCGAGCGTGGTTTCGAGCTCGCGCAAATCCTTGGCGCCAAGGCGCAAATCACCCGGCGTTTCATAAACGGCCAGCAGAATCTCCGGCATGCGCCGGTCTTCAGGCACACGATCATCGACGAACCAGGGGTCGAACGGCGTGACCGCGAGCAGCACCAATTGATCGGGATTACGCGGCAGCGTCTCCAGCGCGACATAGGGATAGACATTGACGCTGCTGACGGCGCCGCGCGCCAGGCGGACCTGATGCGCTTCCAACGCATCGCGCCAAGCGCCCAAGGCGCGGCGCGTGAATTGGTTGGTGTGCGCGGGCGCGCTCGTCCATTGCGCCTGCTCAACCGGGTTCGCGCCAAGATAGGAACGCTGACAATGATCGATGACGATGCGCACCAATTGGTCGAACTCAAGCCGCGGCGTGGAATCAGTGTCGGTGAACGCCTTCGCATCCGACGAAAGCGCTTTCTTCCACAGGTTCTCGAGCGCGTTGTCTTCCGTCTGATCGCGCGGCGCGGTGGAGAAGGCGCCGGCGAGACGCGCCAAAGTCTGGCGCGGGTCGGCGTGATCCTTGCCGGCCGCGTGCACGAGCGAGGCGTATTCCTTATCGGTGCGCTTGAGGGTGATGAGCAGGGAGGGCGAAGCCAATGCGTCGAGCGCCGTATTCGCGCGGCCTCGGCGCTCGGCGGAAGCGATCGAAAGGTGCTCGGCGAGCCAGGCGAAATAAGCGGCCGCTTCGGCCGCGCCATAGGCAAGCGTGGGTACGTTTTCCGGCGCTTTCCATTCGCGCGCCGCGCCAAGCAGCGCCGCCATCGCCTTCTGCTCGGCCGTGGCCAACGCCGCCAGAACGCGAGACTGGCTTTGCACCCCGCCGCGATCGGACACGAGCATCGGACTCGCCAATGGACGCTGCCCCAAGCGCATGGATTCCCCCTTCTAGCTCTCAACCAGAAGGTTAACGCTCGTTAGTAACTAGATAAAGCCGGTTCCCTAAATCTAGGTAAGATTGGGGGCTTGCGGGGGCGTCCGCCTGGCGGCAATGCGGGTTCCCGGTCCCTTTAGGTTCCCGCGGGGAGATGCGATGGCCCTGATCAAGCGCAAGCACACGACCGCGAAGGCCTATGTCCATGATTGGCTGGAGCCGGACGAGCCGGGCGGGATCAATTTCTTCTCAGGCACGATCATCGCGCTCGTCATTTGCAGCCTGATGTCGCTGGCGCTGGAGACGGAGCTCTTGCGCGCGGATTCCGGGCTGGACCGCGCGATGTTGCCGGCGGTGCAATTCATCAACGTCGCCGTCGTCTGGATTTTCGCGATCGAGTTCGCGCTGCGCTTCTGGTCGGAAGGAGAAAACCCCGCGCACGCTGGCGTGCCGGGGCGCGTGCGCTTCCTGCTGCAGCCCGTAACGATGGCGGACGTGTTGGCGTTTCTGCCCGAACTGATCGCGATGGTGTTTTTTCCGGACAACACCAGCCAATGGTTTCCGGCGCTACGGGCGCTGCGGCTTTTCCGCTTGTTCAAATTGGCGCGCTATGTGCCGGCGTTCGCGATCGTCGGCGCCGCGGTGCGCCGCGCCTGGGCGCCCTTGATGGCCGCGCTCGCGGTGGCGGCGGCGCAACTCTACATCGCCGCGATGATGCTCTATTTCATCGAGGGCGACACCAAGCCTGAAGCGTTCGGTTCGATCGCGCGCTCGATGTGGTGGGCGGTCGTGACGCTGACCACCGTGGGCTATGGCGATGTCTATCCCGAGACGATGCTAGGGCGCGTGGCCGCCGGCTTGGTCGCGCTGGCGGGCGTTGGCATCGTGGCCATGCCGACGGGTATTCTGGCTTCGGCGTTCGCGGAGGAGTTCCGCGAACGCCACGAAGCAGCGCGGCGGCGCGCGCGTGGCGAGGATTGATCAATGCTGGCGTCGCACCGGCGCCGTCAGATTCACGCGCGCCACTTCCTCGATGCGCTGAGCGCCCGCGCGGCCTTCGATCAGCTCCGTGCCGGAGAGGGCGAACACGCGGCCATTGACGAAGACCGGCCGTGAATTGCCATACCAATCGATGCACGAGACTTCGCATTCATAGCTGGGGTCGGTCGTATTGGCGTGCGTCTCCAATTGGCCCAGGCTGGTAAGCGCGCCACCTGCGTTGAGCGCAAGGAAGCTCACGTCGGAGGATTCGCTGTCCCAAACCCAGCGCCCGCTGCGCCATTGCGCTTGGCCCGTGGGCAGGCCCAGCAGCCCCGAGCCGTCCGCCTCGATCATCGCGTTGAAGGCGTGCGAGCGGCCTTCCGTCTCGAAGCGGCCTTCCAGCACAGCCGTATCGGAAATGCGCGCAGGCCCGCTGAGATCAAGCACCGAAATGCTGAGCGCCGAGCGATCGCGATAGCCGGTGATCACCGCGTCCTCGCCGATGGCTTCCACGCGGATGATGTTGTGCGGCGCCTGAAGCACTTGCGCGGCGCTTGGATTGTTGGTCGGCAGGGCGACGACGCGGCCCGTTAGGGCGGCTTCGTCGTCGACATAGGAATGCCAACGCTCACGGCCTCCATAGACAAGGTGGCCAGCGGTAAAGCGGTTTTCCAATCCACGGCCGCCGGAGCTAGGCACAGGCGTGAAAGCGGATGCTGGCGCGGCGCGCGGTGTGGCGCTGAATGCGGAAAGCGGCGTTGAAAGGAAGCGCAGCGGCAAATCGCTCAGGCTGTCGCAGCGCGGGTCGATCCAGACCGCGAGTGCGTGAAATTCATCCGCCGTCGCTTCCATGCCGAGTTGATTGATAGGCCCGCCGCGCACGAACATTGCGCGTGGGCGGCCTGTGTTGAGATCGATCTGGAAAAGCGCCGCGGGGACGGCGGTTTCAAAGGCGTTCTTTGGCCGCGCTAGGCATTGTTCGGTGTAGTTGGCGCGCGCATGCCATTCGTAATCCTGCCAGAGCCAAAGATAGATGTGATCGTTCGAGACATAGAATTCGCGCGGCGATGTGCCGGCGATGGCCGTGCTGCGGCACTCCAATTCATCGCCGGCGCGCGGGCTGCCGAGCGGACACACCGAGATCGTGTGAATCATCGGCTCGACGGTGGATTGAATCGGCCGATAGATGTCGCGCGCGTCGAACAGCGGGCGCCCGCCCGTGGCTTGCGGGCCCTCGTCTTCGTCATCCCGCAGCCAGCGGCGCACCAGCGGCCATTGCGGCTTTTCGCTGTCGGCGTCGACATAGCTGGCGTCGAGCGGCGTGTAGATGACGAGATTGCCGTTGACGAGACGCGTCGCGTAATTGTCGCCGTCATAATAATCGTTGGAGGAGATGTAGTAGGAGCCCTCACGCGTGAAGCGGCCGAAGGCGCTCAGCGAGAACACCGTGAATTCGGTGGCGCCGAGCTGGTAATTATAGCTCGTCGCCAGGATGCGGTTCTCGTGGACGAGGATTTCATCGTACCAGGCGTCGTCGTTGCCGGGCGTGTAGATGTTGATGCGGTCAACCAGCGCCAGATCGGCCGATGTCGCGCCGGTATCGATAGAAAAGAGCCGGCCATCCTGCAGCACGATGAGGAAGCGGCCGATCATCTTGACGATGTCGCCTTCGTCAACGCCGGCGGTTTGCACATTGGTGATCGCCGCGTTGACGGCGCTGGCGGCTGGCGCCGGCGCCGCGCGCGATGCGGTCACCATGATCGCGTCTTGGGTTTCGAACTCGGCGCAGTCGGGGTCGTCGGGCGGGCAGGGCTCCTCAACGCTCTGCTTCGAGAGATCGTGCGCCGTGGCGCGCGACTGCTGCTGAACGCGCCGCACCGCGCGCAAATAGTCCAGAAACTCAGCTTCACTGGAGAATCGCGACAGCGTCGGCCAAGAGGGCGCTTGCGTGGAGGAGCGCGGGTTCGGCGCCGTCGCGCACGACGCAAGCAGCAAAGCCAAGCCGCAGCAAATCCAGTGACGCATGTCCAAACCCTCCCGAACGGAAGGCTAACAGCGCATCCTTATCTCACGAGCCACATATCCGTGATCGATACGCGGCTCGCGAAGACGTGATTAGAACGGATTGAGGCGCCGACGACGCGAATAGGCGAGGTAGCCAATGTTCGCGCCAAGGCGGAAACCGACGCCCGCGCGCATTGGCGCCAGCGTGATATTGTTGCGGCGCTGATAATTCACGCCAACGCCGCCGACAAAATAAGCCGAGCCATCGACGCCGCCATAACGATGAAAGATCTGATCCGGGTCGCTCATATTATAGACGAGCGTGAACACCTTCGACGCATTGCCGCCGGTGTCAAAGCCCACGGACGGGCCCTGCCAATACACGCGCGTCACCCCGCTTTGGCCCTTGAGGCGCAAGCGGCCATCGCCATAGCGCAGGCCAACGCCAATGGCGCCGGAGCCTTCCTCGCCCTCGATATAGCCGTTCGGGCGGCCAAGATCGGAGAACACGTGCGCGACTACGGCGGCGACGCCCTCGGCGCCCGCGCCGAAAAAGCGCTCGGCCGCGCTTACGATTTCCGGTTCGGAATACGTGTCATTCTGTTGCGCAACCGCCGCGCCGGGCAGAAGCGCGCTTGCGCCGAGGCCAAGTGCGAGCGTGCGGCGTGAGATATCATCCGTCATGGGATCACCTCCGAATGGAAGAGGAACATAGGCGCTTTATCCCTCGATTGCAGCAGGGCTGGGCTGAGCGGTGAATGAATCGTCTGCTCCTCGCGTGGCGTCATGCGTGCGGCAATTTTGGTGGGTGGGAGGGGAATGCCGGCGCTTGTGCGGGGCGCCGGCGCGCAGTTAAGTCGGCGCATGACCGACGCCCCCGAAATCAAGCCCGCCGCAACAATCCTGCTCCTGCGCGATGAGCCGCGCTTCGAGGTGCTGATGGTGAAGCGCCATCATCAGATCGATTTCGCTTCGGGCGCGCTGGTGTTTCCTGGCGGCAAGATTCAGCAAGCCGATGCGGATGAAGCCTGGGCCGATCACGCGCTCGGCTGGGCGCGTTATGACGCCGTCGAGCGGGCGCTGCGCATCGGCGCCATTCGTGAATCGTTCGAGGAAGCTGGCGTGCTGCTCGCGGATGGCATCGATGCGGCGCGCTTTAGCGCTGCATCGGACCTCTCCGTGCGCAAGGCGGTCGATAGAGGCGAACTCCCGTTCATCGATGTCGTGCGTGATCTCGGCGCCAAGCTGCGCCTCGATGGCTTGGCGGTGTTCTCGCGCTGGATCACGCCAACGATGATGCCCAAGCGCTTCGACACGTATTTCTACGCCATGCGGGCGCCCGCCGATCAGGTCGCGGTGTGCGACGGGCGCGAGACGGTCGAGGCCGAATGGATCGCGCCTAGCGAAGCGATTGCGCTCGCGGCCAGCAAGCAGCGCACGATCATCTTCCCGACGCTGATGAATTTGAAGCTCTTGGCGGAAGCTGAAAGCGCCGCTGATTGCATCGCGCGCGCCGCGCAGCGGCCGCTTGTGCCTGTGTTGCCCCACGTCGAGCAACGCGATGGCGCGCCGTTTCTCGTGATCCCGTCCGACGCCGGCTATGGCGAGGTGTCCGAGCCGCTAAGCTCGGCGATGGGCGGTTAGGCTGCGCCAGCCTCGGCGTCGAAGCGGCCGATCGCCAGGAAGCGGTCGCGCCGCTGCGCGCGAATTTCATCGGCGCTGAGCGCGCTCAAATCATCGAGCGCTTCGGCGATGGCCGCGCCAACCGTGGCGATCGCCGCACCCGGTTCGCGATGCGCGCCGCCGACCGGCTCCTTGACGATATCGTCGATCACCTTGAACTCGATCAGGTCCTGCGCCGTGATCTTCATCGCGGTCGCCGCGTCCTTGGCTCGGGCGCTATCCTTCCAGAGGATCGAGGCGGCGCCCTCGGGGCTGATCACCGAATAGATCGAGTGCTCAAGCATCAGCACTTTGTTGGCCGCGGCGATGGCGATGGCGCCGCCCGAGCCGCCTTCGCCGGCGATCACCGCCACCATCGGCACGCCAAGCGTGAGGCAGCGTTCCGTGCTGCGCGCGATCGCTTCAGCCTGGCCGCGCTCCTCGGCGCCGATGCCGGGATAAGCGCCGGCCGTATCGACGAAGCTCACGACCGGAAGCCCGAACTTGTCGGCAAGGTCCATCAAGCGCACGGCTTTGCGATAGCCCTCAGGGCGCGCCATGCCGAAATTGTGCTTCAGGCGATCCTGCGTGGTGCGGCCCTTTTCGTGACCCATCACCAAAACTGGCCGGCCCATGAATTTTCCGGTGCCGCCGAGGATCGCGGCGTCCTCGCCGTATTTGCGGTCGCCCGACAATTCGATGAAATCGGTGACGAGCGAGGCGACATAGTCGCGAAAGCGCGGGCGATCCTGGTGGCGAGCGACTTGCGTCTTCTGCCAGGGATCGAGCTTGGAATAGATCGTCGCGAGTTGGTTCTCGGCCTTGGTCTTCAGCCGCGAAAGCTCGACGCCTTGCGAAATCGCCTCGGCGCCGGAGGCTTCCGCCAGCGCCTGCAACTCCTCGATCTTGGCCTCGATCTCGGCGACCGGCTTTTCGAAATCCAGGTAAGTTCGCAAAGGCTCGTCCTTGGGCGTGGGGGCATGCATGCCGCCACCGGAAGGGGCGGACAATAGCCAGCCCGGGGCCTGCTTCAAGGTAAAGCGCGGCGCCGGTGAGCCGCATTGCACAGTCGGGGAGCCCGGTTCATGCTGCGGACGCGAACACGACGTGAATCTTCACCCCCTCCTCTCGAGAGGAGGGGGCAGGGGGTGGGGTGATGCGCCGTCGCTCGAACTTTCCCGCACGAGGATTGAGAACATGGCCGCCGGGCTTAGCGCTTTACCCCACCCCCCAGCCCCCTCCTCTCAAGAGGAGGGGGAGCGATGAGCAAGCCACCCCGTCAGTTTTTCGCGCCTTTGGCGAGCGGCGCGCCGGAGCCCATGCGTGAGCTGCCGGTCCGGGTCGAGCGGATGATCCATTTCGTGCCGGCCCATAATGAGAAGCTGCGCGCGCGCGTGGCCGACATGGCCCGCCAGGTCGACGTGATCTTGGCCAATCTGGAGGACGCGATCCCGGCCGACGCGAAAGACGCCGCCCGCGCCGGCGCCATCGAAATGGGCAAGAGCTTCGATTTCGCCAAAGCCGGCGTCGGCTATTGGAGCCGCATCAACGCGCTCAATTCGCCGTGGCATTTGGATGATGTGACCGAACTCGTCGCCAATGTCGGCAATCAGCTCGATGTCATCATGGTCCCGAAGGTCGAAGGGCCGTGGGACATCCACTACATGGATCAATTGCTCGCGCTGCTCGAAGCCAAGCACAATGTGAAGCGCCCGATCATGTTGCACGCGATCCTGGAAACGGCGCAGGGCGTGGCGAACGTCGAAGCCATCGCCGGCGCCTCCCCGCGCATGCACGGCATTTGCTTGGGCCCGGCGGATTTGGCGGCGTCGCGCAAGATGAAGACGACGCGCGTCGGCGGGGGCCATCCGGGCTACAAGGTGATCTCGGATCTGGTTGAAGGCGAACCGCAACGCGCCAGCGCGCAGCAAGATTTGTGGCACTACACGTTCGCGCGCATGGTCGATGCCTGCGTAATGCACGGCATCAAGCCGATGTACGGCCCGTTCGGTGATTTCGCCGATGAAGCCGCGTGCGAACAGCAATTCCGCAACGCGTATCTGATGGGCTGCGTCGGCGCCTGGAGTCTGCATCCGTCGCAGATCGCCATCGCCAAGCGCGTCTTCTCGCCCGATCCCGACGAAGTCAAACTCGCCAAGCGCATGATCGACGCGATGCCGGACGGCACGGGCGTGGCGTTGGTCGACGGCAAAATGCTCGACGACGCCACCTGGAAGCAGGCCAAAGTGATCGTCGATCTCGCCAAGCAAATCGCCGAGAAAGAGCCAGAACTAAAAGCGGCGTACGGGTTCTAACACCGCACCCATTCCCGGACGCGCGAAGCGCATCCCGGGCCCACAGACTCTAGCACTTAAGAAAACGCGCGGTTGACGCGGTGCGTCGCCACGCCGACCTGTGTTTATGGGTCCCGGGCTCTTCGCTGCGCGAAGCCCCGGGAATGGGTGTGAGATTGTGTTTTCGCATAGAGCGAGCAATGTACGCGCATGCGCGTCGATGAAGATCGGCTAACGGCGACCTACATGCTCGCGAGCCGCAAGCATGGCACGCTTTACCTTGGTTCGGCGCTCGATCTGATTGCTCGCGTCTCGGATCATCGCGCCGGCGCCGCGTCCAAGTTCACGGCAAAGTACGCGGTCACCAAACTCGTGTGGTTTCAGCCTTTCATGCTCGTATCGGAAGCGCGCGATCGCGAGTACGAGATGAAAAAATGGCGGCGCGAGTGGAAGATCAATTTGATCGAGCGCGACAATCCAAATTGGAACGATCTGTTTCCGATTTTGATCGGCGCAGAATTGCCTCGACCGCCTAAGATTTAGCTCCGCACCCATTCCCGGATTTCGGCGCAGCCGAAAGTCCGGGACCCATGAACACGGGCGTTTCAGAAGATCGCGCGGTCGATGTCGCGCCGGAATCGGCTCAGCCCGTGTTCATGGGCCTAGGACTGTGCGCAGTCCGGGATGGGGGGTGTTTCCCTGGTCACGGCGGCGGCGACCAGAAGCTCCTAATTTCGCGTCACTATGAAAGCCCGCCACCTCATTCTGCTGATCTTCGCGACCGCCGCGTATTTCACGGTGTCGGTCATGGCGTCGCCGACTTGGGCGGGACTCTAAGGCGATCCGGATTGGCTCGCCGCGCCGCGATCGTGTAGCGCTGGGCCATGAGCCATGACCTTCCCAGCGCCGGCCGGTTCGAGGGCCGGGTCCATATCCTGCCGGTGCGCATCTATTACGAGGACACCGATTTCACCGGCCTCGTCTATCACGCCAATTACGTGCGCTATTGCGAGCGCGGCCGCAGCGATTTCCTGCGCTTGGCCGGCGTGCGCCACAGCGCCCTGCTGGAGGGGGAGGAGCCGCTGGGTTTCGCCGTCAACAAGCTCGATCTGGAGTTCGTGAAACCGGCCCGGATCGACGATGCGCTCGTGGTTAAATCCATGTTCGAAACGATCAGGGGCCCGCGCATCTTCATCACGCAGGAAATCGAGCGGGACGGCGAAACCCTGGTCCGGGCCGAGCTCCAGGTCTGTTGCATCAGCCTCACAGGCCGGCCCAAGAGGCCGCCGCCCATGCTTTTAGAGCGGCTTAAACCATTTCTAGAGCCGTAAACGTCCACCTTTTGACAAACTCCTACGGCTCTAACCGAGCCTGGGGCGCGGCTGAATCACGGAGCCGTGGAAGCGGGAGCGAGTATGGAATCCGGCGAACAGATCACTGTCCTCTCCTTGTTCCTTCAGGCCGATCCGGTCGTGAAGGGCGTCATGCTGATTCTAGCGATCGCGTCCGTGTGGTCGTGGGCGGTCGCGGTCGACAAATGGCTGCACTTTGGCGAACTGGAGCAGCACGCGCGCAAGTTTGAGCGCGAATTCTGGTCGGGCCGCAGCGTGGACGAGATCGACGACCGCGGCGGCGATCGCCCACGCGATGCGCTGTCGCGCGTGTTCGCCGCGGCCTC
The DNA here is from genome assembly GCA_017303355.1 of Caulobacterales bacterium. Taxonomy (GTDB): domain Bacteria; phylum Pseudomonadota; class Alphaproteobacteria; order Caulobacterales; family Aquidulcibacteraceae; genus Vitreimonas. Next base: position 15,652 of record JAFLCU010000018.1, on the reverse strand, counting down.
GCGCGAATTCCGTGAAGCGCGCCGCGTCGGCATGCCGACGGGCGAGCATGCGCAAATGCTGCTCGCGCGCGTCGATCGGCTGCTGCAAGCGCAGGTGTCGCGCGAGGTCGAGCGCGCCTCGCGCAATTTGGGCGTGCTGGCGACGGTGGCGGCGGCGACGCCTTTCATCGGCCTCTTCGGCACGGTGTGGGGCATCATGAACGCCTTCACCAACATCGCCCAGCAACAGCAAACCAATCTCGCGGTCGTCGCCCCTGGCATCGCCGAAGCTTTGTTCGCGACCGCGTTGGGCCTCGTCGCCGCTATTCCAGCGGTGATCTTCTACAACAAATTCGCCGGCGACCTCGATCGCTTCGCCGATCGGCTCGAGACCTTCAGCGACGAAGTCGCCGCGCGCCTGTCGCGCCGCCTGGGCGAGCGCTGATGGGGGCGGGCGTTTCGTCCTCCGGGCGCGGCCGACGCGGCGCGCGCCGTCGCGGCAGGCTCGCCGAGATCAACGTCACGCCCTTCGTGGACGTGATGCTCGTGCTGCTGATCGTGTTCATGGTGACGGCGCCGCTGCTGACCGTGAGCATTCCGATCGAGCTGCCGCGCACCGAAGCCAAGCAATCGCCGGCCGAGACCGAGCCGCTCTCGATCACCATTCGCGATGACGGCGTGATTTTCCTGCAGGAAACGCAAGTCACGATCGAAGAACTGGTGCCGAATCTGCGCGCCATCTCCGACAACGGCTATGATCGCGCGATCTATATTCGCGGTGACGCGCGCACCTCTTGGGATACGATGGCGCAAGTGCTGGCCAGCGTAAGCTCGGGCGGCTTCACCAAGCTGCAGCTCGTCACCGATACGAATGAGGGCCCTGCGCGGCGCACGCCAGAGCGAGGCGGATGAGATGCGCCCGGGCGTCGCCGTCTCGATTATCGGTCATATCGGCGCTGTGCTGATGACAATGCTGGCGTGGGATGCGCGCCCGGCGGTGATCCCGATGGCGGGCTCGGTTGTTCCGGTCGAGATCGTCGATGTCGCGGCGGAATCCAACGTGCGTGCGCTGGCCGAGGACGTGCCGGACGAAGAGGTGTCGCCGGAAGACACCCAAACCGTCACGGAAGAATCCCAGCCGGAACAGACAGCCGCGCCCGCGCCGCGCCGCGATCAGCGCCGCCCGCGTGAAGAAGAATTCAATCTCGCCGAGATTTCCGGTCTGATCGACAAGCAGCGTGAGCCGGGTCGTCCGCGCAACGAAGGCCAGCGCGCTGATCGCAATCAGCAAGGCGCCGGCCTAGGCACAGCGGAGGTCGCGGCGCTCGAAGATCGCGCCCGCGCTCTGGCGCGCGCGCATTTGCGGCGCTGCTGGCGCATGCCGGCGGATTTGCCGGAGCCGGATCGGCTCGTGGTGACGATCGAGTTCGATCTGAACCGCAACGGCACGCTCAATGGCCAGCCCCGCGTCACCAATCCGCCCGCGGGGAGTTACACCTACGATCAAGCCATGCGTACGGCGGTGGACGCCGCCTTGCGCGCGGTGCGCACCTGCGATCCGTACCCGTTCCCCGACGACCCCGTCGTCGGCGAGCATTATGATATCTGGCGCGAGACGGAATTCACGTTCCGTCCGAGATTCTGAGAAAGAAGCGATTATGCGTTTGATCAGAGCCTTTTTCGCCGCGTTCGTTGTGACGCTGATGGCCGCCTTCGCGGCGCCCGCGCATGCGCAACTGCGTGTCGACATCGAGGAGGGCCACCTCAACCCGATGCCGATCGCGGTGAATGATTTTCTGGGGCCGAACCCCGCCGCACAGCAAGTCGGCCGCGATGTCGCCGGCGTGATCCGCGCCAATCTCGAACGCAGCGCGCTCTTCCGCCCGATCCCGTCGAGCGCCTTCATCGAGCGCCCTCAAGCTTTGAACATTCCGCCGCGTTTCGCGGATTGGCGCATTATCGACGCGCAGGCGATTGTGCGGGGTGAGGTCAGGCCGCTGCCCGACGGGCGTATTCGTATCGAATTTGATTTGTGGGACGCGTTCGGCGAGCAGGCCGTGCGTCGGCCGGATGGGCAGCTCTGGGCGTTCGCGGTGGAGACGACCCCCGACAATTGGCGCCGGGTCGCGCACAGGATTTCCGACGCCATCTATGAAGCGCTCACCGGCGAGCGCGGCTATTTCGATACGCGCATCGTGTTCGTGTCGGAGAGCGGCCCGCGCACGCGCCGCATCAAGCGGCTGATGATCATGGATCAGGACGGCGCCAATCCGTTCTTCCTGACCGGCCCTGACGCGATGGTGCTGACGCCGCGTTTCTCGCCGTCGACGCAAATGATCACGTACATGAGTTTCGAGACGGGCGCGCCGCGCGTGTTCCTCTACAATCTCGAAACCAATCGCCGTGAGGTGCTGGGCGATTTCCCGGGCATGACCTTCTCGCCGCGTTTCTCGCCGGATGGGACGCGCATCGTCTTCACGCTCGACATCAACGGCAATTCCGAAATCTACACGATGGATTTGCGTTCGCGCGAGCGCCGCCGCCTCACCAACCAAGCCGCGATCGACACCTCGCCCAGCTATTCGCCGGATGGCTCGCAGATCGTGTTCAATTCCGATCGCGGCGGCTCGCCACAGCTATACGTGATGAACGCCGATGGTTCGGGCCAGCGCCGCATCAGCTTCGGCGAAGGCCGCTATTCCACGCCGGTTTGGTCGCCGCGCGGCGATCTCATCGCCTTCACGCGCCAAGGCGGCGGTCGCTTCGCCATCGGCGTGATGCGGCCTGACGGTTCTGGTGAACGCATCTTAACCGAAAGCTATCTCGACGAAGCGCCGACCTGGTCGCCTAATGGGCGAGTGATCATGTTCTTCCGCGAAGGGCGCGGCACGGGCGCAAGGTTATGGTCTGTTGACCTTACCGGGCGGAATTTACGTGAGATTCCAACACAAACAGACGCCTCCGACCCCGCCTGGTCGCCACTTTTGCCGTGATCGCGTCACGTTTCTGCGCTAGGAACTTTTCGTCTTGTGCAACATTATCGCTCCGAGCCGGGGTACCAGCGTTCGCCGAACGCCACGCTGAAAAGGGGACTAACCATATGCGTAAGTTTTTGATCGTCACCGCTGCTGTAGCTTCACTCGCCGCGTGCGCCAGCCGTCCCGAACCGACGACGACCACGCCGACTGGTCCGACGACCCCGCCGGTTGAAGCGCCGCGCGGCCCGGTCCCCGGTTCGGTGGAAGATTTCCGCGTCTCCGTCGGCGATCGCGTGTTCTTCGGCTACGATCGTTTCGATCTCTCCGCCGAAGCCCGCTCGGTGCTTGAGCGCCAAGCGGCATGGCTGCGCCAATATCCGAACGTCCGCGTTCTGGTCGCCGGCAATTGCGACGAGCGCGGCACGCGCGAATATAACCTCGCGCTCGGCGCCCGCCGCGCCGCCGCCGTCCGCGATTATCTCGCCTCGCTCGGCGTCGCCCAGAACCGCATGGAAACGGTCTCCTACGGCAAGGAGCGCCCGCTTGACGCCCGCGCCAACGAGGAAGCCTGGAGCGTGAACCGTAACGGCCACACCCAGATCGTTTCTGGCGCCGTCTCGTAAATCTTGGCTTGGCGCCGCTTCCGGACGGAAAACCGCTGCACACTTTTCCTGGAAGCGGCGGCAGCGTCAAAATTTGGCCCGAGCGCGCGGTTTAGGACATCGCTCATGACCTCTCGTTCGGCGCTCAATTCCAAACATGCCCGGCTCGCGGCTCTAATTGCCGCGGCCGGGTTTCTTTTTGCCTCGCCCGTGCTGGCGCAAACCCAGCTGCCGCCGCCGGCTTATGGCCAGGCGGACGCGCGCCAGGATCGCATCGAGGAGCTGGAAAACCAGCTCCGCGAAGCCACGGCCGAGAACGAGCGTCTGCAATTCGAGATCATTCAGCGCGATCGCGAGATCAATCGCTTGCGCGGCATGGTCGGCGAACTCGCCGGCGTGAACCAAACGCTCTCGACGCCGCCGGCGGATGCTGGCGCGCCCGCGCAGCCCGGCCCGAGCGGCGGGGGCGGGCAGGCCTCACTCAATGACGCTCAACGCGCCGCCACCGGCACGCTCGGCACGATACCCGCCGCGGCCGCGCCAAGCGGTAACAATCCCCCGCCAGCAGCGGCGCCCCCGCGCGACGCCGCCGCCGATTACAGCCGCGCGCGCGAATTGCTCGCCGCCGGCCAGATCGCCGAGGCCGAGGTCGCGTTCGCGGATTTCCTCGAAGCGCACCCGCGCGCCACCACGACCGCGGACGCAAGATTCTGGCTCGCCTACGCCCAGCTGGCGCGCAACAATTACCAGGATGCCGCCGCCAATTTCGTCTCGTACCTGCAAAGCGCGCCGAACGGCCCGCGCGCGCCCGAAGCGCAAGTGCGTCTCGGCATGGCGCTCATCGGCCTCGACCAGCGCCGGCAAGGCTGCGGCGCCTTCTCTTCGCTGGCCACGCGCTATCCCAACGCGCCGCGCAACATCCGCGACCTCGCCGCGCGTGAAGCGCGCGCAGCGCAATGCAGCGCTTAATCACCACCTGAAGCCATGCTCGATCGGCTGACGATCGAGCGCATGCACGCGCTTGCGGGCGAGGGGCCGATGCTCATCGCGCTCTCGGGCGGCGGCGATTCCGTGGCGCTGCTGCATCAGCTGGTCGCCGAGTTTGGCGCACCGCGGTTGCGCGTGGCGATTGTCGATCACGCACTCCGCGAAGGCTCCGCGCACGATGCCGCCTGCGCGCTTGGCTTCGCGCAAGCGTGCGGCGTGGCCGGCGAAGTGCTCACGCTTTCATGGGCCGTAGGCGAAAACCACGCCCAGCAAGCCGCGCGCGAGGCGCGCTATGCCGCGCTCTGCGCGCATGCCCGCAAACTTGCCGCGCGCGTGATCGCCGTCGCGCACAACGCCGATGACCAGGCCGAGACCGTCCTCATGCGCGCGGGCGCCGGCTCAAGCTGGCGCGGGCTCGCCGGCATGGCGGCGATCGCGCCGGCGCCGCTCTGGCCCGAAGGGCGCGGCATCGTACTCGCGCGGCCCTTGCTCGGCGTGCGCCGCGCGGCGCTGCGCAATTATCTGAAAGAGCAGGGCGGCGCATGGATCGAAGATCCCGCCAACGCCAATCCCATGTTCGAACGCGTGCGTGTACGCCAGCGTCTCGCCGCGCTCGAAGCTGCCGGCTTCGATCCGATGCGGCTCGTGCGCGTGGCCGCACGCCTGCGCGCGCGCGCCGACGCCGTCGATAAAGCCGCCCACGCGCTCATCCAGCGCGCCGCGACCTTCGCCGATTGGCGCATCGTGATCCATGCCGAGGCATGGAAAGCGCCAGACGAAATCCGCGCGCGCGCGCTCGCGGCGCTGATCGCGGCCGCCTCCGGCGCGAAACATCCCCCGCGCTCGAGCCAGGTCGCCGCCATCGAGCAGCGCATCGTCACGCCCGCGCACAAGGGCAGCACCCATAGCGGCGTCGTCTTCGCCCCGCACCCCGACGGCGTGGCGCTGGAGCGCGAGCAGGGCGCCTTCATGGGACGTGGCGCGCAAGCGCCGGCCGAGCCGCTCCATGTCGCGCTCAGGCCCGGCGTGGAACTGGTCTGGGACGGGCGCTTCGCCGTGCTGGCGAACGCGCCAGGCTGGCGCATCGTGCGCGACGGCGTCCATCCCGTTTTGGAGCGGTGCGACGCAGCCAGCGCCGAAGCGGCGGTTCCAACGCTGCGCCCGCTCGCCCGCGACCACGTCGCGCATCTGCTCGGGTGCGTTAACGACGCGCAAGCTTGATGAAATTTCCCGCAATTTCCGCGTGATTGTTCACCGGGCTTTATCCGCGCTCATGCCATTAAGGGGTGTTCAGCGGCGGGCGCGGTCCCTATCTTGCTGAAGAAATCATTTCCGCGCCCGGCAGGCAGGCCGTGCGCGCCAGAAGGTGGGTCTATGCCGATCCGTTCATTGTTGATCTGGGGCGTCGTCGCCCTTGTTCTCGTCGTTCTGTTTACCGTGGTCCAAGGCGGCAACACGCCCCGCGGCGCCGAGCAAATGACGTATTCGCAGCTGATGAACCAAGTCGAAGCCGGGCAAATCCGCTCGGTGACGACGCAAGGGGATTCGCTCGTCGTCACCGCCAATGACGGCAAGACCTACGCGACCTATGTGCCCCCGCCCGTGCTCGCCAATGTGATCGAGCGCTTGGACGGCGCCAATGTCGAGGTGAAGACCGAGCGTCCGCGCACCGGCCCCGGCTTCGGCGACATTCTGCTCGGCGTGCTGCCGATGCTGTTGCTGATCGGGGCTTGGTTCTTCTTCATGCGTCAGATGCAGGGCGGCGGTCGCGGCGCCATGGGCTTTGGCCGTTCGAAGGCCAAGCTGCTCACCGAAGCCAAGGGCCGCATCACGTTCGAGGATGTCGCCGGCATCGATGAAGCCAAGGAAGAGCTGGGCGAGATCGTCGAGTTCCTGAAGGACCCCGGCAAGTTCCAACGCCTCGGCGGCAAGATTCCAAAAGGCGCGCTGCTGGTCGGCCCGCCCGGCACCGGTAAGACGCTGCTCGCGCGCGCCATCGCCGGCGAAGCCAACGTGCCGTTCTTCTCGATTTCCGGTTCGGATTTCGTCGAAATGTTCGTCGGCGTTGGCGCGAGCCGCGTGCGCGACATGTTCGAGCAGGCCAAGAAGAACGCGCCCTGCATTATCTTCATCGACGAAATCGATGCTGTGGGTCGTCACCGTGGCGCCGGCCTCGGCGGCGGCAATGATGAGCGCGAGCAGACGCTCAACCAATTGCTGGTCGAGATGGACGGCTTCGAAGCCAATGAAGGCATCATCTTGATCGCGGCGACCAACCGTCCAGACGTGCTCGACCCGGCGCTGCTGCGCCCGGGCCGTTTCGACCGCCAGATCGTCGTGCCAAACCCGGATCTCGGCGGCCGCGAAAAGATTCTCCGCGTCCACACGCGCAATGTGCCGGTGGCGCAGGGCGTCGATCTCAAGGCCATCGCGCGCGGCACGCCGGGTTTCTCCGGCGCCGATCTCGCCAACCTTGTGAACGAGGCCGCATTGCTCGCGGCGCGGCGCGGCAAGCGCGTCGTCACCAACAAGGAATTCGAGGACGCGAAGGATAAGGTCATGATGGGCGCCGAGCGGCGCTCGTTGGTGATGAGCGAAAGCGAAAAACAGCTTACCGCTTGGCACGAAGCCGGCCACGCCATCGTCGCGCTCAATGTGCCCGAGAGCGATCCCGTGCATAAAGCCACCATCATTCCGCGCGGTCGGGCGCTGGGCATGGTGATGCAGCTGCCCGAGAGCGACAAATACTCGATGAACTTCATCCAGATGACGTCGCGCCTGGCGGTCATGATGGGCGGCCGCGTCGCCGAGGAATTGCACTTCGGCAAAGACAAAGTGACGTCCGGCGCTTCGTCCGACATCGCCGCCGCGACCCGGCTCGCCAAGAACATGGTCACACGCTGGGGCTATTCGGATGAACTCGGCTTCGTCGCCTATGGCGACAATAACGACGAAGTGTTCCTCGGCATGAGCGTGCAGAAGAACCAGAACATTTCGGAAGCCACCGCCCAGAAGATCGATGAAGAGGTGAAGCGCCTCGTCAATGAGGGCTATGGCGAAGCCAAGCGCATCCTCACCGAGAAGGCCGATCAGCATAAATATCTGGCCGAGGCGTTGCTCGAATACGAAACCCTGTCGGGCGAGGAGATCGCCAAGGTCATTCGCGGCGAAAAGATCGATCGCCCGGAAGATACGCCCTCGACGCCGCTGCCGCCGACGCCGGCGCTGCCGGTGACCGACGAGGACGAAATCCCCGCACGCGGCGGCTGGGGCGGCGCCGCTCCGCAAGGCGCCTAAGAACGAAACGAACCGCCGGCCACTGGCCGGCGGTTTTGTTTTGTGGCTAGTGTCGCGCCGCAGGAGGCGCGCATGCTGGGTTCATCGAACACGACAGTGCTGATCGGCACGGCGAAAGCGCCGATCGCCAAGGCGTTTTATCAAGACACGCTCGGGCTCAAATTCATCAGCGAAGACCAATTCGCGACGGTGTTCGAAACCAAGAACCTACGCATTCGGCTGTCCACGACACCAAGCGTCGTGCCGGCGCCGTACGCCGTATTGGCGTTCGACGTCACGGACATCAATGCGGTGATCGATGCGCTGGGCGCTAAGGGCGTCGTGTTCGCGCGCTATCCGTTCCTCGTGCAGGACGCGAAGGGCGTATGGTCCGCGCCGGACGGCACGAAGGTCGCGTGGTTCCACGATCCGGATTTGAATCTGCTGAGCGTGGTGCAGCACGTATGATCGAGTGGATCGCGCGAGGTTTGGCAGCGTTGGTTGCGCTGGTTGGCCTTTGGTCGGTTTGGAGAGATTTGCGTTCGGGCGCGACGAAGTTTGTCGGCGCCCCTCCGGTGCTGCGTTCTTATTCGCCGGTGACCTATGTCGCTATAATCGGGGTCTATATTGCTGCCGGAGCGACGCTCCTCGCGGTGGCGCTCGGAATAATAGAGTTGGCCTAGGCCAAGGTGCCCGCCAAATCTCCGACAATCTTGGTCCAGCCTTGTTGCGTGCGTTCAGCGTATGCCGCCCAATCCGGGTGCAGACGATGCGTAAGCACCAGAACGCAGCTTTCGCCCTGCGGCGTGATTTCGATCGTGACGACACTCAGATCGCCTTGTTCGGCATCGACGCCCCAAGTGAAGACCAAGCGGCGTGGGCGATCGATGTCGCGGTACGTGCCGGTGTGATTGATCTCCACGCCTTGGCGGGTGACGCGATAATTGAATACGCCGCCGACATGCGCCTGATTGCTGAGATTGACGATCTGTTCGTCGCGCAAGTGTGGGCCGAACATGAAGCGGCCAATCCACACCGGATCGAGCCATGCGTCGAACACACGCTCGGCTGGCGCCTTGATGATGCGTTCGACGCGGATAGCGGGCGTATCGGCCATCAGATGCGGATCTCGTAGGCTTCGTGTGCGGCGACGACGTCGGCCCAGAAGTGATTGGCGGGTTGGCCTGCGAGCACGGTGGCGAGTGTCTCAAAGTGCGCGGTCCAGCCGCCGGCAAAATCGCGCAGCGCTGCTTCTGTGTCGATCTTGGTGTGCGTCAGCTTGAGCAATGTTTCATCGCCGATCGCGGTGAATTCGAAGCGCACCTCGGAGACGTGCTCTTCGCCATCGCCCCAGGTGATCGCGAGCAGGCGCGGAGGATCGAAGGCGAGCACGCGGCCCGTCATCGGAAATTCGCCGCTCTCCATTTGCGCCCAGCGTTCGGGCGGCTTTTCGTCGGTGATGTTGCGGTGCGCGAAGAGAATGCTGAAAGCTTGGCCATTGGCGCTGAACGTATCGCCGCCGGTGAACCAACGACTGCGTTTGTCGCCGTCGACGAAATAGGACCAGACGCGGTCGATCGGCGCCTTGAGCGTGCGTTCCAGAACGAAAGTGTCAGGCGCGACGGCGCGGCCGAGTTGCATGATGGGGGCTCCTAATCTTTGTGCTCCGCCAGCGCGCGCTCGAGCGCATCGAGGCTGGCGTTCCAGAATGTGCGTTGCTGTTCGATCCATGCGGCGGCTTGGTCGAGCGGGGCGGGGTTCAGCGAGAGAACGTGCTCGCGCCCGGATCGGCGCCGGCGCACCAGCGCCGCCCGCTCCAAGATGCGGATGTGCTTGGACACCGCGTTCAGCGATATCGCGAACGGCGCGGCCAGATCGGTGACGCGCGCTTCGCCGGCCGCCAGCCGGCTGAGGATGGCGCGACGCGTCGGGTCCGCGAGGGCCAGCATCGTGTCGTTGAGAGCGGCGATTGCAGTCATATTCAACCAATAGGTTGAATATTGGCGTGCGTCAACCCTGCTCTGGCTCTGACGGTGCGGATCGGTTAGAGCCGGTTCAACTTGTTCGAATCCGGGGATTTCCAATGGCCGCGCTCATCGCCATCGGTCTGTTTATCGTAGCGATCTTCGCGCTGAACCTGATCGAGTTCGGCCGCCTCGACTAATTGCGCTTCAAAAGCGCGCCGAGATATTGCGCGCCGCTCACCAGCGCCAACGCCGCCGCGATCCAAATGAGGATGCTCGCGGCCCAATTCAAACCAAGCACGATGCTGGCGTCCGCCCGCAACAGCGCGGCTGTCTGAAACGCCAGGAACGCGCCCACGCCCGCCATCTCCGCGGCGGCTTTCCATTTGCCGAGTTGGCTGACGGGCAATGACTTGCCTTGCGCCGCGATGCCTTCGCGCAAGCCGGCGACAGCGACGTCGCGACCGAGGATCAGCACGGAAGCGGCGACGAGCGGAAGCGGCAGCGCCGCGAAGGCGAGCGCGACCAGCGTGCAGGTGATCAGAACTTTGTCGGCCGCGTGATCGAGCGCTGCGCCCAGCGGCGTCACCGCGTCGAGCTTGCGCGCGAGCCAGCCGTCGAGCCAATCGGTGAGCGCGGCGATCACGAAGAGCAGGAAGGTGAGCGCGTAGATGAATCCCGCGAGATAGGGGTCGCCGTAAAGCAGCGTCGACGCGTAGAGCACGAGCGCGGCGAGCACGGGCGCGGCGATGATGCGGAACGCTGTGAGGAGGGTGGGAAGGTTCTTCATCTCTCAGCGTTTGTTGTCGTGGAAGAAATCATAGATGCGCTTCGCCAATTCCTTATTCACGCCTTCGACGCCTTCTAACTCCGCCAAGCCCGCTCGCGAAACGCCGCGCGCTGAACCGAAGCGATCGAGCAACGCGCGTTTGCGCGCAGGGCCGATGCCGCCGATTTCGTCGAGCGGGTTCTTCGCGATGCTGGCGCTGCGTTTGCCGCGATGGGCGCCGATGGCGAAGCGGTGAGCTTCGTCACGCAACCGTTGCAGGTAGTAGAGGACGGGGCTTTTCTCGTCGAGCCGGAATGGCGCGCGCCCGGGAATGAAGAAACGCTCGCGGCCCGCGTCGCGGTCCACGCCCTTGGCGATGCCGGCGATGCGGATATTGTTTTTGAGACCGAGTTCTTGCAGCGCGTCGAGCGCCGCATTGAGCTGGCCTTCGCCGCCGTCGATCAGCACGAGATCGGGCCAGGCGGCGAATTTTGTGTCGGGCGCTTCGACGTCGCGCTCCTTGGAGAAGTCGACGCCGCCATTCTCGACTGCACCCCCGCCCCCTTGCGGGGCGGGGGCAGGGGGTGGGGGGCGTTCAGTCGTGCTGTTGCTTGCGGACTCGAGCGCGTCGGAACGCCCCCCCTCCCAGCCCTCCCCCGCAAGGGGGGAGGGCTCTTCTTCACGCTCCGCCAACATCCGTGCAAACCGCCGCCGGATCATCGCTTTCATCATCGCGAAATCGTCGCCGCCGAATTCCTCGGTCTTCATGTTGAACTTGCGGTACTGGTTCTTCGTGAAACCTTCGGGGCCGGCGACAATCATGGCGCCGAGCGCGTTCGCGCCTTGGATGTGGGAATTGTCGTACACCTCGATGCGTTCAGGGCGCTGCGCGAGGCCGAACACTTCTTGCACGCCGTCCAGCAATTTCGCGACGCTGCCGGTTTCGGCCATGCGGCGGCCCAGCGCTTCGCGTGCATTGAGCAACGCGGCTTCGACGATCTCGCGTTTCTCACCGCGCTCTGGCTTGCGGATCTCGATTTTGCAATCGGCGCGGAGGCAGAGCGCTTCTTCGAGCAATTCGCGATCCGTTGGTTCGATGCTGGTGAGCACAAGTTTCGGTGGTTCGCGGTCGTCGTAGAATTGCGCGAGGAAGGCCGAGAGGATTTCCGCCGGCGCTTCTTCGACATTGTGGCGCGGGAAATAGGCGCGGTTACCCCAGTTCTGGCTGGCGCGGAAGAAGAACACCTGAATACAGGATTGGCCGCCTTCGTTGTGCAGCGCGAACACGTCGGCTTCGTCGAAGGTGGAGGGATTGATGCCTTGCGCGGCGCGCACGCTGGCCAGCGCGCGGATGCGGTTGCGCAAGCGCGCGGCGTGTTCGAACTCGAGCTTTTCGGCGGCGTCGCGCATCTCCTCGGCCAAGCGATCCTGCAATTGCACGGAGCGGCCTTCGAGGAAGTCGACGCTATCTTTCACCAGTGCTGCATATTCCTGCTCGTTCACGAGCCCAACGCACGGGCCCGCGCATCGTTTGATCTGAAACAGCATGCAGGGGCGCATGCGGCCGCTGAAGGTGGAATCCGAGCACGAGCGCAGCAGGAAGGCTTTCTGCAGCGTGTTGAGCGTGCGGTTGACGGCGCCGGCGCTGGCGAAGGGCCCGTAGAATTTGCCTTTGAAGCTTTTGGCTCCGCGATGCTTTTGCAGCGCCGCGAATTCATGATCGGTGCGGATGGCGATGTACGGGAAGCTTTTGTCATCCCGCATCAGCACATTGTAGCGCGGCTTCAGCCGCTTGATCATGTTGGTTTCGAGCAGCAGCGCTTCGGTTTCGGTCGCGGTGACGATGATCTCCATCGACGCCGTCTGATGGATCATCCGATAGATCGCGTTGGTGTGGCCGCGGCCCTGCGCATACATCGAGACCCGATTTTTCAGACTCTTGGCCTTGCCGACGTAGAGCACCTCGCCGTCGGCGCCGAGCATGCGATAGACGCCGGGCTTGGCCGGCATGCGCTTCCACGCGTCGCGGATCGCCTCGATGCCTTTCAGCTCCGGCGTCGGCGCGTCCTCGCCGGGCAGGCCCTCAAGTTCGGGCAGGGTGGGTTTGTCGGCGCCGCTCATCTGTGAGTCTGCATACTAGACCAAACCAAATGGGGACTGTTGGCGCTTGATCCCAACGCTCTGTGGCTTTAGCCATGGAAAATTCGCCCAGAAGGGGAGCGAGCCAATGCGCGGGTGGGACCGGGCGCTTGTAAGCGCCGGGCTAGCCATGACGGTGCTATCAGCACAGGCTGCGGCCGCGCAGGATGAGCGCGGCCAAGTGCGCGCTTATTTGGAACACGGAATGTCCGTGCATCAAGCCGCCGGGTACGCGCGCGAGCGCGTTATCCCCGATCTTGAAACGCCGCTTTGGCTGAATCAGCCACATCTGTGGCCTGTGTTCCTGCGGGCTGGGGTCGCATACCGGATTTATGGCGCGTGCAGCGACGCCTGCGGCGATCTCGATATGGAGATCTACGCCGCGGACGGCGCGTTCGTGCAGCGCGACGCAGCGCGCGATGACACGCCTTTTGTAGAGATCACGCCAACACAAACAGGGGAGCATTATGTGCGCGTCTGGCTTTACGCGTGCGATGCCGAGCCCTGCCACGTGGCGGCGCGTGTGATGTCAGGCGGGCCGCCTGGGCCGAACTGATGCTTTCATCAACCGGGGCATGGGGGGAACATCGAGAGGTCGTCGGGGATGCTGAGAGCTTATGTGATTTTGCCGCCGGACGCGCGCGAGCGTCTGCGGCGCGCCGATCCGGAGACGCAGGAGCAGGCGAAGCAAGCGTTTGAGGCGTTGGCGCGGCGGTTTGCGCGCAATCGTGACGATCGGGTGATGCTCAGCTTGGTGACCACGCCGCCGCCCGAGGCGCGCAGCGGTTTGGCGATGCGGATCGCCGCTGAAATCGAGGGAATTGGCGTCATCGAACTCGGAATTTTGGGTGACTTCCTGGGCAATGATTTGCTCAATAGCGACCTGTTCCCGCCCAAGTGACCCTGCGGCCCCGCGCCCACTGGACGGGGCCGCTTCAGCACGCCAGAGAAGCCGCATGGATGATGCTCGCCCTCTTGCCCCGAAGGCTTTCCGCGGCTTCACCGCGCACGATCCGATCGATTGCCAAACGATGCTCGATGTCCGCGCTGGCGTGGATGAAATCGACCGTCTGTTGGTGGAGCTGATCGCGCGCCGGCAGGGCTATATGGACGCCGCCGCCCGCATCAAGCCGAGCCGGTCGGTAGTGCGCGACGAGGCGCGGATCAACCAGGTGCTGGCCAATGTGAAGGCCGAGGCCGAAAAGCGTGGCCTGTCCTGGGCGATCGCCGAGCCGGTTTGGCGCGAAATGATGGAACGCTGCATCGCTTACGAATTCGACGTCTGGGACGCGACGCGCTCCTAACATGCAGCGCCGGGCTGACCGGCGCATTTCCCTGTGGTAACCAGCCTTTGGCTGGGCGGGCGCTATCCGGGTTGGGTGATGGCGCTCAAGATTAAGGTAAAGGTTCGCGCTTGGCGCGAGAGAGAGCGTGCGCTTGCTCGCGTGCATGGTCGCGCGTGGCGTGGATTTCGCTCTGGTGATAAGGCCTTACGCTTCCGCGCGGGGGGCGGCGCATGAGGTGGTTTCTCGGATTTTTGCTGGTGGTCGCGCTGATTTGCGGCGCGCTGTTTGGCGTGGGCCAATTCCTGCTGCCCAACGATCTTGAGGTGACGCGCAGCGCGACCGTCGAGCGCCCGCGCGCGGCCGTGTTCGCCATGGTCAACGACCTGCGCATCGCCAAGGAATGGTCACCCTATTACGCGCGTGACCCGGACGCCGACTACGCGTTCTCAGGCGAGCCCGGCGAAGGTCAATCCATGCGCTGGACCAGCAATGTGCGTGAAGTCGGCGCGGGCCGGATGTCGATCGTCAGCTCAAGCGAGAACGAGGAAGTTGGCAGCATCCTCGAGATCGGCGAGCGCGCCACGCTTAATTCCTTGATCGAGATGCGCCGCGAGGAAGGCGGCACGCTGGTGACATGGACGGTCACGGCCGTATGCGGCGAAGGCTGGATCAACGTGCCGTGCCGCTACATGAATCTGATCTTGCGCGGCATGGTGCAAAGCGAATTGGATAGCGGGTTGGCTCGCTTGAAAACGCTGGCCGAGCAATTGCCAAATGTCGATTTCGAGGGCTTGAACCCGATGTTCGACACGATCGAGCCGCAGAATTTCGTCTATACGACGGTGGAAACCTCCGCGACCGACCTCGATGAAATCACCCGCGCCGAAACGCGCGGCGTGGACCAGGTGCGCGGTTTCATGGGCGATTACAGCCTGACACAGGCGGGGCCGTTGGTGCGCGTGGTGACGGATTTCGACACCAACACCAATCGCATGAGCTTCCGTGTCGGCTACCCATTTTCGGGCCCGACGCCGCTCAGCGTCGTCGGCGTGCAGCTTGGCCAAACGCCGTCGGGCGAGGCGATGCATGTACTGGTGGAAGGCTCGCGCGCGCAGGTGCGTACAGCGTATCTTCAGATGAACGCCTATCTCCAGGCGCATCGCGTGCCGATGCGTGAGAACGGCTATCCATGGGAAGTCGTACACGAAGCGCCGCCGCCGGCCGCTGACGGCAGCGCGCCACAGCGCATCGAAATCTTCATCCCGCTGCAATAGCTGCGCTGGTGCGGGCGTTCGGCGGGCTCTGGCTGACGCTGATTTTGCTGTTGGTGCGAATAAAAAGGCCCGCCGTTTCCGGCGGGCCTTCGATCTTGCGCGAGGCGCGAAGCTTAGTCGTTGACCTTCAGGTTCACGGCCTTCGGACCTTTGCCCTTCGTGTCGGGCAGGGTCTGGAAGTTCACGCGTTGGCCTTCGACGAGTTGCGTCAGGCCCGCACGCTCAACGGCGCTCACGTGGACGAACACGTCCGCGCCGCCGCCGTCCGGCGTGATGAAGCCGAAGCCGCGCGCGCCGTTGAAGAATTTCACGACGCCATCTTGCGGATCGCCCAGGGGCTGACGCGGGGGGCGATCGCCGCCGCCGAAGCCGCCGCCGCCTTCACGCGGGCCGCTGCG
>JAFLCU010000017.1 GCA_017303355.1 Caulobacterales bacterium | reverse complement strand
CAAGCGCGCGGCGAAACCGATCTGGCGCGCGCCACGCGCGACGGCGTGCGTGAGCCGCTGAACCGCCGCACCGCGGTCACGATCACGTTCCGCTAAAAACGGATCAGCCTCGGCTGAGACGCGCGGGGCGAAAGCCGGGCCCGTTTGCTTTGGTGTGTTAAGTCGGGCGCGCTGAGCCGGCGAGGTTCACATCGGCGACCTTGTCGGCGTATTCGCGCTTGGGATCGGCGCCGAAAAGCAATTTAACGCCCGCGAACAAGCTGTTTTCGTTCAGCCAGACTTGCGCGTGTTCCGGCGTGAAGCGGATCAGCTGCAGCTTCGGATCGTCCTTGCCGCCCTCGTACCAAGCGGCGACATAGGGGTTCCAAAGCCGCTCAATCACGGCGCGGTCATTGTCCAGCACGAGATCGCCTTCAAAACAGGCGAACACATCGTGCCCTTTCGAAACGAATTGCGCCATGCCGCGCTGGCCGGCGCCAATCGCCTGAACCAAATGGCCGTCCTTGGAACTGAAAATCCAAAGCGGGCTGTTGGGGTCATCGTCGTCCAATTGCGCGGTCATCGGCTGGGAGTGCTCGCGCGAGCCCGAGATGCCCAGCATCAGGGTGCGGTCGGATTTGAGGGCTTTCCAGAACTTCTCGCGGATATCGGCTTCGGTGGTCATTGCGGTTCTCCATTGCTTGCGAACGCAACGGGCGCGGACGCGCGAATGTTCCGGAAAGCAATGTGTTGCTAAGCTCGGCCCATGAGCGATTCAGCGCTGATCGAGGCGTTCTTGGAAATGCTCTCCGCCGAACGCGGAGCGCGGCCGAATACGCTGGACGCCTATGCGCGCGATCTGGATGACGTGCGGCTCAATGTGCGTGGCGGATTAGGCGAAGCTGACGCGAGCGCGATCGAAGCCTATGTGGCCAGCTTGGCGCAGCGCGGGCTTTCGCCGGCGACGGCGCGGCGGCGCATCTCGGCGTTGCGGCAATTCTATCGCTTCCTGCTGGAAGACAATGCACGCGGCGATGATCCGACCTCGCGCCTGGATGCGCCCAAGCGCGGGCGATCGCTGCCGAAGACGCTTTCGGTGGAGGAGATCGAGCGCTTGATCGCGGCGGCGGAAACGCCGCGCGACAAGGCGCTGATCGAGCTGCTGTACGGCGCGGGCCTGCGCGTGAGCGAGCTTGTGGCGCTGCCGCTGCGCGCCGCGCCCAAGCCCGGCCAGGAGCACATGATCATCGAAGGCAAGGGCGGCAAGGAGCGCCTGGTGGCGCTGGGCCGGCCGGCGCTGGCCGCGCTTGATGCGCACCTTGCGGCGCGCGACGCGGCGCTGCCGAAGCTGGAGGCGCGGCGGACGAAAGCACAGCGTTGGCTCTTCCCCTCCAACAGCGCCGCCGACGGCAAGCTCACGCGCCGGCGCGTGGCGCAAATTCTGGAAGCGGCTTCGATAAAGGCCGGCATCGATCCGACACGAGTTTCGCCGCACGTGCTGCGCCACGCTTTCGCGACACATCTGGTGGAGGGCGGCGCCGATCTGCGCACGGTGCAGATGCTGCTCGGCCACGCCGACATCGCCACGACTCAAATCTATACGCATGTCGCCGAGGGCCGGCTGAAGACCTTGGTGGAAACCAAACATCCCCTGGCGCGCCGCAAAAAACTGGGCGATCAATAGGCAGAGGTGAATACACTATGAGCACGCCGCCCTACCCGCCCGCCCAGCCCGGACGCTCCGCGGCGTTTATCGTTTACGTGCTCTACCTGCTCTCGATCCCAAGCTTTGCGCTGTTTGCGCTGGCTGGCGTGATTCTCGCCCTCGTGAGCAAGGACGGCGCGGCGCACTTCGCGCGCTCACACCTGGATGATCAGATCCGCATATGGTTTATTGCGTTTTGGTGGGGCGTGGCGCTGGCCGTGCTGGGCGTCATCGGCTGGATTTTGACGTTCATCCTGATCGGGTTCCCGATTCTCTGGATCGTCGGGATCCTCTACCTGGTCATCATGATCTGGTTCACGATTAAGAGCCTTTTGGGCCTGCTGGCGCTGCTTGACGGGCGCCCGCGCTAAAATCACACACACGTGACAGTCTTGAAATTTGCATAGACGCTATGCTGTCTAAGCGTGGGTCAGGCCGGGAAGAGTTCCGGCTCAGGAAGAGCAGGCGAGTATTCATGATGAAAAGACAGGTCTTGGCGGCCGCGTTGTTCGCTTTGGCGGCGACGCCAGCCGCGGCTTACACCTCCTATCTGAAGCCAGATGCATATTGGCCGGAAGACGCCGCCGTGAGCATCGAAGGGTCGTACGCGAGCGAGTTCTTCACGCCGCAGATCGCCCTCCCCGCCAGCTTCACCGCGCTCAACCCGGACGGCGCGCAAGTCAGCCTCGACCGCATCTCCGTCGCGGCCGATGCAACGACGGTGCAAACCGATCTGCCGCGCGGCGGCACCTATCGCGTGTCCACGGGCGAGCAGCTCGGCAATGTCGCGACGCTTGTGGGCGTCGATGGCTCGTGGCGTCCGCTCGCGGCCGGCGAAACGCCGCCGGAAGGTGCGCCGACCACGACGCTGCAAACCGTGACCATCGCCGATGTTTACGTCACGCGCGGCCAAGCCACGCGCGACGTGGTGGATCGCCCGATTGGCCGCCTCGCCATTCACCCGATCACGCACCCGAACCAAATCCTCACAGCGAACGGCTTCGAAATCGAATTGCTGTTCGACGGTGCGCCGCTGGCGAATAGTGCTGTCGTGCTCTACGCCGATGGCGCCGCCGATACCGATCTGTCGACCTACGTAGTCACCGACGCGAACGGCCGCGCTACGTTCCAATTGCCTGCGACGGGCGAATACGTGATCGCCGCGCGTCACCGCGCCGATGCGCCGGCAGGCGCGGCGGCGGCCGTGCACAGCTACACGACGACGCTCACCTTCCAATCGCTGGACGCGATCCCGGCCGGCTACGACGTCGCCGCGCGGGAAGCGGAAGCCGAGCAACGCGCACGTCGCGAAAACCGCCCGCGCCGCCGCATCGGCCGCCCGGACCTCTGATCCAGGCGGAAACGGTTCAACGAACGGCCCCGGGAAACCGGGGCCGTTTTCGTTTCCGCTAAGGTTGTGATCGCCGCGAGCCGCGATTTAGCGCGACGGCCATCCACCGCGAGCGCATCGGCCGCGACGACGTCTTTGGATTGCTGCCGTGCGGCCGCCAACTCATTGAGCGTCGCTTCGGGCCCGGCGGCGACCGGAATGGTCAAATCGGACATGCGCGCAATTGAGCACGTTCCGCGTCGAAAAATAGCCGCCGCCTCAGCGCGTGGGGTCGATCAGATATTTCTCGCCAGTCGCCTTCTTCGAATACGCAAGCAAAGTCGCCGGATCGAGCGCTTCGGTGAGCGAAATCGTACGCGTGTAATGACTGGCGAACGTGGTCTTCAATTCGGCGAGCACGCGTTGGCGCAGACGATTGGCTTCGGCCATGCCGATTTTCTGCAGAAAGTACGTCAGCAGAAAGCCGCTCGCGCCCCAGGCCATGCCGACGCCGGAGCCGATTTCGGTCGGGCGAATGTCGAGGCGGCCATAGATATAGACTTGCTTGTGCACGGCCGAACCATAGCGGCTATAGGCGCCGGGCTTTGAATTCTGCGCGATTTCCATCGCCGTCAGAATTTGGCCCGCGAGCTTGCCGCCGCCGATGGCGTCGAACGCGAGCGTGGCTTCGGTTTCCTTCAGCGCGGCGACGAGATCGTTCATGAAATTCGGCGACGTGGAGTTCACCACGTATTTGGCGCCGATGTCGCGCAGGATGCGCTCCTGTTCTTCGCTGCGCACGATGTTCACCAGCGGCACGCCATCCTTGATGCAGATCTTGTTGAGCATCTGGCCGAGGTTCGATGCGGCAGCGGTGTGCACCAAGGCCTTATGGCCTTCGAGACGCAGCGTCTCCACCATCGCAAGCGCCGTCAGCGGGTTGACGAAGCACGATGCGCCTTCGACGGCCGTTGTGCCTTCCGGCAGCGGCAGCACTTCGATCGCTTTGATCTTGCGATATTGCGCGTACATCGCGCCGCCGACCATCGCGACGGTTTTGCCGAGCAGCGCCTGCGCATTGGCGCCGGCCTTCACCACCACGCCCGCGCCTTCATTGCCTATAGGCAGCGATTGATCGAAGCGCGCGGCGAGCATCTTGATCGCGACATCAGGCGCCTGCGCGGTGAGCACGATGTTCTCGCCCGAACCGCTGGCTTGCAGCGTGGAAAGATCGGCCGGGCCAGTGAGCAGGCCGAGGTCCGACGGATTGATCGGCGCGGCTTGCACTTGAACGACGATTTCGTCAGGCCCCGGCTCCGGCGTCGGCACGCGCACGAGCGAGAGTTCGAGCTGACCGCTGGGCTTCGCCAACGTCCGCATCTCAAGTCCGGATTCGTGCGCCATCGGTGTGCTCCCCGTTTTGATTTGTGCCGCTGACGTAGGCGCGTGGCGGCGACGGCGCAAGCGGCGGCCCTTCGGACCGCGGCTTCCGCGTCAGCCTTTGGGCCAATTGCGTTGCGTCCAATTTTGCGCAGCGTGGATCACCCGCAGAATGACGATCTGTTTTTCCGTCACTCTGTAAGCCAGGATGTATTTTGTGCCGGCGACACTTTTTTCACGCAGACCCAGCATGCGGCCGGGACGGCCGGTCTCCCTTTTGGCGAGCGCGCTTGCGGCATGCTGGATTCGATCAAGCAACGTGTCGGCGACGAGCGGATCGTTCTCGGAGAAATGATCGATGATCTTTGCGAGATCGCCTCGCGCCCCGGCCTGCCACCGGAGGATCTTCACGCCTTCCGGGCTTTCGCGGCATCGATCTTGGTGCGCATCTCCGCCATCACCTCTTCGTGGGTGTAGAGCTGCGCTTCACCGGTTTCGAGTTGGCGCATTTGCTCCGCAAGAGACGCGCGCAGCTCTTCTTCAGGAACAATCAGCCCCGGCGGGACATCGTCGATGTCAACCGAAACCGCATCCGCCACCAATTCGGCGGCATATTGCTCCGGCGTCACGCCCTCTTCGCGCGCCCGCTCGGCCAGCTGCCGCGCCGTGTGCTCATCGAGCTTGATCGTGATGGAGCCGTTGTCGGGCATGGTGGGAATATAGCACGCCCCCAATCATACGCCAGGGAGACCGCTGGCCATCATTCCTCCCCGAACAACGCTCCCGTGCTCGGTTGGATCGGCGGCGCTTTTTTGCCCAAGCGCTCATACGCTTTCGGCGCGGCGACGCGGCCGCGGGGGGTGCGCATGACGAAGCCTTGCTGCATCAGATAGGGCTCGATCACGTCTTCGATGGCGTCGCGCGCTTCGGCCAAGGCCGCAGCCAGTGTTTCAACACCGACAGGCCCGCCGCCATAGGTTTCGACGAGCGCGTGCAGATAGCGGCGGTCGAGCATGTCGAGCCCGTCGCTATCGACATCGAGCCGCTTCAGCGCGGCATCGGCCACCTTCGCGTCGATCGCGTTTTCGCCGGCGAAGTCGCGCACGCGACGTAGCAAGCGAATGGCGACGCGCGGCGTACCACGGGCGCGCTTGGCGATCTCCATCGCGCCTTCGGGCGTGATCGGCATATTGAGCTTGCCCGAGCCGCGCGTGACGATACCGAGCAAATCGTCGGCGCTGTAAAACTCAAGCCGCAATGGGATGCCGAAGCGATCGCGCAGCGGCGTGCTGAGCAAGCCTGCGCGCGTGGTGGCGCCCACCAGCGTGAAGGGCGCCAGATCAATGCGCACGCTGCGCGCCGATGGGCCTTCGCCGATGATGATGTCGAGGTGATAATCCTCCATCGCCGGATAGAGGATTTCTTCCACCGCCGGCGCGAGGCGGTGAATTTCATCGATGAAGAGCACGTCGCGCGGTTCGAGATTGGTGAGCAGCGCGGCGAGATCGCCGGCGCGCGCGATCACCGGGCCGGACGTCGCACGAAAGCCGACGCCCAATTCACGCGCGACGATTTGTGAGAGCGTCGTTTTGCCGAGGCCCGGGGGGCCGAACAGCAAGGTGTGATCCATCGCCTCGCCGCGCGCGCGCGCGGCTTCGACGAACACTTTGAGATTGGCCTTTGCCGTGGGCTGGCCGACGAATTCGTCAAAACCCGTCGGGCGAAGCGCACGGTCCGTGCCCTCACCAGGCATGCGATCTGCTGTAACGAGGCGTTCTGCTTCGGCCATGCCCTGTCCTAGCGCGATTCGGGTTTCCGGATTGTTCCGGGCCGCGCGGAACGCTTCGCGCACGCAACAACCCTTACGCCGCTTCGTATTGCGCAATCAGGGCGTCGAGGTGGCGGCGCTCGGGCGCGAGCTGTGTAGCGTATTTCACGCCCATCCACAGCGCGCTGAGCGCAAGCGCGCCGCCAAGCACGAACGCCGCGCTTCCCATTTCGTACGGCGCCATCTTGCCTACGGCGACAAGCTGACCCAGCAGTACGAACAGAAGCGGCGCGAACACGAGCATGCTGGCGCCAATGATGAGGATGCGCAGACGCGCGGCGGCGTTGTCGGCGCGGAGCGCGCGGAAGGTATCGAGCAACGCACCTTGCGGCGCGGGCGCAGGCGGGGCGGCGCGGCGGGCGATGAGGATGAGTGCGGCGAACGGGATCAGCGCAAACGGAATGAGCCCCCACTCACGGCCGAGATCAATCGCGTCGGCCTGGCCAGTGGCGATATCGAGCCCCATCAGCGCAAGCGGGATGGTGAGCATCACGCCAACGAACACGAGCAAGCCGCGCAGATGCACGCGCCGGCGCGCAAGTTCTGCTTGCGCTTCGTTGATGAGATAGGCGCTGGCGGCGGCACTTGGATTGTTGGCGTGCGCGCGCCACGCGCTTTGCAACGCTTCATAATTCATCGTCTTGCTCCGTGAGTTCGGTGAGTTTCTTGCGCGCGCGCGTGAGACGCGCGCCGACATTGGTTTCGCTGAGGCCATGCAGGCCCGCGATCTCGGCATAGCTCTGCCCTTCGAGCGAAAGCAGCACGAGCGAACGGTCGAGCGGTTCGAGTTGACGGATGGCGGCGTAGAGGCGCGCGAGCAGCGGGTCTTCGCCCGCGCCTTCCTCGACGGCGAGACGCTCATATTCGCTCCGGCGCAAGCGTCTGCGGGCTTCGCCGCGCCGCCAGGTGAGCGCGCGATTGTGGGCGACGCGGAAGATGAAGGTGGCGGGCGCGCTTTCGCCGCGAAAGCTGGGCTGCGCACGCCAGACCGCGAGCATCAGTTCCTGCAGCAGATCATGCTGATCGGCGCTCGTGGCAAAAGCGCGGGCAATGCGGCGCAATACGCCGACATGCGCACGCATCCATGCCTGAAATCGCTCGTCGCCCAAATGCACGCTCCCGAACCGCAACCTTAGACGGCGGCGGGAGCGGCATCCTTACATGGGCGCTGAAAAAATCAGCTCGCGTGGGCGGACTGGATCAGGGCGTCGACCTCGGCGGCGCTGGCTTCGTAATAGTGCGAGGCCGGGGCGACGAAGATGATGACGTTCAGCTTGCCGTTGCTTTCGGCGAGCGCCGCATCGCCGCGCAGGTTCAAGCCGCTGGAATATTTGCCGCCGATATTGAAACGCACGCCCGGCGCGCCCGCGAGCTGGTGAGCGCGGATATTGTCTGCGGTGATGTCGGTATAGCCCAAGCGCGTGAGGCTCGCGGTGACGAGTTCGACCAGTTCGGTCTCCGACATGCCGGCGCGATATTCGGGCGCGTCTTCATCGCGCGTGACGCGGATGATGGAATCGCCGGGCTCCAGCGTGAGAATATCGACGCGCTGCAGCGACAAGCCCTGGCGCGTCAGCACCGAGCCGGTGGTGGCGAAGTTCAGGTTCGGCGGGATGTGCGTCCAATCGCGCTGCAGATTGACTGCAAGGCCAGAGCCGCTGTCGAACGCGCCAGCGGGCGCGGCCGTCATCGTCGGCACGCAGGCCGTCAGCGCCGCGATCGCTACCAAAGCCGCGAAGCGTTTCATGTCCCGTCCCCCCTCAAAGCCCCAAGCTGGCTGTTGATCAATTGCAAATCCGGCGCGTTGGGCGCCAGTGCGAGATAGTGCTCGTACGCGGCGATGGCCGCCGCATTGTCGCCCTGGCGGCGCTGCAGCACGCCGATCTGGCGCCACGCTTCGGCTGGCGCGTCGGCTTGTTGCGTGGCCAGCGTGTAGCTGGCGAGCGCGAGTGCGACATCGCCCTCGGCGTTGCGCACGCGATAAACCTCGCCGCGCGCATATTCGATAATTCCAATATCCGTGCCCTGCCCGGCCAAACGATCGAGCAGCACCAGCGTCGAACCCGGATCGCGCGAAGCGTTTTCCATTTCGAGCCAGCGGCGCAGATGCGGGCGAATGATGGCGCGATAGGCGGCGCGATCCTCGCCCGCGCCGGCTTCGGCGCGCGCGGTTTCACGCAGATAGGTGATGCGTTCTTCCGTCAGCGGGTGCGTGGCGAACGCGGATTCGCGCGTGAGGCGGCGGCGCGTGCGCTCATTGCTGGACGCCGCGATCTCGTCGCGGAGATTTTCCCAGGCGCGCACACCAGCGGCGGAATTGTAGCCATTGGTATTGGCGTAATTGGCGGCGAACATGTCCGCCTCGCGCTCCTGATCGCGCGAGAACGACATCACGTTGGCGGCCGCGCCCGCCATGTAGCCGAGCGCCAGCAGCGCGCCGACGCCGGTGAAGGCCAGCCCCGCCGAGATCAGCGAGCCGCGCGTGGCGCTTTGCGAGGCGGCCAAGCGCTCCGTCATGTGGTTTTCGAAATAATGGCCGAACTCGTGCGCGACGACGAAGGCGAGCTCCGCTTCCGTTTCCGCGCGCAGCAGGAGACCCGTATTGATGAGCATCATGCCGTTTGGCGCCATCGCGGCGTTAAACTCGGACGTTTCGATGATGTAGAAGCGCAGTTCCGGGCAGAACTCGGCCGAGATTGAGCAGCCCAGATTGCGCACATATTCGTTCAGCGCCGGATCGTCGTTGCGCATGCCCGAGCGGCGCACCCGCACCTCCATCTCGTCGTACTGATAGCGCAGGCTTGCTTCCGCCGAGCCCAGGTCGACCGGCGCTTGGCCGGCCTCGCGCACGCCATGATCTGGCGTGGCGCAGGCGCTCAGCGTCAAGCACGTCGATACCAGCAGGCTGGTGATGCGCCGAAGCATGATCAGGAGGCCGGCGGCGCGAGCGGGCTATTGCGGAAGATCTGATCCATGATCGAGGCGGCTTCCGCTGGATTGCGCGGATCGCCCATGTTCCAGCCGCGCAGCCACACCACTTCGCCGGTGCGCAGATCGACGAGCGATACATAGGTGCCGCGGAAATTCGCACTGGCGGGCACATAGCCTGTGGCGGCGCCGATCAGCACCTTCACCATGAACAAGCCGCCGCTTTCGATCTGCGAACGCGAGGTCACGAACAGCGCGTAGTCGGCTTCAACGCCCGGCGCCAACGCGCGGACGCTTTCGCCCAGCGTATAGGTTTCGCGGTTTTCCGCCGTGACGTGCGGCAGCGGACCGGCGAACGTCGAAATATCCATGAACACGACGTGGGCGGCGAGCGCATCTGTGACGGCTTCGTTCAGCAGCAGCGCTTGCTCGGCCTCTGGCGTAGCGGCGTGCAGGCCGGCGTCATACGTGGTGACGCGTTCGCCGGACTCGGCCAATTCGGCTTGCAGCGCCTGCATCAGATTGGCTTCCGCCGTCTCCGACCAATCGGCGCGCAATTCAGAGCCGCCCGTGGTGATGAACATCACCTCGACATCCGGCTCCATGATGAGGATCGACGCGGACTCGGTGGGCGCGCGGAAATTTGAACCAATCGGCGGCGTCGCCGTCACACACGCGGAAAGGCCCGCCGCCGCAAACGCAAGCACGGCCAATTTGATCGGCTTCATCGATTTCCCCCGGTTTCCCGACTGGATTCGTTAATGCCGTAGCGGGAACCGCGCAAGGCCTAATATTATGCGGCCAATTACTGGCTGTCACACGCTTGTCGCGGACGAGCATCTGGCGTCCCCAGGCGCCACACGCGATCCGTTCGGGCGCGGACCGCGCGCTGATCAGGCCGCATCCTTGGCTTGCGCCAGCAATTCGGAGGCTTCGCTGGCGATGTGCTGATTGATCTCGTCGAGCTTGCGCAGCGCGGCAGCCGTGGTGTTCTGAAAATCCTGCAGACGCGCAAGCAATTCATCCATGCGATCCTGCGCGACGCGGTGGCGCGCGCACTCGACCTTGCCCATCACGCGCGTCACCTCGAGCGCGGCGGTGAGGCGCTCCATGTCCAAGCAGGCTTGCCGGAAGTGCTTGGCCTTACGCGTAATATCGCGCAGGCCCGCTTCCGCTTTCGCGGTGTAGAGCGCACGTTGATGGCTGAGCAAAGATGTCTCGTGCGCGGCGCCGGCGCCCGCGCTCTCGGCCTGAAACAGCACCAGCACCTCTTGCTGCACCCGCGCCGTGCAAGCCAGGAAATAACCTTCGTTGATGGTCTGAAACACATCCTTCGCGGCGGTGGTGAAGCTCTCAAGAATTGTTTGGATCTCGGCCGTCAGCAGCGCGTAATTGGCGGAGATAACGCCGATGGCGGCGCCTTCCTGGCCCAATTGGGCGGCGAGCACGCGGAAGTTCAGCGGAACGTTTTCATTGTTGATGTGCGCGTCGGCGATGATTTCGGCCTGGATCAGCAAGGTTTGCGCGGCTTCCTGCAGGCGCTGAAAAAACTCGATCGGCTTGTAGCGCGGCCGCCCCAAATGCGCGTCGAGCGCCGACAATTCGCGCCCAAGCGCCGTCGCCATGAAAGATTGATAATCGCGAAAGCCGAGCGCGTGCAGCCGGTCAAGCAGCAACGCGGCGCTATCGACCGGGGCCAAGTTTTCGCGGCGCTCACGCTCGGCGAGCGCGGAATATTCCGTTTTCAGCACCGCCAGCAGATCGCTGCTAGGGCGCAGGCGCACCGAAAGATAGCCGCCCTCCACCGGCGTCACGATCGCGAACACCCAGTAGAAGCGTCCGTCCTTGGCGCGATTTTTCACATAGGCGCCGAACGGCGCGCCCGCCTTGATGCTGTCCCACAACAGGCGGAACGCGCCGCGCGGCGTATCGGGGTGGCGGATAACCTTGTGCGGCTTCTGAAGCAGCTCGTCCCATTCGTAGATGCTGACGCGCTGGAATACGCTGTTGCCGAATTGAATTATTCCGCTGCTATCTGTGCGCGAAAAAAACAATTCGTCGAAACCAAAGACGATCTCACTTGCATCCGAATTACTACCCGCGCGTGCTGACATAAACCGCCTTTTTATTGCGGCGGCACGGTCGTGCGGAGATGTTAGCGAAACCTTGCTACAATATAGTTAGCTGGCGCTAAGCTGACCCATTTAGCGGCTGACCTCCTTCAAAGCGGCGCGAATGAGCTCCGGCGCGGGCGCATCGGCGGCGAACTGCTTGGCCGCGTTCGCGACAGCGCGCGCCGCACTCGATTGATCGATGCCGAGATTGACGAGCGCGGAAACGGCTTCCGCGCGCGCACCGGTTGCAGCGGGCGCCGCGCCATTCGCGCGCGCGCCGCTATTGATGGCGATGAAGCCCTTAGGCCCGGCCTTCAATTCCGTCGCCAAGCGCGCGGCCAGTTTGGGACCAACGCCGTTGGCGCGCGCGAACGCGGCCTTGTCCTGCAGCGCGATCGCGTCGGCGAGCACCTCGGGCGGCATCGCATCGAGCAAACCGAGCGCGACCTTGGCGCCGACGCCGGGGATGGTTTGCAGATGCGCGAACCACGCACGCTCCTCCTCACTCGAAAAGCCGAACAGCTTGATCGCGTCTTCGCGGACGTGTGTTTCAATGTAGAGCCGCGCCGGGGCGCCCACGCTCAAGCGCGCAAGCAAACGCGCGCCGCTCTGCACGACGTAACCGACGCCGCCGACCTCGATCAGGGCGGTGTCTTCCGAAATAGCCGCGACGATGCCGTTCAACGATCCGATCATGGGGAGTCTCCGCCCCCACTGGTGGCGGGATTCGCGCGCGCACGAAAATCGACAGCCCCCAAGCGTCTGGGGGTGTGGCTCTATATCGAACGTGCTATCGATTCCCCCGCGAGGACTAAGGTTTTTGCGACTGAGTTGCAACTGCGATGTCAGTCGGATGACGGGGGAAGTGATGTCGGAAAAGAAGCGTTTGAACCGGCGTTCGTTCATGACGCGCGTTGTTGGCGCCGCCGCCGCGATTGGCGCAACCGCAGCGGTCACGGGCGACGCCGCCGCGCAGAATTACACGGGCCGCACGGATTCCGACACCGGCTCCTACGCCGATCGCGCCGGCTACGGCCGCACCGGCCTCACCGATAGCGATACCGGCGGCGGCTCCGACCGCGCTGGCTACGGCCGTGGCGGCGGCGGTGGCGGCAACAGCACGGGCTGGACCGACAGCGACTCTGGCGGCAACGCCGACCGCGCCGGCAACGGCCGTGGCGCCACGCGCAACAGCCCGTCGGGCCTGACCGATGGCGACAGCGGCTCCTATGCTGACCGCGCCAATTACGGCCGCGGCCGGCGTCGCGGCTAAGAAGCAGAGACACAAACGTGCCTATTCGCGAGCCCTGGCTCGACGATCCGCTCGGCTACCTGATCGGGGCCGAGCGGATCGAACAATTTTTCGCAAAAGCCTACGAGCGTGAAGCGCTGATCGTTCAGCACAACACGCCGCTGCGCTTTGACGGCCTCATCAGCATCGATGACGTAGATCGCATCGTCACGAGCACGGACCTCAAGGAAGGCCAACTCGCGCTCGCCGATGCGTCGCGGGAGATGCCCAACGATTATGCGGACTCGTCCGGCTATATCGATCGCGGCATCGTCGCCGATCGATATCGCGGCGGCGCGACCATCATTCTCAATCAGGCGCACCAATTCGATCCGAAACTGGCGCGCTTGTGCCGTGGCCTGGAAAACCTGTTTTCATCGCACGTGCAGGCGAATTTGTACCTGACGCCGCCGAGCGCGCAGGGCTTTCGCACGCATTACGACAATCACGACGTGCTCGTGATCCAAGTCGAGGGCGAGAAAGCCTGGCGCTTGTACGACATGCCGATCGAAGCGCCGTTCCGTGGCGAAGGCTTCGAGCCGGGCAAATATGAAACGGGCGCGTTGCGCGAGGAATTCGTACTGAAGGCCGGCGATTGCGCGTATGTGCCGCGCGGGCTGATGCATGACGCGCTGACGGCGGGTGACGCCGCGTCGCTGCACGTCACGGTCGGCCTCATCACGCGCACATGGGCGGATCTGATGCTGGAGGCGGTGTCCGAGGTGGCGCTGCGCACGCCGGAGCTGCGCCGCAGCCTGCCGGCGGGCTACGCGCAACGCAGCTTCGATCGCACCGCCGCGAACACCGAACTGCAAAAGCTCGGCGCGCTCTTGGCGCGCGAGCTAAAGCTCGATCCAGCGCTCGATCTGATGGTGGATACGTTCATCCGCTCGCGCCCGGCCGAGAACCGCAACGCGGTGAACCAGGCGGGCAAGCCGCTCGCGGCGAACGATCGATTTGTGCTGAAGCGCCACGCACCCTTCCGCATCGCCGAGGATGGCGACGGCATCGTGCTGATCGCCCCCGGCGGCGACCTGGATTTCGTGGCGGACGACCGTCCCGCGCTGGAGCGCGCCTTGAATGGCCAGCCCTTCGCGTTTGACGAGATCAAGGCCGCCAAGCCGGACGCCATCGTCTCGACGCTGCTCGCCTATGGCCTGATTGTCCGCGCCTAAAGCCCGCCATTCGTCGCCCGCCCCCTAGCGGGGCGGCGCGCGCCCGCGCAAGATGCGTCAAACGCGGGGGAAACGCATGGCATTCTGGAATCGTCGCAAGCCGATCGAAGCGCCGCATCATCAAGAGCTGAAGCGCACTTTGTCGTGGCCGCATCTGGTGGCGCTGGGCGTCGGCGCGATCGTCGGCGCCGGCATCTACGCACTGATCGGCCAAGGCGCGGGCATGGCCGGGCCAGGCGTGATCGTCTCGTTCGCGGTGGCGGGTTCGGTCTGCGCCTGCGCGGCGCTTTGCTACGCGGAATTGGCTTCGATGATGCCGGCGTCGGGCAGCGCCTACACCTACACCTATTCATCGCTGGGCGAGCTTGCGGGCTGGATCGTCGGCTGGGCGCTGATCCTGGAATATTCCGTGGTGGTGAGCGCGGTCGCTGTCGGTTGGTCCGGCTACGCGTCGGGCGTGCTGACAGGCTTTGGCGTCGACATTCCGCAGATGCTGCCGTTCGGCGAAATGGCCGGACACGCGCTGCATTTCAATCCTCTTGCCGTGTTCATCATCTTCGTCGTCGCGGGCCTGCTGATCCTCGGCACGCGCGAGAGCGCCTGGGTGAATTCGGCGCTCGTCGTGCTGAAGATCGCAGCCCTCATCCTTTTCCTGGTGATTGCGCTGCCTGCGTTCGACATTTCGCGCTTCACGCCATTCGCGCCGTTCGGCTGGGGATCAACGCCGCAAGCGGATGGCGCGAATATCGGCGTGATGGCGGCGGCCGCGGTGATGTTCTTCGCCTTCTATGGCTTCGACGCGGTCTCCACCGCGGCGGAAGAAGCGAAGAATCCGGGCCGCGATCTGGCGATCGGCATCATCGGCTCGATGGTGATCTGCACGCTGCTCTATATGGCGGTGGGCGCGGCGGCGATCGGCGCGATGGATTTCAACGTGTTCGCCGCCAGCGGCGAGCCGATCGCGGAAATCGTGCGCAGCTTGAACCAGCCGGAAGCGGCCGCGATCATTGGCGGCGTCGCCTCGATCGCCATTCCCACCGTGATCCTAGCCTTTCTCTATGGGCAGACGCGCATCTTCTACGTGATGGCGCGCGATGGCTTGCTGCCGCGTTCATGGGGGCGCGTGCACTCAAAGCTCGGCACGCCTGTGATCATGACGATCTTCACGGCCGTGGTGTGCTCGGCCCTCGCCGGCTTGCTGACGCTCGGCGAAATCGCTTCGCTCGCCAATGCCGGCACGCTGGCGGCGTTCATCGCGGTGGCCATCTCAGTGATGGTGCTGCGCCGCGATGCGCCGGGGGTCGAGCGCCCGTTCCGTACGCCGCTAATTTGGATCGTGGCGCCCGCCGCGATCGTGGGCTGCCTCTATTTGTTCTCGAGCCTCAACCTTGGAACGATCGAGCGCTTCTTCATCTGGATGGCGATCGGCATTCCGATCTATCTGCTCTGGGGCGCGCGCAAGAGCGCATTAGCGGCTAAAGGGTGACCCATGTCCGACAATGAGCGCATCGTTCGCGACTTCATCGCCACTTGGCCGTCGCTCGACGTTGACAGAATCGTCGATTTCTTCACGGAAGATGGCGTCTATTACAACATGCCGATCGCACCGGTAGCGGGTCGCGTGAACTTGCGCGGCTTCATCGCCACCTTCTTGAAGGATTGGACCAAAACCAATTGGGACATCCTCAACGTCGCCTCATCCGGCAATGTCGTGATCGCCGAACGCATCGACCACATCCATGTCGGCGACAAACAGATCGATCTGCCCTGTTGCGGCGTGTTCGAGCTTGAGAACGGCAAGATCAAAGTCTGGCGCGACTATTTCGATCTCGCCACCTACAGCAAAGCTCTAGCTTAGGCGCCTCCAGCCTTACGCTTAAAACCGCCATGCGCGGCGTGGCAGAGTGCAACGCCTAATGCATCGGCGGCGTCGGCTTTCACTTCGCCCGCCGTCGGCAACAGGCGGCGCACCATGAAGGCGATCTGCGTTTTGTCGGCGCTGCCGGAGCCGACGATGGCTTTCTTGATCGTGGTCGGCGCGTATTCGCCGACGAGCATGCCATGACGCGCCGCCGCCGCCAGGGCGACGCCGCGCGCCTGGCCGAGCGCAAGTGCGGCGCGCGCGTTCGAATTGACGAAGGTTTCTTCGACCGCCGCTTCGTGCGGATTGTATTGCGCAATCACCGCGCAAAGGCCCTCGAACACGTCATGCAAGCGTGAGGCGAGCTGTTGCTGTGCACTGGGCGTGATCACGCCGTGCGCGATGTGGCTCAGCCGCGCGCCATCGCTTAGCACCAAACCCCAACCGCACCGATTGAGGCCCGGATCGACGCCAAGGATCAGAATGCCGCTCATGCTTGGGCTCTCTTGCGTGCATCAAGAGCGAGTCGCGCGGCGACCGCTACATAGATGGTCCAGAACAGATTGTTGGCTTGCAGCGCGTGGCTTTCGCTCAGCGTGTAGAGCGCGAACGCGGCCAGAAACGCCGGCGCCCAAAGCCCAGCATCCGCGCGGATCATTGCGCCCGCGCCACGGCGTAGCGTCGCGATCAGCTGCAGTGCAAACAATGCGACGCCAACGCGGCCAAGCCCAAGCGCGAGTTCAAGCCAAGAGGAGTGCGCCGATGCAACCTCCCACATCACCGCCTGGCGCACCCAATAAGCGGGGCCGTAGTCGGGCAGCCAGAACGCGTAGTAGCCATAGCCAAGCCAAGGCTTCGCCGCGACTGCCGATGCGGCGGCACTCCAAATATCGGTGCGGCCCGTGAGCGTCAGATCACGGCCAAGCGTGGCGACGAGTAAATCCGGCGCAAGAAACACGATGCCTGCGCCGATGATGAGCGCCACGAGCACGCCGGCGCCGGCGAGGATGGCGTGTTGCGGGCCACGGCGCAGCACCGCGCCAAACGCCATCACGCCAAGGCCAAGCATGCTGGCGAGCAACGCCGTCTTCGATGTCGAGAGCAGCACGAGCGCGAACGCGCCAAGTGCAGTGCCGATCCAAAGCTTACGCCGCTCTGGCGTCATGATCGTGGCGGCGGTGCAGATCGCCACGCCCAACGCCATGATGCCGCCCAGCGTATTCTTGTGCGTCCAAAGGCCGGACCAAGCGCCGGGATGTTCGAACGTCATGCGCCCAACATTCGGCGCGACAAGTGCTGTGAGAAACGAGCCGGCGACGAGAACGAGGAAACCGCCGGCCAGCACATTCAACATGCCGCGCCAGTCGTAGCGCCAGGCGAGATAAAGGCCGAAGCCCATGTTGAGCGCGAGCCACACCGAACGCCGCAATGTGGCGCCGCTATCGATCGACCAGAGCGTCGAGAGCGCGACAAAGGCGAGCAGCGCCATCAGCACCGGCGTCGCGGCGGAGGCGGCCATCGCGCGCGCACGGTCGCGCCAGATGGCCCAGCCGAGAAACGCATAGACCGGCAGGAAAAACACGCGCGCATAGCCCGGCGGCTCGTCGAGCCCTTGGCTTTGCGCGATCGCCGCGAACAGCGGCTCGGAGAATTGCGCGAGGCACAACGCGGCAGCGATCGGCTCCCAGCGCGCGAAGCTTGCGGCGGGCACGGGTGCTGCGGGCGCCTGCGCGAGGGTCATGATTGCTAAGCCCTGCGCCCAATCCCTTGCCAAAGCGCTAACCGCCCCGCAGCATGCACGAAACGACCGGGGGTCTTCATGGTGCTTCGTTGGTGCGCGTCGGCTCTGGCCGCCCTTCTCTTCACGTCGGGCGCGGCCTTGGCGCAAACACCGAGTGCGGCCGAGCGCGGCCAAGCGCGCGACATCTATGCGCACGTGGTGGCGTTCGACAGTTCAACCGGCGCGCAGAATGTTGCGCTGGCGAATTATCTGGCCGAGCGCTTCCGCGCGGGCGGCTTCGCGGCGGAAGACGTGACGGTGCTGCCGGTCGGCGAAACGGCGGGGCTCGTCGTGCGCTATCGCGGCGACGGCACGGGCGGGCGGCCGATCCTCTTCCTGGCGCACATGGACGTGGTGCCGGCGCTGCACAGTGACTGGGTGCGCGATCCGTTCACGCTGATCGAGGAAGACGGCTTCTTCTTTGGTCGCGGC
The DNA here is from genome assembly GCA_017303355.1 of Caulobacterales bacterium. Lineage (GTDB taxonomy): Bacteria > Pseudomonadota > Alphaproteobacteria > Caulobacterales > Aquidulcibacteraceae > Vitreimonas. The sequence continues at coordinate 48,263 of JAFLCU010000017.1, read as the reverse complement.
TCGCTCGACAACAAAGCCGGCCTCACGCAATTGGCGGCGACGTTCCTTTCGCTGCGCGCCGAAGGCTTTCGGCCGACGCGCGATCTGATCATCTGGTTCAGCGGCGACGAGGAAACCTCGGGCACATCGACGCAAGCGCTGCTTGGCGAGCATCGCGCGTTGATCGGCGACGCGGAATTCGCGCTCAATTCCGATGGCGGCGGCGGCGGCTTGAGCGCCACCGGCGCGCCGACAAGCTACGCGCTGCAAACCGCTGAAAAGACCTACGCGAGCTTCACGTTCACCGCGCGCAATCCAGGCGGCCATTCCTCCGCGCCGCGCGCCGACAATGCGATCTACGAATTGGGCGAAGCGCTAGCGCGGCTGCGTGCGTTCCAATTTCCGGTGATGTGGAATGACACCACGCTGCTCTCCTTCCGCAACGCCGCGCAAGCGACGGGCGGTCCGGAGGGCGCGGCCCTGCGGCGCTTCGCGGACAATCCGGGCGATCGCCGCGCCGCGCGCACGCTCGCGCAAAATCCCAACATCTCGACGATGATGCGCACCACGTGCGTCGCGACCATGCTTTCCGGCGGGCACGCGGAAAACGCGCTGCCGCAAAGCGCTACAGCCACCGTGAATTGCCGCATCTTCCCGGGCGTCGCCGTCGCGGACGTGCAAAGCGAATTGCAGGCGATCGCGGGCGCCGGCATTGAGGTCGCGCCATTGGGGCCGTCCAATTCGAGCGATGCGTCGCCGTTGCGTCCCGACGTGATGAACGCCGCGACGGCGGCGGTGCATGCGGTGTATCCGGGCGTCGTGGTGACGCCTTATATGTCGGCGGGCGCGACCGATGGCTTGTTTTTCCGCGCCGCCGGCATCCCGACCTATGGCGTGGGCGCCGTGTTCATCGCCGACGCGGACGATTTCGCCCACGGCCTCAACGAACGCGTGCCGGTCGAGGTGTTCTATTCGGGTCTCACGCATTGGCGCGTAATGATCAACGAATTGGCCGGGCAGGATTGAAGCTGCGCGATTAAGGCTGCGGCATTCTCACCCGCAGGCTTGACGGCGGCGGCGCAATCGATGATCTCGCCCGGTCACGAACAATTCGACTGGTCATGCAAACCTCGCGCGCCTTCATCACGCTCGACGCGCTTCGCGGCATCGCGGCGCTGGCCGTCATCAGCTGGCACGGCGGGCGCCTGTTCGGCGACCATGGCGCGTTCACCGCGGCCATCCTCGCGGTCGATCTCTTCTTCATCCTCAGCGGCTTTGTGCTGACGCACGCCTATGAGAAGCGCCTGCATGCCGGCATGAGCGTGGCGAGCTTCGTACGCATGCGGCTGATCCGTCTCTATCCGCTCTATCTGCTGGGTTTTCTGATCGCCGGTGCGGCGGTGGCGTTGCGCATCTATGCGGAGGCGCGCGAAGGATCGGCTGAGCTAGGCCTTGCGGCGCTCTTAAACGCGTTGATGCTGCCAAACCCCGCGCTCGGTGCGCCGCCGTTTCTCTTCCATTTCAATTTTCCGGCGTGGTCGCTCTTCTTCGAGCTGATCGCCAACGTCCTGTTCGCGCTGTTCGGCGCGCGTCTTTCGCTGCGCCAGCTGGCGATCGTCGTGGCGCTGTGCGGCGCGGCGTTGATCGCGATCACGTTGCGCAACAACTCGTTCGACATGGGCGCATCCTGGCGCACGTTCGACGGCGGGCTGGCGCGCTCGATGTTCGGCTTTTTCGCCGGTGTGCTGCTCTATCGCCTGCGCGACAGATTCGCGTTCACCGCGCGACTGCAATCCAACGTGATGGTGTGCGTGCTCGCGCTCGTTACGATCGCGACCTTCTTGCCGCGTTTCGCCATGGATGGTGCGCGCCCCTCGCCGGAGCTGATGCTGTTCCTGGCGATGGCGGCGTATCCCACGCTCATTCTCTTCGCCGCGCGCTATGAACCTGGCGCGCGCCTGTTGCCGATCTGTTCGTGGCTGGGCGTCGCCTCTTACGCGGCGTACGTGCTGCACGTGCCGCTGCACAGCTTGGGCGGCATCGTCGCGCACATGCTCGCCGACACGCGGTTGGAAGACCACGCGCCGCTGAGCGGCTTTGCGTTCATCGTCGTGATCGGGCTGATGGCGTGGGTCGCGGACAAATACTGGGACCGCCCGATCCGCGCGTTCCTGAGCCAACGCTTCCTACCCGCGCGCACGCCGCCAACCGCGCCCGAACTCAGCCCACAAAACTAAGGGCGCTCCCGCGAAGGAGCGCCCTCGTTTGACTTCGAGTTTCGCGAAGCTTAAGCGCTCGCGGCTTCGGCCGTGCCGTGGCAATATTTGAACTTCTTGCCCGAGCCGCAGGGGCACGGCGCGTTGCGCGAGACCTTGCCCCACGTCGCCGGATTGTGGCGATCGAAACCTTCCGGTGCGAGCGGCGGCGCATCACGCGCGATCGCCATTTCGTTCTCGCCCGTATCCGGGTTCTGGTGGATTTCGTAGGTCTTCGTCGGCGTCATCGGACGCGGCAATTGCTCTTCGGTCTGGCCGATTTGCAGACGCAGCAGCATGCGCGTGATCGTGGTGCGCAGCTCAAGCAGCATGCGCTCGAACAGCGTGAACGCTTCGGTCTTGAACTCGTTCAGCGGATCGCGCTGCGCGTAGCCGCGCAAGTGCACGACCGAGCGCAAATGATCGAGCAGCGACAAGTGCTCGCGCCAGCGCATATCGACGACGGAGAGCAGCACCTGCTTTTCCACCGCGCGCAGACGCTCGGGGCCAAGCATGGCGGCCTTCTGCGCGTAGGCCTGATCGACCTCGCGCGTGAGACGCTCAATGATTTCCTGCTGGGCAATGCCTTCTTCGGCGGCCCAGGCATCGACCGGCGTGTTGAAGCCGAAGATTTCCTCGGCTTCTTCCATCAATTCCTTGGTGTTCCACTGCTCGGGATAGGCCTTCTCCGGCATGTGGCGCCAGACCAGCTTTTCCACGACATCGTGGCGCATGTCCTTGATGATCGGCGCGACGTCGGCGGTGCGCATGAATTCGATACGCTGCTCGAAGATCGCCTTGCGCTGATCGTTGATGACGTCGTCGTACTTCAAGAGGTTCTTGCGGATTTCGAAATTGCGCTGCTCGACGCGGCGCTGCGAGGTTTCGAGCGCTTTGTTCATCCAAGGGTGAACGATGGCCTCGCCTTCCTGAATGCCCAAGCCGCGCATGATCGCGTCCAGACGATCGGCGGCGAAGATGCGCAGCAGATCGTCTTCGAGGCAGATATAGAATTTCGACTTGCCGGGGTCGCCCTGACGGCCGGTGCGGCCGCGCAACTGGTTGTCGATGCGGCGGCTTTCGTGACGCTCGGTGCCGAGCACGTAGAGGCCGCCCGCATCGAGCGCGATGCGCTTCTTGTCGTCAACGTCGGCCTGAATCTGGCGCTTCAGCGCGGCGATCTGATCCGGCGTTTCGTCGCCCTTCAGCGCCGCCTTCACGCGCATGTCGATATTGCCGCCGAGCTGAATGTCGGTGCCGCGGCCGGCCATGTTGGTGGCGATCGTCACCGCGCCCGGCACGCCGGCTTGCGCGACGATCTGGGCTTCCTGCTCGTGATAGCGCGCGTTCAGCACTTGGTGAGGAATGCCGCGCTGCTTCAGCATATTGGAGAGGTATTCCGACTTTTCGATCGAGACGGTGCCGACCAGCACGGGCTGTTGCTTCCTGTGCGTCTCTTCGATGTCGACGATGATGGCTTTGAATTTCTCGGCCGCCGTCCGATAGACCTCGTCATCGATGTCGATGCGCTTGACCGGGCGGTTGGTGGGAATTTCCACCACGTCGAGCTTGTAGATGTCGCCGAACTCGGTCGCCTCGGTGGCGGCCGTGCCGGTCATGCCGCCGAGTTTGTCGTAGAGGCGGAAATAATTCTGGAACGTGATCGAGGCCAGCGTCTGGTTTTCCGGCTGGATGTTCACGCCTTCCTTGGCCTCGATCGCCTGGTGCAGGCCTTCCGACAAGCGGCGGCCATGCATCATGCGCCCGGTGAATTCGTCGATCAGGACGACTTCGCCATCCTTCACGATGTAATCCTTGTCGCGCTGGAACAGCTTGTGCGCGCGCAGGGCCTGGTTGGCGTGGTGCACGATCGAGATGTTCGACGGCTCGTACATCGAGCCTTGCAGCAGGCCGCGCTCGACCAGCATCTCCTCGATCCGCTCGGAGCCCTCTTCCGTGTAAGTGATCGAGCGCTGCTTTTCGTCGTGCTCGTAATGCTCCGGGCGCAGCAGCGGCATCAGCGTGTTGATCGATTTGTAGAACTCGCTGCGATCTTCGGTCGGGCCGGAGATGATGAGCGGCGTGCGCGCTTCATCGATCAGGATGGAGTCGACTTCGTCGACGATCGCGTAGCGGTGGCCGCGCTGGACCATTTCGCCCAGCGAGTATTTCATGTTGTCGCGCAGATAGTCGAAGCCGAACTCGTTGTTCGTGCCGTAGGTGACGTCCGCTGCGTAGGCTTGGCGGCGCTCGTTGTCGTAGAGTCCGTGCACGATCACGCCGACCGAAAGGCCGAGGAAGCGATAGACTTGGCCCATCCACTCGCTGTCGCGCTTGGCGAGATAATCGTTCACCGTGATGACGTGAACGCCCCGGCTTTCGAGCGCGTTCAGATAAGTCGGCAGCGTGGCGACGAGCGTCTTGCCCTCGCCGGTGCGCATTTCGGCGATCTTGCCCTGGTGCAGGAAGATGCCGCCCATCATCTGCGTATCGAAGTGGCGCATGCCGAGCACGCGCTTGGCCGCCTCGCGGACGGTCGCGAACGCCTCCGGCAGCACCTCGTCAATCTTGCCGCCGCGGGCCAGCCGGTGCCGGTACTCGCTGGTCTTGTTGCGCAGCGCCTCGTCGGAGAGGGCCTCGAAGGTGGGCTCCAGCGCGTTGATGCGCTGCACGAGCGGGCGCAACTGGCGCACCTTGCGCTCGTTCACGGAGCCGAAAATCTGCTTGGCGAGGTTCAGCATGGGGGCGATCTAAACGTTAATGCGCCCCCTGAGGCGAGGCGCTGAGGAGGGAGGCGAGAGCTCTGAGTTTGTTGGCTTTTTTGTGACTCACAAGCACGCGCCCGCGTGCGAAAACACTCTCGACTCGTGCGCTCGCGAGACTTAAGAGCGGCCCTGGGCGGTGTCAATGTGACGGGCGCGACCAAGCAGGCGCCGGATTTGCACTTTGCCCACCTCGGAGAGCAGAACGCATGTCCACGCGCGCCCCCTTCAAAGTCGGCTTGTTCCTGACCCTTGCGCTCGCCTTGTCGGCGTGCGGCCTGGGCCGAGATTCCGCCGAGGACGGCGCCGGCGAGGTGAGCCCGATCGTGGCCGCCACCGTGAACGGGCGCCCGATCTATGTGGAAGACGTCCGCGCCTACGCCGTGGCGCGCGGCTGGCTGCAGGAAACCGAGGATCTGGACGCCAATTCCGACGCCTTCTTCATGGCGCTGGAAGAGCTGATCCAAATCCGCCTGTTCGCCATGGAAGCCGAAACGCGCGGCCTCGACCGCGAATCCGAAACCCGCCGGCAGCTGGAGAACGCCCGCGAACGCGTGCTCGCCAATTCGATCTATGATGAGATCGACCAGCGCGCGAACGACCCGGAGGCGATCGAGCGGCTGTACCGGGAGAACATCAACCGGCTGGGAGAAGGCGAAGAAGTTCAGCTGCGCCATATTCAGTTCGACACACGTGAGGCCGCGGACGCGGCCAAAAGAAGGCTTGAGCAAGGCGAAAGGTTCGAAGCGCTCGCTTTTGAACTCTCGACCGAACGCGACACCGCGCCGGACGGCGGCGATCTGGGCTTCTCCGCGCTGGGCGATTTGAGCGCTTCGCTGCGCCAGGAAGTGGAGCGCACCAGCGTCGGCAGCTTGATCGGCCCGATCCAATTGCCGACGGGTTGGCACATTTTCCGCCTCGATGATCGCCGCGCGCGCGGCGTGCCGAGCCTTGAGACGTTGCGGCCGCGCATCGTCGCCTGGCTGCGCTATCAGGAAATCACCCAGCTTGATGAGCGCTTGGCGCGCGATGCGCGGATCGAGCGCTTGCGTCAGCCGGAAGAAACGATGGAGCCCGGCGGCGAAGTGACCGCGCCCGCCGATGCGGAGCCCGACGCACCGCTGCGGCCGTCGCCGGATGCTGTCGCACCGGACGCGCCGCCCTTCCCGTTCCCGATGGGGCCTGGCGGCATCGTCGGCGAAGCGCCGGCCCAAACGCCCGCACCCATAACGCCAACGCCCGCGCCTGCCGCGCCCTCTGCGCCCTCTGCGCCAGCGAACGCGCCTGAGCAAACCGGCGATAGCGCGACGCCGTAAGGGGCAGAGCGCGCGCCTCATTCCGGACCGGCGCTCGGCAACCTAAGATCGGGAGCGCGTCGCTCCGCGACGCATGCGCGGCGGAGCCGCGCGCTCCAGCCCGCAAGCGCCACGGGAACGTTTAAGGAAAAAACGTTTGTTCTTTGCGCGCACGTCGGATTGAAGGGCGCACATGACACATCCGATCAGCCCGCTGGCGCCCGCTTCATTCCCGACGCTCCCTCCAATCGCCGGCCTAGAAGCCGCGATCGGTCGCGCGGGTTTTTACAAGCACGAGCGCCCTGATGTGCTGCTGATGCGCATGCCGCCCGGCACGCGTGCGGCGGGCGTGTTCACCACCAACGCCGTGGGCTCGGCGCCGACGGATTGGTGCAAGCAAGCGCTCGCGGCCACGCGCGGCGGCTCGCGCGCGCTGCTGGTGAATGCCGGCTGCGCCAATTCCTTCACTGGCCCCGCAGGCGACGCCGCGTGCAAGCGCGCGCTCGAAGCCGCCGGCGAAAAGCTCGACATTCCCGCACGCGAAATCATGGCCGCATCGACCGGCGTGATCGGCGTCGTGCTGGACGATTCAAAGATCGCGAAGCTGCTGCCCTCGCTTGAGATGGCGCCGGTGGAATGGCCCAAAGCCGCCGCGGCGATCATGACGACCGACACCTTCGCGAAAGGCGCGGGCGCCACCTGCGAGATCGACGGCGTTCAAGTGAACATCGCCGGCATCGCCAAGGGCTCCGGCATGATCGCGCCGAACATGGCGACGATGCTGGCCTTCGTCTTCACCGACGCCGCCCTCTCCGCGCCGATCCTGAAAACGCTGTTGCGCCAAGAAACCGAAACCAGCTTCAATTCCATCACCGTCGACGGCGACCGCTCCACCAACGATTGCGTGCTGCTCTACGCCACCGGCCAAGCCAAAGTGCCGCCGATCGTCGACGCCAAGGACGATCGCCTCGCCGGCTTCCGCCAAGCGCTCTCGGACGTGCTGCGCGATCTCGCCATCCAAATCGTGCGCGACGGCGAGGGCGCGACCAAGCTCGTGGCCGTGAATGTCGAAGGCGCGCAAAGCGACGCGAGCGCCAAGATCATCGCCCGCACCATTTGCGAAAGCCCGCTGGTGAAAACCGCCATCGCCGGCGAAGACGCCAATTGGGGCCGCATCGTCATGGCCATCGGCCGCGCCGATCAGCCGGTGCGCAAGGAAATGATCGCCGTGCGCTTCGGTGAACTTTACGCGGCGCGCGACGGCATGGTCAGCGCCGAATACGACGAAGCCGCCATGAGCGCCTACATGAAGCGCGAAGAACTAGAGATCACGGTCACGGTAGGCCCCGGCTCAGGCCGTGCGCGAATGTACACGTGCGATTTGACGAAACGCTACGTCGAGATCAACGGGGACTATCGGAGCTAGGGCTGAAGTTCTTCGAGTTCGCCTCGAAGGCCTTCAAGCTCTTCAAGAATAAACGCCTCGAACACGCTCCCCGAACCTGTCTCTCGGCCCTGTTCAATTGTTCGAGCTAATTCCGCAACGAGCGCATCTCGTTGTCCGGATAGCGAAACCAACGCGAAGAGACCGCGATGCAACGCAAACATCCGCGCCTCCATCTGTAAGCGCCAGCGATCATCGTCAGTCAATTCGTCGTCCATGCGGCGACCATTCGCGGAGTTTGAATAGGTTGCAAGCAACAAAAAGCCCGCGAAGGGGGAGCATCCTTCGCGGGCTTTTTCAGCCGGTTGATCGGGCGCGTTACGCGACGATTTGAGCGGCTTGATTGAGCGTGGCCATCGCCATTGGTGCGAACACAGCGCAGGCAGCGATCAGGGCATAAAACTTGGTCATCGGTTTGCTCTCGAATTCAGGGTTTGCGTGGGGCCGATCAGGCGACGATAAGCGCTGCTTGGCTCAGCGTGGCGAAGGCCATCGGAGCGAACACGGCGCAGGCGGCGATCAGGGCGTAAAACTTGGTCATTGGCTTTGCTCCTCCGAAGCGGCAGCGCTTCGATAAGCCAACCTACCTAGACCCAAGGTCAGCCGATGTGCCCGCGGTCACACATCGACACCCACCCCACACGCGAGGAAGGGTGCGGGCGCCACTTGCGTCCAGCGCGTCGAACTGGGAACTGGCGGCGGAGCTTTACAGCGCGGCGGCGGCACTCCGGCAGGCGGTTGAGGTTGGAAACGTCGATCTCTCCTCTGCACTCATGCGGCGCCAGTCTCGCGGAAGCGTCGAGCATCCGTCTGCGTACGCATGCACATCAGGAAGGTGGTCACGAGGCGGTATATACGCCACCGCGAAGCCCTCTTCGATCATGCGCGCGCCAACATCGTCGCGCCCTTCAGCTGTCTGGGCGGTGCAAGTGACGAGTGGGCGACCAAACGATTCCTCCGGCGGCATCGCCAACGCTGCTTCGTTCTGGTCGGCGCGCATGCAGATGACGACCGCACCCCGCAGCAATTGGACTACGCGCTCCGTTGCCGCGACGCCGCAATCGACCCTCCCTCCCACACACACTTGATCCGATTCCAGAGCATCAATTCCTTCCAAGCGAAGCGCGATATCGCCGATCTTGAACGTGTCACCGTCCACCGGCTCAATTTGATCCCCAAGAAAGATATATGCGCGCGGCTTAAGATAGCCGCCAAAACCTAACGTCAGCGCGGTGAGCGACAATAGAGCCCCCGCTATTGCCCCGAACAATCCAACCACAAGCGGGCGTGCAACGCGCTCAAGCAAATCTCCGGGGCTGAGTGCGATAAGCGTGATCAGCGCCAAAACGCCGGTCAGCAAGACAAAGAGCGCAAGCATGGATGGAAGCGAGTGGGCGACCGTCTGCCAATTTGGAGCGAAGCCACGTTGAACGATATCGGAGCCCAGCGCGCTGAGCGCGACCGAGAATGAGTCGCGCGATCTGGCGAAATCCATTCCGCGCATGGTCGCCGCGACCAACAGCGCAGCCGCGCCAACCCAGAACAGCGCCCTAACCTGCCACGCGAATTGTCGAGTGCTTACCCAGAAGAGCACTAGGGCGGCTGCAAGCAGTGCGAACGGAAGGATGTCCGGCGCCAAGATGTTCATAGCCTCTCCCTCGCGCATCAGGCTACGAGCAAAACCCGCAAACAAGAAGCCTCCGAAGGGCCGCGACATCATATGGACCGCCGGCGCCTTCGCCAGCATGGGCGACGCGAGCTAATCTTGGGCGATTGAGTTGGCGGAAAATGCCGGCGGGGGCGTCGGCCGTCCATATTCGTGTGAACACCCACGCCAGGCACATCGCTGACACTTGCCCTGCGCAACGAGCGGCGTAAGTCGGTGGCGTCAGGAGATTGCCGATGCAGCTTTATTATCTTCCGGGCGCGTGTTCGCTCGCGCCGCACATCGCCATTCGTGAAGCCGGGCTAGATGTAAAGCTCAACAAGGTCGCCTTCGGCGCCGAGCGCCGCACCGAGGACGGCCGCGATTTCTACAGCGTCAACCCGCAAGGCGCGGTGCCGACGCTCGAACTCGAGAGCGGCGAGGTGCTGACGGAAAACGCGGTGCTGCTGCAATACATCGCCGCGCAAGCGCCAGGCTCGGGGCTTGCGCCAAGCGAAGGCATGGCGCGCTGGCGGCTGCTGGAGACGTTGAATTTCATCGCCACGGAATTGCACAAGAGCTTCAGCCCGCTCTTCCGCAACCCGGCGCCAGAAGCGCGCGAAGCGCAAATCAAGCTGATCCTCGGCCGCTTCAAACTGCTCGAAGGTAAATTGGGCGATCAACCTTATCTCGCGGGCGACGCCTTTTCGATCGCGGATGCGTACGCCTTCGTGATGTTCGTCTGGGCCAGCAAATTCAGCCTCGATCTTTCGGGCTTTCCGAAACTCACGGCCTATTTCCAGCGCGTGAAAGCGCGGCCGGCGGTGCAGCAAAGCTTGCGCGAGGAAGGTTTGCCCACAGCGTAGGCGCCGCCCTTCCATCTCGACGCCGCAGCGCCCAGGATTGCGAAAATCGCCCTGTTCGCTATTGCGATAAAGCTTTCCCTTTCTCGACGCTCGTCTAAGCTGGCTCATCGATCTCACCCAGCGGGGAGAGAAGCCATGCTCGGGAAACGCGTCGCCGCCTTCTTTCTGTTTGCGGCTCTTTTGGTTGTCGATCCCGGCGCGACTGCCGCGGCCTACCCGGCGAGTTCTGTCGATTACGATCGCGACGGCATACCGGATGAATGGGAGCGGCGTGGGCGCGGCGCGCTGACGCCAGACATGGTCCGTGTCGGCCGGCGCGATCTCATCATCTACGTCATTCGCCGTGGCGGCATTTCCGAAGCGGCGACACGCACTTTGATGGAGCGCGTGAGACGCTTCTACGACGACCTGCCGATAGAAAATCCCGATGGCACCTACGGCATCGCCATGACGGTTATCTATGCGCCCGAAATGCCCCGCGAGGATTGGGGCGTGCGCTATGATACGCCTGGATTGGCGGAGCGCTACCTTCGGCCGGAATGGCGCGGAATCGCGCGCACTTATATTCTGGAAACGGCGGAAGGCGCGGGAGGCCAGACTTTAAGCGCGGAATGGGCGGCCTCCGGCCCGCCTTGGCAGGCCGTCGCGCATGAAATCGGCCACCAGATTGGCATGGGTCACGCGCCGCCCAATCAGACGGGGGGACGGCCGAGCCCGTTATGGCCAAGCCTCATGAACTACACCTACTCGTACAATTTCAACGGCTCGCCGGACGCCATCCAATTCAGTCAAGGCGCGTTCTTGCGTACGCCCCTCAACGAAACGCGTCTCTCGGAAACTTTGCCCTACTCGCGCGCGCAACTCGAATTCCTCGAGAGAGCGCCCAATTATTTCACGCTGGAGACGCGCGGCGCCAATCTCACGGGCGTCGATTGGAATCGAAATGGGAGTATCGACAGCGGAATTGTGCGCGCCGACATCAATGACGGCTATGGGGTCGAAGGCGCTTGGCCATCGCTCATCCCCGATCGCACATCGGGCGCGCCCGCTCTCGCCTCGGTGGGCGACCGTCTTGTCGTGGTCTATCCGCGCCTCGCCACCGACCCGGCGACGTGGACCTCCGCGGACATGTCCGCCGATCCAACCGGTCGCTATTATGCATCGGTGCTGCTGCCAAGCGGCGAGATGTCGACCCCGCGCGCCATCACCGCCGGCGGCGCGCGCGCGCCATCCAATCCATCCGCGACCGGCGTCGGAAATCTGCTGGGCCTCGCCCATACACAAAACCGTCTAGGCCTTCTCGCGCTCTACGCCATGACGGACACGGGCGTCGGCGCGCGCCGCTTCATACTTACCGATTTCGGCGAGCGTATGGATCAGACAATCGTCGCCTCGGCGCGCCTCGCCGACGGTTCGACGCCGGTGCATATCGTAGCCTGGGATCGCGAGCGCGGAAGCATTCGTATCGCCACGGTGCGCACGACCGGCAGCGGTGATTCAATGCGCTTCGAACTGCCGCGCGGCTCCTATCGCGACATTTCCGTGCCGGGCTTTACAGTGCGAAGCGCCGGACCGATCGCGGCGGCTGTCGATCCGCTTAACGGCGAATTGGTGATCGCTTATCAGGAACGTGTCGAAACGCGCGGCGTGTTTCTGCGCGTTGCGCGCTTGCGTTCATCAGGCTCGGCTTGGGGTCTGCTCGACCGCCGCTGGGTGGGCGGCGCCGAACCGAGGGCGTCCGGCACGGCCGCGCCTTCGCTCACGCTTGACCCCGCCGCGCCGATTTCCGGCCGTAGCCAAATCAACGTCTATACGCTGACGGCCGCCAATGACGCAGGACTCGCGCGGACGATCAAATATCGCGAGATCGCCGACCGCGGGCGCGATGACGGGTGGCGATCCAGCATGATGATCGACGAATGGAATAACTCGCTGAGCGCGACCTCCGCCGTCCGCTTCGGCGCGACGGACGCCTTCGCGCTGCGCTGGAAATTCGACGATCCGCGTCCCAACCTGCTTGTGATCTATCCGTGGACGGCGATCTCGAATGCAGCGCTGCTCGATCACGACGATATCAGGTATATCGCCCATATCTCGTTGGCCGCCAGCCTGCGCAATTTGCGCTGCTATCTCGGCGAAACGGAGCGCGTCGATTTCGAACTCACGCCGTCCGAATGTTGAAGGATCAGGGCTTGCAGGCTTGGTAAACACGCGGGAAAGGATGGTGTGGCTAACGCCGCTCAACCATTCCTTCACACGGCTTATTCATGCAAATCGGCGATGGTTCCTCTTCAACGCGGCGTCTTCTTTTGGTGACGGCGGCCGCGCTGATCGATTCCGCGGGCCGCATTCTCATTACGCAGCGCCCGCATCACAAAGCGCTCGGCGGCCTCTGGGAGTTTCCCGGCGGCAAAGTCGAGGCGGGGGAAGCGCCCGAGCACGCGCTCGTGCGGGAGCTGAAGGAGGAACTGGATTTGACCGTCGAGCCTGACGCTCTCGATCCGTTCGCGTTCGCTTCGCACGCGTACACGGACTTCCACCTTTTGATGCCGCTCTACGTGGTCACACGCTGGAACGGCGAGCTGAAGCTTGAGCCCAATTCGGCGCAGGCCGCGAAATGGGTGCATGCACACGAGCTGCGCGCTCATCAAATGCCGCCGGCCGATGTCGTGCTGGTGGATCGATTGATCGAACGGAGCGCGGCATGATCAAGCTCTTCCTGCGCGACGAACGCGGCACGACCGCGATCGAATATGGCCTGATCGCCGCCCTCATCGGCATCGGTTTGATCGCCGGCCTCACCGCCATGAGCGATCCGCTCAACGAGATTTATGAAATGTTCGCGACCGAAGTCTCGAACGCCATCAACTAAACATTTCAGCTTTGTTTCAGCAGCGTCGAACGCGTGCAACGCGGGCGCTGCATACCCCTGCCCGCGCGAGCTAGAGCCAGCTCGCCGCGGAGGCAGGGACATGAACACCGCGCAAGCTTTGGGCATCGCCGCGGCCGCTTTGGTGATGGCGATGGATGAGCCGCTCGCCGAACGCGCCGCCTGGGCGCGCGCCGAGATCAGCCTATTGGCCGCCCACGGCGAAGCGCTCAGCCACGACATATTCGCAAGCGCACGCACCAATGTCCGCTGCGCCGTGCAACGACGCATGGAGCTGACGGGGCGGTGGAGCTAAGCGTCCAACTCGACATCCCAGTACAAATAATCCAGCCAGCTTTCATGCAAGTGATGCGGCGGGAAGCGGCGGCCGACATGTTGCAACTCGTGCATGGTCGGCCGGCGCGGCTTGCGATGTGGGCGCATGCCGCTGTGTTGCGGCATCTTTCCCCCCTTGCGCAAATTGCACGGCGCGCACGCGGTGACGATGTTCTCCCATGTCGTGCGTCCGCCGCGTGAGCGCGGGATCAGATGGTCGAATGTGAGATCGTGATCCGTGCCGCAATATTGGCAGGCGAAGCCGTCGCGCAGGAATACGTTGAAACGCGTGAACGCCGGCGGGCGATCCTGCGCCACGTAATCGCGCAGCGAGATCACCGAAGGCAGCTTCATCTCGAACGAAGGCGAATGCACCACATGGTCGTAATGCGCCACGACATCGACGCGCTCGAGGAAGACGGCTTTCACCGCTTCTTGCCAGGGCCAAAGTGAAAGCGGGTAATACGACAACGGCCGGAAATCGGCGTTTAACACCAGCGCCGGGAAACCCGCGAGAGGAGCGCTGGAAACATTCATCGGCGGCCGCTCCAGTGCAGCCGCTGAAGGATCTGGTGGGGGATCAGGCTATGAAGACTGAAGGCTAAGCTCCTTATTCTGGCGCGAAGCTACCACGACTCGCGGCGTTCGCGACACGCGCTTTAGCTGATTTGGCGCGACAGCTTCATGACAGCGCCGCCGCGTGGCGCGAAAACCGCACTAGCGGGCGCTAATCCTGGGCGTTTTCAAGTAGGTGGCGAGAAACGCGCCGCCGCGTTCCACGCCGTCCGGGCCGATCGAATGCGGTATGCCGTAGGACACGTGCCATTGGGCGCCGTGTCCCGATGCCGCCAACGCCTCGGCCGCGTCGAACATGGCGGGGACCGGAATCATCGGATCGCGGTCGCCGTGAATGAGCAGGATCGGCGGCTTGGCGCGCATCTCGTCCTTCAAGCGATGCCCGCCGACAAGCACGCCCGAAAAGCCCAGCACGGCGGCGACTGGCGCTTGCCGCCGCAGCGCCACGTGCAGCGCCATCATCGTGCCCTGGCTGAAGCCGACCAGCGCGAGGCGGCTGGCGTCGAGGCCGTGACGCTCCAATTCGCGATCAATGAAGCGATCAAGCAGCGGCGCCGCCGCGCGCACGCCCTGCTCCATCGCGCGCGAATCAAGCTCGGTGATGGGAAACCACTGATAGCCGCCGGGCGCCTGCGGCACGGGCTCGGGCGCATTGGGCGAGACGAAGGCCGTACCCGGCAGATCATGCGCCCAGAACGAGGCGAACTCGATGAGATCGGCGCCGTTGGAGCCATAGCCGTGGAGAAACACCACGAGCGAATCCGGCTTGCCGCCACGCGCCGGCGGAACGCGCGGGCCATCGATGAACATCGTCATGGCGCCTTCATAGCCAAACGCGCGGCGGGATGCAGGCGTATTTACGGTTGCGTCCATCGTGAGCGGTGCGCAAAATCGGCGCAAAGGGGACAGCATGCGCAATCTGGTATTCGCCGCATTGAACGCGCTCGCCGTGCTCGCGCCGGCGCAGGCGGCCGCGCAAACGATGCGCGCGCAGAGCACGCCGATCGTGATCCACGACGCCCAGGCTGGCGGCGAAGGCGTCGTCTTGGAGCGCCAGCAGATCATCCAGCGCCAGCGCGTCACAACGATCCGCGCGGTGCAATTGCAGGCGCCGATCGCGCGGCCTTCCGAATCGGGCCGACAGCGCGAAGGCTTTCCCGCCGGCGAGCGTTTGTTCGGCATCTATGATGATTACGATTCATGGGCCTATTGCGCGTTGCGCGAAGGTTTCTTCGGCGACCGTCTCACCTGCTATCTCGACACCGACGATGATGGCCGCCTCGATCTGGCGAAGCCCTCTGGCGCGCCGTTCCTAGGCATTCCGTTCTTCATCTTCGCCGAAGGCGCCGAAACGCGCCCGCTCGAATCTCCGGCCGCGTATTCGCGCATACCTTATGCCGACGGCCCAGCGATCGAAGCAGGCTTACGCGCCACGCTCACCGAAGCACGCACGCGGCGCGGCGAAACCACGCCCGGGCGCATCAGCCTTGAGTTCGGCTACATCGTCGAAAATCGCTTCATTCCCGTAACAGGCTCCAGCCAGTCGGCGCCATTCACTGGCGCGCCCGTGCAATTGCGCGTGCGCGATGCGCTGGTCGAGTTCAGCGGCGCGGCCGTGCGCGGACAGCTCGGCTATCGCGTGCTTGAGGCGATGCCTGCGCAGATCGATCGCGTGGAGATGACGCGCACGGTCACCTACGGCACCACCTACGTTCCCGTTTATATTCCGAGGTAATCATGCGCTCGCTTGTTCTCGCGGCTCTCGCGCTTGGCTTTGCCTCCAGCGCGGTGGCGCAAACCGAAACCATCGTCGCACGTCCGCTGCCAAACACGACGCCGACGCTGCCGCCCAACGCGGCGGCGAGCTACCCGCGCGAGGTATCGCGCGGCGATCCGATCCTGGATCTCACCATGCAAGGCCCCGCGCGCCGCACCTTCACGGACATGGCTCCAAACGAGATGATCCTTGAGCGCATGACGCTGGGCGCCGGCGGCGACGTCTATTGCGGCGCGGGCGCGGCCAGCGCCGCGGCCGCCGCGCTGATCACCGAACCCCAAGCCCCCGCGACGTGCTTCGAGGATACCGACAATGACGGCGCCGCCGACCGCATGTTCGCGGTGCGCAGCGCCAACGAGCATCAATGGATCCTCGGCCAACCCGAGCAATTGCCGACGCCGCGCGCATGGGCGGACACCCCAGGCGAAACACGTCAAATGTCGTTCCGCTACGGCGGCCCAACCATGGGCCGCGTGCTCGAAGGCGGCCGCATTGGCGAAGGCGCCGTCGAGGTCAATGTGCTGGTGATCTCCGAGGCCGGCGCGCGGCCAGGCCGCGAGCCGCTGCTCGTGCCGTGCTTGAGCGACGGGCGCTGCATGCCGATGCCGCTTGGCGAAAACCTGATCATCATGATCTCCAATCCGACGGTGGAAGGCGAAGCGCGCGTTGAAGCGATCAGCCGCGACGCGGCGCGCGCGGTGCTGCGCGATGTGCAAGCATGGCTCGCCACACAGCGCGCCACATCGACGCCCACGGCGCCGCCAGCGCGCGAGGGCGATCCGAGCGGCGATCCCAATGGACAGGCGCAACCGCCGGGCCAATAAGCAGACGCGATGTATGCGACGCGCTTTGCTCCCTCGCCGACGGGCTATTTGCACCTTGGGCACGCGCTCTCGGCGCTGACGGCGTTTGACGCCGCGCGCGCGGCAAGCGGGCGCTTTGTGCTGCGCATTGAGGATATCGATCAGGCGCGCGCGCGGCCGGAGTTCGAGGCGGCGATCCACGAAGACCTCGCTTGGCTCGAAATCAGCTGGGAAGAGCCCGTGCGACGCCAATCCGAGCACATGGACGAATACGCGGCGGTGCTGCAGCGCCTGATTGATCGCGACCTCGTCTATCGCTGTTTCCGTACGCGCAAGGAGATCGCCGAAGCCATCGCCTCAGCGCCGCACGGCGAAAGCGCGGACGTGTTTCGCGGCGAGAAGCTTCCGGCTGACGAAGAAGCGGCGAAACTCGCAGCCGGCGAAGCCTTCGCGTGGCGCCTCTCGCTGAAGAAGGCGCGCGGCGTGCTGGGGCCTGCCTATTTCGCGCTGGTGTTCGAGGACGAGACGGGGCTGGTGCGCGCCGAACCGGAGAAGCATGGCGATGTCGTTCTCGCGCGCAAGGATTTTCCGACCAGCTATCATCTCGCCAGCGTCTGGGACGATGCGTTGCAAGGCGTCACGCAAGTGATCCGCGGCGCGGACTTGCGCGAGGCCGCGCACCTTCATGTTCTGCTGCAAAAGCTGCTCGATCTGCCGCAGCCAACATATCGGCATCATCGATTGGTGCTGGGCGAAGATGGCAAGCGTCTCGCCAAGCGCGATCAAAGCGCGACGCTGCGGGTGCTGCGCGAAAGCGGCAAGACGCCCGACGATATACGCGCGATGCTCAACATCTGACGCAAACGATAGACGTCCCGAAACGGCACACGCGCGCGAACAGCGCTAATGCGTATTCACTACACATTGTTCATGGGCATGAACGCTTCTCTAAGCATGCTGGTGTAAATCGCACGCGAGCAGAAAGCTCTGCCGCATGATGCGGCGACGTGGGTACGATGCTGTGGGTTGATCACGAGAGGTATTTTGGACCGGATCGGCGCGTGAAGCCGAGTGGGCTGCGCTTGAGTGAACGCCGGCGCGTGAATCATGCCGCCAATCCGCCGCCCTTGCCGACCGCGTTGCGGCAATTACGCATGCGTGTGATTGATGCGCGCGGCGGCGCCGCAAGGGATTTCGCCGATCGCGCCAACGCACTGGCCTTGCTGGCGCATGATCAGCACGAATTGAGCGCGGCCGACGCGCTCACCAGCCTGGCGCACACCGCCGCGCGCGGAAGCGATACGGACGTGCGCCCGGCGCTATACTCGGGCCTCGATCGCGTGCACGCGCAGCTGTGCGTCTATCACTAATCGGGATAGTGCCGGAAACCCGGCCAGCCCTCGATCGCTTCGATCGCCTCGTGCGCGGATTCAAGCTTGTGATCCGGCACGTTTGAAAGCCGCGCGGCCTCGATCCACGCCTTGATCGCGGTCGGCGCGATACGGTCGCGCCCGCAGAGCACAAACACCGGCTCGTCCTTGCCGAGGGCGGAAAGCGAGCCATGCTCGAGTTCGGCCGCCAGACGCACAAAGCCCGCTTCACGCAGCAGCTTGGCGCATTGCACTTTGACTTCGCGACCTTCGACTTCTGTCAGGGACATTGCACGCCTCCCCTAAAAACGCGGCGAATCATTGCCGCGCTTGCTGGGGACTTGGCGCGACATCCACTTTAACCGCAAGCGTTTCGCGCACGCGGGCGCCGCCTCGGCCGCGCGACGCTTCAGCTCAGCGCGCCCCGAACGCCCCGATCAGGCGCGTGCTCCAATCGCCCAGCGCATCCCAGGCCTCGGCGCCGCCATCGAAACGGCCCAGCCGCACCATAACCAGATCCTTGGACGGCACGACAACGACGATCTGGCCTTCATACCCCTGCGCCGAGAACGCATCGCGCATCTCATCGCCGACGATCAGCGAGCGCGCCGGCCGGCCATCGCCGTGCGGCGGCGTCAGCCACCAATGCGCGCCGTAAATGTCGGTGTTTTGCGCGGGGGCCGGGCTGCGGGCGAAATCGACCCAGCCCTCGGGCAGCACGCGCTGTCCATCCCACACGCCGCCGCGCAGATAGAGATAGCCGAAGCGCGCCCAATCGCGGCCGGTCGCCCAGATCAGCGAGCTGCCATAGAACACGCCTTGCGGATCGAACTCGACCACCGGATCGAAGCCAATGGTTTGGAAGAGCGATGTGTTCATCCAGGCGCGCATGCGTGCGCGGCGATCATTGGCGTCGCGCGGATCGGGGACGAGCACACGCGTCAGCGCGTCCGAGATCAGCAGCGTGCCGGCGGACGAATAATTCCAGTGCGCGCCCGGATCGTGGATCAGCGGCAGGCCAGCGCCCCAGCGCGTCGTGTCGCGCCGCCCCTCGCCGAACAGCATGCGCGCATTGCCGGCCTCGGCGATGTTGGCGGAGGATTCGGTATAATCGAGGCCGTCGACCATGTTCAGCCATTGGCGCCAGGTGATGGAGGCGCGGCGATCGCTGGCGCGCCAATGCGGATTGCCCATTGGCGCGTCGATGCTGAGCCGGTTCTGCAGCACCGCCGCGCCCACGAGTGCGTGCGTCACCGACTTGGCCATCGACCATGAATTCAGCCTCGTATCGCGCGTGTAGCCATCGGCGTAGCGCTCGAACACGAGTTGGCCGCCCTGGATCACCACCACGGCGCGGGTTTCGCCGAGCAGCGGGTGCGGGCCGGCGAACGCTTCCGTCACGGCCAGATCGAACGCGGCGCGATCGACATCGGCCGGCAGCGGCGCTTCGGCCCATTCGCGCGTCGGCCAGGCCATTCCGGCAGGCTGCGCCGGCAGCGGGTAAAGTTCCTGCGCCTGCGCCGCCGTTGCAAACAGCAACGCCGCCGCCCCAATCAAACCGCGCAGCATGACGTCTCCCCTCGCCTCGGCTATGCTCAAGACTGGAGCATAGGGGGAGCGTCGGGTGCCGCGCAAACGCTGGATATTGGCAGGCGTGCTTGCCGTGATTGTGCTGGGCCTCGCCGGCGGCGCCTGGGCGATGCGCGATCAGGTCGCCTATGCCCGCATCGCCACCGGCTACGCGGCCAAGCAGACATGCTCATGCCTGAACGTGAGCGGGCGCGCGATGGAGAGCTGCATGGCCGACTTTCCCGAAGACGTGCGCCAGCAGATGAGCGTCGTCCAAAGCGGCGATAGCGTCACGGCGAGCGTGCTATTTGGCGCGATCAGCGCCGAAGCCGTGTTCGAGCCGGACTATGGCTGCCGGATCGCGAACTAAACCAGCCAGCCATGCGGGTTGGGGATCGGCTTGCGCATGATCGCCAGCACGAGCGCGATCACCGCGCGCAACACCGCCCAAATCGCCGCGCCAAGCTGAACGAAGAACGTGGCCACCACGAACGGCCCATAAATCATCGGCAGCACGCCGCCCAGCACCCAGATCGCCCAGCCGATGATGAGCGTGCGCACCGCGTGCTCGTGATGCGTGTTCGCCCACGGCATGGCCTGGCCGCGATTGGAATATGCGAGCGCAACCGCGGCGATGCCGAACACCATGCCGACGAACGAAAGCGGCGGCGTGCGCAACAGGAAATTCGCGACGAACGCCGCGATCGTCAGCAAATGCACCAGCACCACTTTGCCGCGATGCGTCTTCAGCCCCAGGCCGCCGCTTTGCTGCGGTTGCGCGGGCCTTGGCGGCGGACGGCGGAACGGGGTGACGTTATCGGCCATGGCTCGTGGTAGCGCGGTTCAGAGATTCAGCAAATGCGGATCGCCGCCCTGCGCGGCGATGTTGACGGATACGGCCCGCTCTTCAGCGAAGCGCGGCAGATAATTCGGCCCGCCCGCCTTCGGCCCGGTGCCCGAAAGCCCCGCGCCGCCGAACGGCTGCACACCGACCACGGCGCCGACGATCGTGCGGTTCACGTACACATTGCCGGCGGGCACGGCCGTGATCACGGCTTCGGCGAAGCTGTCCAGCCGCGAGTGTACGCCGAGCGTGAGCCCATACCCCTTCGCCGCGAGTTCCGCGCCGACCTTGGCGATCTCGGCCGGATCGTAGCGCACGACGTGCAGCACAGGGCCGAACACTTCGCGCTCGATCTGGTCCAGGCCGCTCAGCTCGATCACGGCCGGCCCAAAGAAATTGCCGCCGAGCTTCGACACATCGATCTGCTTCAGCAGCCGCGCTTGCTTCGACATCCGCTCCACGTGGCGATCGAGATTGGCTTTGGCTTCCGCATCGATGATCGGACCGATATCGGTGAACGGATCGGCGGGATCGCCGATCACCAGCGTGTCCATCGCGCCCAGCAGCGTCGCCAGCACTTCGTCCGCGGTTTCGTGCGGCAGGAACAGAATGCGCAAGCTGGAGCAGCGTTGGCCGGCGGAGTTGAAGGCGGAGACGATCACGTCATCCACCACCTGCTCCTTGAGCGCCGTGGTGTCGACGAACAGGCCATTCAGGCCGCCCGTTTCCGCGATCAACGGCACGATCGGGCCATCCTTGCCGGCAAGCGTGCGATTGATGATGCGCGCCACTTCCGTCGAGCCGGTGAAGGCCACGCCCGAAACATGCGGATGCGCCACCAGCGCCGAACCGACCTCGCCCGCGCCCTGCACCAGCACCAGCGCTTCGCGCGGCAAGCCCGCTTCGTAGAAGAGCTTCACCGCCGCTTCGGCGATGCGCGGCGTTTGCTCGGCGGGCTTGGCGACGACAGTGTTGCCGGCCGCGAGTGCGGCGGCGAGTTGGCCGGTGAAAATCGCCAGCGGAAAATTCCACGGGCTGATGCACACGAACACGCCGCGCCCATGCATCTCCAGATGATCGGTCTCGCCCGCCGGGCTCGGCAGCGCGACCGGCCCCGCGAACAGACGCTCGGCTTCGGCGGCGTAATAGCGGCAGAAATCGATCGCCTCGCGCACCTCGTCGATGCAATCCTGCAGGCCGCGCCCGGCTTCGCGCGCGATCAGCGCGACGAGTGCATCGTGATTGGCCTGCAGCGTGTCGCCCATGCCGCGCAGGATGGCGCCGCGCGCAGCACCACCCTTGGCGTTCCAAGCGGGAAACGCCGCGCGCGCGGTTTCGATCGCCTCGGCGGCGGACGGCGTCTTGGCCGGATCGGCGAGAACGGCTTTCGCGGCGACCAGTGCGTCGCGATCGGCGCCGATGGAAATATCGCGCCCCGTCGAATTGCGGCGGCTCGCGCCATAAAGTTGCGCCGGCGGCGGCAAGCGGCGATGGCGGTGCGGATTGGCCTCCAGCGTCGCGATCGGATCGGCGGCGACGATCTCGGGCGAGACGTCGTCATCAAGGAAGGAGTGCACGAAGCTGGTATTGGCGCCGTTCTCCAGCAGGCGGCGGACCAGATACGGCAGCAGATCCTCATGCCCGCCCACCGGCGCATAGACACGCACCGGCAGCGGCGTTTCGAGCGCGGCGTAGAGCGCCTCGCCCATGCCATGCAAACGCTGAAACTCGTACGCATCGCGCCCAGCGCTTTGCGCCAAGCGGCGCACGGCCGCGACCGTGTGCGCGTTGTGCGTCGCAAATTGCGGGAAGATGTGATCGCCAGCGCGGAAAAGATCGCGCGCGCAGGCGAGATAGTGCACGTCGGTGGCGGCCTTGGTGGTGAACACCGGGAAATCGGGGCGGCCCATCACCTGCGCGCGCTTCACCTCGCCGTCCCAATACGCGCCCTTCACGAGACGCACTTGGATCGGCGTGCCGCGGCGGCGCGAAAGCGAGACGAGACGCTCGATCAACACGCGCGTGCGCTTCTGGTAGGCCTGAATGACGATGCCGAGGCCTTGCCAATCCTTCAGCGACGGCTCAAGCGCGAGCTTCTCGAACAGCTTGAGCGACAACACGAGGCGATCGGCCTCTTCGGCATCGATGGAGAGGCCGATGTTCCATTTCTTGGCGGCTTCCGCGAGCCGCAGCATGCGCGGATAAAGCTCGCGCATCACGCGCGCTTCCTGGCGCGCTTCGTAACGCGGATGCAGCGCCGAAAGCTTCACCGACACGCCGTTCGACGCATGCGGGCCTTTGCCGCCGGCGTCGGAGCCGACGGCGTCGATCGCGTTGGCGTACGCCTGCAAATAGCGCTCTGCGTCTTCATTGGTGCGCGCGCCCTCGCCCAGCATGTCGAACGAATAGCGCGTGGCCAGCCCCTGGCGGACCATGGTGGCGCCGCGCTTCAGCGCCGCGTCGATGTTGCGGCCGAGCACGAATTGCTCACCCAGAATGCGCATCGCCTGCATCGCGCCCGCGCGCACCACGGGTTCGCCAGCGCGCTGCACCAGGCGCGCCACCACAGAACCGGGCTCGCCCTTCATCTCGTCCGGCAGATTGACGATGCGGCCCGTCAGCATCAGGCCGAACGTGCCGGCGTTGACCAGCCAATGATCCGACTTGCCGAGATGCTCGCCCCATTTGCCGGTGGCGATCTTCTCGGCGATCAGCTTGTCGGCGGTTTCTTCATCCGGCACCCGCAGCAGCGCTTCTGCCAAGCACATCAGCGCCAAACCTTCCGCGTTGGAGAGGCCGAATTCCTCGAGGAAGCTCTCCATCACGCCCTTGCGGCGCTTGAGCCCCCGGGCGCGCGTCACCAACGCGCGGGCCTCGGCGTTGACGCTGGCGCGCGCGGCCGGATCGAGCGGCGGCTCCGCCAGGAGCGCCGCGACAACGGCATCTTCGTCCTGATATTTCAACGCGTCGAGCGCGTCCCAATCGATGGCGGCGGACGGGTGCGGGGTCGGGGCTGTTTGCATGGCGTCCCTTTGCGCGCCTCCGCGAAATAGAGCAAGCGCCGACCGCTTCGCTGGCGCTACAGGCGCAGCGAGAGCGAGCCAAACTTGAGCAGATCGTCAAGATCCTTTTCAATCACCGCGCGGACGACCGCTGGATCGAGCTCATCGTATTTGTGCGTGGCGATATTCCTGAATCCCACCATGCTCTTGAGCTTCGAACACAACACCGGATCGATAAGGAGCGCTTCCTGAAGCTTGTCGAAGGCGTCTCGGTTTGAAACTTGTACGCCTAAGCCGCGAATGCGGACAATTCGGTTGGCTATATCGATGGCGGCTTCACAGGCGCGCTCCACATTGAGCACCGCCGCGTCCTGATGCGTATAATCGGTCTCGAAGTCACCGCTGGCGGCCAATTCCTCTCGCGCCCTTTTGACGCATCGTTCGATTATCGCGACCTTCGCCAGGATGACATTATCTGGCATAAACGCTGCCGCGTCGTACGATGTCTGCTTCGGTAGCTGCGCGGCGCGCTTTCAAATCCTGATAATCGCGGATCGCCCGAACCTCGAAGAACGCTGTCGCGTCAGCATCTGGAGCTTCTATCAGCTTGCCCTCGTCGATTACCTGAATCTGAAGGATGGTTGGCGCCGCCGAAAGATCAATGAGATCGACATTCTGCTTTAGCGCATTAGCTAACTGCTCCCGCACATCTGTCAGCAGCGCGCGCGCCAGCGGCGGCCCGGCATACACAGCTAGGTCCACGTCGCTGTCGGCGCGCGCGTGACCGCTGGCATGGCTGCCAAATAGATACACGCCCGCCAGCGCGGGTATTCTTTGCCTCAAAATCGCAAGCGCGGGCGACAAATCCAATTCCATATCCGCCAAGATGCGCTTTCCAGCCTTTGTCGGCAAGCACGGGCACTTGCGCTTGGGCGCCCCGCGTGGTCGAAAGCGCCGGTGAGCACAGACGCCGCTTCGCCCCCGCCAGCCGCTTCGCACCCGGATTCGGACCCTGAAAACGGCGCGGAGACACCTCCGCTGGCGACCAAAATCCTGCTCGTCACCGACGCCTGGGAGCCCCAGGTGAACGGCGTGGTGCGCACGCTCTCCAACACGATGGACGAGTTGCGCGCCATGGGCTGCGAGATCGAGGTGATCTCGCCGGCCGACTACCCCAACACCGTGCCGCTGATCACCTATTCGGAAATCCGCCTAGCGTTGGGCGCGCGCGACGACGTCGAGGATCGCTTCCTCGCCTTCGCGCCGGACGCGGTGCACATCGCCACCGAAGGCACGCTGGGCTGGGACGCGCGCGCGATCTGCCTCAAGCACAAGTTTCCGTTCACGACGAGCTACCACACGCAATTCCCAGAATACGTGACGGCGCGGTTTTGGTGGATTCCGCTGTGGGCCGGCTATCGCTTCATGCACGCCTTCCACGACAAGTCGGGCCGCGTCATGGTTGCGACGCCGACGATGCAAAAGCAGCTGCAATTGCAGGGCTTCCGCAACACCGCGATCTGGAGCCGCGGCGTCGATATCGAGCAATTCCACCCACGCCTGCGGGGCGTCGATGGCGGCGTGTTCAAGGATTTGCCGAAGCCGGTGTTCGCCTATGTCGGCCGTGTTTCGGTCGAGAAGAATATCGAAGCGTTCCTCAAGCTTGACCTGCCCGGCTCGAAAGTGATCGTCGGCGGCGGCCCGGCGCTGGACGATCTCAAGGCCCGCTATCCGAACGCTGTCTTCACCGGCCCGAAATTCGGCGAGGAGCTGGCGCGCCACTACGCGGACGCCGACGTCTTCGTCTTCCCAAGCTTCACCGACACGTTCGGCCTCGTGATCCTGGAAGCCGCCGCCTGCGGCACGCCTGTCGCCGGCTATGTCGCGCCCGGCCCGCAGGACATCCTGCCCGGCACCGGCGCCGGTATCGTCGACATGGATCTGCGGAAGGCCTGCCTTGAGGCGCTGCAGCTGAAGCGCGAGGACGCGCGCGCGCTGGCGGAGCGCTATTCCTGGCGCGCCTGCGCCGAGGAATTCCGCCGCAATCTGGAACCGCTGCCAAAGGAACGCGGCCGCCGTTTCTGGCATAAACTCCGGGATCTGCGCGCCCGCGCCAAGGAACGCCGCCGGCTCGCGCGCGAGGCGAAGGAAGCGCGCCGCGCCATGCGCTGAGGCGTCCGCGCCACGGCGATGAATCCGCAGGCGAAATTAACCACGAACGCCTCTTTACATTGGCGAAAGATCACCATATTTCGCGCCGTACCGGCGGACCTGGAAACAGCGTCCACTAACGCCCCCTCGGCCCAGGCCACCTGGGGGATCGCAAGCAACGGGAAGCAGGATGCTTCCTAGGCGATCCTCCGGCGCAAGCTCCCAAGGGCGGACCTGACATTTTAGCATGTCCGACTAACGCCGGCCTGGGTTTAACAAGCGTCGCTCTCTGAAGCGGCGGCATTGTTTGGGAGCTGCCGGATGGACTCTGTCCTCTCGCCTCTTGACCTGACTGCGCGCCAAGCGCCGGAAGGTCCCGTTGCTATCGCACGTCCGCACCGCGTCGCCGCGGCTGCGTCGTGGTTCCGTGAGAATTTTCCGGGCGAGGTGTTTTACGCCGTGAAGGCGAATCCGAGCCCCTGGGTGCTCGACGCGCTCTGGGAAAACGGCGTCCGCAATTTCGACGTCGCCTCCGAAACGGAGGTCGAACTCGTGGCTTCGCGCTTTCCTGGCGCGCAGATCGCCTTCATGCACCCGGTCAAATCGCGCCGCGCCATCGCGCGCGCCTATCATGATTACGGCGTGAAGACGTTCGCGATCGATAGCGAAGACGAACTCGACAAAATCCTGGCCGAAACCGGCTTCGCGAAGGATCTGACGCTGGTTGTCCGCTTCGCGGTCTCCGGCGACGGCGCGGCCTATCCGCTGGCGCGTAAATTCGGCGTGACCGAAGAGGAAGCCCCGGCCCTGCTGCGCCGCGCCCGCCAGGCGACGGAAGAGATGCTCGGCGTCTCGTTCCATGTCGGCAGCCAATGCATGCGCCCCGACGCGTATCGCAAGGCGATGGAAATGGTGAACCGCGCGATCGTGAAAGCGGGCGTCGTGGTCGACATCGTCGATATCGGCGGCGGCTTCCCGGCGATCTATCCGGGCATGAACCCGCCGGCGATGATCGAGTACGTCAACACCATCAAAGCCGCGTTCGAGGAGATGTTCGTCGCCCAGAACGCCAAGCTCTGGGCCGAGCCCGGCCGTGCGCTCGTCGCCGAAGCCGGCTCCACCGTCGCGCGCGTCGAGCTGCGCAAGGGCGACGCGCTCTATCTGAACGACGGCGCCTTCGGCACGCTGTTCGACGCCACGCACCTGAATTGGTCGTTCCCGGCCAAGCTGCTGCGCACCACGGAAAGCCGCGCCAAGCTCGCGCCGTTCCGCCTCTACGGCCCGACCTGCGACAGCATGGACGCGGCCGCCGGCCCCTTCATGCTGCCGGCCGACATCCAGGAAGGCGATCTCATCGAGATCGGCTCGCTCGGCGCCTATGGCATGGCGATGGCGACGCGCTTCAACGGCTTCGGCGAAGCCGTGACGATGGAATCGAAGGACGCGCCGTGGCCGAGCATGTATGGCGCGGCGGCGATCGCGAAACCGAAGCGCGCACGCAAGCCGAAGCAAGCTTAAGCGTTCACACACTGCAAGGATCGAGGCGGCCCACGAGAGTGCGGCCGCCTTTTTTCTTTTACAGCCCCGACAACGCGCCCTGCACTTTCGGCAACCAGCTGAACAGCGTGAGGCCGATGACGCCTGCCGCCGTTACGAGCGTGCTCACACCCAGTACGCCAGCCGTGAAGAATTTCAGCGCCGCGCTCTTATTGTCCGTCGCAAGGAAATAGAGTTCCAGCACGACGAGCGGCAGCAAATAGCAGGCATAGCCGAGCACCATGTCCGTCGGCCCGTTGAGGTCTGCGTTGACGCCGGGAATGTCGCCCTGGAAGGCGATGCCGAGCACCGTATAGCCGAGGCGCAAGAACCACACGCCGCTCGCCACCATAAACGCGCGCAGCGCCCAGCGATGATGTTGCGCGAACCGCCGCTTAAGCGCGAAGCGGAGCGAGATCCCCGCGAAGAGCATGATGAGCAGCGCATCGATCTGGATGGCGGTGGAATTGAGCGCGCCAAGCCCCGGGCGCGCGTTGACCATATAGAGCGCGCCAATGCTGATCACGAACGCCGTCATGATGTAGATGCGGCCAGTCCAGCGGTGGAGTGTCGGCGCGCGTTTGCGCACCGCCGGCACGAATTGCAGCGGCCCGGCCACGTTCATGATCAGCGCCAGCGCCATGTGCGAGACGAGCGCCGCGTTGCCGGCGATGTCGCCATCGACGAATCCATTGATCAGCCGGTCATTCCAGGCCTGCCAATTCGCCACGAGCGCCGTGCCGCCATAGAAGCCCAAGATGTAAAGCGCGAATAGGAACTGGCCGCACAGCGCTACAGCGAACCACGCTACGGCGCCGCCCTTCAGCACCGCGCGCGAGGCAGCGCTCCAATCCGGCGCGCGCGCCGTGATCGCATCCGACATCAGCAATCCCTTCGTGCGTCGCGCGAATGCGGCGACTATCGAGTCGCGATATGCTATTGCCGACTAACGATATTGGCCCATGACGCAGCGCTTCAAAAACATGATCGTACGTAACACGCATGCCTGAGCCGACGACCTCCGCCGGATACACAAAAGCCCTGCTCGACTTCGCCGTGCGGCATGGCGCGGACGAAGCGCGGCTTTTGCGACGCGCGAATTTGCAGGCGGAGGCGCTTGCGGATCAGGACGCACGCGTAGCGTTCGCGCGCTACATCGCGCTCATGCGCGCGGCGAAGGAAGAGACGGGCAATGCCGCGCTGGCATTGGAATTCGGCGCGGCGAGCGATTTCCGCAAATTCTCCGTTGTCGGCCTCATCAGCTACGCCAGCGCGACCATGGTTGAAGCTTTGATGCAGCTGAACCGTTACGGGAAGCTCGTCGTGGAGCTTGAAGGGTTCGGCGACGGCCCGCGCTTTCAGCTCTCGTTCGAGAACGGTCAGCGCTGGATGGACGATCGCCGCGCCAATCCAAATGATTTTTACGAACTCACCGAATCCACCTGGTCGCGCTTCATCGTCCGTTCGCGTGAGGATTTCCCCAAGCATACCTACGCGCTCGAAGCGCATGTCACGCATCCCGCCCCGGCCTATCGCGCGCGGTACGAGGAGCTGTGGCAAGTGCCCGTCACCTTCGCCAGCACGCGCAACGCCATTCGCAGCGATCCAGAATGGGAGCGCGTGCAGATCCAGCCGGATAATCGCTACGTCTTCGGTGTGCTCACCGAGCGCGGCGATACACTGTTGGACGAATTGAAAGCCTCACGCACGCTGCGCGGCCGCGTGGAGGCGCTTATCTTGCCCATCTTGCACACCGGCGAGGTCAGCGTCGATCGCATCGCAGGCAAGCTCGGGACCAGCCGGCAAACGCTCTATCGCAATCTCAAGAGCGAAGGCGCGACATTCGAGCAAGTGCTCGACGAGCTACGCCACCGCCTCGCGCTCGAATATCTGCGCGGCCGCAAGGCGAGTGTGAACGAAACCGCCTATCTCGTCGGTTTCTCCGATCCCGCCGCCTTCTCGCGCGCGTTCAAACGCTGGACCGGCATGAGCCCGCGCGACGCGCGCAAGTAATTCATAGCGGTTGACGGCGGCTATAATCCGGGGAAAGCTTGCCTTGAGGGATCCCTTCAAAAAGGGTGACGATATGAAGATCGGATTATGTGCGCTCGTTTTCGCGGGCGCGATGGCTTTGGCCGGCTCAGCCTTCGCGGAGCCCGATCTCACTAGCGAAATGTACGGCCGTTCCGATTTTCTTGGCGGCGACATCTACACGATCGGCGATGAAATCCTGATCTCGTTCAAGGTGATGAATCGCGCCACGGCGACAAGCGATGCGCCCGGGACGCTCAGCGCGGACACCGCAGGCTGGATGGCCGACGTTGTCCTCTCAACCGACGCACGCGTCCCGCGCGGCTTCGCCACCTATTCGCCGGCATGGCGCGAAGACGTGCTGCTACGCGGCGGCCGCATGAGCCGCACCAATGATCTGCGGCCAGGCGCCGAGCAGATGTTCAACGGGCCGAACGTCATGCGCGGCGGCCCGCCGCCCCGGCCGTACGATTATCTCGCCTTCCCGATGCCGACGGGCTTGCGCGCCGGCGCATATCACGTGTGCGTCGTGAGCGATCCCGCGAACGTCGTCCCCGAGCTCAACGAGCGCGACAACACCACCTGTATGGCGATCACGATCCGCGCGCGCCTGAGCCGCTTCCCACTGCCGCGACCACCCCTGCCGCGCGGCGGGAATAAATAGATCCTACGGCGCGAGCCCCGCCCGACGGCATGTAAGACGCCATCGCGCGCGGGCCGAGCGGCGGATCGAGGAGCACCCATGTCGCCGTCATGGCGGTCCGCCAGAAGCCGCCAGCCTGCCGCGCGTCTGTATTGGCGGCAAGGCCAGGGCGACGAATCCCTTGCATTCCCGGCGAATTGCCCTATTTGCACCCGCGATCGCGTGTCGGCGGAGCGTCCGCGCGGTTGTTGTTTCTGACGCCGCCCATAGGAGCACCTCCCGTGGCCGATAAAATCAACACCAACCGCAAGGCGGAACTTCTCTCCTCGCCGGTCGAGCACATCGACATCGCGTCGTTCGACGCGCGCCCGATCATCGAGGCGTGGGGCAAGATGAGCTTCACCAGCCGCGACGCCGCGCGCGCGGCGCAAATCTTCAACATGGCGCTCGAAGACGACAAGTGCTCGACTTGGCTGGTCATGGCCGGCTCGACGGGCGCGGGCGGCTGCCTGCACGTCTATCGCGACATGGTGAAGTACAACATGGTCGACGCGATCGTCTCGACGGGCGCGTGCATCATCGACATGGACTTCCTCGAGGCGATGGGCTTCCAGCACTATCAGGCCAAGGAAATTCTCGACGACAACACGCTGCGCGCGCTCTACATCGACCGCATCTACGACACCTACATCGATGAAGAAGAGCTGCAGGTCGTCGATCACGCCATCTACGACATCTGCGAACTGCTCGAACCGCGCCCCTACACCTCGCGCGAATTCATCTACGAGATCGGCAAATGGCTCGCCGCCGGCAACGCCAAGAAGCCCGACAGCCTGATCCAGCGCGCCTACGAAAAGGGCGTGCCGATTTTCGTGCCGGCGTTCTCCGATTGCTCGGCCGGCTTCGGCATCGTCAAGCACCAGGTCGAGCGCCGCAAGGCCGGCAAGCCGTACGTGACGATCGACAGCGGCGGCGATTTCCGTGAGCTGACGGAGATCAAGATCGCGGCCGGCACGACGGGCCTGTTCATGGTCGGTGGCGGCGTGCCGAAGAATTTCGCGCAAGACACCGTCGTCTGCGCCGAAATCCTCGGCCACGAGGACGTCGAGATGCACAAATACGCCATCCAGCTGACGGTCGCGGACGTGCGCGACGGCGCCTGCTCCTCCTCAACGCTGCAAGAAGCGGCGAGCTGGGGCAAAGTCAGCACCGTCTATGAGCAAATGGTGTTCGCCGAAGCGACCAGCGTGGCGCCGATCATCATGAGCGACGCCTACCATCGCGGCCTCTGGAAAAAGCGCGAACCGCGCAATTGGATGAAGCTGTTTCAGTAGCATGGACCGCCGGTGTACTCGCCGGCATGCGCAAGTCCGTCCAAGTTGGAGCGCGCGGCTCCGCCGCGCATGCGGCGCGGAGCGTCGCGCTCCCGGCTTGCAGACGGCGGCGCATGCCGGCGGGACGCCGGCGATCCATATCGGGTCTCGGGTGACACACACTATTTTCGTCCGCAAGCGGCGGTCAATGCGCCGGCGTATGGACGAAAATAGTGTGTGTCACCCTGGACACTGGCTCACCAAACCCTTCCGCTCACGAACACGCCCAGTGGGTCGTGCGCGCGCGCGACGCTGAGGATGAAGGCGAACACCACAAGGGCTGCGACATAGAACGCCAGCCGCGCGTTGCGCGTCTTGGCGCGCTTCAACGCGAAGCTGCCGAGCACAATGTACGCCACCAGCAGCAGCACCTTCACCGTCAGCCAAGCATGCACGAACGGATATTGATGCACGATCGTCATCAGCATCAGCGCGGCCGTCAGCAACGTCGTGTCGATCGTGTAGCTGAGATAGCGCACCGGCGCCCACATCGGCCAAGCCGCGTTGAACAGGTTCACGCCCAGCCCGCGCAGGAAAAACAAAGCGCCGCTCGCCAGCACCGCCCCGATATGGACGTTGCGGATCTCCAGATAAAACGCCTCCATGCGACCCCGTTATTCCGCGTTCGCCGGCTTGCCGGATTCCGGCGGAGGCTCGATGCCGGGCTGCTTCGGCTCGGACGCCGGTATCGCATCGCCCTCACGCCGTGGGCGTAGCCAGAGACTGGCGACGAAGATCGCGAATGTCAGCGCGCCGATCGCCAGGATCGTGTCGCCCGGCACGCGCATCCAGATCAGCAGATCCACGAACGGCTGCTGCATGAATTGCTCCGAGCGCGCGTACCAATAGCCGTTGTTGATCGCGGCCAAGAGCTGCATCACGCCGAGCGGCAGCAGCGTCAGCAGCGCCATGCCGGCGAGGCCAATATTGAAGCACCAGAACGAGGTTTTCAGAATGCCCTCGTTCCACACCAGGTCCGGCTTCATGCCGCGCAGGCAGAACAGCACCAAGCCAATGCCGAGCATGCCGTAAACGCCAAACAATGCGGTGTGGCCATGCAGCGGCGTGAGGTTCAGCCCCTGCATATAATAGAGCGAGAGCGGCGGATTGATCAGGAAGCCAAACAGCCCCGCGCCGACGAGATTCCAGAACGCGACGGCGAGGAAGAACATCACCGGCCATTTGTAGCGCCGCATCCACGCCGTGGCGCCCGAGAGCCGCCACTGATCATAAGCCTCGAAGCCGATATAGGCGAGCGGCACGACCTCAAGCGCCGAGAAGCTGGCGCCGAGCGCAAGCACCGGTGTCGGCGAGCCGGCGAAATAGAGATGGTGCAAGGTGCCCAGCACGCCCCCGGCCATGAACACGATCGTCGCGAACAGCACCGCCACGGTGGCTGTACGCACCGGGATGAGCCCCAGGCGCGTGAACAGGAAGGCGATCACGGATGTGGCGAACACCTCGAAGAAGCCTTCCACCCAAAGATGAACCAGCCACCAGCGCCAATATTCGACGATGGAGATGTGCGTGTGCTCGTTCCACATCAGCGCCGCCGCATAGAAGAGCCCAATCGCCACCGCCGACAGGAAGAACAGCGCGATGATCGAGCGCGATTCGTTGTTCGTCCGCAGCGCCGGCCAAAGCGCGCGTCCGACCAGGACGAGCCAAATCATTAGCCCGATAAACAAGAACCATTGCCAGAAGCGGCCCATGTCCGCGTATTCCCAGCCTTGGTGGCCCCACCAGAAATTCTGGCTGATATCCAGCCGCTGCATGACCGCCAGCCATTGGCCGGCGAACGATCCCACCACGATGATCAGCAAACAGACCCAAAGCACATTGACGCCAAGCGCCTGGAATCTCGGCTCCTTGCCCGAGATGGCTGGCGCCATGTAAAGCCCGGTGCCGAGCCAAGCCGTTGCGATCCACAGCACCGCGAGCTGCGTGTGCCATGTGCGCGTGATCGAATACGGGAAAATCTCCGCCATCTCGTAGCCGTAAACGAGCTGACCCTCGACCTGATAATGCGCAGTCAGCGCACCCAGCAGAATCTGCAGGAGGAACAGCGCCAGCACGACCCAGAAATATTTTCCGGTGGCGATCATCGATGGCGTCACCACGACGCTGCGCAACGGATCCGTCGATGGCAGTTTGTGCGGCTCGGGATCGTGCGCGTGCGTGCGTGCATAATGCCAGCCCAGCAAGGCGATGCCGGCGAGCAGGAACGTCACGCTGAACGCCGACCACAGGAACATGCTGGCCGGCGGGCGATTGCCGATCAGGGGCTCGCTCGGCCAATTGTTTGTATAGGTGATGTTGCTGTTGGGGCGCTCCGTCGCCGCCGCCCAGGATGTCCACCAGAAGAACGCGCCGATCAAACGCCGGTCCTCGGCGTCGGCGATGGTGTTGTTCTTCATCGCGTAGGCTTCGCGCAGCTCCTCGGTCGCCGGATCGTTGCCGAACAAGCTCTCATAATGCGCCGAGACGCCGCGGATGGCTTCGGCGCGATAATCGGTCAGCGTGATCGTGCCGGTTTGCTCATCATACGTATTCTGCCGCATGCGCGCGCGCAGACGCCCTTGCAGCGCATTCTGATCCTCTTCGCTCAGCTCCGCCCATGGCGAGCCGTGCTCAGCCAGCGCCCAACCATCGAGGATGGCGATGATCTCGCGATGCAGCCAGTCGGCGGACCAATCCGGCGCCACAAGCCCGCCATGGCCCCAGATGGAACCGAGCTGCTGGCCGCCAATCGATTGCCAAATCTGCCGCCCGCGCTGGATTTCGTCGCGCGTGTAGATCGTCTCACCGGATTCGGAGACGACAAGTTCCGGCAACGGCGGCTTCGCGATCTCGATCTCGCGCCCGCTCCACAGCAGGACGCCGAACGACACCACGAGCAGAATGATCAAGGTGATCCAGAGTTGCCGGGCGTTTGTCATCGACGAAGCTCCTTTGACCTGGGCGCAAATGTATCTCCGTTGTCATCGGCATCAATGCCTCTGCGATAAGCTGTTGAACGAATTTGTGGGAACTCGCGGGTTCCCACGCGCAGGCTCAAGCCGGAACGTAGGTCAGCTTCAAACACGCGTCGCTAATGTGGTCGGTCGCCGTGAGCCGCAGCTTCGGCCGCGCTTCGGTGAAGAACGGGCGACCCTTGCCCAGCACCACGGGGCGCAGAAAGATGTGATATTCATCGACGAGCCCGAGCTTGGCGAGGCTTGCCGCAAGCTTCGGCCCGCCAATTTCGATCTCACCGTCTTGCTCCGCTTTCAGCTTGCGCATCGCCGCTTCGAAACCATCGCCGATCAGCGTCGCATTCGGCCCAACCTCTTTCAGCGAACCCGAGACAACCCATTTCGGCATCGCCCGCCACGCCGCCGCGAATGCGCCGAGATCGGCCTGCGCCGGATCGTCCTGATCCCAGACGTCGCCGTCCCAATAGCGCATCACCTCATACAAGCCGCGCCCATAGAGGCTGCCCGCCGTATTGCGCGTCTGCACGATAAAGTACCTGAACAGCACCGGATCAGGCGCGAACCCCTCGTGGTCGTGATCGACATAGCCGTCGAGAGACATATTCATTCCGAAAACAAACTTGGCCATGCCGCCCCCAATATGGACCGCCGGCGCCCTCGCCGGCAGGCTCAGGCTAGCGCTGTTGTAAAAGTTGCGCCTCCCTGAGCTTGATGGGGTGGCGCGTGGCGCATGCCGGCGAGGGCGCCGGCGGTCATATTTACTGCGCCTTCTCCCACAGCGCCAATTGCGCCGCGAACGCGCGCTGATACGCCGGCCGCGCCGCCGCGCGCGCAATGTAGGCGACGAGATTGGGATACTCTTCCAGCAATTCCGAGCCTTCCAGGCGCCGCAGCACATGCACCATGATGATGTCGGCCGCGCTGAAGGCGCCGTCCAGCCAATCGCTTGCGCCCATGCGCGCGGAGAGTTGGGCGAGCCGGTCGCGAATCCGCGCATCCACCATGGCGAAGCGTTCGCCTTGCCAGCTTTTGCCGGCTTCGAAATATTCAACCACGTCACGATCCATGATCGGCGGCTCCATGGTCGAGAGTGCGGCGAACATCCACATAATCGCGCGCGCCCGCGCATCGGCGTCTTGCGGCAGCAAGCCCGGAAAGCGCTCGGCGATGTGCAGCACGATCGCGCCGGATTCGAACAGCGTGAGTTCGCCTTCCTCGTACGTCGGGATTTGCCCGAACGGATTGCGCGCCAGATGCGCCTCCGCCTTGAACTTCTCCCACGGAACCAGGCGCACCTCGTAGAATTGCCCGACCTCCTCCAGCGCCCAGCGCACACGCATATCGCGCGCGAGCCCCCGGCCTTCGTCAAGCGCGCGCTCGAACACGCTGATGGTGATCGCCATGCTATCCTCCGTGATCGATCCTAGAACGATCAGGCCGCACCGTTCCCGACAATTGTGCTAAGCGGGGCGGATCGCCTTGGAAAAATCGAACGCCATGTCGGGCCGAGCAGGTCAGCTTCGTCCTTGAAGGGATCGCCTCCCCGACGAGGCCGAGAGAAAGGGAACAAAGCCCATGAACAAGAACACGATCTGCCTCTGGTATGACAAGGACGCCGAAGACGCCGCGCGCTTTTACGCGCGGACGTTCCCGAACAGCAGCGTCAACGCCGTGCACCGCGCGCCATCCGATTATCCATCCGGCAAGAAGGGCGATGTGCTGACGGTCGAGTTCACCGTTTGCGGCATCCCCTGCATCGGCCTCAATGGCGGGCCGATCTTTCCGCACAGCGAGGCGTTCTCGTTTCAGATCGCCACCGAGAACCAGGAAGAAACCGACCGCTATTGGAACGCCATCGTCGGCAATCGCGGCAAGGAAAGTGAGTGCGGCTGGTGCAAGGATAAATGGGGCCTCAATTGGCAGATCACGCCACGCACCTTGACGGAAGCCTTCGCCGCCGGCGGCGACGAAGCCAAACGCGCGTTCGACGCGATGATGACGATGAAGAAGATCGACATCGCCAAGATCGAAGCGGCGCGGCGAGGCTGAGTGCACGAACAAAGAAGGGCCGCCAAAGGCAGCCCTTCAAGTTCTGGGAGGATCATCCTGAAGCGAGTGCTCAGTCGAGCCGGTAGTTCAACGTGAACTGCGCCACGCTGGAATCGGTATCAACCTCCATGTCCCACTGATCCAAATTGCGCGACGTCTCCGAGCCGAAATCGTAGATCAGATATTCCACGCCCACCGACCAGCTTGGCGAGAGCGCGTACTCAAGACCGGCGCCATAAACCGTCGCGACATCGTTTGAAAAATCTGGCCAGCTATCGCTTGTGTCGTTGCCCTCGGCCCAACTGTGCTCAAGGTCGGAATAGGCGACGCCGATTGTGGCGTACGGCAAGTAAGCGCCAAAACTGTAACCTGCATTGAGGCGCGCATCGGCGGTGAAGGAGAGCGAATTGTCGACGACGACATCGCCAAAGATGATTTCCGTCTCCGAAAGATCGGCGTAGGTGAAGCCCCCGCGCGCGCCGAGCACCCAATTGCCAAATTGCCAATTGTAACCCGCATGCGCGCCGAACGCCGTGGCGTCAACATCGTCGTCGCTTGCAACTTCGCCATCACCAACCCAATCGCCGTCGAGATCGATCCATTCGCTTTCGCGATTGGCGACGCCGACATGGCCGCCCAGATACAGTCCCGACCAATCCTCGGCTCGCGCCGCGCCGCTCATCGCCGCCACGGCGCCGACGGCGGCCAAAACCAACTTTTTCATGCAGCACTCCACGTGGTTGTTCACGTGCGAGCGCTATGGGGGTTTCCCACCCCTCTCAATCACTCGAATTGGGCGCTTGACGCCGCATGAATCGCGGCGGCGGCTCTTATGCTGCATCCGGCGTTCGCGCCCGCGTTCTGTAGAGCGAATACCCGATCGCGCCAGCGAGCAGGCCGAGCGTCGCCATCAGCGCCCAGTGCGGCTCAAGATAGGGCAACCAGCCCAGCTCCTTCGACAGCCCGAAATTCCAGATGATCTTCACGCCGATCAGCACGAGCACGAGCGACAATCCGTATTTCAGATAGGCAAAACGCTCCACCGCCGCCGCCAGCATGAAATACATCGAACGCAGACCAAGGATGGCGAAGATGTTCGAGGTGTAAACGATGAACGGATCGCGCGTGACGGCGAAGATCGCCGGCACCGAATCCACGGCGAAGACGATGTCGGCGGTTTCCACCATGATCAACGCCAGAAAAAGCGGCGTCGCGTAACGCGTGAGCTTGCCGGTCCGCGGATCAAGCCGGCGCACGAAGAAATTGTGGCTCTCGATCCGGTCCGTGACCTTCATGTGCCGATGCACGAATTGGAGCAGCTTGTTGTCCTCAAGCTTCATCTCGTGGGCGCCTCCGGCAAGCATGCGCCAGCCGGTGAAGATCAAAAACGCCGCGAAGAAATAGAGCACCCAGGTCCACGAATTCACCACAGCGGCGCCTGCCGTGATGAAGATCGCGCGGAAAACAATGGCGCCGATAATGCCCCAGAACAGCACGCGGTGCTGATATTCGCGCGGCACGGCGAAATAGCCGAAGATCAGCGAAATGACGAAGATATTGTCGAACGCGAGCGCGGTTTCCAGCAGATAGCCGGTGAAATACTGGATCGTCGCCTGCTGATTGAGATTGTCCGGCGAGACGTAATAGCGTGGGTCGGGCTCATACACGAACGCCACGTACAAGCCGAACAGCACCGCCAGCGTCGCGAAGCCCGCCCACATGAGCGCGCTCTTCTTCGGCGAGATCACCTCGTCATGCGCGTTGACGACGCCCAGATCGAGCCACAGCAATGCGCCGATCATGGCAAAGAAGCCGAGCCAAAGCCAGATCGGCTGCCCAGCGAATTCATTCACTAGAAAATCCACGCACTTTCCCCGTTCTTGATTCAGACGGCGAATTGCGGGCGAAGCGCGTTCAGCCGGGCCATGGACCAGAGGGGCATGCGCATGAAAGCGCGCCACTCACTCGCAATCCTCCAGTCCGACATCACGGTTCGCGCGAACCGCCAGAGGGGCCCGGCCTGGCGCTTTCCAGATAGTGCGCTTGGCTTGGGTTGCAAGCGGCAAAGTTGCGACGGGCGGCCAAGCCGGCATAAGGTGCGGCCCGCACGCGGGGAGAGCAATGATGCTGAAATTCAAATCCGTACTGATCGCCGCCTTGGCGCTGGCCGCTTGCGCCACGACGCCCCAGGCCCTTCCGCCGGCCGCGCCCGCCGAACAAAGCACACAGCCCACCCACCCCACCGACGCCACGCCGAACCCAGCCGTGCAAGTCGATGCGCGCGTATTCGTGCCGCCGCCGCCGCAAGCCAATGGCGCGCTCGAACTGGCGGAGCGCAACATCGTGCGCGGCCCGTGGAGCGCGGAGCGGCGCCAGCAAGCCTTGGAGGACAACGCGATCGACCCGTTCGCGGCGTTCGATTCCGTGCTTGGCCCACAATTCACGCACGCCAATTTCCCCGCCACCTTGGCCGTGCTCGATCGCGCCGGCCGCGCCGCGGGCTATGCCGGCGACCCCGTCAAATTCGTCTATCAGCGCCCGCGCCCGTTCGTGAGCGACAGCACGATCACGCCCTGCATCCCCGATGAACCACGCCTGCGCGCCAGCTTCTCCTATCCCTCCGGCCACGCGGCGCTTGGCTTCGGCTGGGCGCTGGTGCTTGCCGAGCTTGTGCCGGCGCGCGCCGACGCGCTGATCGAGCGTGGGCGCGACTTCACCTGGAGCCGCGTCGTCTGCGGCGTACATTATCCGAGCGATGTGGAAGCCGGCCGCACCGTGGCCGCCGCCGCGATCGCACGCTTGCACGCCGATCCGGATTTCCAGCGCGAATTCGCCGCCGCGCGCGCCGAACTGGCGGCCGCTTATCCCTGATCTCGGCGCCCGCTTGATCTTGGCGCGCTGCCGCATTGATCCATGTCAATGCTCATGCGCGCGCGCCCCTCACTCTGACGCAAAACTGGGGAGGAGCGCTTGGACCAGGGCTTTGTTCTGCCGCCCGTGAACCGCGTCGGCCTCGATGCGCCGTTCAGGTGGTTGGCCGGCGGCTTGCGCGACATCGCGCGCGCGCCGTGGCCCTGCCTGATCTACGGCGCCGGCCTCGCCGCCGCGAGTTTCTGGCTATCCAGGGCCTTGATCGAATCCAACGCCGCGTTCTGGGTGCTGGCGCTCACCTGCGGCTTCGTTTTCGTCGCGCCAATGCTCGCCATGGGCCTTTACGAAGCTGGCCGCGCGCTCGAGAACAACGAGCCGGTCGCGTTACCGCAAATGCTGCTTGTCCGGTCGGCCATACGCCAGGACGTCGCCTATCTCGGCCTCGCGCTGCTGCTCATTTATTTGATGTGGGGCCGCATCGCCCAGATCGTTTATGGGCTCTCGACGTTTCGTCTGCACACCAGCGCCGACGCCCTGATCGATTTCGCGCTGAACACCAGCGAAGGCCATTCCATGCTGATCACGGGCTCGATCATCGGCGGCATCATCGCCTTCTTCACATTCTGCCTGGTGGTCGTTTCCGCGCCGATGCTGCTGGATCAGCGCAGCAATGTCTTCGCCGCCACCTTCACCAGCTTGCGCGCGGTCAGCCAGAATTTCGCACCGCTTCTGCTGTGGGCGTTCATCATCGCGGCGCTGGTCGCGTTGAGCGCAGCGACCTGGTTTGCCGCGTTCGTGCTGGTGTTCCCGTGGCTTGGCCTCGCCAGTTGGCGCGCCTACCGCGATCTCGTCGGAAAAACGCCCTGAAACGCCTCACTCGACTTTCGCGAGAAAGTCGAGCACGGCGTCCCACGCGTCAGGCTCGTCCAGCATCGGCGCATGGCCGATATTCTCGATCGTGATCGCTTCGAGATCGGGCTTCAGCTCGCGCATCAGCGCCACGACATCTTCGCCGAACAGGTCCGAGATGCCGCCGCGCACGGAAAGAACCGGCTTGGCCGCAAGCGCGCTGAACAGCGGCGAAAGGTCGGTCGGCGGCGCGTCCTCGTCGAAATCGGCGAACGCCAGCGCGATGTGCGGATCGTAATCGAGTTCGACCTGGCCATCATCCAATTGGCGATGCGTGCGCCGCGCGAAGGCCGCCCAGAACGCCTCGTCATCGACGCGCTCGGGAAAGGCCGAGGCGTTGGTCGCGCGCGCCGCCGCCGCCGCCGCGTGCCAATCCGCCACCGGCCGCACATGCCCGACATACCCCGCGATGCGCGCAAGCCCCGCTGCATTGAACTTCGGGCCGACATCGTTGAGCACCGAGGCGGCGATACGATCGGGCGCCATTGTCGCCAGCACCATGGTGATGAGCCCGCCCATCGACGTGCCGATGAACACCGCCTTTGGGATTTCCAGCTCGTCCATCAGCTTCAGCACGTCTTGCGCATACACCGCCGCCACATAATGCGCGGGATCGGGATCATTGGCGCTTTGGCCGCGGCCGCGCATGTCCGCGGCGATCACGCGCCGGCCAAGGGCGGCGATGCGCGGTGCGATCACCTCAAAGTCGCGCGAATTGCGCGTCAGGCCGTGCAGGCAGATCACCGGCAGGCCGGTTTGCGGCAGCAGCGGCGGATAATCGCGCGCATAGAGCGCCAGCCCGTCCACGGTGGCGATCACGCGTTCCTCGAAACCGCCTATGCCGACGGGCGCGCCGAAATCCATGCTCATCTCCTCGTCGCCCGCTAACCCGCGCGCCCTTGCGTCGCCGTGGCGTTCGCGTCGACGTAATCGACCGCGCGCATCGCCTGCAAGCGCGCGAGCCAGCGCTGCTGCACGGCCGCCCGCTCGTTCCCCGGAATGGATTCACAGGTGCGCAGCACGATCTCGGCGCCGCCGATCGTGAACCGATCGAAGCACAGCCCCTCGAACGCACTCTGGCGCTGCAATTGAATCTCGACTTGACGCTGCGCCGCCTGGGTTTGGCCACGCCCCGCCCGCGCCTGCGCGCGCGCGATCGGGCCTTCGCCCTGGAAGCGCACGATGAACGCCACCGGCGCGGCTTGCACCGGCGCCTGCGCCAATTCAGCGGCAGCTTGCGGCTGCGCCTCCGCCGCCGGCGTCGGCTGCAGCGCGAACACAATCAGCCCAGCCATCAGCGCGCCGCTCACGGCCATGCCCCAATTGCGCAGCGCGGCGAGCCTCATGGCGGCGAGGCTCCCTGCGCGGCGCGCGTAAGATCAAGCAGCCCTCGCCCGCTCGGCC
This sequence comes from Caulobacterales bacterium, assembly GCA_017303355.1. Classification (GTDB taxonomy): domain Bacteria; phylum Pseudomonadota; class Alphaproteobacteria; order Caulobacterales; family Aquidulcibacteraceae; genus Vitreimonas. Next base: position 6,929 of record JAFLCU010000017.1, on the reverse strand, counting down.
GCGCGCAGGTCGGCGAACCCGTCGCGATCGGCGTCGCGTTGCGCGAGCGCGCGCATTCGATCTCGCCGTAATTCGGCGCGTGCGGCGCGATCGCGCGCGTGAACAGCGCGTCCTCAAGCTGCGCGCCGCGTAGCCCCGATTGCGACGCCAGCAACGCCAGCGCCGCCGACACATGCGGCGCGGCCATCGAGGTGCCCTGCAGGAACGAATAATAGCAGCGCTCCGTCGAGTTCGAGTTCACCGGGTCGTAGCAGCCGCTTTGAGTCGCGCGCGTGGAGAGCACGCCGTCGGGCCGGCCATCGCCGTCGCTATCGGTGAACATATCGCCGCCCGGCGCCATCAGATCGATCTCGGGGCCGAAATTCGAATAGGGCGAGACGCCGCCGCGCGCGTCATTGGCGCCGACGACAATGACATTGTTGCAATTGGCCGGCGCGTAGAGCCGCGCCTGATTGGCCTTGTTGCCCGCCGCCGCCACGACCACGACATTGCGCGCCACGGCCGCGTCGATCGCCGCTTGCATCGAGGCCGGGCACGGCGCCTGAATCGAAAGGCTCATATTGATGATGTCGGCCGGATTGCGGTTGACGATCTGCTGGCCCGCCGCGTTCACCGCCGGCGCGATACCCGCCGCCCAGCGAATGCCGGAGACGATATCGGCCAATTCGCCGCCGCAGCGGCCAAGCACGCGCACCGGGATCACCGTGACATCCCATGCGCCGCCGGCGACGCCGCGGCGATCGTTCGTCACCGCCGCGCCAATCGTGCCGGCCACGTGCGTGCCGTGGTAGGAATTCTCCGTCGCCGTGCCGCAGCGATCGCCAGAATCGTTCGCATCCGCGTCGACGCCGTCGCCGTCGCCGCCACGCTCGACATTGTTGATGAGATCGATGCCGGCGGCCACGTTCGGCGAGCCGCCAATATCTGGATGCGAGGTGTCGAGCCCGGTATCGAGCACCGCGACGCGCACCGTACGCGAGCCGATCTGCCGGCTCTCCCAGAATGAGACGAAGCCCGCGCCGCCCGGCGATTGCCCAGCACCCGTCCCGTGCGCGCGATAATGCCATTGCAGCGCGTAGAGCGGATCGTTCGGCACGCCGCCGACAATCGGCGTCGGCGCTGGCGTCGTGGGAGTCGTTGGCGTGGGCGTTGTCGGAGTCGGCCGGGGCGTCGTCGGCGTCGGCGCTGGCGCTGGATCGCGGCGCGGCGGCAAGGTGAAGCCGGACGAGGCGATATAATTCGGCTCGACATATTCAAACTGGCGCGACGCCTGCAGCCGCGCGATGGCGCAGCGCGTGGCGAGCGCCACGTCGCTCTCCAATTGGCCTTGCGTCACGATGCGCGGGCAACGATCAGCTTCGTTCCATTCGATCGCGTCTGGAATTTCCCGCGCCGCCGCCTCGCCGCCCTGCTGCGCGAAGCGCATCGCCGTCGGGCTGGCGCTCACGCTCGCAAGGTTCACCGTCACAACCCCGCCCGGGCGTACGACGATCTCGCCTTCCACGCCCAAGCGGCTCAGCACATCGCGCGCCGCACTGCGCGCAGCGCTCGACGCTTCCGCCTCGGCGCGTTCGCGCACTTGCGCGATCACGTTCTCCGGCAATTGCTCCAGAGCTTCCGCGCCATTGGCGCGCAGCGAGCGCACGAAATTGCTGGCGAGCCCCATCTCGTTCGCGGTCTCGGCCAATTCCTGTTCGACTTGCGCGCCAACCAGGATCTGCCCGGGCGCGATCAGCACCGGCTCCGGCGCAAGCATCGCCTGCAATTGATCCTGCGGCTGCACCGAGCCCGCCAGCGCGCGCGCCTCAAGCGGCACATTGTCAAGCGGCGCGGGCCCTGGGCCCTCGGCCTGCTCGCCGCGCATGTCTTCGATCATCTGGCCGATCTGGTCGCACGCGCCCAGCGCCAGCACGGGCGCCAGAACCAACGCGGCCAAACTCCAGCGACGATGCAACATGCTTGGCTCCTCACCCATTTTAGCCGAAACTAGATGTTCTAACTTGGCTCCGTGCGATGACAAGGCGATGTCGAAGCCGGGCCCGTGGACAAGGTTCCGGTGAGCATTTTCCCCTTAGCGGCGAATCTGGCGGCGGCGCGGCATCCCGATGCGCCGCGCGCCCGCACGGAGGACGAAGCGACCTCGCTCGCGGGTGGCCCAGTGTTCCTGGCCGTCGAGGAATTGCCGGACCCGTTCGAGACGCCGGAGGCCGCCGAACAGGCGGTGCCGGAATTGTACGGGACCGGACTCTACGAACTCATCTGGCGCGACGGCTGGCGCGTGACCATGCGCTATTGGCGCCCCGCCCCGCCCGCGCCCGTGGCGCGCGGCGGCGAAGCCGCTGTAAAGAAGCCGATCGGCCATGCCCGCACGCCCGAGGAAGCGCGCGCCCTGCTTGAAGCGCCGGCCGAACTCGCAAGCGAGGTGCTGGCCAATCTCTATGTCGATCACAAGCAGCTGATGAAGCGCTGGGGCGATCTGGTGCGCAATGGCCTGGCCGAGATCGTCGAGCGCGAAGGCAAGTTCGCCGTGCGCGTCAGCTTCTGGCGCCCGATGCATGCGCCGGGCGTGGCCGCGCCCCTCGCCCCCGCCGAACGCATCGAACTCTCCGAGCGCGTCGCCGCCCCAATGCGCGGCCCCGAACCGCAACAAGACCTCGACATCGGCCTCTTCGAAGACATCGCCCCAGAAAACCCCGGCGTCGTGCTCGTGACCGAAGAAGGCGACGGCAGATTTCGCGGCAGCGAATAGCGCGATGCCTGAGCGCGCCGCGCCTACGCTGCGTAATTACAGGTTGGAGCGCCGCGCTCCTGCTTTTTGACATGAGCGCCAGCGCCGCCGAGAGGGTGGGACCGTGTATCCAGGGATAGAGCGCGCGCTCGCGCGTCAAAATCCCAATCGCATCAACGCAAATCGCGCCGCACGCGCATGGATAGAACCAATCTTATCCGCCCCCGCCAAAACGCGCGTACAATGCGTGCATGATTTTCACCCCCGCCGCCTGCACTGACCCCACCGCCGAGCTTTGGCGCGCCGCGCGCGCCATGTTCGTGCGCATGTGCTTCGTCATGGGCACGGCCGCCGACATCGCGGCGTTGGGTTTGTGCAAGAGTCAGATCCCGCGTCTGCAACATTGGATCGCGGCGCTCGAAAGCTTCGTGCGCAAAGTGCTGGTGATGGAAGTCGATCGCCTCACCTTGATGCCGCCGAAAAAGCGCGATCCGTTCGCGAAGAAGAAGGAGCCGCCAGCGCCAGCCGAGAAGAAAGAACGCAAGCGCACCTATCCGTTCAAGCTCTGGCCCAAGCCCAAGCAGCATCCAGCCCGCATCACTTTGCTCGGCGCGCCGACCAGCGTCGCTGAAATCCGCCGCGCGCACTATCGCTCGTCACTGATCGCGCGCCTCAAAAGCCGGCGCGAACCGACGCCGCCGCACAAACGCTACGCGCGCCGTATCTTGGCGCTGCAGCATCTGTTGAAACAGCCGCGCCGCGCCATCCTGCGCCTGGCGCGCAAGCTGAAACGTTTCCCGCGCCTCGCGGTGAAACTGGCGCTCGGCCGCCCCTGGGATTCGCCGCACGTGCCGCCCGAGCTCTGCGCCAAAGCCGCGCACGGCTCCTACAACGCCGCGCGCAATCTGCTGCATCCCGTGGCGACTCTCCCCGACACAAGCTGAACCCAACACAGCGCCGAACGTCTCCAACCGCTCTTGCAGCCGCAAGCAGCGGCCAAACGCGCTGCCTGTTTACAGGTTGGAGCGCGCGGCTCCGCCGCGCTCCCCACGATCAACGGCCAAACGCCTCGGGCGCAATCTTCTTGGGCTGAGGCCCGTTTGGCGAACGCGCGGTTTTCAACAAACTCAGCGCCAAGCGCAGCACCCGCATGCGCGCCACCCTGAGCTTGTCGAAGGCGGCGCGTGGCGCGGTCCTCAGTCTTCGAGAAACCCACCCAGCCGTTCGTACGCCGCCAAGAAATCTTCCTTGAACTTTTGCACCACCGCGCCCGCGCTCATGGTCTCGTTCATCAGGCCCACGCCTTGGCCGACCCAATAGGTGGCCAATTGCTTGGCGCCCTCGTGATTGCCTTCGGCGAGCTTATCGACCAGCCGTAGCGCCGGTTCGGAGACAAACGATTGCAGCGGCATCGGCAATGGACTCGGCGCTTTGTCGCTCTCCCACGCATCCGTCCATGGCGAGCGCAATTGGCGCGAATGTTTGCCGGTGCGCGAGCGCGAGCGCACTGTGTCGCGCGAGGAAGCGGCCAACATCTTTTCCTTCACCACCGGATTGGTTTCCGCCTCCGTCGTCGTCAGCCACACCGAGCCGCACCATGCGCCCGCCGCACCCATGCACATCGCCGCCGCCATCTGCGCGCCGGTGACGATGCCGCCGGCCGCGAGAATCGGCGTCGCGGCGCCGATCTTGCGCACCGCATCCGCCACCTCGGGCACCAGCACCATGGTCGAGACATCGCCGCAATGGCCGCCCGCCTCGCCGCCCGCGACCACAAGAATATCGACGCCCGCCTGCACCTGCGCGATCGCGTGCTCCTTGGCGCCGACAAGCGCCGCCACCGCGACGCCATGCTGCTTGCCCTTCTCCAGCATCGCTTTCGGCGGCACGCCCAGCGCGTTGGCGATCAATTTGATCGGATATTGAAACGCCACATCAAGGCTCGACGCCGCACCCTCCTCACGCAAATTCATCGCGAAGTTCGTCGAATTGCGGCGCATCTCGTCGAGCCCGCTCGCATCTACGCCATATTGTTTGAGCAGGCCCGCGGCGAAATCTTTGTGCGCCGACGGCACCGCCGCGATCAGCTGATCGGCGTCGAACTTCTGGCCTTTGCCTTCGAACTCGTTCGGCACGATGAGGTCGACGCCATAAGGCTTGCCGCCGCAATGCGCGTCGATCCAATCAAGCTCTTCGCGCAAACGCTCGGGCGAGATGCCGACGGCGCCGAACACGCCCATGCCGCCCGCCCGCGACACGGCCGCGACCACATCGCGGCAATGCGAAAACGCCAATAGCGGAAACTCAATGCCCAGCATGTCGCAAATCGGCGAACGCATAGCTCACTCCCTTGGTGTTGGGACAAGCTTAGGCCAATGATAGGATATGAAAAGCATGCCCGTGGGGAACGATGCCTCAATCGTCGTCCGAGGCATCGGCAGCTTCGTCGGCATCCATCATCACACCGGCCATGAAACCGTCGGGATTCAATGCAAACTGACGCCAAATCTTAAAATGAGTAGTCTCGTGAAACTCTATGGGCTTTAGGCCCGCATCCGAGACCTCCAGCAGCGTTGCCGACGGATAGGCCATGAGCATGGGCGAATGCGTCGCCATAATGATCTGGCTTTGACCTTCGCGCTCAAGACGACGCAGAAGGTGCAGAAAATCCACCTGCCGTTGCGGCGAGAGCGCTGCTTCCGGTTCGTCCATCAGATACAGACCACGTCGGCCAAATCTATTCTCAAACACCGCCATGAAAGATTGGCCATGACTTCTCTCCCGCATGGAGACGCCGCCATAGCTGTCGTAGATTCTCGCACCACTTTCCTCGGCCAGTTGATCAATCGTATCGATGAATTGAAAGAAGGTTTCTGCGCGAAAGAAGAAGCCTTCCGTCATTTTCGGCAACCACGACAATCGCAAGAAGTCGGCGAGATGCTCGTGTTCGCTGGATCGATGCGCAATATTCTTGTTGCCGCCCGTGAGTGCGAACCCGCAATGGCTAGCGATCGCTTCAAGAATGGTGGACTTCCCGGAGCCGTTGGCGCCGACGACAATTGTGATGGGGCTTGTGAGCTCGACATCCAAACCGCCACGCAGCGCGGGCAGCGAAAGTGGAAAATCCGCAAAGGCGGCGCGCGGGATGTCGTCAAGCAAGGATATCCGCTTGAGATAAGGCGGCTTTAGTCTGCTCTTCGCCGCTGACCGCGCCATGCTCACTCTCCGGCCTTCGCGGATCGTAGCGCGGGTGGATCAACGGATCAAAGCGGCAGCGTCACGCGCACCAGGGCGCCTCTCTCTGCGTCAAGGATGACAATCTCGCCGCCATGCGCGCGCGCGATCGATTGCGCGGCGGCAAGGCCAAGCCCCGCGCCGCGCGTGCCCTCCTCGTTCAAGCGCACGAATGGCTCGAACACGGTTTCGCGTTGCGCGGCCGGAATGCCCGGGCCGTCATCCTCAACGTCAATGACGACGCAGCCTTCCTCGTGCGCGAGCTTGATGCGCGCCACCGCGCCGTATTTCAGCGCGTTCTCCACCAGATTGCCGAACAGGCGCTTCAGCCCCAGCGATTGACCCGTCACCACCAGCCGCTCGTCGCCGGCAAACGTAACATCGCGCCCCGCCTCGCAATGATCATCCGCGATGCTCTGCAGCAGCGCGGCCAGATCGAGGCGCACACGCGCCTCCTCGGCCGGATCATCGCGCGCGAAGGCGATGAAGCTGGCGACCAGCGCTTCGACCTCGCCGATCTCCTTGGCCATGCGCTCGCGCTGCTCGGGCGGCGCGTTCTCGGCGGCCAAGCGCAGACGCATCAGCGGCGTGCGCATATCATGCGCGACAGCGGCCAGCGTCTTGGTGCGATCCGCGATCAGCGCCCGCAGACGCGCCTGCATCGTGTTTACCGCGCGCGCCGCGCCGCGCAATTCTTGCGGGCCCTCCTCACGCACCGGCTCGCTTTGCGGATTGACGCCGACGGCTTGCACCGCATCCGAGAAGCTGCGAATGGGCCGCGTCAGATAACGCGCGAACAGAAGCGCCAACACTGACAGCAACAACAGCGTGCCGCCGATGATGCCCGCCGCGCGCGCGATCCAGCCGAGCTCGGCCCAGTTGCGCCCCTGGCGCATCACCAGCCAGCGGCCGTCCGGCAACGCCGCGCCAACTTCAAAGCCGGAGATCAGCACCACGCCTTCGGGCG